>CAWFFB010000037.1:0-143764 GCA_963814975.1 uncultured Acidobacteriota bacterium | reverse complement strand
TGCCGCTCGTGCTGATCGGGATCGTGCTGATCTCGGGCGTGCTCGAGGAGGGCGCCTACGGCGACGACCCGGTCGCGGGCGTGCTGTTCGGCATCGCTGACCGGCCTGCCTACGCCGGCTTCATCCTCGTGCTGCGGGCCGGCGGCCGACCTGCGCCGCCCGGCCGGGCCGCTGTTCGACGCGACGCTCGTCGCGGCCGTCGTGGCCGTGGTCGCCGGCCTGCTGCTGGGCGACGCCGACCTCGTGCCGTCGCTGGCCCGCCCACGCCTGGCTCGTGCTGCTCGCGGTGACCTCGCAGGTGCTCGGCTGGCTGCTGATCACGTCGTCGCTGCCGCGCCTGCCCGCCGCGCTGACCTCGCTGCTGCTGACGCTGCAGCCGGTCGGCTCGGTGGTGCTCGGGGATCCTGCTGCTCGGCGAGGAGCCGACCGTGCTGCAGCTCGCTCGGCGTCGCCTGCATCCTCGTCGGCGCTGATCGTCGATCGCCCCGCGCCCGCCTCCGCCGGTGCAGCGGGTGGACGAGTCGCCCGTCGCCGGGCCGTAGGCCGTTACGTAGGGTCTCGCGTGCACGATGTCGCGATCGTCGGCGCCGGCTTCGCCGGGCTGACCGCCGCGCGCGACCTCGCCGCGCGGGCCGCGACGTGCTCGTGCTCGAGGCGCGCGACCGCGTCGGCGGCCGCACGCTCGGCGCCGACCTCGGCGACGGCCAGGAGGTCGAGATCGGCGGGCAGTGGATCGGCCCGACGCAGGACCGGATCGCCGCGCGGCCGCCGAGCGGTCGGCGCCGAGACGTTCCCGACGTACACGCGCGGGCGAGAACATCCTGGTCTGGCGGGGCGACCGGCGCCGCTACCGGGGCGCGATCCCGCGCCTGTCCCCGCTCGTGCTCGCCGACGTCGAGCTCGCCCGGCGCCGGCTCGAGCGCCTCGCGCGGTCGGTCCCGCTCGACGCGCCGTGGGAGGCGCCGGACGCGCGCGCGCTCGACCACGACACGCTCGGCGACTGGTTGCGCCGTCACTGCCGACCCGCGGCGCGCGCCGGCTGGTCACCGTCGCCGCGCGCACGGTCTGGGGCGCCGAGCCCGGGGAGCTGTCGCTGCTCTTCGCGCTGTTCTACATCCGCTCGGCCGGCGGCCTGGAGATGCTGACCGAGGTCGAGGGCGCGGCCAGGAGCTGCGGTTCCACGGCGGCACGCAGCTCGTCGCGCAGCGCATGGCCGAGCGGCTCGGCGACCGCGTCGCGCTCGACGCCCCGGTGCGCCGGATCACGCAGCGCGAGGCCGATGGCGTCGAGCTGCTGGCCGGCGACCGGCGGGTGAGGGCGCGGCGGGCGATCCTGGCGCTCGCGCCGGCGCTCGCCGCGACGATCGAGCACGACCCGCCGCTCCCGCCGGCGCGCGCCGCGCTCGCCCGGCGGACGCCGATGGGCTCGATCGTCAAGCTCTGCGCGGTCTTCGACGAGCCGTTCTGGCGCGGCGACGGCCTGAGCGGCGAGGGCCTGGCCGATACGGGCCCGGTGACGCTGACGTTCGACAACACGCCGCCGAGCGGCGCCCCCGGCGTGCTGCTCGGGTTCGTCGGCGGCGCCGACGCCCGCGCCTACGAGCGGCTGCCCGAGGCCGCGCGCCACGCCGCCGCGCGCGCCTCGTTCGCGCGCCTGTTCGGGCCGCGCGCCGGGCGGCCGGCGCGCCTGATCGAGCAGCGCTGGGGCAGCGAGCGCGTTCACCGGCGGCGGACCGACCGCGAACGCCGGTCCCGGCGCGCTGACGGAATCCGGCAGCGCGCTGCGCGCGCCGGCCGGCCGGCTGCACTGGGCCGGCACCGAGACCGCGCGGTCTGGTCGGGGTTCATCGACGGCGCCGTGCGCTCGGGCGAGCGTGCGGCCGCCGAGGTGCTCGCGGCCGGCTGAACATCGGCGCGAGGTCTTGACGCTTCGCTCGGCCGGGCTGCAAGAATGGCCCCTCTGTCTACTCGCTCGACTCGTACTTGAACGAGATGGCCAGCCGGACCCGGTAGTTCTGCACGCCCCCGTCCGCGATAGTCACATCTGGCTGCCGGACGACTTCGGCGATCTGAAGTGCTCTACCAGCTGAGCTACGTCGGCGGGACTGCGGCGCATCGTAGCGCTGGCCCTAGCCCTGGCGGCGCCTGCGCGACGGCCAGGGATCCGTCCCGATGCGTCGCCCGGGACGTCCCGCCACCCGTAGCCGCGCGGGAACGCTGAGAGCGCCACCAGCTCGCCCTCGAAATCCACACCGGTGAACCGAACGGTCGGCCAGCGTGAACCCGTGCCCGAGACTGGGGCCACGAGCGGAGCGACATGGCCTCCGGCCACGAACACGAGGAATGCCTCCGTGGCCTTAGCGACCCCGCCGTCGCCGAACCTCGCCGATTCCCCGCCCGCCCAACCGCGTCGACCGCCCGCCCCAACCGCGTCGACTGCGTAGCCCTACACAAGCCGGGGCAGCAGATCGACGAAGACGTCCGGCCGGGATACGGCGTCCAGCGCGATCGGTCTCCCGCCAACCAGCGCAAGCGCACCGAGCCGACCCAACACGGGCTCCATGTCGCTCCCGAGGGCGCGGAGCTCGGCTCGCTTCGCGTCGTAGAGATCGTGCATCGCCGCGGTCGCACAGTCGACGCCCTCGTCCGCCATGCGGCCCGCCACCGACGACCACACCTCGGACTGGTTCGCCCGCGCCGGTCCGCCCGCCGCGACCGCGGCGTTCATCCGCGCCCGCTTGGTCATCCGCAGATCCGGGTGGACCGCCTGCGGCGCCGGGGTGACCGACTCGCCAGCGCGCTGCCCGTCCCAGCGACCGCGCTCCACGCAGGACACCGGCACGGTCTCGCGCGAGTGGGCGGCGACCAGCACCGGCAGGTCGAAGGTCCGGTTCTGTTGCGCACCGAGGACCTCCTCCCCCTCTAAACAACAGCACCGGCAGGTCAGTGGGATTCTCGACGAGCAGGTCGTTGACGAAGACACCGCCGTCGAGCTCTTTCACGACGACGCCGTCCGCCACGGCTGAGGCGAACGAGCGGTACTTGAGCTGGGGCTCGGGGCCGAACAGCGGGAAGACGGCGAGCGGGCCGGCCACGTGCGGCTCGCCGAGCGTGAGGGTGGAGATCGAGGTCGCTTTCATGCATCCGAAGTCGCATCAGACCAACAAGATCTGACAAGAGCCCCAGAACCCGGCAAGCCGTCCGAGGCCGGAGTACGCTGCTCCGTCCCGTTGACCCCGTTCCGTGAGCTCAGCGATGTCGAGTTGAACGCCCTCACGACGAGGAGCTGATCGCCTACCTCGTCACCGCTCGCGAACACGGCCGCGTCGACGCCGCACGGCGCGCATTGCAGATCCTGGTCTACGGCCACATGGACAAGATCGAGTTCTGGGTGCGCCAGAAGGTCCCGGCCGAGGCCGTCGAGAAGGTCGCCGGAGAGGCGTTCATGAGTGCGCTCATCAGCACGCTCAACGGGGATGCCGTTGGCGAGTTCGTCAACTGGCTCAAGCGGATCGTCCACCGGCGGATCGTCGACTACCACCGCGCTAACCGGGTCGAGACCCAGCCGCTGTCGGAGGAGCACGGCGACGAGGAGGGCGTTCGCGGCGGTCTACCGTTCGAGGCCGATGAGACGGCCGCGATCGAGTTCGCCGCGCTGGTCGATCAGCTCAAGTCGGACTTGGAGCCGGCCCACCAGCTCGTCGTCGACCTCTACTGCCTCGACGGCTATCCCGCGACGGAGGTGGCGCGCCAGGTCAACGCCATCCACCCAGGCCTGGACCAGCCGATGACGGAGAACAACGTCCACGCAATCGCCTCCCGGTTCCGCCGCGCACTACGCGACGCGCTCGACGAGGGACCGTCGTCAGCCCGGACGTCGATCGCCTCTTCCAGGACTTCACGGCGCGCTGGCGTGCCGGTGAGCGGCCCGACGTCGAGACCTACGCGAGTCAGGTCGAGGGAGCGGATCGCACGGAGCTGCTCGCGCGCATCGACCTGTTCGTCGAGCGAGCACCGCGCAGGGCGTGGAACCCCGAGGCGTTCGCCGGCTCGAGCGCCGAGCGGCTGACGCGGGAGCTGGAGACGTCCCTGGTCGGCGTGTCGGGGCTCTGGCCGAGCCTGCTCCCGCGGTTGAGGGACCAAGCCCGCATCACGCGCACGCGACCCGTAGAGCAACTCGCATCGCAACTCGGAGTGGGAGACCGGCGCGAGAAGGTCGCGGGCTACTACCACGAGATGGAGCAGGGAAGCCTCGAGGCGAGGGGTGTCGGGGCGGGTGCTCGAGGCCCTGGCCGGGATCGTCGGCGCGAGTGCCCAGGCCCTGCGCCGGGCAGGAGAGGCCGCCGGACCCGGCAAGGGGATGGGATCCCGCCGGGTTGCTGCCTTCACCCGAATGCAGCACCCGGCGCCCGAGTTCGCCGACGCGGAGGCGCCGGCCGCCGCGCGCGCCCCGATTCCGCCGAGGGATGGGACGAGGTCGACGAGCTGTTCCGGGGCGGGAGCTGAGTCAGCGCCAGGGCGCCCGCCCCGACCGATTCCATGACGGAACGCCTCAGAGACCCGATCGCACTGTTTCGCTTCGCCCTGACGAGAGCGCGACTGGCGTCTGGCAGGCCTCCTCGCCGGCTCGCTCGGGCGCGACCTCACGATGCGCCCGCGCCTCGAGCGCGAGCTGCGTGGCCCCACCGGCGCCGAGGCCGGAGCTCCCCGCTCGCTCGGGGCCCTCCGCGCGCTTGGCGCGCTGGCCCGCCTGCTCGCGCTGGAGCGAGACCGAGGCTAGGAGCCGGCGGGGTGGCGGCGATCGACCGCGAGCCGATCGAGCGGCGCGCCGAGCGGGTGCTGGCCGCCCTCGACCCCTACATCTGGGCCGAGCCCAAGCCCCGATCCCGATCGACGACATCGCCGACTCCCACTTCGGGCTCCACGTGCGCGACGCCCGCCGAGCTTCGCGCCGCCCCCGGCTGTCACCGACCTCGGCCCCGACGACACCCTCTCCGGCCTACTGCTCCCGAGCCGGATGGAGATCTGGGTGAACGCCGAGGAGGCCGAGCAGTGGCCCCCGCCGCCGGCGTTTCACGATCGCCCACGAGATCGGCCACTGGGTGATGCACCGTCGGCCAGCGGACGCTGTTCTGCCGCGGCAAGGGGGTCCAGGCCGACGAGCGCGACGTCGAGGGCCCCGACATCGAGGAGGAGGCGCGATCTTCGCCGCGTCGCTGATGATGCCGCGCGAGCTGATGAAGACCTACTGGGAGCGCTGCGGCCGCCGCCACGACGCGATGTGCCAGACCTTCAAGGCGTCGGGAGCGGCGATGGGGCGGCGGCTGCACGCCGTGATCTAAGCGCCGTCGGGGACGGCCGATGGATGCGCGTTCGGACGGGATCAAGAAAGATGTGGATCATGAGCGATCAGTCGTTAGTCGAGCGTGATTCACAGTTGGTCCGAGGCCTGATTACGCGCGACGGGCTTCTGCTTGTCGTGGTTCTCGGTCTTGGACTCTTAGCGGGCGGAATCGCCTGGCGCGGCTCGCGCTTTCTTGAGGACTTTGCGGCTGAGGCCGTTGGGCTAGTTCTGAGCATCCCGGTCGCCGTCACCGTGGTCGAGGCGCTGCTCAATAGAAGAGAGGCCGAGCGCCGCGACCGGTGCGTCGAAGGGATCCGACTGAAAGCCACAACTGCTGGATGCCCTGGAGCTGACGCTGGGCGCGCAGGGGAGCCGGACAAACGCTGGACTGGGTGAGCGGGCACGCCAACTCCGCCTGGCCGCGGGACAACCGCAGCCCGACGGTGAGGTGGCCCGCTGAATCCACCCGGCAGCGCAAAGGCGGCCGGCCGATCGGCATTGATGACCGTCATCTGGAACCGGTGAAGGCGGTTCCGAACGACCGTCGAGAGCCTCTCGCCAATCTCGTCCAGCAACGCCTGGGTGGTTCGATCCGAATCGCGAGGCGTTTCCTCGAGTAAGACCGCGGCCATGTCGCGTCCGACGGCGTGCTCTGCCTGAATGGCTTCCGCCTCGCTTCCGGCGACGGACTCCCACATCCACTTCGCCTTGCGGACCTTGCGCCCGGCCATTCGACCGAGCCTGTAGAACACGCTGCCGGCCATGGAACAAGTCTACAGGGTAGACTCCGTGAAAGCAGACCTCGCAGGACTTCTGCGCCGCCCTCGGTTGCCTGGCGGCGCGGACCGGTGTATGAGGAGAACTGCTGCAACGCTTCGATGCGTACTCCGGCATCGTCCTCGTCAGCGTGAGCGACGCGGCCCGGAACGCGGTCCTTGTCGTTCGAGACCGCTGCTACGACGCGGCCAGGGCCGGTAGCAGCTCGAACTCCTCGGGACGCTCGAAGAGCTGGCGCGCATAACGGCGAACGAGATGAGGATCGAGCCCGCCCACCGCACACCAGAACCAGAGCACCTCGGCCCCGTTGAGGAGAAACGTAGCAGCGGCAAGCCGCTCGCGTTCGTCAATCGTGAGGCTGCAGGCGTCGGCAACGGCCTGTGCCAGGACGGCGCGCGCGAGCTCTTGCTGCGGACTGAGCCTGACGAACTGCGATGTTTTGGTCTGGCCGAGGATCGGTTTCAACATGATGTCTTCCACCACAACGGCTATTGCAGCGACTATGCCTGCGTCGCCCTGGGCAGATTGATGCAACCGGGGACTGTTCGTCACGCGGGGAGAGGACTTTATGTCCCGTGCCGCAGGAAAACCTCCCCTTCCCGCCGCCCGCAACGTATATGGGATCACGATACGACGGACGTGATGTGTTCGACCAAGGTCGTCTGCTCGACGAGCACGCGATTTGACGATTGACCGTCGACGCCTGTGGTAGCCTCTGCACGTTCCTCGGTGTCCCCGGCATCCGTTTCGAAGGAGCTATCCCGTGAGGCACGGAGCCATACGAACAGGCGCCGCCGTGGTAGCCGCCGCGTTGTGCGCGGGGTTCGGTCAATCCCAGGCCCCACAGGAAGGCCAGCGCGCTCAACGCACGGAGGGACCGGGACGGGTCGTTTCGACTCATCGAGACATCAGTCGACGAGGTGCACGCTGCCTACAAGGCCGGAGCGCTGACTGCGCACGAGTTGGTGCAGGCGTACTTGGACCGCATCGACGCGTACGACAAGAAAGGGCCGACGATCAATTGCATCATCACGATCAACCGACGTGCTCTCGCGGAGGCCGACGCACTCGACGCGGCGTTCAAGAGATCGGGCACGTTCGTGGGATCGATGCACGGCATTCCGATCCTTGTGAAGGATGAGATCGACACCGCCGGTATGCCCACGACCCACGTCACCCTGGTGTTCAAGAACGACCGCCCGAGCAAAGACGCCTTCGTCATCGATCGTCGCGCGCGCCAGTGGCCTGTAGTCCGCTGACCTCCTGCCTTCTGTCAGCCATCTGTTCAAGTGTCATGTAACTTCTACCTGTTCGTATTACCAAACCTCAGCCGTTTCCGGTTATGAGCTGATTTCACGGGGGAAAGCGTCGGAATGACGATTGCGATGCGAGGAGCATGAGCAACATGGCCAGTCAGGAGACGTGGGCACGGCTCGAGGCGACGCTCGGTGCGATGCACGCGGGCGATGTGATCACCGTGGACCGGATTGCTGCGGAAACAGGGATGGGAGCACAGTCAGCGGAACTTGTCCTTGATTCGCTGGTTCGGGCCGATCTGTTCGAGCGGCACGGGGAGCAGTTCATGCGCGTCAGCCTCCTCGGTGACGCTCAACAGCAACGGGCGGCGGTGCGCTGACGTCCGTCTCGTGCGAACGGGTGACCCCGTTCCGGGGGCGTGCTTCATTCAACGGTTCCCGAGGATTGAGGCCGTCGGCTGTGGTGTCCGGACGCGGCGCCGTGGTGAGGCCTCATCAGCGGACCATGGCTTACTGAGCCGTACGGGTCTGCTTCTCGATGCGTCCCGACATGTGGCCGCCGACCTCGCCGTGCTGCCAGGTACCGACGTATCGATCCCCATAGAAGAACAACCGCACGGTGAACGTCCCGATCCCGGGCAGGCTCATGTCCGTCATCATGATCATGGGTGTGTCGCCGACCCACCGCATCGGTACCACAACGGGCACGGCGCCGTTGATGCCGCAGCACCGCATACTCGCGTTGAACCGCCACTGATCGGTCCCGACCTTCTCCACGCTGGAGATGTCGTACCGATCCTCGCGGGGCGGGCCGCCGTCGGGCCCGGTCACCGTGAACGAACCCACCAGGGCCGCGTCGCGCATACGGTCGGTGAACTGACGCTCCGCTTCGCTGAGCGACGCAGGATCGACGACGGCGCCGATGCCAAGGCGTCCGACGAGCCAGCCGCCGGAGAAAATCGCCAGCACCGCAACGACGACCATCGCGATTCCCATGATGCGGCGAACGAGTCTCATGGAGAGCTGCCCTTTCAGGGCCAGACGAGCCCGGCGACCGACACGCGCCGCCATCGGCGTCCGGCTCCCACCGGTGTGTCTCCGCGATCGGTCTTGGCGACGGGCGCCACGCCGGTTGCGCGGAAAATAGCCGCAACATGATAGCGCGCCATGAGCCTGCGGCCCAGTCGCCGCCGCCGAGCATTCCGTGTTGCAAATCTGAAACCTGAAACCTGAAACCTGATCAGGTTTCAGACTTCAGAGTTGCAGGTGAAACCTCAATACGGTACGTCGATCAGTCGATCGCCGCTGCGCATGTCCTCCTCGAGCAGGTAGAGGAGTGCCTTCGCCACAGGTCCCGGCCTGCCGTCGCCGATCGCCTGCCCGTCCCATTGGACGATCGGCGCGACCCTCACCGAGCTTCCGAGGAGCAGCATCTCGCGGGAAGCGCGCGCGTCGGCCACGGGAATATCGCGAACCGCAACGCCCTTGATGAGGCCCTTCTTTTGGAGCGCGTCGGCGAGCTCGAGGAGCCGGAGCGATGTACAGCCGGACAGGATGTGGTCGAACTTCGGGTGGGCGAGCACGCCGTCGGAGGTCACAAAGGCCACATTCATGTTGGAGCTTTCGCCGACGTGACCATCTGCATCGATGAACACCCCGTTGTCGAATCCAGCCGCCTTGGCCTCCATCTGCATCAGAACGTTCGGCAGGTAGTTGGTGGCTTTCGTGATGGCGTAGAGTGGTGCCTTGATCGGGTACGTCGTGGTCATCACTCGCAGACCCTCGGTGTACCACCGCTCCGTCGCCGAGAGCCCGGCAAAAACCATCACGAAGAAACCCGGATCGGCGCCGGCGGCCGGACTGAGCTCGAAACTGCCCGGCCCCGACGACAGCCAATAGCGGATCGAGCCGTCCCGCTGACCGCTGACCGCAGCCGTCGTGAGGATGATGTCGCGGATCTCCTGACGTGAGCCAGGGAGGCGAAGCCTGGACCGTTCAGCCGAAAGCAGAAAGCGATCGAGATGCGCTTCCAGATCGTAGATCTTTCCGCCAACCAGTCCCGCGGTGTCGAAGATGCCGTGGCCGCGGTGCACGATGTGATCGTCGAAGGGGAGGACCATCAGTGCGGGGTCGGTGACGATGCCCCCTAACTGGCTCGAGTAGAACGCCCAGTACTTCACTGGCTGACGTGAGCGCAACGCCCTGAACCGTGCGAGCACATCGTCGCCGTCCAGGACCTGGAGTCTGCTATTGGAGACCATCTTGGGCGCCACTGTAGCATGGGCCGAAGCGAAGCTCTCCTGCGCTCGAATCATCCCGATGTGGGCCTCGAACCTTCGGTTGGCTCCACGACGCGTGCTCTACCTGCACGCTGGTCCGCGGAGAACCTAGCCAACTACACGAGTGTTCTTATCAAGCAATTGCCGAAGCGCCCTGGAGAGCTCGCCGGGCAGGCAATCGGATGCCAGGAAGGCGGCGAATCCGATGTGCTCAGGTTGGTCGCGGTTCGCTGCGTCATGATGGTCGCTCAGCGCCACCACGGGGATCTCGAGTGTGCCGGTGCTCTGTTTCAATTCCTGAATGAAACGCCGGCCGTCGTAGCCGGGCATTGGCAGTTTCGTGACGATGATGTCGGGGTGCAGCTGACAGGCGCGGCGGAAGGCATCCGCTCCGTCTGTCGCGGGCACCACGTCGAACCCTGTCGCGGAAAGGGCCAGCGCACACAGTGCGAGCGTATCCACGCGGGCATCCACGAGGAGGACGAGCGGCCGTGACGGAACTGACGAGAGGTGACGGCGTTCCATATCACCCAGGATCACCTCAGAGTATTTCGGAGGCGCGCACCAATTCTGTCGGCTTGATGACAGAGTGCATGGAACATTACCGGTCGACCCCAGCCTCGTTCTCGTATCGCAGCGGGTCGCCGGCCCAGGGTCTTTTCTGTTTACAGTTAACACGAGAAGGAACAAAGAGTTAGCAGCTGCGTCTAGCCTTTCGAACAACCCTGCGATACATTAAGATGACGCAGGGGGAGCTCCATATGCGCGGTCGGCTTCTGACGTTGATTGGCATCCTGTCGCCAGCGATCGTGGTCGCGTCCGTTGCACTGCACGCTCAGACGTCCGCCGTGACCCACCGGACGGGGACATCCCCGCTCACAGCATGGGGCGATCCCGATCTGCGGGGTCTTTGGGGTTACGCGACGATGACGCCGCTCGAGCGCGCTCGAGAGCTGGCCGAGAAAGCAGTCTTCACCGAGGAAGAGGCGGCCGCCTATGAGCGGGACTTTCTCGAGCGGCAAGCAAAGCGGGCTGAGATCGTCGGCGGTCCGGATTGGTGGGACGAGGTCCACCTCGCGAACAGGCGAACGTCGTTGATCGTCGATCCGCCGAACGGGAGAATACCGCCGCTGACGCCCGAGGCGCAGAAGCGCGCGGCGGCTCTCGCGCAGGCCCGTGAGCGGGGGGCGGTCGACTCGCTCGAAGCTCTCGGGTTGAATGTGCGGTGCCTCCAGTGGGCCAGCACCGGCCCGCCGATGCTGCCTTTCATTTTCAACAACAACGTCCAGATCTTCCAGACGCGCGAATACGTCACGATCTACAACGAGATGATTCATTCGGCGCGGATCGTGCCCATGGACGGTCGCCCGCATGGAACCATCCGGCAGTGGATGGGAGACTCGCGGGGCCATTGGGACGGCAGCACGCTCGTCGTCGACACGGTGAATTTCAGCGACAAGGCAAGCTTCAGGGGGTCAGGCCGGAACATGCACCTTATCGAACGCTTCACGCGCACCGGCGTGGACACAATCGAGTATCAGTTCACGGTGGAGGATCCGACCGTCTGGACGCAGCCATGGACCGCGGTCATTCCGATGCGCGCCACGCCGGGGCCGATGTTCGAGTTCGCCTGCCACGAAGGCAACGCGCGCAGCATGGAAGGCATTCTGGGAGCGGCGCGCGCTGAAGATAAGGGTTCCGAACGATAGGCTCGGACACGCGGTCATCAGGCCCTTCTCGTCCGTCTCCGCCGTCGCATTCAGGTCATCGCCGCCGCCCATCGGGCGGCCACGCGCTCGTTGTCGGTGGAGCCGCGCTTCAGTGACCGGAACGCGCCCCTAACCATGCGTCCCCGTCAGGTATCCAAAGGCGATTCTCAGCATCCTTTGAGCCTCTATCGGCCATGTCAGACAAATACCGACGGCAACGAGAAGCACAAAGAGCAGCAGGGTGAATTTGTCGAAGGCGAGGCCAGGCATACTTGACGATACGCCGGCCCTGAGTCGGCCGTTTCTCGCCGCAGAGGTCGTCATCGGAAAGCGCATCCGGAAGTTCTTACGCCAGGGTGACCAGGACTGAGCGGCACCCGGCCGGGCGACCGTCGGTGCGTGCTGCCCCAGGTAGTCGCTGATGTTCTGACGACTATGCGCACAGTCGACAGGCCAAGCGGGTCCGGCTGAAGCAGGATACAAGCCGCTAAGTACTACGCGTTGGAGCGCCTGCTCGTGTGCGTCTACGGCTCGTGTGGCAGCGGCGGCGTGCTTGCCGGCGCCTTGCGGAGCTTGGCTGCCTGCTCGAATGCATAGGCGTAGGACAAGAGCTTGTCCTCAGAATAATCGAGCCCGAGCAGCTCGCCGCCCACCGGGACGCCACGCGGTGCCGAGGCGCCAGGCGCGGAGAACCCAGCTGGGAAGGTAACCGCCGGAAACCCCGTGCCGTTGGACAACGTGCCGTTTCGCTCCGCCTGATCGCCCGCCGTCACCGGCACGACAAGGATCTTTTGCAGCGGATACAGGATCGCGTCGAGATTGAGAGCCGCGATTTTCGTCGCCACCACGAGCCGGAGCTTGTCTCGATTCAACATCCGGTCCTTGTAGGTCTGGCTGTTCATGCCATCGACGATGGCGAGCTCCGCTTCGAGCGTCTTCTGAACCGCGGAGGTCTTCGCGGCGACCAATTGGACAAAGTTCTTGACCGGCGCGTCGGGACCCAGCATCGAGAAATAGCGCTCCATCACCGTGCGGGCCTCGAAGGGTTGCGTGTCGATCGCGGTCAAGAGCCTGTCGTATTCCGGAAGCTGGAAACGAACCAACGTGGCGCCCAGGGATTCCATCTTGGCAGTAACCCCGTCCATCACCGTGTTGACCTCGCGATGGCGATCCGCGTCCCCGAACAGGTTCGTCATGATGCCGATCCGCGCGCCCTTGAGGGCATCCTTGCTCAACAGATGCGTGTAGCTTTTCGGGATGCGTTTGTGGCCGAACGCGGTTATCGGATCGCCCGCGTCGTAACCGGCCATGACGTCGAGCATCAGGGCGGCGTCCGTCACGGTTCGTGCGATCGGGCCCACCTCATCCTGCGTCTGGCTGTTTGGGATCACGCCGCTCCGGCTGACCAGGCCGCGCGTCGGGCGGATGCCGACCAGACTGTTGGCGGACGCGGGCGAGCGGATGGACTGGCCCGTGTCGCTGCCAGTACCAAGAGCGGCGAAGTTCGCAGCGAGGGCCGCGCCGGTGCCGCCGCTGGAACCACCGGGTGTGCGGGTGAGGTCGTAGGGGTTCAGCACCTGACCGCCGAGGCTGCTGATCGACATGCCGCCGCGCGCGAACTCCTGCAGGTTCGCCTTGGCCAATATCAGGGCGCCGGCCTTGCGCATCCTCGCCACCGTGAAGGCGTCGGCCGCTGGCACCGAGTTCTTCATGCCGGCATTGCCGCCCGTCGTGGGCATGTCGAAGGTGTTGAAATTGTCCTTGAGGACGGTCGGAATGCAGTGCAACGAACCGGTGCCGGATCGATTTGCGCGGTACTGCCGATCCATCTCCGCCGCGGTCTCCAGAGATTTCGGATTCACCGCGATAATGGCGTGGAGCGCCGGGCCGCGCAAATTGTAGGCTTCAATCCGGTCCAGATACAGTCTCGTCAGCTGCGCGCAGGTCAATTGGCCGGCGGCGAACGCATCGTGGATGCTGGCGATGGTCGCCTCTTGGAGATGAAATGGGTCTCGCGCTTGCTGGGCGCTGGCCACGGAGGCCGCGACGCTCAGCATCGCGTAGAGTACCGAGATTCGGATGGGACGATTCACGGCAGTTCGATCCTCCGGCCGCCTGACGTGGTGGCGAGGGCGGCTTGGCCGGACGTTAACACAAAACTCGCGCGCTGGGCGTGAGTGCTGTGCGACGCGGCTTGGGTCGTGTCGCGGTGACGCTGAGTCCCGTTCGCCATGTTGGACGGACCTGCATGACAACAATGGGGACGCCCATCTTCCGAAAACTTCGGCCTGAGGAGTTCGACGTCGCTCATGGCATCCTCGTGAGCGCGGCAGAGTGGCTCATCTCCAAAGGCATCCGCCAATGGACCACCGCATACCCGAAGCAGATGTATCTCGCCTGCCAGGAAAAAGGGTGGAACTACGGATTGGTGTCCGACAGCCAGTTGATGGTGATCATGACGCTGTCTCATGGGCCTGCCCCTGAGTGGGCGGATTGCTTCGGGACGGCATCCGTATGGTGGCTTTCGAAGCTGGCCACCGCTCCAGGATATCGCGGACTCGGTCTCGGCGCGCGTGCGGTGCGCCAGGCGATCAGCGTGCTGTCCGCCCAGGGGGCGGATCGCCTATGCGTCGACTGCGTGCACGGGAAGGGCTTTCTCGTCGACTTCTATCGGCGCCTGGGCTTCGAAACGATCGCGCGGCGGAACGTGCAGTTTTCCACGGGACTCTTCGACATGGTCCTCATGGAGCTCAAGCTTCCGAACGGTGAGTGAATGAAATAGACAGGGCCAACCCGTCGAGCAGCGACGCACTAGGGTAAGAGTGGAACCTTCTTCTTCACGGTCACATATCGAGATTGGACGAGCATCCACGAATGCTCGCAGGCGGGACAGAAATACGTGGTTTCGTCGAGGTGGTCGTACGTCTGAATCGTCTTCACCGAATGGCACGCCGGACAGGGCGGTCCCAAACGGGGTAGGACGTCGTTCGGGGTCATTGGAGTACGCCACGACTGTATCTCGCCCTCTGAGGCGGAGGTGTGCAATATCGCACAGGGGCCCGGGCTTCGTTGATCGCGCTGGCGCGGAAGAAGCGGCGTCGGGACTCTCGCTTGAGGGTAGTTGCGCCGCCGCAAGAGATCGGCTTCTATTCTGATCCGCGCCTCGCTCGAGAGGGGGACTGTGGACGATGAAGGAAGTGTCGGCCGAACGAGCGGCGGTCAGTATCAGCTGTCCGACTACAGAATCCCGCGCCTCAGCTTAAATGCTCGGGGGCGCGCTCAGCGCGTCTGATCCGGGCGTTGAGAGTTCGCAGCGCCCGGCGGTGACCGGCGAGCGTGCGGTCCGCGTCGGCGACCAGGAGTCTGAGGCGAGATCGGGCCAGCCGGTCACGCTCGACTTGCAACGTCAGGCGCCTGAACTCGGCGCGATCTGCGGGCGCCATGTAGGAGAAACGGTAACACGGCCTCAGGAATTGTTACTGTCCTGAACTGCACACGTCCGGCGCCGCCTGTCATGCGATCCAGCGGCTTCTTCGCGCGTCAGGAAGGCGCTGGAAGCGCTACGATACGGCCGTCATGACCCTCGCGCTGAGCCGGCGCACATTCTTGCAACGGGCGTCGGGCACGCTGCTGTCGTTCACAGAGGGACTGCTCCCGGCCGCAGCGCAGAATCCGGCCACACAGGTGTTCTTCGACCCCGCCACCATTCGGCACGAGCCGGGCAGCGATCACCCGGAAAGCCCGAAGCGAATCGATGCCGTGATGGAAGCCGTTCGCACCCTCGAGCGGCAGGGCCGGCTGTCCGTGAAGGCACCGCGACCCGCAGCCGACGATGAGATCCTGCTGGTCCATTCGCCGCAATACTTGAAACTCGTGCGTAGCGAGATCGGGGCGGGGCTGCGGATGCTCAGTACGGGCGACACCGAGGTCTCTCCCGGATCTTTGGGCGCTGCGCTGGCCGCCGCGGGTGCCGTCGTGTCAGCCGTCGACGCGGTGTTGAGCGGTCGCGCCGCCAACGCGTTCTGCGCCGTGCGGCCCCCCGGTCACCATGCGTCTCAGGGCCGCGGCATGGGCTTCTGTATTTTCAACAATGTCGCGATTGGCGCCCGCTACGCGGCTCGACGATACGGCGTCGAGCGGATCCTGATTGCCGACTGGGACGTGCACCATGGCAACGGTACGCAGGAGGTGTTCTGGAGCGACGGCTCGGTGCTGTTCTTCGACACCCACCAGCACCCATGGTATCCGGGAACCGGCAGCCCGGCCGAAACCGGGGAGGGCAAAGGCCGCGGCTTGATCGTCAACCGGCCCTTTCCGGCCGGCGCCGGCCGCAACGAGATTCTCGGTGCGTTTCGCACCGAGCTCGTGCCGGCAGCGGAAAGGTTCAGACCCGAGCTCGTGATGATTTCCGCCGGGTTCGACTCGCGTGAACGCGATCCGCTTGGCCGATTCACCCTCACCGACGCCGACTTCGCCGAACTGACGGCACTCGTCGCCGAGATCGCTCGACAGCACGCGCGCGGACGCGTCGTCTCGGTGCTCGAGGGAGGCTATTCGCTCGACGGCCTCGCGCGGGCGGTCAGCGCCCACGTCGGCCGCTTGATCGCCTGACGCGAGCAGCCACGGTTTCAACGCTCCGCACCAGGCGACGCGGCGCCTACCGCGCCTGGTCGATCCTGCGGAGGGCATCGAGGCGCGTCTCGTCGCCGACCGCGCGCCGCCCCTTCATCATGCGAATCACCGTCCGGACGGCGTAGAGACATCCGACGCACACGACGACACCGATACTGATGGTGAGACCGTCCACAGCGCTTGCTCCTTTCGCACGATGCGAACGGCAGGGTAGCAAAGGTTGGAATCGCATTCAGTCCCAAATTGCACACAGGACGGGCGCAAAGAATGTGGCCCCATCCTGGCCGTTCGGGCTCACATGTCGCAGGGCTCTCGCCTTGCCTTGGAAAGGTGGCGAGCACGTCCAGCTCGCACACGCACTTGACTTCGCCATCTCTTGCGCTTAGTGAGAACGTGGAACTGCCTCTTGGTTTCCACCTTCAGGTCGCCGGCTTCTTTCAGCAACCTGCTTGGGTGCCGTCAGCGCTTGTTCATCACCAGCGACAGGGAGCGGTCGGTCTCGTACGTGAGAAGGTTGGTGCAGCGGACTCTATCGCTTGCCTGCGCGGTAATGGCCGTTGCCGATGCGATTCCACTCATCGTGCCATCACCAGAGATTCGTGCACATGGAAGGGATGCCAATGGGATGCTGTGGGTGAGTGTCGATAGCGCGCCGGTCGTGGAGACAGTGCCGGAAAACGTGCCAGACTGGGCACACGTGACGGTCGTTCCCGCGCTCAGCTGGAAGGTGCCAGAAAACTGTCCGCGAGTCTGGATCGCCACCACCCATGACTGGTGGCACGTGTGTGAAGACCGTAGTCCAGTCCCACGATCAACGGTGGCAATCGTGTAGGTTCCCGCCCATTCGCCGAGCAGTTCTGGAGCGCGTGGCGCTGGGAGGGGAGCAGGGATCGATGGAGCTGGGACGGATTGTGACGCCGCGGTCGGTGATTCGTCACCGCAGGCAGTTGTCGCCAGGCCGAGCAGACCGACGGCAAGCGCAAGTACGACAACCGTGGTCTGTCGTCGCATTGTCGTCGACTCTGCAGCGCAACGTACATGCCGCCTGCAGATCGGCGAAGACCAATCAATTGATACAGGCAGGTCGCATCAGCGTCGAAGAACCTGACTAAAGGTGTGCTGCGCTCGACCTTTGCTCACTTCTGCCCGATCGAATGATCGCGCCTGTTTCCGGCGGTCCCTGCGCCCGGGTTGCGGAAGGCGTGCGCGCGCGTCACTTAGTGGGTCAAGCCGTAGATCAGGTAGTTCACGCCGAGCTTGTAGGACTCGTTGGTGTCCGGGATAGAGCGAAGGCCCGTGCCCGACCACTCCCAGAACTGCGAGATGTCCGTATTGAAGTTCACCATGATCTGCAGCCGCTTCGCCGGGTCGTTCTCTTCGAACAACCCGCGAAACACCGGGTCGCCGTTCACGTACGCCTGTGGGACGTCCAACGATTTGATCTCAAAGAACGAGTGGAAGATCGGATGGGAGAGGTCGAGGTCGACGAACTTCCCCTGCGGGAGCGCGCGCTTCATGTTTCGCTCGAAGACCTCCCAACCCCCACCACCGCGAAAGTTCCGCCCTTTGAAGTCGTCGACGATGAGGAAGCCGCCCTTCTGGAGATAGTCGCCGAGGGCGCGCGCCTCGCTGTCCGTCATCGTCCACCAGTCGGGCTCGATGATGTAGGCGATGGGATATCGGAACAGCGCCGGATCGTCCAAGCGGAGGCTGTTGATTTCGTGGACGTGCGGCCCAAGAAAGCTGACTTCGCTCATGATCGCCATGAGGTTCTGCTCGGCAAGCGGATAGCCGTGAGCCCAGGCCGGTTCGCCCCTGTAAAAATATCCGCCCGGGGCGGTCGTATAGTTCAAGCGAACGAAGGTGAAGCGGCCATCGTAGGGAATGTTCGGCCGCAGAGCGACGGTTGCCGGTGCCCTGCGGAACTGCGCGCCCGCGGCCCCGGCGATCGCCGCGCTCACCGCGGCCGTCATCAACACGCGCATCCACCAACGACACATGACACACGGCGGCATGGTGCTCCTGCGTGCGAAGGAGGTCTTCGTGGACGTTACTACGGACGCAGGCGCAACGGAAGGTGATCCGGTGCGCGCGTGCATGGCTACGGCTCGACCGGCAGACGGGGGCTCCTCACCAGACCCACGCCGACGAAGATAAGCGCGGCAGCGAGCACCATACGCACCGTGAACGGCTCTCGGAGCACAAGCGCTCCGAGGATGACCGCGATCACCGGATTCACGTACGCATACAGGGATACCGTGGCGACGGGCAGATGCTTGAGCGCGTACGCGAAGGCGGAAAATCCGACGATCGAGCCGATCACAATCAGGTACAGGAGCGCTCCACCCGTACGTGGGTTGATCACGACGGCCATCCATTCGTCGAGCGCCACTCCAACCGCCAGGAGAGCCAGTCCTCCGAACAGCATCTCGAAGGCTGCTGCCGTCAGAACGTTCTCTTGAACGCTGCGCCGGCGGGCGTACATGGAACCGACGGCCCACCCGAAGCACGCGAGCTGGGTCGCAATCACGCCCCCGAGAAACCCGTGCCCGCCGAAGTCGATCTGTGGCCCGACGAGCAGGACGATCCCGATGAAGCCAACGACGAGGCCCCACAGATGTCGAGCGGGCAAGCGCTCACGGTCCGCTCTCATCGCTTCGACCCCGACCATCCAGAACGGCATCGCCGCCACGAGCACGGCCGCCAATCCGCTCGGCACGGTCAGCTCGGCCCACACCACGGCGCCGTTGCCGACACCGAGGAACAAGATGCCCAGGAGCGCGAGTGCGGGCCACGATCGCGCCGGGGGCAGCGGCTGGCCGCGTGCGCTGACGACGGCGATGAGGAGCGCTCCGGCGGCCGCCCAGCGGAATCCGGCCATCAGGAACGGCGGGATCGTATCAAGGGCGATGCGAATCGCGGTGTACGTGGTCCCCCACACGAGACACACGACAACCCAAGCGGCGTAGGCCAGACGGCGCGGTGTCATTCGTAGTGAGGCGGTCCTGTGCAGTCCTCGGGTAACCAGTTGCCCGATTCGCTGACATGCACTCCTCTGCCATCAGCTCCTCTGGACCGTGCTTCAGGGCGGTAGCCCCTGAAGAAAGGGGTGTCATCGGCCCTGCTGTATGGGGCATTGAGGGTCCGACGAGAAATCGCGAGGCGCCCCCTCTCAGTTGCTCGTGTCAGGCTTGACTTCGACTTCCTTCAAGGTGACCCGTTCGATGATCTTCATCGAGGCACTGAGCATCGCCAAGTCGGACGCCGACAGCGTGTCGTCTTTGGCTGCTTCAGCAATCCAAGCCCTCATGTCGGCGAAGAGCTTGGTGGAGAGATCCAGGAATTCCTTAGCCGTCATATTGGTCTCCAGCCGCCATGCTTGTGTCCCTCACCCGGCGCCGTTCCGCCGGAGCGGTGCGCCTCTGTCCAGACGGTTTCGCAAGCCGGGATCACTTGATGAGCGTGACCTTGCCGTCCAATCGGTCGAATGACGCGGCCTTGCGCCCGCCCGCGTCCCATGGTGCGAACGCGTGTAGACTTGACCGCAACCGGGAGCCTTGGCTTTCTCTCGAGATCCAAGGTGGAGGTCTCATATTACCCAAATCGCCATGAGGGAGGCACGCAATGAGGGTGAAGTTGACGATCCTTGCGACTTTCGTGACGCTGGCCGTCGTCGTCGGCGCTCGCTCGACAGCGCTCGGGCAGTCGCCTGCCGCAAAAACAGGCGGCCCGGTTCCGACCTTCGAGGCGGATCCGACGTGGCCGCCGGCGCTTCCCAACAACTGGGTCATGGGCGCCGTGGCCTCGGTGGACGTCGACCGGCGCGATCACGTGTGGCTGCTCCATCGGCCCCGAACCGTCGCCGCGGGTGCCGAGAATCGAGCGGCGCCTCCCGTGCTGGAATTCGACGCGTCCGGAAAGTTCATCCAGGGTTGGGGCGGGCCAAGCGACGCGTTCGAATGGCCCGACAACGAGCACGGTATCTATGTGGATGACAAGGACGTGATCTGGGTCGGCGGAAACGCCGGTACCGGCGCGAATCTCATTAAGGCGCCGTGGAGAGACGACGACATGCTGCTGAAGTTCACCATGCAGGGAAAGTTCCTGCAGCAGTTCGGCCGCCGCGATCAGAGCGGCGGCAACAAGGACACGAAGAACTTCAAAGAGCCCGCCGATGTGGTCGTGTATCGCAAGACGAACGAGGCGTTCGTCGCTGACGGCTACGGGAATCGCCGGGTGATCGTGGTCGATGCGAACACCGGCGCATTCAAGCGGATGTGGGGCGCCTTCGGAAACGCGCCCGTCGACGGACCTCAGGCGCCGCCGCCAGGTTCGGCCCCAACGCCGCCGCCGCCCCTGTTTACGGAGCCGGGACCGCCGCAATTCTCGCGTCCCGTGCACTCCCTCGAGGTGTCGAACGACGGGCTGCTGTATGTCTCGGACCGCGGCAACGGACGTATCCAGGTCTTCACGATTGCCGGCAAATACGTCAAGCAGCTTTTCATCAACCCGCGCGGGATACCAGGGGCCGTCGCATTGTCGAAGGACCCCCAGCAGCAATTTCTGTACGTGGGCGACAGCGGCAATGCCCGCATCCTCGTGGTCAATCGCAAGTCGCTCGAAATCGTCAGCGAGTTCGTCAAGAAGGGCAGCTTGAGCCCGCATCACATGGCGACCGATTCGAAGGGCAACCTCTACACCGCGGAGACCGGCCGCGGCACACAGCGATTCCTGTTCAAGGGCATGGCAGCCAAGGCGACCCAATAGTCGCGATTCGCGTGGTCGCATAGGCGGGAGAACGGAGACGCAATGTCAAAGTCATTTCCTGGAGTGCTCCTTCTGCTGTGGGGCTGCGTCTCTGCCTTCTCCCAGCAGCCGTCGCTCAACACCGCCGGCCAGGCCGCGGCCGAGTCCAATCCACCGGGCGCCTTGCGGCAGATCATTCCCGGCCACTACGTCTACAGCTCCAACACGCTCAACAGCGGGATCATCGTCACCAGCGAAGGGGTGGTCGTGCTCGACGCCTTGAGTTCCGTTGCGGTCACGCGGGCCCAACGAGAAGCGATGGCCGGGACCATTCCGCAACCGGTCCGCATTCTGGTGTCCTCGACGTTCCACAACAACTACTCACGAGGCAACGGGGCCTACCCGGACGTGTTGAGAATCGGGCACGAACACTATCGGACCGATCTGCTCGAACTGATGCGGCGGGACAAGGTGACTGCCGCGGAACAAGATGCCCGGCTGCCGGCTCTGACCTTTCGGGACCGCATGACGCTCCATCTCGGCGGCAAGGAAATTCAGATTCTCCACGTGGGACGGGCGCACACCAGGGGCGACAGCATCATCTTCGTTCCGCAAGACCGCATCGCGTATCTGAGCGAGCTCTACTTTGCCGACCAGTTCTTGTTCATCACCGACGGGTATGGCCTCGACTGGCTGCGCGCACTGGATGCGGTCGAGGCGCTGGGCGCGGACATCTTCGTGCCGGGACATGGACCGATTCCGGCAGACCCGCGGGACACTCGACAAGGCCTCCGGCGCTTCCGGCAGATGTTGGTTGACGTGCGTGACGCCGTTGAGAAGGAGATTGCGGGCGGCGCAACGGAGGATCAGGCGGTTGCCGCCATCCGATGGCCCCAGTATGAAAAACTGCAGGGATACAACACCCAGCGGGAGACCGCGGTTCGGCGGCTCTATCAGCAACTGACCGGCAAGCTCCCGTAAGGGCAGACTCCAATCCGACCTCCATGCAGGCGCCGCAGCGCATCGCTCGAGCGGAGCGCTCACGGCAGACCACGGGTTGCCGCGATCAACACGAGGAGGGCATGTATGCGTCACGCGAGACTCATCGTCGCGATTCTCCTGTCGGCCGCGGCGATGGCCGCGGGCTCGATGGCGACTGGACAGCAGCCGAAGGGCGAGCCGTTTTCGACGGCGATCACCAAGCTCAAGGAAGGCCTCTATGTCATCCCCGGTTATGACGGCGCCGTGACCGGCGGCAACGTGGCCGTGCGGGTGACGAGCGAGGGTGTGGTGATCGTCGACGACAGGTTTCCGCCAAGCTCCGCCGAGATCGCGTCAAAGGTCAGGTCCGTGACGCCGCAGCCGATCAAGTACGTCCTCAGCACGCATCATCATGGCGATCATACGGGCGGGCACCCGGAGTTCATCAAGACAGCGGAAATCATCGCGCACAGAAACGCGCGGCGGAACATGGTCACCGGCAAGCAGGCCGCTCCGCCCCGCATCGTGTTCGGCGACCAGGCGGCCGTGTTCCTTGGCGGTGTCGAGGTGGAGACGCAGCATCTGGGGCGAGGTCACACGAACGGTGACGCGGTTGTCTTTTTCCGTGACCTGCGGACCGTCCACACTGGAGATCTCGTCGTTTGGGGCAAGCGCACGGATGGCAGTGTGCTCACGCCGTTCATGGACTACGAAAATGGGGGCAGCCTCACGGAGTGGATCGGGACGCTCGACAAGGTGCTTCAGCTCGATTTCGATTCGGCGATCCCCGGACACGGGCCGGTGTTGTCGAAGGACGAGGTCCGCGCGTTCAGGCAGAAGCTGGTGACGCTGCGGCAGCGCGCCGAGCAGCTCGTGAAGTCGGGGGTGCGGCGGACCGACTTCATGCTGAAGCTCAAGACGGATGACTTGAACTGGCCGTTCCCGAAAGAGAGAATCGATCCGCTCTACGACGAGCTTGCCGCGACGCGCTGACCCGCACGCGAGGAAATGCCGCGGGTCGTTCCGCCCTGCCACTGCGCGCGGAGCGCCGCGACGATCGATTTCCTGCCCGCGCAGATAGACCCTCGAGATCCTTCTGGCGTTGGCGAGGTTGTCGAGCGGGTTGGCATCGAGCACGACGAAGCTCGCGCTCTTGCCGGGTGCGATCGAACCCATGTCGGTGAGGCGGAGGACCTCGGCCGCCGTGCGCGTGGCGGCGACGAGCACCTGCTGCGGCGTCATCCCCGATTCGGCCATCCGCTCCAGCTGCTGCAGCGCCGCGTAGCCGGGGTAGCTGTTCTGAATGCCGCTGTCGTCTCCGAGGGCGATGGTCACGCCGGCTCTGTTCAATTTTGTCAGGCTGCGAATCTGCATCTCGTACGAGCTCGGCTGGTTCGGATTCGTCGCGTTTCCTCTCCCTTCCCGCAGTCGCGTTCTGCTTGCCTGGTCGGACGCGCCAGCGCGATCGCCGCCGGCGAGAACACCTCGGCGAGAATCAGGGTCGTCGAACCAGGGCCGCTGACCGGTGGCGATCCCGCGACCGTTGATGCTGAGGTTCGGCGTGATGTACACGTGCTTCTGCTTCATCCTCGCGACGAGCGCGTCGTCCATTTCCGCGTCGCGAACCGAATGCAGGAAGCCGTCGACGCCCGCTTCCACGAGATCGCGCGCGTCGGCCAGATAGAACACGTGCGCCATCACGCGAATCCTGTGCCGGTGCGCTTCGTCGATGATCGCGCGGTACAGCGGCGGCGTGAGCTTCTGCACGGTGCCGCCTCGGTCGTCGACCCAGATCTTGATGAGATCCGGCTTCTTCGCGGCGATCTCCCGGACGTCCTTCCGCGCGCCCTCTTCGCTCGTGACGCCGTATGGCGCGTCTCGCATCGCCGGTCCTCCGGGACCGGCATTGGGCATGGCGAACCCGCGTCCCGCCGTGCGCAGGAGCGCGGCGCCGGGCACGGGCTGAGCACGAAGCTGATAGCTGATGTCGCCCGCATCGGTGCCGGCGGTCATCACCGCGCCGACGCCGTAGTACGCGTACTGTTTCAGCTGGTTGACGATGGTTTCGCGTGCTGTAGTTGGCCTTCTCGAACGAGGCGTCCTTCTGGAATCCAACGTGACCGTGCGCGTTGACGAGCGCCGGGATCACGGTCTTCCCGCGCAGGTCGACGCGCAGGGCGCCGGCGGCGGCCTGCACGTCGCTCCGTTTTCCCACCCTGACGATCTTGTCTCCCTCGACGAGAAAGGAGGAGTCCTCGATCGGAGGTTTGTCGCCGTCTGTGATCAAACGGGCGCCCGTGAACAGCGTCGCCTTGCGCCTCGCCCGATCGCTGGGCAGCGGGTGCTGGCTGAAGCGAAACGCCGGCGAGCGACAAGGCGGTTATCGGAACGATCAGGCGTCGCATCATGACCTCGCTGAAACGACGAGACTTCAGTGAACGACGAGCCTGTTCACTTCGGCGCGTTCGAGGCGCCCCCCGCCTGCTCCTCGGCGCGCGCGCCTCCGAGCATACCTCCCATGGTTTCGCTGTTCCCCTCGTGGCACGCGTACTCGTAGAGCTTGTTCTTGGTCTGCTTGAGGCGAACCACCGCCGTCCATGGCTTCGTCCACGTTGTCGCATCGTCGAGCGTGATTTCGTAATTGATCGTATCGGGCGCGATCCGGGTGAAGCGCTCAACGAGATGCAGGTTCTCGGCCGACCCCATGAAGTTGCTGCTGGTGGAAAAGTTGGTGGTATCGACGACCAGCGTGTCGCCTTCCCATCGGCCGCGCGGGTCGCCGTGCCATTGCCGGATGGTCGAGGGTAGGTGCGGACGCTGATCGAGCGGAATGATGCGGGCGTCATGGATCGTTTCCATCGCCAGCACCACATAGCCGGGCGTCTGCAGGATCTGGTAGAAACTGTTGTAGCTCGCCGCGTTGCCGCCCAGCCTCGGCACGCCTGCGGTGATGCATCGGAGCAGATTGCTGAGATCCTCCGGACCGGCCGGTGGGCGCCGCGCGGCGGCCGCCGAGGCGGCCCGTTTCTGCTGCGCCTCAGGCGTCAGCGCGGGGACCCGTCCGTCAGGTGGATCGACAATCAGCGACGTCCGGTTGTCCCACTCTCGTTCGACCATCCAGACGGTGCTGCCGGTCGCGTTGGGGTTTTCGTGCTCCTCGGCGTTCGCCAGGGCCGCCAGGAAAACGTCATCGCCTGCGGCGAAGTCGCTGCGCCCGTTCGCGTCGAAGATACGGGCGGCCCGCTTCTTCAGCTCGGCGACTTCCTCGTCGGTCAGGAATGCCTTGCCTTCCAATGCCTTCGGCCGCTCCAACGGGGTGGCGCCGTTGCTCTCCCAGACTCCCTGCAGGTCCGGCTGGCCATCCGCGGTCCGCGGCGTGATCCACGTCTTGGTCGGCGCCGGCGATGTCGCCCGCGCCGCCGCCGGAGCGGACTGGGCCGCAACCGTGACCCTCGCCGGCGGGATCAGCGCGAGAACCACTGCCAGGCCGCCCGCGGACGTCACCACTCGATTGCTCATGTCAACCTCCGTTCACGATCCCGCAACCGCCGCTGGCCAGTCGGCGACGATCAGCGACCCGGCGACGAGGCGCGCTCGGCCTCAACGCGCTTCCGGAAGGTCACCTCGGCGTCGCTCAGCATCCTCGTCCAGCCCTCGGGATCGAGCAGGGGATGCGGCCGCTCGCCGGCCTTCATGCGATCGATCTTCCCAGCAAACAGCGTTCGCGGGTGCCCCGTGACGTACAGATCCGGCTTGAGCTTCTTCAGTTTGCTGAACGTCGCCAGCGTGTCGTCGACGAGCGTCGGAAACCTCGCGTTGCCCACGACCTTCACGCCGCCGTTCGGTCCCCCGCATCCGAAAATCGCCACTGAGTAGGTCTTCCCAGCGTCGGGCACGGATGTCGTCCAGACCGTGCAGCCGGGCGTGTGTCCGGGTGCCCACACGGCGCGCAAGGTCGTGCCGCCGAGCGTCACCTCGTCGCCGTCCTGAAGCACGCGATCGACCTTGACCGGCGTCCATCCTTCGTCGCCGAGCGGCGACTTGTCGATGCCCGCTTCGAGCGCCTCGGCGTCCTGGCGAATCGCCATCACCCGCGCGCCGGTCCTCTGCTGCATTGCGGCATGACCGCCGACGTGATCGAAGTGGGCGTGGCTGGAGAGCATGACCCTGATGTCGCGCACGCTGAATCCCAGCTTCTCGACGTTGCCGGTGATGACCGACGTCATCTCGACCGTCCCCGTGTCGATCAGGATGTGACCCTCCGGCGTAGTGATCAGATGCGACGCGATGTTCTTCGCGCCGACGTAGTAGATGTTGCCGACGAGACGGAACGGCTCTTCGCGCTCGCTGTAAGGGCCGTGGAACGGTGCTCGCTGCTCCGGCGTCAGCGGCGAGGTCTGCGCCGAGAGGACAATCGAGCCGGCGGCGAGCGCCAGGGCCGGGAGACGAGCGAGGGGCACGGAGCGGCCTTTCGTGGCGACAATCAGCGGCTCGATGGGGGTAAGACCTGTCGTGTCAGCGGGGCTATCTGTCACCCGCACATCTTAACGCAGGGTGCCCGTGGTGGCTCGATGAACGGCTGTCGATCGCGGGACCGGCAAATGGCGATCGCCGGCGTGTCGGATATCATGATCGGCGCCAGCCAGCAGCCCTCCAGCAACCGAGGTGAGCGTGTGATTCGCCGTTTGTTACCCATCGCTGTTTCTCTTGTGGCGGCCGCCATGTTCGGATGCGGCGACTCAAGCCCGACATCGCCGTCATCGAGCGCCCCGTATTCTCAGACCGATTGTCGGGTACGGGGACGCAGGCCGCGACGGGTGACCGGGTGACCGTTGCTTACACCGGCTGGCTCTATGACGCGAGCCGGGTGGACGGCAAGGGCACGCAGTTCGACTCGCGGACCAGCTACCCGTTCACCATCGGCACGGGTGTCATCAGAGGATGGAGCCAGGGCGTCGCCGGCATGAGAGTCGGCGGACAACCCTGTCTTCGACATTACGCTGTTGAGCGTGCAGTAGAGCGGACTCGGCGGCCTTGACGAATGTCCTCTCGGCCTCAGCACCGTTCTGCTCTGAACCCGGCCTCGGTGCTATGCAACTGCAAACGACGAGGGCAGGGTCGTGCTCGACAATCGTCGCGCAACGAGTATGATCCTTCGATGACCACCACGGAGAAACGATGAGCATGAATCCTACGTATCACGCTGCTGCCATCCCCTACCTGATGGTTCGTGGAGCAGCCGAAGCCCTGGCTTTCTATACCAAGGCGTTCGCGGCAGAGGAGACAATGCGATTTCCGATGCCGGATGGAAAAATCGGGCATGCGGAGATCCGGATTGAAGGCGCGCCGGTCTTTCTTGCCGACGAGAGCCCCGAGGCCGCCATGCAAAGCCCACAACAGCTCGGCGGGACGACCGTGACGGTCTCGATCTACGTCGAGGATGTCGACCGGGTAGCTCAGCGAGCTCAAGATGCCGGGGCGAAGGTGATCCGTCCCGTCGCGGATCAGTTCTACGGCGAACGCACGGTGAGCCTGCAAGACCCGTTCGGTCACAGCTGGCATTTCGCCACGGTCAAGGAGACGCTCACGGTCGAGGAGATGATGAAACGGATGCCGAAATAGCATCTGCAGAACGAGCGGTGCAGAGTCCATGACGTCCTTCCTCCTCATTGGCTAGTGGCCAATGGGTGAGGGAAGGCGCGGAAACGGCTTAAGGGCTCGGCGGGGCGTGAGCTCAAGGCGTCAGGCCGGCGAGAGTTAGAGCGTGTCAGGACGGTGGGGCACAAGAACCGGTGGGCACGCCGGCGGGTTCCTCGAGAGCAGTTCCGTTGGCGAAACTGGCGATTCCCATGGACGGATGTGATGGCGGAGCGGTTGGCGCTCCGCCATCGATGTCGCGAGCGGCTCCTAACGCGAGGCCGTCCGCGGCGCGGTGCCGCTCTTGGCGACGAGCTTCTGGACACGCCAGTTGATCAGCTCGCCGACCCAGATCTCGTTCTCGGAGGGACACGCGATGGCGTGAATCCAGCCGAACTCACCGAGGTTCCGCCCCGGACCGCCATAGACGCCAAGCAGCTTGCCCTCGATCGACACCTTGTAGATGCGGCTCGGGTACAGATCGCCGACGAAGAGGACGGGATTGGGACCAGGAGTCATGCACAGGGCATCGGGCGCGCCCGGCGCCTGCGAGCCGGTCTTCAAATCGGGGCGGGGTTCCCCGTACACGACTCTTCCCGTCGTCGGCACAGGCACGTCGATCGTGAACTGCCTGAGGAACTTGCCTGACGGATCGAAGACCTGGATGCGCCGGTTGCCGCGGTCGGCGACGAATACCTCGTCCTTCGGGCCGACGGCGATGCCGTGGGGTGTGTCGAACTGCCCCGGCCCGCTGCCGAGCGAACCCCAGCTCGCCACCCATTCGCCGCGCGCGTTGGCCTTGCCGACGCGTGAGTTGACATAGCCGTCGCTGAAGTACGAGTTGCCCTGGGAGTCCCACGCGACGTCGGTCGGTTGGTTGAACGCGTTGTCGCGATGAATGGGCACCGGATTGCGGGGATTGTTGTTCGCCGGCGCGGTGATCGCGACGCCGGCGCGGCTGAGCAGGCCCGTGAGAGTGCTCGCGGTGTCTGGGGGCACCATGTAGTGCGACGCCTCACCCTTGCGGCCGAACACCCACTCGACGCGGCCCTGGGGATTGAGCTTCAGGATCATGTCCGATCCCTTGTCCACGACCCAGATGTTGTCGTTCTTGTCGATGCGCACGGCATGGGCGTACGACCATGCGTAGAGATTTTTGCCGATCTCGCGCACGAACTTGCCCTTGGGGTCGAACTCGAGCAGCTGAGCGGCGGTCGCCATGTAGGCCGGACCGATCGAGTTGCCCCGCGAGAACACGAAGACGTGCCCTTTCGAGTTCACCGCAACGCCGGCAATTTCGCCGAAGTGGATATCGCTCGGCAGTGTCAGCGGATTGGGAACCGACTCGAACGGAATCTGGGGAACGCCCTGGGCGGCTGACGGCATCGCCCCGGTTCCCAGGAGCAGCAGGGTAAGCAACGCGCGTTTCACGGTGACCTCCATGCTCATGAAAGGAGACAATGAGCATCTCACTTTACGCGATTCCTGCCCCGCCACCAACCGCCGGCGAAGAAAATCCGTACGGCTCGTTGCCGGGCGCATCCGATCCTGCGAATCGGCCGGAAACGCCATCTTCTGTTGTCACAATGCGATAACACGCTCGGTGCCCCGGCGTTCTCAGAGGATTGCTGGTACACGACACGTGCGGGCGGTATCGGAAGGCAACCTGAGGTCGCGTGATAGCATCCGGGCGCGATGACCGGGCGACTCTCCCTCGCGGCAATCACCGCGGCGATGGCTCTGGCGTGTGCCGCGCTCGCGTTGTGGGTGTCTTTCGGGGCGTTGAGTTTCGTCGATGCGGACGATCGCGGCGCATACGTCGGCGTCCTGCCGCCGCTCGTCTGGCTAGCCGCTCTGCTCGTCGCGGCCGGTGCCGTGACGATCCTCGCCCGCCCGTCGCCGCGCCAGGTAGCGCCCTTGTGGCTGTCGGCCGTCGCCCTCCTTCCCTGGCTTCCCATGCCGATGCCGCGGTCGGTGTTCATCTGGAGCGGTCATCTGTTGATCTGGCTGTGGGCAGCCATTGCCGTGGCGCTGGTCGCGCCGTCCATCAGCCGCACGGTTCGCCCGGCTGCATTCACGCGGCTGCCGCCGAGGAGCGCCGCATCGATCGCCGGCATGCTCGCAGCGGTCGCGTTCGGGCTCGGCACCTGGTCGGTGGCGCCCCAACATCCCGACGGAGACGAGCCGCACTATCTCGTCATCACGCAGAGCATCCTCGACGATCGTGACGTCAAGATCGAGAACAACCACCGGCAGGGTGACTATCGTGCGTATGTGAACCGGCCGCTGAAACCGGACTTTCTCAAGCGTGGGAAAGACGGCCAGATCTATTCGATTCATGCGCCCGGGCTGCCGCTGATCGTGGCGCCGGCCTTCGCCCTCTTCGGGTATCCCGGCGTGCTCGCAGGCCTGTGCCTCGTCAGCGCCGCGGCCAGTGCGCTCGCCTGGCTGGTCGCCTGGCGGGTCACAGGTGATCAGGCGGCCAGCTGGTTCGGCTGGGCCGCCGTCGCACTATCGGTCCCCTTTTTCTTTCACGCGTCCGCGCTGTTTCCAGACGGTCTGGGCGCCGTCTTGACCCTCGTCGCCCTTCTGCCGCTGGTGGATGAGCGCGCGCGGGAGCCACGACGGCTGGTTGCGGTGGGCGCGGCGCTCGGCGTCTTGCCCTGGTTGAGCACGCGGTTTGCCCCGCTGGCGGTCGTGTCGGCGTTCCTGATTGCGGTGCGCCTCATCGAGGATCGGTCTCGACGGGCGTCGCGCCTGGCGGCCATCGCCGTCTGCCCGGTGATCAGCGCCGTCGCCTTTTTCGGGTTCTTCCAGATCATCTACGGGACGCCGAACCCTTCGGTGGCTTACGGTGGCGCGACGAGGATGGCGGTGGGCACCATCGTGCGCGGCGCCCCGGGCTTGCTGTTCGATCAGCAGTTCGGGCTCTTTCCAAATGCGCCGGTCTATCTCTGTGCCTGTGCGGGCATCGTGGTCATGGTCTGGCGCGGTCCGCGGCGCCTCGCCCTCGAGATCCTTGCTCTCGCCGTGCCGTACTATCTCGTCGCGACATCCTTTCCGGCGTGGTGGGGTGGCACGACCGCGCCGGCACGATACGTCGTGCCGATCGCGCTGCTGCTGGTCGTCCCGGCAGCCGTCTGGTTCGCGGCGGCGAAGAGCGTCGCGGCACGGGCCGTCAGTCTCACAGCGCTGCTCGTCAGTCTCTTCATGACGGCCACCGTCGCATTGGTCGGCCGTGGGGCGTTCTTGTTCAACTTCCGCGATGGGATGTCGCGCGTCGCCCTGTGGCTCACGCCTGTCGTCGATCTCACCAAGGCACTTCCCAGCATGTTTCAGAATCCCCTGCCGACCGTGCTGCTGCAGACGGCGGTCTGGCTGGCGGCGATTTCGTCGGCGGTGGCCGTGGCCGCGGTCTTCGGTCGCCGCAGCCATGCAGCGATGATCCTCGTCTTCGGCCTCACGTTGGAGGCCGCGACGATGGCGGCGGTGTCGTTGGTGTGGAGGAGCAACCGCGTGTCCGTCGCGACGCCGTATGTGGCGGGTCCAGTGGTATTGAAGCGTTCCCGTCCTGGGACGAATCAGATTGTGGTCGCCTATCGGCCGTCTCAACGACTCGAGCCCGCGGATCTTCCGGGCCGGATTGTGCTGGCCAGGGTCCTGCCGGCGATGCCCCGGACGGCATCAGCATCGACGGTGCATCTTCCGGCGGGGATGTATGAAGTGGCGGGCATGGCGGCCGGTGCGTCAACTGGGCGCCTGCGGTTGAGGATCGATCGCGTGTCTCCGCCCATCGCTGACTGGGACGTCGCCTCGTTCGGTGCGCACTGGAAGAGGGAGGTGGCACTGCCGGTCGCCGTCGCCGCATTGGAAATCGACCTGGATACTGCGGCGCGGCGCACGGTCAGGGACGGATCGATCCGCGCCGCGTCGCTGACCGGACCACCACGCGGGCTGGAAGATCGCGAAGCGAAAAGCGGCGCACGCTACGGACCCGTCGTGGTCTTTCTGATGAGCGGGGAAGCGTGGATGGAATCAGCCGGCATCTGGGTCGCCGGCGGCTCGAACGCGGAATTCGCCATCGCGCCGGACCGCCAGTCTCCCGTTCATCTGGCTCTCCGCAACGGATCGGCGGACAACACGGTGACGCTCGAGAGCGCGGGGTGGCGCGACCGTCTCATGCTCGGGCCTGACGAGGTACGGATGGTGCAAGTCCCGACCGATGGTCGAAGCCAGGCGACGCCGTTGAGGGTGGCCGCGACCAACGGCTTCCGCCCCGTCGACGTCGATCCGATGAGCGCCGACGAGCGGTTCCTGGGGGTATGGATCGAGACACGTTAGAAACGGCCGAACTTTCAGGCACGGGTGAGGGTCAGCTGCGGTGCGATCTGGTCACCGCTGCTTGGCGCCCGCCTCGATGATGAGGCCCGTGCCGAGCTCCCTGCCGGTCAGCTCGAGCCGCGAGTAACCGAATGCCTCGGTCAGGGAGGCGGCGACGACGAGCCGCGGGAGTGCGCGATCGAAGTCCTTCTTCTTCCTCAGGACCTGGAACTCGCTGTTTCGGGAGGTCGTGATCTGGTGAAGCCTCTGCTCCAGCTCCCGGAGCGTGAAGATTCGTCCCTCGACGGGGGCCGGCGGGAACAAGAGGTCAGCCATCTCCCCGAACTCGATGCCGACGAGCTTCTTCATGCCTTTCATGAATGGTGCCTTCAACGCCTGCTTCCTCAACTGATCGCGAAAGGCGAGGGTGGCTGTCCTGGGGTCGCTGGTCCCGGCGAAGAACATTTCGTACCCGAGGCGATATCCCAGGTTGAACACCATGTAGCGCGGCGTGCGTCCCCGCCGTGAGACCAGCTCGATGCTGCGGCTACCGTTGTCGATGACGGCATATCCGTCCTTACCAAGCGAGCCAACGAGGTAGGCGAGCTCGGATTCGCGCTGCTCGGTGGCGATCTCCATCGGAACACCGACCTTCGCCGCGATCGCGATTGCCCGGGTCCCGTTCGCCGCCTCTCGGAAGGCCGCGGTCCCGATCGCGACCACCCGCATCACGCCTTCCTTCTCGCAGGCGATCTTGAAGCGGGCGAGCGTCCTTTCGATGTCGGCGAGCTTCGCATCGCTGATCCTTCCCCGCGGGCGACGTCGTCGCCGACGCCCAGCGTTGCGTTCTCGATGCTCTTTTGCTCGTATCGCCCGTTCTCGAACGATCCGACGATCCGCCGGAACGTATTGCTCCCCATGTCGATCGCGCAGATCGGCATCCGTCCCTGATTCGCCGCCTCGACGGTCGCCGGCACAATCATGAGGAGCGAAAGCGCGATCAGACGAGCACGGGGCCTGTGACGCGTTGAGAGGTGCGGATCCACCGATCGGCAGACTATCACGATCCTCCTGCACTCCTGCGGCTGCAGGTGACCCGACCGTTCGCGGCGGCCCCGCGCGCTTGCTCTCCGGACGCGTCTGCCTGAGTCCGCGTGACGAGGTGACCTGTATCCGCCGAGGCTCATCGTGGCTTCGGTCTGGCTCCGTGCGCCGATCGGCGCCGCGCTCGCGACGGCTCCGACCGGGTCGCTGCATTCGACAAGTACGCTATCAGCGCCTCGAGCGCCGCGCGCACCTTCGCCGGTTGCTTCGTCCGTGGTGGGAGCAACGCGTCAACGCCGAGCGTCGGCAACGACCAATCCGGCAAGACCCGCACAAGTCTACCGTCCGCGAGCTCCTCTGCGACTTCGGGCTCGACATTGAGACAGAGACCACAACCTGCAATGGCGAGCTGCTTCAGGGTGAGCTGGTTGTTGCTCGTCACGCGCCTGTTCGAGGTGATGCGGGAACGGCCGCCGTCGGGCCCCTTCGAGCACATCGGCGCCGTGATGCCAGACAGGAAGCGCGACCATGTCATGCCCAGCCAGGTCGTCGGCTGTCCGCGGGGTGCCGCGCGCCTTCAGATATGCCGGAGATGCGACAATGACGTTGCTCCAGTCGGCCAGATGCCGGCGCACCAGGCTGGTTGCGGGCGCCGTCGTCCCGATGGCAATCGCAATATCGATGCGCTCGCGCATGAGATCCTGGAGATCGTCGGTCGCGACGAGACGCAGGGAAAGCCCCGAATGGGCTTTCAGCAACGGCGCGAGTGCGCGCGCCAGGTGGGTTGTGGCAAAGCCCACGGGGGCGCTGATGCTCAGCTCGCCCAGTACCCCTTCCTGCAAGCCCGTCAACCGCTCGTGGGCCGTTCGGGCGGCCGCCACCATCGACCGGCATCCCTCGTAGAAGGCCTCGCCCGCATCCGTCAACGCCATCCGTCTGGTCGACCGGCGCAGCAGCGTAACGCCCGTTTCCCGTTCCAATTGCCGGATCTGTTGACTCACCGCCGAGGGCGTGAGGCCGAGCGTCCGCGACGCGCGGCGCATCGAACCGGTCTCCACCACCGTCACCAGCATCGCCATCCGGCGCAGGTCCATTGTGAAGGCCATCTTAACACTGGGTGTACAGAATACTGACTCCACCCGAACGCCGGGTGCGTCTACTCTCGATACAGGGTTTCGGAGACACTCGGAGGAAACATGGAACGCAATCAAATTGGGCGGCGAGAAGCCATTGCGATGCTGGGAGCCGCCGGAGCGGCGCTGATGGCGGGATGCGGGGACACGCCGGCGAGTCCGACCGCCACAACGGGCGGCACGACTACCGGGAACACGAATGCCGCGTGTGCGGTCACACCGACCGAAACAGCCGGGCCGTTTCCATCGCTCACCGACCTTATCCGGAGCGACATCCGCGAGGGCAAGAGCGGAACGGCGCTGACCCTCACGATTACTGTTGTCGACGCGAACAACAACTGCGCCCCGGTCGAAAACGCGCAGGTCGAGATCTGGCAGTGCGATGCGACGGGAAACTACTCGCAGTACGGGAGCCAGGCAACACAAACGTTCCTGCGGGGGATCCAGACGACCAACAGCGATGGCGCGGTGACCTTTACGACCATCTATCCTGGCTGGTACCAGGGGCGGGCGACACACATTCACGTGGAGGTGGTGCGCAACGGCTCTTCCGTCAAGGTGACGCAGATTGCGTTCCCCGAGTCCGCCAACGCGACGGTCTATGCGACCGGTGTGTATGCGGCTCGAGGGTCGAATCCCACGTCGAACGCCCGGGACAACATTTTTGCGGACAGCATAGACTCCGAACTGGCCACCGTGTCTGGCGATCCGGCCAGCGGCCTGACGGCGACATTCAGAGTGGGAATCGCGGCTTGAAGCCTCTCTCTTGAAGTCAAAAACCGAGAAGGGAGAAGTCTTCCGCTCATTCGACGCGAGCGTCGAAGGCGCCGGTCTCGATGCGCCCTCCCCTCTTGATCTGCACGAAAATCCGATAGTCTCCGCGCTCCGGCAACCCGAACGGGAACGACACGACGGCGGGTAGCCGACCGGCGCCGTGCGTGTGATCCTGATCCGCGTTCGCGGCGGCGCCGAGGGACCGCTCGCCGATTTGCATCGCCGCCATCGACGCCGACCCTGACGGGTGCACGTGCGCGAACACTCGGCGGTCGTGGCTGACGAAAATCGCGTGACCGGGCATCCCCATGTACAGCTCGAGATCGGTCGCCGGCCGGCCCGTCGCCTCCTCGACGCGAAACGTGAACATTGTGAGCTGGCCGATCTGGAGCGGCCGTCCGTCGCGCACCCAGACCATCCGGCCCTTGTCCGACAGCGGCGCCGCATCCATGGTGACTCCGGACGATGGCGCGGACCATGCGCTATCGTCGCCCGCCAACCGGGAGCCGTGAATCTCCGAAGTGGAGAGCCGGCTGGTGATGGTTTCCGAGATGCCAGTCGAATGCACGACATCCGCAAACAGCTCGTAGTCGCCCTGAGGAACATCCGGGAGCGGCTGTTCGAACGCGCCGCTGGCAGTTTCGGCGGGGTGGAGATGCCAGAACCTATCGAGGGCTGGCGACAGGATGAACAGGTGCATCAGGTGACCGTGATCGGCGACCAGGTCGTCCGTCCGGCGCAGGGAAATCCAGCCGGGGTCGCGTAGCGAGAGCGCCAGCCGGCCGTCGGCCGCCACCGTCGTCGACGCCTCCAGCGGCTTGTAGACGTATCGCGCGTAGCTCGTCGCTTCCACGGTCCACCACCAGTTGCCGAGAACGACGACTGCGATGACGATGCCTGTCGCGACGACGCCCGCGATTCTGCCGCGGCGGCGCGCGCGCGGCCCGGGGCGCTCGCCGGGCGGGAGCCCGGCCTCGCGCCACAACGCCGCGGCGATGCTGACGAAGCCGGCGGACAGCAGGACCATCAACGCAAAAAGAGCCGCGCGGAGGAGCGGGCTCATGCCGAGGGTCGCCTGCGGGAGAGTCGGCACCGGTACGGCCACCACTCCCATTCCACGACTGCCGTTCACCGCGACGCGCACTTGCCAGGCGCCGGCCGTCATCATCCACAGCTGTCCGGTATACAGCCGCGGATCGTCCGGGGACTGCGTCGCGACATCGGGCGCCGGTGCGAACTGCGCGTCTGGTTCGGCCAATGGCATCGGTACGATCCGCACGTCGCGCACGTCGTCTTCGGCGGCCAGGACTTCGACCTCGGCGATCCCTGGAATCGCGGGCGGGGGTCTGACGGTGACGAACAGGCGATACGGTCCGGCCCGGGCGTCGAGAAACACGTCAGGGCTGCCAATGTGAGCAGACGCACTCCAGGGCAGGACGACAAGTGCCACGATGACGGCGATCGCGGCGCGGGTGGCGTCGGCCTTCATCGATGGACCTGTTGCATGGAGCGTCCTGCGTGAATCCCGAGCCAGACCATAACGCAGGAGGTGACCGCCGCAATGAGCATTCCGCGCCAGAATTGCGCGGCGGCTGCCGGCGGAATGAACACGAACCGCGCGTATACCGATCGTGCGGGCGTGCCGAAATCCATGTAGTCCGCTCCGAACACCCAATTGCGCGCGAGCGGCGTCATCAGGAACTCCGCGAACGGCCATTGAACCGCGACGAAGACCCCAAGAAAGACCACCCCGGCGGCGATTGCGCGAACGATCGGCCGCCAGGCTGTTGTCCGCTGGAGGATGAGATCGATCGCGAAAGAGGGCACGATCACCAGCAGCGGGAACTCCCAAGGGATGAAATGGCTGATCTCCCGGTAAACGGGCCCGAGCTTGGGCTGCGCCGGGAAGAGCGGCAGAATCCAGAGAAAGGCCAGGCCGAACCCGGTGTACACGGCAGCCATGATGGTGCAGGCCCAGCGCCGCCGTGACGCGACGGCGACTGCGGTGAGAATCCCCAGCGTGCCGAGGCTCACGACGATGTAAAAGAACGCCGAGTGCATATCGGGCCGGGCGATGTACTCGAGCTTGAGGAGCAGCGATTCGCAGACGGCGGTACCGCCGACGTACAGGAACAGCCACTCCAGCGCCGGCCGTTCATGAACGCCGGCGCGATTCATGAAGGCCAGCAGCAGCATGATCGTGCCGAATTCGATCCCGAAGAATCCGGCGGCGAGCACCATGTGCGGCGGGCTGATGATCCGTACGTCGAGGCCGTAGGCGTTGTGCCACCAGTCGTCGAATGGCGCTGAAACCAGCATGGCCGCGCCGCCCCAGGCCAACAGAAATGCCCCCAGCGGTCCGGACAACCCCCAGATGCGCACACTTGCATCTCGCAGCGGCGCCGCCTTTCTCCAGGTCGTCGTGAAGATCAGATACGCCGATGAGATGCCGGCAAGGACGCCGCAGGCGTAGATCGCCATATGCGGAGCGCTCCAGAACGAGTCGCGGCCAATCGATCGGTGCCACGAGATGTCCCAGTAGCCGCCGACGTAGGCAGACGTGACCGCGAGCGCGGAACACCAGAGGTGCCACGGAACAGCCGGTTTTGGACTGGCGCCTGCGGCGACGGCCTCTATCCCCATGACTCAAGCGTAACGACGCCTGGGCTCCGTCGCAACACTTCGAGAAGACCCCAAAGGACGCCGCGGATTGCTCCTGGGTGGGTGGGCCGGCGGGTTCTTGCCCGCGGTTTCATCCATCTCTGGATCCGCGCGGGCCGCATATGGCGCACGCGGTCTGTCGCCGCGGTCTGGCCGGCCACGCGGGCCAAGCATGGCGGGGCGCCTGTGGTAGCCGGCCTTCAGCTGCGCCAGGAAAGCGTCGAAATCACGGGACGACTCACCTGCGTCGATCGACCAGCGCCGCTTTCACCTCGTCGACGATGAGCGCGATCAACTGCGCGGCGGTCAGCTGTCCAAGGTCGCCTCCTCCATGATTCAGCTCGTAGGCCACGATGATGTTGACGAGACGCGCCCGTCCGATGGCCCCGAGTTCCTGCGCGAGGATATCGAGGCTGTGTGAGCCGACCTCGAACGGATCGAGGATCGGGGTTGTGCCAGCGAACCGTGGGGACGTGGCGGTCCTCCTGGGGGCCGGGGCTTCTGATGCGGCCGTTTCCACCGCCTGGGTCTGAAGTCTGCGCGGTCTGCGCGCCCGCAGCAGCGCGCCTTCGGCGTATACCACGCTGAGACCCGATGCCCAATACTCGAGGTGCTCTCGTTCCGGCTGGCGCGACTCGACCGGCGAAATCAACGCATTCCGCCCGCTCTGAGGGACGAATTCCAGCCACCCCTCCCACATGCCGTCGTCCGCGAGCCTGCCCACCACGCGCGCGTGGTACTCGCCGGAATTGTCGAGGATAGGTTGATCAAACGATCGAAGCACCTCTGACATATCCAACCCTCCGCGGTCATCCGAGCAACGGTAATGCCAGAGCCATCGGCTGCTCCGTGACGCGGGATGGTTCGCTTCTTGCCTTGCATGAATTCGATAGCGGGAGGCGCCGCTCAGCCATTGGACAAAATGATGTCATGACTGTCACACATCTACCCTGAAAGGTCCCATAAGTGTCGGTGATCGTTCGGATGGAAAACATGCGGCGGCGAGCCGCAGACCGGACGCAGGTTCTGTTGACCAGGAAACTGGCGGAATGCCTCAACGGTATCGACCTGTCGTTGCATAGCGTCGGTGATGTGCTGACCGTGACCCGCCACCAGGCGGAATTGCTGATTGCCGAAGGATGGGCGCTACCGGGCGCCGAAGGAGCGAAGGCCCCGCGTCTCGGCCTTACCGTTGGGCAGCGCCGGCGCCTTGGCGAGCTGTTGAGCGGCGCCGGCCGGAAGGGCGGACGCCGCGCCGAAGACCGAATCCGAGAAGACCTCCACGATTCACGCGCGCGGACGATCGGCGCCAGGCGAACCAGACGATAGACTCCTGCCGGCCTTCATCGAGCTCATCACGAGGACTGGAGCAGCGGACGCAGCAGCCTGATGTCTCGCGTCGCTTCGAGCGTCATCACCGTCTGAATCAGCCGATCAGCAATTGCCGCCCCCAGAACAGGCGCGGTCAGGTCCCGGCACTTGCTGATAACCTCTGCAGGATCCATTGGGTTCGCGGCAGTACCGCGCACGGCCTCGACCCGTTCGGAGAGCCGGGTGCCATCGTTCAGGGTGACCTCGACGATCGACTGCCGCTGCGGCATCCGACGCTGGAGTTCTTCGTCGCCCACGAGCTCGACTTTCGCGCGGTGCTTGAGAACCACCGGGTCCTGCATCCGGGCCTTGTCGTGCGCGGCCGCGAACGACGCGGTCTTGTCGAGGATCATGACGGCGACCATGTGCTGCAGACAGATGTCCGGCATCTCGCGATTGTCCACGACCTCGCCGGCACTGGTCGCCAGGCGAACGACGATGCGCTGCACCTGGTCGGCCTCGAAGGGCCGGCGGCGCAGAAGGTTGTCCAGGGCATCGAGCGGTGCCTGGATAGGGGAGCCGACGGTCCATTTCTTGATGTCGGTCCTCGTCACCTCGTAGCGCTCGCCCAGGCGATCGACCAGCGTCGCCGGAGTGCCTGCCGGCGACGTCGCTTCGAAGAAATTGTCGTCGCCGGAGAACACGTCATCGACCCCGTTCCAGCCCAGGCTTACGAGGAGCGCGGCCGTGACGCCGTTGCGGGCCGGCATCCCGCCAAACACGAAGCCCTTCTCGATGTGATCGGTGTCGCGCTCCCATGCCGCAAAGCCGGATGCCTGCTGAGCGGCGTAGTCGAGCAGCCAGCGCATCTGCTGCGCATTCAGGCGTGCGATCGATCCGGCAGCCGCCGAGGCGCCGAAGGTTCCCGCGATGCTGTGGGTGCTGCGGTGGCTCTCGCGCCGAAACGTGACGCCGCCTAGGGCCATCGTCACTCTTGGACCGATGTCGTAGCCCAGCGCCACGGCGCGCATGAAGCCCATCCCGTCGATGCCAAACTTCTCGGCGGCCGCCAAGGCTGCCGGGACGATCGCCGCGCCCGGGTGCGACTGCGAGGGGCCATGCGAATCGTCGGTCTCGTCAGAGTGGGCCAGCACCCCATTGGCCAGCGCCGCTTCCAGAGGGCTGCTGAGCACGACGGAGCCCACAACCGTTGCAGTGGCATCACCGCGCATGGCACGGGCAAATCCGATCGCGGCCTGGCCTGGTGGCAGCTTGGATCCGGAAATCATGGCCGCGAACGTATCCAGGATGTGCTCCTTGGTCTTCTCGATGACGTCGGCGGGGAGCGCGCGCCCGGCGGCGGCCGCCATGTAGTTGCTGAGCGCGGTCATGATCGGCCCCGGCGACTCCGCGCGCAGGCGCGTCCACGGCAGCGCTGTCGCCCCGGCCGCGACGGCGCCACGGGCCACGAGGGCCAGAAACTCTTTCCGGCTCATTTGCATGGTCTATTTCTCCCAGCGCTCGGCGACCCACCGCCCAGCCCGTTCAAGCGCCCCCACGTATCCGCGCATGGCGTAGTGTCCCACACCCTGCAGCGCCTCGAACTTGACGACCCGGCCCATGGCGGCGAGCCCGGCGGCGCGCTGTTCGGCCTGTGCGAAGGGCACGATCTCGTCATCCCGGCTGTGGATGATGTAAGTCGGGATGCTGGCCAGCCGGTCGAGCGGTTCGTCCGTCCGTCCCGCCAGTACGATGGCCGCGGTGAATCGGTCGCCGTGGTGCGACGACATGAACCACGTCCCGCTTCCTCCGAGACTGAAGCCGGTGACGAGAATCCGCCGGCGGTCGATCGCGTATTCCGCCATCACACTATCAATGAGAGCCATGACCGCGCGATCGGCAGCCGAATCCGACCAGGCGGGCGTCGGACAATCCGGCGCCACCATGATCGGATCGAGCGCAGCCAGTCCGGGCAGGGCGATCTGCCGCATGAACTGATCGCCGTAGAAGGGTAACCTCTCGCCGCCGGGATGCAGGGCGAGGACGAGGGGGCGTGGCCGGCTGGGATCGTAATCTGCCGGAATGGTCCGGCCGTACAGAAGCTTGGTCCCATCGGGCGCCCGGAATGTCAGCCGCTGGAAACGTGACGCAGGCGGCTGCAGCAGTTCGGTAGCCAGAGCCAGGACAATGAGAGCCTTCATCGTGGGAAGCTCCAAAGGACTTCAAGAATCCCTCATCCTAGTCCGGGAAGGTGCTTCCGTTGCGTACGAAAAAAGGTACGACCTGTTCCGACTGCGAAGCCGCGCGGATAATCTGGCGACTGACGGGCTCCGCGCACTCAATCAACCTTCGTATAGGCCGCGTTTCTGCGGTGGAATGGCGGAAGAAGGTGCTTATTTGAGGAGGGAGAAGGTGTCCCCGTGGCGTTTCAGAATGGCGCGACTCACGAGCACGTCCACAACCTGGGCGCACACGTCCGGCGCGAGGCCCCACAGACGCTCTGCCTGCCGGACGGTCAAGCGGAGACCAGGCATTTCCTGAAACTCGGCGCTGGCACGAATGACAAGATGCTCAATATTCATCTGATGAACGTGTTTCCTTCGGTTGAGAGCGGTGATTGACGAGCGTTGCGGTCGACCAGTAGACCCTGACTGGGCAATGGTCATGCCGTCGAAAACCCGAGAAATTCCGGGGCGCGATTGCTGTTGCCGTGTTGAGCATTCGAACATCGGACGCCAGATACGTAATCGCCCGCACGGCGGAAGCCGGTCACACTCGGGCGTTCCTCTGGCTCTCGCTCCGAGGGCTGCTGTTGCGGGCGTCCCACCGGCCACGGAAGGCAAACATCCCGGTCCCAAGGCGCTCTATAATCTCTTACGCAGAAATCAACGTCGCCGATCGCACCCGGGAGTGCACGGGTAAGGCATCGGTTTGCGTCGTCTGTTGTTGAAGGCGGAGTTCGAAAGGAGAGCTCGGATGACTTCAGAAAAGATGTTTGTCCGCCGGACGGTCTTGCTCGCCGCTTTCGCGATGTTGCCGGCAGGAGGTCGCGCGCAAGCTCCCTCGACCGCGCTGCTCGTCGTCCACCAGGGGGAGAACACCCTGTCGATTGTCGACCCGTCGACTCGGAAGGTCATGGGCCGCGTGCCCACGGCCGATCACGGCCATTCAGTGGCCGTGTCTGGCGACGGCAAAACGGCGTTCGTGGTCAATTTTTCGGAGGGCGGTCGTCCGGGCAATTCCATTTCTGTCGTCGATCTCGCGGCTCGGAAAGAGGTGCGCCGGGTCGACTTGGGCCCGCTCACCTATCCGCACGGGATGACCGTAGCCGGGGGAAAGGTGTACTTCACCGCACAGGGCAGCAAGGCGATCGGCCGATATGACCCGGCCACCAACAAGATAGACCTGGCGCTCGGCACCGGACAAAACGGCACCCACAACCTCGTCGTCAGCAAGGACCTCAATAATATCTTTACCGCCAATATGGGCTCCGGGAGCATTACGGCGTTCGAGCGTGTTACGGGTAAGCCCGTGGCGAATGCCGCCGGCGACTGGAACATCACCGTGATTCCCGTCGGCCCCGCGCCGCAGGCGATCGACATGTCTCCTGATGGCACGGAGGTCTGGACCGGACACGGGGGGGACGGCGGCGTCTCGATCATCGATGTCGCCACCAAGAAGCTCAAACAGACCGTCAAGCTGCCGTATCAAGGCTACAACCATCTGCAGTTCACACCAGATGGCAGGCGAGTGCTGTTGTCCCATCCCAAGGGCGGCGAGTTGGTGGTGCTCGACGCGGCTGCTCGAAAAGAGATCAAGCGAATCAAGGTGGGCAGCAGCGTGACGAAGTTCCTGATCCAGCCCGATGGTTCGCGGGCGTACGCGTCGGTGAACGCCGATAACAACATTGCCGTCGTCGACCTGAAAACGCTCGAGCTGACGGGCCGTTTTTCCTCGGGTATGGATCCCGACGGCATGGCTTGGATCGGGACGAAATAACCGATCAGACTCAAGTCTCAAGTCTCACAGACTTCAGCACGTAGTGTCAGGCTTTAGCAGGCTGTTGAAGAAATCGCTCCTGATGTAGTGCGGACCTTCAGGTCCGCCCGACACGGCAGGCCTACAGGCCTGCACTTCAGCGATTTCTTCACAGGTTCTTGCCGGACCTCTCACGGTACGCCTGGAGGCGGACACTACGGCTGCGGCCTGGAGCCGGGGCTGGCGTCCTCCCATTTGTTATCCGTCAGCTGGCGGACGTCGGATCCATCCGCGCGCATCGCGAAGATCTCGCCGTAGGGTTGGGGAACCCCTTCGTACAACGCCATTTCGTCCTTGAATCCCATTCGTCCGCTGCTGAAGAGGATCCACTGCCCGTCGGAAGACCATGCGGAATGGGCGTCGTTGCCAGGGCTATGCGTCAGGCGGCGAAGCTGGGTGCCGTCGGCCCGGATGGTATACAGCTCGAAGTCTCCATCGCGATCGCTGGTGAACATGATCACGTCTCCCCTCGGCGACCACTGGGGGAAGTTGTCGTAATGGGAGCCGTCGGTCAACGGCGCGATGACGCGATCCGCGAGCGACATCGTCACGAGCTGTCGTCCCCGCTTGAAGACGAGCCTTTTGCCATCGGGCGACCAGCTGGCGAAGCCGTTGTTCACGTCGTCATCGACGAGGAGGCGGAAGTTGGAGCCGTCTGATTTGATCAACGCGATCTGCCCTGGTGGCAAACCGGCCTGGCGGAAATACCGCCCGACTGAAAGCGCGATCTCGTCACCGACCGGCGACCACGCGCCGGCAAAGGCACTGAAGCCCTCGCGATGGAACAGCGTGCGTCGTTCGCTGCCGTCGGCGTTCATGATTTGGATACTGGTGTCGCGCGCGCTCGTCGATTCCAGGCCATTGGTCCTGCCCACGCCGTATTGGCTGTAGAGCAGCTTCTTTCCGTCCTGGGAGAACGCTGGAAACGGTTCGCTCAACAGCAGCTCGAAACCGGCATCACGGCTCGCTGTGGGAAGCAGGTGTTCCGTCGATCCGATTCGACTCATCCGCTGGTACACGACGCGTGTGCCGTCGGGAGACCAGCTCGGGTTGCGCACGCCCCCGGTGGCGATCGCGTCCACCCGGCGGCTGGGATGCCAGATCTTCAAGCCGGCCGTGTCATCAGCGGCGCGAGTGACGTAGCCGATCCTGCCGCCCGACAGCCATTGCGGAGACAGCTTGGTGTCGTTCGAAGCCGTGTATTGCTTGCGCTCTCCCGTCGTGACATCAATCGACACGATCTCGGTACGGCTCTGGGCGTTCTTGGCGAGGTACGCACCCACTTCGTCGGTCTCGTAGAACAGGATCTTCCTGCCGTCCGGCGACCAGGTCGGGCTTCCAGCAACGCCATCCTTACGCGTAAGGCGACGCAGCCCCGTGCCGTCTGCCCGGATGATGAACACGCCGGTCGACTGCAGATGCTCCCACTGGCCGGGAAGTACCCGGGCTGCGCATCGCGATCCGAAGTGAACGCGATCCAGGTGGAATCGGGGGACCAGCTCGGGCGGAAATTTCCGGACGAGTGCTTCGTCAGGTTGGAGTACGTCTTCGAGTTGATGTCCATCAGCCAGATGCCAGCCGTGCCGCCGCTTCGCGTCGACACGAACGCCAGCGTCTTCCCGTCTGGCGACAGGGCGGCCTGATCGTCGAAGGCGGGATCGTCGGTGAGCTGCTGAAGGCCCGAGCCGTCCGGATGAATCCGGTAGATGTCGGACTGTCCTTCGTGCTCGACGGTGTACACCACCCACTGGCCGTCGGCGGAATACGATGGGGAGTACTCCAGCCCTTTCGTGGGCACGAGCGCGCGTTCGTTCTTTCCGTCGGCATCGGCGATGTACACCGTCATCGCCGGCACGAGATACCGGTTGAAAAGCACGCGCTGCCTGGTGGGAGACTCGGCGAGACCGACGCAGCCGGACAACAGGAAGAACAGGGCCACTCGGTTCACTGCAACCCCCTTTTCAAGAACGCCCCATGTAGTTGGCGGTGGCGGCTACTGGGTCGCGTGCGGGCGGGCCCATTTCGCCTGCCACTTGGCTCTCATCGAAGCGCGGTCCACTTCCGCCCCCCGGAGGTAGACCTTGTTGATGCGGCGCGTATTGGCGATGTTCTCGAGGGGATTCGCGTCGAGAACGATGAAGTCGGCGCTCTTCCCTGCGGCGACCACCCCGGTATTGATCTTGGCGACCTCCGCCGAGTCGCGTGTCGTCATGACGATCGCCTCCGCTGGCGTGAAGCCCATCGTCACCCAGTTTTCGAACTTCAGCTGGTTATACCAGCCGAATCCGCGTCCGGCCGACCCGTTGTCGCTCCCGAACACGAGCTTCATGCCCGCGTTGATGAGCGTCTTCGCCACGTCTCCCATCGCTTTGGATTCCTCGCGGGCTTTCTGAACGGCCTGCGGCGTCATCTTCTTGATCGCGTCGCCCTGCTGCTTCTGAACCTGTTCGCGAGACAGCATCTCCCACAACAGCGGATCGTCCCACGCCGCGGGGCCCAGGGCGATCAGGTTGCCGGGCTCGTTGAACCAGATCGGCCGAGCGCTCTGGGCCACCCGCTGCTTGATGATCGCAATCAGTTCGTCATCCGGCACGTCACCGCCGCGAACCGGCAGATGAGTGGCGCCCTCGAGGCCTGCTCTATAAAGTTCCTTGGCATCAGACAACTTGACGGTATGCGCCGTGACGGGCATGTTGTGCTTCCGGGCCTCGTCGATAATCGCCCGATAAAGAGCCGGCGGCAGCGTTTTCAGTTTTCCCTCTCTGTCGTCCACCCAGATCTTGACGAATGCGACGTCTTGTTTGACGTAGTCCTGAACGGCCCTTCGAGCTTCCTCCTCCGTTGTCACCGGATACATCACGTCATTTCTGGAGGGGTCGCCGCCCGCCCCCGCTCCCGGCCAGGACATTCCCGGGCCGGCCGTGCGAAACAGGGCGGCATTGGGCACGACCTCTTGCTGCACGCGCAGCGGCACGTCGCCCCACTGGAAGCGCCCTGTCTTCGGCATGCGAGGGTCTCGCGGCGCCTGGAACAGGTTGAGATGATCGCCCGGCATGATCTCGCGCTCCGCCAGGTCGGCAATGCTGATGACGGCGCTGTATCCGAGGTAGGCGTACCGCTCCAGGTGGTCGATGAGATTCTCCCGCGTGAAGTTCTCCTTCGACATCGTCCCGTCGACCACGTTCTCGAACCCGAGGTGGCCGTGTGCGTCGACCTTCGCGGGCATGACGGTCTTGCCGGTCAGGTCGACGCGCGCCGCACCGGCCGGGACCTGCAACTCGCCCTGTCGGCCGACGCCGGTGAACTGGTTGTTCTCGACGATGAAGATGGAGTTCTCGATCGGTGCGGTGCCCTCACCGGTGATGAGCCGCGCGCCTTGAAACACCGTCGCGCGCGACGCCACGGGAGCAGGCGCGGTGTTTTCAGGCTCCGAGGCGCACGCGGATGCCAGGAAGCACACCAGACCGAGCAGACACGACGACGTTCCCTTTACCCGGCGCACAGAAGCCTCCTTGGAGAGAGTGTCCGGACCGCACCTTACACCTGGGAGCGGGGACCACGCAAACGCAAAAGAGGGCAGACGCCGCCGGCCTTCACCCTCCCTTCATCATCGATTCGGTACAACGGATCGCGCATGGTTGCCCGTCCGTCGCCAGCTGTCCCTTATCGATCGTGCGGTCGAACGTGGTTTCCGGACCAGGTGTGGAGGTGCTCGTCGGCGAGGCTGATTGCGTGGCGACCCACATCCATGCGGACGCGGGTCCTCTGCGCGCTGTTCGTCCTGGTTGTGGTCCTCCCGTGCCCAGGTGCGGCTCAATCGGTTCAAATCCCCGAGCGAAAACAGGCGACTGCAGTGCGGGTGCCGACGGCATCGGTCCGCCTTGACGGCCGGTTGGACGACGAAGTCTGGAGACGGGCGTTGCCCGCGAAGGACTTCCTCCAGGTGGAACCCGTCGAGGGCGCCCAGCCGAGCGACCCGATGGAGGTGAGATTCCTGTATGACGACGACGCGTTGTTCGTCGGCGCGCGAATGTTCACTCGCGCTCCCTCGGAGATTCAGGCGCCACTGAGCCGTCGCGACGAGGGCACGGGGCAGGCGGAACATATCTTCGTTTCGCTCGATACCTACCTGGACCGGCGGACCGCATACACATTTGGGGTCACCGCGGCAGGCGCGCGGTTCGACCATTACCATGCCGACGACGACCGATCGAATACCGACCCAGGGTTCGACCCGGTGTGGGAAGCGCGCGTCGGCGTCGACGAGGAGGGATGGATCGCGGAGTTGCGGATTCCGTTCAACCAACTCCGATTCACGAGCACCGACGCGCAGGTGTGGGGGTTGAACATCTACCGGTTGGTGCCCGGACGAAACGAAGAGGTGTACTGGTCGCTCCTGCCCCGGACCGAGGAAGTGTGGGCGTCGCGCTTCGGCGAACTGCACGGCATCGTCGGCATCCGGCCGACCAGCCGTCTCGAGCTTCTCCCATACGTCGCGGGTTCCTCGACGCTGGCGGGTTCGAGCGAGCAGGCCAACCCGTTCGACGCCGGCCTGAACCTGGTGGGAGGGGCAGGTCTCGACATGAAAATGGGTCTCGGGCCGAACCTCACGCTGGAAGCCACGTTCAATCCTGATTTCGGTCAAATCGAGGCCGATCCCGCAGAGGTCAACCTCACCGCGTTCGAGACGTTCTTCGACGAGCGGCGACCGTTCTTTCTGGAAGGGAGCCAGTTGCTCGCCGGCGAATCGTCGGACGACAGTGAGGCCGCCTACTTCTATTCGCGCCGCATTGGCGCGCCGCCCGCGGAATCGGCTGTGGGTGATTTCGTGAAGCATCCGTCGACGACGACGACGCTGGGTGCGGCCAAACTCACGGGGCGCCTGCCGACCGGCACTTCGATTGGCGTCCTGAGCGCATTGACCACGTCGGAATCCGCGCGTACCTATGGCGCTCAAAGCGCGGCCTTCGACCGGGTGCCGGTGGCGCCGTGGACGACATATGGGGTGGGCCGAGTACAGCAGGAGTTCGGGCCGGCGGGATCGACCGTGGCCTTCATGGGGACGGCTCTGCACCGCAACCTGGCCGCCGGCGATCCCCTCGCCTCGCTCCTGACGAGAAACGCGTTCAGCGCCAGTGGCGATTCGCTGCTGCGATTCAAGGGTGGCGAATACGAAATCGGGATGAACATGGGTCTCAGCCACGTCGCAGGCGGAGCGCCAGCGATTGCCAGGATTCAAGGCTCGAGCGCCCGCTATTTTCAGCGTCCTGACGCACGCCACGTCACCTACGATCCGAGCCGCACCTCGATGACCGGTGTGAAGGGTGGCGTGACCGCCGAGCGCAGAAGCGGACGCCACTGGCTCTGGCAGGCGGCGACAGGTTTCGTTTCCCCCGAGTTCGAGATCAACGATGTGGGCCGATTGTCGACCGCCGACGAGATCTCGGCGTCGGCCGAGATCGAGTACCGCGAGACGCAGCCTGGCCGGCTGTTCAGGAGCTATGCGGTGAGCCTGGAAAGCGATCGCCGGTGGAACTACGACCGGGAACTTCAGGAAGATGAGCTGGATTCATCGGTCGAATTGATCTGGAAGAACTTCTGGAGCACGGAGTTCGGATTCGACCTCAATCTTCCCGCGTACGATCAGCGCTTGACGCGGGGCGGCCCGTCGATGGCCACGCCGCGCGGCTGGTCGACCAGCCTGCAAATCAGCAATCGCGCCGCCGCCGCCACACGCGGCAGCGTGGACCTGGAGTACGGCAGGAACGCAACCGGCGGATCGGCATTTACGATCAATGGAGAGGTCACCGTGCGGCCGGCGCCGCGCTGGCAGGTCTTGATCACGCCCGGCTACGAGCGGCGCGTAGACGATCAGCAGTATGTGACGACGCTCGACGGGGGCAGACCTGAGACCTTCGGACAGCGCTACGTCTTTGCGTTCATCGACCGGACCACGATTTCGAGCGCGATGCGCCTGAACTACACGTTCAAGCCGGACCTGAGCCTCGAGTTCTACGGAGAACCGTTCGCCGCCAGCGGCCGCTACTACAGTTTCGGAGAGCTCGCTGCGCCGGGCGGTCTCGAGCGGCGCACCTACGGAACTTCAGGTACAGAGGTGGTGGTCGGGCCTGAGGGGGACCTCGATGTCACCGACGGGGCCAGCCGATTTACGCTTCGCAACCGTGACTTCAACGTCCTCTCCTTCCGCAGTAACCTGGTGTTACGGTGGGAGTGGCGGCCGGGGAGCACGCTTTACGTGGTGTGGCAGCAGGATCGCGAGGAGTCCGAAGTACGACCGGAACGCGTCGGGGTGCGCGATCTGTTCGGGTCGTTCCGGTCGAGGGGCGATAATGTCTTCGCGATCAAGACGACCTTCTGGATTGGGGTGAGGTGATGACCGCCGCAGGACGGTGCACGGGCCGCATCGGGATCATGGGCGCCTCGGCCCTGATCGTTCTGCTCTTCACGGGAGCATCCCTCGTCGCTCAGCGCTCGGAATGGGGCTTCGAGGATCTTCCGGCCGGACGTCCGCCCGCCGGCTTCCTGTTCGCCGGCAGCCCCAACGATCCGGGCGGTCAATGGACCGTGGTGCGCGACGGGACGAACGGCGTGCTCGGTCAGCTCCGTCAGGGCCAGTCTGGTGTGCAGCTGGCACTGGTGGAGGGATCGTCGTTCGCCGATCTGGTGCTGTCCGTGCGCGTACGGCTTCTGGAAGGCGCGCGGTCGGCTGGCGTGGTGTGGCATTACCGCGATGTCGACAACTACTACCTCGCGCGCCTGGATCTCCGAGAGCAGGATGTCCGAATCTACCGGGTTGTAGCGGGTCAGCGGACACGGTTGGAGGAAGAAGACGGTCTGGAACTCGAGGCGGGTGCCTGGAACGTCATCAAGGTGGAACACAGGGGCACCAGGATGCGGCTGTTGATCAATGGCGTGCCGGTCGGAGATGCTCGGGATCGCACTGGCCAGGAGGCCGGGGCAGTCGGGCTGTGGACGAGCGATTCCGTGGCCTGGTTTGACGATCTGTCCGTCCAACCTGCACCCGGCGAGCGGCCACGAGGCGATCGGCAAGACTAAGGGCCAGCGAAGGAATAAGGTTTACATTGTGGCCGCCGATGCATCCCGCCGGGCTGCGTTGCTCGTCGCTTACATACTCCCGGTATGCGCGCTCCTCGCGCCTTGCCGGGCGGGCGCCTCGACGCCCACAGTGCCAACCTTCTTCCTTCGCGGGCCCTAAGCCATGCGCATACTCCTAGTGGAGGACGAAGCGGACCTTGCCGCCACCCTGCGCAAGACGCTCGTCGAAGCGGGGTTCTCGGTAGATCTCTCAGCCGATGGCGAGGAAGCGATCTGGCAGGCCGAAGGGACAACCTACGACCTGATCGTCCTGGACCTGATGATTCCGATCGTGGACGGCTGGGAAGTCCTGAAACGGATCCGCGCGCGCGGCAATCGCTCGCCAGTGCTCGTCCTCACCGCCCGCGATGCGACGATCGACAAGGTGCGCGCGCTCGACGCCGGCGCAGACGATTACCTGACGAAGCCGTTCACCCTGGACGAGCTGCTGGCGCGCATCCGTGCACTCATCAGGCGGGCCGCTGTGTCACCGGCGCCGGTCATCCGATTGGCCGACGTGGAAATCGAGACCAGCGCTCGACGGGTCACGCGTGCGGGCGCCAGGGTGGAGCTTGCCCCGAAAGAATATGCGCTGCTGGAGTTTCTGGCGCTGCATCGGGGCACGCTCATGACACGAACTGTGCTGTACGAGCACATCTACGACGATCGCGACGACAGCATGTCGAACCTCGTGGACGTCTACGTATCGGCCCTTCGAAGAAAGCTGGGGCATGCGCTGATCCGGACATGCCGCGGTTCGGGGTACATCATCGATGCGTGACCTGCCCCGGATGGTGACCTGGTCCCTGCGGGCCAAACTGCTCGCGTGGTACTCGATGGTGCTGGTGGCGGTCCTCGCGACTTTTGCGGCGCTTGCCGTCTGGACGGTGTGGCAGTCGGGCCTTCGGGACTTCGACAGCCGGCTGACGGCCACGGCCTCGGTCCTGGCGCGCGCGATCAATCTGGATTCGAGCGGACGTTACGAAGTGAACCTCACAGGCCCGGACCTTGCGGAGTTTACCGTGAGTGACGACGGCCCTTACTACGCAGTGTGGACCAGCACGGGACTGTTGATCGATCGCTCGGATCCTCACATCGACCCGACCTCTCCGCGCGCGCCGCAGGTCCGCAGTCGAGGGGGCAATCGCGAGGTGATTGTCGCCGGTAATCAGGGCGCGCTGGTGCTCGTGGGCGACTCCCTCGATCCGTTCCGTTCGGACTTGTGGCGCGTCATTCTCGGCTTCGCGGCGGCGGCCGGCATCGCGCTGGCCCTGGCATTGGGAGGCGGCTGGTTCCTCGTCGGGCGGGCGCTCGCGCCAGTCGAACGGATCGGAGAGACCGCGGAGGCGATGTCGGAGTCCAATCTCGGCCTGCGCATCGACGTCGCCCGCACGGAAGACGAGCTCGGCAGGGTGGCCACCTCGCTCAATCGGGCGTTCGATCGCTTGCAGGAGGCGTTCGAACGCCAGACGCGTTTTACGGCCGATGCGTCCCACGAGCTCCGGACACCGCTGGCGTCTTTGATGGCCGAGCTCGAGTGGGCACTGGCGAGGCCGCGCGCAAGTGGCGAGTATCGGGGCTCTCTGGCGGTCTGTCTCAGGGCCGCGCAGCGCATGCGGGGAGTGGTCGAAGGCCTTCTCACCCTGGCGAGAGCGGATGCCGGCGCGTTTGAGCCGCAGCGGGAGCCCGTCAATCTGGCAGGTGTCGTCGAGGAAGCCGCCTCGGGGGTCGGATCGATCGCCGCCGAGCGCGGCATTGCCATTCGCATCGACTCTGTACCGGCAATCGTCGATGGCGACTCGAATCGGTTACGAGAGCTGATCTCGAATCTCTTGATCAACGCCGTTCAACACAGTGTCCCCGGCGGAACCGTGACCTGCTCTGTCTCGACACTCGGCCCGAAGACACGCCTGATTGTCTCCGATACCGGAACCGGCGTCGGTCCCGACGACCTGCCGCATATCTTCGAGCGCTTTTATCGGGCGAACAAGGTCCGATCGCGCGCTTCCGGCGGCGCCGGGCTTGGACTGGCCATCAGCAAGTGGATCGCCGAAAGCCACGGCGGCCATATCCGCTGCGAAAGCAGCGAGGGGCAGGGCGCTCGTTTTACGGTCGAACTGCCTGCGTTCGAGGGCAGCGCACACCAGCTGTCGGAAGATGACGGAAGGGTGCGTGCGCCAACCGGCACGATTCCAACCGCCTGAAGGTCCTGGAGTCCCTCCGGAGCTTCGCCGGAATTACTTTTTCACGTGCCGTTCGAGCGATCGCCTCCCGGGGATGGCGCCGTAGACGTTCCCCTGCGCGTCGACGGCGACGCCTTCCGCACCGGAATGGCCGTTGCTGGTCGGGTCCTTGTCGGCGATGAACGCGGTCACCGTGCCGTCCTTGGCGCTGCCGATGCGGATGCCCCTCCAGATGCCCATGATCTCGAGGTGGTTCGTATGGTCTGGCTTGCCGTCATGGCCTGACGTGGAATCGGCGACGTACAGTGTGTCGTCGCTTGCGATGGCGATGCCGCTGGGGCGGCCGAACTGACGCCACTCGGCGAGGAACTTGCCGTCCTGGTCGAAGATCTGGATGCGGCTGTTTCCGCGATCGCCGACCAACAAGCGCCCGCGCGAGTCGATGACGATAGAGTGGGGCTCCAGGAACTCGCCGGGACCCGAACCCCTCTTGCCCCATTCTTTGACGAACGTGCCGTCCTTGGTGAACTTGACGACGCGGTTGTTCCTGGTCACCGCGCCGTCGCGGTGACCATCGGTGACGAAGATATCGCCGTTCGGCGCGATGACGACGTCGGTCGGCTGATCGAACGTGTCCCGGCCATTTCCGGAGGCGCCCGCTTTGCCGATCGACATGAGCATCTTGCCATCGGGGTTGAACTTGAAGATCTGGTTGCCCTTGCCATTCGCGGCGCGCCCGTCGGTCACCCAGAGATTGCCGTCCTTGTCGACGCTGGCCCCGTGCGGGTAGACGAACATGCCCTGTCCCCAGCTCTTGAGGAGCTTCCCGCTGGCGTCGTATTTCAGGATGGGCGGCTCGCTGCGGCCCGCGCACGCGTCGTTGAAGCAGCGCTCGATGACGTAGATGGTGCCGTCGGGCGCAACTTCGACGGCGGTGACGGCTGGCCACTTCATGTCCGGAGGCAGCTGTCCCCAGTCGCGAATCGTCAAATACGGCTGCGGAAGATCGTTCCGGACCTCCTTCGATTGGGCGAGGAGCGGGCCCGCGAGCATTGACGCCACGGCAAGCGTGGAGATCCATTTGACTCGCGTCACTGTCCCCTCCGGGATGCTTCGTTGATGAGATCGTTTTGCAGGTGCCAAGACTGTAATACGAGCGGAGAAGCGATCTTATTGCAATTGGCGGCGAGGGGCCGCGGTGCTCGTGAAAGGCGTCGTGCGGCAGGAGGAGATCACCGCCTCACGCCAGCAGCGCCTGTTTCGCCAGCCGCTCGAACTCGCGGGACGCGATGATGGTGTAGTTGGTCGCGTACGCTTCGTGGTTCCGCTCCATGTCCGCGAGCCGGTAGCGGTAGTTGACCATCAACCCCAGGGAGCGGCGTGTCCCGATGGGCGAGGTGTCTCCCAGCCAGTTGAGCCGCTCGAGGCAGGCCCCGTTGGACAGGTGAAACCGCTCGACGCGATCGAGCGGTGTCTTCCCGTGCTTGGCATGAAGAAGGTAGTACGCGCAGAGGCGGCTGATTTCCTCGCGGAGCGCAGGGGACACGGCCTTGTCCGGAAGCGCACCGTCGAGGTCGAGGCTGGCAAGCAGACTCGCGAGCGCCGCGGACACGTGAGGGCCGTTTTTCGATCCACTGACGCCGGTCAGCCATTGCCGGAACCCGGGAATCGGCGAAAGCGAGGCAAACGTCTTTAGCCGGGGGAATCTTCTCCTGAGATCTTCGACGACCTGCTTGATCAGAAGGTTCCCCAGCGAGATCCCGCGCAGGCCCTCCTGGCAGTTGGTGATGGAATAGAACACCGCGCAGGTGGCGACTGTGGGATCAACGACGGCCGATCGCGGGTCGAGCAGCGGCTGCACCTCTGCGCTGACACCGCGAGTCAGGGCGACCTCGATGAAAATCAGCGGCTCCTCGAGCAGCGCCGGATGAAAGAACGCGTAACAGCGGCGGTCAGCCTCGAGGCGACGGCGAAGGTCGTCCCATCCTTGAATCTGGTGAACGGCTTCGTACTCGATCAGCCGCTCGAGCACGACCGCCGATGTTCGCCAGTCGATCCGCTGCAGGACCAGGAAGCCGCCGTTGAACCACGATCGGAACAGATGCGAAAGGTCGCTGTCGATGACCTCGCGGGCCGGGTACCGATCGAGCGTGGTCAGGAGGTGTCGCCTCATGTCGAGGAGGACGCGAAGGCCGCCGGGCGCCAGATTCAGACGTCGGAAGAGCTCTTGACGCGGAGATTCCACGGCCGCCTGCAGGTTCTTCAGGGTGGCCGGCGACGCCGTCCGGCGGTAGGCGTCGGCCGCGCGCTCGACCTTCCCCGGATCCGTCGAGAAGTCGTCGACCAGCTGATCGTAAAACTTCTCCCGCGCTTGTGAATCGAGCTCCTGATAAATCGCCAGTACTTCGGTCGCGAGGCGAGGGCCCGAAACCTCGCCGAGTTCGGACAACAGCGCGCGGCACACGGACACGATCTGTCGTGCGCCCGCGTCGCCAGACGGCCTTCGCGCCATCGGCTGGGCCAGCCGCTCGAAAATGCGCCGCAGGAAGGGATTGGCCCGCCGGTGCACGCCTTCGGCGAACGGGACTCGCGCACGGCTGGTTTTGCGTACCACAGCCACGCCGGGGGATTCCGGCCGATCGCCCTCGCTCATCTGTGCCGGCACGCAGGAATGGAACCCATAGGAAATACAGCCGCTTGCGAGAGCGCGCTACCCCAGGAATAGCACAGTCACCAGAAATGGTCCAGCCACCGCCGCGGCGTGTGAAGGGATCGCGGACCGTGCGTCACGTTGTGAAAACGTGGTAGGCCTACTTGACGAGCCAGGCGAATGCTTCGCGCGCGATTTCAGGCAGCAGTTGGTGCGGTCCGTCGAATTCGCGATAGAGGACGTCATAGCCCGCGGCTCGCAGGCGTGGCGTGATCACCCGGCTGGTGTTGTTGATGGGCAGCACGACGTCCTGTGTGCCGTGTGAGATGAACACCGAGGGCTTGCCGCGGCGAAGCGGAGAGGTCACAAAGCCCGGAGAAAAAGCGATCACGTGGCTGAACAGATCGCCGTTCGCGAGTCCAAGACCCAGCGCATAGGAGGCTCCGTCGGAGAAACCGGCCAGCGCCAGACGCGCGGGGTTCACGCCGACCTGCGTAAACACCGACCGGAGCGCTGCGTCGATAAACCCCACATCGGGCCCGATCCGTCCCTCGATCGCATCCCACGTGCGCCCGCGCGAATCCGGAGCGACGACGACCAGACCGAACTCGTCGGCGAGGGAAAAGGTCGATCGCATTCTCTGAGCATCGCGACCGGCGCCGTGAAGCATCACGGCGAGCGGCGCGGAATGGCCCGGATCGTACCCGCGCGGCACGTATAACAGTCCGTCGCGCCCGGATCCCAGTCCAAGCGCCGACTCGCCAGGTGGCGGGGGCCTGGAAGGCGTGGCCGGCCGCGCTTCCAGGCGGGAGTCCTGCGTCTGCACGGTTCAAGAGGTCCCGTCAGAGTCGCGGCGCCGAACGTGGCGGTGAGGCCCAGGAATGCCCGCCGGTCCATTCGTCGCGAACGAGTCATGACGCGTCGGGTCCGGCGATCTACGGCAGCGCCAACGCCAGGTACTCGCCCGAGTAGGTGCCTCCGCTGATTGGTACCACGATGTATTGCTTGCCCTTGAACGCGTACGACATCGGTGTCCCTGATTGCTGCGCCGGCATGTAGATCGTGCCCACCTCTTTGCCTGTCGCCTTGTCGTACGCGCGGAGCATGGCGCCACGCGGCCGGTTGGCGCCCGCCGTCGCCAACGGATCGCCCATGATGACGAGCGTCCTGGTCACCAGGGCGCCGACGGCGCCCGATTGTCCCGTGCGCGGGATGTTGAGGCCTTTCAGCGCCGGATGGTTGCGGACGAAGTCTGGCGTCTCGCCGTGCGGCACCTGCCACACGATCTCGCCCCGATCGAGATTGATCGCCGTGAGCCGGCCGTAGGGCGGCTTCAGGAGCGGAAGGCCTTGAGGCGTCGCATTGCTGTTGGTGGCGGGATCGTTGGTGCTCGAAAGCGGGGCGCCGCCGCGCCCTGCTGGAGCGGCCGTCTCACCACCGGTGGCGCCCGCGCGGGCCGGCGCATCTGCGCCGGCGTTCTCGCCGGGACCGGTGATGTAGCGGACGCCCGTCAGCGCATTGCCGGAGACGTAAGGGACGTCAGAGAACTCCTTGTTGGGCGGCGGTAACAGGCCGAGGATGGGAAACGAGGTGTACGAGGGCACGTAGGCCACGTGGGTCTCGGGATCGAACGATCCGCCCGGCCAGTTCGTGCCGCCGGCCGACCTGAAGCCACCAATCGGCCCTTCGGCCCGGCTGACAGGCGGCGGCGTGAAGATGGGCCCAATCTTGAAGCGGGACGCAATCTTCAGGGCCTCAGCCCGCAGCTCCGGCGTGAAGTCAATCAGGTTGTCCAGGGTGATGCCCTGATGATCGTACGGGGGCGGCTTCGTGGGGAACGGCTGGGTCGGCGACGTCTTCTCGCCCGGCACATCGGACTGCGCGACGGGTCGCTCCTCGATCGGGAAGATCGGCTCGCCGGTGACACGATTGAACAGGTACAGCATCGCCTGTTTGCCCATCACCGCGACCGCTTTCACCGGCTGGCCGTTGGGGGCGATGTCGACGAGAATCGGCGCCGCGGCGATATCCATGTTCCAGATCGGATGATGAACGAGCTGAAAGTGCCATCGTCGCCGGCCGGTCTTGTAATCGATCGCGACGAGGCTTTCGGCAAAGAGGTTGTTGCCTGGCCGGAGGCCCCCATAGAAGTCCGAGCTCGGTGTTTCAACCGGCAGATAGGCGAGCCCGAGGTCTTCGTCGACGGCAATCTGATTCCAGACGCCAGTATTGCCGTTCACCGCCCACGAGTCGTTCTCCCACGTCTCGTTGCCGAACTCTCCCGGGCGGGGAATCGTATTGAACGTCCACAACCGCTTTCCCGTCCGCACGTCGAACCCGCGCACCGTGCCCTTCGTGTTGTTGTGCGTCTTCGGTGTGCCACCTTCCAGGAAGGACGATCCGATCAGCACGACGCCGTCCTTCGTCACACTCGGCGCGGCGTGCAATCCGATTTCGCCGGCCTCGGGATCGATCGGTTGACTTGCGCCGAACACGATCCCTTCCTTCAGATCGACGATGCCGCCCTTGCCGAATGACGGGATACGGTTGCCGGTCTTGGCGTCGAGCGCGACCAGTTGATAGCCGGTCGTGACATAGAGAATGCGTTCCTCACGTCCGTCAGACCAGTACCCCACGCCGCGTCCGGACAGCTGGCGTGGAGACGCGGCTGCGCGCGCACCTTCGCGCACGGAGTGCACCCACCGAAGCTCGCCGGTGTCGGCGTCGAGCGCGACGACCGAGCGTCTGGTGCCCCCCGTGGTGTACAGCACGCCGTTTACCATCAGCGGCGTGCCCTCGAGCTTGTATTCAGGACGAGTCCCAAGACTGTCGGTCTTGAACCGCCAGGCCACTTCGAGCTTGCTGAAATTGTCGGCGTTGACCTGGCTGAGCGGTGAGTAGTGCTGATGGCGGAGGTCGCCCGCGTACGAGCGCCATTCGGCGGTCGGTGTCGAGGCCGACGGCTGCGCGGCGAGTCGATGACCGCTCCAGGCGAGAGCCGCCACGGTCAGCGTGCCGAATAACATTCCAAAGGTGCGCTTCATGGTTCCCCTTTGTTCCTGCAACATGGGGCGAGGGCGCGCCCCGATCGGATTTCGTTCAACGGCTCTCGAGACTCATCGACCAACGGCGGGATACGCAGGCTGCCGCAGATGTCATCGCGCCCGAGCGAACTGAGCTGACGGATGCAACGGTTCACCTCGGAGGAACGAAGCAGCGGAGATCAAGTGCGATCCAGTGCTTCTTCGTTGCTCCGCGCGATCCCGGTCGCTCCGTCTCCATCGTTGCCTGCACGGTCATGAAACAGGGATTAGTATAGCGTCACCATGACGAGGATGCAGGTGAAGCGTGCCGGAACCGGCGCCCGGCGATGAAGCTCCACGTCCGGTTGTTCATCGGGCTGGTGCTGGGCGTCGTGCTCGGTGCCGCCCTCCATCCGTACGCGGCGTCGGCGTCGGTGAGCGCCGTCAACGCGAACCTCCTGCGGCCAATCGGCCAGATCTTCCTGCGCTCGATCTTCATGATCGTCGTGCCGATGGTGTTTTCGGCGCTCGTCATCGGCGTCTACGAGCTGGGGCAGGGCCACGGTCTGTCAGGCGTGGCCGCGCGCACGCTCGGCTTCACGGTGATCATGAGTGCGGCCTCGGTGGTCATCGGCGTGACGCTCGTCAACGTGCTGCAGCCGGGGTCCGGCCTCGAGCTGCAGACGGTTCTGCCGGCCCCGTCGCTCGTCGACCAGGTGCGGGCGAACGCGGCGGCGGTCAAGCCGCTCGGCGAGACGCTCGCCGAGCTGATCCCGCGCAACCCGATCGAGTCCGCGGTGCGGGCCCTCGACGGGGAGATGTTGCCGCTGATGGTCTTCGCCCTGATCTTCGGCGTGGCGCTCAGCCGGGTGCACGCCGAAGGGGAAGGGCGCAACATTCTCGTGCGCGTGCTCGACCAAGTGTTCGAAGCCTGCCTGATCATCGTGCACGCCGTGATGAAACTCTCGCCAGTCGCGGTCTTCGCAATTGTGTTCAACACGGCGCTCACCTTCGGCACCGGCGTGTTCGCCTCGTTGTTCCTCTATGTCCTGACCGTCACGCTCGGCCTCCTCATTCAGCAGTTCGGCGTGTATGCGGCGCTGTTGGGAGCAGTCGCGCGCCGCTCCCCGTGGAGTTCTTCAGGAACTGCCGCGAGGTCTACTTGTACGCCTTCTCGACCGCCTCGTCGAACGCGACGCTGCCCCTCTCGCTCGAGGTCGCGGAAACGAAGCTCCGCCTGCCGCCCCGGATTTCGAGGTTCGTGCTGACGGTCGGATCGACGGCCAACCAGAACGGGACCGCGCTGTTCGAAGGCGTGACCGTGCTCTTTCTCGCGCAGGCCTACGGCCTGGATCTCACCGCGGGCCAGCAGGTCCGGGTGATGCTCATGTCGATCCTGGCAGGCATCGGGACGGCCGGAGTGCCTGGCGGCTCGCTGCCGATGGTCATGATCGTCGCGCAGTCGGTCGGCGTGCCGGCCGAAGGCCTGGGGTTGATTCTCGGCGTGGATCGCTTTCTCGACATGTGCCGGACGACCGTGAACGTCAGCGGCGATCTGGTCATCGCCGCGCTGGTCAGCGGCCGAGGCGCGACTCTTGAAAATCTGAAATCTGAAACCTGAAACCTGAAACCTGAAATCACTCGGACACACCACGAAGTCACGAAGCACACGAAGAAGCCCAGGTTGGGACCCCCCAAGAACCTTCGTGCGTCTTCGTGTTTATTGCGTCTTCGTCGTGATCAGACAGGCGTAAGACTTCAGGCTTGAGATTCAGGCTTGAGACTTCAGACTTGAGACTTCAGACTTGAGACTTCGCATCCCCTACCTCCGCCGTTCCGTCACGAACACGGCAAAGCCGGCCACGAACGTTTCAAGTCGTGTCCGAATCGTCTGATCGTGAAGCCGCCCCTCCTCGTCGAACACTTTCCCCGCCGTGGAAACGATCAGGCGGCCGCCGAACCAGGGTGCCGTGCCGAGCCGCCGAAGCACCGGCAGCCACGCCGCCTGCGACAGTATCGTGCCGCCGGCTCCTGGTGTCGCACCGATGATCGCTACCGGCAGGCCGCCGAACACGCGCGGGATGTCGGCATCCGGCCTCGAGAGCCAGTCGACTGCGTTCTTGAGCACTCCGGGAATCGAGTTGTTGTATTCCGGCGTCGAGATCAGCAGACCGTCGGCTGCAGTGATTCTGGCCTTGAGTTCCTGCACGACCGCGGGGATGCCCTCCGCCGCCTCGACGTCGGCGTCGTACAGCGGAATCCCCCGGATCGATCCGATCTCGATTGTCGTGCCGGCCGGCTGGACCTCGATCGCCGCGCGGAGCAGCAGCGTGTTGAAGGAACCGCGCCTGAGGCTGCCGGAGAGTCCGATGATCGTTGCCATGGGGGCTCTTGAGTCGATGAGGTGACGGCCGGAAAAATATCCCCGTCCTCTTTGCGGACAAGCGGTGAGAGTGTGACCCAACTAGCCATGGAGATCAACGAGAGGCGCCGTGCTACCTTACGTTGCAGACCATGTCGCTCAATGCTTTCACACCCTCGATCAGCCTCCGTCGCCGGCGCGCGATCACCGCCGGCCTTCTCCTCGGCATGAGTCTCGGCGCGCTCGAAGCCACGGTCGTCGGCACGGCCATGCCGACGGTCATCTCCACGCTCGGCGGCCTCGCGCATTACAGTTGGGTTTTCGCCGCGTACCTGCTCACCTCGACCGCTTCGGTCCCGATTTGGGGCCGGCTCTCCGATCTGTACGGGCGGCGCCGGCTCTACCTGGCGGGCATCGTCACTTTCGTCGTCGGCTCGGCCTTGTCGGGCGCCGCCACGACGATGACGCAGCTCATCGTGTTCCGCGCGCTGCAGGGACTCGGCGCGGGCGCCGTCATCCCGCTCAGCATGACGATTGTCGGCGAGTTGTACGCGCTCGAGGAGCGCGCACGCACACAGGCTCTTTTCAGCGGTGTGTGGGGCGTGGCATCGATCGCGGGGCCGCTGGTCGGCGGCTACATCACCGACGCCATCTCGTGGCGGTGGGTCTTCCTGCTGAATCTCCCCTTCGGTTTCCTCGCGATGTTCGTCATTGCGATTGCCTATCCGAAGAGCACGCGCACCACGGCGGCCCGGGTCGACTGGGCTGGGGCGGCCCTGCTGTTTGGTGGCGTCACGGCGCTGCTCATCGCGCTCGGTGATGTCACGGACGCGGTGGTGCCGTGGCTGGCGGCAGCGGTCGTCCTCCTCGTCGTGTTCCTGTTCGTCGAAAGGCGAGCGGCCGACCCGATCCTCCCGCTCGGACTCTTCCGCCAACCGGTCGTCTCCCGTTCGCTTGCCGTCGTCTTCATGACCGGGATGGCGATGTTCGGCGCGATCGCCTTCGTGCCGCTGTTCGTGCAGGGAGTGAAGGGCGGCACCGCGACCGAGGCGGGCCAGGTGTTGACGCCGCTGTTCCTGGGATGGGTCGCCACATCGGTGGCCGGCGCGCGCCTGACCGTCCGTCTCGGGTACCGCCCGGTGGCAGTCAGCGGCGGAGTGCTGTTGACCGCCGGGTTCGTGGCGCTGATGATGATCGAGGCCGATACGAGCGTGCTGGCGCTCCTGGCGGCCGTGTTCCTGCTTGGCTGCGGTATGGGTCTGCTGATGCTGTCGCTGCTGCTCGCGGCCCAGCACGGCGTCGATCGTTCTCTTCTGGGGGTCGCCACGTCGTTGAACCAGTTCGCGCGAAGCGTGGGGGCAGCAATCGGCGTCGCCGTCATGGGCGCGATCTTCGCGCGCAGCCTTTCCAGCCTTCACCTGCCCGGAGGAGTTCAGGGCATGACGTCGGCGGGCATTCAGCTGGATGCGGCCGGCCGCGCGCAGTTTGCCCTCGCGCTCAATCGTGTCTTCGCGGCCGGGGCCGTCATGTCGGCGATCGGGCTCATGGCGTCGTTTTTTCTGCCGCCGGTGGATTTTGCGCGCGGCGTTCCAGCCGGCGCGGCCATGCTCACCGCCGAAATGACCACGCTGGAGTCGGACAGCGAGCCCGACGTCGTCGTCGCGAGGGTGCCGGCCAAGGAGGCGCCGTGATCCTCGACGCCGACGCGCGACGTCTCGCGGACCAGCGGCTCGAGATAGAGCCATATCGTGTCGGCGACGCGCTGAGCGCCCGCGGCGTTCGGATGCACGCCATCGGCGGTCATTTCGGGATTGGCGAGAACGCCCGCCAGCATGAACGGCACCAGCCGGATGCCGTGTGCGGCCGCCAGCCGCGGAAAGATGCGGTGAAACCCGAGGGAATAGTTCAACCCGTGGAGCGGAGGCGTCTCCATTCCGCAGAGCAGCACGCGGATCGTTCGGGCCTCCGCGCGAGAGATGATCTCTTCGAGATGGCGTTCGACAAGAGCGAGCGGTACCCCCTCGAGGCCGTCGTTCGCGCCCAGGGCGAGGACGAGCACGCTGGTGCCTTCGACCAACGCTGCATCGAGCCGCCTCAAGCCGTCGGCAGTGGTATCACCCCAGACGCTGGCGTTCACCACACGGGCAATCATCCCCGCCCTGTCGAGGTGTGCCTGCAGGCGAGTCGGAAAGCTCTGCAGATCTGACGGCGAAACAGCGAGACTGTCGCCAAGTACCACCACACGTGGCACGACTTGCCCGGGCGATGGCACGGTTGGGACATCCTTCGACCCACAAGCGCTGAGCATCGCAAGACCTGCCACGAGAGCGGCGATCTCGCGAATGATCCCTGGCATCTCCGTCACCCGATCGACCGTCTCAAACTGGACTCGCCATTGCACCTGACCGCCCATGTGGGGACTTCGAACGTCCAGGTCTCGTTCGTGTCGGGTGGGTTGGTCGCTGCCATGTTGGCGAGCGGGTGTCAGTCGTCTTCGCCGCTCATGCCGACGGCGGCCCCGACGCCTCTCACGCAAGTGACCGTTCGTACGCTGATCCATGGCTCCGAAGCTCCGCTCCCGGGAGTCGCTATCTCCGTCGATCACCAGTTCAACGGGCTGACGCGGGCCGATGGCACCTTCACGGTTCAGGTCGATCTCGGGCGATGGGTCCGGATCGACGCGACCTCCGAAGAATACCGGTCTTTTGGGGCGGAAGGGGAAATCAACGGCCCGGAACGATGGACGTTCTACCTGGAACCAATGACGGATTCATCGGCACACTGAACAGGGCGTCGAAGTTGCGCCGAAGATGAGTGCGGTGTTGTCGGTGCGCGTTCCCAGCGCATCGACGATTCTCCGCTTCCTCGTCAACGCTCCGCTGCCCCGCGCGGGAACAACGACGAGTCAGTGCCGAACAGGACTCTACCCGAGAACGACTCGCACCGTATGAACCGCGCCGTCGTTGACGATGACGACTTCCTGGCCGGTGCGCTCGACGCCATCCACTTCCAATCGCTGCACTCCCCGGTTCACCCTGGCGGGATTCTCGACGAGGATGCGGTATTCGGCGTCACGGGCTTTGAAGCGAACTTCGTACTCGGGCCAGTCGCGCGGAATGCAGGGATCGATTCGAAGCGCGCCGCGGCGCAGGGTGATGCCCAGCATGTTCTCCATGCCGACTCGATACATCCACCCAGCCGATCCCGTATACCAGGTCCACCCCCCGCGGCCCGTATGCGGCGGTTGTGAGTAAACGTCAGCTGCCACCACATACGGCTCGACCTTGTAGCGCCGGACTGCCTCGCTCGTCCGCGTGTGGTTCACCGGGTTGAGCAGCGCGAAGAGCTCCGCCGCTCGATCACCATCGCCCATCCGGGCGAAGGCCAGGACAGTCCAGAGCGCGGCGTGGGTATATTGACCGCCGTTCTCGCGCACGCCCGGCACGTACCCCTTGATGTAGCCGGGATCGGGCACCATCCGATTGAAGGGCGGCGTCAACAGCAGGATGAGGCCGTCCTCGCGTTTCACGAGCTGCTCATCGGTCGATTCCATCGCGCGCCGCGCGCGTCCCGTATCGGCGGTGCCGGAGATGACCGCCCAGGACTGGGCGATCGAGTCGATGCGGCATTCCTCGTTCGACGCCGATCCCAGCGGCGTCCCGTCGTCGAAGTAGGCGCGACGGTACCAGGCTCCGTCCCACGCCTCCTCCACGGCGACGGCCAGGCGAGAGACGTGGTGCCGGTAGGACTCCGCGCGATCGAGATCGCCGTGGGCAGCCGCGACGTCGGCGAGCCGTGGAAGGAGGTGCAGCAGGAACCACCCGAGCCACACGCTTTCACCTTTCCCCTCGCGACCGACCAGGTTCATCCCGTCGTTCCAGTCGCAGGTGCCCATCAGCGGCAAGCCATGAGCGCCGGTCTCCAGGTTGAGCGCCACGGCACGCACGCAATGCTCGTACAAGGAAGCCCGTTCGTGCGAGACAGTCGGCTGTTCGTAGGCTTCGTCTTCGCCAGGATTCAGCCGCCGGCCATCGAGAAACGGCACCAGTTCGTCCAGCACCGAGTCGTCGGCCGTGGCGCCGACATACTCCAGCGTCGCGAACACCAGCCACAACCGGTCGTCCGAGCACCGCGTGCGGACGCCCTGGCCGGCCGGTTCGTGCCACCAGTGCTGGACGTCTCCATCCACGAATTGCCGCGACGCCGCACGAAGGACATGCTCGCGAACCAGGTGAGGCGCCGAGGGGAGCAGCGCGAGCACGTCCTGGAGCTGATCTCGGAACCCGAAGGCGCCGCTCGACTGATAGAAGGCCGAGCGTCCCCAGACGCGGCAGGCGAGCGTCTGGTACAGGAGCCACCGATTCATCATCAGGTCCATCGATCGATCAGGCGTTTTGACGATCAGGGTCCCGAGGGTCTGTTCCCAGAAGGCGGATGTTTCGTCGAAGGCCGATCTGGCGTTCTCCGGGTCCCGGTAGCGCTGCACCAGTGTTCGCGCCGCCGCCACATCGACGGCCTCGCCGAGCACGCCGATCAGCGTCCGTTCCTCGGAGGGGGCCAGGGTGACGCGGACCTGAACGGCGCCGCACGGATCGAGAGCGGCGCCCGTCCGGTCCGACAGCGCTTCGCGCGTCAACGCGGCGGGCTGCCGGAGCGTGCCGTTGCGTCCGATGAATTCGGTTCGATCGCCGGTGATGGTCCGCCCCGCGCCGGAATACAGATCGAGGAATGCCACGCGGTCCGCAAATTGGTCCCGAAAGGCATTGCGCGCCAGCACCGCTCCCGTCGTGGGTTCGCGGCTCGTGACGACATGAAGGCCGGTCCGCGACGGGTCCTCGCCGAGCACCCATTCAGCGTACAGCGTCACCGAGCACTCCCTGGGGCGCGCCGACTGGTTGCGCAGCACGAGTTGAAACACCTTGACCGGCTGGTTCATCGGCACGAACACACGAAGGCTCGACGCGATCTCGTCGCGCGCGTGCTGCCATGCGGTGTAGCCCTGGCCGTGCCGGACGGTATACCGCTGGCCATCGCCGGCCGGCAGCGGTGTGGCCGACCAGAAGCGGCCGGTGTGCTCGTCGCGGATGAAGACCGCCTCGCCCGAAGGATCGCTGACCGGGTCGTTATGCCACGGCGTCAGCCGGTTGTCGTGGCTGTTTTCGGACCAGGTAAAGCCCGGCCCCGATTCCGTCGCGGCGAATCCGAACCCCGAATGGGCCACGACGTTCGCCCACGGCCGGGGTCCGATGGCGCCGGCGGCCTGATTGACGTGAATCACGTATTCACGGCCGCCGTTGGCGAAGCCGCCGAAGCCGTTGAACATCTCGAGATCGGCCGTGTCGACACGCGATGCATCGGGCTGATCGCTCGGCGCCGCCTTGGAAAGCGCCACGTGGAGCGCCCGCTCGTGCAGCGACTCGAAGGGCGCTTGAAGGTGTCCCAGTTGTTGCTGCAGATCGCCGCGAGCGCCGTCGAGCACCACACGGGCGGCGGCGTGCAGAAGCGTTTGCTCCTCGCGGGACATCAAGTCCGCCCGCAACAGGAAGACACCGCCCGGTCGGTCCAGCCACGCCTGCTCGGGACCGCTCTCGACGACCTGACGCAACGCCTCGGAGAGCTCCTGCCGATAGCTTGCGCCGTACGTGTTCAGCACGACAAGGTCGAAGGAGAGCCCTTTTCCCCGAAGGTATTCGTGCGCCTTGAGCAATTCGCGGAACAACGGCAGCGGCGCGCCGTCCGACACGCCGAGAAGCAGGATCGGCAGATCGCCGGAGATGCCGTACTTCCACAGCTCTCTCTGAGCACTGCGGTTCCTGAGCTGCGCCTCGGCGGATCGCAGCCGGGGATCGCCGTAGAGCAGCCGCCCGGCGAGCCGCTGGAAACGCATGGTGTCCTCGGCGGTCAAGCCGAGATGGCGCATCTCGATCTCGCTGTGCGTGCTTGCCAGCCCGAGCGCGCGCGCTACCGCCCGCCGATCGTGATACTTCTCGATGAGACGCCGCGCGCTGTCCTCGCTGTCGGCATACCCCGTGGTGAACGACAGTCGGGCGGTCCCGCCCGGAGGCAGGCGGATCGATTGGCGCAGGCTGACGATCGGGTCCAGGACCGGCCCGGTGGTGTTCGAGAGGCGTTCGTTCCCGACGAGCGCAATCGGAGATTCAACGGTGCGGCCGCGTCCGATGAAGCGGGCCCGGTCGGTTTCGTATTGCGTGACGCCGCCGATGCGCCCGCGGCCGGTGAGCACGTGAATCAAGTACGGGCGCTCGGTGCCGGAGCGTGGGCGCCGCACACAGATGAGCGCGTCGCGCTCGGGCACCGCGATCGTTTCAATGAACAGGTTGCTGAAAGCCGGGTGCGCCAGGTCAGCGCTTGCCGGAGCGAGCACGACCTCCGCATAACTGGTCAGGTCGAGCGTGCGCAGCCGGCGGCTGTGATTGGTGATCGACACCCGCCTCAACTCGGCATCGTCCTCGGGCGACACGACCACCTCGGTGCGAATCTCGAGCTCCTCGTCGAGCCGCCGCCAGACCGCGCGATCGAGCGCAAACGTCGCTTCGTATTCGTCCGCGCTGCGCCCGCTCGGTTGATGGGTCGTCGACCAGAACTTTCCGGTCTGCAGGTCGCGGACGTAACAGAAACTGCCCCACGAATCGGTCGTGATGTCCTCGCGCCACCGGGTCATGGCGAGGTCCTGGCGCCGGCTGTATCCACCGCCCGCATTTGTGACCATCACGGTGTACGACCCGTTCGACAGGAGGTGCACGCGAGGGCTCCGGGTGTGCGGCGTCACGTAGCGGCGGACGGCCGGCGCCTGCAGCCGGCGGCTCATCGGGAGATGATCCGCCTGCTCGATCGGAGGGTCCCTCAGCGGCACCTGATGCGGCACCCGCTCCTGCAGCAACAGGTCGGCGGCCTGGACGCGCGGATCCGCGTGAAAACGGTTCTGCATCGGTGACCCGTTCAGCAGGTTGTCGAGCGAAAGCAGGCTCATGCCCTGGTGGTGCGCCATGAAGGTGCGCAGCACCACGCCGCTGCTCCGATCCTCGGGCAGCCGATCCGCGGTGTAGTCAATCGCTTCATAGAATCCGTAGCGGCCCAACATGCCCGCGGCGCGGAGGCGCTCGAGGTTTCGCACGACCTCGGCCGGCTCCAGCGGCGCGGCGAGCAGACAGGCATACGGCGCGGCGACGAGATCGTCGGCGAGGCCGCGCTTCAGGCCCAGGCCAGGCACGCCGAAGGCGCGGTACTGGTAGTTCCCCTCGATGTCCTGCGCGTAATACGCCGACTCGGAGATCCCCCACGGCACGCCGCGCTGCGCACCGTACTGGATTTGGCGCTCGACCACCGCGTCGTACGTCTCGTCGAGCAGCGTGCCGGGATACACGCGCATCACGAGCAGCGGCATCAGGTACTCGAACATCGACCCGCTCCAGGACAACAACGCGCGCGAGTGTCCGGCCGGCGTCAGCAATCGTCCCAGCTTGAACCAGTGCTCGTGCGAAATCGTCCCGATCAAGATCGCCATGAAGCTCGCGAGCCGGGCTTCGGACGCGAGGAGGTCGTAATACGAGTTGTCCAGCCGGCCGTCTGAGACGCTGAACCCGATCGAGAACAGACTCCGCTCCGGATTGAAGAGGAATCCAAACTCGGTTTCCTCGATCAAATCGTCGGCCAGGACGCCGAGGCGCTCCGCGCGCTCAGTCAGCTCTTCGGCGTATCGCAGCGCGTTTTCGATCTGCCCGTAGCGGTCGGCAGCGGTCGGATCGGAGGACATCGAGCTCAGCTGCTCTTCACACCACGCGACCAGCCGCGACAGGCTCGGGACGGACGCGGGTGCCGCTGCCGATCCGCCCCCGACAGCGTCTGTCCACCCCGCCAGGCGATCCAATTCCTGCTGGCGGTCCCCGACGGCGATGGCCGCCCGCTCGAGCCACTGCCCTGCGCTCGTCAACGCGAGCGAGGTCGGTCCGTGCGCTTCCACGAGCAGCGGCTCCTCGATCTCGTGGAACAACACGCTGACGGCCGACAGACGATCGGCGAGGTGCGGAAGCAGTCGTCGCCACCCGGTGAGCGTGGACGGCGTCTCGCGCAGCAGCGCCCGCAGGCTGCTCAGTTCCTTTCGCAAGGCCCACCTGGTCGCCGCTCCGGTCGCCTTTGCGATGTCGTCCTCGCAAAGGGCGACATCATCCTCGAGGCCTCGCAGAAACGAGGCGCCGATGATCGGCGCTGATTCCACGATCTGATTGAGCCCCGATCGCAACGTGAGGAGATACGCCGCCAGGTTTCCGCTATCAACCGTCGAGATGTACGGCGGCGCCAGCGGACTGAGGGATTGGGTGTCGTACCAGTTGTAGAAATGCCCCCGGTAACGCGGCATGTGCAGCAGCGTATCGAAGGTCGGCTCGAGACGATCCAGAACCGTCGTGAAGCTCAGGTACCCGAAGTCGTACGCCGACAGCGTCGACAACAGCTGCAGACCGATATTGGTGGGCGAGGTTCGGTGGGCGATCGGATGCGGACGATCCTCCTGGTAGTTGTCGGGCACGAGATGGTTGTCGGGGGGAAGAACCATCTCCTCGAAAAAGAGCCAGGTGCGGCGGGCAACTTTTCGAAGCACCATGCGGTCGCTGCGGCCGAGCGGGAGGCGGCGGTGCGTCAGCGGCTGGCCGGTTGCGTGCGCCAGAGCCGGAGACACCAGCCAGAGGACCACGATCGGAAGGGCGAGCCAGAGGTGAGCCGGCGCAACCGTGGCGACAATCAGCGTCGCGGCGAACGCCAGCACCGGGGCCTGCCACATGCGGCGGAACACGGCGGCGGCTGAATTCTGCGCCGGTTCGACACGATCGGCCGTCACCCACTCGAGCCGCGATCGCTTGGTGATGCTGATTCGCACCAGCGCGCGCGTGATGGCATCGACCATCACGACGCTCTGATGGGCCAGCAGCGCCACGGAAAGGAACGACTGACGAAGGCTCGTCCGAATGTTGTCGCCTTCAGCCCGCAGGTGTTCGCGGAACGGCACGCCAGGCACCGTTCCCCTGAGCGACCGGGCCACCTGGGTGTAGGCAGGGAACGCCAGCACCAGCAGGGCGAGCGCGGTCCAGAGCCCGGGCGAAGCCGGGAGGACCGTCCACCCCGCGACGAGCAGGGCCAGCAGCGACGGCGCGATGAGGCTGCGCCGGAGGTTGTCGAGGATCTTCCAGCGCGCGATGACCGGCAACGTGTTCGGTACGGCGCGTCCGGTGCCGTCGGGTACCGTGCGCCAGAGCCAGCGCGCGATCTGCCAGTCGCCGCGGACCCATCGGTGCAAGCGGGCGGCGGCGGTCAGATAGTGCGCCGGGTAGTCGTCGACCAGATGGATATCGGTGCACAGCCCGGCGCGGGCGTAGGATCCCTCGAAGAGATCGTGGCTGAGCAGCCGGTTTTCCGGTACCCGGTTCGCCAGCGCCGCTTCGAACGCGTCGACATCATATATGCCCTTGCCGACGTAGCTGCCTTCGTGAAACAGATCCTGGTAGACGTCAGACACGGCCGTGGTATACGGATCAACACCGACGTGACCGGAGAACACCTTCGCGAACGTCGTACGGTTGGCACTGACCAGGTTGACCGCGATGCGCGGCTGAAGCACGCCGTAACCTTCGGTGACCCGCTGTAACTCCGGGTCGAAGCGCGGCCGGTTCAACGGATGCGACAACGTCCCGACCAGCCGCCGGGCGGTCTGAATCGGCAGCTGGGTGTCGGAATCGAGCGTGATGACGTAGCGGACCGACGGCAGAAGCGAGACGTTGCCGTGGCGCACGACGAAGCTGGTCCCCGTGTCGCCGCGAAGCAGCCGGTTGAACTCCGTCAGCTTGCCGCGCTTGCGCTCCCATCCCATCCAGCGCCGCTCGCACGGATTCCACTGGCGGGCGCGGTGAAATAGGAAGAACCGATCGGCGCCGTGCTGCGCGTTGAGCTCGGTCACCCGGTGCGTCGCCCCGGCAACGAGGGCTTCGTCGCCAGGCTGTGACGGTTGCTCGCTGTCGGCGAAGTCGCTCAGCAGCGCGAAGTGCAGGTTCGGATCGCGATTCGCGAAGAAGCGCACCTCGAGATCAGCGAGCAGCGAATCGAGCCGTTCAAGTGAGTCGACGATGGCCGGGACGACGACCATCGTGCGATCGCGAGGGGGAATCCCCCCGCGCATCTCCAGCTTGGGGAGCTGGCGGGGGGGCACCTGCGAGGTGATGATGAGGTTCAGCAGACTGATCGCCAGCTCGCTCACCGGGATCAGGGTGATCAGCGCCACCAGCCACAGCTCTCCGTCGGTCGCGCCGCGGCGCGCCGCGTACACCAGCAGGCTGGTCATCGTCATTCCGATCGCGGCCGCGATCGTGCTCAAGTACCCGAGGACGGGGTGCTGGAAGATGAAACGCGCCAGCCGTTCACGGACGGTGGCCTCGTAGCCCACCTCCTTTTCGAGGAGGAACCGGCCGCGGGAAATCAGGTAGTACCCGACGTGATGGCGCCGGTCATTTTCGGGAGCCGCCAGTTGCGCCTCGCGGGCCAGGGTGACGGCGCGGCGCGCGACCGTCAATTCAGGCTGCTTCGCGCCTCTCGCCAACTGCTCGACGGAGTGGCGGTAGCGGTCGCGCGTCGGAAAATCCATCTCGACGTACGCGCCAGAGGGATCCTCGCGAAGCGCCCGCTCGACCAGGCCGACGCGATCGAAAAACACCGGCCACTCAATCGACGAGAGCAGTCGCATGCTGGTGATCACGTTTCCGATCGCGAGTTGATCGGCCGCTTCGCGCTGATGCTCGCTTCGCAGCATCTCCTCCGGGGTGTCACCCTGCGCCTGCAGCGCACGCTGCAACGCCTGCCAGGCGGGAGCCGCCGAGGGAGGCTGATCGCGCAGCCACTGCAGGAGTTCGACGATAAAGGCCGCCGACAGCCGTCCGTTCGCCTGGAGCTCGGTGTGGAGAAGCTGATCGATGGCGCTGGCCGAATCCGACGCGCCGTCCGCGAGGAGCGCGATCCACCGGCGGGCCTGGCCCCGGCTGCGGCGGGCCGATACCACCCCGTCTGCCAGCCGGCGCAGTTCCTCGACCAGCGCGACGCGGAGCATGATCGGCACCGCCCAGGTTTCACCCATCGAGAGCGGCGCGACCCGCTGATACGCGGTCAAGAACTCCACCAGCGTGTCGAGATCCAGCCGGCCGGCCGTGTGCGCGATCAGCTCGCGCGCGATCATATAGACGCGGGGGTAGCCCGCCAGCGGACCGCCCGCGAGCTTCGGAAGTTCGACGTAGTACTTCTTGGGCAGATCGCGTCGAATCTCGCGGACCTGATCCTGGACGACGTGATAGTTGTCGCGCAGCCAGTCTTCGGAGCCGACTGGTGGCGCGCCGGCGCTGGCCTCGGCTTGAAGGAGCTTGTACGCGGCGTCCAGGTGCCGCACGCTCTCGTCGAGCCGGGCGAGGAGCGGGCGGCCGGCTTCCCGATCCGGCGCGATCTGGTGCGACTGCGCCAGCGCAATCGCGTGCGTCTCGAGCTGTTCCTGACTGAACAGCTCGGGCCTGCTCAAGGGCTGGTGGTCAACAGATTCCTGCGGCGGGGTGTCCGGTCGCGTCGCGGTGGCGTCGGTCATCGGTGAGGAACATTCGGCGCGGATGGACCGCGGCTCTGCGAGACGTCAGCCTCCGTTGACGGCCGACATCGAGAATGATGGGGACACCTGTCGAGGGCGAGCAGGCTTCGCGATCACGGCTGCACGGGCGCTCTGCACTCTGCGTTTCACAATCCGCATCGGTCAAGTGTCGCAGATCTGCAGCTGAACGGGTTGCAAAATGGAGGCCTACTAGATCAATCGTGCGCTGCCAGCTCAGCCGGACGCGGTTCTCACCATCTCCGATATGTGGACGTGGTTGATCCCTCTATCTGCGAAAGAACATCCATGCCGGCGCGGGCGACCTGAAACAACTCCTCGATCGATCGTTTCGATGGCAAGTTGGAACTGGCGCTCGCCGACAACGCCGGCCCCACCCTCGTCACGCGCTACGCCGCGATCCCGCCTTCACGAAACTCGCAAGTACGTCAAGCGATCAAAGCCATCCTGGGCCGCGCGGTCTGGGTAACGCGTTTCCATTCTGTGTGGAACCGTCGGACACTGGACGCCCCGAGCGTTCGACCGAACAATGAGTGTACAGACGTGTCGGGAGGCCACTTACGCCTCCCGTCCATTGTGTGGGGGAGCTTCGACAGCTCTTGTCAGTCTGCCAGAACGGCGACCGAGCGAAGCTGTCGGGCTATTCAGCAAGCGTGGTGCCAAGAAAAAATGGAACTGGCGGACACACCCGCTCGAATGTCGATGAACCGGGCGGATTAAGGAAAGCTGGAAATGCGAGCGTGAGGAGCGGCGCCCGAACACAGGAAGTGACGGGAGCCTGAACAATTGTCGGGGCGCCGGATCGGCTTTCACCGGCGCCCCGAGGCTGTTGTTAGAGGCAGGCGACGCTAACGACTAATCGATTACCTAGTTGGTCGACCGCGGCCAGAGCACGCCCTGATTCGGACTGGTGACCCGTCCGACGCCCTTGAACACGAACTTCTGGAGGCGTTTGCCTTCCCAGGTCTCGGTCGTGTAGATGTTGCCCTTCGAGTCGGTGGCGATGCTGTGCACGCCGTAGAACTGGCCCGGCTGCCGGCCTCCATCTCCGAAACTCGTCAGCAGTTCGAGCGTATCGCGCTGAAGAATGTGCACGCGGTTGTTGATGCCGTCAGCGACATAGATGTACCGCTGCTGCGGATCCCGCGAGAACGCCACGTCCCACACCGAGCCGGCAGCCTTGGTGTTCTTCATGATGAACGCTTCCTTCACGAAGGTACCGTCGGGACGGAAGACCTGCAGCCGATCGTTCACCCGGTCGCACACATACAGGAGTCCGTCCTTCGACAGATCGGCGCAGTGGACCGGGTTGCGGAACTGCTTGGCCGGCGGAGCGCTCGGATCGTACGGGCCGAGGTCGGCGTCGTCGGGCTTGCCGCCGTACGCGCCCCAATACCGCTTCATCGCACCCGTACTGGCGTCGAGCACTGCCACGCGCGTGTTGAAATAGCCGTCAGCGATGTAGGCCTCGTTGGCCTTCGGATCGACCGTGATCTTTGCCACGCGGCCGAAGTTCATCTTGTCGTTGCTGTCGCGGCGGAACGTCGGCTTGGCTCCGGCGGCCGCGCCCGGAACCTGGCGGGCGTTCGGCTTGCCGATCTGTAACAGGAACTTTCCATCCTTCGTGAACTTCAGGATATGAGAGTCGCCCGGGCCGTTTCCGCCGATCCACACGCTGCCGGTGTGATCGACGAAGATGCCGTGGTTGGAGTCCGGCCAGTCGTAGCCCTGCCCCTCGCCTCCCCAGTGCCGCACGACGTTGCCCGCGGCGTCGTACCCGAGGACGGGTGGCGCCCCGGCGCAGCATTCCCCGTTCTTCAGATCAAGGGCTTTCTCTTGTGGCGCCAGCGAATCACCACTCCGGTTGATCGTCCAAATGACGTCCTGTTCGTCGGCCCATACCCCGATGTTGTTTCCCAGGATCCAATGGTTCGGCAGCGGCTTGGGCCACAGCGGATCGACTTCGAACCGCGGCGCCTGGATGTTTCCGCTGCGCTGCTGCGCTGCCGCGCGCTCCATCATTGTCTGGGCGGCGCCGAGCGCCACCAGCAGAACGACAAACGTGCCACCGACCAGAAAATTACGCTTCCGCTTCATCTCGGCCTCCTCTGTCCAGCCCAGAGCTCGAAGAACAGATATCGTTCAGCGGATTATATACGACCCCCGGCGCTCGCTGGGAACTAGTCCCGGAACGCCGGGCTGGGCGCAGCCGGTCGTACCCTTTCATGGGCCCCGGCACTCCACCTGAACTGACGCCTTCCAGCGCCAGCTTTGCTGGAATATTCGCGTCAAATGTGCCAATCTTGCCGTTCACCCATCTTGAGGCCCGACCTGGGAACGCCAACATGAAGAACTCGTCCAAGCCGAAACCGGAGATTTCGAGGCGCAAGTTTCTCGAAGGCACGGGAACCGCCCTGGTGGTGACAACCGCCCTGCCAGCGCTCGCTGGAGAGACGGCTATCGCGGCGCAGACTCCGGCAGCATCGCCCGTCCCGGTCCCGCGCACAGCGATTCGGTTCACCCTCAACGGCACCGCGCGGCGGGTCGAGGTCGAAGATCGGTGGACGCTGGCGGAGTTGCTGCGCGATCACCTGGGCCTGACCGGCACGAAGATCGGCTGCGACCGCGGCGAGTGCGGTGCCTGTACGGTCCTGCTGGACGGTAAACCGGTGTACTCCTGCAGCAACCTGGCCGTGTGGATGGACGGCCGGTCGATCGAGACCGTCGAGGGGCTCGCACGCAACGGGCAGCTGACCCGCCTGCAGCAGATGTTCGTCGAGCACGACGCGCCGCAGTGTGGTTTCTGCACGTCGGGTCAGCTGATGGCGGCCACCGCCCTGCTGCGTGCGAACCCGCATCCGACCGCCGATCAGGCGCGCGCGGCGATGACCGGAAATCTATGCCGCTGCGCGAATTACAACCGGTACGTCGAAGCGGTCGTCGCGGCCGGTACGGCCCCGCGTCCCTCGACTGGTTCTTCGGCACGTGGAGGCGGGCAATGAGCCAGCAATCAGCCACGCAGGACCGCTCGTCCATGAAGTCCCTCGAGACGGTCGGCCGTTCGACGCCGAGGATCGACGCGGCCGAACGAGTGAGCGGCAAAGCGACGTACTCTCGCGACGTCCAGCTGCCGGGCATGCTGTTCGCGGGCGTCCTGCGAAGCCCGCATCCGCACGCGCGCATCCGGTCCATCGATGTCTCGAAAGCGAAGGCGCTGCCGGGCGTCCGGGCGGTGCTGACGCACGAGAATTGCCGGGTCGTGTGGGGCGCGGGGTCGATTGCCGGCGGCGTCCAATACAACGACGAGATGAAACGGATCACGAAGCAGCGCCGCTATGCCTTCAACAACCCGGTTCGATTCGTTGGCGAGCCGGTCGCGGCCATCGCCGCGGTCAATCGGCACGTGGCCGAGGAGGCCCTGCTGCTCATTGCTGTTGAGTACGAGGTGCTTCCCTTCGTTCTCGATCCGGAGGAGGCGCTGAAGCCGGGCGCCGCCCAGATCTGGCCCGAGGGCAACCTCTGTTTGAACAATCGCAACGAACCACTGCCGACCGGCACGAAGCACGGCGATGTCGAAGCCGGGTTCCGCGACGCTGACCGCATTTTCGAGGATCGCTACACGACGGCGTTCCAGCACAACGCCCAGATGGAGCCGCGTTGTGCGGTCGCGGCGTGGGAGGGCGACAAGCTCACGGTGTACACCCCGACCGGCGGCATCGCCAATTGCCGCCACGACATCGCGCGGGATCTGGAGATCCCCGACGACAAGGTTCGCGTCGTTTGCCTTTACATGGGCGGCAACTTCGGCAACAAGAACCAGAACCAGGATGCCGACCTGATTGCCGCGATGCTCGCGAAGGAAGCAGGGGCCCCGGTGAAGCTGGAGCTGTCGCGCAAAGAGGACTTCATCGGCGTTCACGGGCGTTGGAGCACCACCCAGTCGTACAAGGTTGGCGTCAAGAACGATGGCACGCTGACCGCGATCCATCTGCGTGGATATAGCGGCATGGGCCCGTACCGCAAGAATGCCGGTGGCATCGCCGGCTACGAGCTGTATCAAGCCCCTATCGAGACTGTGATCCACCCGGTCTACACGAACAGGACGGTCTCGGGGAACTTTCGGGGCCCGGCGTATCCGCAGGGGTACTTCGGCATCCAGTCGATGATGGATGACGTCGCGTACAAGATGAAGATGGACCCGGTGGACTTCATACTGAAGAACATGATCCGGCCGACCGCGGACGCACCCTTCACGAATTTCACGCTCGAGGAGTGCATCCGGCGGGGCGCCGAGATCTTCGACTGGAAGGCGCGGTGGCGCCCGCAACCGGGGTCGGACGCGGGGCCGATCAAACGCGGGGCCGGCGTGTCGTTCATGGCGTTTCGCGCGGGCCTCGGACGCAGCAATGCGGTCGCGCAGGTCGATTCGCGGGGACGCTACACGGTGTTCGTCGGCGTCACGGACGTGGGCACCGGCGCGAAAACGACGATGAACCTGATTGCCGCCGAGGCGCTCGGCCTGCCGCTCTCCCAGGTGGAGCTCGTCTGGGGCGATACCGACCGCTGCCCCTATTCGGTTGGCGAGTCCGGCAGTCGCACGACCATCATGACCGGCACCGCCATCGTCGAGGCGGCTCGCGATCTGAAGAAACAGATCGCGGAAAAGGGCATGCCGAAGGACGGCGCGGTGCTGATCGCGTCGGCGGCGCCCAATCCGACCCTTCCGAAAGGGCTGACCCGAAACTCCTTCGCCGCGCATTTCGTCGAAGTCGAGGTCGACACGGAGCTCGGCCACACGCGAGTCTCGAAATACGTGGCCGTCCACGACAGCGGTCGGCTGATCAATCCGCTGACGGCCGAGAGCCAGATCAAGGGCGCCGCCATCATGGGCATCGGTCAGGCGCTGCACGAGGAACTGCTCTACGACCGGCGCAACGGACAGCCGTTGAACGCCGGTTTCTACGGCGCCCGCATTCCCACTCACCGGGACGCGCCCGACATCGAAGTGACCTTCATCCAGAACGACGACGGCTATGGGGCGTACGGCGCGAAGAGCATCGGCGAAGCGGGCAATATTCTCGGGCCGGCCGCGGTCGCCAACGCGATCTTCAACGCGATCGGCGTTCGCATGAAGGATCTGCCCATCACGCGCGACAGGATTCTGGGAGCGCTCGCATGAAGGATTTTGCCAACGCCAACGCTCGCGATCTCAAGCACGCGGTGACACTCGCCGAACAGGCCCGCCGCGACGGCCGCGAGGCGTCGTTCGCCGGCGGCGGCAGCGACCTGCTCGTGATCGCGAAGGAGCGCATCATCACACCCGACGTGGTCATCAACCTGAAGACCATCAAGGGACTCGATCGGGTAACGAAGGCAGCCGGCGGGCTCGACATCGGCGGTCTGATCACGCTGGACGCGCTGAGCCAGCACCCGATCGTGCGCCAGGACTACGGCGTGCTGGCGGAAGCGGCCGGCAGCGTCGCCACTCCGCAAATCAGGAACGTCGGCACGCTTGGCGGGCAATGTCTGCCAGCGTCCCTGGTGCTGGTATTTCCGGAATGATTTTCCCTGCTTCAAGAACGGCGGGAAGACCTGTTTCTCCGCCACCGGAGAGAATCAGTTCCATGCGATCTTCGGCGGCGGTCCGAGCTACATCGTCCATCCGTCGGACACGGCGCCGGCGCTCGTCGCGCTCGGCGCGACCTTTCGCATTATCGGGCCCTCGGGCGAGCGGCTGGTGCCGGCCGCCGAGTTCTTCGTGCTGCCGCGCGAGAATTCCGCCCGCGAGAATGTCCTGGGCCCCGAGGATGTGCTGGCGTCGGTTCGGATTCCGGCGGCGCGCCCCGGTACTCGCAGCACGTATCACAAGGTGCTCGATCGCGAAGCATGGACGCACGCCGTCGTGAGCGCGGCGATCGTGCTGGAGATGGACCGTGATGTGTGCCGCAACGCGCGAATCGTCCTCGGCGGCGTGGCGCCCATCCCCTGGCGGCTGCCGGAGGTGGAACGCATGCTGGCTGGTCAGCAGATGACGCCGGAGCTCGCCGTGAAAGCCGCCGAGACGGCCGTCGCCGGCGCGCGCCCGCTTGCCAGGAATGCGTACAAGGTTCCGCTGACGAAAGGGGTCGTCCGGCGGACGCTCGTCGAATTGTCCGGTCGGGCCTGACTGCAGATGCAACTTCCGCCGCGTTCGAGCCTCGAGCCATGAACCGCCGTGATTTTCTCCTGCTCCGGAAGGACCCGCAGCCCCGCGAGTTCGAGCTGGCATGCGACCGGCTCTACATGCAGTGCCTGGATGCCGGGGTGACCGGGCCACAGCTTGAAGATCCCGTCGATGCCGCGGAGACATGGTCGGACGAGGGCGAACCTCCAGCGAGGTATACCGGACGTTCCCGCGAGCAATTGTTCGAAGCACTGGATCGCGAGCTCAGCGAGGTCGCCGTGCTGAAGATCGTCAACGGCCAGTGGCTCGTGGGCGAGTTGCGGCATGATCTCGACAAGCTGATCGAGGGATTTCGCGCACGTGGCGGACGCGTCGAGATCCAGACGTGACGCCTGGCTTGGCAAGAGTCTCAACGCTGAAACCTGAAGTCTGATCGAACGTCAGGTTTGCGACTTCAGATTTTCGGATTGTCCTAGCAGCCGCGGGCCGTTAATCGCGAGAAGCAAGCTGCTCTTCCAGGGCCGCGATCGCCTGCTTCAACATCTCCCGATGTCTCGGATTCGTCGCCGCCGCCAGCTCCGCGCGAGCGTTGGTCAACGCCATCGCGACGGTCCGCCGCCTGTCCTGCGTCTGGCGTTCGAGATGCGTCAACGCCGGCTTCCGTTCTTTCGGCCGCTCCGCTTCAGCCTGTTGAAACTCGACGTCCTTGCTCTCGAATCCGCGGGCCATCGTGGGGATCGTGTGAACGGTGAAAAGGCGATTGTTCAGGGGACGAGTTTGCGGCGCGTGATCGCGCCTGAATCGACAATCCGCCCGGTGCGCGAGATCGCGTTGAAGTACATCTGATCGCCGACGATCTCGGCAACCATGAACGCCAGGTCGGTATCGAAACCTTTGGCAGTTAGGCCCGACTGCTGGTCGATGTTGCCTGCCCGAAGTTGACCTCCCGATCCGGCCACGAAATAGGTGATGCCCTTCTGCGGCTTGACGCGCTCGTAGAAGTGGTCGTGCCCCGTGAGGACCACGCTGACGTTGTACTTGAGGAAGAGAGGCTCGAGCACCTCGCGCAGGCGGATATCCGAGCCATGGCGGTCGCCCGATGAGTACAGCGGGTGGTGGAAGAAGGCAATCTTCCACTCGCTGCCCGACGCCTTGAGCTCCTTCTCGAGCCACTGAAACTGCTCCGGCACCGGGTAAGTGCTTTCGAGGGCGAAGAAGCGGATGTCCGGCCTCGGATTGAACGTGTAGTACAGCTGGCCTTCCATGTTGAACGGCTTGTAGTACCGCTGCTCGCGCGCGTCGTGATTGCCCAGCGACGCGTAGAACTTCACGCCGCCATCGAGGAGTGGTTTGTACGGCACCTCGAACTTGCTCCGGAAGTCCTGCGGGCGCTGCGCTCCGTACAAGTTGTCCCCGACGAGCAGCACGGAGTCGTACTTGAACTTCTTGTAGACGGCGAACATCTGCTCCGCCAGCTGGTACTGCGGCTTGTCACCTGTCCCGAAATCGCCGAGAACCGCAAACTTGAACGAGCCGTCCCGGTTGGGCAATGGGACCGCTACTTCGGTTGACGGCGTTTGCTGGGCGTGGACGAGGCTCCCGCCGGGACCGAAATCAACGGCATCGCGAACCGCCGTCCCGGGCAGGAGCAGCGTGAACACAAGAACAAGGAACGCGGGACGCGGGCGCATAGGACCTCGGTGACTAGTTGGGCAGAGCGTCTTCGATGAAATCAGCGACCACGTGCGCATGGGCATCCAGGATGATCATCCGGTTTCCGACGAACCGGTACTGCAGTTCCTCGGGCAGCTTCGGCAGGGTTTGCAGCACCTCCGGCGGCACGCTGGAAAGCGGAACGATGTCGGGGTACCGTGCGTTGACGGCGAGTGTGATCCCGACCGGATTCTCGTCCATGATCGACGCCTTCAACTGCTTGCCGTCTGGGCCTCCGAACACCGCGGCAAGCAGCCGCTTGATCACCGGTTGCGCCGCCGGCGTGAAGATGTCGCCAGGCTTCGCGGTGGCGCGGTTGTCGCGGACGAGTTTCTCCAATGCACGCTGGTTCTGATCGATCTGCTGGGGAGTCGCCTCTGTTGGCACGGCGGGAAGCGTGCGCTCCAGCTTCTGGTGAAGGGCGATATAGTCCTTGATCCGATCATTCATCGTCGCCAGCGCCTCCGCGTCCGCGGCCGACAGCGGCCCGACGACGCGCTCGGTCGCGGGCGCATTGGTGGGGGATTCGGCGGTTGCCGGGGGCGAGTCGGGAACGGGGATGTCGCGCCGGCACGAGGAGATCGGCAAGGCAGCCGCGATCAACAGACTCACCCAGCCGCTCCGTGTGCCCAACATTCAGTGTCCTCCTCGCTGGTAAGGGGGCCGTCGGGAAACCTCGACCCTGCGGGAGGCTGTCTGCCCGTCGTTCGATCATAGTTCATCAATCAGTTACATCGAGGTCGAAACGCCGTCGACGGTCGCCCTTGATGCGGCTCGACAGTAGCTTGCGGCCGGGCTTGCGATCCCTGCTGTGCGATTCGCTACAATGACTGGATGGCGGCCGACGACACCACCTGGCCCGCGCTTTCCTCCGCAGCCTGGCCCGCCACCTGCGCGTCGTTGCATATGTGGACGCAGATGGTTGGAAAGGTTCGGCTCGCGCTCGGGCCTCGCATCAACCACTGGTGGGGCGTCGCCCTCTATGTGACGGCGCGCGGTCTGACCACCTCGCCGATTCCGTACGGCGAGGGTGCCTTCGAGATCGTGTTCGACTTCATCGACCATACGCTCACGATCGAGGTGAGCGACGGACGTCGCCACACGATCGCCCTCCGGCCGTGCATGGTCGCCGATTTCTTCGACATCTTCAGGCGCGCGCTCGACGACATGCACATCCGCGTGCACATCTGGCCGATGCCGGTCGAGGTGCCGGAGCCGATTCGATTCAGCGAGGATCGCGTGCACGGGGCCTACGACGCGGACGCTGCGCACCGATGGTGGCGCGCTCTGGTGCAGGTCGACACCGTCCTGCAGGAATTTCGCGGCGGATTCATCGGGAAGTCCAGTCCGGTCCACTTCTGGTGGGGAGGGTTCGATCTCGCGGTCACACGCTTCAGCGGACGCCGCGCGCCGGAGCGGCCGGACGCCGATGCGATCACGCGCGAGGGGTACTCGCACGAAGTCATCAGTGCGGGCTTCTGGCCAGGCAGCGGCACCATCGCGGAGCCGGCGTTCTACGCGTACGCGGCGCCGGAGCCGGCCGGCTTCAAGGACGCGCACGTCGAGCCGGCCGCCGCGTTCTACAGCGCGGATTTCAGCGAGTTCATATTGAAGTACGACGATGTGCGGCGGGCCGCATCCCCGCGCGACACCCTGCTTCAGTTCCTGCAAAGTACATATGAGGCCGGCGCCGCGCTGGGCAGCTGGAACCGCGCCGAACTGGAACGCCCGGCGGCGCGCGCCGCCGGGAGGGCTACCCAATGAGCGACGCCAGTACCTGCACACACATCGACAGCATCAAAACCGTGAAGCACGCGAAGCAGCGCGTCTGCGATGCCTGCGTGAAGATCGGCGCAAAATGGATGCACCTGCGGACCTGCCAGACGTGCGAGACGACCCTGTGCTGCGATTCGTCGCCTAACCGGCACGCATCCGCCCATGCCCGCGCAACCAGCCACCCGGTCGTAGCGTCCGCCGAGCCCGGCGAGCGTTGGCTCTATTGCTATCCCGACGAGGCGTTCGCGGAGTACTAGCGCCGCCGTAACCCTCAAGTCGCAACTCTCAAGTCTCATTGCCGCGGCCACTGGAAGCCTTGAGACTGAAGCTCGAGAGGGTGAACGTTACTTACTCGAATGTCTGGTTTGCCACGCCCAAGACTCAACAGCTCAGATAGGCTGCCCGATGCGGCCTCCATTATGCTTCGATCGACGAACGTGTCGACATTCCCTCGCGAGGCCCTCGTCGAGTGGTATGTCCGCAACCGCGCCCGGTCGAAGGCGATCTTCGACCTGATCGACGAGGAAGCGTATTACAGCCGTCCGATCGCCCTGCGGCACCCGATTGCCTTCTACGAGGGTCATCTGCCGGCCTTCAGCTTCAATACGCTCGTGAAGCGCGGTCTGGGCCGGCCTGGCATCGACGATCATCTTGAGACGCTGTTCGCCAGAGGCATCGACCCGCATGAGGCCGAGGGGACCGCGGCCGCCCGCATGCGTGATCCGCGGGGCGGGTGGCCCGCTCGCGACCTTGTTCAGCGTTTTGCCGCTGAAGCCGACCGGCAAGTGCTGGATGCGCTCGAGCATGCCGACCTGGATCAGCCGGGCCATCCGCTGTTCGAGCGCGCGGAAGCCGCCTTCGCAATCCTCGAGCACGAAGCGATGCACCAGGAGACGCTCCTCTATATGTGGCATCGGCTGCCGCTCGAGCAGAAGCAACGGCCGGCAGGGTACAAGCCGGTGGTTGTTGGTGCGGTACCGGGCGCAGAGTGGGTCCACGTCCCGGCCGGTCGAGCCACGCTCGGCCGCGACCGGGGTGATCTCGTGTTCGGCTGGGACAATGAGCAGCCAGGCCTGACAGTCGACGTCGCCGCCTTCAGCCTCGAGCGGCACGACGTGACCAACGCGGCCTTCCTCGAATTCATCGAAGCGGGTGGTTATGGCGATCCGCAGTGGTGGCGCCCCGAGGACTGGGCCTGGGTGCAGGCCGAACGCACAAGCCATCCGCTGTTCTGGGAACGGCACGACACAGCCTGGTACTGGCGCGGCATGTTCGATCTGATCCCGCTGCCTGTGGCGTGGCCTGTCTACGTGAGCCATGCTGAGGCCTCCGCGTACGCCCGGTGGCGCGGCGCCCGTTTGCCAACCGAAGCCGAGTTCCAGCGAGCCGCCTACGGCATGCCGTCGGACGGGACTCGAACCTATCCGTGGGGGGAGGCCGTCCCGACGGCTGAGCATGGCGCGTTCGATTGGGCGAGCTGGGATCCCCAGCCGGCCGGCAGTCATCAGGCTGGCCGCAGCGCGTGGGGCGTCGACGATCTGGTCGGCAACGGCTGGGAGTGGACGAGCTCGATCTTCGCGCCGTTCCCCGGCTTCACCCCCGTGGCGTCCTACCCTGAATACTCGGCCGACTTCTTCGACGGCGAACATTTCGTGATGAAAGGAGCGTCCCCCGTCACGGCTCGAGAGCTGGTGCGCCCAACATTTCGGAACTGGTTCCGTCCGCGTTATCCGTACGTCTATGCGACGTTTCGCTGCGCCCGCGACGGTAAGCCTGATGCGGTGAGGCCGTGAGTCGCCTGATACCAGGCGCGTGTGGCTGGACTTTCGTGCGGACCTATCGATCCGCGCGCGGGCAGGCTTGACCAGCCTCCGCCAAGGCGACGGCGGTCCGCCGAAGCTTCCGCGAAGGCGCAGGGCCTGCACGGCATTTGATCTTGCAAACGTGCGCTAACCAAAGGAGCTGAGAACGTGAGTCCGATGAACGCCCGCGTCCTGGCGAGACGGCCGACCGTGGAAACCTCGACGCAGCAGTTTGCTACTGACGTGGGGTACTACCTCAGCCAAAGCCCCCGCCAGCTCCCATCGCGCTACCTGTACGACGAGCTCGGATCGGCCTTGTTCGACGCCATCTGTCAGCTGCCTTGGTACGGTCTGACACGCGCGGAGACCGCCCTCCTGACGCAGCACGCGGCGGAGGTGTTTGCGACCCTCAGCCCGCTGACCAGAATCGTCGAACTCGGCTCGGGCAGTGGCGAGAAGCTGGCGACGCTGCTGACGGCGGGCCGCCGCGGGCCGTCACTTGATCTGCACCTTGTGGACGTTTCGAAGCTGGCGCTCGACACCGCGTCGCGCGCCCTGAGCGCGTTCGAGGCTGTGCGTGTCGTCACCCACCAGGCGCCATACGAGGCCGGACTCGAACAGGTGGTTGGCGAAGGCTTTGCCGGTGGCCGAACGCTCCTGTTGTTCCTGGGATCGAATATCGGCAATTTCGACCCGCCCGGCGCCGACGCCATGCTCCGCCTGATCCGCGCGGCGCTCGCACCTGGCGACGGGTTGCTTCTGGGCGCGGACCTCATGAAGCCCGAGCGCGACCTGTTGCAGGCCTACGACGATCCCCTTGGGGTTACAGCCGCGTTCAACCGCAACCTGCTGGTGCGAATCAACCGCGAACTTGGCGCCGACTTCGACCTCGGCGGCTTCGCGCATCGCGCCGTCTGGAACCACGACGCCTCGCGAATCGAAATGCACCTGGTCAGCACGCGGTCTCAACACGTCCGCGTCCCCGACGCACGCATCGAGTTCGTCATGAACGAAGGCGACACCATCTGGACGGAAAGCTCGTACAAGTACAGACGGAACGATCTCATGGCGATGCTCGACCGGGCCGGCTTCGGCCGTCCCCGGCAGTGGATTGAACCCACCGCGCAATTTGCGCTGACGCTGGTCGACGCCAGGTAGTCGACGCGGTCTTATCGCGGACTTCGCAGCTGGAGTGAACGGAGCGATACGGGCCGCTAGTCGAGCCGGGCGAGAAACTCGCGTGCGACCTCGCCGGGGCCTCGGCGATCGAGATCGACCGCCCGGTTCATCGCCCGCATGTCCCGCCCCGTCACACGACCCACGAGACGGCCCAGTGCTCGTCCAATCTCGGGATGCCGCAGCAGCGCAGCCGTCCGGACCACCGGCGCCGCATCGTACGGAGGGAAGTAGCGGCGGGTGTCGTCGAGCGCGGTGAGATCGAGGGCGTCAATCAGGGCACTGGTGGCGTCTCCAGCGATGAGATCGACCTGGCCGTCGCCGAGGGCCTTGTACGTGAGGGACAGATCCATGGCGCGCGGAGGGCCGCCGAACGCCAGACCGTACGTCTCGACGAGTCCTGGATAGCCGTCGGCGCGCTGCAGGAACTCGTACCCGAAGCCGGGCGTCCAGGTGCTCGCCACGGCGCGCACGTCGTCGATCGAGCGAAGACCGAGCCGACGCGCATCCCGGGTTCTCACCAGAATGGCGAAGGTGTTGTTGAACCCGAGCGGCTCGAGCGCCGTGATGCCACCGCGCGCGTAGAGCCCGCGAGCCTGCTCGAATGCCTGCCGTGGGTCGTGCGGCACGTCCTGGTTGAAGACGGCGGTGACTGCCGTGCCGGTGTATTCGACGTACAAGTCGATATCGCCCGACCGCAGCGCGCGGTCGCAGATGAATGTGCCCCCGAGATTCAGCTTGCGCACCACCGGGACTCCTTCGGCCTCGATCGCCTGCGCCAGCAGTTCGCCCAGCACCACCTGCTCGGTGAAATTTTTCGATCCGACGACGACGCTCGTGCCCGATGATCCGGGCGACATCCACCAGGCTGCGGAGGCGACGAGCGCGAGCCCGGCGATCGCGCCGAGCGCGGGGCCCCGGAATGTGGATCCGCGCCGCGATCGCAATCGATGCTCGAGCCACGCCAGGCATCCGTCCGCGGCGAGCGCGAGCGCGGCGGCAGGAAGGGCTCCTGCCAGGATTGTCGTACTGTCCACCATCGACAACCCGCGGAAGATGTACTCTCCGAGTCCGCCCGCCCCGATAGCAGCCGCGATAGTGGCCGTGCCCACCCCGATGACCGTGGCGACCCGGAGGCCCGCCACGATGGAGGGCAGCGCGAGGGGGAGCTCGACCAGGAACAACAGTTGACGGGAGGTCATTCCCATGGCCACCCCGGCGTCAACGACGCTCCGGTCGAGGCTCTGCAGCCCCCCCACGGTCGTTCGAACGATCGGCAACAGCGCATAGAGCGTCAGCGTCACCAGCGCAGTGCGCGGTCCGATCCCGCCGATGAACGGGAGCGGCAGCAGGAAGCCGAACAACGCGAGGCTGGGAATCGTTTGAGCGACGTTCGCGGCAAACAGGAGCGGACGACCGAGTCTCGGCCGCCGAAACGCCAGAACGCCGGCGGGAATGCCGAGGAGTGCGGCTACGCCGGTCGAGATAACGACCAGCACGACGTGCTGCTCGAGCAGCCGCGCGAGCTCGATCCGATGCGTCACCCAGAAATGAAGCAGCTCGCTCATGAGGCGCCGTTGGAACGAGGTGGACCCAGCGTGTCGAGGAGAACCGTGACGCGCGGATCACGCGATCGGGCGACGGCCTCAGGCGCGTCGCACACGACGAGCTCGCCTGCGTCGAGCACGCCGATCCGGTGCGCCAATGCGAACGCCTCGGACATGTCGTGGGTCACGAGGATCACGGTCGTGCCGAGCTGCCGCTGGATCCGGAGGAATTCCCGCCGGAGCTCGAGCCGGGTCACCGGATCGAGCGCGCCGAATGGTTCATCCATCAAGAGGATGGGGGGATCGACGGCGAGGGCCCGGGCCACTCCGACCCGTTGCCGCTGACCGCCGGAGAGCTCGGACGGCCAGCGCGACGCGAACACTCCTGGCGGCAGCCCGATCAGATCGAGCAGCGCACGGGTCCGGGCGGCGGTGCGATCGGCCTGCCAGCGCTCCAGGCGCGGCACCAGGCCGATGTTCTCTTCAACAGTCATGTGCGGAAACAGGCCGACATCCTGAAGCACGTATCCGATCCGACGCCGCAACCGAATTCCGTCCCATTCGCGGGTGTCGCGACCTTCGACCCGGACGGCGCCGGAAGCGGGGAGGATCAGGCGATTGACCAGCTTGAGAATGGTGCTCTTCCCGGCGCCGCTGCGGCCGACAAAGACGACGATTTCGCCGGGCTCGACGGAAAGGTTCAACCCGCCGAGCAGCGGAGGACGATTGGGATAGGCAAAGCCGGCGTCTTCGAATTGCACGACGGCGGACAGGCTCATTGTGGATACCCGAAAGTCTGAAGTCTCAAACCTGAAGTCTCAGCAGGGACGTTCAGACCTCGGACTTCCGAGTTCGACCAGGTCGCGGGGCGGCCGGCGAAACAGTCAACGTGCTACGTGCTACGTTCTAGCATGCCGAACGGAGAACCGTGAACGTCGCACGTAGAGCTATGGAAGTAGCTCGAGCTTGACGACGGACGCGCCGTGATTGCTGCCAACCCAGAACGTCACCGGGGTCGTCGAGTTGTCGACAAACACCCGCCGGATATTCGTGGACCGCGGCAACAGGTATTCCCGAAACTGACCCGACTTCGGATCGAGGCGAAGCACGCGGTCGGTCATCACTGATCCGGTCCACACCGCGCCGGTCTTGTCCTGGACGACATCGTACGGCGCACTCCAGGGTGTGGGCATCAGCCACTCCTTGAAGCTCTCGCTTCGCGTGTCGAACATGGCGACTCGATTGGCGCGGAATTCGCCAATCCAGAGGCGGTCGCTTGGATCCATCCAGGCCCGCCGCGGCCGCGAATTGGGCGTCGGGGTCTGGTAGAAGGTGATCGCGCCGGTCTTCGCGTCCACTCTGCCGATCTGGCCCTGTTCGAAATCGGTAAAGTATGCGTTGTTCTTTGAATCCGGCACGACATCGTAGATGTTGTGCGTCTCGCCCTTCTCGAACGCGCCCTTGAACGGCTCGATCGGCTCGAACACGCCGGTCGCCAGATCCAGCCGGAGGATCATCGTGTAGCCATGGTTCTCCAGCCAGACCTTCCCATCGACCGAGGAGCGTTCCGGATGAACCATGTTGACCTGCGTCGCGTCGTTGTTCCACTCCTTGTGGCAGACTCCAGGTCTGGATCGTGCTGGTCTTCGGATCGAATTTCGCGAGCCCGCCCTGGTTCATCAGGGCCAGCCACAGGTTGCCTTCGGGATCGAACTGCAGTCCCAGGTTCCCGGTCGGAAAGTTTGGTTTCAACATCGGGATGGGATATTCGGTGGCGGCGGCCGTCTTCGGATCGAGCCTTCCGATCGTCTGCTCGCCGAAATTCGAATACCACGCGATCCCCTGCGCGTCGACGACGACGTCGTGCGGCTCGATTGTCGCCCGCGGAAGGTCGTACTCGGTGACGATGACCTGCGTGTCCTTGCCCTTGGGCCGCGGGAAGGTCTTCAGCGAATACGACCACGTGTCCCTGCCGTTCAGATTGACCGTGCTGAGGTACTGGGCGAACCGCTCCTGCGATTGCCGAAGCGCCTCGCCACGCGGCGCGAGCAGCCAGCGAGCCGGCCGTTTCTGGATGTGGAGCGGGAAGGCCGAATTCGTGTAGTCCGCCCATTCGCTGCAGCACGCCACCCACTCTGCCGCGTCGTGTCGCGACTTGACGATGCGTTCCAGGGTATGGCACACGGTGCACGTGAGCAGGGGGGCCTTCTGGTCGTCGGTGCCCGGCATGCTCGAAACCCATTCCGCATTCGTCAGCTGGGCCGACAAGTCTTTCGCGGGGTTCAGCGTGAGATTGACCGTCGCGGTTCGCTCCGCCGCAATGTCGATCGGCCCCGGGTCCTCCACTTCGAAGCCGACAGCACGGACGCGGAGCGCGTATCGACCCGGCCCCAGTCTGTTCTGAGGGAAGGCGTATCGGCCCTGCGCGTCGCTCGCGACGCGTGACGGTGACGGTCGAATCCGCTTTCTTCGCGCTGACCAGCACCCCTTCCATGAGGCCTTCCTCGGTGGATCGAACCTGTCCGGCCAGGGCGACCGGGTTCTCCGGCGCGAGACTCCAGGAGTTGGAGGCGGAAAGCGTGAGGATGACCGCGGAACCCGCGGCCACGGTCGCCCAGAACGTCTGTATTCGCATGTTCAATCCCTTATGCCGGAAGTCACTGGCCGTTGCGCCGGATTATGACGAAATTATACGCCCGGCCCGGGGAATGTGGGGTTTGGGCCCTAGTCTTGGTATATCTGAAGGGGAGGGCGGCCCTCCCTCGAGTGACGTGACCATGATCCGACTGAAACCTCCGCGACGCACGCGAATCGCGACATGGATACTGATCGTCATCCTCTGGTTGAGCCATTCTTCGCCGGGGTGGTCGCAAGCGAAGCAGACGATCGTGATTCGTGGACACGAACAGACCCTCTACATCTACGGTTCGCCACGAGCCGATCCGGTCATCCTCTCGAGTGGCGATGGTGGCTGGATCCATCTCGCGCCTCACGTCGCGGAATTCCTCAGCCGCCGCGGGTTCTTCGTCATCGGCTTCGATGTGCGGGCCTATCTCGCGGGCTTCACCGCCGCGCGCTCGACGCTGCGGACCGAAGATGAACCAGGCGACTACAAGATCCTGGCAGAGTTTGCAAGGACCCAGAACGGCCGGAAGCCGCTCCTGATCGGCGTCTCCGAGGGCGCGGGCCTGTCGGTTCTCGCCGCAACCGATCCGCAAACCAAAGCGGCGATCGCCGGGGTGGTCGGCCTTGGGTTGCCGGATCTGAGCGAGCTCGGCTGGCGGTGGAAGGACGTGATGATCTACCTGACGCACCGGACGCCGGACGAGCCGACGTTCAGCGTCGCGTCGATCGTCGATCGGGTGGCGCCGGCTCCGCTGGCGGCCATTCATTCAACGCGCGATGAATTCGTGCCGGTCGCAGACATCGAACGGATTCTCAGAGGCGCCAAAGATCCCAAGCGCCTCTGGATCATCAAGGCCTCGGATCATCGCTTCAGTGACAACCTGGATGAGTTCGATCGACGTCTTCTCGAGGCGATCGCCTGGGTGAAGACCAACGCCCCGCACTGAGAACGGTCATGCCCGAACGGCTGCGCCGCGCGCTTCCGGCTCTGATCGGTCTCGGTCTCTTCCTCGCCGCGCTCGAAGTCCTGCGAACGCAGTTGCACGCCGTCACCTGGCACGAGCTGACGACCGACATCTTCAGCACCCCGCCCCCACGACTCGGTGCGGCCGTGGTCCTCATGGTCGTCAACTACGCCGTGCTGACCGGCTACGACTTCCTGGCCTTCGCCTATCTCGGGAGGACCCTGCCGTGGCGTCGCGTGGCCGTGGCCTCGTTCGTTGCTTATGCCATCTCGAACAACCTCGGCTTCGGCATGCTGTCCGGCGCGTCGGTCCGGTATCGGTTCTACACGCGGTGGGGGCTGACGGCGGACGAGCTCACACGCATCGTCTTCTCGTACATCGTCACCTTCTGGCTCGGCCTCCTGATGCTCGGCGGATTGAGTCTTGCCGCGAGCCGGCTCCCGGGCGAGCTGGGATTGCCCGCGCCCGCGCTCATCGCTCCCGTTGGATGGGCGCTGATACTCGCCAGCCTGGGGTATGTCGCGGCGGCGTTCTTTCACCTCCCGCCGATCCGGTTCCGGCGCTTCGAATTGCTCCTGCCTTCGCCGGAGATTGCCGTCGCGCAACTCGCCATCTCGGTACTCGACTGGGTGCTGGCCGGCGCGGTCCTGTACGTCCTGCTGCCGCCGGGCGAACTGTCGTTTCTGCCGCTCCTCGGGGCGTTCCTGGCGTCACAGTTGCTCGCGCTCGTGAGCCATGTGCCGGGCGGCATGGGCGTCTTCGAGGGGCTGATGGTGCTCCTGCTCAAGCCGTCCGTGCCGGCAATGACATTGTTGCCAGCCCTGATCGTCTATCGCGCCGTGTACTATCTGTTCCCGCTGGCCGTCGCCCTGCTGATTCTGGTGACGGACGAGCTGCGCCAGCGACGATCGCAGGCGGCGCGGGTCGGCGCCACGTTCGGTTGGCTGGCGGAGCGGCTCACTCCGCGCTTGCTCGCCTTCTTCACGTTCCTGGCCGGGGTCGTTCTCCTTTTCTCCGGTGCGACACCCGCCGCTGCCGATCGGCTCGCATTGCTCGATCGCGTGATTCCGCTCGGGGTCATCGAAGCCTCGCATTTCGCCGGCAGTCTGGTCGGGGCGGCCCTGCTGCTGCTGTCGCAGGGGCTGGCGCGGCGGCTGGACGCCGCGTACTTCCTGACCGTGATCGCCATCGTGGTCGGGATGGCGGCCTCGCTTCTGAAAGGCGTTGACTACGAAGAAGCAGCGTTCCTCGGCCTGATGCTGCTGGTCCTCTGGCGTGCGCGTCCGGCCTTCGATCGGCGCGCCGCGCTGTTCGATACGCGGTTTTCGGCCGGATGGATTGTGACCATCGCCGCGGCGATGGTCGCCTCGATCTGGCTGGCGCTGTTTGCCTTCAAGCATGTGGAGTACTCGCGTCAGCTCTGGTGGCAGTTCGAGCTTCGGGGAGAAGCGTCCCGTACGCTGCGAGCCTCCGTCGGCGCCGCGGTGGTCCTTCTGCTGGTGGCCCTGGCCCGGCTGATGGGTCACGCGCCTCACGAGACGGCCGAGCCCGCCGATGCAGATCTCGATGACGCGGGCGCAGCGATCGCACGGCAGACAGCGACGTCGCCGTACCTGGTCTATCTTCGGGACAAGGCGCTGCTGTTCGATGAACGGCGATCCGCGTTCGTGATGTACGGCGTGCAGGGACGCACGTGGGTGGCCCTGGGCGATCCGGTGGGATCGCCGGAGCTGCTCGGGCCGCTGATCCGGCTGTTCCTGGAACGGTGCGACGACTTCGGTGGCACGGCGGTCTTCTACGAGATCTCGCGGGAGCATCTCCATCGCTACGTGGACGTCGGGCTCGGGTTTGTCAAGCTGGGTGAGGAAGCAAGAGTCGATCTGACAGCGTTCACCCTCGAAGGCAGTCACGCCAGGAATTTTCGCCAGGTGACCCGTCGACTGGAGAAGGACGGCGCGACGTTTCGAATCCTGCCGCCCGAACAGGTGGCCGGGGTGATCGACCAATTGCGGACCGTGTCCGATGACTGGCTCAAAGTACGGGCAGGCGCCGAAAAGGGCTTCTCTCTCGGTTTTTTCAAGCCTGATTATCTCTTGCGATTCCCGGTCGCCGTCATCGAGCGCGCCGGCCGCATCGTCGCCTTTGCCACCCTCTGGCCCGGACCCCAGCATGTCGAGCTCTCGGTCGATCTCATGCGATTCGATCATGGTGCGCCGAGGGACGTCATGGAGGCGCTGTTCGTCCACGTGATGATCTGGGGCAAGGAGCAGGGATATCAGTGGTTCTCGTTGGGCATGGCGCCGCTGTCCGGCTTCGAGACCTCGCCGGTTGCGCCGCTGTGGAACCGCCTTGCCTCGTTTCTCTACGAGCACGGGGAGGCGGTGTACAACTTTCAGGGCCTGCGAGCCTACAAGGAGAAGTTCAATCCGGTGTGGGAGCCTCGCTATCTCGCGTACCCTGGCGGCCTGCGCTTGCCGCGTGTTCTCGCGGACGTCTCGGCGCTGATCGCCGGCGGCTACCGGAGGATCTTCATGACTTGAAGACGCGATCGCATGCGAATCGCTCGTCATCGTGGGTCGAGCGGAAAGCCCCAGATTTCACGTCGAGATCGAGAGCGAGCCCCGGATTGGCTCGAAGAGTCCCGGTTCGTCTGCCCCTCGCCCCCCCCAATCTCGCCCGGCTTGTGCGGCGATCGACCGGAGGGCGGGGGAGCTCCTTCGGTCGCCTCCTGGGAGCCGTGGCGAAGGAGTGCCTCTTGCCCGCCGATCGCCGGAAGCGGTTACCGACGAGCGGGTGCACAACGATGGGCTGCTAGAATGAGTCGCGATGAGCGAATCGTGGACGGAGGAGGAATTGCGATCGGATTCCAGGCTCGGGCGGCGCGACTTTCTTCACGCCGTCAGTGCCGCCGGCGTTGGCGTATTGGCCGTATCCCACGCGGCCATCCCCGGCGCGCAGGTACCGGCGCAGACAGGTGAAGGAGTGTTCGCACTCGGAGACTTCAGGTTGCAGTCCGGGACGATCCTTCGCAGTGCGAAGCTCGCGTACAAGACCCACGGCCAACTCGATGCCGACAAGCGCAACGCGATTCTCTACCCCACGCCGATTGCCGCGCAGCACGGGGACATCGAATGGATGATTGGACCGGGCCGAGCGCTGGATCCAGACCGATATTTCATCATCGTGCTCGATCAGCTCGGCAATGGCCTGTCCTCGTCGCCAAGCAACACCCCGCCCCCGCAGGATCGCAGCCGCTTTCCAATCGTCACCATTCAGGACGATGTAGCTGCGCAGTATCGGTTGGTGACCGAAGGATTCGGCATCCGGCGAGTAGCGCTGGTAGTCGGGTATTCAATGGGCGCACAACAGACACTTCAATGGGCGGTGAGCCATCCCGACATTGTCGACCGCATCGCCCCATTCTGCGGCACCGCGAAAACCACACCACATAACGCCGTATTCCTCGAAGGGCTGAGGGCAGCGCTGACGGCGGACAGCGACTGGATGCAGGGCAATTACGAGGCTCAGCCGGTCCGTGGAAAGCGCGCATTCGCGCGTGTGTACGCGGGTTGGGGATTGTCGCAGCCATTCTATAAGCAGGAGCTCTACCGGCCGATGGGATTCAGCTCCCTGCCGGATTTTCTGACAGGCTTTTGGGAGCAGCGTTACCAGCACCGGGACGCGAACAATCTCCTGTCGATGCTTCAGACGTGGCAGCTCAACGACGTGAGCACGACGCCTGGAGCAGGCGGGAGCCTCGAGCGCGCGCTTGGCGCGATCAAGGCGAAGGCCACGGTGATGGCCGCACAGACCGACCTCTATTTCCCGCCCGAGGACATCGAGGCCGAAGCCGCGCACATTCCAGGCGCGCGCTTCCGGACTATTCCATCCCTCTGGGGCCACCTGGCTGGTGCCGGCCTCAATCCCGTGGACGAGCGGCTGATCGAGGCTGAGATCAAGGCATTGCTCGCCTCGTGACGCTCGCGGCCAGACCTCACCGCGCATCGATGTTCATGGTCATCAGCCATTCGAGCACCACGCTGCCATCGGATTGATCTCCGCTGCGTTCGATTCCCGTAATACCGCACACGTCAGGGAAATGCAGAGCCAGGGACTCGTCAACGGCGACTTGAAAGGCTCGCGAAAATCCACGTATTTTTCGCTGGGTTGGCGCAGGCGGGACTATCAGCATTATCTTCAACTGACGGGGTTCGGATCGGAACCTCGGCCTCGGCGATTGCAGCCGATTGACTTGTCAGTAAAAAACACGATGATGGACTCATGAACGAGCTCGATACACTGGATTTGTGCGCGCGGCTGGACACGATGAAAAAACTGTGCGACCAGCTGGAGGAGGCCCAGGCGGATGAGCGGAAGTATCGCGCGCTGGTCGAGAGGATCCGCGCCGAGGCCGACGCGCTTCAGGTTTCTGTGTGCGCTGTAGCAGACGTACCGGCGAAAAAGCGGCCGGCCGAGGCCTGAACGCGTGGCGGCCGCCTTCACGTCGGGAACCTATGTGAAGCCGGCTATTCCGCGGGATGCGAATCCAACCGCGGTGTCTTCTTCGATTCGGAGCAGTTGGTTGTACTTCGCCTGGCGCTCGGCGTTGCGCACGGATCCGATCTTGATTTGCCCGGCGCCGGTCGCCACCGCGAAGTCCGCGATGAACGAGTCCTCTGTCTCGCCCGACCGGGCGGACACGACCGTTGCGTAGCCGGCCTTACGCGCGACGCTCATCGCCTCGAGCGTTCCGCTGAGCGTGCCGTTCTGATTGAGCTTGATCAGCACGGCGTTGGCCACGCGCCGCTCGATCCCCATCGCGATGCGCGTCGCATTCGTCACGAAGAGATCGTCGCCGAGTATCTGGAGTCCCTGGTCCGCGACCATCGTGGTGAAGCGCCGCCAGTGTTCCCAATCGTCCTGCTCCAGCGGGTCTTCAACCGATATGACCGGGTGCTTTCGGCAGAGAGATGCGATGTAAGCGGCCATGGCCTCGCCGCTGAGCCGCCGGCCGAGCCTGCGCAGCTCGTACACCTGCGCTTCCGCGGAATAGAGCTGGCTCGAGGCCACGTCGATGGCAAGCGCGACGTCACGCTGCGGCTCGAGCCGCGCCGCTTCGATGCTTGCCGTCATGAGCTGCAGCGCCTGCTCGGCATCCGGGTACCCCGGGGCGAGACCGCCTTCGTCCGCAAGCAGGACCGACAGGTCCTGCGCCGCCATCAGTTTCGCCGCCGCGTCGCGAACACGAGCGATCCATTCGAGCGCCTGCGCGTAGCTCCGAGCGCCCACGGGCACGGCCAGGAAGTCCTGAAAGTCCATGGCGCGGCCCGCGTGCGCGCCGCCGCTCAGAATGTTCGTCATCGGCATCGGCAGCGTCGCCTCGGCAGTCACGCCGGCCAGAGTGCCGAGGTAGCGATACAGCGGCTGCCGGAGATACGCGGCAGCGGCCCGCGCGACGGCCAGCGAGGTCGCGAGCACCGCGTTCGCTCCGAGCCGGCCAAGGTGCTCGTCCGGGTCGAGCGCGAGCATCGTCTCGTCGGCCGCGGGCTGATCGAGAGCCGACCGTCCCACCAGGGCGACGGCGATTTCGCGGCGAACATTGACGACCGCCCGGCGAACCCCCCGGCCCTCGTAGTGATCCGAATCGCCGTCGCGAAGCTCACGCGCTTCGTGGCGGCCGGTCGATGCCCCCGACGGCACACTCGCTCGTCCGAACGATCCATCCTCGAGCGTGACCTCCGCTTCGACCGTGGGGCGCCCGCGCGAGTCCAGGATCTCGCGGGCCCAGACGGCGGCAATCCGCGCTCCGGTCGCTGTCAGCGGACTCATGCATCTATGATGGGCTTGAACGGGGCGCGATCGCACCTAATCCCGGGAAGGGGCTCTTTGCCGTCCGAAAAGGGCCGTCCCCCGTTTCGGCTGCCAAAACCAGCGCCTTCGCGGACCAAGACGTCGAGTGGGGGCCTCTTCCCGCTGTGAACGACGAGCTGAACGAATTTCTCTATCGGCACGGGCTCGCGGCGCGCGGTGACGCCATCGCGTGGACGCCGCTCCAGGGCGGCGTGGCGTCCGACATCTGGCGCGTCGATGTGCCCACGCGCTCCCTGTGCGTGAAACGAGCGCTCGGCACGCTCAAGGTCGCCGCACTCTGGCAGGTGCCGACGGCGCGGAACGCGTACGAGTGGGCGTGGATCTGCTATGCCTCGCGCCATGCCCCGGGCGCCGTGCCGGCGCCGTTGGTCTACGACGCCGCCTTCGGGATGTTCGCCATGGAGTTCCTCGAGCCGGCCACATACCCGAACTGGAAACAGCTGCTGTTGCAAGGCTCGGCCGATGCCGGGACTGCAGCCGCCGTCGCGATGCTCCTGGCACGGTTGCATGGAGCCAGCGCGGCGGACGCCGAGGTCGCGGCGGCGTTCCAGACCACCGAGATCTTTTTCGCGATCCGCCTCGAGCCGTATCTGCTCGCGACAGCGCAACGGCATCCCGACATCGCGGTGCAGCTGCACGCGCTTTCCGATCGGACCGCCGCGGCGCGGATCGCGCTCGTTCACGGCGACGTGAGCCCGAAGAACATACTGATCGGGCCGGACGGCCCGGTGTTTCTGGACGCCGAATGCGCGTGGTTCGGCGACCCGGCGTTCGACGCCGCGTTTTGTCTGAACCAGCTCCTCCTGAAGTGTCTGGCGCGGCCCGCGTCGGCGTGCGCTTATCTCGATTGCTTCGCTGCGTTCACCGACACCTATCTCTCGGCAGTGAGCTGGGAACCATCTGCGGGCATCGAACGCCGCACTGCCAGCCTGCTGCCGGCACTACTGCTCGCGCGAGTGGACGGCAAGTCCCCCGTGGAGTACGTCACGAGTGAGGCGGCGAAAGCACTCGTCCGGACGACCGCGCGTGGGCTCATCGTGGCTGCCCCGGTCCGGCTCGCCGCGGTCGCGGAGACATGGCATGCCGCGCTGAAACGCCACCCTGGCGCGGTGGCCGAGGGCAGGTGATGTTCGTCGTCGGGAGGATCCGCACCGTCCGGCTGAAGTCGGACACTACTTACCGCGCGGCCCGGCTGAAGCCGGACCCTGCGAGGCACGTGAACGCGGCTGCCGAGCCTACCCGTCGATATACGACCGATCGAGCGAGGCGACCGAGGGACAACCCAAGAGCTTGAGGGTGCGGATCAGGTCGGTGCGAAGAATCTCGATGGCGCGCGCGACGCCGGCTTCTCCTGACGCCCCGAGCCCATACGCGTACGCGCGTCCGACCAGGACGGCCCGGGCGCCCAGGCACAGCGCCTTGACGACATCGCTGCCACGTCGAATCCCTCCGTCCACGAGGATCTCGATCTGACCGTTGATCGCGGCCACGACTTCGGGGAGCACACGCACGCTGGGAGCGACGCCGTCGAGCTGCCGGCCTCCGTGGTTCGAAACGACGATGGCGTCGGCGCCCTTGTCGGCGGCACGACGTGCGTCATCGGCCGTCTGCACGCCCTTGACGATCAACGGTCCCTTCCACAGCTCGCGGATCCAGCGCAGGTCGTCCCAGCACACGGCTGATTGCTCGAGCGCTGCACCCACCTCCGCGTACGGCATCGGCCCTTCCGGCAGCATGACGTTGGGAAACTTCATCAGTCCGCCATCGGCGAGAAAGGCGGCGAACCAGCGCGGCCTGGCGAGCATTTGCGGCAGATAGGGGAGCATCGACAACCCGCCATGCAGCAGCTCCTTTGTGCCGTTGCGCAGGTCGCGTTCGCGCATGCCGGCCACCGGTGTATCGATCGTGACGACAAGCGCCCCGAAGCCTGCCGTCTTCACGCGATCGATCATCGCGGTCGCCACGTCGCGGCCGCCCACAAGATAGACCTGGTACCAGACTGGCCCCCTCGAGGCGGCTCGGACCTCCTCCATGGGAGTTCCCGAGAACGTCGAGAGGATGTAGGCAGTGCCCGCGGCACCCGCCGCACGAGCGGCCACCGCCTCGCCGCGTGGATAAAACATCCGGCTGCTGCCGACGGGCGCCAGAAGGAAGGGCAGATCGAGCGTCGTGCCGACGACCGTCGTCTGCCCGCTCGGGATAGGGGTGACCACGGCGCAGCGCGGACGGAAGGTCAGCGTCTCGAACGCGAGAGCGTTCCCACGCAGAGTGACTTCGGCATCCGCCCCGCCGTCGATGTAATCGAACACCACGCGGGGCAGCCGGCGTTTGGCGAGACGCCGCAGATCGGCGATGTTCAGAACGTGAGGAGCCGCCACGGCGCGCATCATCGCAACGGACTCTTGCGGGATGACCGATGCGTCAGCCAGCGGTCGTCCAGGCTTCTAGCTACTTCGCGCGTCCGGCGAACCCCCGGGCAATCATCTCGACTCTGTAGAGAGAACCCGCGCCGGCGACGTACAGGGTCTTCTTTTCCGGCCCGCCGAAGGCGACGTTCTGGCAGTCTGCCGGAAGACACTTCACCGGGATGGTGCCGACGTGCTCGCCCGTTGGGCTGAGGACCTCGATTCCCCCTCCGGTGGCCACGTAGAGACGGCCTTCGTTGTCGATGGTCATGCCGTCCGCGAACGTCTTGACGCCACCCAACCCGTTGTCGCGCGTGCTTCGGCCTGTCAGCGTGCCGAACTCGCGCCGGTTCCGCACATTGCCATCCGGCTGGATATCCCACGCCGTGACATGCACGCCGTTCGAGTCGCTGACGTACAACGTTTTCTCGTCGCGACTGAGACTGATACCGTTCGGCCGGATCAATTTGTCTTCAATCCTGATCGCCTTTCCGCCCGGCGGGATGAAGTACACGGCCGGCGGGAGCCGCGGCGCGAGCGGCTTGCCGCCTTGCTTCTTCACCAGCGCATCAGCCTGTTGAGCGGTCAGCCCTGGTTCGGTGAAGTAGATGGCGCCGGACTTGGCGACGATCACGTCGTTCGGACGGCTGAACGGCTTGCCCTCGAAGTTGTCCGCCAGGACCGCTTGGCTCTCCGGAGGGTAGATCACCCCGATCCTCGTGGATCCGTCCAGTGCCTGAGCCGAAATCAAGCGGCCCTTGCTGTCCTGGGAGACGCCGTGCGACTCGTTGGACTCGGCCACGAGCACCGAGCTCTGGTTCGTCTTCGGGTCCAGCTTGTGCAGCCGGCGGGTCCCCGGTTCCGAAAACACCAGCGACCCGTCCATCAGGCCAATCGGATCGTCCAGTCCGCTGAACCCTTCTTTGATCCGCTCGATCGTCGTGCCGCCCTTGACCACTCCGGGAATATCGACCGCGACGCCGACGGCGGCCGGCGCCGGGTTTGTCTGACTCCTCGCCACATTGCGTGCTGACTGGAACGACAGCAGGCACAACACGATGATGATCGTCATTTTCACGTTCATGAGCACACCTGTCGGAATCGAGTTAGAGGCCGCAAGCCGGATGAACCGGAGCGTACAAGAGATCACGTCGCAAAATCAAAATTTCACGACCTTGAAGCTGGCATGCCACCTGCCGGCCTTGCGCCAAGACAGTGAAGATGGTCTGATCGGTCGCGGTGGCTGCGACAGGTCCGGTGCACGAGACGGTGAACGCCGTCTATCTCTCCGACTCCCGTCGCGTGCTCGCGACGCTGATCCGGCTGCTCGGGGACTTCGATCTGGCTGAAGAGGCGCTGCACGATGCGTTCAGGGCAGCGCTGGAGCAGTGGCCGCGCGACGGCGTCCCCTCCAATCCTCGTGCGTGGCTGGTGTCGGCCGGACGCTTCAAGGCCATCGACAGCCTGCGCCGGCGCGCTCGTTTCGATGCCCTCGAGGATGTCGGCGCCCAAGCCGACATCGCTGTCGTCGATGCGGCGGCATGGGCAGACGATGAGTCCGTCGAAGACGACCGGCTTCGCCTGATCTTCACGTGTTGTCATCCGGCGCTGTCCCCCGATGCACAAGTCGCGCTGACGCTGCGGGAGGTTTGCGGTCTGACGACAGAGGAGATTGCCCAGGCTTTTCTCACGCCTGCGCCGACGCTGGCGCAACGCATCGTACGCGCGAAGGCCAAGATTCGCGACGCGCGCATTCCTTATCAGGTGCCGACGCGGACCGAACTGCCGGAAAGGCTCGACGCCGTGCTGCGCGTCGTCTATCTGGTATTCAACGAGGGCTACGACGCATCGTCTGGCGCGGTGTTGACGCGGCACGATCTATCCGCCGAGGCGATCCGTTTGGGTCGGCTGCTTGTCGAGCTCCTTCCGGAGCCGGAGGCCCTTGGGCTCCTGGCGCTGATGCTGCTGCACGATTCGCGGCGCGCGGCGCGCACCTCGGTGTCGGGCGAACTGATCCTGCTCGACGAGCAGGATCGCTCGCTGTGGGACCGGGGCCAGATTGACGAGGGGCTGCGGCTCGTGGAGCGATCGCTCGCGTCCCGGCGGTTCGGTCCGTACACCATTCAGGCCGCGATCGCGGCCGTGCACGCGGAAGCGCCCACCGCCGCCGCCACCGACTGGGCGGAGATCGTCGGCCTCTACGACGTGCTGTCACGAGCAGATGCATCCCCCGTGATCGAGCTGAACCGCGCGGTCGCGGTGGCGATGCGCGACGGGCCGGCGGCCGGTCTCGCCCTCGTCGAAGCCATCCTCGAGCGTGGGGTCTTGCTGGACTATCGGCTTGCGCACGCGGCGCGCGCGGAGTTGTGCAGGCGGCTCGGGCGAACGTCGGATGCGCGCACCGCATACGAGCGGGCGCTTGCGCTTACGCGACAGGAGCCTGAGCGGCGTTTTCTCGAGCGGCGGATTGCTGACCTCGGGGCGTGACACAAGGGCAGGAAGCCAGGACGGAAGGGAGGGGCGTGACCTGGTCATCCGGTCATGGTGATGTGGTCGATTAGTTGAATATTCACAAGATGACCAGATGAATCCTGAGCAAATTCGAGCGTGTCGATCGCGCGGTCGCCCGTTCGACTATCCGGTGCATGCCCGGAATGGCGGAACGTCCGTCGGAGATTGAACCGGCCAGCCGAGAGCCTGAGAGATGAGACCTGTACGGAGTACCCCATGAAATACCTATGCCTTGTCTACCTCGAGGCGCAGAAGCTACATGCCGTGCCCGACAGCGAATGTGTCGCGTGCGGGACAGACTTGAGGAAGAGTGGTCTCCTGATGGCGGCCGAGGCGCTTCAGCCCGTCGAGACGGCGACGACGGTGCGTGTTCGGAACGGCAAGGTATCGATCAGTGACGGCCCCTTCGCGGAGACCAAGGAGCAGCTTGCGGGCTTCTATCTGATTGAGGCGAGAGACCTGAACGACGCAATAAAGGTGGCCGCGAAGATCCCGCCGGCGCGGGAAGGAAGCGTCGAAGTACGGCCGATTCGTGAGCTGCAGCCGCAGTAGCGGCGATTTGTGCGGGGAGGTTCCATGTTGAAGAAGGTCGCTCTTGTCGTTCTGGTCCTGGTCGCGGCCGTTCTCGCCTACGCGGCCACCAGGCCCGACACGCTGCACGTGCAGCGCTCTGCGAGCGTGAAGGCGCCGCCAGAAGAGATCTTTCCGCTCATCAGCGACTTTCACCGCTGGGCGTCCTGGTCGCCGTACGAAAAGCGCGACCCGGCGATGAAGAGAACGTACGGCGGGTCGGATCAGGGCAAGGGCGCAGTCTATGAGTGGGAGGGCAACAGCGAGGTCGGCCAGGGGCGCATGGAGATTACGGACACCTCGGATCCCTCGCGGATCACGATCAAGCTGGACTTCATCAAGCCCTTTGAAGGCCACAACGTGGCTGAGTTCGCTCTGGTACCTCAAGGGGGCACGACGAACGTCACCTGGTCGATGGACGGACCTACCCCTTATCTCGGGAAGCTGATTGGCGTGTTCATCAACATGGACACGATGATCGGTAAGGATTTCGAGGCTGGCCTGGCCAACTTGAAGGCGATCGCTGAAAAGTAGGATGGAGACCCAGGCAGACGCGCAGATCCTGCTCGATATCGGTAAGGCGCTCATTATCGACCTCATCCCGGACGTCATCCGACCGCAATCGTAACGATTGCCGGCACATCGCTTGAGTGCGTCAATGGTCTTGGTGCCACCGAACGACTGTGCGAGACTCTCTCTCCATGGCAGCTCCGCTGGTGGGCGCTGACCATGTCTTGTTCAGCAATCGTCATCGCACACGGGACAGGCACCGCTCTCACAGCTATCGGGACCTCGGAGGTCAGCCGCGGGTCGTTGCAGGCTCGTCACCATGCCGAGATTCTGGAAGGCCGTCATCCTCGGCGCGACCCTTGGTGCAACAGGCGCCATGTTGCGTCCTACCGTGGCAGGTGTGCGACTGGAAGAAAACCTGGGGCTCCGCTGGTTGTTCGCCGTGAGGGGGCCGGTCGACCCTCCCAGCGACGTGGTCGTCGTCACGATCGACAGGACCTCCGCGCAGCAGATGGATCCGGCGTCCGCCCACCGATTAGGCCTCGACACGGGAGTGTGGCCGCCACCACGACACGTACACGCTGCGGTTATTCGTAGCCTTTCTCGTCGCGGCGCATCGGCGATTCTGATGGACGTGTTTTTCAGAGTCCCTCGATCGCAGGCTGAAGACGACGATCTTGCCGATGCGATTGCTGAAAGCGGGACCGTCACGCTGTTCGAGCGAGTGGACCGAATCAGGATCTCGGGAACGGAAACGATGCAGACCCGGTCGCCCATCGACCCGCTCCGCACGGCCGCGCTCGCTACGGCGCCCTTTCCGCTGCCCGAAAGCGCATTGATTCATTCCTTCTGGGCGTTCTTCGAGGCGTCGTCCGGCCTTACGCCGACGCTGCCAGCCGTCGTGCTTCAGATCCATGCGCTCCCGCTCCTCGATCGGTTTTTCCTGTTGCTTCAACAGGCCGGAGTGCGAAACCTGAGCCCGCCGCCACGTTCTGTCGTTTCAGCGTCCGACTTTCGGCAGCTGATGAAGGCGCTTCATCAGGAGCTCGGCAACAATCCCGAAGCAGCCGGGCGAGCATTCACATTGCTCGACCGCGGTGCAGTCGGCGGAGTGACCGCAACCGAACGGCGCGTGCTCCGAAGCCTCCTGAGTCTTTACAGCGGAAGCGACTCGGTACTACTTGAACTACTACGGTCCTGCAGGTCATATCGAGACCATCCCCTTTCATCAGCTGCTGCAGGGAAACGAGAATCCGGGCTTCACTCTTTCCGGCAAGCTCGTGGTTGTCGGCGAGGGTGCATCGCCACTGATACGAAACGCGGAACAAGGAGATACGTACCGTACGGTTTACTCGACCGACGAGGGTGTGGACCTGAGTGGTGCGGAGATCGGCGCGACGGCAATCGCGAATCTTCTGACCGACCGTACGCTGCGGCGCATGCGCCCTGGCACTGATAGCGCGATACTCCTCGGGTTCGGTCTGTCGGTTGGTCTGCTCGCGAGACTGCTGCCGGGTCTGTATGCGGGTGGAGCGGCACTCCTCCTTGGTGTGGCGCTCTTTGCGTTGGTGGAGTACCAGTTCGCCCAGCACGCGCGTCTCGTCCCCATCGCAATTCCGCTGCTCGTGCAGCTTCCATTGGGTCTCTTCGTGGGCCTCATGGCCCGCTATCGAGACATCCGGAGACAGGTGCCCAAGGAGGTCGACCCGAACGCGCAGCCCGAATTGGTCGACGGTGTCTGCCTGTCCACTGATGTCGAAAACTACACCGCTCTTTCGGAGGTCACCGAGCCGCGCGAGTTGGCCTTGCTGATGAGCGAGTACTACAGCACCGTCTCGGCGCTCGTTGTGCGGCATCACGGGCTGATGATGGGGCGCGCCGGCGACAGCGCCTTGTGCGTGTGGCAGCGGCCCAAGCGCCACTCATCACGAGTTCCGGCGTGGCTGGTGTCGCAGGGCAATGCCGACAAGGAGATGCGGACGAACGCGTGCCTTGCGGCGATCGAGATTCGTGAAGCGATCGACCGCTTCAACGCTCTCCATCCGGCGCGACCGCTGGTCACCCGTTTGGGCCTGCACGCTGGCGAGATCGCGCTGGGACCTGTTGGAGGCGAGTACCACGTGATAGGCGATACTCCGAACACTGCCTCACGAATCCAGGCGCTCAACAAGCCCTTGGCGACAACGCTTTTGGCCTCTGTGTTCGTTACCCGGGGTCTCGACCGCTTGTGCCTCCGACCCCTGGGAAGCTTCGTCGTACCTGGGAAATCGGGTCAATTGATGGTCGTCGAAATCATCGGCCGGGCTGACGAGGTGGCCCAGACGGTTGAGCATCTAGTCCGCCGATTTGCCGATGCGCTGCGGGCCTTCGACGCCGGGCAGTGGTCTCAGGCGCTGACGCTGTTTCAAGGCATCGCTTCCGATTACCCAACGGATGGTCCAACTCGTTACTACAGAAGCATATGCGAGCGTCGTGCAGGCGAAGCCACACCGGGCGGACAATCGGCCCGGCCGCCTGGATGACAGCGAATCCTGCCGTTGTGGGCAAATAAAGCTCAGCAGGCGTGTAGGACAATGATATACAGGAGCCGATGGCCCGCATTCCGACGGCCGTCGTGCTCGGCTTGGGGGTATCGTGCATCCCCCTGCTAGCGCCTTCATCCGCCGCGGCTGCCTGCACAGAGCCCTCGGCGACTGCCAGAATCGTATCCATCGACAACTCCGTTGAGCTGAAAGACGCCGCTGACAATGTATTCGTGCCCGCTTCCCTGAAGGCGTTCGTCTGTCAGGGTGATTCAGTTCGCGTGGGCGGGTTCAGCCGCGCGACCGTCGCCTTCCTCAAGAGCGGGTTGCGTTTGACGATCGAGCAGAACACCGAATGGCTCGTGCGTCAGCCGCGGGATCCGGGTCGCTCGCTTATCGAGCTGATTCGAGGTGCCATTCTCTTCTTCACGAGCCAGCCGGGGGCCCTCGACGTCCAGACACCGTTCGTCAACGCCGCCGTCGAAGGCACTGAGTTCCTGGTCCGGGTTGAAGTCAACCGGGCTGAGGTCGCCGTGCTCGAGGGAACGGTGACGCTGGCGAACGACGCGGGCCGCTTGACGTTGATGGGCGGCCAGTCTGGACAAGCGTTTGCCGGAATGGCGCCCCAACGGCTCGACATTCGTCCGCGGGATGCTGTCCGCTGGGCGCTGTACTACGAACCGATCCTTCCGTCAGATTCCCGCGAACAGCTGGACCAGGTGCCAGCGGCCGACAGGAACGCTCAGTTCTATGTGCGCAGGGCCAGCGTGATGCTGGGGGTCGGCCGAATCGACGAGGCAAGCGCTGACATCGCAACCGCCAAAGGTTTGGACCCACGAAACGGTGAGGCGTTCGCGCTGGACGCCATCATTGCGGTTGCGCAGAACAACGGGGCAGCGGCACTGGACAGTGGGCGGAGGGCGGTGGAGTTAAGCCCGCAGTCGATTTCCGCTGGGCTCGCTCTTTCATACGCGCTTCAAGCGCGCTTCCAGCTCGAAGCGGCTCGAGACGAGCTTCTCCGGATCGTGCCCGCATCGCCCGCCGAAGACCGGGCGGAACACGCGGCTGTCCTGGCGCGTCTGGCGGAGTTGTGGCTGTCGCTGGGCTACCTCGATCGGGCGTTGAGCGCTGCGAACAGGGCGGTCGTCGTCGCGCCGAATCTGGCGCGCACGCAAACGGTCTTGGGCTTTGCCGCGCTGACGCGGGTCGACACGTCCGCCGCGAAGGCGGCATTCGATCGAGCGATTTCGCTCGAGTCCAAGAGCCCGCTGGCGCGCCTCGGCCTCGGGCTGGCCATGATTCGGGACGGGGACCTGAGTGGCGGACGCTCCGAGCTCGAGACCGCGGCAGCGCTCAACGTGGAGGACGCCATCGTTCGCAGCTACCTCGGCAAGGCGTACTTCGAGGAGAAGCGCGAGCCGCTGCCCGGCCGGCAATTCGATCTGGCGAAACAGCTGGATCGCCTACGATCCCACCCCGTGGTTCTACGACGCGATCCGCAAGCAGACGCTCAACCGGCCGGTCGAGGCGCTGCAGGATCTGCAGAGGCCATCAGCTCGAACGACAATCGGGCCGTGTACCGATCGCGGTTCTTGCTCGACCAGGACCTTGCGGCGCGAAGCGCGAGCCTCGGTCGCGTCTATCGCGACCTGGGCTTCGAGCAGCTGGCTCTCGTGGAGGGATGGAAATCCCTGGATGCGGACCCCGGCGACTACTCCGGCCACCGGTTTCTCGCAGACACTCTACTCTGCGCTCCCGCGACACGAGATCGCCCGAGTGAGTGAACTCCTGCAAGCCCAGCTCCTGCAGCCGCTGAATATCACCCCTGTTCCCCCGAGCCTGGCGGAAACCGACCTCTTCATTCTGGAGCGCGCCGGACCTCGGAGCCGGCCTTCAACGAGTTCAACCCGCTGTTCAACCGGAACCGCATCGCGGTGCATTCGGTGGCGGGACTCGGGCAGCGAGAGCATCCTCGGCGACGAAGTCACCGTTTCCGGCGTGCTGGAACAGGCTGTCGTTCAGCGTCGGTCAGTTTCACTACGACACCGACGGATTCCGGGAGAACAACACCCAGGACCGAGACATCTACAACGCGTTCGTCCAGGGGCAGATATCGTCCAAGACAGCGATACAGTTCGAATTCCGCAGGCAGATCGGAGGTAGACGGCGACCTGGTCATGAATTTCGATCCCACCTAACTTCTACCCTGACTATTGAACAGAACATTCGAGTGGCAATACGGCACGATTCGGCCTGAGACATGTCTTCAACCCGAACTTCGCTGATCATTGGGTCCCTGTACTTGTAGAAGCCAAGATTTCGAAACTTTTGCCGAGACAGTTAGTGCGGCCTCGCCTGCCTACGGCTGCTGTAAATACTTTGTCGAGTGCCGACGGCTTAGACCGCTGAAATTCGTCACATATTTCGTGTACGGACGTTTCAGTTTGACTCGAGCGGTCGTAGGCCGTTTTCGGAGCGCTCGCAATACGGAACGAAACCACTGAATATCGGCCCCACCGCTGAGCTTTCGCTTTGACGCGTTCCGACGTTGACGACAAGCCTCGGACAAACCAATATGCTACAGCGTACCTCGACCGTTGACTTTCGCACACAGGCTGACGGTCGTCATTGGCGCCAGCGCGGATTTCTACGAGAGAGCCGTGTTCGAGCGCAACCAGTTCAACCCGAAGTTCGGCTTCACCTGGAGTCCGTTACCGGAGACGACCGTGCGGGTAGCTGCATTTCAGGACGCTGAGATAGGCGCTCGTGTCGAGCCAGACGATCGAGCCGACCGCAGGTCGCCGGGTTCAATCAGCTGTTTGCCGATGATGAAGCGGAAGAAGCTCGTCACTATGGTATCGCGATCGACCAAAAAGTTGGCCAAAGAGGCTTCGGCGGCGCAGCGTACTCATGGCGGAATCTTCACCTGCCGTTGGAGTTTCGGAGCGACACCGAACGCACAGTGGTACATGCGAGAGCGAACGGAAGAGTTCGGGCGTTCTTACGTTTACTGGGCGCTCGACAGCCACGTGGCGTTGCGTCTCGAATATCTGTTCGAGCGCTTTTGATCAGCGAGGACGCGGGTGCCGAAGCGTTCTTCAAGCTTCGCACCCACAGGGTGCCGTTTGGAATCCGTTATTTCGCGTCGTCAGGCTTGACCGCTCGTTTCGAAGCCTCGCACATCAGACAGATAGGCGAGTTCTTGATGAACGGAGAAGCAACTCCTGGAGAAGACAGCTTCTGGGTCGTTGACGGAGCGATAGGTTACCGATTGCCCCGCCGGACTGGGCGGCTGGTATTTGAGGTCAGGAACCTGTTTGACAAGGAGTTTAGATTTCAGGACACGGATCCCACCAACCCGGTCATTAGGCCTGGGCGACTTGCAGTGTTCAGGTTCATGGTTGGCGTGTGAGGAGCTCTGGCCAACATCTGGGCAGTGTGCAAGTGATGATATTTCTTCTGACAACGATAGGGGACATATAGGACGCGAGGAGAAGGCGAGCGTCTCGTCTGTCGTACCAGAACTGCTGCTGCTCCAAGAGCAGTCTACTTTCGGGCGATCCGAAAGTACGCATCGCCATACTTGACGGGCCCGTCGACCTCTCTCATTCATCCTTCCACGGCGCCAATCTCCAGCGTTTGGACACGCTGGTGCCAGATGCAGCCGGCACGGGATCGATGTCCCGGCACGGTCCGCACGTCACCAGCGTAGTCTTCGGGCAGCCGGGGCGGCCTTATCGTTGGAATCGCCCCGCGCTGCCGAGGTCTGATTCTCCCTATCTTTCGCGACTACTTTGAGGGTCGACTCCCCCAATTGGACCTCGCAAGAGCCATCGAACAAGCTGTTCAAGAGGGGGCGCACATCATCAACATCAGTGGCGGTGGGCGGTCACCAAGGGGCCAAGCGGATGATTTGTTGGCGCGCGCCGTTCAGATTATGCGAGAGAGGAACAATGTCTTGATCGTAGCCGCCGTCGGAAACCGACGGTTGCGAGTGCCTACATGTTGCCGGCGGCGTTACCCGGAGTTCTCGCTGTCGGCGCGATGGGTGTGAATGGTCAACCGTTGGACGTCAGTAACTGGGGACGCGTCTACAGAGCGAATGGAGTCCTGGCTCCCGGCGAGAATATCGCTGGTGCCATTCCAGGCGGCGGCGTGGCTTCGTCGACAGGGAGCAGTTTCGCCGCACCGATTGTGTCCGGCGTGGTCGCTCTGCTGCTGAGTATTCAGCGGCAAAGGGGGAAGAAGCTCGACCCACGTGCAATCCGCGACGCGATCTCTCGAGCTCTGCTGTGCGCTGCGACCCACGGACGATCCCCGACTGTCCACGTTATCTCGCTGGAGTTCTTAACATTTCGGGGGCCTACGCCCTCATGAATAGAGGAGGAAGAAAGACCATGTCCTATTCCGATGTAGCTCCCGTGACACTTCAGCCCGGTGACCCCGACCCCATCCCGGAGGAAACCAGGCCCTTGGCAACTTTAGCTGCCGGTGTCGTTGCCGCGGGTGCTTGAAGCCCTCCAGCGGGTTGTTGTCCGCAGGTCAGCCCCTCGCAATCGTCGGCTAGCGCCAGGCCCAGTGCCGCGGCGGCGCACTCAGATAGTGCGGGCGTCGTTGCGGCTGCGACCTGCGGATGCGGTTGCGCCAAGAAGACAAATGTCTTTGCAATCGGCACTATCGGCGTCGATTTTGGCAGCGAGGCTAGGCGGGACTCCTTCCGACAGCTCATGACGGTCCCTGCCAACCCGTATGACCCCATCCAATTGCACGCGTACCTTGAGGCCGATCCCTCGGAATCTACAAAGCTGATCTGGACACTCGACCTCGATGGTACGCCGCTGCTGTACGCCATCGAGGCCGAATAACCTGCACCGCAGAGCTTCTGGTACGCGCTCCTCCGCTCAATCCTGCAAGGCGAGTCCCTGAACCCAAGTGATAGAAATTACATTGGCAGAGTATCGGTGCCAGGGATCTTGACCAGCAGGACGATTCAGCTGTCTTCCGGCAGCACGGTACTGGTGGTCGTCGCGCAGCTGAGAGGCTTCTACGCCTGGAACGAATTCGCTCTCTTGACGCAGTGAGAACGGCGGTAACATCCTCGTTGCCTGCGGGCGTAGACCCTGCCACTGTCGACGTCTATCTAATAAACTTCCTGCACAAGGTCTACTTCGAATTCAGAAACCTCGGCCAAAACCCTGCGGATCGCGCTCTGAATTACAGCGCGACCAACCTCTTTCAGCTTCGTGAAGCCATGGTCGAAATCATCTCTCCGAAGACGTTGATTCCGAACATAGCGCCTGGCACTTTCTATGCGCTCGACCATATTTCCGTTTCGAAAAGCCCCTATTGTCGTGTCGACTCTGACTGCTGGGAGGCCATCCAGTTGACGTTTTTCAACCCCAGTAACGACCAAACTGCCAAACTTGGTAGCACAGTTCACCGTAGACGTAAGCGACACGATGCCGGTCACCCTCAGGGCCTACTCGGTTCTGGACGACAAAGCCAACCTGACTTTTGTGGGAATCGGAGACCTCAGTTCCGTTACAGAAGGAGAGCATCAATGGACAATGAAATGCGCACAGTAACACCTCAGTTCGCGAGTCCCGTTCCAGGTGGCCCCAGTAAATCGAAGCTTTTCAAATACGGCACAGGCGTCAAGTCACAGTCTCGTAGATGTAGTGAGCTCATCGCGACGCCGGCGCGAACGTCAGCCCAACCTGACCCAGTATGTCAAGTGGGAATGTAAGAACCACAATAGGAACTGGTGTTGTTACAATCAGGGCCAGCCACCCTACTGCACGCCTACTGGGATTTGGTGTTGAACGAACGGTGGCTGGCTTTGCCGACGCGGATCACGCCCTGACACACGCGCACCGCAGTTTCGTCAGAGAACGGCGGCGTTGCGTCGGCATCCGGCGACGAAGGCAACGGGGCGTTAGGTATATACGTTGAACGGTACCTGGTGGATTGTTAAGCAAACCCTCCGTGGTTAGTCTGAGAGATTATCAATGGATAGGCTTCCCGATCGTGACCGCCATCGCTTCTACACTGAGAAGATCGTGGTCGAGTACGCTCTGGCGATCGCGACCCCTGGATCAGGTCGATCCTGCTTTGCCAACGGGCGACGAAATGCTGTATATTAGCGGACAACACGACGGAGGTGGGAGTCCTTCACAAGAATCTCAATGAGCTCCATCCGGACAACTTGGAGGTCACACCAGCATACGTTCAGAAGGTAGGTTTGTACACAGAGTATTTCCTAACCAAGTGGCTTGGCAGTCCGTTCAACCTTGCCGCGACCCACGACGATCAGACCTCGATAGTAGTGAAACAAGTCGAGTCGAGTATCAGGATACTCGCTCTCAAGAACAATGGTGAAACGTCGCCTGGCTGGGGGTTTATCAAGATCAAGCCAGGACTGCGCGAAGAGGAGATCCAGGAGGACCCGCCACACGAGCTTGCGCATCGGATTCAGTTCCGTTACAACGATACACGTAGAGAAGATAGACCGCCTAACCAACTTGATATTCTCGGGATCGTGCGAGAAGGCGGCGCGATTTTGTGTACGGAGAGCATCAACGACGCTCTGAATCGCTACGTACTACAGAGTGTGTTTGTGTTGAACACGCCGCAGCAATACTCGCTTGCCTATTATGATGAGGCGGGCAACTACAGCGGGGCGTTGCTGTGGAAGTACTTCGCTGAACAACACGGCGCCAATGCGGGCCAGGCCGAAGGCTTCGAAACCTACCGGTTCATCCTGGAGGAGACTGCGACCGTGGCTGCGAACGACCCTGGTGATGGGTACACGATTGAGGCGCTCCGCCGTGCTCGACTGCGCATGTCCAGATACGGGCAGTGGGATCGCTTTAGTTATCAGGATGTGGGACGCAGCGAGCTGGACTCACACGAAACAACGTGGGGTAACTACCTCCTCGCCAACTACCTCCACGGCCGTGGGCAGCCGATGGGCGATAGGCGATTTGACTATTTGGAAGACGACCATCCGGTAAAGTATTTCCAGGGCGTTGGTTTGTTTCTGAGGCAGTTTGCAGACCCGGTACAGCCTCCAATAGCATCGTCATCGGTCAAGATGACCCTTCTATTGATCGGCAGGCCACTGTTAAGCCCTGGTCAGCGTGGTATGATCGAGTCAAGCCGAAGGCCGCTTCTCCTCCTCGCATGATGACAGTTCAGTTTCGAGCTAAAGCAGGCCTCACAGATCCGTTGGTCCAGATTATTAGGCTGGGACCAGGCAACAGCTTGGAGAATATCTACCGCTCCGAACTCACGAGCTATGCCAAGACAATAAGTATGAGCGGAGTCGATGAGGTCATCGTCGTTGTCGCTGGACGCGAGACGACCGGAGACTTTACGCTAATCGTCAACGAGATAGCCGCGGCTAGCGACGTGATGTGCACCCGATGGAATACCGGAGAAGGCAAAGAATATGAGGTCGATCCGCGTGGCGGGTCGTGGACCTGGCTTTCACCGGACATCATGGTCGACAACAACCTTGACGGAAACGCCGATCAGTGGGTCCTAGGCGGTCAGAACAACAAGCTGAGAGTTCGACTGCGGAACAAGGGCAACCGGAGAGCCGAGAACATCGGAATTAGATTCTGGTATCGGGAAACGACGCCTATCCTGCCCGATTCGGGCTGGCTGGTCGTCGAGAACATGGACGGAGCCGTTCAGGAGGTCACCAACGGGATCCTTGAAGCGGGGGACGAGAAGTGGTTCACGGTCGATTGGGCAGTTCCTGAGATTGGTTTCAAGGCAGTGACAGTGAAGGTGGAGTTGATTGTTCCGGCTGACCCGAATGTCGATAACAAGATCGCGATGTCAAACCTCGCGTTCGAACCGAAGTGAGCAGCCCGTCAAGCCCCTCAGCGGGGAGCGTGCCACACATCGCCCGGAAAGTCTCCGTTGGAACTGTCTGCCTGACGGGGAAGGGGGAAGCTTACGGTGGGCCGTCCGCTCGACGGCGTGGAGGCCGTTCAAGGAACGACCCCGCCTCTCGAGATGTACAGGCCAAGTCGAGAGTACGGGCCCCCCATCCCGTCAGCTTACTGACGTTTCCGTTGTGCCTCGAAACCCGGAGATGGCCCGTCACCAGCCAGCCCCATCTGCTTCAGAAGCGCGGTGAATCTCGGCTCGGCGCGAAGGCTCGCGAACACCGGGCGCACGTTGAGCCAAGCCAGATCGGCCGCCTGCTCGGCATGGGCCTCCTCCAGCCGATCGAGTGCCTCCGCGCGTTCGCCGAGGCCGACGTGCACCTGGGCGAGCCTTGCCGGCGAGACGTACCGCTCCTTGCGAGCTGCTTGAGCTCGTCCAGGATGCTCCGCGCCGTGTCGATGTCACCGGAGACTGCCGTGAAGATAGCCGAGCGCCGCCAGGATTTCGGGACTGCGTCCGCAGAGGCGAATTGCGGCCTCCAGCTCTCCAAGGGCTTCAGGATATCTCGGCCAGCTCGGTATATGTTGCCCCGAGAAAGTACCGAGCCATGCCGAAGCTTTCATCGAGATCGATGGTCCTCGACAGCTCTCGCACGGCGCCGTCGTACCGCCCGGCAAAATAGCATTTCATTCCCAGGCTGGTCTTGATCGCCAGCGCGAGCGGATCGAGCTCCAACGCGCGGTACAGTTCCTCGGTCGCTTCGTCGAAGCGCCCCAGCGGCACGAGATGGTTGATGGCGTACCAATGGTGCGCCGTCGGATACGAGGGTCTAAGGTCGATCGCTCTTCGGAAATCGTGCTCGGCGTCCGGCCAGGACCAATCGAAGACCGAACGCACGCACCCGCGGCACGCGTACGCCTCGGCTAGGGTGGCGTCGATCTCGAGTGCCGTTTCCAAGGCGCGCTTGGCAAGGGGCATCACGTCCTTGGGAGCCAGGGCGCCGTAAGTGCCAAGCGTGACATAGGCGTCCGCGATGCCGGCATAGGCCGGCGCAAACTCCGGGTCTCGATCGATCGCTCGTTCGAAGCACCCCACGCTCTTCTTCAGCTCGTCTTCGGTTCGCTTGTTCCAGTGATAGCGTCCCTCGAGGTAGGACTCGTAAGCCTTGAGATTCTTGCTGCGGGGCGCGACGACCGATGAGGTTCGCGCCAGCTGTGAGCGTGCCACTGAGGGTGCCCACGATCGAGCCAGCGATCTCGTCTTGTATCGTGAACACGTCTTCCAGATTGCGGTCGAAACGCTCGGACCACAGATGGTATCCGTCCGCTGTGCCAATCAGCTCGACCGTGATCCGCAGCCGGTTGCCATCCTTTCGCACGCTCCCGTCCAGCACGGTCGCGACGTTCAGCGCATCGCCGATCTGACGAACATCGCGAGCCTGCCCCTTGAACTGAAACGCCGACGTCCGTGCCGCGACCCGCAGTCCCGAGACGTGCGTCAGAGCGTTGATGAGCTCCTCGGTCATGCCATCGCAGAAGCACTCCTGATCCTTCGCCGGGCTCAGGTCGCTGAAGGGCAGCACGGCCACCGACGGCACGCCGGGGTCGCGCCGAAGCGCAACTTGCCGGGTAACCCGCGACCGTCGTTCCGACGTCCTGAGCCTCGGAGCAGGAGCCCGGTTCATGCCGGATCCCAAAACCCTGGCAAGTGCCGCTTCCATCAGATTGGCAGTGGCGAAGCGACGTGCCGGATCAGGATCCGTTGCTCGCTCGATGGCGCGAACGAAGTTTCTGGAAAGCTGGGGCCGCAAATCCTGCAAGGGCGTGATCTCGCCCCGCGCGTGGGCCGACACCAGGTTGCCGAGCGTGGCCGCCTTCACGGGAAAGTCGTTCGTCACCAGGTGGTACATCAGCACCCCCAGGCTGTAGATATCGCTCGAAATGGTCGCCTCGGCACCGACCAACACCTCTGGTGCCAGATATAGAGGCGTGCCCACCACGCGTCCGCCCGAGGCACCCGAATCGGATCGCATCTGGCCTGACCCGAAGTCCATGAGAACCAGCCGCCCGCCCTCCTCGCGCATCACATTCTGAGCCTTCACGTCTCGATGCACCAAACCAGCATGGTGCACCGCGGCCAAGGCCCCACACAGTTCATACGCCACGAGACCAGCCTCGCCGGCGCTGAACGCCCCGTGGCTCACGAGCATTTGCTCGAGCGTGACGCCGCGAACGAATTCCATCCAGAGGCCGACTCGTCCCTCGTGTTCGCCGGCCCCGTACACGGTGACGACGTTCGCATGACGTACACGAGCCAGCGTCCGCCCTTCGTGCAAGAGTCTGGATGCGAGCTGCTCGTCGCTTGAAGATGTGCGCCGAAGGAGCTTGACGGCGACGGGCCGATCGAGTCGTGGGTCGTGAGCGCGATAGACTGTGCCGAACGAGCCTTGACCGACTTCCTCGATCAAGATCAGTTCGCCCCACCGCCCGAGTTCACTCGCTGCGTCATCGGCCCGTTCTTCGCGAGTAGACTCCGAGTGCGGCTCCCGTGGATTGCCGGTGGACTCCGGGGGAGCATCCTGGCTTCGGTGTATTCCAGCGATCGTGGCGATCAGACGCAGTTGATCGATGAGACCCCGCCGTTCCGACCCCGATATCCCGCGCTCAAGGACATGGTCCCAATCGACTCCGGACCCATCGGCGATGGCGGCCGCCAGATCGTGGAGCGCATCCCCTTCAGGATCCATGGCCGGCGGGACCTCGCTGGCGGCCCTGGCCCATTTGGTCGGCCAGCCGCACAATCGCCCGGGTTACGGCCATTCGCGCGGCGTCGGAGCTGGCCTTCCCAAGCTGGGTTGCCATTTCCTGATAGTCGAGCCCCAGCTCCACCCGCAGAACGATGGCGTGGCGGTCCTCCTCGCGAAGACATGCCAGTGCACGCTCGTAGTTCTCCAACGCCTCGGCTCCGATCGCGGCTTCGAGCGGCGATGTGCCAGGAGCAATGGCATCGTCCGGCATCTCGTCACGCCTCGGGCGGCGATTCTTCCGGCGATGAAGGTCGATGATCAGATTGTGGACCGATCGACGCAGATAGGCCTGTAGCGCGCCATCGGTGCGGATTTCCAGCGTGTTCAGGTGCCGAAGCGCACTGATCACTGCCTCCTGGACGACGTCGCCCGTGTCCCTCATCGTCCGGACACCGGCGGGCAGTCGTCCAGTGGCCCATCGCCGGAGACGGGGGAGATAGCGCGCGAGCAGTCGATCAAGCGCCTGCGCATCGCCCGACTGCGCTTTGATCAGTAAATCGACTGACGAATCTACTCTCGCTTCAGGCATGAGACCCTCGGCATTTTACCCTTCCGCTGGGCAATTCGTAGGTCTTTTGCCGACATGAAACGCCCCTGGAGAGAATGCCGTCTGGGCTGACGATCCAGGCGGCGTTTGGGATGAACGGGCCGAGCTAGACCCGGCGGAGAAAGCGGTGAATCATCTCGAGCGACATCGGGGAGCAGGCGGCAGGATCGGCGATACCTGCGTAAGCCGGAGTCGCTCCCTGAATCGCCTGTTCGACCGAGTCGAAGGTGTTGAAGACGGTCAGCAACCGCGTGATCACGACGAGATCGTGAATACGCTTGGTAAGCGACGCCAGTCGCATTTCGCCCCCCCCTGCCTCATCGTGGTGTACCCATCGACCAGCGCGCCCAGACCGGCAAGATCCACGGAGCGAACCCGCGCCAGATTCGCGACCACGGTCTGCCTGCCTGCCTGGCCATGGCGGCGGACGGTTTCCTTCACCAGGCCGGCGGCTTTCCAGCCGGAGAGGGGCCCGACGAGGTCCAGAACAACGACATCTCCAATGTGACGCTCGGTGATTCTCATGATGCTGCTCCCTTTGGTAGGCGGCTGGTCAAGAGCGTTAACACTCCTATAACGCTTGTGAGCCTCCCCCCGAACAGCGCTCGCGGAGCCGTCGCGGCGGGGTTTGATGCAGCCGCGAGAGCCCAACGATCCAGGAGCGGCATCAGCACCTGTCTATGCGGAGAAGTGAGCGTCATGTCGAGATACGCCTCCGCGCGGGCCTCGACCGAAGGGTCGCCGGAACGAAGCGCCGAAACAAGGCAGCCGGGATACCGATCGGGCGTGAGCAGGCACAACAGCCTGGAGATGCGCTCGATGGCGTCGCTACCTTCGTCCCGGCGATGGCTCCATGACCCGCCGGGTGACGAAAGGCCATCGACGAGCACCGCAAACCCGATGATTTCCGCCCCGAGTGCGGTTGAGAACACCTTGTCGGAGCGACGCGTGCATGGCTGACGCGGACGCTCGCCGGTGAGTGCCCGAAGAAAGCGAAGCCGTGTCGCCGGATCGGGGTCGAGGACCCTGCGCGTCGCAGCTGTCGCACATGTCCCTGAGGAAGAGCGTCGCGCGAACGCCGGCCGTTCCGCACAGTGAGAGAAAGCGTTCTCGCAACGCAAGTCGTCGAGCAGACGCGCTCCGTATGCACGGTGGGCGATGCGGGCCGACAGCATCCACGCCAGAATGAGCGGTATGGTCAGCGCACCAAGCGACGGAAAGCTCAATTGCAGCACCGCCCCTGCGAACAGGGCGAGCATCGCCCCGGCGGCGTCGCCGCACCGGGAGACGATGGCGTCGATGAACGTCTTGCCTTCGAACAACTCGCGCTCTGGCAACGGACGATAGAGCAGCTCGATCGCGGCCCGGTCCACCGAGTACCGCAACACTTGATCGCTGCCTTTCATCAACAGTGCCGCGGCGAATGTCCCCGACCAGAACACGCCTGCCGATCCGGCCGCGAGGGCTGCCGGTGCGATGGCAAGGGCAGGACCGAGCCCGAAGCGATCGATCACTCGCGGCGTCACTACCAGCTGGGCAGCCAGCGCGACGAGCCCCGCGTAGAGATTGAACGAACCAAACAGGGCGGCGAGATGATCCACTCCGCTCGTGGAATGGCTGGCAATCGCCTTGAACTGCAAGCCTGCGATCGTGGTGACGGCCGCCGAGATGAAGGCCAGCGCCGCCATCGACCGCAGGTGCGGCGTACGCCAAACGAGCGATGAACTCGTCCCCAGGCTGCCGGGCCGCGTCCGTTGGAGCGGCATTCCGGCGGCGTCCTCTCCTGCCGGCCACACCGTCGCCACGATCACGGAACACAATACGGTCAGCAGCCCCGATGCAATCAGCAAAGAGGAAGCGCCCAGCTGTGTGGCCACCACTTTGGCAAGCAGGCCGCCGCCGATCCACCCGGCAATCGCGCCGGCTCCGACTCGACCGCACGTCTGCCTCGCTTGTCGAATGCTCAGCACTTGTGCGGTCAGCACCGACGCGTGTGGTGCCGCGATGGTGGCCTGCACACCAACCCATACGTAGACTATCCACACCAGCCAGTCGGCGCTGAACATCCTCAAGCCAACCCATAACGCGGCATCCCCGGCAGCGAGGCACAGGGGCGCCAGAATCAGCAATCGTCTGATGGGTAGGTGCGCCTGCAATCGGAGCTGAATCCAAACCACGATCGCGACAGCGCCCATTGTCGCGAGTTCGACACAGGTCATCTGGAGCGGCGTGAAGGAGCCGAGGAACATGGCATCGCGCGCTACCTTGCCGACGACGGCACCGGCGACCGTCAGGAAAAGGTGCATGAATAGAAAGACGCCTGGCGCCATGAGCGGATTCCTTTGGAACATCGCGTCTGAACGTTGAACGATGGGAGTGACTGGATGGAACAGCTACGGTGCGAAGAGCGCTTTGCAGGGTGCGAGATGTTCGACTCAGTTCGGCGGTGTGCGGCACCCAGGTCACGAACCGACAGGATGCTGCAGGCACGGCGGCGTGGTCGTGCCTGCAGGCACCGCGTCCAGAGCATCGAACGACCCGCTACTTCTTCGGATAGAGGAACTGCCGGCCGTGGGAATCCGCGTGCCACCAGATCGCGATCGGCTGTGGCCTGTCAGGCGATGCCTCTGCAAACGAGATCACCTGTGCCTGCTTCATGCCAGCAGGGCGCTCGATCGGAAAGGTAAATCCGGTGTAGTGATTGGTCTTGCCGTCCCGGCTGAGCACGCGGACCACGCTATGCGCGTTCACGTCGAGTAGTTGAAAGAGGTAGGTCCCAGATCCGAGCGCGACCCCGGGCAGAGCAACCGGTCGGTTGAAGGTGACGTACATCTTGTCGTTGTCGGACGCGCCTGCACCCACGGACACTGTGGCGGCTAGCACCACGAGGCCCACAATCAACGCCGTTACGAGCGGTTTGCGAGTGGTCATTTGTCCACCTTCTTCACCAGAGAGAACACGCTTGATTGCGCGTTCTGTCTGTTTAAACGTCCGTGATTGCGAAAGCGAACAGGGGGGGTGGCGTGGGCTGAAGGGCTGGTTCCGACACCAACGACGGGCAGGTCCGAACGCACCGCTGCCTCCCAACTGAGCCGCGGGAGTCTGCGTTCTCACCGAAAAGTCGCGATGCGGTCCCAGCTTTGCAGTTTGAAATGGCCCGGGAGGATGACGAGGACAGTGCGCGGCGCAATCGGGGTCACCCCGTGCCACGGATCGAGGGATCAGCGCTGGCGATTGGTCCCTACCGGCGATGCCTTTCAGCTGGCGTCGGTCAGCGCCGGGACATGTCTGGACGTGAAGGGTGCGCGCCATGACGAAGGCGCGCCCGTTGAGCCCTCGGCATGTGCGGGGACCGACAGTCAACGCTTTTCACTGAGCCCGATCGGTCAGAATACCCTACTCGTCGCGCGTCATTCGGGGAAGTGCGTCGCGATGCCGCCGGGCGCTACCAAAGGCGCAGCCTTGATACAGGTCACGTGCGCCCAGGACGCGGCGCAGACGTGGCGTGTGCAGCGGTCGGTTTACCCGTAGCGGTATCTTCGAGCGCAGCGGCGCCCGGGGTTCTTCACCAGTAGAGACCGGGGGCGATTCTCCGTCACTTTTCCGCCACTTCGGTATATATAAGATACGCGGGACGCTCACATCGAGAGTACCGTCATCCCCATACCTGACTTGGAGGAAACATGTACCACCGTACCATCGCTGCAGCGCTTCTCGGTGTACTAGGGGCGGCAGCGCCGGCCTGGTCGCAGGGCCAGCCAGCGGCGCCGGCGGCGCAACGGCCGCAGGTCGCGACCACGAAGGTTCCAGGCACCGACAACGTCTATATCTTCCGCAACGGCAACAACCAGTCGATATTCGTCGTCACCAACGAGGGCGTCATCGCCACCGATCCAATCTCTTACGGACGTCCCACGGGAGGCGCCACCTACATCGAGGAGATCAAGAAGGTCACCGACAAGCCGATCAAGTACCTGGTTTACAGTCATCACCATTTCGATCACATAACCGGCGGCAAGCCGTTCAAGGATGCCGGCGCGAAAATCGTCGCGCACAAGCGGGTGAACGAGCGCCTTTCGGTTCAGAACGATGCGGCGACCCCTCCCGCCGACGAAACATTCGACAAGAGGAGAACCATCACGCTGGGCGGCACCGCGCTCGAGTTGACCTTCGTGGGTCTCAATCATTCCGACAGCACGCTCGTCATGCGGCTGCCGAAGGAGAGAGTCCTCTTCGTGGTCGACCTCCTGCCGGTCGGCCAGGTGCCGGGCCGCGGCATGATCGACTTCTATCCCCTCGAGGCCGAGAGCTCGATCAAGCAGATCCTGGCGATGGATTGGGAACAGCTGGTCCCGGGTCATCCGGGCGTGGGTGACCGGCTGGGCACGAAGAAGGACGTTCAGGATCAGTTGACGTTCCTCCAGGACGCTTCCGAAGCGGTGAAGCCCTTGGCGCGCGAGGGGAAGTGCTGGGAGCCGGTGGAGAAGGAAGTGCGGCTGCCGAAGTACGAAAAATGGCCGGGCTACGAGGCCAATATGCAATTCGTGCTGCGACGCTATTGCGGCCTGTGGGGGCGCGGCACGTAAGACGGGGTGCGCCTGACGACTGCGGGCGCTGATGCCCGTGCGCTGCAGGCGGCGGTCAACGAGAACGGGGGGGGCCGATTTCCGGCTCACCCCCGTCCACGTCGCGCGTCTATTTGGCCGCGGGGCCCATCGCGGCGACGAACGTACTCCAGGGGACCGGCTTGCCGTGCACGGGCGCGAGCGTCGCCACGTCAAGTTTCATCCGTTTCACCTGGGTGAAGAGGCTGCGCATCGCCGGCGTGGGCGTCGCCGGCGGTGCTTCATGCGTATCGAAGAGATCCGCTTCGAACGCGATGCGCTCAGCCGGCAGATACGCCATCAGCATGCCGGCAACGTGTTGCAGGGGCTGCACGTAGTAGACATGCAGGATCCGGGAATCATCGGTGATCACGAAATTCTCGTTGATGGCTTCGTAGTTGTAGCCTTCGGCCAATTCGGTCGGCGGCATCAGCGCGACAATATCGGGCTCGACGGTCCTGGGCTCGTAGACCAACACATCCTTGTTCAGGAACTCGATGTTCTTCCGGTGCTGAACGATGGTCGCGCCGATGTGGTTGTAGGTGCGTATTCCTCCGATGTGATCGAAGTGCGGGTGAGACACGATGAGCCAGCGGATCGGTTTGTTGGGAGCCAGCTTCGCGACCTGCTCGATGACCGCCAGACTGCGTTTCTCGTTGATGGGCGCCTCGAACACCGCGACGAAATCGCGGAACTCCACCATGTAGCTGTTGGCGGGCCCGCCCCCGAGTAGATACACGCCATTGGCCATTTTGTCGACGGTGACCGTCAAGGGGAAAGTCGCCTGTCTCACCGGCTCCGGCACGGGAACCGGATCCGGGCAGACGTTCGGCTGCACGTTCGGGAACTTCCCGCCGTAGCCGTTGTGGCCGGTGCTCAGGCGGTAGAACTGCCAGTTGTCATCCCATCCGTGGTGCGAATGCCAGGTGATCGGCCATTTACGTTGCCGAATGTCATCTGATCCGTGGATTCCTGCTCGATATTGAAGTCGCCCAGCGTCGGATCGTTCACCGTTGTCTTGATCCGCTGAATCTGATTCTCCCCGTTGATCGTGGCATCCACGCGAAACTTGCCGATATTGATCATCACCACGTGCATCTTCTGAGGCGCCACCACATTTCCATCCCGGCCCATCTCGATCTGCTCCCACCGCCAGACGGCTCGAGGATTGGCGCCCGGCAGGCGGGCGGCCTTGAGGAATCCGGGGGGGTTCAGCCAGATGTCCAGCTGGTACCGCTCCGCGTCTTCGGGCAGGGCGGCCACGGGCGGGCCGTCGCCGTCCATGTGCCAGGCAAATTTGCCGTTGACGATGTGGGTCTGACGCGCGAACTTCTGGGTCGGCGTGCCGCCCTGCCAGCCCGGGCCGTACTTCCATGAGGCCGGGTTCAGACCCGGGGTGCGATCGAATGTCTCCTTGCTGGTTCCCGTTTCCCAGTTGATGGTGCGGGTGTAGTTGGTCATCCCACCCGGGGACCTGGGCCAATCGATGTTCGGGGCGTTCTCGAACGTCTGGCCGACGGCCCCGCTGTAGCCGGCGCCGGACAACGTGATGCACTTCAGATTGGCCTCACCGATTTCCTTGGCGGCCGCGGCCAGCAGTGGCGCGGGATCGACATACCCGGGTGGGAACTGCTGGGCGGGCATCCGGCCTCCCAGAACGACGAGCAGCGCGAGCACACCGAACAACTTTTTCGCCATGGTTCCTCCCGAACGGTAAGCCGGATCAGCGCGTCTCCCAATGCACAGCCAGGTGGGACGCCTCAACGCTGCTGCATTGTCGGATGCGCAACCTCGGGGAATCGCAGTTGCCTTCGGTTGGGTCGGTCACAACCTGGAATCTGCACGCATGACGCGAAACGCTCATTATCGTTGGCTTGGAGTAGCTGTCAAGGACCAAACCGCAGGATGTTGTTGACAAGTGATCTGTCCGCTTCCGTTGGACAAATCATCAGATCGCTGCTGGCACGTCGGTGACGACACGGGGTGTGACCGGGGTCGACGGAGTGGACGGAGCGAACCGTTCACACGGAGAACCAAAGAAGCGTAGGCTGACAGTAGCCCCCGCCAGCTCCGGTCACGACATCGCTGTGAAATCTGCGAACGGTCGTGCAGCGCTTTCTGAAGGGATCTAACTGGCGGAGACGAGGCGGAGCTCGCGTGCGGCCGGCGCCCGCTTGTCGGCCACCATCGCAACGCCCTTGATCGACGCGGGAGGCGCCGCCGCGTGAATGGCGGTCGCGATCTGTGGCGCAACCATCTGCAGGAATCGCCCGCGCTCTTCGTCGAACCTGTCCGGTTCGCTTGCGTAGAGTGTGAGGACCCCGACCAGCGAGTCGCCAATCGTCAGGGGCACGCTCATACAGCTCGCGAGCGGCGGACTCGCGATCGTCGCGCGCTCGAGCAGGTCGAGCGCCGCCGGTGAATTCACGATCATCTGGCGCCTGGCCCCCACCCACCCTGTCAGCCGGTCGCCCATGCCGACGCTCATTCCCTTCATCACCGCGGCCGACGGTCCAAAGGCCTCTGAGGCGACCAGCCGATCGGCGGCGGGGTCGGGAAGGTACCCGCACCGGTCGCGCCCGGCACCAGGCCTCTACGCGTGCCGCTAGAGGACGTTAAGGCTCACAACTGCTGCATCTTACGGGTTGTGTCCGATCATGGAACGATCTGGCTCCAAAGTGGCGCGCGCAGCGCCGTCGTCTGGGTGCTTCTCTGAGGGAACCCCGAAGCCCGAGGTGTGCATACCGGTACATCCAAGCTCAGGCTTGTCCCCGTAGAGTTACGTCATGATTTCTTGTGCCTACTGCGGAAAGCCCTCCACGATGACGATCGTGTCTACCCCACACCAGGTGTGCCTCGAGCACGCCTTGGAGTTCTGGACCGGATTCCTCGGCTACGCCGTGCATCCCTTGGAGCCCTGCGTGAAGCAGACACTGGCCTGCAGCTGCCCGGCGTGCGAGGAAGCGAGCGCGTCGTCTCGACGGGCCATCGCTATCGCGGCCGCCGGACCATCGCCAAGGAACGACGATCGTTTCGTCATGTCCCTCGCCTCATAGTACCGATCGCCAGCCTCCTTGGGGCGGGTGGGCCGGAAGGTCGGCGAAGCCATCGAGAAGGTCGGAACGAAGGTCAGGCAGTAACGATTTCCCACACGCGTGCGACCGTTTCGCTGCACTACATGCGAGTGTTACGCCGCAGCTGGCTGTTGCGAAGCCACACCTCGAGACCGTCCAGGTCCACCGGTTTGACCATGTGCTCGTCGAATCCGGCTTGGCTGGTCCGATAGCGATCGCTGTCCTGGCCATAACCAGTGATGGCCACCAGCTCGAGATTTTCCAGGCCCGGGAGTGTCTTGAGAGTTTGCGCCAGCTCGAACCCGTCCATGACGGGCAGCCCGAGGTCCAACAGCGCCACATCAGGCCGAAACGCTGCGGCGGCCTCCATTGCGCGCGGACCGTTGAAGGCGACGCGGGTGTTGTGCCCGAGGGCAAAGAGCGCCTCCGCCAACATCTGCGCGGCATCCGGGTTGTCGTCGACGACCAGGATTCGAAGTCCCGCGGTCGCGGTAGGTAACGGGTCTGCCGTCGCGGCGTCCGGGCGTGGCTCGTCGGGTTCGCCAGCCTCTCCCGCGCGCGGGAGATGGACCACGAACTGTGCCCCGCGACCCTTGCCGTCGCTGTGCGCGTCGACGGTGCCGCGATGCGCGAGCACGAGGCTCTTCACGATCGCCAGGCCAAGTCCCAGTCCTCCATCGGATCGGTCGATTTCCTGGCGCTCTTGTGCGAACAGGTCGAAGATGTGCGGCAGCATCTCTGGCGCGATTCCCCGCCCGGTATCCGATATCGTCACCCGTACATTCGAGGGCCCGCCGACGGCAGACAACGAAATCTCACCACCTGCATCGGTGTACTTCGCTGCGTTGGTCAAGAGATTCGCAATCACCTGAGATAAACGGGGCGCGTCGCCCGTCACCAGGAGACCCCGGGGGGCGTTCACGGTCAACAGGTGGCGCCGGCCCTCGATTGCCGGACTCGTCATCTCGATCGCCTTCGCGATGACATCGGCCATGTCGACCCGGTCGTTCCTGAGCTGAACTTTGCCGCGGGTGATGCGCGACACGTCGAGCAGATCATCGACCAGCGATACCAGATGTTTGACCTGGCGTTCGATGATCGTGCGTTCGCGATCGGCTCCCGACACGTTGCGCAGTCGCATCAACTGCAGGGCCGTCAGAATCGGGGCCAATGGGTTGCGGAGCTCGTGGCCGAGCATCGCCAGAAATTCGTCCTTGGCGCGATTCGCCGCCTCGGCCTCCCGCCGTGCGTTGGTGAGGTCTGTCACATCAAAGACGACGACAGCGATTCCCGTCACACCACCTTGTTCATCGAACAGCGGCTGATACACGAAGTCGAAGAAGGTCTCCTCTGGCACTGTCAGGCGCCGCTGAATCACGGCGCGAACGGACCGGCCGACAAAGGGCGCGCCCGACGTGTAGACGCCATCCAGAATCTCGTACATGCTCTGCCCGGCCAGCTCCGGCAGCGCCTCGCGCGCGGGCTTCCCGACCACCTCCCGTCTCCCTACCAGGTCCAGGTACTGGCTGTTGGCGAACTCGAAGACGTGTTCGGGACCGCTGAGGATCGCCACGCCCACCGGTGCGTGCGCGAAGATACTCGCGAGCCTGACGGCATGCTTCTCCTCGAGGGATCGCATCTTGGCCCGCACCAGTTGCGTCTCAACGCGCGCGACGAGCTCGCGCGCGGAGAAGGGTTTCACCAGATAGTCGTCGGCGCCCGCGTGAAGCCCCTCGATTCGGGCCTCTTCGCCCGCGCGAGCTGAGACCAGAATGAACGGAATCCCGCGAGTGTCCTCGGCGGCGCGGAGCGCCGCGAGGAGCTGGAACCCGTCAAGACCAGGCATCATGATGTCGCTGACGATCACGTCGGGCCGCCGCCGCCGGACGGCGTCCAGGGCCGTAGTGCCGTCGCCGACCGTTTCAACCTGAAATCGCGCCGACAACAGGCGACCCAGATAGTCGCGCATGTCGGCGTTGTCGTCGGCCACGAGCACTCGGGTCATCGCCTGGCGCAAGGCGGCCGGCGAGTTGCGTGAGTCATGGGGCCCGTCAGGAGGGAGCCATCGGAGCGCCTCCTCCACGTACGGGGTGGCGGCAGGAACCGGCTGCACTTTCGCACGCGCGGGCCCGGGAACGCCGTGCCCTACCGTGCGGCGGGCCACGCCGACCGGAACGCGCACGCAGAACTCGGACCCTTCGCCGACGACGCTCTCGGCGCGGATCGTGCCGTCGTGAATGGTGACGAGCTCGCGGACGAGCGCGAGGCCGATCCCCGAACCTTCGTGCGTGCGCGCCGCCGCACGCTCGATGCGGTGGAAGCGATCGAAGACACGTTCGAGATCGCTCGGGGCAATGCCGATACCGGTGTCACGCACGCGAAGCTCGACCTGCGAGTTGTCTGTCGACAGCCGGACCGTGATTGCGCCCTCGAAGGTGAACTTGAGGGCATTCGACAGCAGATTGAGGACGATCTTTTCCCACATCTCGCGATCGACGTTCACGGCGACCGGGAGTGCCGGGCAATCGACGATCAGTTGCAGTCCCGCGCGCTCTATCGCCGACCGGAACGCGCTGGCGAGATCCGTGGTGAGGGCGGCGAGATCGGTGGGCTCGAACGTCGCGTTCACCCGTCCCGCCTCGATGCGGGAGAAATCCAGCAACGTATTCACCAGCTTGAGGAGCCGCAGTTCGTTGCGGTGTACCGTTTCCAGGTCGGCGCCGCGCAATGCCCGGTCCGGAGAGGCGAGCGCTTCTTCGGTGGGCCCGAGCATGAGAGTCAGCGGCGTGCGAAACTCGTGGCTGACGTTGTTGAAGAACGCCGTCTTCGCCCGATCCAGCTGCGCCAGCGCATCGGCGCGCGCCCGTGCCTCCTCGAGGGCCTGGGCGCCGGCAATCGCGGTACCGATTTGTGACCCGACGAGGGACAGAAAGTCGCGATAAGCGGCGTCCAGCATGAGTCGCGGGCTGGTCGCCGCTATCAGGATCCCCATCGGATGTTCCATGCCCTGCCGGGTGATGGGCAACGCCAGAAGGCTGCCGGGTGCCGGCGCCGCAGCGGCCATCTCTTGGCCGCCGCCAGCCCAGGTGCTGTCGAACAGGTGGGCGCGGCTCGTCTCCATCACGTCCGCGAGTGGACCCGCGGTCAGCGGGATCGTCTCCCCCAGATCCAACGTGAGCGGCGTGGCACCGCACGTCGCGGCGACCACGGCCCGCTGTCGATCGTCGGCAATCAGATAGATGCGAAACCAGGGCAGGTCGTCCGTATTGACGGCGAGCACGCGGCCGGCAATCTCGCACGCCTCACGAACCGTTTTCGCATCTCGGGTTTCAGCCGCGAGGCGCTGCGTGGTCTTCAGCCGACGTTCGCCGAGCACTCGTGGCGTGGTCTCGGTCACCGTGACGAGGACGCCGCCCACGCGGCCGCTCTCCTCACGGATCGGGCTGTACGAGAAAATGAAATAGCACTCCTCGGTGAAGCCGTGGCGGTCCAGCGGCAGCATGAAATCGACGACCGTCGTCGGTTTTCCCTCCATGACGTCCTGGAACATCGGTCCGATGATGTTCCAGATCTCGGAGAAGGTGTCCCGAGTGCTGGTTCCCATGGCCGTCGGGTGCTTGGTGGATCCAAGAATCGGACGGTAGCCGTCGTTGTAAAACTGCGTATAGTCGCTCCCCCAGGCGATGTACATGGGGAAGCCCGTTTCGAGGAGGATGCTCAGCGCGGTCCGCAGACTCTGCGGCCAGGTTTCGACTCGACCGACAGCCGTCTTCGACCAGTCGATGGAGCGCATCAACGCCCCCATCTCCCCGCCTCCCGCGAGAACCGTACTTCGCTCCGAACTTGTCGTCATGGGTAGGCCATGGGCCTGAGAAACTGTCCTCGCGGCAGATGATTTCCGGCGGTCAGGAGCAAAAAGCCAAGCAGGATTATACGAGCTTGGACAGTGCCGCCGTCAGACGACCGGGATTCCCTCGAACAATTTTTCTTTCGTATTCCAGCGTATTTGGCGATAATCGGCCGCAGTCAGGGGCCTGTTTGCGCTGTCGTGAGGGGGGAGGGCTTCGAACGGGCGTTGCTCGACTCCCGGGGCCACTAGCAGGCTGTTGAAAGCGCAGTTGCTGGCTTTTTCTGCAACCTGCGAGTACCGCCTATCGGCAGGCGGTCGCCGAACAATGGGGGCCCGAGACGAAGCTCAAACGGGAAATGTAGAAAGTTAGGGAGGTAACCATGGGTTCCAATCGATCTGGCCGGAGGCAGTTCCTGAAAAGTGCCGCATTGGCTGGTTTGGGCGCAGGAGCTGCACGGGTCGCGAGCGGCCAGTCAGCCGGCTCTGAAGGGCAACCCAAAGACACGCATTCCCACGGCCAGCCCTCGCCTCTTGCGACGCCGGCGGGACGAGCGGTCACGAAGAGCATTACGCATACGACCTACTACACTCCGATTGGGGAATCTGTAGGCATCATCACGCCGGCGTCGCTCCACTTCATGCAGGCTCACTCGCGCATCCCGGATATCGATCCCGCCAAGTACAGCCTCACCATTCACGGCATGGTGGATCGCCCTCTGATGTTGAGTCTGCAGGATCTGAAGCGCCTGCCTTCGGTATCCAGGATCCGCTTCCTCGAGTGCCTGGCGAACAGCTCTCCGCGGCGCCATGTCAGCAGCGGTAAGCCGGGGGCGACTCCCGTGACCGTCCAGTTCACTCACGGCATCATGAGTTGCAACGAATGGGCCGGGGTACCGATGTCGGTACTGTTGAAAGAGGTCGGCGTGAAGAAAGAGGCCAGCTGGCTGGTTGCCGAGGGGGCGGATGGAAGTAAGTTCACTTATTCCATCCCGTTGAGCAAAGCCAACGATGACGTGATGGTGGCCTACATGCAAAACGGGGAACCGTTGCGGACGGAGCAAGGTTTCCCGGCGAGGATGTTCGTCCCCGGCTGGGGAGCCAACCACAGCGTCAAGTGGCTGAGGCGCATCATGGTGGTGGATCGACCCTACATGACCTGGGATCAGAGCGTGCATCACAGTGTCCCGCGGGCCGATCTGGACAACAAATCGCGCTGGTACAACTTCGTGTGGCCGCCGAAGTCGGTGATCACGCGCCCCTCGGCGGGACAACAGCTGCCCGGGCCCGGTTATTACGAGATCACCGGCCTGGCGTGGTCCGGTTGGGGCAAGGTCCGTAAGGTCGAGGTATCCGTCGATGGCGGCAACACCTGGAAGGACGCAACAATCCAGGATCCGGTGCTGCCGATGGCGCATACGCGGTTCAACTTCGACTGGACATGGAACGGAGAAGAGGCGGTGCTCCAATCGCGTTGCACCGATGATCAGGGCGAAGTTCAACCGACGTTCGCGGAGTTGAATCGAAACTGGGGCCGCTCCGAAAAAGACCGTTTGGAGCCTTCCAACAACACCTTCCATTGGAACGCGATTCAACCCTGGAAGGTCGCCCGCGATGGGAGCATCACCGATGCGCTATTCGCTTAGTTTCCTCGTGCCGTTGATCGTTCTGGCGGCCCCGGTGGCGGGGCTGGCGCAATCGCGTACCTACAGTCATGTGGGCAGGACCCCGAGCGAGGAAGAGATCCGGAGCCTGGGCATCATCGTCGGCCCGGAGGGCAAGGAACTTCCTCCTGGACGCGGAACCGCCAAGGAAGGCGCAGAGCTCTATGCCAAGCAGTGCTCGGCCTGCCACGGGAAGGACGGGCAGGGAGGTGTCGCCAACAAACTGGTGACCGGCAGTCCCGGCAACCCTCATCGCGGAGCGTTCAAAGACAACGAGGGGCACCCGATCGCTTACTGGGCATATGCAACGACCGTGTGGGACTACATCAACCGCGCCATGCCCGCCAACAAGGGTGGGACGCTTACCCCCGATGAAGTCTACGCGGTGACGGCGTTTCTGCTCTATAGGAATGGCATCGTCCAGGAGTCCGACGTCATGGACGCGCAGACCTTGCCGAAGATCCAAATGCCGAATCGCAGCAATTTCGTACCGGAAGTGCCGGTATGGCCGCCCAATCCCAAGAAGCCGAGCTGGTATTGATCGCGGTTGGCTGCAGCCGTCGGCCGGCGATAGGCGATATCAGAGGGTCATGAGCACGCGCGCGGCATGCGTCAGCGTCGCTGCCATCCTCGCGGTCGTGATCTCGTCGAACGCGCAGGCGCAAAGTAGCCCTGCGACTCGCTCGTCGTGCAATCTGCCTCACGCGTCCGGCGTCGTCCAGGAGCGGCTCGTATCCGGCCAACGCCAGCGTGCCTACCGGCTGTTCGTGCCGCCGGGCTATGACGCCCGCTCACGACTGCCCCTCGTGCTCGACCTGCACGGCAGTGGCGGAACGGCCGCGGGTCAGGCCAGGAACAGCAGCTTCGAGATCGTCGCCGCACGAACGGGCTTCGCCGTCGCGACGCTGGAAGCCGACGGGGCCCGCTGGAACGTACCGGTCGCGAACGACCGACCCGACGACGTCGCCTACGTGTCCGACGTCATCGATCACGTGGCTGCCCGCCTGTGCGTCGACGCCGCGCGTGTGTTTGCGACGGGATTCTCCGGCGGCGCACGCATGTCGTCGCTCCTCGGCTGCAAGCTCAATACGCGGATCGCTGCGATCGCACCGGTATCAGGGTTGCGGTGGCCGGCGCCCTGCGAAGGGAGGCCGGTGCCGGTGCTGACGTTTCACGGCCTGGCGGACGCGCAGAATCCGTACGACGGGAAGGCTCCAGGCCGAGGTGCCGAGTGGATGGAGAGCGTTCCTGACGCCCTGGCGGGTTGGGCGCGATACAACCGCTGCGATCTCAAAGTGGTTTTGGAGGATCCACCGGGCCCGCTGTCGACCATGCGCTACGAGGGCTGCCAGGGCGACGCCGACGTCCGCATGATCCGCATTGACGGCCTCGGCCACTCCTGGGCGAAAGAGGAAATCGATGCGACAGCGGTGATCTGGCAGTTCTTCTCGCAACACGCCTTGAGAGAATGATCCACTCGCCGGTTTTGCGGTGCGCGGGTTGAAACGTTTCGTTCGCACCGCATCCCGGGAAGGGGAAGCAGCACGACCCGGTTGCGGGATCGGCGCGAGATGGCCTCTTCACCAATCCGCGGGCCTTCTACTCCTATCCGCCAGTGGAGCTCATCGGGGTATTCTTGGGGCCAATCGATGGGCTGCGACCGAAGGGCTGGAGCTGCCGCCAGGTGCACGTGAAGACTAACTCCGTCCTGGCCAGGATCGCCTCCGATCACCATCGGATTTGACACTTTCGGGAGGGCGCCATGACCGCACGTACTTCCGCGGAAGGATCACCCCCGGCTGCCCTCGAGCCGGGCCGACCCTTTTCGTCGCTCGTTCGGGTCGATGTCAGCGCGTTGTCGCACCCCGGGCACCACCGCCCGAATAACGAGGACCACTTCCTCGTCACGAGGCTCGGCCGCACGCTGGAAACGCTCATCACCAGCCTCCCCGCAGGAGACGTGCCGGAACGCAGAGACGAAGTCAACTACGTGATGATCGTTGCCGACGGCATGGGCGGCCACGCCGCGGGCGAAGTCGCGAGCCGGATGGCGATCTCTGCGCTGATCAGCCTCGCCCTCGACGTGCCCGACTGGATTCTCAAGGTGGACAAAGAGCACGCGCGCGAGATCAAGCGGCGGTCTCGCAAGCGCTTTCAGAAAGTCGACGCGATGCTCGTCGAGCGCGGTCGGCGTGACCCGGCGTTGTGCGGGATGGGGACGACGCTGACAGTCGCTCGAAGCCTTGGCCGCGACCTGCTGATTGCCCACGTCGGCGATTCGCGAGCCTACCTGCTCCGCGCCGGAAGTCTGCATCGGCTGACGCGAGACCACACGTATGCGCAACTGCTCGTCGACACCGGCCAACTCGCGCCCGGCGATGTCGCCGACTCGCGTCATCGTCATGTTCTGACGAACGCGCTTGGCGGATCGAGAGAGGATGTCCTGGTGGACACCGACCTGCTGCGGCTCGAGGACGGCGATCGCCTGCTCCTCTGCAGCGACGGCCTGACGGACCTCGTGGACGACGGGACGATCGTCAATATCCTGCGGAAGGCGACCCTGTCGAGCGACGCGTGCGAGCAACTCGTGCAGCGGGCGCTCGATAGTGGTGGGCGGGACAATGTGACTGTGATCGTCGCCGCGTATCAGCTGCCGGAAGAACCGGCGTAAGCGAAGGAGCCTGGGCGACACAGGACAGGTCGTCACGGCGCCTCGACGTAATCATGCGGTCCTGAGACCGGTTGTCCGCCGCCAGGCATCCTTTCCAAAGCACCACGAACCGGCGCCGGTCTCCTCTGCGCCGGCATGGCCCGACCTATCGACCGAATCGAGGACGCTGGCCGCCCGGGCGGCCGGCCGATTGACATGTGACAATTAAGTCACATAACATGCGGTTCGATGAACGTGGTGTTCAAGGCGCTCGCCGACCCGACGCGCCGCCGCTTGTTGGACATGTTGTTCCGCCGCGACGGCCGGACGCTCGGTCAGCTCGAGCGTCGGCTCGCCATGACGCGCTTCGGCGTGATGAAGCACCTGCGTGTGCTCGAACAGGCCCGCCTCGTCGTCACCAAGCGGCGCGGCCGGGAAAAACTGCACTTCCTGAACGCCGTGCCGATCCGCCAAATCCACGACCGGTGGATCGACAAGTATTCCGCGCCGGTGGCTGCGTTGCTGACGGGCCTGAAAATGGAGCTCGAGGAGGGCGAAATGGAGAAGGTGTACGAGATCTACATCAAGACGACGCCTGAGCGGTTGTGGCAGGCGATCACCGATCCCACGTTGCGCGCGAAATTCTCGTTCGGCGTGGCGACCCACTCCGACTGGACGCCGGGATCGCGTTATCACGCGCGGACCACCGACGCCACCGTTGCACCGGGCATCGACATCGCCGATGGCGAGAACCTCGAGGTGGACCCGCCACGCCGGCTGGTGCAGACGTTCCGCGCGCTGTGGGGCGACGCCGCGAAAGCTGAAGGATACTCGCGTGTCACATGGGAGATCGAGCCGGTTGGGGATTCATGCCGATTGACGGTGACGCACGACCGGCTGCGCACCGGGGCGAATCCGGAACTCTATGGCGGGTGGCCGATGATTCTGTCGGGGCTCAAGACGTTGCTCGAAACGGGGGGGATGCTCACCACGCCGGCGTCGCAGAGATACGTGAAGCCGTCGATTGTCGCCTGACGAAACGCGCCTCGGGGTTGATCAATGAAACTGAACGCTTTCTTGAACTTCGGCGGCAACTGCGAAGCGGCCCTCCGTTTCTACGAACAACAACTGGGCGGAAGAATCACGATGCTCATGCGCCGTGCTGAGCAGCCCGACCAGCCCATGAGGTGGCCGGGTTGGGAGAACTCCATCCAATACGCCCTCATGGACCTTGGCGAGACCCAGCTCATGGCATCCGATGTTCCGCCCGATCGCTTTCAGCCGATGCGCAGCGTCTATCTGTCGCTCACGGTTGACAGCGCAGCAGAGGCCGAGGGCATCTGGACACGGCTCTCCGATGGGGGGCAGATCTTCATGCCCATGGAGGAGACGTTCTTTGCCACTCGGTTCGGGCAGCTCAGGGACAGGTTCGGAACCTCGTGGATGATCGTTGCGCTGAAACCACAAACTTCATGAGGTGGAAACGAGTGAGCTCTTCAAAGCGGCCATCCGCATGTCGAACGACCGGATGCCATCTGGATCTGGGCCGCCATCTGCACCGCTCTGGCGGGCTCCATGCCCAGGGTCGCCCCCGTGGGCATTGCGCGATCCATGCTGAAGACGGAGTCGTGAGGCCCGGTCGCTCATCACTCGGATCCTGAACCTGTGACGCGCGCGATGAACCGAGGACACGAACAGAGGAGGACCCCATGCCGAGGTCGATTCCCGCAACCTCACGTGTACGATCGCGCCCGCCCGCAGAAGACCGTGTGATGGTCGAGAACGTTATTCACCCAGAGACCCGTCGCCTCGCGGACGGTCCCAAGTATCGAGCGATGCGGCGCGCCCTGCTGGCGGTCGTGCCCCGTCGGGCGCCTGGGCTCACACTCGCCCGCGCGCTGGCTGCGGCGATCCCCCGGCTTCCGACCGTGTTGTTCCCTGGCGGCGCGGGCACCGGATGGTGGTTCAAGACCGTGCAGCTGGATCTGGAGGCGAAACGCTTGCTCGTCCGTGAGAAAACGAGTCCCATTCGGATTCATCGGGAGGCGAGCAGCCCGGCGACGCGAAGATAGTGGCGCTGATGGTTCCGGCGGCGGCTGCCGTTCCAGCCGCCCTTGCCGAACAACTGCAGGTGGGTGGATCCGGCTATGCGCGCTCATGACCCGGAGACGGATCTCGGCCTCCCACAGGCCTTCATAGAGAAGAACGCGCCCGAACTCGTCCGTGTCGAGTCGCGCCCGAAACCGGTCGCCATCCACCAACGCCTCGTAGCGGAAGACCCGGGCAGCCTCGCGCTGGTACGATTGCTCCAGCGCCTCGATCCGAAGATCAGGAAATCGCATCCATGCCGTCCGGACGTCGGCGCGCTCGCCGACCGCGAGGTTCAAGCGGCGGATCGGCAGAAGATTCGTGGCCGGAGTGAACCCGAGATCGATGTCGACTGTGCCCTCGACCAGTGGCAGCGGCGTGCCGTTCAACGTCCAATGCCCCTGCCCGTCAGCGGCGAACTCGAACCGGATCGGCGCTCCCGCGGCCAGCCCTGTAACGATCGACCGGCGCGTCCGCCAGTCGCACTCACACTCGATGACATAGCTTAGCTGTGCACGCCCGCTCGCATCGTCGACCTCGATCTCGCCCGTCAGACGCCAACCTTCGGCAGTCTGCTCGATTCGTGCCTCCTCGCGCCCGGGTACGTCGAGGCGCCGCCAGCGCATAAGCGATTCGCTCGGAAAAGGCTTCACGATTGATTACGGAAATACGCCCCCAACAACCACTGCCGCCTCCCGTTTCAAGGTCGGCGCTACCGGCTGGCGCGGGAGACACGGGCCGAACGTGGCTGCGAGCGGTGATTGCCCCGCCTGCGATCAGCCGGCCGCGGCGAGCCGTGCGAACTGAAGCTTCAGCGCGTTGACCCTTGCCAGGTAGCCGCGGATGTCGTGGTCGCCGCATCGCTGGCCGCGCTTGAACCGGAACCCACGGCGCGCGTAAGCGTTGCCGGCCCCGCTCCCGCACAGGTGGATGACCGCCGCGAGGCCCTGTCGCTGCTGCAGCGAGGCGGTGGCGATGCCGTTGCGCCCGAGGGTGCGCGCGACCGTGCGATCCAGCAGCGCTGCGGTCATTTCCACCGCGTGCCCGGGCACCACGCGCGTGTAGAGCGCGTTGAACCAGCACGACCGCGGGTCGTGCCACGGGCCGTCCTCGACCACGAGGTGGTCGCGGATGCAGTAGCGCCTGGCTTCGGCGAAGGTGCCGTCGGTGATCTGAAACATGCCGACTGCGCTCGAGGCCGGCCGGTACACGTCGAACGGGTTCCAGCTGAGTCGCCACCGCCAATAGGTCTGTGCCATCGGGTTGCCGCTGCCCTCCACCTGGGCCAGTGCGGCCAGCAGTTCCGGCGTGATCACCGCTGTTGAGTGCTCGGCGAAGAGCGGGCCGTATTCCCGCCAGGTCTGCGCCGGCGCCTTAACGAGCGAGCCGCTGACCGGAAAGAATACCTCGGTCGGCTTGCGGGCCACCTGCACCATCCAGTTCACCGCCGCCCAGACCGCGACCAATAGGACCGTCCCGACGACGATACGGACGGCCAATGGGGCCACGCGCAAGGCCAGGAGCGCGCGTCGGGCCAGCCGCCGGCCCGCCGCCGAGCGGCGGGCGCGACGGCCCCGGGTGCGCGTTCGGGGTGCGCCGCGCGAAATCGTCGCGTGGGGCATCAGGGGTACTCTCCAGTATGCACCGGCCGCCAGCTTCCGGACGCTCCAGTGGGCGGCGTCACATCCAGCGCGCCGGCGGGCGGCGCCGAGCCACTTCTTCGAATTTAATAGTTTTGAGGCACGGTCGTCGAGTTCGGATGGGCGGTTTCTGTCGAGCTTGTCAATACAGGGCTGCGACACATTCATCGCCAGGGATTGCCCGATTCCTTGGCGAGAGCCACAATATTTCGCAACAAACTCGACGACCGACAGGCAGCAGTTGGCAGAGTGGGGATGGAGAGACCACGCTGATGAGCGTCTCGATACTCCTGCGTCCCCAAACGATGACGCCGAAAAGGACGCGACAGTTCGGGGCGTGTCGGTGTCCCCCAGGAAAGGACGATCCCAAACCCGCAGCCGACGTTCTACGCCAACATCACGATCGCCGGCGGACCCGCTCCGGTGCGCGCCTACATCGAGGAACTGCTGCCTGACGTGCTCGAAGGCCGGATCGACCCGGGCCGCGTATTCGATCGCGTGACGAAGATCGACGGCGTTCCCGATGGCTACCGTGCGATGAACGAGCGTGAAGCCATCAAGGTGATGGTCGAGTTCTGAGGCTTATTGGTTCGGCGGACTGGCGACTCCGCATCGCCGCATATAATCGCCTGGTGCGAAGGCTGTTGGCCACACTGATGTTGGTCGTGTTCGCGTCCCTGAACGCGATCGACGGCATCTGTTGTCCGGACGGCTGCACTCGCCAGCAAGGGGTGTCCTCCTTGCAGCAGCACCCGGAATCGGGTGACGGCATCTGCATCCTGTGCCTCGGCGGGGTTGACTCGGGCGTGTCACACGAGCTGCTACCCTCGGCCGTCATCACGAATCGCGTTGCATTGCCGCTATTCACGCATCGCCTCGACGCTCCCGCGGATCCACCCGAACACCCTCCGCGCTCGTAGGGATTCCTCGACAAATTGGACCGTTGACGGAAACCAAGGGACGGGTCCGTGCGGACCCGCCCGACGGAGACGTGTATGCGCTCGCTGCCGTTGGTGATGATTGTTCTTGTGTGCGCTCTGGCCTCCACGGTCACAGCACAGAATCAGACGGGCACCGTCCGCATTGAAGTCCGTGCAGCAGACCAGCCGATCGAGGACGCGGAAGTCGTCGTCGCCGGCGCGACCTACCGCACGGATGCGTCCGGTACGACGACCGTCACCATTGTTCCTGGCACGGTCGAAGTCACCGTCGCGAAAGCGGGCTTCGCCCCCGCGACCACCTCGCTGCGAGTAGCAGTTGGTGCCGTGCAAGAGGTCGTGGTGAAGCTGCAGGTGCAGCCGACGGTCGAAGAGACGGTCACCGTCGTGGCGTCAACGCGCACGGACAAGCGTCTCGAGGACCAGCCGATGCGCGTCGAAGTCCTGGCGCGTGAAGAGATCGAAGAGAAGATGCTGATGACGCCAGGCGACATTGTCATGATGCTGAACGAAATGGGTGGCATGCGTGTGCAGACGACCTCGCCGGCTCTCGGTGCGGCCAGCGTGCGCATGCAGGGCATGCGCGGGCGGTACACGCGCGTGCTCTCCGATGGATTACCCCTGTTCGGTGATGTGGGGGGGCTCGGGCTGCTCCAGATCCCGCCGATGGATCTCGGGCAGGTCGAAGTCATCAAGGGTGTGGCGTCGGCATTGTACGGAGCCGGCGCGATGGGCGGCGTCATCAATCTCCTGTCGCGGCGTCCAGGTGGTGAATCTGAACGGGAGTTTCTGCTCAATCGTTCGACGCGCGGTGCGACCGATGCGGTTACCTTTCTCTCCGGTCCCTTGTCACGCGGCTGGAGCGCCTCGCTGTTGGGTGGGGGCCACTGGCAGGAGACCACCGATGTGAACGACGACGCGTGGGCCGACCTCGCCGGCTACACGCGAGCGGTGGTGCGACCACGTGTGTTCTGGGATGGAGGCAATGGCCGAGCCTTCTTCGCGACGTCCGGCTTTACGTACGAGGACCGGGATGGCGGCACTCCGGACGGCCACGTGCTCGCCGCCACTGGGCAGCCATACGTCGAAGCCCTGGAAACGCAACGGTACGACGCTGGTGCGGTGGGCCAGATCCTCATCAAAGGCCGCTTCGTGATGACGGCCCGCGCCGCGGTCGCGCGCCAACGCCACGATCATCAATTCGGCGAAGTGTTGGAGCGCGATCGGCACGATACCGCGTTCGGAGAAGCGGCGATCCGTGGAACCGCAGGTCGACACACGTGGGTCGCCGGGCTCGTCATTGAACGCGACGCGTACGCGGCGCGCGACGTGCCTCGCTTTGACTACACCTTTACCGTCCCCGGCGCCTTCGCGCAGTACGACGTGGCCGTCTCGCCGCGGCTGTCGCTGTCTTCAAGTGCGCGACTGGACGCCCACAGCGAGTACGGAACATTCTTCAGTCCACGCGTGTCGGCGCTGGCGCGCGCCGGGCGGTGGACCGGCAGACTCTCCTTGGGGACGGGATTTTTTGCGCCGACTCCGATCACCGAGGAAACGGAGGCCGCCGGTCTGACGCGCCTCCAGATCAGCCGGCCGCTCGACGCCGAGCGCGGGCTGAGCGCGTCGTTCGACGTCTCGCGCACTGACGGACCGATCTCGTACACCGCCACGCTGTTCGCCTCCCGCGTCAACGATCCGTTGTACGTGGAGCGATCGCCGTCGTACGTCCTCAGCACGTTGGCCGACCCGACGACGAACGTGGGTCTCGAGCTCTTGGGAACGCTGCGCCGAGCGCCATTCTCGGTCACGGCGACGTACACCTACGTGCGGGCGCGCGAGACCGTCGATGCGGTCCACCAAGACGTCCCGCTGACGCCGCGCCACAGTGCAGGTCTGGTCGGGATGTGGGAGAAGGAAGACGCGGGTCGCCTGGGAATCGAGTGGTACTACACTGGCGAGCAGCGTCTCGAAGAGAACCCGTATCGCACGGTCAGCAGGCCCTATATGCTTCTCGGACTCCTGGCCGAAAGACAGTTCGGGCGCATCCGCCTGTTTGTGAACGGGGAAAATCTGACCGGCGTGCGGCAGACGCGATGGGATCCGCTCCTCCGTCCCGCACGCGCGGCGGACGGTCGGTGGACCGTCGATGCCTGGGCACCTCTCGAAGGCCGTAACATCAACGGTGGACTCCGCGTCCGATTCTGAGCGGTCCGTAAGAGGGCCGCCAACCTTCGCTCCGGTATCAGCGATGCGGCTGCGGGTCGGACACATCCGTTGGCTGTGGACACCTCATCGTCAGGCGTGTTGGGTCGTTGAAGACTCGCCGTTCGCAACCAAATTGGAACGACGTCTCCATCATATCAAGCGATGCCACCAGACTGGTCTTTGAACCTGCGCACCCCGCATACTCCTCGGCAGGAGAACGCGCAATGGTTGTCGAGATCAACGGAGTCGAGCTGAACTACGAGATGGCTGGCGATGGAGAACCCCTCCTGTGGCTGCATGGGTTCATGGGCTCCGGGCCAGACTGGAAGTACATCTTCAAGGAGCCGCCCGCCGGGTATCGGCTGGTCGCACCGGATCTACGCGGCCATGGCGCATCCACCAATCCATCAGGCGAGTTCTCGTTCCGGCAAGCCGCCGATGATGTCGAGGGATTGCTCCGTCATCTCGGGCTCGACAAGGTGAAGGCGATCGGCCTGAGTGGCGGCGGCATCACCTTGCTGCATATGGCGACAGCCGTCCCAACCTGCATCGAGTCGATGGTGATTGTGAGCGCGCCGCCTTACTTTCCCGCGCAGGCTCGGGCGCTCCAGCGGCAGACGTCCGAATCGATGTTCGGCGAGGTCGAAATGGATCTGATGCGGAAGCGTCACCGTCACGGCGACGCCCAGATTCAGCAGCTGTTTACACACAGTCGGGCGTTGGCCGATAGCTACGACGATGTGAACTTCACCCCGCCGTACCTCGCCACGATCACGGCTGACACACTAATCGTCTTCGGCGATCGCGATCCTCTCTATCCCGTTTCGCTTGCCTTCGACTTGCAGGCGGCGATCCCGCGATCGTATCTATGGGTGGTTCCGAACGCTGGTCATGGTCCGGTATTCGGTGAAAACGCGCCTCGTTTCGCCGAGACCGCGACGTCGTTTCTAAGTGGCGACTGGACGCGGGCGGCGTAGGTTGTCATGCGCCGCATCTAGTCCCGCATGAACGCCTTCGCTGGACTCGGACGCGGGAACCGCCCAGCGCGCACACAACTGAGGGTCGCCGGAACCCAATCGCGTAAAATGCCCCAATGCCGCTGGCCCGGGTGTGCGGCTCGGCTCGTTACGAAGAGCTGGCGCCGCTCGGTGCCGGTGGTAGGGGTGAGGTGATCGCGCGCGCGAGACGAAGCTCGATCGCGCGGCGATCAAGATCCTGCCCGAGTCGTTCGTCGCAATTGCAAGATCACGAGGCAGCGCTGAATCTCGAACGACGCGGCTCAAGCGCGCGGACCTCTTTGGCCGGCCGCTGATCTTCGTCACGAGCTGGAGGAATCATGACTCGCTGGACATCGGTGCTTGGTGTAGGCCTCGCGACGTGGTTGTTGCCAACCGTATTGGGTGCCCAACAAGGGCCATTACGACATCCAATTCCCAAGAATACCTGGAAGGACTGGGTCCAGCCGGCCGGCCCCTCTGCTACGGTGGCCGTCCGCGCCGGTCGCTTGTTCGACAGCAGGTCGGGCCAGATGTTGACCAAACAGGTGGTCCTCATACAGGGCGAGCGCATCACCGAGGTCGGTCCGGAGGGGCGGATCGCCATTCCCGCGGGCGCCCGGGTGATCGATCTGAGTCGGGCCACGGTGATGCCCGGCTTTATCGACGGGCATAGCCACGTCTTCGAGAGTGCCCCGGCGAACGGGCAGACGCTGTTAAATGTCGGCTTCGAGGCGGCGGCGAGCGCAGAGGACTGTCTGCTCGCGGGCTTTACCACGATGCGCGACGCGGGCAGCCATGGGAATGGCAACGCCGATGTCGCTGTACGGGACGCCATCGACAAGGGTGAGATCATCGGGCCGAGGCTGTCGATCGCGACCTCGGGAATCAGATTCGGCCCGAACGACGCGCGCGGGCCAGAGGTTGCGCGCGCAATGGTTCGCGCACAACTGAAGGACGGTGCAACGCATATCAAGACATACCCGAGTGGTGGCTATTCCTTCACGCCCGAGGGTGAGCTGAAGGTCACAGCAACGTTGACCCTGGAAGAACTGCAGGCGATCGTCGACGAGGCGCACAAAAACCACCTGAAAGTCATGGTCCACACTTTTGGCGGCCAGGGTCTGGCGGACTCGATTCGGGCGGGCGTCGATACTATTGAACATGGACAAGGCCTCACTCAAGAACTCGCCAACATGATGGTGCAGAAGGGCATCTACTACGATCCAACGATCGTCCGCTATACCCTGGCGTCCATCGAAGCGAGCGACAGGGAGAAGACCGGCGGAAAATATTCGATTGTCCCCATCTTCGAGAAGAACCTTCGGATGGCGATCGCTACCAAGGGTCTGAAAATCGTCTTTGGCACGGGTGTCGACGGCGCGATGTACCCGTATGGCTCGCAGGGTCGCGAGTTCGAGGCGCTGGTAAAGTACGGGATGACTCCCACCCGGGCTCTGCAGGCGGCGACCTCGCTCGGTGCGGAGAACATCGGATGGGAGGACCGGGTCGGCGCGATCGAAAAAGGCAAATTTGCCGATCTCGTGGCTGTTTCCGGGGATCCGCTGACGGACATCACCGAGCTTCAGCGGGTCAAGTTCGTGATGAAGGGTGGACACGTCTTCCTGAATCAGATGACCGCTGGAATATCGAGTTCCAGTCAACACTAGGACCGATACCTCGAGTTAGCAGGCTGTTGGGCCCGCACCAGTGCCGGCCCTTTTTGGCGCCAGATTCTGCAGACGGCGGACTCTCCCTTCGTACGAACAGGCTGACGTCCTGGTACAGCACCGACCAGCCCACTTCGAACGCCGTCACGAGGTCGTGATCCACGAGGAACGGGTTGGGAGGCATGGCCGTGTCGAGTTCACGTCGCGACGATGCACCCTGTGAGGTCGCGCCCGGCCAGCGCACGGGCCAGCAGTCGAGACCCAGGTTGCAGATGCACGCAGCCGCATCGGACGCTTCCGGGGGCGTGAACGGCCGCGACTGAACGGAGGATCCCGCGAGCAGCGTATTCGCGAGGAACCCCAGCTCGCGACTGCGCGTGAGGTACGCGGTCTCGTCGTGGCGCAGCACGAACTCCATCAGCCGCTTCAGGAGCGGGACTTTCGTGGCTCGAGGGTCCTCGGCCGCGGCTTCGAGCAGCGCCCGCGGCCGCTCCGGCATCACGCCAGCCTCGGCCAGCAGTTCGATGACCGCGTCGATCGATGTGGGTATGTCGTCGTCGTCGCGCGCCGGGACGTCGGTCGCGTCGTGGTGTGGCGCACTTTCAGACCTGTCTTCTGGTGTGGTGTCCGCTTCTTCTTCGAACGCGCGAACGTAGGCCGTGGCGATGGGGTGGATCGCGATCGGGGTCGTCGGCGCCGACGCCGCCCGCGCCGCGGAGGGCGGCCGACGCGCGTGCCTTCCTTCAGATGGCGCGGCAGCCGCACCCCACGTCACCCACGCCGAGTGCATCGCCGTGGGCGTCGATGTCCGCGTCGGCGGCTCGCCGAGTCGCTCGCGGATGTACTCCAGCGCGGGCGCGCCGCGAAGGTCCATCCGATCGCCGATCTCCAGATCGAGTACTCGATCGCGAGTCGTGATCCGGAGGACGCGATCTTTCCGGTGCTCGCGGAGCTCGGCATCGGCGCGACGCTGTACGGCGTGTTGTCGCGCGGGCTGCTCGCGGCCAGCCCAATCGGCGCCGGCGACGCGCGCGCCCACCCGCCGCGATTCACCGGGGCGAATCGCGAAGCAAACGCCAAGCTCGTCGCCAGCGCGTTACGGGAATCTCCACGCGATCACAAGTAGAACAGCGTACCGAGCCTTTCACAGCGGCCGTAAGCGGTGGTCCACGAGATGTCGATCACCAGACCGGAGACGATTCCGCAATCTAGTGATTGTGCCGCGTCGTCAGTCTCCGCTTCACCAGACTCCCCACGTCGGTCACAAATCTGGAGAGCAGCGGGGACAGGTTGTCCTTTCTCCAGACGAGAGCCAATGGCAACGACAGCTTGAGGTCGGCGACTTTCAATATCGCCACGCCGTCCGGACATCGCCAGCGGGCGGTTTCCACGACGAAACCGACGCCCATGCCTTGAGCGACGAGTGTCAATATCGTCGCTTCGTTCGACGCTTCCTGAACGATCCGAGGCGACTTCAGGCCGCCACGGAAACATTCGTACATCAAGCGGTCGTAGAATGCCGCGCTCTCGCGCCGCGGAAACCAGATGAAACGCGCGTCCGTCAGGTCGCGCAGCCGGAGGGTCTTGACCTTACCGAGCGGGTGCGCGGCAGGAGCCGCCACTGCGAGGCTGTTCAAGGCGACCGGCAATTGATCCAGCTCCCGATCGGGTTTCGGCGGGTTGAACATGAACCCGGCATCCAGTCGGCCAGCTCGAACCGCCTCGAGCTGTTGCAGACTCGGTAGCGGGTTCAGCTGCAGTTCTGCGTCGGGATAGCGCTCTCGGAAGAGGCGAAGCGAGTCGGGTACCACCCCCCGCCATGAGGCATTCTCGGTGAATCCGACCCGCAGCGTTCCTGATTGTCCGCGGGCCACACGTTGCGCGCGTTCCGTCGCCTCGTTCAGCTGTTGAAGAATTCGACGCGCCTCCTCGAGAAACAACCGGCCCGCCGAACTGATCTTCACGCCGCGACTGAGGCGATCGAACAGCTGGAAACCGATCTCGCGTTCGAGATCCTGAATCTGTCGCGAGAGCGCTGGTTGAGCCACTCGCAGGCGTAGCGCGGCGCGGCCGAAATGTTCCTCTTCGCCAACCGCCACGAAGTATCGAAGATGACGCAGTTCCACTCCGATACCCTACCGCGATTGGTCCGATAAGAACAATATCTTGGACGCATCAGACGGTATTTGTCACAGTAGAGCCGGAAAGGGTGGTGAATGATGCCTCAGATCGAGCATTTCACGAAGGAATTGAACCTGCCCGGGCCGATCGCCAGCTACCTGAGGGCGGTCAACACCGGCGCCAGGGAGGAGTTTCCGGCGAGCTTCGCCGACGATGCGGTGGTGGTCGATGTGAATCGCGAGCTGCGCGGTCTCGACGCGATCACGGCCTGGGCGGGCGCCGACATCTTCGGGGCTCACGTGCACTTCGATGTCCTGGACGTCACAGAGCGCCCGGGACGAACCATCGTCAGAGTCAAGATTGACGGAACGTTCGATCGAACGGGATTGCCCGATCCTCTCGTGATGAACCATGAGTTCGAGGTCGCAGAGGGGAAGATCACCACACTGCGAATCGGGTTCTAGAGGACACGCTGATGACCCGTTCCCTGCTGACAGGTAAGGTTGCGCTCGTCACCGGTGCGGCCAAGGGCATCGGAGCCGGCCTCGCGAAGGCGATGGCAGCCGCCGGTGCCTCCGTCGTCGTGAACTTCGCGACCGACCGACCGGGCGCAGAGCGCGTCGTCGCCGATATCAAGGCCGCCGGCGGCAACGCGTTCGCGATTCAAGCGAATGTCGCAGTCGTCGCCGAGGTGGAGCAGCTCTGCGCCGAAGCCGCCGCGAAGTTCGGGACGCTCGACATCCTCATCAACAATGCGAGCGTGTTTGCGTTCGCCTCGCTCGAGCAGACAACCGACGAGCAACTCCACAAGATGCTCGACACCAATCTGTGGGGCACGATTATCACGTGCCGCGAAGCATTGAAGCATTTCGGCAACAACGGCGGCAGCATCATCAACATCGGATCGATGTCGAGCGAACGCTTCTCCGCGGGTGCAGTCGCTTACACCGCGAGCAAGGCCGGGATCACCGGAGTGACTGGCGTGCTGGCGGTGGAGCTAGCCTCGCGCGGCATCCGCGTCAATCAAATCAACCCCGGTGCCGTGGACACCGAAGGCGCACGGGCGATCGGGGCAATGAGTGACGAGGCGCGGGCAGCGCACATCGCCCGTCCGCCTCTTGGGCGCGTCGGCACACCGGCCGACATCGCTTCAGTTGCCGTGTTTCTCGCGTCCGATGAGGCGGGTTGGTTAACGGGCGAGAGTCTCGCCGTGTCGGGCGGCCTGCGCTAGCGCGACG
>CAWFFB010000036.1:0-48180 GCA_963814975.1 uncultured Acidobacteriota bacterium | reverse complement strand
GCGTCGCGGCTAGGGCTCTCAAGGCGAAGCTCCTGACGCCAGCGGCGCACAACATGCTTCTAGGAGGTCTCGCGCGGGACATCGGCGAGTACCTGCTCCTGATGCCAGTCGCGAGCGAGCTCGTGAACGACGCGATAGAGGTCACCCGCCGCTATGAGTTGAGAGCGCCCGATGCCATTCACGTCGCTGCCGCCCAACAGGGCGACCGAACGGTGCAAGGTGGCCAATTTGTATTCGTGACGAGCGACAAGGAGCTGCTGGCGGCCTCGACCCTGGCGGGCATCACGACGCTGGATCCTGAATCGGAACACGCGCTCGACTCCTTGCGCGAGCTTCGCCGCCACGAGGGCAACAATGGCTAGCGGTCAGGTGTTCGAGGATTCGATCGGCGGCAGAACGCGGTTTGATCGCGAGCACGCCGTTTTATTCCCATCCATGAGCGTCGGATCTCTTCAACCAATTCCCCCGAGGGGGTAGAACGCAATAGTCGCCAAGGGTTTACCTGCCTGTGGACGTTCCCTCGCGAGATTTGGTGCCGATGCGATCTTCCAGAAAGTTCGCACCGATCCGTGCTTGAACTACCCCGACAGCGCACTGTCTCTCCCTCTGTTGTTGAAACGGTCCTCTGTTGAAACGGTCCTCTTGACACACGTGGCTGACGCGCGTATTTTCGATTCATCTCCCGTGGCGATCAGTCGCCACTCCTCCACGTCGGCTCAGGGTCCTCGTGGAGCACACTTCAAGCTGCTCGCCCTGTCGGCAACAGCGAGAAGCACCCTCAGCACCTGGACGGTTGGTTAGGGTCGCAGCCGACGAGAGAACGCCCGAGACGGTCTGAGGCCACTCGAGGCAACGGCAGACAGCGACACACGCTTGTTACTGCGGTTCGGCGCGTCGCCTGCCGCATCGAAGCGCACCACCGAGAGCCGGGGAAACGAGCAATCGAAGGCCTCTGCGAGGCGAGTTCCGAGATCTCGACGCAGCGCCACTGGACGTCGGCGCGTCGGCCGGATCGCTAATGCGCCGAACCTCCTCGTGAGGCGATCGAAGCGGACCTGGTCCGCCGGAGCCAACGGGAACATACTCGAATGGGCTCCATCGCGCTCCAACCGGATTTGTCAGCGTCGGCAAGACGATCACGCTGACCTCCGGCCACCGAGCCGGCCGCGCGATTGACGAGTGATCGACCTGGGGTCCTTCACTCTCCGCGGCACCCACCGGCTCGCGAATTTCGGTTTCAAATTTAGGCGGCGGACGCAACGTACGACGCCCACAGCATCTCGGAGGCCGCGATGAGGAAGAACGCGTACCCGGATTCGGAGCATACTCGGGAGAACAGTCAGCTCACGGTTGGAACCGCGCCGGGAACGGGCGCGCTGCCGAATCGGCTTCTGACCGCATTGGAGGTCGCCGAGTTCGTCGGCTGCCACGAAGAAACAATTCGCCGAGCCTACCTGCGAGGCCTACTCAAATCGCAGCGGTTCGGAGTGCGCAACCGGCGCCTTCACCCCGCGGACGTGCTGGATTGGATTGGGCGCGGAGCACCAACGCGCCTGGCGTGACAACTCGGAAAGGAGAGAGGCAACCAGGGAGATCCCATGGCAATCAGAAGGAAGTGCGAAGGGCGGCCGTGCAGCAACGGCCGGCGATGTCTCGAGCACTTGCAGTTCGACACCATGCACCGTGGCGTTCGCTACCGGATGATGGTCAACGAGTTCGCGATTCCACGCATGGAGCCGGGCAGACGGCGGCCTGTCGCGTCAATGGAGGAGGCACGAGACTGGGAACGCCTCTTTGTCGGCGAGATCAAGGCTGGCCGAGATCCCCGTTCGACTCCTGAGCCACCTGCACAGGCTGAAGCGGACCTCCAGCACGTCGCCGGATTTCTCGACGCCTATCTCGATCGACAGGTTCGGCCGGCGGCGCTCCGGAGCATCCCGTCAATCAAGAGTCGCATCGGCGTGCTGAAGGAGTAACTTCGGCGGGCTGCCAGTCAAGAGCCTTGAACGGCCGGACGAGATCAACCGTTTCAAGGCGGATTCGGAGTACGCCGACGAGGTGGAGATCGCCACGCTGCACAAGGTGCTCGCGACCCTGCGTGCGGCAATCCACTGGGGAATGGCGCAAATGCCACCCCTGCTCGACAAGTCGCCGTTCCATCGCTTCGGCGTCCGCTTGAACAAGAAGCAAGAAACCAGTCGCGACCGGCGGATCTCGCGAGTGGAAGAGAAACGTTTGCTCGACACGGCGCTCGCGATGAACACCTGGAAGCATCGCTACGTCGGTCCGTTGCTGCACGATCGGATCATCGGTGCACTCGAACTCTGTTGCCGTCGCGGTGAGATGCTTCTGATTCAGAATCGACGCGTCGATTGGGAGTCACACCAGATCGGTATTCCGGGACACACGACGAAGGACAAGGAGAACCGCCGCATCCCGTTCGATCCAGAAGGACGGCTTGTCGCGGTTCTGCATCGACGTGCCCAACTCGGCCCGGGTGCGTTCGTCTTCGGTACCGAGAGCGGAGAGCGCGTCGACAACATCCAGACGGCCTGGGACGCGCTACGGCTGTTGGCGTATGGGTTCGAACCGCGTCGGGGGCCAGAAGGCGTCCTCTGGAACCGCGAGCAGCTCCGAAAGATCGATCTGCACTGGCACGACCTGCGCCACGAAGGCGCCTCGCGGCTGCTCGCCGACGGCGTCGACATCCGCATCATCCAACTGATGCTCGGCCACGCGAGCGTGCAGCAGACCCAGCGCTACTTGAACGTCACCGACGAGGAATTGCGGAAGGGACTTGAGGTGAGCTGGAAGCGTGCACGGGCCCTTCGGATTGTCCAGAATGGTGCGGATGCTCCACACGATTGTCCCCAATTTGTCACCACGGGACCTGAAAAGTGGTGCGCCCGGCAGGGCTCGAACCTGCAACCTTTGGCTCCGGAGGCCAACGCTCTATCCAATTGGGCTACGGGCGCGTGCGTGCGAGACGGGTAGTGTAATACGTCTTGGGGATTCGCGTCGGAGGGTGGGAGCGAACCGAGAAAAATCGAGGCTTCCACCCGCGCGACTAGCCCGCCGCCGCGAGCGGCTCGCCCGGCGCCCGGGGCACGATGATCCGGAACGTGCTGCCTCCGCCGGCGCGGTGCTCCCAGCTCAACTGTCCATGGTGGGCTTCGACAGCCCATTTCGAAATCGACAGCCCCAGGCCCGCGCCACGGCTGTCGGATTCGGGCGATACCCGGTAGCAGCGCTCGAAGATCAGCGCGCGCCGCTCCGGAGCGATCCCCGGGCCCCGGTCGCTGACTTCGAGCGTCTGCCCGGTGCGGGAGTCCACGACGCGCACGAGGATTTCGGTGTCGGCCGGACTGTACTTGATCGCGTTGTCGACGAGATTGATCAGCGCCTGGCGCAGCATCAGCCGGTCGCCTTCGCACCGCGGCGACCCGACGTGATCCACCACGATCGATTGCCCGTTTTCCTCGGCGAGCACGCTCAGATGCGACGCGACGTCGTCGGCGAGGCCGCGCAGGTCGACCGTTTCGCTGCAGAGCTGTACCGGTGCGCCGCTCGTGCGCGACAGCGTCAGCAGGCGATCGATGAGACAGGTCAACCGATCGGCTTCTTCGAGCATGCTGCCGATGATGCGTCGATACGCGTCCGGGCTCCGCCCTTCGCGCAGGCCGACCTCGCCGACTGTGCGGATAGCCGTGAGCGGGGTTCTCAGCTCGTGGGATACGTCGGCCGTGAACTGCTTCATCTGCTGAAACGATCCCTCGAGCCTGCCGAGCGTGTCGTTGAACACCGTGGCGAGCGTCCCCAGCTCATCGTGCGGGTTCTCGACCGGCAGCCGATCGTTCAGCCGCGCGGCATTGATCGATCGCGCCCGTTCGGCCATCCGCTGGAGCGGCGTCAGCGCGCCGCGCGCGAGCGCGTACCCACCCACGCCGGCGGCGACGACGCCGAAGGGAAGACCGAGGGCCAGGAACAGGGTCAGGTCCCAAAGCTCCTGTCGCAGCGGCGCCTCGGAGCGCGCGACCTGGATGATCACGCCCTTGCCACCAACCGTCGCCGTGCGCGTGAGCACGCGGACCGCGTCGCCATCCGCGGCAACCGGGACGATCTGGCCATCCGCGCGGGAGGCCAGCGCGGCGCTTTGCGGTACCGGAATGCGCTTGGCGGCGGCGGTCCGGAACAGCAGATCGCCTTTCGGACTCCACACCTGCAGCCACGGCTTGTCTTCGTCCTGCCCCGCTTCGTCCGCCTCGAACCACGTCAGCGTCCCGTCGGGGCGCTGCTCCCACATCTCCGCCGCCCAGGTATAGTCGCCTCGCAGCCGGCCGTCGAGGGCATGCGACACGCTGCGGCTCACGAAGGCGAACACCCCCGCGGCGTAGACCGCCAGCACGACGATCATCGCTGCGACATGCCAGAACGTCAGCCGGACGCGCATGCCGAGCGGCCGCCACCAGCGTGTCATGCTTCTCCCTCCCGCATCATGAACCCGACCCCGCGGATTGTGTGAATCAGCTTTCCCTGATGGTCGGCGTCAATCTTCTTGCGCAGGCGCGCGACATGCGTGTCGATGACGTTGTCGAGCGTCAGCGTGCGAGCCTTCTCGCGCCAGACCTCGCGTGCCAGCGTCTCGCGCGACACCACCTGGCCTTCGAAGCGCAACAGGTGCTCCAGCAGCTCGAACTCCCGGGTCGTCAGCTCAATCATCCGACCGGCGCGCGACACCTTGCGCGTCCAGAGGTCCATTTCGAGGTCGCCGGCCGTGAGGCGTGGGGCGGCGGTGACGCGGCCGCGCCGAACCATAGCACGAATGCGCGCCAACAGTTCCGCGAACGCGAAAGGCTTGACGAGATAGTCGTCGGCGCCGCCGTCCAGTCCCTTCACTCGATCCTCGAGCGTGTCGCGGGCGGTCAGGACCAGGACGCGCGTGTCCCGCCCCTGTTGCCGCAGCGCCGCGAGGATCTGAAACCCGTCTCGTCCCGGAAGCCCGAGATCGAGCAGCACCACGTCGAAGGTCTCGGTGCTGATTAGAAAGAACGCATCTTCGCCGGTCCGCGCGACGACCGCCTCGTACCCTTCGCCTTTGAGCCCTTCCTGGAGCGCCTTCGCCACCTTCTCTTCGTCTTCGACAACCAGGACGCGCTGCCGGGCACGATCATCGGCCGATCGGCCGGCCGGGCGATCGCCCGGGGATCCGTGGGAATTGATCATGAGCCGGCGGCACTCCAGCGCCACCCATCTTTCGGCCGCACGATGGTGCGCAGGCGCAACCGCCATGCGCCGGCGTCCCGCCCAGGGCTGCCGGTGATGACCAGGTGATCGCCCGGCTTGAGGGTCTCTTCGAAGACGCCCTGGAGACGGAGTTGACCACGGTTACTGGCTTCGACCGCCCACAGGCGCATGCGCATGGTGCGGTCTGGCGCCATCACGTGAATAAAGGAGTGAGGATTGCGGTAAATGACGTCGACCAGGTCCCCCTCGATCGCGATGACCCGGTCTTCCAGATAGGTGCTCGCGAAGGAATGATGCGCGCCAATCGAGACCGTGTCGTACGCAAACACCCCGGCGATGAGCCAAAGCCACAGTTTCGGGTGCATGGGGTTTTCCTCCGGCGCCACCCTTATGATACCGCCGCCGGGCCTGCCAGGTCCCTGACGCGCAAGTCAGGAATTCTTCAGGTGCCGGGCATTGGTCGATGCACTAGGATTTCTGTATAGTCAATGGCTGGCCCCCTTTTTCGCCAGTAAGGAATGGTCTATGCGAAAGCCTCTGCTCCTTTGCGTGACCCTTTTACTCGTCGTCCTGTCGGTGGTTTTCGTGAGCGCCTGCCGGAGCCAGCAGCCGGCGTCAGCTACGCAGCCCGAGTACGCGCCGACCGCCACCATCAAGGACCTCATGCTCTCGCTGATCGATCCGTCCGCAGATGTCGTCTGGGAGTCTGTGCAGACCATCGTCACGCCGGCCGGAACTGACGAGAGAAGGCCGAGGACGGACGAAGAATGGGCCGCTGTTCGCAGCGGTGCGATCAGGGTCGTGGAGGCCACCAACCTGCTCATGATACCCGGGCGGCATGTGGCGCGGCCGCACGAAAAGTCTGAAACCCCGGGGGTCGAATTGGAGCCCGAAGAGATCGAGGCCAACATCAACAAGGACCGGGCGCAGTGGAACAGGCTGGCGAAGGGACTGCACGACACCAGCATGGAGGCACTGAAGGCGATCGAGGCCAGGGACGTCGAGGCGCTGATCGAGATCGGCGGGCGGATGGATGAGTCCTGCGAAAACTGCCATACGGCCTACTGGTATCCAAACCAGCCGCTGCCACCGGCTGACGATCCCCGGTTCAAGGACCTCACTCCGAATAAATGACCTGCGACACCGGCGCGCCTCGTTCTGTCGGCGATGCTGGCGGTGCTGGTCGCCGGCCTGGGGGGCGTGCATCCGGGAATGGGGACGGGGACGGTTGCCGCGCAGGCCAAGGTGGGGACGATCAAGGGTCGTGTGCGCCTGACGGGGAAGCACCCCGGCAACGCGGTCATCCGCATGGGTGTCGATCCGATGTGCGGCAAGTTGAACGCGGGGAAACAGGTCGTCCAGGAACAAGTGGTGGTGAGCGCGGACGGAGGGCTGGCCAATGCCTTCGTACAACTGCAAGGATCGTTTCCCCGCACGGCCGCTCCAGCGCAACCCGTCGCGATCGATCAGCGCGCCTGCATCTATATTCCTCGCGTCGTAGGCGCGCAGGTCGGCCAGGCGCTTCAGGTCCGCAACAGCGATCCGATGCTGCACAACGTGCACAGCCTGTCGAACGGCAGCAACGGGTTCAACGTCGGCCAGCCGGTGGCAGGCATCGTCCACACGTTCCAACTCAAGCAGGAAGAGGTCATGCTGCGCCTCAAGTGCGACGTGCATCGATGGATGACGGCGTACATCGGCGTGGTCAGCCATCCGTACTTCGCCGTGAGCGGCACAGCGGGCACGTTCGAGATCGCCAACGTGCCGGTTGGGACCTACACGATTCAAGCGTGGCACGAACGATTCGGCAGTCTCACACGGCCGGTCCGTGTCACCGCCGGCGCGACGGCCATCGTCGACGTCCCCTACACGGGCGAGGAAAAACCACCCCCAACAGCTGATCTACGCGAGCTGGCCGTTCCTCGTCTAGCGGTCAGCTCTCAGCCTCCAGCCATCAGCCAGCTCTCAGCAGAGAGCCGATAGCTGATCTGATCGTCCTGCCAACTCCCTGACGGAGAATTCAGGAACTCTTTGGGTGCGGCCGTGAACCCGCCGCGCTAGCATCCCGTTGTCTTTCCAAACGGATTCGCACCTGGAGGCTCAATGATGGCACTGTTTCGTGCCAGGGTTGTGTTGCTGATCAGCGCCCTGGTTGTTTTTCCAACCGAAAGCCCCGCCCAGCAGCTTTCGCTGTCGGGGACCGTTCGCGACACCTCGGGCGTCGTGCCCGGCGCGACGGTCGTCCTCAGTTCCGGAGGCAACCAACTATCAACGGCCACAACCGACGATGTTGGGGTCTATCGCTTCAGCGGCTTGGCACCCGGCAACTATGAGTTGTCCTTCGTGATGCGGGGCTTCGAAACGGCAGTTCGCAACGTCACCCTTGGCCCGGCCACGGCTCCCGTGGACGTCGTATTGTCAGTCGGACGGGTGTCGACCACGCTGACCGTCACGGCGTCAGCCGGCAGGGCCACGGCAACCAGACTCCCCGTCGCGAATGACGACGTCCCGGCCCAGGTGAGCTCGATTCCACAGGAACTGCTGCGGCAGCAGGGCGCCAACACCGTCGCGGATGCTCTGAAGAACGCATCCGGCGTCCAGGCGGTGCGTTGGTATGGCGCGTACGAACAGTACACGATCCGCGGCTTTTTCGATGACGATCGTGACGGTTTCAATGTCGTGTTGCTGGACGGAATGCGCATGGGAGGCAACCGCTACGGCACGCAGACCAACAACATTGAAAGCGTGGAGGTCTTGAAAGGCCCCAGTTCCTTGCTCTACGGTCGGGGCGCCGTCGGCGGCGCGATCAACATCGTGCGAAAGAAGCCGCAAGCCGCCCGAGCCTACGATCTCAGCTACCGCGGCGGCCGCTTCAACACGCATCAGGTGTCTGGAGGCGCGACGGGCCCGATCTGGAACATCAGCCAAGCCCTCTACCGTTTGGACGCCAGCTATGAAAGCAGCGATGGCTGGCGTGACGCAGGGGCCAACCGGCTGAACGTCTCGCCTTCTCTGACGTGGATCATGGGTGAGCAAGCCCGCATGACCATCCACCAGAATTTCAATCGCGATCGCTTCGACGGAGACGGCGGCGTACCCCTCAACATCACGGGTCTGCCGAGCTACAAACCTGATCTTCGCTTCAGCCTGCCGCAGGACCGCGTCCTGGTTGAGGATTCGCAGACGTACGTCAACTTCAACGCCAACATCTCCTCGGCGTGGCAGTTCCGGAACGGCTTCCTCGGGCAGCGCACCAGCGATCGCTATTTCGTAACCGAAGGCGTTTACGGCGAGCCCGACAGCAATCTGGTGTTGCGGGAACCGCTGGATTTCCACCACATTCGAAGGCCGCTTCAGAATCAGGCTGAAGTGCTCGGTTACCTCGACGGTTTCGGCCGCCACAGCCTGCTGTTCGGGTATGAGTATCAGAGGGACAAGTTTCGAACAGACGTGACCGCTGGAGATGATCCGGAATGCATCTGCGGGTACTGGTGGCTGACGATCGCTCCGATGGACGTCACGACGATGCAGGAAACTCAAACGCCGCTCGATATCGACACGATCGCACGCCAGACCTTCGTCAACGATCAGACTCAACGCCTTCTATTGGCAGGACCAGATCGACGTTCTGCCGCAGGTGAAGATCAACGTCGGGGGACGACTGGACGACTACAAGCGCCGCATCGACAGGACTGGGGGCTTGCCTTTCACCCCTCGAGGCGCGTGGACCAGACGGCGTATCCGTACCGCGCCGGCCTCGTCTACGCGCCGCGGAACGACCAGCAGATCTACGTCAGCACGGCAAGCTCGTTCACGCCGGTCACGACCATTCCTGAGGACGGGTCGCAGCTGGAACCCAGCACCGCGCGCAACTACGAGGTCGGTCACCGCTGGCAGGGATGGAACGGCCGCGTGGACACGAGTCTGGCTCTCTACTACATCCGTTCGGAACAACGTCACCGTCCAGGAGTCGGTGACAAGCGTTTTCCAGGTCGGTGAGCAGACCTCGCGGGGCCTGGATCTGGACGTCAACACGGACCTGGGTGGACGGACCCACCTGATCTTGAACTATGGCTTCGCGCGGCCCCGTTTCGACGACGCGGACGAGCTGACCGGATTGTCGCCGCGGTACGTACCGAAGCACACCGCGAACGTGTGGCTGCGGAAGGACTGGGCGTCTGGGTTGAACGCCGCTTTCGGTGCGCGGTATGTGGGGCAGCAGTTCGCCGACGACAGCAACTCGATGCGGCTCGACGGATATACGATCTTCTCGGGAGCCGTGGGGTATCGCACCGACCGCTGGGAGTGGTCGCTGAACGCCGAAAACCTGTTCAATCGGGACGACTACTTCCTTCCCGGGCACTTCAGCAATCTCGTGTTCCCCGGCCAACCGATCAACGTGACCAGCACGATTCGCCTCAAGTTCAACTGAAACTTGTCGGCCCACAACTTGTTCATCTGAGGACTACGACTGGAGCGGCGTGGAGTTCGGGAGGTAAGCGGTGAAAGTCAGTACCAGCGCACGACTGAAGCGATCGGCAATTTTTGTGCATCGCTGGCTGGGAGTCGCGCTGTGTCTGATCTTCCTGTTGTGGTTCCCTTCCGGCATCGGGATGATGTATTGGGACTTCCCGAGTGTGACCGCGGCGAATCGGCTGGATCGGTCGCCGGCGCTGGACCATGCGAACGTTCGTCTCTCGCCTGCGGAAGCGTATGCGACCCTGGGCGACCTTCAGGCCCCCGCGCAGACACGGCTCAATACGTTCGATGGACGGCCGGTCTATCGGTTTCAGACCGGTCAGGGCGAGCATATCGTCTATGCCGACACGGGCGAGGAGCAGCTGCTCGTCTCGAACGAGATGATCCAGCGCGTGGCTTCAGCCTGGACCGGACAGCCTGTCGACACCGCGACCGTCGAGGCCGTCGAGGATGTCGACCAATGGACGGTGGGCGGGGCCCTGCGCACGCTCAGGCCGCTGTGGAAATACTCGTGGCCCAACGGCGAGCAGGTCTACATCTCGGGCGACGCCGGGGAGGTGGTGCAGTACACGACCACCGCGTCGCGGCTCGGCGCCTATCTCGGCCCCATCCCGCATTGGCTGTACTTCACGCCGCTGCGGAAACACCCGCCGGCATGGAGCCGTGTGGTGATTTGGGCCTCGGGGCTCGGCACGCTCGCCGCCATCCTGGGCGTCACCATCGGGATCTGGATGTACTCGCCTGCCAAGCGCTACCGGAACGCGGACGTGGCGACCAGCATTCCGTACCGCGGACAGAAGCGCTGGCACACCGTGCTGGGGCTGATCTTCGGAGTGGCCACCGCGACGTGGGCGTTCAGCGGCATGCTCTCGATGGATCCCTTTCCGGTGAGGACGGGAGGGCCGGCCGGCAGCCGCGGCAGCCGCGATGGCGGGATTCCCCAGGCGCTTCGCGGCGACATGCGGATGGAGGACTTTGCCGGGAAGCACCCGAGGGAGGTGCTGGCCCGGCTCGAGAACCTCGATGTCAAGGAGCTGGAATTCACGACGTTCGTGGGCGAGGCCGCCTACCTGGCGAGACTGGCGTCAGGCGGAACGCGCATCATCCCGGTGGTGGGAGAGTCGGACTTCGAATTCGATCGCCGGCGGATCATCGACGTCATCACGCAGGCGGCTGGGCCCGGCGGCCTGTCGGAGGTCCGCATGATCGAGCAGTACGACATGTACTACCTCGATCGCCGCCGGCAGCGCCCCCTGCCGGTGATCCTGGCGCGACTGAACGATGCCGAGCACACGCGGTACTACATCGATCCGAAGACCGCCCGGGTCGTCGGCGCCTACAGCTCGCGACACTGGGTGAACCGCTGGGCGTACCATGCGTTGCATTCCCTTGATTTTCCGTGGCTCTACAACCACCGGCCGGCGTGGGACATCGTCGTGATCGCGTTCATGGTCGGCGGCACCGCGCTCTGCGTCACCTCGTTGATCCTGGCCTGGAGGGTGCTGGGCAGAAAGCTCGGACTCGTCCTACCGGCGACCCGAAGGAGTACGGTGCTGAACGAGGACCTGGCATAATCGTTATTAGTCCGACCGTTGAGTCTGACCGCGAACAACACGCGTTCACGAGGAGGAATATACCGATGTGCCTTTGCGCCTTCGTGGTCGCGTTTCTATCTGGTCTGGGCGCGCTGCCGCTCGCGGCTCAGCCAGCCGCGAACGAGTCTGCCGAGGTTGCGGCCGTCGTCGACAGGTTTCACGCTGCGCTCGCCGCCGGCGACTCGATGGCAGCGCTGCAGCTCCTCGCGGACGACGCCGTGATGCTGGAAGCCGGGAGCGTGGAAACCCGAGCCGAATACGGCAAGAATCACCTTCCAGCCGACATCGAGTTCGAGAAAGGGGTTTCCACCAAGCGCAGCCCCATCCGGGTCATCGTCCGCGGCGATACCGCCTGGGCCACATCCACCAGCGAGGTTGTGGGGACCTTTCAGGGCAAACCGGTCAACTTCGTCGGTGCCGAGTCCATGGTCCTCACCCGTGAGCCTGCCGGGTGGCGGATCAGAGCCATCCATTGGTCTTCGCGCGCCAACCGGCCACCGCAGTGACTGCTCGCCGGATGCAATCCGAGCGACGGTGTGCGGTGCATCACATTCCATGCGAGCCGGGGCGCACCGTTGCGAAGACGGCCACGCCAAGATTGGCTCGGCTCCCGTAGACGGTCCGCAACTCTGGGGGCACAAATCCGGCCGATACCGCCGCGCCGACGCCGGGCTTCAGCGATCGCAGCACTGAGAGCCGCTGGAGCCGATGGCGGAAAGCTACGTGTGGACGAAGGAGGGAATTCGACTAAACGCGCAGCGGCGCTGCGAGAAGAACGTCACCGGGCGGCTTCTGACGAGGATTCGGAGCGTGCGGCCGTGTCGATCGACGGCGGACCGGGAGGGTCGGGACGACGGCCGCGATCGGCGATGTCACGAGGACCCGCGCTGGCCGGCTGGCGGCGGAGGGCAGCAACGCATCATCGGGTCCGCACGTATAGAGAAGCGCCCGCAGGCCCGGCTGAGCGGAAGGAGCAGCGTCCTGACGGTGCACGTGGTGATGCGTAATGCCTGACGCAGGCGTTGCGCTCTCACTAGGCGTGACGGTCGCGCAGATCATCCGACACGCTTCGAGCGCTTCGGGAGCGCCGGCCACAACGATTGCCACCATCAGCGCCAGGAAACGTCGAGTCATCACCGTGATTGCTCAGTGCTGGTGTGGCCGTGTTGGCGCCTCGGGACTGTTGGGCGCGGGCTCTGCCGGCGTGCCGCCACGCAGGAACTCTTCGTCCTGCCGCTCCTCCTCGATCTCCGCCGCGGTCTTCGGATTCAGTTTTTCCATCTCCTTCAACTGCGTCGGGGTCAGCTCGTTCAGATGCCGGATGAAGTGCACGAGCTTCCAACTGTCCTCGTCCTGGTCATTGCCCTGCTCTCCCCATGCGGGCATGCCTGTCATCCGGATGCCGTTCTGAATGATGTAGTACAGCTCGCCGTCGGTCAGGCGCTGGGTGTCGTCCTGCCGCATGTCTGGGGCCTTCGGATACAGGTTCTCGCCAATCGTCGTCTGGCCGCTTCCGTCGTTGGCGTGGCAGACGGCGCAGTGGTCCGCGAAATGACCGCGCGCGTCCACGAGGACCTCAGGAGTCAGAGGGATCGGGTTTTCCGCGTTCCGGGCGCGCGCCGGAACCGCGAGGCTGCGGACGCGGCGGGCGACGAATTTCTCCGCCCACGAGGGCTCATCCCTGGCGCTGAATCCCCGGCGGACCGTCAGAAAAGCAGCGGCTATGGCGACCGCCAGGACCACCGCAACCAGCCACAAGGCCACCGATCGAAGACGCATCGCTGACGCGCTCCCGCGACGCGCTACCCCTTGCGCTTCGGCGCAGTGGAGGCTGACGCCGATGCCGTGGCCGTCCCGAGTCTCACCTCAGTGGCAATGGAGGTCTTCTTGTCGACATCCAGAATGACCCGATCACCCACCTGTACGTCCTTGGCGCTCAGATGCGCCTCGCCCTTCATCACCATCGTCTTCGCGTTGATTGTGACGGTGCGCGTCTGTTTGGCGGACACCTGGACGGTGATCGCGGTGTCGCTGACGTTCGTCACCGTCCCGCGAACGTGCTCCGCGTTGCCGTGCGCGAAGGCGACCCCCCCGGGAAGGGCCAGCGCGACCGCGACAGCCAGCAGTGTGCGTCTCATGTGTATGACTCCTCAATGCCGATCGTACGTGATCTGAACGCCCGGGGACAGGCCGCACCCGACATTTGACGAATTCTATCGTGAGTGTCGCCCTGAAGGGTAGGTTGGGTGTGCAGCCACCAACCTCACGAATCAGCTCACCGTCATCAACGTCGCGGGGCCTGTTTTCCGGCACTGCCCTCGGCGCGCCGCGCAGCGTCGCGTTCCGTCTGCAGACCGGGTTCCAAGGGGGCGGTGGAGGCGGGGAAGGGCAGCCTGCCGGCATTTACTCTGACCACAAGTCCGAGAGGATGTTTGACCCACCTGCGGCGCGTGGCTCATAATCGGCCACGGTGAGGCACTCCTTCTGGCGTTCGGCAGTTGCCTGGGTACTCGCGCCGTGCGTAGTGTTCTCGCCCGTTGTCCCTCCGGAGCACGTTCACGAAGCCGATTCCGACCATCCGAACGCCGTCGCCCATCGGCACTTCGAAGCGCACGATCACGACGGCGCCGAAATCGGAAGCGATGAAGGGCGGGTGCTTTGGCTGGACGACGCCGCCGTTCAACCAGCGACGACCGAGATCGCGATTCCTCTGGTCATCCTCCCGACGAACTTCGTATCGGTCCCAGCCGCCGGCCGGTATGTTGTCAGGTCGATCGATGAGGCGGCTCCTCCGCATGGCCCCCCGAGGCCGTGCCTCTTGCTCCGCGGTCCTCCCCTCCTGTCCCTCTAGCCTCACCTGACGGGTTCGCCCGTTGTCTGTCTCCAGTTAGGTCTCAGTCGAGGTCTGTATGCGTGCACTGGTGCTGAGCGCCGTGCTGGCGGCGGTTGTACCGCCGTCGAGCGCGGGCGCCCAATCGTTGTTGTTGACGGAGTCCGATGTGTTGGCGCGGCTGTCGCCGCAGAGTCCGCGCGTGCGGGCGATCCGCGCGGCCGTCGACCTCGCGAAGGCCGACGTGCAGGCGGCGGCGCGCTGGCCGAATCCTCGTCTGACGTTCGATCGCGAGTCGGTTGCAGGGCGTGACCGAGGTCATGACGATGGTGGCGCAGCCGGTGCCGATCAGCGGACATCGCGGACTGCTCGTCGATGCGGCCACGGCGCTGGTCGAGGCGAGCTCGATCCGCGCGGATGACGCGATCCGCCGCGCGCGAGCCGACCTGCGGGTCGCCTTCGCGCAGCTCATGACCGCCCAGACGCGTGAGCGTGAGCTGACCGGCGCCCGCGATCGGCTGCGCGCGTTGGCGGACGTCCTCGCGAAGCGGGAGGCGGCGGGGGATGCGGCGGGATTCGATCGCCTCCGCGCCGAGCGGGAGGTGTTCGACGTCGACGCCGATCGCGCCGCTGCCGCCAGTGAGCGGGCGCGGGCGCAGGCGACCCTCGCGAGCTTCTTCGAGGCACCGGCCGACGCCACGCGCATCGTCGCAGTCGCCGCCATCGGCCCCAAACGCGCCGCTCCCGCCGGTCGAGGCGCTCGTCGAGCAGGCGGAATCGATCCGCGGCGAGCTGCTCGCCCTTCGCAAGGAGATTGAAGCCGCGCGTTTCTCGGAGCAGGCGGCCGAACGCCGGTGGATTCCCGACCCTGAGATCGTCGCCGGCACCAAATCGTCGACCGTGGGGGGCGGCGATCGTCGGGAGCGTGGTGACGATTCACGCCGCGATCCCGCTGTTCGATCGCGCGCGGCCTGAACGCGCGCTGGCGCGCGCGCGCGCCGCGCAGGCACAGGCTCGGGTCGAGGCATGTTCCGTGCGGTCCTGCGCGCGAACATCGCGGCGGCTCGCGCCGACGGTACTGGAAAGGCGGGAGACGGCAGAGCGGTATCGATCGGCCGCGGTCGCCGGCGCCGATCAAATCGAGCGAATCGCGCAAGTGAGCTACGACGCCGGCGAGCGCGGCATCCTCGACCTCCTGGACGCCTATCGGACTGCGGCTTCTGCGCGCGTGCGTCAGGCCGCTCTCGACGCCGCGGCGTGGCAGGCGGAGATCGAGCTCGAATTCCTCAGCGGCTGGAAGAGCCCGTTATGACGTTGCAGCGCGTACTCGTCGCTGGCGCATGTGCGGCGGTGGCATTCACCGTGGCGTGCGGACGCCGAAGCGAACCCGCCGTGGCCGAACCACCGTCCCTGAACGTGACGAACTGGACGGACAAGACTGAGCTCTACATGGAATATCCGCCGCTTGTCGCAGGCCGGGTTGCGCTTTTTGCCGTGCACCTGACACAACTCGGCGATTTCACGCCGCTAACGGCCGGGCGGCCCCGGATTGAATTCACGCCGGAAAGCGGTGGCGCCACGACGATCCTGACCGGGTCCGAGCCTTCGCGTCCCGGGGCGTTTCGCGTCGAGGGCGTGTCGCCTCAGCCTGGGCGGTATCGCTGGGCGCTGCTGATCGATGCGCCGCCACTGTCCGATCGTCATCAGCTCGGCGTGATCACTGTCTTCGGCGACGAGCAGACCGCGAACGCGGAGGCCGAAAAGCGTCCGCCCGAGAATCCTGCGGCAATCGCGTATCTCAAAGAGCAGCAGTGGACCAACGAGTTCGCGACCGAGCAGGTCCGCGAGGTCGAACTGCGGAGAGGCGTCCGGGTCCCTGCGATGATCGAGCCGCTGTCGGGAGGGGAAGCGATCGTCGCTACTCCGGCCCCCGGCCGGTTTACAGCTGACGCGCTGGTGTCGGTCGGCGCCACGGTCGGTGCCGGGCAGGCGCTCGGGCGCCTCGAGCCACGGTCGGGAAGCGGTGACGATCGCGCGACGCTGGCATCAGCCGTCGCCGAAGCCCTCGCCGTGGCCGAAGCGGCCCGCGCCGAGCAGGATCGTGCGGAACGCTTGCTGGCGGATCGTGCCGTCCCGGCACGCCGAGTCGAGGAGGCGCGACGGGCGGTGGCGGTCGCGGACGCCCGGCTTCGCGCGGCCGAGGCGCGTCTGGCGCAGCGTGACGAAACATTACGAAGCGGGGGCGGCGCTGCGGCGGGCAATGCATTCGTCCTGCGCGCGCCGATCAGCGGCCGCATCGCGGAGGTGTCGGCTACGCTCGGCGCCTCGTACGACGAAGGCACGCCGCTCTTCAAGATCGTCCGGACCGATCGCGTCGAGCTCCTGGCGCAGGTTCCGGCGGCCGACGCCGCGCTGTCGCGGGACATCACGGCAGTTGCGTTCGAAATTCCAGGCGTGCCCGATCCCGTGCAGCTGGAGCCGCATCACATCCACGACGCCGGTGTGATCGATTCGACGACCCGGGCGCTGCCCGTGCAGATCGAGGTCGACAACCCGGGCGGCCGCCTGCTCGTCGGCCAGACCGGAACGGCGGTCCTCTATCAGCGCGTCCGTCAGCGCCTGCCGGCCGTGACACGAGCTGCTGTTCTGCTCGAAGCGGGTCGGCCTTACGTGTTCCTCCAAAGCGGCGGCGAGCGATTTGACCGCCGCTATATCGAGATCGCCACCCGCGATGGCGACTGGGTCGGCGTCACGAGCGGACTGAAGCCGGGCGACCGCGTCGTCACGCGCGGCGCCTACGATGTCCAGCTCGCATCGGCGGCGAGGGGATTACCGGCCGAGGGGCACGTGCATTAGAAGAGCTTTCAGCCGTCAGACTGTGAGCGGTCGAAGGGGACCGTTCACAGTTGACCGTTGACCGTCGATGATCGGCAGACACGCGTGGGCGCCTCTGTTGATGGTGACCTGCCAGCTATCGAATGAAGCCGTAGTGGAGAGCTGAGCGCTTTGAGGATTGGCGACGATGAAACATCTGATTCAATGGTCGATCGACCACCACTGGATGGTGATCGCCTTTTCTCTCCTGCTGCTCGGAGGCGGGGTATGGACCACGCGCGAGATGCCGGTTGATGTCTTCCCCGACTTGACGGCCCCCACGGTCACGGTTCTCACGGAAGGGCACGGCATGGCGCCCGACGAGATGGAATCGCTGGTGACGTTTCCCCTCGAAAGCGCGATCAACGGCGCTTCCGGCGTGCGCCGCGTTCGGTCGGCCACGGCGGTCGGCATCGCTGTTGTCTGGGTGGAGTTCGACTGGGGTACCGATATCTTCGCGGCGCGGCAAATCGTGGCGGAGAAGCTTTCGCTGGTCAGCGGGGTCCTGCCGCCGCAGGTGGAGCGGCCGATTCTCGCTCCGATTTCGTCGATCATGGGCGAAATCCTGTTTTTTGCGATCTCGTCCGACGCCCCGGACCCGCTGATGCTGCGCACGGTGGCCGACACGGTCGTCCGCCGGCGCCTCCTCGCCGTCCCGGGCGTCTCCCAGGTGACACCAATCGGCGGAGCCGAACGGCAATTTCAAGTCATCGTGCACCCCGATCGGCTCCGCGCGAACAACATCTCTTTGACCGAGCTCCTCGACGCCGCCCGCGGCGCGAGCCAGAACACGTCCGCCGGCATTTACACCGAAGGGCCCCAGGAGTACGTCATGCAGACCATCGGGCGCGCGCGGACGCCCGAGGAGATCGGCGACAGCGTGGTGGCCCTGCGAGGCTCGCGATCCATTCTGATTCGGGATGTGGCTGATGTGCGCGAAGGGGGCGCCCTCAAACGCGGCGAAGGCTCGCGGAGCGGCAAGCCGGCGGTCATCGTCGGAGTCCAGAAGCAGCCGGGCGCGAACACGATCGAGCTGACCACCCGCCTGGATGCGGAGCTCGAGGCGCTTGAACGCGAGTTGCCGCAGGGCATGACGATCGACCGCCGGATCTTCCGGCAGGCCGACTTCATCGACGTCGCGGTCAGCAACGTGGTCAAGGCGCTCCGCGACGGCGGCTTGCTGGTGGTGATCGTCGTGCTGTTGTTCCTCGCGAATCTGCGCGCCGCGGCGATCACACTCACCGCGATGCCGCTCTCGCTGGCCGCCGCGATGCTGGTGCTTCGCGCGTGTGGCGCCACGATCAATACGATGACGCTGGGCGGCATGGCGATCGCCATTGGTGCCCTGGTCGACGATGCCATCATCGACGTGGAAAATGTGGTCAGGCGCCTGCGCGAGAATCAGGCGAGACCCGAACCCGAGCGGCGCTCGACCCGGGACGTGGTTCGTGATGCCACGCTCGAGATCCGCACGTCGATCGTCTTCGCCACGGTGATCATCGTGCTCGTGTTCCTTCCGATCTTCGGCTTGTCCGGGGTCGAAGGCAGACTGCTGACGCCGTTGGCGTTCGCGTACATCGTGTCGCTGCTGGCGTCGCTCGTCGTCGCCATCATCGTCACGCCGGCGCTCTGTTTTGCCTTTCTGCGCCATGCGCCCTCTATCGCCCGCGGGCACGAGGGGTGGCTGGCGCGCACGCTGAAAGCGCGATTCGCGCGGGACCTGCCGCACGCCTTGAATCACCCCGTGGCGGTCGCGGTCGTGGCCGCGGCCCTGCTCGCCGTGGCCATCGTGGCGAGTACGCGCATGGGCAGCGCCTTCTTGCCGGACTTTCACGAGGGCAGTTTGACCATTCAGGCGAACACGCTCCCGGGAACCTCGCTGGAGAAGTCCGACCAGATCGGCCGCCGCGTCGAGCAGATCCTACTGGCGCAGCCCGAGGTGATTGCGACCGCGCGGCGGACGGGCCGTGCGGAATTCGATGAGCATGTGCAGGGCGTCGAGGCCGCCGAGATCGACGTCGGCCTTCGGGATACGGGGCGATCGCGCGAGGATCTGCTGGCGGAGCTCCGCCGCGGCTTTGCCACCCTGCCGGGGACCAACGTGACGATTGGACAGCCGATCTCGCATCGGATCGATCACATGCTGTCGGGTACCCGCGCCAACATTGCGGTGAAGGTGTTCGGGGACGACCTCGGCACCCTCCGGCGGCTCGGGGAACATGTGCAGACGGTCATGAGAGGCGTCGCGGGGGTGGTCGACCTCTCGCTCGAACAGCAGATGGACATCCCATTCGTGCGCTTCGTGCTGAACCGTGAGGCGATCGCCCGGTACGGTCTTCATGCGGATGACGTTGCCGCCGCCGTCGAAACGAGCTTCGCGGGGGCCACCGTCGGACGCATTTTCGACCGTGGCACCGCGTTCGATCTGGTTGTGAAATTCGACTCGGCCAGCAATGCCGACTTCGAACGGATCGCCGATCTTCCGGTCGATACGCCGACGGGCGGGCCTGTTCCCGTCCGACTGCTGGCGGACGTCAGGCGGGAGCAGGGCCCGAACATGATTCTGCGGGAGAACGTTCAGCGGCGGATCGTCATCTCGGCCAACGTCGCCGGTCGCGACCTCGGCAGCGTGGTCGACGACATCCGATCGGCCGTCGTCCAGGCGGTTCCGATGCCGGCAGGCTACCGCGTGGAGTACGGCGGTCAGTTCGAGAGCGAGCAGAGCGCGTCGAGGCGGCTGCTGGTGCTGGGGGTCGGCGTGGTCGCCGCGCTCTTCATGCTCTTGGTCCTGGCGTTCGGCCGGACGCGCGACGCGCTGCTCATCATGCTCAACCTCCCGCTCGCGCTGATCGGCGGCGTCGCCGGGGTCTTCCTGTCGGGTGGCGTGCTCAGCGTCGCCTCGATAATCGGGTTCATCACGCTCTTTGGCATCGCGACGAGGAACGGCATCATGCTTGTCTCGCATATCAAGCACTTGAGGGACGAGGAAGGCGTCACCAGCTTCCGCGAGGCGGTGGAGCGGGGCGCGCACGAACGCCTCGTGCCCATTTTGATGACGGCGATGGCGGCCGGGCTGGCGCTGATTCCGCTCGCCCTGGGAGGCGGCAAGACCGGCAGCGAGATCCAGACTCCGATGGCCATCGTCATACTGTGCGGGCTGACGACCTCGACGCTCCTCAACATGATCGTCGTCCCGACCATGTATCTGCGATATGGAGACGCCAGTCCGATGTCTTATCGCAGACTTCACACCGATGTAGTGAACGGCACCGACCGGGGCAACGGTTAGCCGGAGACATGGAGCAACGGCGTTCATGTCAGTCGGATTCATGGTAAAGGTCCCGCGCGCGCCGACGCCGGTGGTTGCCGGACCATCGGTCGGCCCCGCGCCCGCTTGCGCAAACGTCGGCGCCGCTGCGAGCAGTGGCAGGACGCAAGGCAGCAGTACGACCACCATGTCCGGAGCTGGGACGTGAGATCCTGGTGTACGCGAGCCAAACCAGGGTGTAACGATTGCAGGATTGGCCTCGTATTTCGTACGCTGACCGATTTGCGGATTCGACCGACCTGTGAGTCGAGGTCAGGGGCGACTGTTTGAAGGAGCTCACATGAGGGTGATGCACTGGTTGTTTCTGGTCAGTGCTGCGCTGTTCGTGGTTGGGGTTGCATTTCTCGTCGCGAGCACACGCCCGACGGGCGAGCGGCCAGCGGTGGAAGCCGTCGCCACGACACCAGTTGCGAGCGTGCAGCAGATCATGCGAGGCATTGTTGCCCCGGCGGCGAGTGTCGTCTTCAACTCTGTCGCGACGACGATCACGCCGAGCGGGACCGAGGAGCGCGCGCCACGAACCGACGGGGAATGGAACGCGGTCGGCGATAGCGCCGCTGCGCTCGTCGAGTCCGGCAACCTGTTGATGCTCGGCGAGCGCGCCGTTGACAAGGGCGACTGGATGACCATGTCACGAGCGCTCATGGACGCGTCCCGGGTTGCCCTCAAGGCGGTTGAAGCCAGGAACGTCGAGGCGCTCTTCGGCTCCGGTGAGACGATCAACGCCACCTGCGAGAGTTGTCATCAACGGTATCAGCGGCAGTGATGATCCCGGTCGTGGTTTCAATGGACAGTGCGTGGAGAAGGAGCGTGCCGTCATGATGAGAGTTCGACACCGTCAGGTCGCCACCGTCGCGTGCCTGATCCTTGCGTCCGGGCTGCTGCCGGGCATCGCCAGCGCCCATGGGGTGTTCGGCAAGGACGCCCTGTTCCTGCAGAATCTGCAAGGACGGGCCATCGGTCCGCTGATGTACCTGGGCGCGAAACATATGGTCACCGGCTACGACCATCTGCTGTTCCTGGTGGGCGTCATTTTTTTCCTTTACCGGCCCAAGGATATCGTCCAGTACGTCAGCCTGTTTACCATCGGGCACAGCGTGACGTTGCTCGGCGGCGTCCTCGGCGGTGTCCGCGTCAACCCCTATCTGATCGACGCGGTCATCGGATTTTCGGTGGTATACAAGGCGTTCGAGAACATGGATGGGTTCAGGCGGTTCTTCAACGTTCAGCCGAACACCCGAATCGCTGTACTCGTCTTCGGGTTCTTCCATGGGTTCGGTCTGGCCACCAAGCTTCAGGACTTCGCCCTGTCCAAGAACGGCCTCGTCACGAACATCCTGAGTTTCAACATCGGCGTCGAGATCGGCCAGGTGCTGGCGCTGGGGGCCGTACTCATCGCGTTGACTTACTGGCGCACGCGGAGCGGCTTCCTTCGGCATGCGTTTGTGACGAACGCCGTGGTGATGGGCTGCGGCTTTCTGCTCGTCGGTTACCAACTCTCCGGCTACTGGATTTCGACGCTATGACTCCCACACCAGAACATGAACAGACGTTCGAGGCCAGGGACAGGATCGCCGTGGCGGCTGGCGCCGCGTTGCTGGCGGCGGGCTTGATTCTCGTGATGTTCGTTCTTCCCGCGGAGTACGGCATCGATCCCGTGGGTACCGGCGCTCGGTTCGGGCTGCTTGAGCTTGGTGTCACCGGCCGGCAAGTCGAGGCGCTGGCGGCGGCGTCGGCGGCCGGGGCCGGCCAGGTGACCGTTGCGCCGCAAGACCGGGAATTCAAGGAGGAGACCGTGACGTTCACGGTCGCCCCACGCGAAGGCATGGAATACAAGTACCGACTCGATAAGGGTGAAGCGTTGCTGTACCTCATGGAAGGCGACGGGACCGGTGAACGTCGAGTTCCATGCGGAACCGGACGGCGCTCCTCGCGGGTACGCCGAGACCTACGAAAAAGGGAGGAACGGGGAGGCATCGGGTACTCTCACCGCTCCGTTTCCAGGCATTCATGGTTGGTACTGGGAGAATGCGGGCGACCGGGAGGTGACGGTTACGCTGCGGAGCGCAGGCTTCTACAACATGTCCCACGAGTTTCGGACAGACGCCCCGGTCAAGAACAAGATGTTCCAATGACACCCGCGGGATGCGTGAACGAGTGAACAGTTGCTCCATGCTTCATAGGCGCCTTTTCTCGAGATGGGCGATTGAGCGTCGTTGATGTTGCCCGCGCCGGCGGACGCGACGTCTCCCTGATCCGAGAAGTACAAGCCTTTTGATCCGAAAAGCATGGGAGCCTTTCGAAAACTGTCCACCGCCGGCCAGTTCAGCTCGGATGAGGAATTCAGATCCGAATAGCCCTGGCTCTGAAGGATCGATCAGAATTCCCTGCGTCGTGGTGCCGCTGCGTTGCGGGCACAGGGCTATTGGCCTGCGAGCGGCACTCGAGCCGTACCGATGCGCAAATCCTCGCTCCTCACCCAGGTGATTAGTAGCTCGTCTCGGCCCTGGGCGAGCCGCGGATACTGCATCGCCATCGTCACGCCGATCGTCAGCACCGGCGAGAGAGAGCCGGTGGCGTCCACGCGCCGCAACCGAACCTGCGACTGTTTGTTCACCAACTCGGTCCACGACACGGCAACGGCTCCATCGGCCAGCAGTTCGGCGTCGACATGTCCCGTCGCCGACCCCTCGTCTATCCGGATCGGGCGAGCGAAGGTGCGGCCGGCATCGTGCGAAAACGCCACGAATGTCTGTCCCTCGCCCGTCGGGGCCGTGAACCACGCGACCGCGACGTCGCGTCCTCTGGCCGTTACGGCTGGTCCGTTGACGGGGCAGCCGTCGATCTTCCAGCCGTCGTTGTGCACCGCCGCAGGACTGGTCCATCGGCTGTCGACGAGACGCGTGAGGAAGATGTCGCGGGTTTCATCCGCGCCCCGGTCCCTGTAGGCAACCACTACGCCGTCTGAAGTGTCCGCCACCGACGTCTGGCAGCACTCGCAGGTGCGCGGGTCGATGGCCGTCTCGCTTGTCTGCTTGGCGCTCTGGTCGAACGTGGCCGACCAAAGCCCGATGTCGCCGCCCCCCGAGGGCGCCGCTGTCGCTCGACCGTCGAGCCAGACGATTCCGAGGCCACCGTCGCGCGCCTGGAACAGCGTGCCAAAACCGTGCTGTGTCTGGGTACCATCATGATGTGGTGTGGTGGGAGGGGACCACGTCCGACCGCCATCCTTCGACCACGACAGCGGCAGCAGGTACGATTCAGGGTCGGGACCGTCTTCCTGCAGCCAGTGCGCGACGAGGGTTCCGTCGGCGAGCGCGCGCACCGACGGAACATCTGCGGCATTTGCCACGATGTCCTTCGCGGACACGACGGCACGAGGTTCCGACCATCCCGCGTTGGTGCGCTCCGCGAAGGTCAGCGTTGCCGAGGCGGCAGCCAGATCCAGCCAGCTCAAAATCACCCGATTGCCGGAATTCGTCAGCTGCTGCGAAGTGGCGCTACCGGTGGCCGGAGAGGCGATCGTTTCGACGGCGCCAAGATCAATTCGCGAGGGCTTACTGGGCTCGCGTGGTGCACGACACCCGGCGATGACCTGAAGCAGGACGAGCAAGCTGGCGAGCGCGCAGACGTGAGAAGCGGGCGTCCGTGCGCCTGGAGCCGTGAGCGTCGTTACAGATATCATAGGATCACCGTGAATTCGCGATGCTGACCGTGATACTTACTCTCTGATGATACCAACGCCGCACCGGTAGACGAGCATCTCGCCGCGATCGCCGGTTTCGCCGGGCAGGATGCCGCCCAACGGCCGGCCGGCAACAATAACGCGATGACGGCAGGACGGGGATTCGGATCGAAACCGCCACACCTGGCCGCAAACTGTGGGGAGCAGCGAGTAAGCTTGGCTGATGACCGCCTTCCTCGCGTTGTTGTTTCTCGCCGCGCCGTTTCTGCTCTTGGGGGCTCTGATTGCGGTCCTGACCGTAACGATCGGCAACGAGACCAAGCCGAAATGAACCCCGGCGCCGTGATGAAAGGGTGATGTTCGGAACGCTGTCGCGGCCGAGCGCGTTAAGTCACCGTCAGTTCGGCGCTCACGATGGCACGGCAGTGGGGGCACATGAGGACACGGCCGCGCCGGGGAAGCGTGGATACGAAATTCACCCGTGTTCGCAGCAGCCGGGCAACCTTGAGCGTCTTGACCTCGTGGCCGCAGCGGGGGCAGGTCGCAGGGTATTCGAGGGTGAATTCCGCCTCGCTGTCGCGCGACGCTTCCCCTTGCTCCAGGACGGACGCGGCCAGAATGGCGTCGGGAAGGTTTGTCGTCTTGGGAGCCTCGGCCATCATCCGTCAGTTTCGGCACGGGGGCAGCCGAACATTAACTGACGTGACGGGAGCCAGCGGGTCCGAAGTCCCCTTGCGCGCGCGAGCACGGGGTGACTGAGGACGGGTGAGAAATCACAGAGGAGCGTTCAGTCCTGACCCGGGTGATGATGGTTACCGCCGCTGCCACTCGGGAATATCTGGGGTCGGAAGGCGTCCTGGCGAGGCGCGTTGCAGCGTCAGATGAATTCGATCGAGCTCGGCCTGCATGTCCGCCGTGAGCCGGAACTGCAATTCGATTTTGCGCTGCTGGCGTTGGATCGTGACCTGTTGCTTCTCAATTAAACACCGCTGTTCTTCGAGCTCTGCACGGATTGAGTCCCAGACACCCACGTTGTCCCCCTTCGCAGTCGCCCCGATGAGAGCCTGGCTCGAGGAAACGATGCTCCCCAAGGCGCGCCGGCGAGAATACAACCGCCAGGCGCAACCGTTCTGTCCGCTCCCATACAATCGATTTGAAGCCCTCACCGCTTCTGCACAAGGGCGATCTTCGTCCAGCCGCAAGGCTCTTCGACGCCTTCGCTTTGGGCCCCCCTAACTATGGTAAGGTCGCACTCCCGGGCCCGCCTGGCAGGAGGATAGCGTGCCGACGCGCTTCGCAGACAAGCTCAAACGCTCGGCTCATCTCGGCGTTGCCCTCCTTCAGACCACAGCCAGCCGTCCCGCCGCACCCCTCAAACTGAACTTCTGCCTCACGTACTGGTGCCAGTATCGCTGCAAGACGTGCAACATCTGGCAGCGGAAGCCCGACAGACGAACTGACCACCGATGAAGTGATGGCGATTGTTCGCGAGAATCCGAACATCACGTGGGCGGACCTGACCGGCGGAGAGATTTTCCTCCGACCGGACATCGACGACATTCTCGAGGCTGTCGTCAGCGGCTGGCGGCGGCTTGCGCTTCTGCATTTTCCGACCAACGGGTTTCTCACCGATCGCATCGTGGCGGGCGTCGAGCGGATTGCGGGCCGGGGCCCGGCGAACACCATCATCACGGTCAGCCTCGACGGCGACGAGCAGACCAACGACGAGATTCGCGGGATCAAGGGAGGTTTCAGGCGCCAGATCGAGACGTTCAAGGCGCTCCGGCGTCTTCCGGGAGTGGTCACGGTCTTCGGGGTGACGCTGTCGGCCTACAACGTCGGCCGATTCGCTCAGACGTTCGAGGCATGCGCCCGCGAATGTCCCGGGCTCACGATCGACGACGTTCATCTGAATGTCGCGCAGGTGTCCGGGCACTACTACGGCAACGACGGCTTGGACGGGATGCGGCCGGATCCGAGTGAAGGTTCGGCGCGGAGCTGAACGAGTATCGCCGGCTGAGAGGCCGTCCGCGCTCGGCCAAAGGGCTTCTCGAGAACGTGTACCTCGGATACCTGGACAAGTTCCTGCTCACCGGGACGACGCCGATGCCGTGCCATGCGCTCCGGGCGAGCTGCTTCGTCGACCCCTGGGGCGTGGTCTACCCCTGCATCACCTACTCGAGGCCGATCGGCCGGCTGCGAGACACGGGCATGCGCCTGGATCCGATCTGGAATGCCGTCGAGACCACGCGAGGTGCAGCGCGAGATCTGGAGGGGACAGTGCCCGCAGTGCTGGACTGCCTGCGAGGCGTACCAGAGCATCCTCGGCAACGTCCTCGCAGGCCGCTGCCCGAGCCGGCGCATGACCGACCCGCACGCCGATTCACGCGGGATCGGCGACACCGAGGCCGAGGTCTGTCAGGTGAACGTCATCTGCTTCACCGACGCGGTGATTCAGGCCCACCTGGAGCACGCGGTGGCCCATCATGTAGCCAGCGACGTGTCGGCGGTGATCGCCGCCAAGCAGGAAGCGCCGAGCATCGCCGACATCATCGACCGGACGCGCCGCTATGCCGGCGAGGTCATCGTCGTCGTCGGACACTCGACCGACGGCACGCCGGATCTCGCGCAGCGACGCGGGGCGCGGGTGCTCGTGGACGGCTGGCCGCGGAAAGGGTGAGGCCATTCGCCGCGCCATCCCGCAGATCCGGACACCGATCACCGTCTTCCTGGATGCCGACGGATCGCACGACCCTGAAGACATCCCGCTGCTGGTCGAGCCGATTCTTGCCGACCGGGCCGACCACGTCTCCGCGTCGCGGCTGCGAGGGGGATCGAGCGAGCTGCACGGCGGGTTCGACGAGTTCTTCCGCCTGACCGGCAGCTCGTTCATCACCGCGTGCATCAACTGGCGCTTCAACTGCCGACTGAGCGAGAGCCAGAACGGCTTCCGGGCGATCCGGACGTCCGTTCTCCGTCAGCTCGACCTGCGCGAGAATCTCACCACGATCGAGCAGGAGATGATCATCAAGACGCTGCGCCGCGGCTTTCGGATGGCCGAAGTACCCAGCCACGAGCACCCCCGGCGCTCACGGCATCGTCTCACATTCGCGTCTGGCGCAGCGCTCCGCGCTATGGCTATCGCTGGTCAAGTATCTGTTCTTCTGACGTCCTGTTCCCTCGCGAAGCGTACATACCGTGAACGTACTTGGCATCTGGGACGGCCACGATTCCGGCGCCGCGCTGCTGCAGGACGGCCGGCTGCGATTCGCCGTGAACGAGGAGCGGTTGACCCGCCGCAAGCTCGAGGTCCGTTTTCCCACCCGGTCCATCGATGCGTGCCTGGCGTTCGCCGGCTCTCGAGCCCGGGCAGATCGACGTCGTCGCGGTCTCGACCTCCGACCCAGCCAAGACGCTTGGCCGGTGGTGGCCCGGAAGCAAGGAACGGTACTACGCGGTGCGTCGCCGCAAGGCCATGCCCGGGCCCGCTGGCGGCACTCACTCGCGCGCTCAAGTACCGCATGACCGAATGGTCGCCGGGGCCTGTTTCGAAGGCCCTCAGCCGTGTCGCGCTTCGTCGGACTCTGCGTTCGCACGCGCCTGGCGTGACGCCGAGCTCAGGCTCGTTCGATCACCACGAGGCGCACGCGGCAGCGCGCCGCGTGGGCCGCAGACTTCGCGCCGTGCGCCGTGGTGACGATCGATGGCTTGGGCGACGGACTCTCGGCCACCATCTCGTCGTTTCGCGACGGCCGTTTGACCCGAGTGGCCGCGTCACCGGCGCGCAGCTCGCTCGGCGTCTTCTTCGAGCACGTGACGAACCTCCTCAACATGCGCGAGCTGGAAGACGAGGGCAAAGTGATGGCGCTCGCGGACTACGCCGCGCCGATTGCCGACGAGGACAACCCGCTGCTTGTCGTGTGTTCGCGTTCGCGACGGCGTCATCGTCACCGAACGGGCCGGCCATGCGCTCAAACGGGACGCTGGCGCGAATCCACTGGCGATACTCCAACGAGCAGTTCGCCTATCTCGCGCAGCGCGTCGTGGAACAGACCTGCGTTGCGCTCGCGCGCGACGCCGTTCGTCTCACGGGCCTTCGGCGGGTCGCGCTGGCCGGCGGGGTCGTTTCCAACGTGAAAGCCACGCGGCGCATCCGCCTGCTGCCGGAAGTGGAGGACGTCTACGTGTTCCCGCACATGGGCGATGGCGGCCTTGCGGTCGGAGCTGCTCTTGTCGCCGCGGCGCAGTTGCGGGAGCCGATCGACCTCGACTTCGGCCGTCTCGACCTGGGACCGGACTACGACACGTCGGCGATTCAGGCCGCGCTCCGCAATGCCGGCTTCGGCCGACCGCGACGGTCGCGAACCTCGCGGGTCGCGTGGCCGAAATGCTCGACGAAGGCCGCATCGTGATGTGGTTCCAAGGGCGCATGGAGTACGGCCCGCGCGCGCTGGGCCACCGCAGCGTCCTCGCGCGTCCGGACCGTCCCGAGCTGCGAGATCGTCTGAACCTCGCGCTCAAGCGGCGCGTGTGGTACCAGCCCTTCTGTCCGAGCATGCTCGAGAGCGAGGGCCGACGGGTGCTTGCCGACTGGACCGGCAGTCGCAACCTCGCGATGACGATGGCGTACGAGGTGTCAGGCCGTTACCGATCGCAGCTGTCTGGCCGGCGTGATCAGCATCGACGGCACATGCCGCCCGCAGTTCGTGCCAGACAATGCGGCGGGGCGAGTTCGCAGAACTGCTGCGGGAAGCGCGCCGGCGGTGGGGCATCGGCGCCGTGCTCAACACCAGCTTCAACATCCACGGCGAGCCGCTCGTCTGCTCGCCGGCGGAGGCGATCGATGTGTTCGTCCGTTCGGGGGCCGACGCGCTGGCCATCGGCCCATGTCTGGTCGAGCGTGTGGCGACTTCCAGGGCGGCCTCGGGCGTTCCGCTCGGAGCAAACGTGTGACACCCGGTATTGAGCGGACTCGGACCTGTTCCTGGCGCGCGCTTGTCACACTTGCCACTGCCTGGTCGTTGACGATCGGCACACTATTCATCTGGATGCTGAGATCCACCGGTGGCCATGCTTCGCGAGCAGCTGAAGACCATCCAGTTCTGGTCGCTGGAAGCCTGTGTGATTCTGGGCCTTGCGCTCGGCGCCCTTGTCGCCCGCGATCACTTCAAGCGTCTGGGCCGGCGCGACCGCCTGCGGATGGCCGGCCTGGCGGCGTTGGCGTTGGCGCTCACGCTGTTTGTCGCGCCGCGCACGAACCGCATCTACTACGACGAGCAGATCTATCAAAGCATCGGCCAGAACCTCGCGGATCTGAAGCTGGCGCAAGATGTGCAATGACGGCACGGTCGAGTACGGCCGCCTGCAATGCTGGAACGGCGAGTACAACAAGCAGCCGTACGCATATCCGCACTTGCTGAGCCTGGTGTACCGGGCCGTCGGCGTCAGGCCTGCCGCGGCGTTCGCGGTCAACGCGGCCGTGATGGCGATGACCGTCAGCATGGTGTACCTGCTCGTGCTGATGCTGTTCGATGACGGCCTCGCCGCGTTCTATGCCGGACTGCTCGTCGCTCTGATACCCGAGCAGCTCGTATGGTCGCGCGACTGCCGCGGTCGAACCTTCGGCCTCTCTGGCCTGCGTCGCCGCGCTCGCCGCCAGCATGCACTTCATTCGATCGAGAAGCACCACGGCGCTGGGGGTCGCGGTGGTGTCGGCTGCGTATGCGGTTCAGTTCCGGCCAGAATCGCTGTTGGTTCTGCCGATTATCGGATTGCTGCTGTGGCATCACGCGCGAGAGGAACTCGGACGCGCCAGATTGTGGTGGCTTGGTCTGTTGTTCGTGGTCCTGGTGGCGCCTCACGTTGGCCACCTGTTCGCCGTCAGAAATGAAGGTTGGGGAGCCGCCGAGGCGCCGCTGTCGCTTGCGCTACATCGCGGCGAACCTTCGGGTGAACGGGAGATTCTACTTGGGAGACGAACGCTTTCCCGTCGTCTTCACGCTGCTCGCCCTCGCCGGGCTGTGTGGCCGCCGGTTCGCCGCCGAGCGCCTGGCGCTGCTCGCATATTTCGTGCTCTTCTTCGCGATCGATCTCTTGTTTTATGCGGGCAGTTACAACTACGGCGCTGATGTCCGCTATTCGCTCATGACCTATCCGCCCCTGGCCATTCTCGGCGGCCTCGGTCTGGCGCAGATCGTCAGGTGGGCCGATCGCGTCAACCACGTCCTGCCCGCGCACGCAGCGCGCGACGGCCGCGCTCGCGTTCCAGTTTCTGTGGTACGCCCCGATCGTCCGTGCGACGACAGAGGAAGCGTGGGCCGCGAGAGCGGACGTCCGGTTTGCGAGATCGTTCGTTCCGTCGTTGCCGCACAACTCGTACGTGCTGACGCACAATCCCGGAATGTTCCACGTGTGGGGGATCAATGCCGGGCAGATGTCGCTGATTGTGTCGAACCCCAGCTACCTGCGGTATCTGACCGATCGGTATGCGGGCGGAGTCTACCTGCACTGGAATTTCTGGTGCAACGTTCAGGATCCCGTTCAGCGGGCGTTCTGCCGGCACGCGCTCGAGAACAGTCCGGCGGAGATGGTCCGCGAGTACCGTGAACGGGATCAGCGCTACGCCATCTACCGTCTGGAGAAGACGGCTTCACAGAATCATGACGCAGGCTCGAAGTAGGAGAAGTAAGGCTTGACTTCGAGGTACAGGGACACGTGCTCTTGTGTCGTGCCAGAAGTCCCAACTGAACGACAGACTACCGCGGCTGGGTGCGTGCCACCTGCTGCGTCGTCGGCGCCGGAGGCATCTGCGCCAGCCTCGACCGGACGGCGTCGAATGCGGGTCCCGTATTCGCTGAGCCGCCGACCGTCAGCGATGATGCCTCGCGAATGATGGCATCGTGGCGGTTGCCTGGATCCGGGTGGTCGCTCAGAAACTCGGGCCCGCGATTTCCGCCCTGCTGCTGGATGGTCCGGAACATCCGCGCCATCTCCCTGGGATCGTAGCCGGCGCGCGCCATGAGCTGAGCCCCGAGCAGGTCCGCCTCCCGTTCGTATTCGCGGCTGTACTTGAGGAAGTAGGTCCCGAGGCCGAACTGCGATCCTTGCGCGATGATCGTCCCCGTCGTTCCGCCGACAATCGATCCAATCACCTGGCCGGCCAGTGCGCCGAGCTGAAACTTCTGGGCCTTGGCGGCCTGCAGCGTGCCGTGCCGTAGAACGACGTGACTGATCTCGTGCGCCATGACGCCGGCCACTTCATCATCCGTGCGGGCGGCCTGCAGCATGCCGCGATGCAGAAACATCGGGCCGCCGGGCAGCGCGAAGGCGTTGATCTCGCGCAGATTGACGACATCGAACGAGTATCGAAACGCCGGCTGTGCGAATCGGGCGGGAACGGCGGCGACCAGCCGACGGCCGATCCTTTCAACGAGTGCGTCGGTGGGCGCATCGTTCAACTGCGGCAGCTGACGACGCACTTGCGCCGCCGCCTGACGTCCGAGCTGAACGTCCTCGGAGGGCTTGAAGCTGTTTCGGCGCGGCTCGATTCGCGTCAGCGCCGAGACGCTCACGCTGACGAGCACGGCCGCTACGGCCGACGCGACGCTGCGGCGCAGACTTGGAGTCATGTCAACCGGTTCAGCAAATGTGGATCCGCTCGAGCGTGTTTGAAACGCGTCTGTTTTGCGGCAGAGGTGTACAACTCGTGCGACACACGTCTTCGAACGGGGTCGCCCTCCGTCCTGGTCCTCAAGGCTCGAGTGGGCTCAGGGGGCTACCGCTTTCGATCTCCCTCTCCGATAAAGCCTATGGCACATCCTCCTCGAAAGTTTGTATAATCAAAAACAATATTTTGACGGCTAACATGTCGAGCTGGACGGAGGCTGGTTCTTGGTGTTCCTGACCGCGTTCCTCATCGCAATGCTCGCCACCGAACGGTTATCCGCCCAGCCGGCAGCCGCCGCGTCCGATACTTCCGCTCAAGGTCCGGTCTCGCCGCCGGCGTCTGTTGAGGAACTCGAGCGGCGCCTTCGGGAGCTTGCCGCGCGGGTGAAGGAACTGGAATCGGCCGACGAGAGCAAGGCACCGCAAGAAGCGGCCGCGGAAGGGAAATCCACCGTCGCACCGGGTCAGGTCGCGGAGGCGCCCACGCCTCCGCGCGAGCAACCGTCGGACGTGTCGCAGACGGGGCCGATTTCCGGCTACATGGATTTTCATCTCAACCGGCCCGAACACGAGGATCCGCAGCTCGATTTCCACCGCTTCGTCCTGCTGTTCAACCACAGCTTCACCGACCGCATCCGGTTCATCGGTGAGCTCGAGCTCGAGCACGCGCCTGGTCGAAGGCCTTGAAGAATCCGGCGAGCTGGAGCTGGAACAGGCGTACCTGGACTTCCGGGTGACACCGGGCGTTCAACCTGCGCGCGGGATGCTGCTCGCGCCAGTGGGGATCATCAACGAGCGCCACGAACCGCCGTCGTTTCACGGCGTCGAGCGGCCGTTCGTCGACACGTTCATCATCCCGACGACGTGGTTCGACGCCGGCGCCGGCATTCACGGTACGTTCGGCGCGGGCTGGCAGTATCGCGCGTACGTCATGGCGCCGCTCGACGCGACCCGGATCACCGCCGAGGAGGGACTGGCCGAGGCGCGCCAGAAGGGGTTCTTGTCGAACGTCCGCAACATCGCGACAGACCGCACGGCTCGAATACGGCGGGCTTCCCGGGCTGACGCTCGGCACGAGCTTCTGGCGGGGCGAAAGCGGCTTCAACTTCCCCCGCGAGGACTCCCGTGTCGAGCGTCGTCGAATTCGACGGGCGGTACCGCACCGGTCCCTTCGCGATCCGCGGCGAGTTCGCGCAGATCTTCATCGACGGCGCGGAGGAGCTGAACGATCTGCTGCAGCGGACGACCGGCGTGAACCCGAACATCGCGGAGCAGATGCGCGGCTTCTACATCGAGCCGTCACTGCGGCCGCTGCCGGGGCTGCGGTACGACTTCGCCGCTGTTCATGCGCTACGAAAACTTCGACACGCAGTTCCGCATGCCCGAGGGCGTGCTGCCGCTGAAGCAGTTCGATCGCGCCGCCTGGGTCGTCGGCGCGTCGTATTTTCCCGATCCCGACATCGTGCTCAAGATCGACTACTCGGTGATCCGGAACCAGCAGCTCGCTGTTCAGCAGCGTCGACAGCCTGAACATCGGGCTCGGCTGGTGGTTCTGATGACCGCACCAGGCTCGTCCGCCGCAGCTCGCTCGTGGGTGCCGTGCTCCTCGTCGTGCTCGCCGCGCCGTCCGGATCCTCGCAGGATCGCAGAGGTGGTCCGGGTGACGGCGGAGCGGTTCACGTTCACGCCGTCGCAGATCAAGGTGAAGCGCGGGACCGTGATCGAGTTCCGGCTGCGGAGCGACGACACCAACCATGGGTTCCGCATCGTCGGTTCCGATGCGAACGTGATCATTCCGAAGCGCGGGCGAGGTGAAGCCACGCTGATTTTCCGTGCCGACACGCCCGGCCGCTACACCTTCGAATGCTCGAAGATGTGCGGCGCCGGGCACAGCTTCATGCGCGGTCTCGATCATCGTCGAGGACTAGGAGTGTCAGACCGTGAAGCGCATCGATGGCGTTCGCAGCCGGTGTCTGCATCGCGGCGATCTGCGTCCAGGTCGCCGGGGCCAGACCGGCCCGTCCGCTGCCGGGAGATCCGCTGCCGGGCATCACCAGCGGCGAGTTCGAGGAGTTCCGGCTTGGGCCTTGAGGATTTCACGGAGGTCGAAACGGCAGAAGAGGGCCTCGGCCCGGCGTTCAACGGCTCGAGCTGCGCTGTCTGCCACAGCGTGCCGACGATTGGCGGCGCCGGCGTGGTCGCCGAGGTCCGGGCGGCGCGCCGCGACGAACGCGGCGAGTTCGTGGAGCTCGTGCCCGACGTCAGGGTTCGCTGTTCCAGATCTTCTCGATTCCCACGCACACATGTCAGCCGATCATCCCTCCAGAGGCGAACGTGATCTCGCGGCGCGTGCCGATCCCGTTGTTTGGCGCGGGCCTCGTCGAAGCGATTCCCGACGAAGCGCTGCTGGCGCTCGACGATCCGCGGCGATCGCGACCGCGACGGCGATCAGCGGGACGAGCGGCTGTCATCACCGATATCGCCACCGGCCGACGCCGCGTCGGACGGTTCGGATGGAAAGCCCAGCACGCGACGTTGCTGGCGTTCGGGGCCGACGCCTACCGGAACGAGATGGGGATCACGAACGACCTGTTTCCGACGAGCTCGCATTCGGTATCACGCTGGAGCAGATGAAGCTGTGCGACCGGATCCCCGATCCCGAAGATCAGCCGGATCGGCGAACGCGGCGGCGAGGGCATCGACAATTTCGAGTCGTTCATGAAATTCCTCGCGCCGGCCGAGCCGGGGTGCCGATCGACGACACCGTGCGCGCGGGCGAGGCGCTCTTCGGCGCCGTCGGCTGCGCGTCGTGCCATGTGCCGTCGCTGCAGACCGGCCCCGACGCGAACGCCTTGTTCCATCACAAGGTGGTGCCGCTCTTCTCGGATCTGCTGCTGCACGACATCGGGACCGGCGACGGCATCCGGCAGGAAGCCGCTGACGCCGCAGGAGTTCAGGACGCCGGCCCTGTGGGGCCTGCGACTTCGGCGGCCGTTGCTGCATGACGGCACGGCGGCCACCATTGAAGACGCCGTTGGGGCTCACGGAAACGAGGCGGCGTCCGCTCGCCGCCGGTTCCTGGCTCTTCCGCCGGCTCAGCGCGCCGCGCTGCTTGCGTTCCTGAAATCGCTCTGACCTCCCACTCAACCCGGTTGCCGTGTTGGACCGGGGATGGCTGCGTCTCCGCGTGGCGGCATCCTCGGCATCGGCCGCATCTCGGCCGAGGAACGGGCGCTGCTCTCCAGCATTGCCGCGGACCTGGCACGCCGCGCCTGAGCGGGCTCCCCACACTCACAGCATGTCGGGCCGCCCAGGCGGTCCTCTTTCAGGAATTCAAGCGCGATCGGAGAGGCGAGCGGGTGCGGGCTCTTCGCGGTGGCGCGTCACCAACGTCAAACGCGCCGCGCGCGGATCGCCGTCATCGGGTTTGTCGACTCGCTCAATGCGGGCGCGGAGCAATGGCTCGTCGGGCGGGTCGAATTCGATGGTCAAGACCGCGCAACACGCCGAGCAGTTGGTCGTCACGACCCGCCCACTTACCGTGGCCGCGATCGCGGTGCTGCCGCAAAGCAGGCAACGGCGCACTGACGGCGTCGCGCTGCGCCTCATCCAAGATGACCGTCAGCGCCCGCTCGGACGGAGGAGAGCCGTCGAGGAGGTGTGATGTTCAGGAGTTCAGGTCGGCTCATTGAGTGATGCACCAGCGGCCGGGTCTCCAGACTCAACGGAAATACACAAACACCATACCGCTGATTGTTGTTCTTCTCAAGCACACATGTGCCACTGTTGAATCCAGGCGGTTGATGCGGCAAGCTCTGCAAGAGACCCGGGCTGAACGCACGGTCGAGCCGCGTTGGCTGCGTCAGACGGGCTCAGTCTTCGCTTCCGCTTTTCACTTTCACGAGGCGGGGCTTCTTCACGCCAGATCGCACGATCCGCTGTCGCGCGCCGGGCCGTCTCCCGTCCTTGAAGGCTGGTAGTGAGACGGCTCTCCCTGTCTTTGCTGAGCGGTACAAGGCCTCCACGATTCGCACGTCTTGAAGGCCCTCTTCGCCGGAGGGTTCGGGCTCCCGGTTCTTGAGAATGCAGTCGGAGAAGTACAGCAGCTCCGGCGCGAACTGGTCGCGTTTCCCGATGTGCCCCTTGGTCTTCTTACCGTCTATCACCAGCTCGTAGGCCAGGCCTCCGGCGTACTCGTAAGCGGGATCCAGGCGCAGGGCGCCTTTCGTGCCGACAATCCTGTACGAGGCGACGTCTGAGGCATTGAAGCTGGTCACGAACCCTGCAATCCGTTCCCCCTCGAATCGAAGAAGCGCCCCGGTCGACTCGTCGATCTCGGCGAGCTTCTTCCCGCCGCTGTTGACCGACAGCGCCATCACCTGGCGTGGCTCGGCACGAAACAGGTAGCGCGCCGCGTTGATGCAGTAGACGCCGATGTCGTAGAGCGTGCCGCCGCCCAGGTCTGCCTTGGTCCGAATGTTCCCGTCGCGCACGGTGAGCGAGAACGAGGAGTTGAAGTACTTCGGTTCACCGATTTGCCCGCGGCGGACCAGCTCGATCGCCTTCAGGTTCAGCGTTTCAAAATGCAGTCTGTAGGCGATCATCAGCTTGACGTGGTGTTGACGGCACGCCTCGATCATCCGCCGGCACTCTGCGGCGGTGACCGCCATCGGCTTCTCGCACAGCACGTGGACGCCGGCTCGCGCAGCTCGAAGGGTGTACTCGGCATGCATCGAGTTCGGGAGCGCAATATAGACGGCGTCGACCCCCGCGAGGCAGGCTTCGTATTCGTCGTACCAGTACGCGGCCTCAACCCGGTACTTCTTGGCCAGGACCTTGAGCTTGGCCGCGTCGTCGCTGACCAGCGCCGCGAGGCGAGAGTTTCGTCTGGCATGCGCGAACGCCGGCAGGACCGCTACCTGCGCGATGTGTCCGAGGCCGACAACCGCATATCTGATCGGTCCCCTGTGCCGCGCCATCACTGCCTCTTTCTCGTTCTTGGCCTGCCACCCAGATCGGCGCGCGTAGGGATCGCTCATCAGGACGTCCTGGACCGGGCCGCGGCTCGAGCAGAGCGGCAGGCGGTATCTGGCCGGTTCGTGGAGCGGGGAATCCCCACGAGACAAATGCGGCCGGCCTCTGATGAACAGCAGCCGGCCGCCCAAACGCGCCTATTTTGCGAGCGGACCAGGCCGGACCTGGAACTTCACCACCTTCGGCCGCGAGCCCTTGCCGCCTTCCTGGTGCCAGGGCGTGTACATCGAGTAGCTCGACCAGAGCCCGCGACCTTTCCATCCGGCCTTCGGATCGTCGATTCGCCCGGCCGCGTGTCGAGAGTGGAATCCCAACGGGTACGGCACGCGCAAGGTCAAGGTCTGCATCTGACCGTTGTGCGGCACCATCACCCAGAACGAGTCTGCGTTGACGTCGCCTTCAAGCAGCACGTCCTTCCCGAGACCGAGCGCGTCGTGATGATCGATGTTGCCGAGGTACAGCATGTCCGTGCTGAGCTCCGGCTCCCCCTTGAACGTGGGGCCGGGCTTCTTGTGCACGGTCCACCCTTCCGGGCACTGCTGACCTGTGGCCGTCGGCCCGTTCAGGACCTTGCACTTGCGACGGTCGAAGCTGAAGATCTCGTGGACGCCCCGCCAGTTCTGCCAGACCACGCCGTGGCTGTCGATGGCCACGCCTCCCGAATAGGGCAACGGTATCGTCGACGGAGGCGGCACATAGACCTCGGCCTTGCATGACATCGGCGGGTTGGGCCCGCGCTCGATGCGCACGAGCGTCTTGTCCTCGTGATCGATTCCCGAGCACCATACGGCCCCGTCGGTCGGGCTGATGCCAATCGAATAACATCCGAATTCGATCCGGTGGTCCTTCTTGGGATCGATCGGCTCCTTGGGCTCGGTCCAGCCGGTGGAGATCTTGCCGTCGCCGTTGGTGTCCACGACGCCGGGGCACCATGCCTGCGACGCGGCGGCGTCGTGCGTCTTGTCGAACGTCGGCGTGTCGACCCAGCCGATGGCATTGTCCTGGCCGAAGAGGAGCGCGTCCTTTTCGTCGAACAGGTTATGGTCCGCGGCAAAACAGGTGTCGATCATCGTGAACTGTTTCGTCTTCGGGTCGTACAGCTGGACCTGCCTGTTGCTCGGGCCCGGCATCGGGAAGTACTTCGCGAACTTGTTCGTCGCGCCGTCCTTGCAGAACGCCGGCTGCTGCTGGGGAGCGCGATTCCGTGCCGTGACCCACACGCGTCCCTTGGCGTCCATCGCCACGCTGCGGGGGTCTGCTTGCCGTTGCCAGATCTTCTCGTCCCCCCACGTCATCGAGCGCGGGGTGCTGGCATCGAGCACAGGCCCGTTCGACGGAATCTTGATCTCCGTCGTCGAGTTCTCCTGCGGATCGAGCACCGCGAGAATATCGGACGTCTGGATGGCTCCGTAGATCAGCCCGTTCGCGTTCACCGTTGGAGAGCGCTCGTCGGTGCCCGCTGCATCGCTCCGCCGGCTGGTCGGCAGGGCCCAGTCCCACATCGAGATCACGAGGTTGCGCTCGACGCCGGCCGGACGCGGCGGCGGCGCTTCGGGATAGGCGCCGGCGGCAATCCGATCGGTCCAATCGGCGAACGCCTTGCGCTGCGCGCCGAGGCGCCTGAAGAGGCCGCCCATGTTCGCCCCGTTGGGTCCCATCGTGGTGTGGCGATCCCAGGCTTCGAGGCTCGAGGCAAACGTGCCAACGCCCTTCGTCAATTCACGAGTCGCGCGGTTGCCCACTTGATGGCAGGAGAAGCACGCCTTGGTTTCCAGGGCCACGTGGTCGACCGGGTGCTCTCCCTTGGGGATTTCCAGCAGGCTCAGCCAGTAATTTGCCGGATAGACCTGCGCGGCCGCGCGGCCGTCGGGCGCCACAACCGCTTTGAGGTCGAGCTGCTGCCCCGGCTTGGCGTTGACGCGTGACGAGTCCACCAACCCGTACCCGCGGACGAAGACCTGGTAGCCTGCTCTCGGCAGATCAGGCAGGACGTAGCGTCCCTGGTCGTCGGTGACCACAATTCTGGCGAACTTCGTCGGCAGTTCCGTGGTTTCCGCAATCACCCACACACCGGCCTCGGGACCTTTCGCGCTCGTGACAACGCCGCCGAGATCATCGGCATCGATGGCGACCGTGGCACCGCTCTTCTGCTGCGCGTTCACCCAGGTGAGCGACGCCGCCAGCGCAGCGACGGCCAAGAGACCAACTTCCGGATTCACACGCAACTTCATGTGCTCCTCCAATGCGCTTGCTTATACACCCGAACGCGCTGTGGCCCTCAAATAAAAAGGGACCGCCTTCCCGTCCGTCCGTGCGTGACGCCGGACCGCACGGAAAGGAGGCGAAAGTTGGGCAGGGACCGTCTCTGGCGGCCTCCTGGGGAGGGACGTGCGCCCTGCCCGGAGACTGCCTGACGCGTTCAGTCGATGGCGGGTTTGTGCTATCGTCCGGCCCACTCCGTCCCGTCGCCCCGCGTCAGAGGAGGATTCAGATGGCTTGGATTCGTCGAAATATTCGGTGGATCATGATCGCGTCCGGGGTGCTGACGACCACGATGTTGCAGGCAGTGTTCGCACCGGAGGCCGCGCTTCGGTCGACGTTCGGCGAATCGCTGAGCGGTCCGCTGGCCGAGATCGTGGTGCGCAACTGGGGCGTGCTCATTGCGCTCATCGGCGGCATGCTGATTTACGCGGCGTTCAATCCGCCGGTACGTCCTCTGGTCTTGATCGTCGCCAGCATCAGCAAGGCGGTGTTCATCGGCCTCGTGCTCACCCTCGGTCAACCCTATCTTGGGAGGGTGGGCCTGTTCGTGGTCGTGGATTCGCTGATGATCGCGTTGTTCGCCTGGTACTTGGTTGCGATGCGCACCATCTCGGCCAACTCGCGCCCATTCGCAGCGAAGGTATCCACGTAGCCGGCGGCGTCCCCTCCCAGGTTCGTCGCGACCAGGCCAGCCCTGCGCTTCCAGCGTGTGACTGGCACTGCGAGTTTCCCCCGACCCCAACCATGACGTGGCGCCATGTTCGTCATGCGACCGCGAACGAAGGATGTGCGTCCTCGAACTCATCAGGGCTTCTGCGTGTCGAGTTGGGCCGCATTGGGCTCGGATCATGCAGCATCCTTCGTCGGAGAACGCAGATGAGAAAAATGATCGCGACATGCCTGCTCGCGCTTTCGCTGGGAGCGGGAATCGACGCCGCAGCACAGTCCGGCGCCAAGGAAGAGACCAAGAAAGCAGGGGAGGCAGCCAAGGAAACCGGTAAGGACGCTGCGGATGCGGCGAAGCATGCTGGGAAAGCGACGGCAAAGGCCACCAAGACAGGTGCGAAAAAGGCGAAGAAGGCCGTGACCGGTGACGCGCACGCAACCTGCGTGGACGGATCCCGGCAGGCTGGAACGACGGAGGCGGCCGCGGCGGCCGGATGCTCTACCCATGGCGGCGTGGCCAGGCAGTAGGAACCGGATCCAGTGTACGCGAGACCGTCATGTTCCGAATGTAGTGTGCGTCGTGGATCGTCGCGGTTGATGTGAAAATCGCCACCAAGCGCTTCGGAATGACGGGACGCCCGTGCGTCATGCCAGGCGGCCGCACAAAATCGAGCGGCACTCACCTTGCGTGAACGCCGCCATCTCTCGGGAGCAGCAGTCGCCTCCAACCTGACAGAAACAATCCCGACGGAGGAGGAGGTAATGATAATCGTTCGGACGCTTGTGCCGTCGATATCAATGGTCATTGTGCTGGTATTTCTCGCGACCTGGTTTGTACGGACGCGCGCCCAGGTTGCGAATTCCCAGACCCGAGGACGTGAGGTTTCAGTTGCTGGTCAACGAGCCGATAGCGGCTCCCGACGGCCGCTCGGTGGTTCCCGGATCGTCCGCGTTGGTATTGAGGGACCGTCGCACCAGCCAGTGTTATATCGTCGTGTCCGTGGGCAGTACCATGGCCATGGCTCCCGCCGGCTGCGGACTATAGGAAAACACCGAGGTCGCGGGAGCCGAGTCGCGAGCAGGCAAACATCGTGTCGAGCCACCCAAGCGCCAGCCCGAATGCGTTCTCGAATAAAAGAGGGTCGCGTTCCCGCGAAGCAGGGTCGTGCCGAAGAGCGCGCGGCAGGGAAGGCACGGGCGAACTGCGACGCACCCTCAATTGCAGCTTCGAGGGCCCTTGGGGATGGTTAGGGTGAACTGGGAACTTGGCCGACGTTCCCTGCCCGACACGTCCGTTATCGCGATGGGCAGTTACCGACCGCGGTGCGCCAGCCCTCGACATCGATGAGCGTCTGGCTCGCCATCGGAGCGGCCGACAGGCCGCCGCCTGTAGGTGCCGGGCCGGGCCCAATCCGTACGCCACCACCGAGACCGATGCCCTCCGGATTGTACTGGCCTTTCTTCATGAGGCCGGTGATCTGGACCATCGAACCTTCGTGCGCTTTGATCGCCGCCATCACTTTTTTCGGCCCGTTCATGCGCAAATGCATGCCTTCTGGAATGTCGACGCTGCCCGCCTGATCTGGGGTGCGGCGGCCGGCGGTGAAGACATAACCCTTGGTACATCCCGGGATTGTCACCCGCACGGAGTCTTTCGGCACCGGCTTTTCTTCCTGTGCAACCAGCGGCCCGCTCAACACGGCGGCAACAATGGTGACAGCGGCGATGTTCTTCATGAGTCACTCCACCCTGATTGTCCCCGTTCTGATCACCCGAATCCAGGGCGAACACGGACGAGGGCGGCGGAGCCGCGCTTCGGCTCACGCTGCCGGTCATGGACGAGGCGGCCGCCGTGTGGCCAAACCAAACCTCTCACCCCGAAGCGACCGAGAGCCGGAGACATCGTAGTTGTGCTCTCCGAAACTGGCGGTTCTTCGCTTCGGACCGTCCTCGTCGCGAGGGCTGCGGCTCTCGCGACGAGTGTTCAGCTCTTCGGTCGTGCCACGTACGGGTTGCCTCCGAGCGCATTCGAGATCGCGGCAATCGCCCTTTGCGCCTTCACGCTGTTTCCGGCATCGTCGAGCGGCGGCGCAATGACGGCGATGCCAAACTTACCCGGAGATACCGCAATGAATGCCTCCGCCGACACCGCTCTTGGCAGGCAGACCCGTGTGATACAGCCACTTGCCCGAGTCATCATACAGCCCGGCAGTCGCCATCACCGCCAGAACCCCGGGAACCTTCGCGGCATCCATGACCTGCTTGCCGGTCACCGGATTCCTGCCACCAGCGGCCAGCGTCGCCGCCATCACCGCAAGATCTCGTGCGTTCACGCTGATGGCGCACTGCCGCGTGTAGAGATCGACTGCCTGACGCCAGTCGGTCTTGATGTATCCATACGCAGACATTAACGCGCCGATCGCCTGGTTCCGCTGGTTGGTGTCAGCTTCCGACTTGTAGACTTCCTGCAGCACGTTCAACGAGCGCCCGGCGGAGTCGCTGTGAAAGCCGAGGATCTTGGCCCACACTGCGTCGGCGTTTGCCCGGTCACCATGCTGGTCGGCGGAAATGGCGCCCGGATTGACGAGCGGATTCATCTCCGGCGCACCCGCGCCGACGACGCTGCGTACCCCTTCGATGGCGATGATCGAGTTGAAGCGCGCTGCCCGTGGCATCCACGCCCATTCGTTTCTCGACCGACCTGCGAGGCCCGCTCCTGGATGACCTGCGCCATCGTGAAGACCTTGGAGATCGACTGGATCGACACCTCGGACTTCATGTCGCCGGCTGTGAACACCTTGCCGTCACGGCGTCACGAGCGCGATGCCGAATAGTTCGGATCCACTTTGGCGAGGGCCGGAATGTAGTCGGCGTTGTCGCCTCCTTGAGGTTCGGTACTGCTTGTACAGCGCGCGTCGACCGCTTTCTGGATCTCGGCAGCTGCGCGCCTGAGACTGGCAGGACCGGAATACTCAACGCAGCCACCGTCGAGGCCGGCGAGCGAGCCGTTGCGAATGATCAGACGACGGAATCAGACTCATTTGACTAGCCTCCTACCTTTGACGAGAAGTTGTACTTGAACGAGAACTGGATCTTCAGGCCATCGCCGACGTAGGGGTCCTTGAACATCTCGCGTTTGCCCCACTGCAGCTCGCCGCCCATCATCACGCCGGGGACGGGGCTGTAGAGCAGATTGCCCAGCGCGTATTGGCCCGTTCGATACGCATTCGCGGCCTGGCCCTCGACGTTGTCGATGTCGGTGCGCGAATAGCCCGCCGAGGTCGAAAACTTGTCGTTCCAGTTGTGGTCGACGAACAGCACCGTGCCGGTGATGGGAATGGCCTTGCCCTCGATCGGCGTCACGGCATTGCCAGGGTTTGACACGATGCCGACATCAACCGGCGCGTCGTTCATGTAGTTCTGGATGCCTTCGCCGTACACAAGTTGCAGGCGCAGGGTCGTGCGCGGCGCCCAGCTTCACGTTGGAACTGAAATTCAGGCCCCAGCGCGTCGCGCTGCCCGACAAGTCGAACTGATCGGCGAGGACGTCGTCCCAGTTCATCTTGCCCAGCAGGCCGGCCACCTCGACGTAGCCGCGCTGACCGCCGAAGCGGTACTCGCCGGTGATGTCGGGCATCGGGTTTCGGCCCTTCACGTTCTGCAGCTCGATGCGGTCGGCGAGCACGCCGGCGTCACCCGATGCACCTGGACGTTCGAGCGCCAGCGTAAGGCGGGTGTCGCCCTGGATAGGCATCCAGCGCACCTGGACGTTGCGGAAGAAGACCATGCCCGTTGGACCCCGGTACTCGATTGAGTTCGGGAACACGTCGATGTCCATGAACGGGCTCCAGGTCTGCCCCGCGCCGAACTTCCCGAGCTCGCCATAGGCATGGCGCAGGCGGAACGTCGTCTGGCCCTCATCCACGCCGGTCCCGAACAATTCGAACTCGAACGTGGTCCGCAGACTCGCCCAGAGCGTCGGCGTCGAAGCCGCTCACGCCCAGCCTGCTCTGACGCACGCCGGCGAACGTGCTGCCGTCTTCGCCGAACTGCTTGTCGAATGAAGGCAGACGGTTGACCCGCATCGTGTCGGTACCAGTTCGGGTCGATGGTCTTGAGGTTGATGCCCATGTCGAGCATCGCGAACCCGTAAATCTCCAGGCTCGGCTTGGCATCGTGCGGCCGGCGCCTGCGCGCGTGCGGGCGCGACGGTTCCGAGCAGCAGTGCTGCTGCCATGCCAGCGACCGCGCCCATCGGCGTCGCTCGGGTGGCCTCCAGGGTGTCCGGTTGTCGGTGTCATCCTGATTCTCCTTCTGATGATTGATGTATGTTCATTTCACGTTCGCTTTTCCCACGCGCGAACCCGCTGGCGTGCCTTCGTCGAAGAGCCTCTCGTAATTCCCTTTCCGAACCTTCAGGCTCGCCTCGGGTGTGAGCTGCCGGAACACCGGACCCCACATCTCGAACACGGCGTAATAGGGCCCCGGTCCTGCAGGTGCAACCGTGTCCGTTCCAAACAGGAAACGATCCGGGTATTTGTTCAGGACCGCCGCCACCCGCGCGCTCGCTTCCGGACTCGCGACCGCGTATTTCGCGACTTCGTCCCAGGAGATATCGAACGACACGTGGGCCAGCGCAGGGTCGATCAGCATCGATTCGACGATGCCCATGTGCGCGGGGCTGCGCTCGGCCGCCGACTCGGTGGCTGACGGCTGTACCGGGTGGACCACGCGGCCAAGGCCGACGTGCGCCCAGATGATGGTTGCCTTGGGGTGCCGCTTGAGCACCGCCTTCGTCTGCGTCAGGTAGACAGGCTCCGCGCCCTGCTTCGCAAACGGCATGTCGATGTCGTTGTGCAGGATGACGACGAGGCCCGCTTCCGCGGCGAAATCGAGAATGCGGTCGAGGGCGGGGTTCGTCAGGCTGGCGACTTCGCCCGCCACCTTCGACGACACGAACTCCTTGTGAATGCTGAACTCGCCGATGCCGGAGAACACGCCGGGGAACGTGCGCAGCACACGGCGGATGTGGTCGACCCCGTACATATCAGCCGGGTTGAACCCGGTGATCATCGGATCGAAGCGCGCCTGGTCTTCTTTCGACAGCGACCGAAACACGCTGGCGATGTAGGCGTCGGTGAACGAGTAGTAATAGAGAGGGGCATCACTTTGCAGGTAGTACGTCGGCGCGAAGTCCCCAGAGTTTCCGTACGACCACTGCTGCTGCAATGGAATACCGAACAGCGTCGAGCGACTGACCCGGTTCCCCATGATCTTCAGGAACGCCGGGACGCTGATGCCCTCCTGGATGTAGTTCGTCAGGTGGAAGTGAGAATCGTTGAACTGATTCGCATCGGCCGGCGCCTGCGCCGCGGGCGCGGCGTTTCCATGATGGATCGTCCCAACGGCAAGCGATGCCGGTGAGCACGCAGCCGGCGAGGTATGTGGCGCGCATGTTCTTTGCTCCTTAGAAGAACACCGAGAAGCCGACGGCAAACGAGTTGCCCGTTCAGGCCGCCCACGTAATAGCCGAACGCGCTGCTGACCGGCGAGTGGTTCACTTTCTGAACTCTGGATGTTCAGGCGGTAGTTGCGCGAGTCGAACGGATAAAAGTTTGCCCCCACCACGTACTCGGAGCTGTTGCTGAAGCCCGCGTCCGTGTCGCCGAAGATCTGCGAGGTAACGCCGTAGACTTCGAGCTTCTTCGGCACCGGGAAGAACGCCCCCTGCATGTAGAAGCCGGTGTCGTGGATGCTGGCGACCGGCAGCGGACCGTCCGCCCTGAAGTTGTCGAGCCAGCGGTTGTAGATCTCGGTCTGCAGGAAGATGCCCTTGTACTTCAGGCCGGCATCGAATGAGAGGATCCGGTAGTTCACCGTGTCCACAGCCACGCCGGTCGCGAGCGCACCCCTGTCGAACACGTTCACGCTGTCGGCCAGCCTGAGGGTGGTGTTGTCGCTACCGCCGGAAGCGTTGGTGAAGCGCTGCTCCGGGCTCCGCGTCGTGGAGAAGCCGAACCGCGTCGCCACCTTCTGGTGCATTTCCCAGTCGCCGTAGGCGCCCCTGGGGCCGAATTCCTTGGTCGTGGGCATCCACCACATCGACGCGCCGGTGGAAAATGTTCCGATCCAGCTCGCTCGACGTGACGCCGAGGATGCTATTGGTATTGCTCAGCATCACGTTGTACCAGAGGCCGGGCACCGCTTCGCCCTGTGCCCAGACGCCGGATCCGAAGAAGGGCCTGAAGAACTCGTCGGCCATCACGCGATCCTGGCCGAGCCAGAAAGGATGCGAGCCCTGGAGCGAGCGTGTACCGGGGTGTCCGTTGAGGCCGGCGTAGACGCTGAACTTCCGGCTGAACTGGTAGCCGATGTTGCCGAAGATCGCGTTCTGGTTGGTATCGAGCACCGTCCAGAAGGTGACCGCGTAGATCAACCTCGGGTTCCCGACCCACCCCTTGAGGAAGATCATGACCCGATGCGGCCAGATGTCGTTGCGGCCATCGACGGTGCGCTCGTTCCCGAGATGATCGATGAAGGTCTGCTCGCCGGGCGTCTGGTTCACGTATCGCGTCAGCGCGTACCCGCTGATGCTCAACTCTCCGGCACTCGACCTCCCGAGGAGGAAGCCACTGCCGGGGTCGAACTCCCCCCAAGTCTCCACAGGCACGTACTCTGGCGGCGCCGCAGATGCGGAAGCGCCCGCGGCTCCCTGGCCCAGCGTGAACTCGCCGCCGCAGCCGTCGGCGACCCAGACGCCTGCACTGTCGTAGCCCCAGGTCTTGCCCAGCAGGCAAGCCGAGGGCCCCGTGGACTTCATGAGCGCCACACCCGCCGACGTGTCCGCCGGACACTGCCTGCGTCCACCTGGCTCCGCTGTGCATGTCAGCGACGCTGTTTGCGTGGTGCCGGCGCCTTGGACAGCGTCGGATGACGGCAGCGCGGCCGTCGGTGTCGCCGCGGCTGACGCCGACACGCTCTGCGGTGGCCGACTCTGCGCGAAACTGGAGTCGGTGACAAGAACGATTGCCCCGAGAGCGATCGCCGCCACCAGATGGCGGCGCGCCGTGCGGGCACAGGTCGACCAGAGGTCGCTCGCTTGCAGCTGGCTGATTAGCGTCTTCTGCGTCGGGTCCAGGGACAGCTTCCACATGCCTACGTGCCTGCCTTTCGGTCTGTATCGACTTGGGCCTTCGCCGGGTCGCGCGGCTCCCGCTGCTTAGAGAGCAGCCGGTGCCGACGGCTTCCGACAGGGCGTCGTACGGCGAGGCCGTTGGAGGGATGGCCGCGTCGGTCGCCGACGGGAGCGCCGCCGGTGTTGCCGCCGCGGACGCCTGCGGCGCCGCCTCGTTCCGGCCGGAGCAAGCCATGGCCATCGCAACGAGCAAGCAGGCAATGCCGCGGCACAAGCCGGCTTGCGTGAGGGTCTGCATCTAGTTCCTCTTCATCCGTCCGCGTGTTCATCTTGAGGAACACGCACATTGATAGGCGCGTCCCCGTTCATCAGCGAGTGCGGCATGGACCGCCGGGAGGAGTTCGTCGCCCGCCGTATCCTTCAGCACATGGCCCAACGTTCCGGCCGCCAGGCCAGCCTCCACGAGCATCGACTCTGAACGCACCGTGACCAGCACAATGGATACGTGGGCAGGGATACGTGGGCAAGCCGCTTGGAATCTTGGCCGGACACCGGATCCTGAGGCTAAGCGGAGTTGGAACGTGCTCCTATGCACATTCGGCATCTTTGGCAGGTAGCTTCTAACCGCGTCACCGCGTCGTGGCTATGTGGCAGCCAGGCGAGGCGCCGCCTCCGGAAAATTTTGTCTAAGTACACACGCTAACGCGACCGCATTCGCAGCTGCAACCTGGCTGGTGCGCCAGTCGAGCGCGACGCGATGTTCTCGGAGAAACCACCGGGTTTCTTGCAGCCTGCCTACTACGCGGCATTGAAGACCAGCAAGACGATAATCATTCAAGACGACGAGCATGATGTGTTCGGCGACGGATCGGTGATCATCAAGTCCGCGCCTGGACACACGCCAGGGCATCAAGTCCTGTACCTTACACTGCCACGCACCGGAGGCGTCGTCTTGTCCGGCGATCTCTATCATTTTCCAGAGGCACGCACGCTGAAGCGAGTGACGATCTTTGACTTCGATCAAGCGCAGACGGCCGTCTCGTGAATCGCTTCGCCCGTCAAGACGGTGTAGAGCTTGCAGAGCCGCTGATTGCCACCGCCGGCGCGGCTCCCCCAACCTGACGGAGAGCGCACGTAATACCGTAGGCGATGAGGCGTGGCAGGCGGTGTGCCATCCGCGCGTCTTCGGTCAGCCCATCGGGTCCTGTCTGGCGGCTCGGCGTCGAGCCGGAAGCGTTGAGCCACCTCTTCAGCGCGGACTTCGAGCGCATTTTTCTGTGCGCTGACCCTTCCTGATCTCGTTTTAAGGTCCCCCGCTTCGGCGCACTGCCTCGGCAGTCGTTACGACGGAAGAGCCGCTCACGCTCTCCCTGCGGACCCGCG
>CAWFFB010000035.1:0-565888 GCA_963814975.1 uncultured Acidobacteriota bacterium | reverse complement strand
TGCCGACAGCACAGCATGCTCGCAGCCGGACTGCATCGTCAATGCGCCGGAAATCGGCGTTCGGCGCAGGCGTGAGGCAGCCGCCCGATGGCGCGAGCCGGGCTCGCAGCGCGCCATAGCTGCCTGATCGTTCGGGCGCGATCGGTTTGGCTCGAGCGGACGACGTTCTGCGCTGGCATTTGGCACTCGCCGGCGCTGGCCGCCTACGACGCGGTCTTCGAGCCGGGCGCGGGTCTCACGGCGGCGTGAAGACCTCGGGCCGGGCCTCCCGCCGGGCACACAGTCGTCCGGCACGTTCATCGGTCGACACCTTTAGCCGTGTGGAGCCGGATTAGCTTGCGAGCCGCTTCCTAATGGCGTGGCGACCGCCCATACCGGTCGTCGGCGTATCCGCGATGGCGGGCTAGCTGTTCTGCCCGGCCAGGTTGGTGACGCGTTCGATGGGTGGGCCGCCGATGGCGGTGTGGTGTCGGTGATGGTGCCAGGTGACGGTTCGCGATCTGCCGATCGCCGGCACCCCGACGGTGATCGTGTGGGCCAAGCGCACCTGGCGTTGCCGTGAGGGACGCTGCGAGCTCGGGTCGTGGTCGGAGACGTCCGCTGAGATCGGGGTGCGGGCTTCGCTGACCGAGCGGGCCCGCCGGGAGATCTGCCGGCGCGTCGGTGAGGACCTCGACTCGGTGGCGGCAGTGGCTCGTGAGTTTGGGGTCGGCTGGGCGTGCGCCCATCAGGCCGTTGTCGACTACGGCGACACCCTCATCGCCGCCGACGACCGCCTCGAGCGCACCCGCAAGCTGGGGGTCGATGAGCACACGTTCCAGCACGCCAACGCCCGCCGGCGCACCCAGATGGCGACCACGTTCGTCGATCCTCGACCGGGCCCGGTTGCTCGACGTCGCCCCAGGTCGTTCCGGCCAGGTGGTGCGGGAGTGGGTGCGAGTCGCAGCCGATCTGGTGGGCCGACCGCATCGACGTCGCGGCGATCGACGTGTTCCGTGGCTACGCCACCGCGATCGGCGACGTGCTCCCGACGGCGACGCTGGTGATCGATCACTTTCACGCCATCCGCCTCGCCTCCGAAGCCGTCAACGACGTCCGCCGTCGCGTCCAGCAAGACCAGCTCGGTCACCGTGGCCGCAAGATCGATCCGCTCTACGGGATCCGTCGCCTGCTGCTACGCACCTGGGCCAACCTCAACGAACGAGGCTGGGAACGCCTCCGTGCCGGGCTCGCCGCCGGCGACCCCGACGGCGAAGTCGCTGCCGTGTGGCTCGCCCGCGAGCTGCTCGCCGAGGTCTACGCCGCCCGCGACCTCGCCCACGCCAAGCGTCGGCTGATCGTCTTCTTCCAGCACGCCGCCGACGTCGAGATCCCCGAACTCACCCGGCTGGCCACGACCATCGACCGCTGGCGTGACGAGGTCCTCGCCTTCCACACCACCGGCGGCGCCAGCAACGGACCGACCGAAGCCGTCAACCTGCTCTCGAGAAGATCCGCCGCATCGGCCACGGCTACCGCAACTTCGACAACTATCGACGCCGGCTCCTCCTCGGCTGCGGCATCACATGGGCTACCGTCCCCACCCGCAGAATCCGAGGCCGCCAACCAGCGTTCGCCGCGTAGAGCCGGTTATCGGTTTGCTGGCGATGCAGATTGCGGCGGCGGTGGATGCGCACCCGGCCGATGTCGTGCTTACTCGCGAATTGCGTCTATGCCTTTCGCATCTGGCGGAGTCGCCGAACGACCCCCCTGGCACGGTCGACGATACCGCCCGCCAACTTCCTAAAGAGTCCGGACAGCTGATCTTGGACCATTCACAGGGTGTGGCGCTTCGTCGAGACGACGTGGTGACCCGTTGGACCGGACGTATCGCTGGAGCCCGTCGAGGGTGGGATGGCCCGCCAGAAGGCTGACGCCGTCTAGGTAAGGGTGGCCATGCGCCGCGGAGCGTGTTCTATGCGCCATGCTGGACACTTGACCTTCCGCCAGTTGGTGCGAGCCATCTCGCCGGGAGTTCCGTAAAGCGGTTCCGGTGTTGATGATCGCCGATCCCGATCTCGACGATGGTGCGGGCGCCCGGTGCGTCGAGTGAAGATCGCAGAAGGGCAGCCAGCTAACGAACCGCTCGGCGAATCGGGGTTTCGACCGTTCCGGTCCTCCGGCAACGTCCATGTGCCGGGCTCAGGAGCCCGGCACATGGACGAGTATCAGATGACGAAGAACGTTCGCGAGAACGTTCCCAAGATCGCCTCTGTGCCGGTCCCCGCTGCGCTGACGGTGACGTTGCTGTAAGAGACGCTGGCGAGCACTTCACGCTGGCCGTTCGGGCAATCGAGGGTCGATGCCGGCGGCTCCAAGGTCAGGGAGTTGCTGATCGATCCGTTCTTGCCTGACGTGAACTCTCCCGAATCCGACACCGGTCCGCTGACCGTTTGCTTCTTTGGATCGGACGGGAAGTTCTTGCCGTTGTTCCGATAGGCGACACCGCCGTCGCGTCTCCTGAAGCCGTGACCGTCGTGCTCACCGCGTCGCCGAGACCGGCGATCCTGACCGTCACGTCCAGACTGCCGTCGGCATTCGGGCCGGATGCCGCAGCGAGCGAAATGGGGACTCGCCGCATCCGCTGGGGACGCTAACGGCCAAGCCGGCGACGCCGACCGCAGCGACCATCGCCAGCAGTGTCTTGAGCAGGCACGTACTTGTCGAAAGGCGCGCAGAACACGTATTGCGTCAGCGTGCACCCGGTCACAAACGCCCCTGTTGCGCGCCGATGCGCGAAGACCAGATATCGCTCTCCTTGCTTGAACGCCCTCGCTTCGACGCCGAAATAGAAGAACCGCCACAGCAGACTTCCGTTGACTCCTTTGAAAGCTCGGATGACGTTGAATCGGACAGCTTGAACGCCCTGAGGCAAAGGTCCCCTTTCCGTTTGCTCCGCATAGGTGGTCTCCCCAAGCACCTCACCGAAGAACACCACATCTGCGCCAGCAGCCGCCTCGCACAACGGTGGTGGCGGTACACACGTCGCCGACGGATAGACCGTACCACCTGTGAAAGCCAGCCAAGCGGCAGCGGCAAGATGCATCATCTTCATCGTTAACTGACCTCTACCGAAGTGTGCCACGGATTCGATGTCCCAGCGGGATTCGACACTCGTTACCCGGACGATTTCGCGGGGATCTGGGTGTCCGATCGTGCGGCCTAGAGGCTGAGGCCCGTTACGACCTCTGCCATGCTCAGGCCAGAAGATCAGGTAAACACTGCGGAGTTTTGCGGGATCTATCCCGTTCGCGTTCCCTCTCGCCCGTATAATGACGCCACACTTGGCCCTCACCTCGCGTCGCTGAATCATCCCAACATCGCGGGCATCTACGGGCTCGAAGAGAGCGGAGGCGTGTCCGCTCTCGTGATGGAGCTGGTCGAGGGCGAGGACCTGTCGCAGCGCATCGCGCGCGGGGCGATGCCCGACTCGACGAGGCGCTGCCGATCGCGAAGCAGATTGCCGAGGCGCTCGAAGCGGCACACGAGCAAGGGATTATCCATCGCGATCTCAAACCGGCGAATATCAAGGTCCGCGCCGACGGCACGGTGAAAGTGTTGGACTTCGGGTTGGCGAAGGCGATGGAACCTATCGGCAGCGCATCGAACGTATCGCAGTCGCCGACTGTCATCTCTCCGGCGATGACACACGCCGGGATCATCCTCGGGACCGCGGCCTACATGAGTCCCGAACAGGCGCGCGGCAAGCCGCTCGACAAACGCACCGACGTCTGGGCCTTCGGCTGTGTGCTCTTCGAAACGTTGACCGGGCGTCGCACGTTTGCCGGTGATAGCGTGTCCGATGTGCTGGCCTCGGTTCTGGCGCGAGAACCCGACTTCGCGGCAGTGCCGGCCGCCACGCCGCCATCGGTTCGCAGGCTGCTCCGACGATGCCTTCAGAAGGACCCGACGGAGCGCCTCCGCGATATCGGCGATGCGCGGCTCGAGATCGCGGATGCCATGTCAGCGGTCGACCGTGACGGAGCCGTCGTCCCACCGCCGCCTGCTGATCGCCGGAACCGCGAGCGGTTCGTTTGGGCTGCTGTTCTGGCTGCCCTGGCGTTGGGACTTGCGGCCTCGCTGCTACCTGGCGCTCACTCGACCTCCGGCCCCGCTGAGATGCGGTTGGAGATCGTCACGCCGCCAACCGCAGCTCCCGACTCAGTGGCCATCTCGCCCGACGGGCGCACGATTAGCTTACGTTGCCACGCTCGAAGGCCAATCGCGGTTGTGGTTGCGTTCCCTCGAATCTGGTCTATCGCGGGCCGTGCCGGGAACTGACGGTGCGGAGTTTCCCTTCTGGTCGCCCGACAGTCAGTCCATTGCGTTCTTTGCGGATGCCAAGCTCCGGCATGTCGCGGTTGACGGCGGATCGGTGCAAACGCTGGTGAACGCCACGTTGGCGGAGGGCGGAACCTGGAACCAGGACAATGTCATTCTGTACGCGTCTCTGGGGACACCCATCACCCGCATCCGGGCCGCCACGGGCGGGCAACCTGTCCCCCTGCCAGGACTGGCTCAACAGGGGAGTGACTTCGCGCCGCACTTCCTGCCGGATGGTCGTCGCTTTCTCTATTTCGTACGAGGGAATCCCGAAGTGCGCGGCGTTTACGTCGGCCAGCTCGACGCGACGCTCGAGGCTCGCCGTCTCCTCGATTCCGACACAGGCGCCGTCTTCGCCTCATCCGGACACCTGCTGTTCGTCCAGCAAGGCAGACTCGTTGCGCAGACCTTCAATCCGGACCGCCTGGAGCTGGCCGGTAAGCCCTTCCCTGTTGCGGAGGGCGTGTCTGGCGATAGGGCGTATCCCGTCACCGTTTCGCGTACCGGGTCCATCGCGTACCGTGGGGGTTCAGCAGGCACGCACCGGCAGTTCGTCTGGTTCGATCGGTCCGGCAGGGAAATCAGCAAGGTCGGCGACGCGGTCACGACGACTCTTTCGCAACCGTCGCTTTCAGTCGACGGTCACCGTGTTGCGTTCTACCGAGGCGTATCAGGGAATCCCGACGTCTGGCTGCTCGACTTGAGACGTGGGGCATTCAGCCGGTTCACATCTGATCCGGCCGACGACGTTTTTCCAGTCTGGTCACCGGACGGGAGCCGCATTATCTTCAGCTCGAATCGAAGAGGCACTCACGAGCTCTACCAGAAACCAGTTGCCGGTGACCGCAGTGAGGAAGTGCTGTTGTCGACAGGACAGCCTGTCAGTGCAACCGACTGGTCGCGCGACGGACGTATCGTGCTCTTCACCAGTCGCGACCCGAAGACCGGGTTCGATATCTGGGCACTACCGCTGGACGGCAAGCCCCTCTCGATCGTCCAGACAGCATTCGACGAACAGGCCGCGCAGTTCGCACCTGACGGACACTGGATCGCGTACCAGTCGAATGAATCAGGCGTCGCCGAAGTCTATGTTCGGCCGTTCCCTGGCCCGGGAGAAAGGTTTGCCATCTCCATCGGCGGTGGCACGCAAGTGCGTTGGGGGCGCGACGGGAAGGAACTCTTTTACGTCGCGCGGGATGGCCGGCTGATGGCGGTTCCGATCCAGCTGACGTCGAATACACCCGACATCGGCACACCCGTCGCGCTGTTCCCTCTCCCCATCGGCGGCGCCGTGCAGCAAGGCGATGCCCGCCACAAGTACATGGTCTCCATAGACAGCCGGCAGTTTCTTGTCGCCACTGTGAAGGAAGACGCGCCGGCGCCGATCACGGTGATCCTGAACTGGAAGGCGAGTCGCTGAGAACGGTTCGACGACCTGAATCACGATGACTCCCTGAAATTCTATCCAGGCCCCAGCGAGTCGGGAGTCCCTTCGGCGTATCACAGGACCGATTTTGCTCCAGAGGTGTCGGCTTCCTGCAGCGCGGGCGTCCAACCTCCCACCTGCTTGCATGAAATCGACGCCCTTGACCTCGGTTGATGGCCCGTCCGGTCACAGTAGATGCTCGGACTGCCGTCGCCGAGGCGTGCGGGGCGCGCGCAAGGGAGGCGCGCGAGGCATACTGGTCCCCGCAGGCGACCGAGCCGGGCCAGGACAGAGCCGCGGTCAAGATGAGGTGAGAAATGAAATGGAGAGTCTGTCTTGCCGCGTTCCTACTCGCCGGCGTCACGGCCGGTGCCCAGTCAACGTCGGTCATGATCGATGACCTGACCACTACCGAAGTGCAGGCGGCAATCGCCGCGGGCAAGACGACCGCCCTGTTCTACGTCGGCGGCTCGCATCAGAACGGCGAAGGCGTCGCGATCGGCAAGCACAATTACGTGGCGAATCACGTCGCGCGGCGCGTGGCCGAGGAGCTTGGCGACGCGCTGGTCATCCCGCCCAGCCCGTATGCGCCTGCCGGCGATCCGGTCAAGAAGACAGGCCACATGCGCTTTCCGGGAACGGTGAGTGTCAGCGCCGAAGCGCTCGCGCTGATTTCGCGGGACGTCACCCTCAGCGCACTCGCCGCAGGGTTCAAGTACGTGATGTTTCTCGGCGACCACGGCGAGACACAGCCGACGCTCAAGAAGGTTGCAGCCGAGCTCGATGCCGAATGGGCGCCGCGCGGCTCGCGCATCTTCTTCATTCCGGTGTACGAGGAGGGTGAGGCCGCGTTTCAGAACCATCTGAAGAAGATGAACGTGCCGGCGAACCTCCACACGCCGATCGACGACGCGGCGGAGCTGCTCGCGCTCGACGGCAAGCGTCTGGTCCGTCCAGACAGGCTGACGCCGGAAATCGCCAGCGTCGCCTCCGCCAACCTCGGCAAGATGTTCCTCGACAACAAGGTGCGGCTGGCGGTCGCGTCGATTCGCAAGCAGCGCGGGCGGTAGAGAGCCGACCGACGCTTCAAGTCCGTGTGGGTTCCTGCTATCGCACGGCGGACTCTGTGCCGGCCCGAGCGGACGTTCCTGGCCGAAAACTCACCACATCGGCGTTGATCATTAACTAACGCCCCACGACGGGCCTTGACGGCGTTATTACCGCGTACAATCGACACAGATCGGACCGACATGGACGACCTCAACGCCCTGCGATTGGCCGGGCTAGTTGGCCTCGTCGGCTCAGTGCTATATGCAGCAGGGGACGTGCTGCTCTTGGCGCCCACGGCTGCAGAGCACCGGCCCAGACAGCCGTTGCCTGTAGACGTGAGCCAGGACCGTGTCCTTCGTCGCCGAGTCACGCTACTCGAGAATCTCGCCTGCCTTCCGCCCTGGCGGCTCCGATGGGGCGCACTGCTCGGCGTGATGGGGGCGCCGCTGACGGTCGCCGGTCTGTGGCTGTTCTACCGCGGCGTGTTGCCCGCAGGGCCGTGGACGGCGGTTCCGCCCACGATCCTGTTCCTGGGTGTCGCCGTGGTTGGCCCGTTCGTACACGGCTCGTTCGCGTATGTCGGAGAGACGGTGCAGCTGCTCTATGAAGTGGAGGAGGTGCATCGCGTCTCGCTTGTCTCCAGAGTACGCGGCCAGGTCGTAACGCTCATGCTGGCCTACGCGCCGCTCCTACTCGCGGCGATCATCGCGTCGGCGCTCGCGGCGGCCGCCACGGTGAGCGGTGGTACACGGTTTCCCGCCTGGATGGGCGCGGTCAATCCCGTGACAATGACGGTGGGCTGGTTGCTCGTGAAGAGGGGCCTGCCGAGACCCGCCGCCGAAATTCTGCAGGGAGCCGGCTTCAACATCGCGTACGGTGCGTGGTTCGCGGCCATGACGATGACCGTCCGGTAGTTCACTCGCTGATGCGTGACGAGCTTCGCGAGACGCACCCTGGCGCGCGCACACGAGAGGGGTGTCTGATCGCAGACGGCCTTCAAGATGTGATCGCCCCAGCAGGATGGACGGCACGCATCTACGTATACCCCGTCAGTATTTTGTGCGGCTGGTTATCCGGGCAATTTGCAGGCAATTTTCTCCCACTCAGCACAGTGCGGGAACGCTCATGCCCCTACCGCAGCGGACTTGTCGTAAAAGGGGGCTCGGATTGCCGGGTGCAATTTTGCACTCAAACTAAACGGCTGACCTTGAATCCGAAGAGCCTGCGGGCTATGTTCGGCGTCCACATTAGCCAGTGCGCGATACCCGTTGCGGCAGCACGATTGACCAGGCCGAACGCGCCGCACGCGAATCGGGCGCAGCCACCGAATTACGTGGCGGCGTCAAACCCCGACAACTTCGCCGCGAAGTCCTCTTGGTTGACGACGATGTGACGTTTGTCGAAACCTTTGGGGCGCTCTTGCGCTTGCATGGTTACGCCGTGATCGCCGAATTCACGTTGCCGGCTGCCCTCCGCTATCTGAGCTCTCACACACCTGACGTCCTCATCACCGATTTGCGTCTGGAAGACGGCGACGGATGGAGATTGGCGGATTACGCCACAGTTCATCAACCGACCTTGCCAGTCGTTGTAGTCACGGGAGCCGCCTACGTGATGGAAACAGAGGAACACTATGGACGAATCCCAGTGTTCCTGAAACCATTCGACCCTGACGCTCTGCTCAGGTACTTAGAGGGTGTGTTCGCAGTCTGATACGGCGACTGCCTACCGGACGGCATGACTGAGCGCTTGAACCAGGACTTATTCGGGGGCGTCTATGGCGATCCTGAGGTTACGTACACGTTCGCGCCCGTCCGGAACCCGCGTCGCTGGTTCTCGTAGGGCTCGGCCTTGCTGGACTGGTGGGTCGTCGCGTGTTCAAGGCGTCGCGGCACATGACTGCGGACCGGTCAACTCGGTAAGGCTCAACTAGCAGCCGTCCTGTCCCAAGCGTCCCATGTGACCCATTGATTTCTACTTAGCGTGGATCTGGAGAGGGATCAGTATGTAGAAGTAGAGGGATAAATAGAATACTTGGGTCTTTTGGGCCACTTGGGACGGCCCAGCACAACCTGCGAGACGGCCGTTGGCACTCCTGCGAGGACAGGCATTGGTCTCTGCGGATTTAGTCTCCCGTTTCGAAGAGCGCGGCGTCGCCAACGAGCTGCCCTTTCGACGCCAAAGAGGACAGCAGGAGCCGGTAGGGGTGCCAGCTGTATTTGCGATGGAGATTCACGACGAGATCGAGTTGGCCGTCGCGATCGAGATCGCCGGCCCACACAACGTCATAATGGGGCTCGTCTGTAAAACCGTCTGCCGAATAGAGCACCTGCCGACGACCGCCCTCCGTGAACACGATTTGCGCGTCTGCCTGATCCGCCCGGGCGGATTCTATGTAGAGCTGATACTCCCGTCCGACCAAGGTGACGCTCAACGGCCCGTCGGACTGCAGTGACCAATTCGCGATTCCTGCGGACACGATCGGCCCCGTCCTGAGTTGCGGAATACAACGCGCTGCGAATGTCACGTCGGGTCGGCTCTGCACGGTCACGTACTCCTCGTCGCCAGCAAAGTCGTTCGGGCGATCGCGTACATCCAATTCCACCGCTCGGAGTTGATCACCATCCCACGACCAGCCAAGCCACCCAGCCCCGCCCCACTCGCCAGCTTCTTCCTTGCGCCAAAAGTCAATGGTGGACGTGCCTGACGACGTCCCGGTTTGGAGAGGCGCGAACTGGGGCGTGCAGGCGGGGCCTTGTGGGGCTCCGGTCAACGCCAGAAGGAATAGGAGCGCTCCCATGATGAATGTATCGGTCGATCACGTCGACCGGCCCATTCGAGTAGCATTGCCACTGCCCTGCTGTGGCCGGCCGGTCCGGGATGCTACTTCTCCAAGAGGGTTGGCGTTCCCTCCAATGTTCTCCGCACGATCGGATCGCGTTCGGCTGAAGCCGCAATCCTGAGGGTCGTCACGTACTCACGGGCAGCTGCGCCATAGCTGGCAAACGCTTGCGCCACGTCAAGACGAACGCCGCGGTCGCTATGAGATATGAGTAGGTCGGCAAGCGTGGGCAACGCCGCGCGGATGGCCATTTTGCCCGCTCCTGTCACGGCGAACTACACGACACCTGCCGACAGATCAGCGAGCGCCTTGAGCGCGAGTGCTTCTTGGGCCTCTGATCGATTCGCAAAAGGGTCGTCTGGCCGCGAAAGATTGGTCACATGTTCCCGGCGATTACACACGTGGTGTTCAGCTGGTAGTACAGCCGATCGATGAATTCATGTGCGGAAACCATGTCATACGGAGAGCGTGAAGCAAAGGAGACAATCTGGACGTGGTTGCGACTGATCCATTCAAGCAAGCGCACTTGGTGGTCCCTCGACAGTTGAGAGACGTCATCTAGGACAAGAATCACGTCGCGGCGATCAGGCAGGACGAATTCGGCAGAACGCTGAGCGTGGAAGGCGTCGAGGCCTCTCTGGCGCCTGACGGTGCGCAGGACTTCGTCCCTGTCCGAAAGCGGCATCTGCCCGACAATCAAAATATTGACGCGCGAGGCACGCCCAAGGCGCTGCAAGTCTTCGAGGGTGTCATGTGCGAGGCGACTCATCGCGACCTCACTCCCGCCCGCCCTAGGTGACCGCAAATTAGCTACCTGAGGCGGGCGCAATACGGTTCAGTCCTGGGTCGTTACTAGCGGCGTTAACGGCCCTACCTAGATAGCGTGAAATCGTTTTCCGAACTCGGGTGCGAGGCAGCACAATCTCTGTTAGTCAGAGGCTGTCCTACAAGATCCCATTCATGCAGTGTGTGGGGAAGCGCCGAGACTCATCCATATAGCCACACACAATGTCGCGATGGCATTAGAAGGATCCGGAGAAAGGACGATCTCGGCCTGAGGCCACCCTCCAAAATAGGGTTCCGCACTAGCCGTGAGCCTGGACACGAATCCACTTGGTCACGAAGTTGTACTTGCCGTCAGGGACAGACGCGCGCACCCTAGTCGGCCGGCCGATTGTTGGCTTTGAGTTCACCGCTTGGACAGAAGGCGATGCGACACCAGGGCAGGTGTTCGCGTTGGTGCCAGCCACCGAATCGCCGAATGTCGACCTCCGCTATCGAGCGGACCTCGTGGAGCGCACCGAGTTCGCCAGCTACCGGCTGCGGTCCGGTGAACGTGTCCCCTAGCGGCGGTTCTCGGGCGCGTGATGTCAGTTCCGACAGACAGCGGTAGACATCGGGCAGTTCTTCGTCCGACTGGCTTGTTGGCCGCGACGCGAGTGCAACCGACTCGACACAGTTCCGCCGGCTGTCGCGTACGCTAACTAACTAGTGTTACCCGTTCGCCCTGCTTGAGCGCCGACGCCTGTTGGACGCTGCGGCAGCCCCGATCAGACCAGAAACGAGCATGACGATTGTTGAAGGCTCGGGCACTGGTGAGCTGAACGCAAAATGAACGTCGTCGCCGGGGTTGAGGTAGAAGAGGTTTGCGGCGCTGACGAAATCGCCAAAGACTGTCGCGGTCCCACTGCCTGTCAGTTGTTCCGCGAACAAGGGTGGTCCCGAATGCGACTCGTCGGCGAATATAGCGACGCTCCCGTAAAAGGTGAATGGGCCCTGAGCGATGCCTAAGTATGGCCGTTCAGCATCATAAGACGAGGGCGCAATCGAGTTTTGGTCCGTTGAACGTCAGCGTGCCGACGGGGAACAGCAGAGGGAACATCTGACCGTTCACGGATCCGGCGCCGCGGAACTGATCCGAGAACGCGTAGGTCGTTGTCCCGAAGTCGATAGCCGTGCCGGGGACGCACCCGGATGCGCAGTGGTTGCCGAACGGAATCCCACTCAGCTGTATCGGGAACCACCCAATATTGACCTCAAAACCGCTGCCGGATATCTGGAACCCTCCAGGCTCGTCGGTAAAGGTGATCACCCCCGTTGTCACTGTGACCGGATCCGCAGCGGCCGTCGAGACGCACAGCAAACTGAGCGCGACTGCCGAGCGGAGCACAAACTTCATGGCCACCTCCGGTTTGTCAATCGCGACGTCGCGAGCAGGAACCGTCATCGCGAACGCTCTCATATGTCAAGCAAGAGAGCGTCCAGGGCGTGCAAGAAAGCACGGTCAGTGGAAACCTGAGCCTGTCCCTCTATCAGGGTGGAGGTTCTGTTCCTGGCGCAGTGCTCTTTCAGACCACCGGATTTCTCAACAGTGGCAACGCGGAGTGGCGAGGGCTGTCGCCTCTGGCGTGGCCCGTTGGGCCCGGAACTTACTGGATCGGCTTCCAACAGCATTGGGGCTTCGGCGCCATGCCACCCCCCAGCGAACGCCCGCTGCAGTAACGCAGCTTCATCGCGCTGAAGCGGTGTATTGTTCGCGTCGGTGCCGAGAATCACCCGCTCGAACGACGCCTACGGCCACGAGTTATGGGCCTACCTGACCGAAGGCCGTGTCGATGAAATTGCCGAACGTGACGACGGCTTCATCGCCGCGAGCGAATGGCCGAAGCGCTACTTCGAGGATTTCAACGCCTGGGCAGGCCACGAGAAGCGCGCCATGCGATTTGTGCAGGGCTCGCGTGCGCTCGACGTGGGGTGTGGCGCCGGCCGCGTGTCGCTCTACCTCCAGCGCAAGGGTCTGAACGTCACCGCCATCGACAATTCACCGCTGGCCATACGACTGTGCCGGAAGCGCGGCGTCAAGGATGCGCGGACGCTGGCCATCGAACAGCTCAATCGACTTCCTGCCGACTCCTTCGATACCGTTGTCATGTTCGGCAACAACTTTGGTCTGTTCGGGAGCTTCAAGAAAGCCAGACAACTCCTTCGACAGCTTCATCGCATCACGAGTCCGAATGCGGTGATTCTGGCTGGATCGCTGAACCCCTATCAAACGCGACTCGCCGCACACCAGCGCTATCAGCGCCGCAATCGCCAGCGGGGCCGGATGGGCGGGCAGATTCGGATTCGGATACGATTTTGCGAAATCAAGGGACCGTGGTTCGACTACTTGCTCGTCTCGCCACGGGAGATGAAGGACATTCTCGCGGGTACCGGCTGGCGGCTACACAAGATTCTCCGAAGCGACAATCCAGCCTATGTCGCAGTCATCAGCAAGACTCCGTTAGACACCTAATTTCGCTTCAGCCGGAACGCCACCATCTCCTGGCCGTTCCGCATCAGCAGCGTGTCTCCGACGATCACCGGGTGATTCCAGGTCTTGCCGTCGAGCGCCTGAATCCGTGCGATCTCGGTGTACTGGTCGGGCGTCGCGGATACCAGCGCCAGCTCGCCTTCTTCGGACACCACCAGCAGCAGATCCTGATCCGCGAGCAGCAGCAGTTGTCCGTTCCCGTAGCGGCCGCCCTTCCACTTGCGGGAGCCGTCACTCAGGTCGATGGCCGACAGGATGCTGGGGTCGAAGCCGTAGGCGTGGCCCTTGTGCACGACGTAATCGTTGAAGGCCGGCTTCAACCCGCGCGAGTTCCACCGCTCTTCGGCCTTCCATGCGCCGCCGGTGTGCGAGACCGACACCCGGCGGATGCCGTTGCCGGTCATCGCATCGCCGTCGCTGATCAGGACGTCGCCGTCGGCGGTGATCGCCGGCTGGACGATGCTCACGCTGGCGACGCCGGTCGAATACTCCCAGAGCAGCGTGCCGTCGGCCGGCGCGACGCTGACCGTGCGCGCCCCTCGCAGCATGATGATCTGCGGCACGCCGTCGAGCGTCGCCAGATGCGGCGAGCTGTAGCCGCCGCCGCCAGTCGGACCGAGCCAGCGCGGCGCGCCGGTCGCGGCATCGTACGCGGCCAGCCGGCCGGCGATGCCGACGATCACCAGGCCGTCGACGACGACGGGCGAGCTGGCGACGCCCCAATCCGGAATCGTCTTCTCCGTGTCCGTCGGAGCGCTGCGCGACCAGATGAGGGCGCCGGTCTCGGCGTCGAGCGCGTTGACGAGGCCCGTCGCACCCATCGCGTAAACGCGGCCGCCGGCAACCGTCGGCGTCGCGCGCGGCCCTGCCCCGCCCTCAGCCTCCCAGAACCTGATCGGATCGCGATGCCGCCATACTGGCTCGCCGGTGCTCAACCGATAGCACGACACCACTTCATCGTCGCCGCGCTGTTCCTGCGTGTAGATGAGATCGCCGCGGACGGCGAACGACGACCACCCCGGACCGATGGCGCGGCGCCAGATCACGGCAGGCGGCGATGACGCCCAGTCGGTGTTGATGCGCAGGCCGTGCACGATCCCGTCGCGGCGTGGACCGCGGAAGCCTGGCCACTCCGCTGGGATCTCTTTCGCTGCGTGCAGCGGCTCCTCGGATTCGATTCGCGGCGGGTGCGGCGGGCGTGGACGGCGCCGCCTTCTCTGCCGTATATGGCACGGTCGTCACGCTTGGGGCGGGTGCGACCGGTGCCGCACCGCTCTCCGCGCGGCGCACGGGTGCGGGTTCCTCGGTTTCCTGCGACAGGAGCCGTTCTTCAGGCGTGGGCGTCCAGCGGGCGTGAATCTCTGCGCCGGCGCCGAGGATGCCGGCCGACCTGACGAGCGTCCACGGCACGCAGGCCAGCGCAATCGCTACGACGAGCGCGACGCGGCGCGGACCGTCGGCGAGGCGTTCCGTCGCGGCCGCCCACAGCACGAGGGCCACGCCCATCAGCGGGACGGCATACAGGATCAACATGGCGCCCATCATCCCGCGGCTGACGGACTGGTCGGCGGCGAGTCGCGTGAGGAAGAACGCGACGACCATCAGAACGACGGCCCCGACGCGTTCCGGCCACGGGGCGCGGCTGAAGAACAGCCACCAGACCGCGATCGCGGCGGCAAGCGCGACGCCGCCGCCGATGCCGATGACGGCGACCGGAAAGGAGAAGAGCATGGCGTCGCCCGCGACGAACGGCACGACATATCGCAGCAGCACCAGCACGGCGGCCATTACCAGGCCCGGCCACAGACGGAGCGGTTTGCGATCGGTCATTGATTCACCCCGGGTTCTGTTCACCAGGAACGCCTGCGACTGCAGGCGATCTTCGTCGTAGACGTAGCCGGTCGACTGGGCGTTCCGTTCCGGTCAGGCGGAAGCCCGGGTTGCCGCCGACCTCATGCGCACGACCATGATGGGAGGAATCTCCGGCATGTCGTGCCAGCGGACACCCGGCTTGAGCGTGGTTGAAGCCGGAAAACCGGGCTCTTCCAGGCCGTCGACGACGAAACCGGCCTCGAACCCGGCATGAAACAGCGTGGCGATCGAACGATGGAAGAACCACTGGGGTTCGGGCTGGCCGATGATGCCCTCCGTCTTCCTCGCGAACGAGGAGAGATAGGACGACACTTTGACGCCGGAGCGGACGACGTGGTGTCCCGCGCCCTCCTCGTAGAGCTCGGTGAAACGCTGGATGGCGGCAGAGTGAAAGCAGGGGTGGACGACCGAGAACACGAAGACGCCGCCTGGCTTGAGCATTCGAGGCAGCGCTCGGAGCAGCGGACGGATCTCGGGCATGTCCATGACGGCCATCGTGCACACGGCCTTGTCGAAGCGATCGGATCCCAGCGAGAGGAGCGCCTCCGTGTCGGCCGCGTCCGCCAGGTGGTACTCGACGGCGGCGCCGTCTGGCGTGCGCTCGCGAGCGCAGGCGATGAATTCCGCGCTGGAGTCGAATGCGACGACGCGTGCGCCGAGCTCCGCCATGCGCCGCGCGAAACGCCCCGCGCCGCACGCCACGTCCAGAAGCGTGTCGCCGGCACGGATGCTCAATAACCGCTCCGTCGCCGGCTCGATCAGAATCGTCTGAAACTCGTTCCCGCCGCCGATGCGGTCATCCCACCAGCGGGCGTTCGCGTCCCAGATGCGGCGGTTCTCGCTGGCCTGTTCCGGAAATTCGGCCACTGTCATACTCGATTTCTGGAGCGGAGTCTGGGGGCCGTGCGGGAGGGAGAGCGAGCGTGCGTAACGCAGGTCAGGGCTCGCCGGCACCGCCTGCCCAATGAAGGAGCTGAAACCACGTGAACACCAGCAGTCCCATGCCGACCACTGCAAGCATCAGGCGGAGCAGCGTTGCCTGCCGCTCGGGGGCGTTGGTCTTCAGCAACATCGCCTCCTGGGCCGTCCCGGGCCTCCCGTCAGTTGTCGCGAAACACATCAGGGCCGGATCGATTGGCGGCGCCGCGCCAGAAACGCGCTGGCGACGCCGCTACTATAACGCTGATTCCGATTGGAGGTTCGGCCAGATCTGCCGCGACGCGCGAAGTCAGCGCCGCTCGGCGCGGCCCGCCCAGGTCCACCCGTCGGACGGCCGCACGATGCGTTTCAGGTGGATCTTGTAGTCCAGCGCGTCCCGGGACGGGCTGCCAGTGACGATCACGTGATCGCCCGGCTTCAGGGTGTCCTTTCCGATCTGCGCTTGCGCGAGCCGCGCGGGATTCGACCACTCCGCGCCGACGGTCCTGAGGACGCCTTCGACGTCCCGCGCCGAGATGTAGACCCAGGCGTGCGGGTTGACATAATGAAACTCGGTGACGACCCCTTCGATCGACACCGATTGATCTTCGAGATAAAACGCCGCGAACGAGTGGTGAGCGGACGCTCGAGCGCTCAGCGCGACGAATGCGAGCATCACGACGATCCGCGTGTGCATCGATCACCTCCGCACGGGTTCTCCCTTGTCGTTCACTTCGGTGCCGACCGTCTTCACCGGTCCCATGCCCATGATCTGGACGACGACGTCTTCGTCGCGCGCCTCGTCGTAGTGGTGATAGCCGGCCGGGTGGAACATGAAGCCGCCCGGTTTGATCGCGACCATCGTCTCTGGCTTGTAGACGTCTCCGCTGCCCGTCCACCACGTGCCCTTGATGACGGTGACGTAGCGATCCTGGTCGTGATAGTGCGGACGGCTGCCCCGGCCAGCCGCAAAGCGCGCCCGCGTCACATAGAAGCCCGGCTTCGAACTGTCGCCCATCACGCGGGCGCCGGTCGCCGCCTGCTCCGGCTGCATGATCAGGTTCTTGGCATCCACCAACGGCGTCGGAGGTGTCGTCGCGGCGGGCTGCTGCGCGCGTCCGGCAATTGACGGAACCAGCAGGCACATCGCCGCGAGCGTGAAGATACGGGTCGACATAGTGCTCCTCATATCGTCGAGATCGCCTGGACTCTCCACCCATCGTCACGACGGACGACCAGAAGCATGGCGTCGTAGGACGACAGGATCCGCCCGCCTCGATCGCGGCGGCTGTACGTCACCGCTATATTGACGCCGTTCGCGCTCGTCTGCACCAGTTCCAGCCGATCGATTCGCGTGTCGAACCAGGTGCGCAGCCGTCCCGGCTCGGAACTGTCGTTGAACTCGGCTGCAGTCCGCGAGATTTCGACGGCGCCCTCGGCAATGCGGACATAAGGGTAGTGAACGGCCGCGGCGAGCGCCGCCAGGTCGTGGCGGTTCAGGGCCGCGAAGTATGCCTCGAGCGCCTTGCGCGCCGCGCCGCCGTTCGCCGCAGCGGCATCGCATCGACCGCTCGGCCCGGCGGCAAAGCGCGAGAGCACGCCCCATCGGCCGCCCTGGTTCGTGACGATGTAGGTGATGTCGTTGCCGACGAGCGGCCGATCATCCTCGGTGTAGCGCATCCAGCTGCCGGCGACGTGCGCCTGATCGAGGCCGGCGTGGATCACGCGTCTCGACGTCCATTCGGAGTGATGCCAGCCAGTCGAGAGCGTCTGGCTGAAGTTGACGCCCGCCGCGTACTGCTCCGGCGTGGCCGACAGCTCGAAGGCGCCGGGTCCGGGACGGACGTGCGGGAAGTGCAGCGAGGTCGCCCAACGCTTCGGGTCGCGCGAATTCCACGTTTCGAGGTAGCGATCGAGCGCCGCGATCGCCAGGTGCGCCCGCAGATCAGCCGCGTCCTTCGCGAGCGGCGCCTGGCCCGAGGGCCGGGCCGCGCGAGAGCCGCGAGCAGGACGAGGACCGCGAGTCTCCTCTTCATTCCACCAATCATTCCGCCAATCATTCCGCCAGGGTGACGGCCAGGTCGGCCACGGCGGCCGCGTACCGGCCGACGGCAGCGGCATCGACCGAGACGGGAAAGCGATCGGCGAGGCTATGGAAGTACGGACCGGTGCCGAGCAGCGACACGTAGCGCCCGCCGCCGACGTGAATGTTGCGCGCCTCGCCCATCGGCACGGTGCCTCGCGGCACGCGATCGGCGACCGAGGTACCAGCCCGCGCCAGCGCCGCGGACGCACGCTCTTCCATCTGATCGTCGGACGCCTGGAGCCGCATCCGGCCGCCGGCGGCGCCGATGTTCGCGCCGAGGTGCACCCACGCCGCCGCACGTCTTCACGAGCGCGCGCCGCTCGGCGATGAACGCGTCGAGTCCGTGATGCCCGAGCTCGTGGCCGCTCGAGGCGACGAACTCGATGGTGCGGGCCGGCCGTGCCGCCGCGGCGGCGCGAATCGTCTCGAGCCAGCAGGCGAGACCGCCGCCCCGCTCGCTGGCGCAGTGCCACCAGCCGCTTCTCGGCGTCATGACGACGAGTGGCGGCAGATCGGCGCGCGAACCGCGCACCGTCGCGGTCACGTTGGCGGCGGTGTCGTCGGCGCGAACCACGTGCGCGACGACCGTGACGCGCTCGCCTCGCGCCGCCACTTCCTGCAGCCACGCCGCTTCCGTCGACGACACCTGGACGACCGGCAGGCCATACGGCTCGCTGAACCGATAGGCGTTCATCGGCGTGAGGCCCGGCTGCGAACCGCGCGTGATTCCCACGACCGCGCGATGACGGCCGCCGCGGCGCAGCGCGTCGAGCGATCGGCCTTCGCTCGAAATCGCGGGACCGTCGAGATCGACGAGCGCGATCTCCGCGTTCCCATCCGCCGGACCCAGCCGCCCGTTCACGCCCCCGGACCCCGTGAATCCGCCGTCGAACAGCGGCAGCCCTTCGATCGTTTTTCCCCCGGCCGAGATCGTGCACGCCCGCACGTCGACGCGGGACAAATGAAAGCGCTCCACCGCGGCCATTGCGCCCGCCGCGCGCGCCTGCTCGACCAGCCACGCGCCCGACGCATCGTCCACGTCGGTGCCGGTCCTGTGGATGCCCTGCGCGTCGTACTCCTCGATGACGCGCGACGTGCGGGCGACGAGATTGGACGACGGGGACGGCGGCTGCGCGGCGGCGCCGCGACGCGACGACAAGAGCCAGCCCGCCGACGCGGCGCCACCGGCGATCAGAAAGTCGTGGCGCGTGATCTTCATGGTCAGGGCTTTCGCTGCGGATCGAGCGCGCTTCGCGACGCCCGTGCGACCTCGGTCACGAAGAACGTGTAGAAGCGCGCCGCACGCTCGAGACCGGCAGTCGAGATGGACTCCAGGACGTCGCCGCTCGTGTGATACATCGGGTCCCGAGTGGATCGCCTGGACGCGCGGAACCTTCAGCGGCGCGTAACCTCCAAGGTCGCCGGGCACGGAATCGCTGAACTCCGGGTTCAAGTTGAACGCATAGCGCTCGACGCCGCGCTTGCCGAGCTCGATCAGAAACGGCGCGGAGTTCGAGATGCCGAAGTTCATCGGCTGTTCGGTCGGCTGGACATTCCATTTGCCGGCCGCGATCCGGACCTGTGCGATGTGCTCCAGGTTCAGGACGAGGACCGCTTTTCCCGCGAGCTCGCGGTTGAGACGGACGAAGTTCGACGGTCCGTTCAGGCCGGTGCTGTGATGGCCGCCGCTGGCGACGAACACCAGCGTGCGATCGAGACGGTTCTCCTGCCGTGAGAAATGCCTCGCCATCGCGACGAGGACCGCCAGGCCGTCGGCGTTGTCGCCGGCCGCGTCGTACCAGCCGTCGGCGTGCGCGTTGATGATGACGCTTTCACCGCTGAGGGATCCGATTTTCGAGGGGATCAGCCCGAAGGCGTTCTGGCCGGTGAGGCCGGTGCGCATCGACGCCTCGAGGCGGAGCTGCACGCGCACCGGTTCGACACCGCGCGTGGAGGCGACGCGCTCCATCAGGCCTTCGAGGAAGGCGCCGTCCGCCGTGCCGATGTTGAAGCACGGCGCGCCGCAGTTACCGAAGTCGCGCACGTGCATGTTGCCGGTCTGCTCGATCACGTTGAGGATGGCGACCGCGCCCCGCTTGGTCAGCTCGCGCGCCCGCTCGGTCGTGCGGCCCCGTTCCGAATACGCGCCCCCCGCCGGCTTGAGATGCTGGACCGCCACCTTGCCGTTGACGTCGACGTTCGGCAGGACCGCGTCGGTCACCGCACCGACATGCACCAGCGGCGCGGAAATGACGCCGCCCGCGATCTGCGATCCGCTCGTCGGCACGGCGCTCTCGAGGACCATGTCGCGGCTGCCGGCGCCGTACGCCGGCGACGCCACGACGCGCACTTCCCACGATGTCGCCCACCACATCGGGTCGCTGGCCTCGTAGGCCTGCACCTGGACGTTCTGCATGCCGGCGGCGCGGAACTGCTCCGCCACCCACGCGTGCGTCGCGGCAGCCGAGGGGAACCCGGTCACGCGGCCCCAGACCTTGTCGCCGGCGGCATGGCTCCGCTTCGAGAAGCCGACGATCGTCTCGAGGTCGCGTTGAATGCGCGCGCCCGTCAGATCGCCAAAGCGCTCTTCGCCGCCGGGCACGCGCGCCGCGGGCGGCGTGGCCGCCCGGACGTCGACGACCGGCCGATGCGGGTCGCTGAGGCCCTGTGGCAGCGGCAGACCGAACCATGCCGCGCTTCCCTGCGACTGAACCTGGACGATCGCGAGCGCCGAGACGGCGCACGCAAGAAGGAATGTGCGCATAAACAAAAAAAGGCGACGGCCTGGCGGCCGTCGCCTCCTCCAGACGCGCGTGAGTCTACTGCTGACCGCCGGTCGGCGTCGATGCCGCGGTGGTGTCGACGAGCGTGGTGAAGAAGCCGATCATCATCTCTTCCCACGTCTGATCGCCCCAGCGGACGGTCTGCGTCGGATCGGGGTTGTAGGCGTTCTTCGTCGAGTTGTCGAAGTGCGCGGTCACGTCGATGCGCGTGCCTTTCGGCAGCACCTTCGGCTGAGCCAGCTCGTAGACGATCTGCCAGTCGAACAGGTACTTCGGCACCGACAGCAGCGTCTCGGTGCGGCCGTCGGGATAGGTGGCCACGTAGGTCATGTCCTTGCCGCGCATGTGCATGTGCGGCATCAGATCGCGTCAGCACGGTGTCTTGCGCGAGCGTCTGGCTGCCCTTGACCTCGTGATGGTCGGCGCCGGGTGGAATGCTGAACGCCACGTTCATGATCATCCCGCCGCCGAGCGCCTTCTTCGGCGGCTCCTTCGCGTAGATCACGCCGATGCTGGTGCGATCGCTCGTCGGCGCGCCGTTGGTCGTGTAGTGCATCTGCAGGATGATCTCGGAGTTCGCCGGCAGCCTGCGCGCCACGCCCGGCTCGTAGGTTTCACCCGGCATGTTCGGCGTGATGCCGCCAAGCCCGACGCGGCCCGGCGTCCGCTCGTCGTTCGGCGCGCCGCCCGCGGGCTGCGCGTTCGCGATGATGTGGTGGACGACCGCCGGATTGCTCGGACGGAACTCGATCGCCTGAATCCACTTGTCCTCGGTCAGATGCGTCGGCACGCGGATGTACTGATAGGGGATCGTGCCATCGGCCGGGACCTTGAACTCCTCGGTCATCGTGAAGATCGCGTCGGGCTTGCCGATCGTCCAGCCCTCGGCGAACGTCGGCCGGGCCGGCAGATCGCGGTCGTCGCCGCGCGGCGCGCCCGCGTCGACCCAGGCGGCAATCGTGTCGACGTCCTTCTGCGAGAGGCGCGGATCGTTCTTGAAGACGCCGTGCGGCGCGTCGGCCGTCCACGGCGGCATCTCGCGCTTCACCACGCGCTGCTTGATGGCGCGCGCCCAGGGACGGGTCTCTTCGTATGTCATCAGCGACATCGGCGCGAACATCGTCGGCCGATGGCAGCTGACGCAGTTGTTGTAGATAATCGGCGCGACGTCCTTGGCATAGGTCACCGTGCCCTGGGCGGCAGCTACCGAAGGCTGGGCCAGGAGCAACCCGAAGGCGCCAGTCGCGACGAGACCCTTCACGGCGTTCTTCACAAATGCCCTCCTCGAAAGTAACCTCTATTATTAAGCAGCTCGACAGGAGGTAGGTGTGACTTTTTTGGTGGTGGCATTGACCCTGGCGCTGGCGGCGGCCGCCGGCCAGCAGGAACCGGCCGGCAGGGGTCGCGGGCGCGGTTCACCGCCGCAACCGCAGCAGAAACAAGGGGTTGAGTACTTTGCCGGCGCGTGGAGCTTCACCTGGACGGGCCGCGAGAGCCCGATCACGGCGGGGCCTCGCAAGGGCACCACGGTCTTCACGGCCGCGGGCAACCGCCTCGAGATCAAGACAGAGGGCACGATCGAGGATCCGAGCGCGGCGTTCACGGAAAGCGGCACCGCGGAGTGGGACGCCGCCAAAAAGACGCTGACGTTCAAGGAAACGCTCGCCAACGGCACAATCCTGACCGGTGTCGGCGACTGGTCGTCGCCCGCTGGCGATTCGCTACGAGAGTCAGCCGGCGCAGGCCGCGAAACAGAGCGTCCGGATCCGCCGGACGTATTCGATCCTCTCGGCGCAGTCGTTTTCGATCGCCGAGGAGATCTCAATCGATGGCGGACCGTTCCAGCGGTTTGGAAACGGGCTCTACCAAAAAAACTGAGTCCTGATGCTCACTACGGCTCGATTCTCAGTCGATCGATCACCTGCTGCACGCCTTCGGTCTCGCGCGCGAGGCGTAAGGCGCGCTCGCGTTCGGTTTGCGAGTGCACGCGGCCGCTCAACGTCACGATCGGCCCATCGGTCGTCACGTCGATCGTTCTCGCCTTCACCAGATCGTCGAGCGCCATCTTCGCGACGATCTTCGAGGTGATCGAAGCGTCGCGCACGACTTCGCCGGCCTTCGCCGACGCGACCGCCGCGCGCTCGCCCAGTTGAGCTGCGCGCTCGCGCGCGCGTTCGGTGTCGATTCCGGAAGTGCCGACGTTTGCGGTCCCGTCAACTCGGCCGGCCGATCGGCCCGCCCAGTACCCCAGCAGCAGGAACGCGAGACCGCCGAGCAGGAGCAGCACGAACAGAAATCTCAGCGCGCGCATGACTACCTCCACCGCAGTGCGGGTTCAAACCCCGTGCCCTCTAGCCCTTGAGCCCTTAGCCCTTGCCCTTGCGTTCACGGCACATGAGTTGCTCAACACAACTGCGGAGGATCTCGATGACTGGACTGGAGCTCGGCCTTGGAGTCTTGCTGGCTCTTGCGCTCTTCGCCGCACTACTCGTTCCGTACCTCGTGAAGGAAATCGGCAAAGGCAAAGTGCAACTCGGTCCGAGAACGCCGCCGGGAGCCGGAGATGTCACGCGCGGCACCGTTCAAAACCCGGCGCCCGGGCAACCCGACGGACAGGCCGATCCGTACGGACCACGCGCGCAGCACAACGCGCCGGAGATCAAGTCCTAGCCAGGTGCTGGACGCTGGCTGTGATCAGGGCGCCTGCTGCCACGCGGCAATGATGGCCGCAAGGTCGGCGCGAAACACATAAGCGGCGGCAGTCGCGCCGGCAGCCATCGCCAGCAGGAACGCTGCGGCCATGCCGGCCGTACCGGCGAATCCTTGCGCGGATTCCGTCGTGTCCAGGTCTTCCTCGGCGAAGACCTCGTCGGATGGCGGTTCGTCGACGCCGTTGCCTCGCCGACGGGAGGGGAACTCACGCTCTGATACACCGAGTCGGCCGGATCCGGATCCGGCTCCACGGGTGGGAACAACTCGAGCAGCGGGCGCGGATCACGCGGTGCGGCAGCGGACGATCGGCGCCGTTCGGCGAATTCACCATAGGCGTCGTTCGCGGCGCTTCCCGCGGGATCTCCAGAGACCGGCAGGTTCCGATCGAGATCGGAAAGCCGGTCCAGGAAATCGCGGTCGTCAGACCGCGGCCGCTTCGGTTCCTTGTCCATCGGACTCAGTTGGATGCCCTGAACGTGGCCCGATTTGAGTCACGTGTCCCGAATTGCAACACAATCGCGTAAGTCATTGCTCCGGCTTAAGGTAACAGACGAGGGGCCGGGCCGCGATGGCGTTTCAGTCGTATAAACGCACATGGGCCGGGTGCCCTGCCGACCCTTGTATCGGTCTAACTCTCACACAACATGCGACTTAGAACTACTGCCGGGCTTGGCGTCGAAGTTGCTCGACCGAGTGGCAAGGATAAGTGTGGTGCAGGAAACAGGCATCGCGTCTTGGCGGCGGGAGTTGCCGACGTTGACGGCGCGCCACGTGGCGCTGCGCGAGCCGACGTCCGACGACCTCGGGCCGCTGGTCGACCTCCTATCGGTTGAAGATGCCGCCCGGTTCGGCATCGAAGACACGATCGACGAGGTCGCCGTCCAGCTGTTCATCGAGCGAGCCGCTCGCGATCGCGAGATGGGCGCCGCCTTCACCTACGTCGTGCTCAATGCGTCGCTCAGCGCCGTGGCCGGCATGGCGCAGGTGCGCGCCCTCGATCCGGCGTTCGAGACGGCGGAATGGGAGTGCACGCTGGCGCCGTCGGCGCGGGGCGCCGGCCTGTTCATCGAAACCGCACGTCTGGTGTGCGGGTTTGCCTTCAACGTGATCGGCGCGCACAGGCTCGAGGCGCGCGTGCAGCTGCAGAACGGCCGCGCCAACGGCGCGCTCCGGAAACTCGGCGCGGTCCAGGAGGGCATCCTCCGGCGTTCCGCGCGGCGGCGGGGCGAGTACGTCGACCAGGTGCTGTGGTCGGTGCTGAAGGACGACTGGAGCGACCAGTGGGTCGCCACGTCGCCGCGGGTGCATTGATGAACCAGCTGCCATTCCGCGCACGGCTGTACGTGATGGCCGTGCTCGCCGCCGGGGCGCTGCTGTTCTTCACCCGCCTCTTCTCGATTCGGGTCGATCGAGCCGCTGCTCTTCCTCGTCCTGACGCTGCTGTCGTCTGCGGCCGCCGCTTTGAAGGTGAAGCTGCCGCTGACGTCGGGCGGCTCGACGATGTCGGTGTCGTACGCGGTCGACTTCGCGTCGCTGCTCGCTCTCGGCGCCGACGCGACGATGGTGGTCGCGGCATCGAGTGCGTTCGCCCAGAGCCACTTGAACAACAAGCGCGAGCGCAGCCCGCTGTACCGGACGCTGTTCAACATCGCCTCGCTGATCGTCACGGTCCAGGGCGCCGGGCTTGCGTTCCGGCTGCTGGCGCACGCCGGACCAGAGAACGCCCTGGCGACGATGGCGCGCCCACTCGTCGGCGCCGCGACGGTGTATTTCCTGCTGAACACCGGGCTCATCGCCACGGCCATCTCGCTGTCGTCCAACGAGCGGATCACGACGACCTGGTACACCAACTTCCTCTGGAGCGCGCCAAGCTACTTCGTCGGCGCCGGAACGGCCGCGCTCGCGTTGTGGCTGATCGCGCACGCCGGCTGGTGGGTAACCCCGCTGACCTTTGCGCCGGTCTATCTGATGTACCGGACCTACAAGGTGTACATGGGCCGCGTCGAGGACGAGCAGCGCCACGTCCAGCAGACGTCGGATCTGCACCTGGCGACCATCGAGGCCCTGGCGCGGGCGATCGACGCCAAGGATCAGCACACGCAGTCGCACATCCGCCGCGTCCAGCTCTACGCCGTTGGCCTCGCGAAGGCGGCCGGCCTCTGCCCTGCCGACATCCAGGGCGTCAAGACCGCCGCGCTGCTGCACGACATCGGCAAGCTGGCGGTGCCGGAGCACATCCTGTCGAAGCCCGGGCCGTTGACGCAGGAGGAGTTCCAGAAGATCCGCGTGCACCCGCAGGTGGGCGCCGAGATCATCGCCGCGGTTCCATTCCCGTATCCCGTGGCGCCGCTCATCCTCAGCCATCACGAGCGCTGGGACGGCAAGGGCTATCCGCAGGGGCTGGCCGGCACAGACATTCCCGATCGGCGCCCGCATCCTGACGATCGTCGATTACTACGACGCGGTGACGACCGAGCGGCCGTACCACAAGGCGCTCAGCCACGACAGCGCGATCGCCCTGCTCCGGCACGAGACGGGACGCGCGCTCGATCCGCGCCTGACGTCCACCTTCATCGAGATTCTGCCGAGCCCTGCTCGAACAGGCCGAGGCCGTGGAGCTGACCGAGCACGTGAACCAGCCGCCGCGAGTCGCCGCGGATGCGGCTGCCTCGGGCGTGCCGTACGGCGCGGGGCCGAACGCGTTCGAGAACATCGCGCTCGCGCACAAGGAGATCTACGCGCTGTACGAAATCGCGCAGGCGATGGGCACCAGCCTCGGCATCACCGATACGATGGCGCTCATCTCGTCGAAGCTGAAGAAAATCGTGCCCTGGTCGGGGTGCACGCTGTACCTGATGCAGCCCGACGGCCTGACGTTGAAATGCCGGTTCGTGTCGGGCAGTCGGGACCGAGCCGCTGCTGAACACCACGCTCGCGCTCGGCCAGGGGCTGGCCGGCTGGGCGGCGCGCAACCGCCGCACGCTGGTGAACGCCGACCCGCGCTGACGTTCGACGCGCTGGGGCTCGACTCAGATCACGGCTTGCACTCCGCAATCGTCACGCCGCTCACCGTCAACGACACGTTCATCGGCTGCCTGACGCTGTTCCACACACAGCCGAATCGCTACACCGAAGACCACCGCCGGCTGCTCGAACGGGTCGCCGAGCAGGCGGGCCCGGTGATCCACAACTCGATCGTGTTCGAGCAGACGCAGGAGGACTCGCTGACCGACCCGCTGACCTCGCTGCCGAACCGGCGCTCGATGTTCGCGCACCTCGCGCGCGAGCTCGTCCGCGCCGAGCGTCTCGAGCGCGAGCTCGGCCTCATCGTCATGGACATCGACGAGTTCAAGACGATCAACGACACCTACGGCCACCACGTCGGCGACCGCGCGCTGCGTGAAGTCGCCGAAGCGCTCCAGAGCGCGCTGCGGTCGTACGACCTGTGCGTGCGCTACGCAGGCGACGAGTTCATCATCGTGCTCGCGGAGTGCTCTCGCGAAGCGGTCGAGGCCAAGCGCCGCGAGCTGCAGGAGCGGGTCAGCCAGATCGAGATCGAGGTCCGCGCCGGCAAGACCCTGCGCCTCGCGGCCAGCGCCGGCGCCGCTGTGTTCCCGCACGACGGCACGAGCTACGAAGCGCTTCTCGCCGAAGCCGACCATCGCATGTACCGCGACAAGGCCGCCCGCCGAGCCGCCGCACGCGAATCCCGTGCGCCCTGGCCGGAGTTCCTGCTCACGTCGGTGTACAAAGCCCGTCCGCAGCCAACCGCGTCGTAGACGTTCGTAGGGTCCGCCTTCAGGCGGCCATCGTAGTGTCCGCCTTTAGGCGGACTCGATCGAGGTCCGGCTAAAGCCGGACGCTACGATCTACGCATCGAACCACGCATCGGACCATGAGAAACTGGGAGCCGTATGTCCCAGTCGTCAGATCTCGTCGCGCGCCGGCGCAAGTACATCGACCGGCAGATCAGTCTGGACAAGGGCGATGTGAACGTGAAGTTCCGCGGCCAGCCGCCCGAAGGCTCAGGCACGCAGAACCGGCACGGGATGCCCCAGCTGCCCGTCGGCCAGCACGAAGTGAAGAACTGGCCGGTGCTTGATCTGGGCGAGCAGCCGGAGGTCGACCGCGGCACCTGGAAGCTCGAGGTCGGCGGACTGGTCGACAACCCGGTGACGCTCGACTGGGACGCGTTCCTGGCGCTGCCGCAGGTCGACGACGTCAGCGATTTTCACTGCGTGACGACGTGGTCGCGCTTCGACAACCGCTGGCGCGGCGTGCGGTTCAAGACGCTCGCCGAGCTGGTCGTGCCGACAGACGAGGCCCGGTTCGTCCTCTGCACCGGCTACGACTTCGCGCCGGGCACGTTCATCCCCTACACCACGAACCTGCCGCTCGATCGGGCGATCGAGGACGACGTCCTGCTGGTCCACACCTGGGAGGGCCATCCGCTGCCCCACGAGCACGGCGGTCCCGTCCGCATGATCACGCCCAAGCTCTATGCGTGGAAGGGCACGAAGTGGATCCGCAAGATCGAGTTCCTCGCAGACGATCAAAAGGGATTCTGGGAGGTGCGCGGCTACTCGAATTCCGCGGAGCCGTGGTTCAACGATCGGTATTCCACGGGGGATTAAGGGCGGACCTGAAGGTCCGCACTACGGAGCTCAAGTGTCAGGCCCACGAACGTAGTGCAGGCCTCTAGGCCTGCTGATACCTGGCACAAAAGATGATCCAGCCTCATCCGTGCGAGTGTGGCCGGGCGAGCCCTATCCCCTCGGCGCGACGTGGACGGGCGTCGGCGTCAACTTCGCGCTCTTTTCCGCGCACGCGACCAAAGTCGAACTGTGCCTGTTTGACTCGGTAAACGCGACGGAAGAATCGGCGTGCATCGCGCTGCCCGAACAGACCGACATGGTCTGGCACGGCTTCTTCCCCGACATCCGGCCGAACCAGCTCTACGGTTACCGGGTCCACGGCCCCTACGAACCTGCGGCAGGGCCACCGTTTCAATCCGAACAAGGTTGTCATGGATCCATACGCGAAGTCGGTCGCGCGTATGATTCGATGGGCCGACGAGATGTTCGGATATCGCGTCGGCGACCCCGAGGCCGACCTGTCGCGTCGACGACCGCGACAACGCCGCCGTTCGCCCCGCTGGCCGCGGTCGTCGATCCGGCGTTCACCTGGGGCGACGATCGGCCGCCGCGCACGCCGTGGCATCGACACGGTCATCTACGAGATGCACGTCCGCGGGTTTTCGAAGCGCCATCCCGAGCATCCCCGAACGGCTTCGCGGCACCTACGAAGCGCTCACCACGGAAGCCGGCGATCAACCATCTCAAGCAGCTGGGCGTGACCGCGGTCGAGCTGATGCCGGTGCACCACCACGCGCGCGATCGGCACCTCGAGGAAAAGGGGCTGACGAACTACTGGGGATACAACAGCTACGGCTACTTCGCGCCCGAACGGCGATTCGCCGCGTCGAGCACGCCGGCGGGCGCGGTCCGCGAGTTCAAGCGGATGGTGCGCGCGCTCCATGCCGCCGGCCTCGAAGTGATCCTCGACGTCGTCTACAACCACACCGCCGAGGGCAATCAGCTCGGGCCGACGCTGTCGTTCAAGGGGATCGACAACGCCTCGTACTACCGGCTCGTGAGCGACGACCCGCGCTACTACATGGACTTCACCGGCTGCGGCAACACGCTCAACATGCGGAGTCCCCAGGTGCTGCAGCTGATCATGGACAGCCTGCGCTACTGGGTGAACGAGATGCACGTCGACGGGTTCCGGTTCGACCTGGCCAGCGCGCTCGCGCGCGAGCTGTTCGACGTCGACCGGCTGGCGAGCTTCTTCGACATCATCCACCAGGACCCGGTGCTGTCGCAGGTGAAGCTCATCGCCGAGCCGTGGGACCTCGGCCAGGGCGGCTACCAGGTCGGCAACTTCCCCGTGCTGTGGACGGAATGGAACGGCAAGTATCGCGACACGGTGCGCCGGTTCTGGCGCGGCGACGGCGGGACGGTGTCGGAGCTGGCGACGCGGCTCTCCGGCAGCAACGATCTCTACGCCCACAGCGGGCGCAAGCCGTACGCGAGCATCAACTTCGTCACCGCGCACGACGGCTTCACGCTGAACGATCTCGTCAGCTACAACGAGAAGCACAACGAGGCGAACCTCGAGGACAACCGCGACGGCGAGAACAACAACCTGAGCTGGAACTGCGGCGTCGAAGGGCCGACCGACGACCCGGCGATCGCCGAGCTGCGCCGCGCGCCAGATGCGCAATTTCATGGCGACGCTCCTCCTGTCGCAGGGCGTGCCGATGATCAGCCACGGCGACGAGCTCGGCGCGCACGCCAGCAGGGCAACAACAACGCGTACTGCCAGGACAACGAGCTGACCTGGATCGACTGGACGCCGACGCCCGAGAAAGAGGCGTTCTGCCAGTTCGTCGCGCAGCTCGTGCACCTGCGCGTGTCGCAGCCGGTGCTGCGGCGGCGGCGCTACTTCCAGGGCCGCAGCATCCGCGGCGGCGAGGTCAAGGACGTCGCGTGGCTGGCGCCGGACGGCGCCGAGATGGCCGACGACGCCTGGAACGCCGACTTCGTCCGCAGCCTCGGCATGCTGCTCTCGGGCAATGCGATCGAAGAGGTCGACGAAAAGGGCGAGCAGATCACGGGCGACACGCTGCTCGTCCTGATGAACGCCCACACCGACACGGTGCCGTTCACGCTCCCGCCGCTCGAGGCCGACCAGCAATGGCAGCGGCTGGTCGACACCGTCGACGAGCAGACAGCCGATCTGCTGTTCCGGCCCGGCGTCAGTTATCCGCTGGAGGGCCGTTCGATGGCGGTGTTCCGGCTCGTTCCGCCGCTGCGGGAACGACGCCGCTCGGCGGCGCAGCCCCACGCCCGAGGCCGAGCCTGAGCCAGCCGCGTTGGAGCCCGAACCGGTCGCGGTCGGCGCGGAGCGCTGATGCGGGACAGCGTCAGACGAGTCGCCAGTCGACGGTCGTCAGCCGGCAGTCAGCAGCCGTCAGTCGCGTCGAGTCGGCGATCGACTCGACGACTGACACCGACTGACCCAGTGGCCGCGTTGTCATCGACGAGATCCGTCCGGTCATCGACGGCGGCCGCTTCCCCATCAAGCGCACGCCGGGCGAGTTCGTCGACGTCACGGCCTTCCTGTTCGCCGACGGCCACGACGTGGTCGTCGCCGTACTCAGGGACCGGCCGGCCCCGCGCGAAGCGGCGGAGATGAACGCGGACGTAGGGGCGGACCTGAAGGTCCGCACTACGAGAGCGGAGGGCTGGCGGGAAACGCCGCTGGTCCTGGCGAACCCGGGCACCGACGAATGGACCGGCCGCTTCGACGTCGCGGCGATCGGGTGGCACGAATACTCCGTTCTCGCATGGGTCGACCGGTTCGAGACGTGGCGCCGCGAGGTTCGGGTGAAGTTCGAAGCCGGCCAGGACGTTTCGCTGGAGCTGCTGGAGGGCGAGCTGGCGGTGCGCGAAGCGGCGGCCCGCGCGGATCAGATCGGCAGCGGCGGCCGCGACGCGGCCTGGTTGTCGTCGCGGGCGGATGCCATCGCCGACACGGGGCCGATCGCCGGCCGCGTGACGATCGCCACGGCCGAGGATCTCGCGGCGATGATGCACGTCTATGCGGACCGGTCGGCGGCCACCGCTTCACCGGTCTATCGCGTGTGGGTGGATCGGGAGCGCGCGCGCACCGGCGCCTGGTACGAGATGTTCCCGCGGTCGGCGGGGCCCGACCCGACGCGCAGCGCGACGTTCCGAGAAGCAGCCAGCCGCCTGCCGGCCATCGCCGACCTGGGCTTCGACGTGGTGTATCTGCCGCCGGTCCACCCAATCGGCCGAAGCTTCCGGAAAGGGCGCAACAACAGCCTCGACGCCGGGGCCGGGCGATCCGGGAAGCCCGTGGGCCATCGGGTCGGCCGACGGCGGCCACACGGCGGTCGAGCCGGGGCTCGGGACGCTCGACGACTTCGCGGCGTTCCGCGAGGAAGCCGAGCGGCTCGGCCTGGAGGTCGCGCTCGATCTCGCGTGGCAGTGCTCGCCGGATCATCCCTGGGTGCGCGAACACCCCGACTGGTTCCGCCATCGGCCCGACGGCACGATCAAGTACGCCGAGAACCCGCCGAAGAAATACCAGGACATCTACCCGCTCGACTTCGAGTCGGACGACTGGCGGGCGCTGTGGCAGGCGCTCTTCGAGGTCACGATGTTCTGGGTCGATCGCGGCGTGCGCATCTTCCGCGTCGACAACCCCCACACCAAGCCGCTCGGGTTCTGGGAGTGGCTCATCCGCGAGGTGCAGGTCCGCGACCCGCGCGTGATCTTCCTCTCCGAAGCGTTCACACGTCCGCGGGTGATGAAGTACCTGGCCAAGGGCGGATTCAGCCAGTCGTACACCTACTTCACCTGGCGCAATTCGAAGGCGGAGCTGATCGACTACTTCACCGAGCTGACCGGCGGCGAGGCGCGGGAATACCTGCGGCCGAACCTGTTCGCCAATACGCCCGACATCCTTCACGAGTACCTGCAGCGGGGCGGCCCGCCCGCCTTCCGGGCCCGCCTGCTCCTCGCGGCGACCCTGGGCGCCAACTACGGCATTTACAGCGGCTTCGAATTGTGCGAGAACCGACCGGTGAAGCCCGGCAGCGAGGAGTACGCCGACTCCGAGAAGTATCAGTTCCGGCAGTGGGATTGGGACCGCCCCGGCCACATCAAGGAGCTCGTCGCTCGGGTCAACGCGATCAGGCACAGTGAGGCGGCGCTGCAGTTCGACAACACGCTGCGGTTCCACGACACCGACAACCCGCAGATCATCGCGTTCAGCAAGACGGTGCCGGCCGCGCCGGGATCGAACCGCGAACGCACCCCGATCTTCGTCGTCGTCAGCCTCGATCCTTTCCACATGCAGCACGGATTTGTCCGCGCGCCGTTCAACAGGCCGGGCGAGTACCGCGTGCGCGACCTGCTGGACGACGATACCGTCTACACATGGCGCGGCGAGTGGAACTACGTGCGCTTCGATCCGGATGTCCGGCAGGGACATGTGCTGAAGATCGAAATTAGGAATTAGGAATTAGGAATTAAGAATTCTACGGATGGCTATTGACGCGAATCTGGTGATTCCGGCCGACGCGGCGGCGCCGGCGGCCGCATCGCACGACGACGATCCGCTCTGGTACAAGGACGCGATCATCTACCAGGCGCACGTCAAGGCGTTCTTCGACAGCACGAACAACGGCATCGGCGACTTTCAAGGCCTGACCCAGAAGCTCGACTACCTCCAGACCCTCGGCATCACTTGCATCTGGCTGCTGCCCTTCTTTCCCTCGCCGCTCAAGGACGACGGCTACGACATCGCGGACTACCTGAACGTCCACCCTTCCTACGGCACCCTCGAAGACTTCCAGGCGTTCGTGCGCGCCGCGCACGAGCGGCGTATCAAGGTCTTGATCGAGCTGGTCGTCAACCACACCTCGGATCAGCACCCGTGGTTCCAGCGTGCGCGGCAGGCGCCGCCCGGATCGCCTGAACGGGAGTTCTACGTCTGGAGCGACACCGACCAGAAATTTCCAGAGACACGGATCATTTTCACCGACACCGAGAAGTCGAACTGGACCTACGACGCGGTCGCGAAGCAGTACCACTGGCACCGCTTCTTCACGCACCAGCCCGACCTGAACCACAACAACCCGGCGGTGGTCGAGGCGGTGATCAACGTGATGAAGTTCTGGCTCGACATCGGGGTCGACGCCCTCCGGCTCGACGCCGTGCCGTACCTGTGCGTGCGCGAAGGGACGAATAACGAGAACCTGCCCGAGACGCACGCGGTGCTCAAGCGCATCCGGCGCGAGCTCGACGCCGCGTACCCCAACCGCATGCTGCTCGCCGAGGCGAACCAGTGGCCGGCCGACGTGCGGTCGTACTTCGGCGACGGCGACGAGTGCCACATGGCGTTCCACTTCCCGCTGATGCCGCGGATCTTCATGGCGCTCAACCAGGAAGACCGCCACGCGATCACCGAGGTCCTGAACCAGACCCCGGAGATCCCCGAGAACTGCCAGTGGGCGCTGTTCCTGCGCAACCATGACGAGCTCACGCTCGAGATGGTCACCGACGAAGAGCGCGACTACATGTACCAGCAGCTACGCGACCGATCCGCAGATGCGGATCAACGTCGGCATCCGGCGGCGCCTGCTGCCGCTCGTCGAGGGCAGCCGCCGCCGCGCCGAGCTGCTGAACATGCTGCTGTTTTCGCTGCCGGGCACGCCGATCATCTACTACGGCGACGAGATCGGGATGGGCGACAACATCTACCTCGGCGATCGCAACGGCGTCCGGACGCCGATGCAGTGGAGCGGCGATCGCAACGGCGGCTTCTCGCGCGCCGATCCGGCGCGGCTCTACGCGCCGCCGATCATGGATCCGGTCTACGGCTTCCAGGCGATCAACGTCGAAGCGCAGGAGCGCTTCGCGTTCTCGCTGCTCAACTGGATGAAGCGGCTGGTGGCGATGCGCAAGCAGCACCGCGTCTTCGGCCGCGGATCGCTCGAGTTCATCTATCCGGCCAACCGCAAGGTGCTCGCCTACCTGCGCCGCGACGCATACGAAACGATCCTCGTCGTCGCCAACCTGTCGCGCAGCCTCCAGCCCGTCGAACTGGATCTGAGCGCGTACGCCGGCCTGATCCCGGTCGAGATGACCGGCGTCACCGAGTTCCCGCGGATCACCGAGCGGCCGTACTTTCTCACCCTGAACCCGTACGGCTCGTACTGGTTCACCCTGCAGCATGCACCGATGCAGGTGACGCAGGTGCCGCCGCGCGCGCCGGAAGATGCGAACGCGGCGCTCGCCGCGAGCCTCCCGGCGCTGCTCGTCGGCGTCGACTGGGAAGGGGTGTTGAGCACCGGCACACGGCTCACGCTCGAGCGGCAGGCGCTCGTGCCCTTCCTGAAACGGCAGCGCTGGTTCGCCTCGAAGTCACGCGAGATCGGGCATGCACGCTTCACCGACTGGGCGACGATCCGCACGGGCAGCACGCCGGCGTTCGTTGCGCTGGCGGCGGTGAGCTACACCGATGGGCGGACGGAGACCTACCTGCTGCCGCTGGCGGCCGTGTCGGGCGAGGCGTCGGACCGCGCGATCAAGGAGCACCCGTCCAGCGTGCTGGCCCGGGTGACCGGCGCGCGCAAGGGCGCGCTCGTCGACGGCGTCTTCGACGAGGACCTGTGCAACCGCCTGCTGGGCCTGGTCGAGCACGCGGCGCGAATTGCCGACCGGCATCGGCAGCCTGCGTGGCTTGCTCACAAGAGGCGAGCTCGATCTCGCGCCCGAACGCCGCTGGGTGCGCAGCACCTCCGATCAGAGCAACAGCGTCCTGTTCGTGAACGAACGGTATGCGCTGAAGCTGTTCCGCCGCGTCGAGCCTGGGATCAGCCCCGAGTTCGAGGTGCCGGCCCACCTCGCCAGGCGCGGGTTTGCGAGGATCCCGCCCCTGATGGGCGGGATCTTCCATCACCGTGGCGAATCCGAGGCGAGCACCCTCGCCGTTGTCCAGGGCGTCGTCGGCCATCAGGGATCCGGCTGGGATTTCACGATCAACGACCTTCGCCGCTACTACGAGGCGGTCGCCGCACGCGCCCGAAGCGCCGAGGTGCCGCTCGAAGCGCTCGTGCCCGGCATGATGCCGCCGTTCCTGGCCGCGACCGAGCGCTGGTATCTGGCAAGCGCAGAGCTGCTCGGTCGGCGGACCGCTGAGATGCATCGGGCGCTCGCGGACCCGAACGATCCCGCCTTCGCGCCCGAACCGTTCGGCGCCGAGGCGCGTGAGGCGGCGCATCGCGAGATGCTGGTGCTCGCCGAACAGGTGCTCGACCTGCTGGAGTCGAAGCGCCAGGTCATCCCCGAGGTGCTCCGGCCGACGGTGGATGCGGTCCTGGAGGCCACGCCCGCACTTCTCAAGCGCCTCGACGCGATCAGGGGCGAGTCGGCCGCCGGGATGCGCATCCGCATCCACGGCGACTACCACCTCGGCCAGGTACTGCGCACCGAGGAAGACTTCATCATTCTCGACTTCGAGGGCGAGCCGGCTCGAAGCCTCGCCGAACGCCGCCTGAAGCAGCCGCCGCTGAAGGACGTCGCCGGGATGCTGCGATCCTTCAGCTACGCCGCATATGCGGCCCTGTTCCAGTTAACGCTCAACGCCGCTGACGACTACGCGCTGCTCGCGCCCTGGGCCGATGCCTGGCAGCACTGGATCGGCGAGGCGTTTCTCGCTTCGTACCGCAGACGGAGAGCACCGAGGGCGCCGATCTCGGCGTCCAAGACTCCTGGGAGTTCGACCAAATGCTCGGCGCGTTCATCCTCGAGAAGGCGCTCTACGAGCTTGGGTACGAGTTGAACAACCGTCCCGAATGGCTGGGGATCCCGCTCGTAGGCATCCTCGGCGCTCTATGAACTGGCGTCCGGCTTGCAGAGCTGGAGGAAAACTGTCGGATTTCCCACGGAACTGACCAGTTAAACGACGGCGTGTGACTGACTCGTCGCCACCGTCTGATTGCATAGAGGTATCGCCATGGCGAAGAAACCCGCACGATCGACCGCCAACGACGCAACCGTCGCCGACGCACCTGCTGTTTCGAAGCCGAGAGGGCGCACCGCGAAGCTGAACAGCCAGGCCGCCGGCCCGGAAAGCGCCCGGTCCTTCGACCATCCGACGGACCAGGAGATTCGCGCCCGCGCCTACGAGATGTATCTGGAGCGCGGCGGCGACCACGGCCTCGACTTCGACGACTGGGTCCGGGCCGAACGCGAGCTCAAGAGGCGGCAGTAGCTCGATGGCCCGCGCACTCTGGAAGGGATCGATCTCCTTCGGCCTGGTCAACATCCCGATCGAGCTGCACACGGCCGTGCGCAATCACCGGCCGCGTTTCCGCATGCTGCACGCCAAGGACCGCTCGCCCATCCGCTTCGAGCGCGTGTGCATCAAAGACGGCCGGCCGATCGCGTGGGAAGACCTCGTCAAGGGCTACGAATATGCCAAGGGGCGGTTCGTCGTCCTCACCAAAGAGGACTTCCAGGCGGCCGCCGTCGAGAAGACCCGCACCGTCGACATCATCGACTTCGTGAAGTCGCAGGAGATCGACGACCGCTTCTTCGAAACGCCCTACTACCTCGTGCCAGCCAAGGGCGGGGAGCGCGCCTATGCGCTGTTGCGCGAGGCGATCCGCGAGGCGGATCGCGTCGGCATCGCCAAGTTCATCCTCCGCGATGCGCAGCATCTCGCCGCTGTGGAGGTGATCGGCGACGCGCTGGTCCTGTCGGTGATGCGTTTCGCCGACGAGTTGGTGGATACCAAGAACTTCAATTTCCCGCCGGCGACGAACCTCCGCAAGCCGGAGCTGGACATGGCGAAGGCGCTCGTCAACAACCTGGCGAGCGAGTGGGATCCCGCCAAGTACACCGATCAGTACCGCGAGAACCTGCTGCGAATCATCCAGGGCAAGGTCAAAGGCAAGGACGTCGAGCTCGAGCCGATGACGGAACGTCCGCGGGCCGAAGTCGTCGACCTGATGGAGCGGCTGCGCCGCAGCCTCGAAAAATCAGGCCCTCGACTTCGCTCGGGCAAGGCTCAGCCACGGGCAAACGCCGCCGCCGCCGAGAAGGCCTCTTCAGGCCTGGCCCGAGCGCAGTCGAGGGCCCGCAAGAAGCCGCCGGCCCGCAAACGATCCCGCCGCGCCGCATAGAATCGGCGGATGCTCAAGCCGATGTTGGCGTCGCTCGAGGACGCACCGCTCGAGGACCCGCGGCTCGTCTACGAGCCTAAATACGACGGCATCCGCGCGATCGCCGAAGTCTCGCCCGGCGGCGCCGTCCGCCTCTGGTCGCGCCTGGGCAACGAGAAAACGAACCAGTTTCCGGAAATTGCGAGCGCGCTTGCCAAGTGGGCGCGCCGGAAGAAACAACCGGTCGTGCTCGACGGAGAGATCGTCGCGCTCGACGCGGACGGCCGGCCGACCGGATTCCAGCAGCTACAAGGCCGCATCCATCGTCATGACGCGGTCGAGACCGGCCGCGGTCCGACCTCGTCGCACGGTCAGAACCGCGTACATCGTCTTCGATGTCCTGCGAGAAGGCGGCCGCGACCTGCGAGACGTCCCGCTCCTGCAGCGCCGGCAGGTCGTCGAGCGTCTCTTCAAGGGCAATCGCGATTCCTGCCTGCGGATCAGCGAGATGGTGCGCGGCAACGGCCGCGCCTTGTACGAGCGCGCCTTCGAGCAGGGGTGGGAAGGTCTCATCGCGAAGCACGCCGATTCGCTCTACAAGTCGGGCAAGCGGACGCCCGACTGGCGCAAGCTCAAGATCACCCGCGAGCAGGAGTTCGTCGTCGGCGGCTGGACCGAACCCCGCCACGCGCGCGCCTGGTTCGGGGCGCTGCTGCTCGGGGTGTACGAAGGATCGAAGCTCGTATACGTCGGCCATACGGGGACCGGGTTCAACGAGCGCGAGCTGTCGCGCGTGATGAAGCTCCTGAAGCCGCTGGAAACGAAGGAGTGCCCGTTCACGCCATCTCCCCGCACCAACGAACGGCCGCACTGGGCGGAGCCGCGACTCGTCGCGCAGGTCAGGTTCACGGAGTGGACCGCCGACGCGAAGCTGAGGCATCCGGTGTATCTCGGGCTGCGGGACGATAAGGATCCACGCGAGGTGGTCAGGGAGGAAAAGGGCAGGATAAGGTCCGGCTGAAGCCGGACACTACGAGTCGTGTCGCCCCTCGCGTAACGTCCTCCCGCGTAGTGTCCGGCTTTAGCCGGACCTCCCGTACCGTCCGGCCTCAGCCGGACCTCCCTCGATTCGCTCGTCGATCAACTGAACGCGCTCGAGCACGCCCGGCGCGACGGCACGCTCGAACTGCCCGGAGCCCAGCGGCTCGCCGTCACCAACCTGCACAAGGTGTTCTGGCCCAAGGAAAAGCTCACCAAAGGCGATCTGTTCCGCTACTGCGTGCGGGCCGCGCCGTACATCCTGCCCGCGGTCGCCGACCGGCCGCTCGTGATGAAACGCTTTCCGAACGGCATCGCGGCAAAGCCGTTCTACCAGCATCGCATCGAGGACGTGCCGCAGGGCGTCCGCGTCGAGAAGGTGAAGGTCGCGGACGACCGCCCGCAGCTCATCGGCGGCGACCTGCTCACGCTGCTCTACACGACGCAGCTTGCGGCCATCTCGCAGGATCCGTGGTTCTCGCGCGTGCAGTCGCCCGAGTTCGCCGACTACGCGGCGCTCGATCTCGATCCGATGCCCGGCCTGCCGTTCAGCCAGACACTCGAAGTGGCCCGATGGATTCACGACGAGCTCGAGCTGCTCGGCGCGCCCGGCGTGCCGAAGACGTCGGGCTCCGAAGGTCTGCACATCTACCTGCCGCTGCCCACCGGTACGCCCTACGAAGCCGGCCTGCTCTTCTGTCAGATCATCGCGACGGTCGTCGCGCAGAAGCATCCGAAGCACGCGACGATCGAGCGCACCGTCGCTGCCCGCGGCAAGCGCGTCTACGTCGACTTCATGCAGAACGGGCTCGGCAAGACGCTCGCGACCGCCTACAGCGCGCGCGCCAGCGAATTCGCGGGTGTCTCGACGCCGCTCACCTGGCAGGAGGTGCACGACGGCGTCGACCGCGAGGCATTCACCATCCAGACCATGCCCGCACGGCTCGAGAAGACGGGCGACCTGTGGGCGGCGCTGAGGAAGAGCAAGGGAGTGCAGCCTCGAAGCGGTGAGCCGCTATCTCGACAAGGCGAGAGGCCGCTTGAAGGGCGACAGCAGGTAGTTCTCGACCAGATCCTCGGGGTCGTCGTAGATCGCGACGGCTCCGTGGAACGAGCGATCCGTCCACCAGCCGCCGCAGCGCAGCGCGATGACCGGAACGCCCAGATGGTTCCCGGCGGCGACGTCGTACGGCGTGTCGCCGATGAAGATGGCTTCGTCGGGCCGGCATCCAGCCTTCTCGAGCGCCGCATGGACGATGTCGGGATCGGGCTTCGACCGTTCGGCATCGGCTGACGAGCTCGCGTCGTCTATCAGCCGCGACGCGCCGGCGACCTGAAGCAGCCCGTCGAGTTCCTCGGCGCGCGCCGATGTCGCCACGACCAGCTGCAATCCATCGTCGCGCAGCCATTCGAGCAGGCGCTGGGCGCCGCGCGTCGGTCGAAGCCGCGGAAGGTAGTCGCGGCGGAAGATTTCACCGCGGACAGTGACGATCTTTTCGCCTTCCGGCGATTCGGCGGAAATGCCGGTCAGCGCCGGGAGGACCTTGTCGGCACCCATGCCGACGAGCGGACGGGCGCGCAGAAAATCCACGCGCCTGCCGCTCTCGGCGATCGCGTCCACCCAGGCATACGCATGCGCGTCGTTGCTGTCGACGAGCGTGCCGTCCACGTCCAGTAGGACTGCGCGATAAGCCATGCCTGTTCCGTTCACTGATCCTGCGAGTCGTCCGCGTCGTCGACGTCCTCGTCGAGCTCGTCCTCTTCATCGAACTCATCGTCTGCGCCGACGATGTCTTCGTCCGAGCGGCCGACTTCTTCCTCGTCGCGCATGGGGTCGTTGGCCATGGAACCTCCTCGGCGCCAGCGCAGCAAGGCGGATACCACCCGTCACCGCTGGGCCACACGACCGTTACATGCTCGACTGGCATCCTCAGGCATTCTGTCGCTGACTATAATTCCTGCGTGAGCATTTCTTCGAGGCGGATGCGGCTGTTCGCGCTGCTCGTCGTCGTCCTGGCCTCTCCAGCCGCGGCTCAAACAGAAGCCTCGAAGCCGTGGACCGCCACTACGCCCGATGGCAAGCCCGACCTTCAGGGCGTCTGGACGAACGCGACGCTCACGCCGCTCGAGCGCCCTGCGCGATTCGCGGGCCGCGCGGTCATGACGGAGGCCGAAGCCGCCGAGCTCGAGTCGCAGGCCGTCAGCAGCTTCGAGCAGCAGGCGGCGGATCGCGCTCAAGCCGCCGCCGCACCGCGCGCCGGCGCCGCGGTCGGCAGTTACAACCAGGCCGTCTGGGCCGACCCGGACCGGAAGGTCGTCGCCACGCGCCAGACGTCACTGGTGGTTGACCCGCCCGACGGGCGAGTTCCGGTCCGGCCAGAGGCAGAACGTCAGCGCAGCACCAGGGCTGCCCAGGAGACGGACTCGTACGAGTTCATGAACCCGTTCGACCGCTGCATCACACGCGGCGTGCCGGGAGGCCTCTTCCCCGCCGGCTACAACAACGCGTACCAAATTCTGCAGACGCCCGGCTACGTCGTCATCGTCTCCGAGATGATCCACGAGGCGCGCATCATCCCGACCGACGGACGCCCGCACCGGGCCGAAGGCCTGCGATCCATGACAGGCGAATCGATTGGCCGCTGGGAGGGAGACACGCTCGTCGTCGACACGACCAACTACAACGACAAGGGCTCGATCGCGACCGCGTCGACGGCGGGTCGGATCCGCGGCATCCCGCAGAGCGAAGGGCTCCACGTCGTCGAACGCTTTCGCCGTGTGGACGCCGGGACGATCAGCTACACCGTGACCATCGAAGATCCGAACGTCTACACACAGCCGTGGACCGTTTCGATGCCGTTCGTCAAAGACGACGACTACCGCATCTACGAATTCGCCTGCCACGAGGCGAATTACGCGGTGGGCAACATCCTTCGAGGAGCCCGCGTGGAGGATGCGGCAGGGGCCAGGTAGTTCAGGTGGCTGACGGCCGCTACGAGAGCTTCAGCACCCTCTCCATCGCGAGCCGCGCGTCGCGCGCGGGATCGGCTTCCACCCGGCAGTCGTCGTTGAACAGCATCGTATTGCGCGAGGCGGCAGAGTAGGTCGGCCATTTCGGCAGCTTCGGCGTGTTTGGATCGCCCGCACGCGCAAACGCGACCCACGCCGCGCTCGTCTTGTCGGCCAGCGCATACGCCTCGGGCATCTTCGAGATCAATGGTCCGGCGATCCTGATGTTGTTGAATACGAACTGAATCTCGATGGTGTGCGGCGATCGCATATGGCCGCCGCCTTCCGGTGTTTCCCAGTCGTAGCGATACGCAAACACCGGCGCGCCCCGCTGATCGGCTTTCCTTTTCGCCAGCTCTCGCGAGTAGGTGCCGCGGGGATGATCGGTGGCGATCAGAATCCACAGATCCCACGGCGTCGCCTGCGGATACGCCTTGCGGAACGCGTCAATCACGCGTGCCGGATCGCCGCCGAGCCGCTTCGACGCGCGCTCCCGGAGTCCGGCTTCGTCGAGCGCGAGCTTCTCGGGCGTCGGCCGATCGTAGAGCGTCTCCTCGGTGCGGGCGTAACCGATGAGCAACGGGATGTCGACCGACAGCGCCGGACCTTGCGGGTCCCACGGGTGCCCGGGAATCACCTTGCCGTCAACCATGGGACTGTTTGCCGTCATGCCGGGCTCGCGCAGCGTGATCTTCCGCTGCACGGCGGCATTGGCCGCGAGCAGCCGCTCCATCGGCACGCGTTGAAGCTCCCGCACCTGCCCCGCTTTCACCCCCAGCTCCGCGAGCAGGAGCTCGGTCTGCTTGACTGCATCCTCACGCGTCGTCAAGCGAAGCACGGCTCCGCTCTCGATGATCGCGCGATGAAACAGACCCTTGGCGCTCGGCATCGCCATCAGCGTCGCGACCTTTCGGCCGCCGCCCGACTGGCCGAAGATCGTGACGAGATTCGGATCGCCGCCGAAGCCGGCGATGTTGTCGCGCACCCACTGGAGCGCGGCGACGATATCGAGCAAGCCGACCGCGCTCGACAGCGTGAAGTCGGAGCCCAGGGCGTCGCCGAGGTACGTGTACCCGAACACGTTCAAGCGGTGATTCAGGGTCACGACGACGACGTCGTGCGTCTGGGCCAGGCTCGTGCCGTCCAGGATGCGGCCGGAGCCGGAGCCGCTCGAGAATCCGCCGCCGTGCAGCCACACCATCACAGGCCGCTTGCGTCCGCCGCTCGAGCCGGGCGTGAAGACATTCAACACGAGACAGTCTTCGCTCTGCTGAGCGGGCGATCCCGCGGCGGTTGTTCCGGAGTTGTCACGTGTCTGCGGCGCGGTGGGACCGAACGCGAGCGCGTCACGCGTGCCAGTCCAGGGCGTCGGCTTGACCGGCGGCCGGAACCGATTCTCACCGCTCGTCGGCGCGCCGTACGGGATGCCCTTGAACACCCTGACGGCATCGACGACCACGCCGCGAACCTTGCCGGCCGACGTCTCGGCGACAACGTTGTCGAGATCGGCCGCGACAAGCTTCAGCCACGGAGCGAAGTGCGCACCTGCGGCGACGAGCGCCGCGTGCTTCACGAAGTCTCGACGGCTCGGGAACGGTGCCATGTCAAGCCCCTGTCTCAAAAGTGTGATCCTATCCTCGTCAGCGCGGCAGCAGCGACTTGCGGATCTTCGCGACGACCGTGAAATGCGGATCGACGACGTTGGCGATCTCGTACTCGATGGCTTGTCCCATCAAGAGTGACGCGCCGCGCTCCGAGTACTTGTAGTCGTTCACCAGCAGCCGCAGCATCTCGGTCGTCGCGTGCTGGAATGCCTGCAGCAGCGGGCGCTCGCTGCCGAGCACCATGACGTAACTGTCGTTCTCGAGACGCGGCCAGCCGATCGTCTTCTTCTTGATCAAGTCCACGGTGAACTCGACGTCCATCGACGTCTCGACCCCGGTGCCGACAACCTCGCCTTCGCCTTGCCTCGCGTGCCCGTCGCCGAGAAACAGCAATGCCCCGGGCTCGTACACCGGCAGCGTCACCTTCACGCCGGCGTTCAGGCCCGCGTAGTCCATGTTGCCGCCGAAGGCGCCGGGGGTGCTCGTCGCCACCGCTTCCTTGCGCGGGGGTGCCGTGCCCAGGCAGCCGAGCATCGGGCGCAACGGCAGCTCAATGGGCGGCGAGATCGCAGGGGTGTCCAAGCGCGTTGTCCCTTTTGACTTGTCGATGATCCAGTTGGCGCGCTGAGGGTCTCGATCAACACGGTTGGCAATCGACCCCGGATCAACCACGTACGGCGCGAGCAGACTGCTCGAGAAGCCGGTCGTGCGGTTGGTTTCCAGGCGCTCGATCGTGACGACGATCGCATCGCCCGGTTCGGCGCCTTCGACGTAGAACGGTCCGGTCTGCGGGTTCGGACCCTGCGCGACGGGCTTGCCGTTCCAGTCGGTGCCCGACGCGTCGATCGTTTTCGTGATCACGCGATCGCCCGGCCGGATTTTCAACGCGGGCGGATGCGCGAACGAGAACGTGTTGTAGAAGCGCTCCGGGGTCAAGCGATGGGTCACGGGCGCCTGCGAGGCGAGCGGCCCCGCGACCAGCAGCGTGAGCACGGCGGTGGCCATCAAACGGGTCTTCATAAGCGCCCCATGATGGACCAGGCCGGCGGCGGTCGGGCCGACGATTTTTGGCTATTTCGAGGGCGCGGACGTCTGCTTCTTCGAATTCACCACAGCGAGATGATCTCGGCTTCAATCTGCAACGGCGCTGAAATGTCGTCATGCGAGATGGCGTCGGCGGAACCCCGGCTGGTCAGGACCAGGCGTGCGACGCTCGGGATCACGTCGAACCGCCTCGGACCTGCCGCGCCGGGATTCACGGCCAGCCGGCCATCGGGCGTGCGCAGGGCGACCGCACGGTGGGTATGCCCGAAGACGACGACGTCGCCCGCGTACCGCGACAACACAAGCGCGGCGGTCGGCCGTCCCATCTCGTGGCCGTGCGAGACATGGATCACGATCCCATCGTGAGTCAGCGTCCGTTCGCGTGCGAGCGCCGGATCATGCGGATCGTCGACATTGCCGAACACCGCGTCGACCGGCGCAATCCTCGCCAGACTCTCGAGCACCGCGTGGTTGCCCACGTCACCTGCGTGCAGAATCCGGTCAACACCCGCGAACACGCGCGCGATCTCGGGCCGTAACAGGCCGTGTGTATCCGAGATGAGGCCGATAATCATCGCGTCTCCGCGCGAGGGCTCACGCGCGGGCGCCGAGGCGGCGGAGGGCCCGCTGAACTTCGTCATTCCCCTCCGCCATTCCCAGGTAGGTCTCGTTGCCACCGTTGCCTGGCACATCGATGTTCGCGCCGGCGGCCACCAGGCGATCGATTACGCCGACGTAATCCCCTTCCTTCGCTCGCCGGTGGACGGATCCGAAAGCGGCCCAGCCGAGGGGCGTGCTCTCGTGTTCCGGATCGCGGCTTTCGATTCCGATCTCGCCGCGCGCGAGGAGCCGCTCTACCAGCCCGACATGGCCCATCCATGCCGCTGCGTGCAGGGCGGACCCGCCATCGACGCCTCCGGCCCTGGGATCGAAGCCGAGGCGCAGCATGAGATCCGCCGCGTCGAAGCGCCCGTGAAAGATGGCGAAGGCCAATTGCGCGTGATCGGCGGCGGTGAGCGATCCCGGCAGCGATGGATCCTGCGCCAGCGCTTCACGCGCGCGCGCCTCGTCGCCGTGCGAGGCGGCATCGAGCAGCCGCACTGCCGGCGAGCTGTGTCGCCAGAGCGTGTCGGACACGTCCGAGTGTCCGTACTTGAGCGCGACGGCGTGCGGCGACATCCCGAAACCGAGCGTCCAGCAGTAGATGTTGAACGGCGGGACCGCGTCGTAGCCCGGCTGGTTGATCCGCGCCGCCACCGAGGCCGGATTGGAGGCGATCAGCCGATCGGCAAGCGGGACATCGCCGAGGCGGGCGGCGATGAAGATGTCGGGGGCGGCGCCGCGATCGAGCAGCAGGCGGCACACCTCAGGCCGATCGGCGAGTGCGTACTGGGCGGGCGTCGACTGGTGATCGATGCAGCGGGTATCGATCGACGCGCCTCGCTGAAGGAGAAACTCCGCGATCTCAACCGTCTTCGCTTGATGCAGCGGCTGCTGGCCGTCGCCACCGCGCTCGTGGACGCGTGACGGGTCTTCGTCAATCAGGCGCCGCAGGTCGTCGATCCACCCGAGGCGCGCCGCGACGTGGGGCGTGAGCACGGCGCCGCGTCCAATCAGAAACCGCGCCGACGACTCCTCCGCGTTGTCGAGCACGGTGTAGGGACCGTTGGCCCAGTCGCTGCGCAGGTTGACGTCGGCGCCGAACTCGATGAGCAGGTCGAGCATCGCCGGATCCTTGGCGGCGACGTGAGCCGCGCGCTGGCCGAAGTCGAACGCCGGCTCGTTGATGTGCCGGCGTACGAACTCCGACGATGCGAGCGCGGACCTGGCGGCGGCGACGTCGCGGGCGAAGAGGGCCGCGCAAAACGCTTTGGCTTCCTGCTCCTCGCCGGGTGTGGGTTCAATGGGTGTCACGTGGCCGTACTTCCTCTCAGTGAACCTTGTAGACGTCCATCGGCCCGTAGGTTCGATCGCGGATTGTACAGAGCAGCTCGAGGCTGTGGCGGGCCTGGTAGCGCTCGAAGCCGGTGGACAGGTGATGAAACCGGTCGCTCGGATCCTTTGTGCTCTGAAATAGGTCGGCCATGTATCGGTCGATCAGGATCACATCTGGATCGACACGCTCGATCGCCTCTTCGAACGGTAGCGGCCGATCGTCGTACACGGGGTGCGCCATGTTGATCGGCATGAGCCACGTGCGATACGGGAACGCGCGCAGGCCGAGCCAGTAGTGTTGAAGCCCCAGTACCAGCGACCCTGGCGGGATGCAGCTCTGTACCTGCCGGGCATAAAAATCGTACGGCGTCATCGTTTCGGCCGCGCGTGCCGTCACGGCCAGCCTCGAGGCGCCCTCGATCACCACGCCGAGCGCGACGGCGGCGCCGACCAGGCGAGTCCATGATCCGCCCCCATCCCACAGCCTCGTTCCGAGGAAGGCGATTACGAGCGCAGCGAGCGGCCACAAGGCGATCATGTAACTGATCGTCTTGACCTGAATCAGCACGAGGAACAGCACCAGCTGCACGATGAGGATCAGTGCCAGGCTCACGGCGCCGCCGCTCACGCGGCGCCTCGCCACGCCGACGTACACGAGCGCCGCCGGCACGCCGAGGACCATCAGCCACGTTCCTATGCGCCCGAAAGGCAGATCTCGCAGCACGAGCCACGCCCATCCGAGGGCGAGGGGTCCGGCGCTCGTCGCGACGTTCGTGACGTAGAAGCGCCAGTCGAACAACTGCAACCGGGGCGAAATGAACCGCATCTGCCCCAGATAGTCGGCCCATGCGGACGCAATGAACAAGACCCACGGAAGCCAGGTCACGGCGGCACCTGCCGCCATTGCAGCGGCCTCGGACGAGAACAGCCCCCGGCGACCACGACGGGCGGCCATGACGATTCCCAACGCGAGCATCCAGAACGCGCCGTACAGGTGACTCAGGCTCGCGCAGCCGACCAGCGCGCCGGCGGCGACATAGCCACCGATCGATCGACGCCGCTCCGCCCGCTCGAAGACGAGCCATGCCAGCAACCCGAACACCGGGACCGCGATGTCGTAGCGGTTGATCCGTGCCCGGTCGAGCAGGAGGATCCCGATCTGGTTGACGCCGCCGGTGATGCGCTCGGTCACCATGAGGATCGCCGCCACGGCGCCGACGCGTTCGTCGGCAATCATGGAGCCAGCCAGGAAGACGACGACGAGCAACACAAACCCGAACAGGATCGACAGCGTCCGCATCTGCACGACGCCCACGCCGGCGATCTTGAAGACCGCCGCCTCGAGCAACGGGAAGAGCGGCATCTGCTGATAATTTCTTCGTTCGACCCCGTAGTAGCCGGCGAACAGGTCGGATCCGTAGGTGCCCTCGGTGGCGAGCTTATAGGGCGCGGCCGCGATCCAGGGCTCGTCTTCGCCAACCGGTGGGAACACGTCCAACCGCCATGACGACACACCGAGATACACAGCGATCGCCATGAGCAGCAGGAGCCGAGGCCCTCGAACGACGCCCGCCATGTTGCGGCCTATCTTACGAAGCAGGTCACCGGACGCGCGCACGTTTGTGCCGTCGGATGTCCAGATTTTCGGAAGGGTAACGCGCCCGACAGGATTCGAACCTGTGACCTTCGGCTCCGGAGGCCGACGCTCTATCCAGCTGAGCTACGGGCGCACGCGAGAAAGTCTGATCGTTCGTGGAGGCTTGGATCTCGAAGGGCTGATTCTATCAGTACCCGTCGGAGCGCCCGGTGGGCAGGCCCGGCGCCGCGCCCGCGTGAGCACGTCTTCGCCGCCATCGAGCAGCAGCGCGACCGCGGCAGCGAGCTTGATCAGGCGGCGGGCCATGGGCGTTTCCTCTCGTGCGACCGAGGAAGATCCATCATGCGCACGGGCACCGACGACGTCAAGTTGGTGAAGAGTGTGTGCGGAGGGCATGCGAGCCGGAGTTCGCACGCTCGATTTGCAGGCGCGAGCGACGGTTGCCTAACCCCGCCCGCCGACCTTCACTCGACAACAGCGCCGAGGTCCAGCCATATACCGACGGCACTAATCGTCACGATGACGATCACGAAAATGAGCAGATGCAAGACCGTCTTGCGCAGGAGCTCAGCACTCATTTTGTCCCGCTCTCCGCTTAGACACCGATCGCTTCTTCTCGGCCAGCGCGACGAGCGTAGCGAGTGAGCCACGCGAGCGGAGCGGGGAGCTCGGGCCCCCGCGAGCGAGCGTGCGGGGGAGTTCGACAGGCGCTAGCCCCTCGATGAGAAATGGCGCGCCCGGAGGGACTTGAACCCCCGGCCTACAGGTTCGAAGCCTGCCGCTCTATCCAACTGAGCTACGGGCGCGTCCGCTCTGATTGTAGATCGCGGCTTGCAGATCGCGGCCGGCCCTCTGATAGAATTAGTGTTTCCCGCACGGCGATTTCCCGCGATGTGGGCCGGTAGCTCAATTGGCAGAGCAGCAGACTCTTAATCTGCGGGTTGACGGTTCGATTCCGTCCCGGCTCACCACTCTTTCATCAGCACTCTCGGACGGCGCCAAGTACTTGAAAAGTGGTGCCGTTACGGCGGTTCGATTAAACCGATTTCCGTCGTACGCGATTCCTTCAGGGAAGAACAGCTGCTGCAGCCGCTGCTTGTAATCAAGCGAGGCTTGCACCCAGAGGTCTGAGGCGCGCGGCAGAATGCGTTCTGCGAAGGCCAGGATGCCCTCCACGTCGAGTTCATCGACGGCCTCGGCGTGATGGTCGATCTTGGCGAGCGTCAATCCCTCGCGTAGCTTGTCGCGTTGACGGCCGTAGGTCGTGACGTCGATCGCCTCCGCGTACAGGAACGCCTCGTCCAGCTTGTCCAGCTTCTGTTGGATGGCACTCACCCGCCGTTGCTGTTCCGTCGTCCGGTCCTTCGCGTCAGCCCGACGCTGCTCCCACACGCAGAGGATTCGATCCTTCACCAGCCGCATGTAGCCAGGCGTTGGCTGCAACAATGCGAGCTCATCGACGAAGGCCCCTTCCAGCGTCGCCTTGCTGATGTTGACCGCCCGGCACTGCCGCTGGCAGTGGTAGTACGCGTAATGGCCGTTCCGGCCCTTCGACCAGCTGCCCGTCAGCGGACGGTCGCACGTCTCGCACCGCACGAATCCCCTGAGCGGAAAATCCGGATGATGCCGCGGTCGTGGCCCTGCGACGACGACGCGGCCATCGAGAACCGCCTGCACGCGATAGAACGTGGCCTCGTCGATCAGCGGCTCGAAATCGCCGCGGGTTGACACGCCATAGTCCGGGCTCTCGACCCTGCCGACGTAAATCGAGTTCCGCACCATCTGGCCGAAGCTTTGCGGCGAGAGCACCAATCCACGTCGCGTGCGCAGGCCGGCCTCGGTCATTCGGGCAATGACTTCTTGCTTCGTGAATCGTCCCGTTGCGAGGTCCTCGAACGCACGCGCGATGAGTGGCGCGCGTTCCGGGTCCGGCACCAGGCTCTTGCCGGACCATTTCGGCGCGTTCAGATAGCCGATCGGCGCAGGAAAGGTCCATCGGCCGAGTTCCAGTGCGGCGCGCATACCCGCGCGGGTGCGGTCAGAGCGCACGTCGTTGTCGAACTGCGCGAAAGACGCCAGTACCCCTTCCATCAACTTGCCGGTGGACGTGTCGTCGATCGGCTCGGTGGCCGACCGCAGCGAGATGCCGAGCGATTTCAGGTGTGCACGGAGCGCGAAGTGGTCGTACTTCTCGCGCGCGAATCGCGTGAGGTTGTACACGACGACGAAGTGGACTTTACCCTTATGCGTGCGGCAGTACTTCAGCAGTGCCTGGAGCTGACTGCGGTCCGTGGTCTTGGCGCTCTCGCCTTCTTCGTGGAAGCGTTCGAGGATTTCGTAGCCCTGGCGACGGCAGTACTCCTCGCAGGCACGGAGTTGGGTCGGCAGACTGAGGTTCTCCGTCTGCTCCTTCGGTACTGACGCGAACGTAGATCACCGCGCCGACCATCAGCGGCAGATTAGACCCAATCGTAGGCGCGGGCAAGGTGTGTCGAGAAGGCACGGTCTTACCCAGGAATCCGACGGCTCTCGACAAAGATCTGGACCACGATCTGCGCCATCGTCTCGGCGTGCCGACGGATCAGTTCGACGTCCTGATCGGTCAGCGTGTCGGCCTCATCGCCGAGCAGCTCGCGGCACCGCGCAATCGAGATCGGTTCCGGCCGGTCATCCCCACGATCAACGAAGTCCATGGAGGTCCCCCAAGAAGGGCGATTCACGACGATTCGTGTTGTGCTGGGATTGCGCGCTCCGACGCGCCGACTTGGAGTCGGCGCGTCGATGTCGGTGGAGCGCGGATGAGGGCTGTTGCCGACATCGACCCGCGGGGAGCCGGGCTCCGCGCGGTGACGGTCGTCGCGTGGCACGCGACCGTCATATGCCAGGCGTTCGGCCGAGACATGGACGCGCAGGCGCCTCGGCGAACGCGGTTCTCAACGACGCTTGGTCTTCGAGACGACGCGTCGAAGAGAGTCCGCTTGATCGCGAGTCAGATGCGCCGACTCACGCGCAGCGTGGCGGCGTAGCAGCCTGACCCGATGTTGTGGGGGGTGCGCTTGAACCGTGCCCTGAGGGCGACGACTGGAAACGCGCTCTGCATGCACTGGGTGCGATGCGGAGGATGTGCCGTCGGGGCACAGACGCGATACATCAACATACGCCTGCAGAAATCTTGCGTCAACTCGCTTTTCTCGGCCCGCCCCAGCCATCAGAAAGCCGGCATCGCGCAATAGCCCAAGTCGTGCCGCGCGGAGGCGTCGTCAATGCCCGAAGGCCCGGCCGCCGGCCGGGTCGAAGCGAAGCGAAGAGCATTGACGAGGCTGAGCACGGCGCCAGCCTGAAATACGCGATGGTCGGCAGCGGGATCTGGATCCGCGAAAGGCGGCGCTCCTTCCGGGAAACATTGGGACGCGCGCGACCCCATTTCTTGTGCGATTCGTCCGCCGCTTCATCCCTGCGGATCTGGACACGAACACGAGCACGCGCGCGGCGCGTTCGTCGTGCACGACCTGTGCGCGCAGACAGCGACATGCGGCACGACCAGCGATGGCGTGAACGACCCCGTCTCGACGGCCTGGGGTCACTGGCGAGGCAGGACAGCGGGGTCGTTCACGCCATCGTTGGTTCACCGACTGCGATACCGACACCGACAGTGACGGCGGCAAAGAGCGCCGCCTCGATCGCGCTTCCGCAGCAAGGTGCTGCGATTCAGACGCTTGCACAAAGCGAACGCTCATGGAGCCACCAGGGGTGAGGAGACGTCAAGAGAAGGCGGCGACACCGGGGGGCCAACCTGACGCGATTTTCGCTTCGCCCCCCTCTTGGCCCATACATCCCGGTCCATTGAGCCAGTGAGCTGGAGGTATTGGCGGTTCAGTGGCTGAATCTCAACGGCCGAACGGCCGTACGACCAGTCGTCGCGCAAGCACGTCGAGGACGACTGCCAGAGCACCGTGTCTCCTGTCCGTCGCCACGCCCGATAGAGGGCTTGGATCTTCGGCATACCCTGTTTTCGGAACTCTTGCGCGATGTAACGATCGGTCGGATCTCCCAGGTGTCCGCCCTGCTCCTGCCGTTCGCGAAAGTAGGTCTCCAGGGACTTGCTCACGCTCGGATTCAGCGGAGTCCAGAGCTCTTCTCGGAGCGCCGCTTTGTACAGCGCCGCCGCCTTTCTGAAGCGTCGCGGCAGAAGCAATCGGACGGTCCATTGGTGGAGGAAGCGGAACAGCTCGGCGTGACGGATGAGGAACTGGCGGAAGTCCACAGGCAGCCGCCGATTTACGAGGTAGAGAAACACGAACCGACTCGTGTCGTCCTTCTGGATGCCGATGGGCAACTTGTCGGGGAAGCAGCGGATGATCTTCGCTCGTCCCGCTCCGAACGCGATGTGCGGGTAGTCCTCTGGCCGCAGTCCGGTCTGGTGCGTGACGTCGAACAAGGCGCGCTTGTCGCATTCGGGACTCAACCACCAGCAGTGTCGATCGCCCAGCACCGCATCGAGAATCATCACCCGTTCGACCATGCGGCTGATCGTGCGGAGACGACGGTTTCGGTTGTCCGCTTGGCCAATCGCCTCGTAGAGCGGCTTGTGGTGGACGTGGTACAGGCGCCCACGTCGGACGGGGCCTGGCTCAATGGCTCGGGCGAATCCGCGGTCCACCAGCCTGGCCACGAACTCACGACTGTTCTGGCCTCGCGCGGTGCCGGTGAACTCGCGGTACTGTCGCTCCAGAAAACATCCGGAGTGGACCATGACCGTCACGAGGAACTGGCGCTGTCGCAGCATCAAGCCGTAATCGGCCAAGGCGGCCACTCGGCTGACGCTGACGCTGTCGAAGGTCCTGTTGGGAGGATATTCGTGTGTCACAGGAATTCCTCCATCCCGCGCGGGCGGGGCCCAGAGCGACCACCGCCACCGCGAGAGGCGACCACATAGATGCGGAAGCCGGTCTGGGCATGGCTAGCGGCATGGGCGCCGCGGTAGTGCGGCGTAAAGAGCTCGACGTCCTGGTGAAGCTCTCGGCCATCGACGTCGTACTCGATTCGGTAGTCGGGGAAATGAACCTGGTCGTCGAAGTAGGGCAGATCATGTTCGCGCGCCCAGTCACGGACCTCGTTCTCGTCGCGACCAGGTCGGCCGTCGCTGTCGGAGCGACCTCGGTTGGGCTCCTGCAGGAACTCTTGGTACTCGCGCTTCAGGTCTTGCTCAAGGACGACGCGTCGGATCTCAAGGTCAGGGTGCTCGTCTCGAAGACGGGTCTCTTCCTGTCGAAACGTCGCGTAGAGACTGGAGTCGTGGTCGATCTCCCGTGAGCGGCTGACGCCGGCGTAGAACACCTGCGACGGCTCGTCGTCTCGCTCCAGCGAGTGCGAATCGAGCAGGTGTCGTCCCACTGTCGTGAGGGTCAGTCCGCGCTCGCCGTCGCCCAGGTCCACGGCCTCGACGAGCCTCTGATCGTGGAGGTTCTCAAGGATGTCGTGTGGAACATCGAGATCATGCTCTGGTACGACTCGAAACGCACCGACGGCAGCCAGGGTCCGACTGTCTTCGCCGCCAAGCTCGTAGACTCGGTCGCGGTCAACGACCAATTCACGCTCGTCGCCGAGCGGCAGGTCGAGGTCGCGCATCAGGCCATCCCGAGGATCGTGTTCATCCCGGTCGCGCGGGTCGTACACGCGCGGCGATTCGTGGTCAGGATCACGCTCGTCGAATTCGCGCGGATCACCCCATCGAGCATCGGACATTGCTGCCTCCGTGCTTGCGTGTTGCTGTTGGTTTCCGTGAAAACGCCCTGGCAGTGTCCGCGAGGGGTAGTTCAGCGCTGCGCCGAAGGGTCGGGGCGTTTCGCCGCGACGTTCAGGGCCTGGTCGTTTGGGAACCCCGGCTCGAAGCCATTGAGGCAATCGAGCGGATGAGTTCGGTCCGCCGTGCTCGACACTCCGAGGGACCAGCAGCCGACCGGTGCTGCTTCTCTCCTTATACGCTCCTGTTCAGGAGACGGCAAGGGAGGCGGTGGACCCGCACTGGAGCCGCTCGCTTCGTTCCGCGCCAAACAGGCGACTGGACTCGCGGCTGACTGCCCGCACTCGGTCCCAGTTCGCCGACGAGTGCCGCCCGGGCCTCAGGTTGGTTCCCGGTTTCTTCCCTCCGGCGGCGTCGTCCCGGCCTCCGGAATACCGTGGCCGCAACAGCTGGCGGTGGCGCGGCGGGAGGTATCAGTGGCTTGTACCTGACTGAAGCAGTATGGTTATCTCTCGCGCCATATGGCGCTGACCTTGACTGCCGATGAACGAGCCGAGCTTGAACGGCGCGTGCGAAGTCTCAAGATCCGATCCGAAGACGCGCGCCGTGCGCGGGTGGTGCTGATGCTCGCCAATGGCGACTGGTACTCCGTGATCGAGGCGACGGTGCCCTGTTATCGCGATTACATCAACCGATGGCGACGCCGGTTCCTGGATGACCGCTTGGAAGGCTTGCGCCCGCGCTACCGCGGCCAACCGCCCACGGTGTTGACCCCCACGATGGAAGCGCGCGTCCTCGCGAAGACTCGGCAGGCGCCGCCCGACGGCAGCACGCACTGGAGTACGCGAAAGCTGGGGCGCCTGCTGAAGATTCATCACAATCTCGTGGCCAAAGCGTGGCAGCGCGCCGGCCTGCAGCCGCATCGGTTCGAGCGCTACATGCAGTCGGACGACCCGAACTTCGAGACCAAGGCGGCCGACGTGATTGGGTTGTACATCAATCCGCCCGATCACGCCGCCGTGTTTGCCGTCGATGAAAAAACGGCGATTCAGGCGTTGGATCGCCTCGATCCGGTGCTGCCGTTGTCACCGGGGCGCGCCGAGCGCCACGGTTTTGAGTACTACCGGCACGGCACGCTCTCGCTGCTGGCGGCGCTCGACACGCAGTCTGGCGAGGTCCTCGGGCAGACCGTCCCCCGGCATACCAGTGCGGCATTTGTCGAATTCCTGGGCGACATCGTCGCCACGCAACCGAAGCGGCGGGAGATCCACGTCATCGCCGACAACCTCTCGACCCACAAGACCCAGGCCGTGCGGACGTTTCTGCTCGAGCATCCGCACGTGCATCTGCATTTCACACCGACGTATTCGTCCTGGCTCAATCAGGTCGAGCTGTGGTTTGCGAAGATTGAACGTGACCTGCTCGGCCGCGGCGTCTTTACGTCTGTCGCGGACCTCGCCCGAAAGATCCGTCGCTACATCCGGCACTACAACACGACGGCCAAACCGGTCCGGTGGAGCTATCGAAACCCGGCGCATCGAATTAGTAGTACTTCAGTGAGTACGGTCCACTAGTCGTCAAATCTCGAAAAACCTCAGATAACCGAGAACTTTAGGTGGGCATTGAGATTGCTCTTCTGACCATGTGGTTAAACCATCTGGACAAACCGCAGCGGACACCAAGACCCGCATCCTCGACGCCGCAGACGCGGTGTTCGTGCGGCGCGGCATCGACGGTGCGCGGATGCAGGACATCGCCGATCAGGCAGGCGTCAACAAGGCGTTGCTGCATTACCACTTCCGATCCAAAGCCGACCTCGCTCGCGCCGTTTGGCTTCGTATCGCCTCGTCATTCGTTCCCGGCATCTTCCAGATGTTGGGGTCCGACATCTCGCTCGACGAGAAGATCGAACGATTCGTCGATGCCTATCACACCAGGCTCGCCAAGCACCCATATCTGCTCGGCTACGTCATTAGCGAAGCGGCGCGACATCCTGATTTCGTCGATGACTTCTACTCGGCGGAGCGACGGAAGGCCGCGCGACGGTCGCTTGAGCGTGTGGAACAGCAGATCAACGAACGCGCCAGGCGGAAAAAGATCGCGCCTGTCCCGGCTGATCAGTTCCTGGTGACCCTCGTCGGCAGTTGCCTGTACCCGTTCGTGGCGCAGCCGATGATCGCGGAGGCACTGGGTCTCACGCCCAGGGGGCTTCGCGACTTCATGAAACGCCGTCGAACAGAACTTCCCGCGCTACTGAAAAGGACGCTTTAACGTTTCTCCTATCGAGCACTGAGGTCAACAATGCAACAGCACTGGTTCTACACCTTTTGGCCGTTCATAGGGTTGGGTGGGATGATCCCGGTGGTCGCCATCCTGCTGACAACCGACACATTCCGTGGCAACACGGCGGTATCGCGATGGCGTGATGTAGTGTGGCTCGCGTGGCTCGCCACGCCGCTCTACCTGGCGCATCAGTTCGAGGAATACAGTCTGCCGGTGCTGGGCTTCGACTACTCAATCCAGGGAATGATTTGCGAGAACATGGGATTTCCGCCGTACCCGGACTGCCCGATTCCTCTGTCCTTCTATCCGGTGGTAAACATCGCTCTGATGTGGTTCGGGGCGCCGCTAGCGGCATACCTCGGCAGACGCAACGTTCTCATCGGCCTCAGCTTCTGGGGATTGATCTTTGCCAACGGACTTCTGCACACCGCGGGGGGCATCTTGCAGGGCGGTTACAACACCGGCCTATGGAGCAGCGTCTTCTTGTTTATTCCGTTGTCCATCTGGGTCATTTACGCCTGCGCGATTCGCGGACCGTACAGCGGCAAGGTCGTTGGCGTGGCGTTCGGTGCCGGAGCCGTCACGCATGTCCTGCTGTTCGTGGGCTATGGGTTCTACAAAATCGGAGCGATCGGCAATGCGGGCCTGCTGGTCTATGCCGCTGTGATCGGTTTCACGCCGATCATCTTGGCGGCAATTGCGAGCCGGTTCTTCAAGCCTGAGTTGCTGCGGCCAGTGGCGGTCCGGTAGGCGACCGCGTGGTAGTCGTTGCCCCTGAGCGGTGCCTCAATGGATAAAAATTGGACCGACGTTGCTATCGTCCTCTTCCCGTGGATCGGAGGGGGAGCCGCGATTGTGTTTCTATTCTTGCTATTCGGCACTCGTCTCCTGCAGAGCGAACCGGGTTCATCGAGATGGCATGACCGTGTTTGGTTATCGTGGCTGGCGGTGGCGATTTACTTGCTACACAACGTCGAGGAATACGGCATCGACGTGTTCGGTCGTATGACGCAATTCCCCGCTGAGATTTGCTCCGTTTTGAACTTGCCCGCGCCCCCGGACTGCCCGATCCCTGCAGCGTATTTCTTGTCAGTCAACATTCCGCTGATCTGGGTTATCGCGCCGATAGCCGCGTTGCTGAGCCGCCGACATCCGCTTGTTGGCCTCGCGTTTTACGGCGTGATTTTCGTCAACCTTTTCTTCCACATCATGCCGCTCTTGGCAGGAGCTGGCTTTGGCCCCGGTACGCTTACCGCAATCGTTCTGTTCGTACCGATATCGGCTTGGATCATCCACGCCTGCTTCGGCACCGGTCGGTTGAGCTACAAGGCTCTGGCGCTCATCTTCGTCAATGGCGTGATCTTCCACATCATCCTGACGGGGCCATTGATGCTCTTCATCAATGGCAACCTCGGTAGCGCGGCGCTGGTAGGGACCCAATTGGCGAACGCTGTTCTGTTCCTTCTGCTCCCTTGGCTCGGAGAGAACTGGCGGGGCGGCGTGCTCATCAGACCGGTCACATGACTGCGCGATTCGCCTCGGGCTACCGATGATGCTCGGGTTGATCGGAGGAACGATCGACCAGGGGAACCCCTCGATTTGTGTTGGCATCCGTCCAAGACCAAAGGAGAAAGATATCGTGACGACCATTGCCTCTTCCGACCCGGCGACTGTCGGTCTTGACCCGGCCGCGTTGCAAAGACTTGTGGCGGCTATTCAAGCCGACATCGATCAGGGACAGACGGCTGGGGCTGCGATCATCGTCGCGCGCGGTGGTGAAATCGGCTGCCGGGAGGTGTTAGGTCATGTCGCGCCCGGTCGGGCCGCTGCGGCCGATGACCTCTATTTGCTGATGTCGCTCTCCAAGTCTTTCGCCGCGTCCCTGGTCCTGCGGGCCGTTGACCATGGCAGATTCACGCTGGACACACATGCAGCCGATGTCCTTCCGGAATTCGGTGTCGCTGGCAAGAAAGGCATCACCGTCCGGCAGCTTCTCAACCATACGGCGGGCATATTTCCCGCGTTGCCGCCCCCACCTCCGCTGGGGTTCGACGACATGGGAAACCTCGCCAAGGTCGTGACGGCCATCTCCGCCGTTCCGGTCGCGTATCCACCCGGCACGCAATGCTCCTACGCCCCGACGGCGGGACATGCGGTCCTTGCGCAGATGATGGTGGTGACCGACCCGGCCAAACGTTCATTCTCGACGATTGCGCACGAAGAGCTGTTTAAGCCGCTGGGCATGGTCGACACCCGTTATGGAATGTCCTTGGACGAGCCGCGTCGGGTGCCAACGTTCTACACTGAACGAAACACGACGCCGGCCACCACCGCGGCCGCCAACATGCTCAACACGTTCATGCCCAAAGGTGAAGTGCCAGCGGGAAATGCGTACGGCACCGCCGACGATGTGTTCCGCTTTGCCGAGGTGATGCGTCGCCGGGGCAGCAATGGCAGTTACCGCCTGATGTCACCGGCGCTGTTCGACTATGCCAGTCAGAACCACACGGGCGACATGAGCAACGGCGCAGTCCAGTTCTATATTCTGGAACACGGCATGCAGGATTTTCCCGTTAACTTCTCGTTGCTTGGCGGCTATGTGCGAGGCCATGGACACTATCTGACCGGGGCCGGGCATACAGCCTCGCCGCGAGCCGTCTATGCGGTCGGTGGCGGCTCGACGATGTGGCTGGTGGATCCAGAGCGGGACCTGACATTCGTATTCCTCTGTGCCGGCCTCCTCGATGGTCTCGCCCATTTTCAACGGTTGCAGAGACTGAGCGATCTGGCACTGGCGGCCTGCACCGACTAGGAATGGGTTAGGGAAGCTGGTTCGATGATGACTACATGACAATGAGGAGAGAACCGAGTTGGAGGTCGCTGCGAGTTCTAAAGCGAAGATCACCCTGTTTCGTAAGTAATTGAAAACACAGGGCTAAATTGCGTGGCTGGGTGTTAGGGATTCGAACTATGCCGCGCGCCGGAGGTGATCGATTCGCCGAAGGCAACTTGTCAGTTGGTTCCAACTGGCGGAATTTCGGGTCACCAGCATCCCCAACCTATTCATGCAATAGGTTTTGCGAACGCGTCCACCGGCCCTGGCCGTGGCGTTCCGGGCAACATCCTCGAGCGCGCGTGACCCGCATCAGACGACGTGGCGTCGTCGCGAGGCGCACTTCTCGCTGTACAGTAGGTCCACGCTGCGCTGTCCGGCGCGTGCTTGGCCCATGACGATTCCCAACGCAGAGCGCGCCGTGATCGCTGTGGAGAAGCTGACCGAGTACCTGCTGAACATGTCGCACAAGCGAGGCGCCGCGAAGGCAAGGCTTCTCCTCGGCGTCGGGTATCGACCTGATGCTCCACGCCTGCTGGAGTCGGACCTGAGAGCGCAGCACCTGTCACTCGACGTGACACGGACGTCCGAGAACGCGTACGGGGTCGTTTACGAGATCGAGGGTCCGATCAAGACGCCCAGCGGAAAGACCGTACAGGTTCTGCTCGATCTGGCAGATCGACGCTGGAACCGACGTGCCGCGATTGATTACCATGTACCCGAGGTAGGAAATGCCCTTTGACATGTACGGCGACGTGATCCTGACCCGCGACGTTCCCGAGCACGGACTGCGGGCCGGCGATGTCGGCACGGTCGTGGAGCGGCACCCTGTGCCTGGTGTTGTCGAAGAAGGCTACTCGGTCGAGTTCTTCGACATGACGGGCAACACCGTCGGCGTGGCCACTCTGCCGGCCACTGCCCTGCGCATGCCGACGCCAGCCGATCGTCCGGCGGCGCGTGCGCTGAGCGCCTGACTCCGGACTTCACGCCGCCCGTCGCAGCTCTTCCACTCGTCGCAACCACCCGTCCAGCTGGTTCCAACTGGCGAACGTTAGGGTCACCACTCTTTTCATCGACACTCTCACCTGATATTGGTCCTGCGAACGAGAGTCGGAGATGCGTCGACGCGCCCAAGTGCGCGACGGGGCGTTCAGTGCTAGGCCGGTTTCGGCTCGAAGGGAATCTCGACCTCCACGTAGCTGCCAGCCGTAGCGGAAGCAACGGCGGCGGCGATCCGATCGGTATGCCGCCGAACGAGCGACCATTTCGTGCTACCGTCAGCACGACGAGGGCGATGCGGCGCGCTCTCAGGTCTTGCTGGTGGCGAATACGACGGTCGGTCGTCAGCAGCAACTCGAAGCCAGCTTCCTCGGCGGCGTCCAACAGGGCGCCGTTGCTGAGTGTGTCCCAGCCCTTCGATTGCGCCGTATGGACGATGTGCGCTGACAACGCGCGGGCCAGCCCCTTCGGCGTGCCGTGGTCAAAGAGGATGAGCACCGGCGGGACGGGCTCGGCGCGGAGACTCTGGGCCACGAAGTCGAGAACGGCGGTCACCTGCTCCCGAGTCACGTCGAACTGCTCGATGACCTCGTCGATGCTGAGATCTTCGAGATTTTCGATGACAGTGGCCACGGGCAGACGGGTGCCCTTGAACACCCAGGCGCCGCTCACCTTTCCCGGGATACTCTCGACGGCCGGGCACTGGGACCAGTCAAGCGCTGCCATGAACTCCCCTCCATCGCTCCAGATTACGGCAAATTGCGCGCCCGTCACGCCGGTTCACGCGGCGCCCCGGAGCCTCTCAATCTGTCGCAGCCAGGAGGACAAGTGGTTCCAACTGGCGAAAATCCGGCTCACCATGAATCGATCCAAGCACTTACGAGGACAGCCGCCTCAGCGAGGTTGGTGAGTCTGCGGCTCACGAAGTAATCGTCGTGGCCGCCTCGATACGAACCGTTCTCCACGACGCTCTTGTTGGACGCCAGTTCAGACCCCCGCCCTTCTCCGAAGTTTCATTACCTTGTCGGTCGAAGTCGATCGCACTCCCTCGCAGCTCGCCGTCTATCTACACGAGGGATGCCGCGATGACAGTCACGATCGTCTTGGTGTAAAGGTCATGGGTTTATAACTCCTCTCACGGCAATTGTTTCGGCCACTTGAGACGCACGACTCCGGTCTGCTCGCGATCGGCGCTGTTCAGAGACTCGTTCGCCAGATAAATGCCCGCCTGCCCGGGCACGGCGGAAGCGATCGAGGCCAGCATCGGGCCTTCATACATGGCCGCATAGAGTGGCATTCTCCCGTCTGGGCTCACGACCAGCACGCCGGTAGGCCGCTGGCGGCCCAGCAGCAGTCTGGCCGGCAACCGCATGAAGAGCGGCTTGAGCCAGGCGTGCGCATGGACCCAGGTCAGGAGCGACCCTCTCTCAGTGAAAAGCGCGAACCAGATGCGCCCCGCCGCGTCGCGGTCCATGCCATCGTTCATGCCTGTAATGCCGTCGAGCACCACTTCGGCGCTTCCCGCTTTAGGGCCACGGAGGTTGAAACGCGTGAGACGGAACAGCGACGTCTGGGTCACCAGGACGGAGTCCTCCCTCGCCTGGCCCGGATGCAGGTCGTAGAGCACGCTGTTGATGAAGTGAAACCCTTCGGCAACGAGGCGGGTCGCTTCGCTGTCCAGATCGTGGCGCCACAGGCGTCCGTTGGGCGCGAGCGCGATGGCCTCGTCCACGGCATCATCCACCGAGGCGCCTGTGTAGTCGAACGGTTCGGAGAAATAGATCCGCCGGCCGTCCTCGCTGACTTCCAGGTTGTCGCAGACCACGAGGGCGCGCCGGGCCACACCGCCCGCGCCCGGTCGCAATTCGGGTGCCTTGGGATCGCTGTCGCCGTACACGACGGGGCGTTCGTTGTCGAGATCGGTGGCCGGCACTTCGATCACGATCGGCTCGATCGAGCGGTCGTCGAGCGCGAGACGGTACAGCCCCACTGCTTCGCCCGGAGATGCTGCGCTGTAGGAGCGCGACGCGCAGAAGTAGACGTGATTTGGATCGCCGGGCGCTTCGTGTATGCCATACGCCATGAGTGGCGGATCCACCAGGGGCTGGGCGGCGTGCGTGGCGAGATTCACGGTCCAGATCTTCCCGTCGATCGCCGTGACCAGCGCCGTGGTCCCGCCCTCGAGGTACACGACATCGTCAAAGTGAGGCAGGCTGGACGGAAAACTCTCCAGCCCGGCGGCAAAGCCGGCGGAGTCGTCGACCGCCGCAATCGCCTTCTCGGTGGATGGGTCGAGGACGACCGATTCGGCGACCCGATTTCGGGCCTGGGGGCCGCCGCGATCCACCAGATCACGCCGGCCAGCAGCACAAGAGTCACCGCAATCCACTTCGTCATAGGCGGACCTCAAACTTCAGGTTGTTTCCGCACCACTGAATAGTGTCCTCGAGGGTCTGCTGGAGCGGTCGCGGCTCCCATCCAAGTTCGGCGCGCGCAGCGCGGTTCTGAGCCAGCGACGTGGACCGCCCTGCGAATGACTCTTGGCACGACGCCGAGTTGCTTTGGCGGTTCATGGGATTAGCGCCCCAAGCGCTACGTTGCCGACTGCTGCTGCGCCGCGGCGCAGCCACCAGAGGCGTGGTTTGGGCGGCACGCAGATGAGCGGCCACCCCCGCCGTTTCCGTTCACGCAGTGGAATCGTCAGGTCCGCCGTGACGCCATCGTCCCGGCGCGCTACGCTGATGTCCGCCAGCGTGAGCGGCTCGAAGACGCCGATGTCGTTGATTCGCGCGAGACTGCGCCGCAGCTGTCCGACGTCGAGCAGGTCGCGCTCGTAGATCGTCAGGGCGCGGCGGAGCGTGGAGTCGTTGATCCCGGAGTGACCGGTGAAGTTGATGCGCCCGACCGCATGAGCGGATCCCGCCCAGATACGCGCGGTCAGGTCCAGCGGCCCGCCCGCACCAGCGGACTCCACTTCGGCAGTGAAATCGAGGCGGCCCTGCGCCTCGGCGTCCGCCGCAGGTCGAGCAGGCACGCGCACAACTCGTCCACCGCCGAGGGCCCGGAAAAGCGCACCTCGCGCAGAGGAACTGCCGACTGGCCAGCCGCCGCGGCCGGAGCGATGAGAGCCAGGCACAGCGCCAATGCGGCAGACTTCATGTCTCTTCACTTAGATGTCCCACGTGAGCGTTCGGCCGTTCCGACGGCGCGATTGATGAGTCCCCCTCGTAACTCCTGCCCCGCTTGACTATGCGGCTCGTTGGAGCCCCTTGAGCTGGCTTAGCCAGCTCGACATCTGGTTCCAACTGGTGCAAATCCGGCTCACCACGTCTCGCATCGCTCGACGTTGAGACGGTGCCTTTGTTTACGTCCACAGCGGCCAGAGCCGCTCCGCTTTGCGACGGACCTCGGAGTACAGAACCTCGTCGCTCTTCGCCTGATCGAACACGCTGATGCCGAGCCGCGACGTGATCGACGCGCGGAACATGTGGGCGCGATTCTCGAAGAGGCTTCTCACGGCCATCCACGCGACCGCCTCGGCCTCCGGTCGCCACTCTGCGTTGTAACGTCGTGCCGCTTCGAGCAGCCCGTCGGCTGACGCGCCGGTCGCGCCGATGCAACGGTCGAGCACCATCGCCGATTCCATGGCCGCATTGACCCCTTGCCCGATTGGCGGAAACGCGGCGGCGGCGTCTCCGAGCAGCACGGCTTTGCCGCCATGGAGTTGGGAACAGGCGAGCGTCTGGCCGATGTGGTAGCAGGTTCGCTCGGCAAAGGCGGCGACCTGCTCGTCGCTCGTCAGTTCCTGCACTCGCGGAGCGCGCTCGCGGAAGAACCGCCGCGCCTCATCGGGCGAGGAGAATGTCCGCTTGGCCTTCGTGCCCACCGCACAGAACCAGCGCGGCCTGTCGGATCCCGGATCGGGCCTGATCGCACCGGCCACGCAAAACGGTCGCACGGAAAGCCCGTGCAGGTATTGCGGATCCATGCCGTCGCCGACGCGATCCAGCTCGATCATCGTGCAGTAGTTGGGATACGACCGGGTTTCGGAGTTGAATCCCGGCACTTGCTGAAGCATGGCCCTGCGGACGACGGAACCTGCCCCGTCACCGCCGATGATGAAGTCGAACTGTTTTGGTGGGACTGCGTTCGATCCGGGATCGAATGTGACAACACCGGTCTCGACGTTGACGGCGTTCACGCGGCAGTTAAACTCGAGATCGATCCATTCGCGGTACGTGCCGTCGAGAACGGCCATGAGGGCCCGGAGGATGTCGCCTCGTGACCCCGTCCATCCCGGCAACGTCCACTCTTCGGTCCGGCCGCCAGGAATCTTGAGCCCCTTGAATGCGATCATGCGTTCATCGAACGAACGGGACGCATCGATGTGCCTGATCGCCTTGAGTCCGTGACCGGAGATATCGATGGTGTAGGAGCGATCCGGGTTGAACCGAGGCGCCTTTTCCGGGTGCGGATCGCGTTCGAACACTGATGTCCGAATGCCGCGACGGGCGAGCGCGATGGCCGCCACCAGCGCCGCCGGCCCGCCTCCGATCAATGCGATCTTCGCCGTTCGGTCGAAACTCGCCGTCGGGGCAGTCATCGTATCTCCGCGCGAGAATCGAAGTGTCAGCTGGGCTCGAGGATGGCCTGTTCGGGTGGCACTGGTTCTTCGCCGCCGTCCCGGGAAGTGCCGCAGTATATCGCGTCCAGACGACAGCGGCGTGAAGCGGGAGCCTTATTCTTTCGAAGTCCTTGCGGACGATGTCGCCTCGCTCATGCAGGCCGTCGGCATTTCCAAAAGGCACGTCTGCGGCCGTCGTTCGGCGCTTCCGTCGGGACGTGGCTGGCCGCGAAATATCCCGACAAAATACCTGTCGCTCTCGCTCCACAGCGCCTGGTCGAAAGCCGACGCCTTCCTCCGCGCCGTCGTCGAGAGCTGGCGGCTATTGGCGAACGCAGTGGGTGTTCCCGAGACGGTGATTCGTGGGATGTTCCCGTGGTGTTTCAGACCGGAGCTGTACGCCGACAGGCCTGGCGTGATCGATGGCTTGTCGGGCTTCGTTCGCGGCCGGCCGGCGCAGGCGTTGTCTGACTTCATGCTCCAGTCTGATGCCGTTCTCGCTCACGATGTGGAGGCACAGCTTGCGCGCATCACGGCACCCACACAGATCACGTTCGGGCACCATGATCGGCTCACGCCCACGCGGTTCGCGGATCGGCTGAAAGGCGGCATCAGACATTCAGAGCTACTGATCTTCGAAAACTACGCGCACGCGCCGATCTACGACAGCGTCGAGGAATTCAATCAGAAGACGCTGGCGTTCCTGCAGCGTTGCGCGCGAGGCGCGGGGGTGTAGTCCCGCGGCCAGTTGTCCGACGAGCCCCGCTACCAGTTGCGCGAATTGCGGGTCAGGCTTGGATGATGTTACGGGTGCATCCGAGTGTGGTCAGCTGTGCGATTCGGTGTGCTTGAACCCTTTCGTCCCAGAAACAGATGTTTGTCCCGCGCCGCCAGTGACTACTGGACCGCTCGAATCACGGAGCAAACAAGAGCGAAAGCGGCGAGCGTGGCGAGGGGGATTGTCCCATCGTCGGGCCCCCGGCCGGCGACGAGTCGCCGAGCCGGCCGGCGCCGCACAGAGCCGACCAGTACCCACATCGTGGACACGGATGCGCTCGCCCTCGAACTCGGCCAGCGTAGATCTACCCTGCGCCGTTAGCCAGGAGCTACGGCGGCTGCCCTGGGCCTCGCCCGTATAATTGCGTCACTGTTGGCGCTTCCCGTCACGTGCGCTCTTCCTGTAGCGGATGAAGGCGGAGCCCGTTTCTCGCTCATGGGAGGAACTCGGCGGCACGCGCTGGTCCAATACGCGAATCAAGTGGCCCGAAGTCGAATACAAACGACGAGATTCTAATGATCACCATCCTTGGAGCAGGTGGCGCCGTGGGCAACGAACTCGTGAAGCTTCTCGCGGCGAAGAACCAGCGGTTTCGGCTGGTTGGCCGCAATCCAAAGGCGACACCGGGCGCAACCGAAACCGTCGCGGCCGATTTGACGGATAGAGATCAGAGCATTCGTGCCGTCGAGGGCTCGCGCGTCGTGCACCTGCTCGTGGGGCTCAAATACGATCACAGAGTCTGGCAGGACATGTGGCCGCGGATCATGAGCAATACCATCGAAGCCTGCAAGCGCGCCGGCGCCACACTGATTTTCTTCGACAATGTGTACATGTACGGCAAGGTGAGCGGTCCCATGACCGAGGAGACACCGTTCAATCCGTGCAGCAGAAAGGGTGAAATCCGCGCGCGGATTGCCTCCACGCTCATCAACGAGTGGAAGTCGGGCGCACTCACCGCGATGATTGCGCGCTCCGCCGATTTCTATGGCCCCGACACGCAAAACGCCGTCACCAATCTGCTCGTCTTCCAGCCTCTCGCCCGAAAGCGCAAAGCGTCATGGCTGGTGAACGATTCAGTCCCGCACTCCTTCACCTACACGACGGACGCAGCGCGCAGCCTGATGCAGCTCGCCGAGCGGACGACCGGATGGAATCAAACCTGGCACGTTCCCACCACACCCAATCCGCTCACGGGAAGAGAGTTTGTCGCGCTGGCCGCGAAGGAATTCGGCGTGGCACCTCGCTATCGCGTGCTGAGCCGGCCGATGCTTCAGGTTGTTGGGTGGTTCGATTCGCTTGTGGCCGAATCCTATGAAATGCTGTACCAGAGCGATAGGCCGTATCTCTTCGATTCCAGCAAGTTCGCCAGAGAATTCGGCTTCTCCGGGACGCCGTACGCTGAGGGCATTCGCACCACTGCCACCTCTGTCAAGCGCGACCCGCGCCGATAGTTCCTCAAAAGTCGCCAGCGTTCATCGGAAGTGCGTCGGCCCGAGATGATCGGGTGGGCTCCATGCTGGTGCCGAGGCACTTTCGATAACGAGACTTGAAGGAAGCCGCTGGCGCGGCGGTCGCTATGGAGCCACGAGCCAGGATCTTCTGTCGTTCGTACGCGTGGAAGATCGTGACCATCGGCGTGGTTCAGGGTGGTGCCGACCTCGATAGGCGTTCACGCCTGGGTGGGCGAGTCTGGCCGGGGGTGTCACAGGGGATGCCATGCTCGCGTAGACAGACCACGAGACCCACGTGCGCGGACACGTCACGGAGGCACGGCGATACAGCAGCCATTTGGCGTTCACGAGGTATCGTAGCCGGCCCAGGCGCCGATTAGTTGTCGTGCCGTGAGCGGAAGGCCGATGATCATGGACGCCCCACACCGTGGACAAGTCCAGACGGTAGCGGGTGCGTCTGGGGACGCCGAGGATACCGGTAGGCACGCCAATAATGCGCGGGCGCGGGCGAGGCGTGCGGTGCGACACGCGTTCGCCAGATAGCCACACTGCCGCATGCGCACGAAGCCGCGTGGGAGCACGTGCTGCACGAAGCGCCGGAGAAACTCCATCGCCGTGAGGGTCATCGTGCGCCACTGGCCGTCGTGGGTGTCGTCCTTCCAGCGAAACGTCACGCGCTCGCCATCAAACGCGATCAAACGGTGGTTGCTGATGGCGACGCGATGGGTATAACGCCCGAGGTATTGAAGCACCGCAGCCGGACCACCGAAGGCCGGCTTCGCATAGACCACCCAATCGGTCCGACACAGCGCGTCGACGAAGGCGCGCCAGCGGACGGGGTCGCGGAGGGGGCCCGTGCCGCCGGCCAGATCCAGCTCGCCACAGGCGTACGCGCGACGCAGCCCCTCAACGAATTTGCCGCGAAAGACCCGGCTGAGCACCTTCACCGGTAACAAGAAGCCCGCAGACTTCGGCCGGATCCATCGCCGGCGATCCGGAGAGAAACCGCCAGCCGGGACGACGCAGTGGACGTGCGGATGCCGGCCCAGCGTTTGGCCCCACGTGTGGAGGATGCTGAGGAACCCGATGTCGGCGCCGAGGTGTCGGGGATCGGCGGCGACCTCGAGCAAGGTCGCCGCGCTGGCGCGAAAGAGCAGGTGATAGAGGGGCGCGGCGTTGCGCTGACACACGGCATCGAGCGCGTGTGGCAGCGTGAAGACCACATGCACATACGGCACGTTGCAGTAACTCGCGCTGACGAGCCGCCAGCCAGCGCGTCGCGTGCCTGGGCCTGACCCTTGGGACAGTGTCGGTTGCGACAGGAGTTATACGAGATCGCGCGATGTCCGCCGGTGTCACATCGATCGAGATGGCCGCCGAGCGCCGCCGTGCGCCACCGCCGGAGCGCGCGGAGGACGGCGTTGCTGCCGCTCAGCCACGGGTGCCGCTCGAGGAAGGTCGCCCTGCGCGCGGAGGACATCGGCCACCTCCACGGCGGGCCGACTCATGACTGTGTCGGTTTCCGCTTCAGACGGGACTGTGGCAAGGCGGCGGGTCGTGGGACCTGCAGCTGCTCAAGCGGATTGGGCGCAGCCTGGAGGTGACGCCGGGACAGGTGGAGATACCCCGTCGTGTGCGACAGATCGGCATGGCCGAGCCGCAGCTGAATCGTCCGCAGGTCCGCGCCCGCTTCCAATAGATGGGTGGCGTACGTGTGCCGCAGGGTGTGTGGCGTGACGCGTTTGTCGATGCCGGCCTTCCGCGCGGCCCGGTGCACGGCCTCCCAGATCACCTTCGTCGTGATCGGGGCATCAGACCGCCAGCCGTGGTGTGTCCCGGGGAACAGATAGGTCCGCGGTCGCATCCAGCGGGAGTACTCGCGCAGCGCCGCGAGGAGCGTCGCGCTGAGCGGCACCTCGCGATCGCGACCGCCCTTGCCCTGCTCGACGCGCAGCACCATGCGTTGGCTATCGATGTCGCGGACTTGAGCCGGCACGCTTCGCTGCGGCGCAAGCCGGCGCCGTAGAGCGTCAGCAGCAGTGTGCGGTGATAGAGATTCTTCGCGCCCGCGATCAGGCGCTGGACCTCATCGGGACTGAGTACGACCGGCAAGCGGAGTCGCTGCTTCGGATACGGCAGGTCTTCGCGCACGTCGCGCCGCTGCAGGACATGCCGGCAGAAGAACCGGAGGGCGGAGATCTGGGTGACGACGGTCCCAATGGCGAGTCGTCCGCTCCTCCAGGAGGATACAGGTGGTAGCGTCGGAGCTGGGCCGGCGTGATCCGATCGAGGCGCGCGCCTGTGTGCCGGCGAAACGCTTCGACGATGCTGAACGTAGCTGCGGATGGTCGAGGCGGCGTAGTCGCGACGGACGAGCTCGTCGTGCAAGCCTTGCAGTAGCTGGGTCACAGACACCTTCTATGTTGCGAACCGTGGTCAAGCCCCGTTGACCAAACGGTCGGTGTCAGCAGTGACCTCGAATCTACCCGCCGCCGAAGTCGGCCCCCCGCCAAGAGCGGGGCCGACGGAGGCGGCCACCAAATGAGCCGAGCGCACCTGGGCGGCGTCTGCCGCGCTGATTCTCACGCGGGTCTGGATGTGAGCCGTGGGTGGAAACCCAGCGCTCGCCTTCTATCCGGGCACGCGCGGGCTCGCGCGGCCCCCAGAGACTATGCCGTCTCCAATCCAGACACATCGTGCTGCGACACCCTCTCCTGTACGATCGCATGACGCGACCCGGTGTTGTCCGTGTGCAGCGCGCGTGAGGGCGTCAAGGGCGCCAGTGGTTAGGCGACGCGCAAGATCGCGCCCGTGGGCACCGTGCCGGTTGTGACATACCGCCACAGGGCGATCACGAGCTTGCGGGCGACGGCGACGATCCCAATCCGGCGTGCGCGCTTCCCGTGGCCAAATCGCTCTCGATACCACTGGGTGAGCACGCTGTGCGGTTGCCAGCGCACCCACGTCCATGCCAGTTGAACACTGACCGCTTGCAGCCGCTTGTTGCCGGCGCGACTGATCCCTTGCTCGTGCGCCGATGTCCCGCTGTCGTAGGGCGTCGGTGCGAACCCCAGAAACCCACCGACCTCGCGTCGATTGCGAAACGCCCGCCACACCAGGCCCTCGTCGAGCAAGATCGACGCACTCGTCGTGGCGACGCCTTTCAACTGCACCAACTGGTGCAATGCACTCGTCGGGGCCGCGGCGGTCACGGCGGCTTGTTGCTGGGCGTCGAGCTCCGCCATCTGCTCCTCAAGCAGGGTCAGTTGAGCCTCGGCCCGCGCGAGTCGCGCTTGCACCTCACTCGGCAACGCTGAGCCCGCCCAGTCCTGCACGCACGTCCACCAATCGCCAGAACGCCGCGACGGCAGGGTCGCGCCCCACGTCGTCAGCCACCCGCGCATTTGATTGACCACCCGAGTATGCGCCTGCTTCAGGGCCGTGCGCTCTCGACTGACTTGCCGCGCCGCCTCGTCCGCCACGCTGGGGACCCGCACTTCGCGCCACACGTGCCGCTCTCCGTACACGACCCGCACCAGCATCTGCACCAATTTCAAAGCATCGAGCCGATCCGTCTTCGCGCGCCGCGCGCGCCGACTGACCTCGATGCTCGCCGAATCGACGATCCGATTCGCGATGCCCCGCTGGGTCAGCGCGCGATGGATCCAGAACCCATCCCGACCCGCTTCATAACAACTCACAATCCCGGTCTCCGCGGTCAACCCGAGCCGCAGACACCCTTGCTGGAGCGCGCCCTCCACGGCCTGCAAATCGCCGGCTCGCACCGTTCGCACACACGGCGTCACCCCGAACCCCGACGTCATCGCCAGTTTCCATTCCTTCTTCCCCACCTCAAACGCCACAAATAGCCTTCGTTCGCTTGCACGCAGCTCCGGGCAGGTCGGTGCGTTCATCACAGCCTCCTTCTGGCTTTGAAACACCCGACGGAGCGTAATGCCATCGCCCGCTCATAGTCTCTCCTGTGACCATTCCTATACTGCTACGCATTACCTGGCTGCCCGTCGGCCGCCGCGCCAGCGGCTTCGTTCAAGTCGCGTTGTGTTTATCTAGGCAGCGCCATGATCGTCGGCATCTCGAGTGGCGAGGTCCGGCCAGTCGCAATCCATCGCGCAGCGTGGACTTCGACACACCCCACACGAGTGCCGCCGCGCGCACCGAGCCGCCCGGCACGGCGATCGGGTTCGGCACCTTGCGGGTCGGCCGAGTCGCGTCCCTTGCGTGCGGGCGCGCGCCAAGCCGGCGTGGACGCGCTCGCGGATGCGCTCGCGCTCAAACTCGGCGAGTGCCGCGAGGACATGCAGCTGCAGCGTGCCGGCGGGCGTCGTCGCGTCAATGCCTTCGTTCAGGCTGACGAACGCCACGCCGACCGCGCGAAGCTCCTCGAGCAACACGACGAGATGCCGCAGGTTGCGGCCGAGGCGATCGAGCCGCCAGCACAGGAGCACGTCAAACTTCCTGCGCCGTGCATCAGCGACGAGTTGATCGAGCGCCGGCCGCCGATCCTTCGATCCGCTGATGCCGCGGTCCACGTATTCCACCGACGTCCAACCGCGGGCCCTCACGTACTGGCGAAGCTCGGCGAGTTGGTTCTCGGGTTCTTGATCGAAGGTGGAGACACGGGCGTAGATGGCGACTCGCATCGGGGAACCTCGTGGTCGCTGGTCCCCTTACAATGGCGGGCAGCCCGCTTGACCGTTAGCGCGGTTGACGGGTTAGGCGTGGCGACGTTTCAAGCACCGGTCGGCCCGCTTCTACTGATGTTCTAGCACGGGCTGTGCCTGCGCGACGTGACAGGGTTTTGTTCGACATCCCTACCGACACGTTCGATTCGTGGCGAAGAGGTGTGCCTTCGCCAGACAAGAGGTAGAGCGGGCGCAGACCTCGACTTGCATGGGCCCGCTCCTGGGAGGTGTCTCGCACAGAGCTCGCGCCATCGGCGGTTGTCGGCCAGCAGTTGCTTCGCTTCCCGCGAATACACGCCGTGCGTCAACCGGGGCGACTCGCGTCAAGCCCTCCCTGCGTTCGCCGGGGCCCGTACTTTTTCCACCATGTAAGCGGCAGCGTCGCCGCCGGTTGCCTCATTGCTGGACACTTGCAGGGTGTGTGATGTCGGTTCAGCGCGCCACAGCGCGGGGCCGTCGTCCAGGCGCCGGACTGATGGCCATCACAGATTCTGACAGCCTCATTCTCGTCGGTCCGAGTGCGCCGGTCCGCACAGACTGCTCGGGAGGCCAAACCACGGCCTCCCGGTTACGGGGATTGTTGGGGTGTTGGTTCATCCCGCAGAAAGCAGGATGAGGAGGTGCTCCAACCAACAGCAACTGTCGTTCCACATCTCCTGCTTCGCCGCCTGTGGCTGCCCCTCCAGTTTTCATAGCAAATCGAGGACCTGTGTTTGGCAAATCGGTTGCACAGGTATCGACCATGGAACCTGGCCGCATGACACCATGCTTGTTGATGTTTGGTGTGATCGGTGCCGTTATGACACTTCAGGCATCGGAGCCACCGACGAGCATCCCGGAAGAGCTGCGTTCGGTTCAACGCTTCTTATCCGCAGACAGCGAGCCGTTGCGAGAATATCGCGCGTTCCGTCGCCTCGAAGCTTCCAACGGAAAGTTCAACAAGGCGGCTTGGCTGGAGGCGTGGACCGAGGTTGATGCGGCGGGTTTTCGGTATGACATCGTCAGTGAAGGCGGCTCCGCGTACATCGGCAACCGGGTGTTGAGGGCGGCACTCGAACGCGAAAAAACACTGTGGAACCGCTCCCTCTCCGCACGTTCCAATCTCACGACTGCAAATTACGATTTCATTAGAGCTGGTCTGGACGCCAGCGGGCTGATGAGAGTGACCGTGAAGCCGAAACGAGAGGATGAACTTCTCATCAACGGCGTCATCATTTTGGCCCCAGACACCGGCGATTTGTTGCGAGTCGAAGGCCATCTGGCAAAATCACCGTCCTTCTGGACCTCCCGCATTGAAGTGGTTCGCACGTACGATCGAATCGACGGTGTGCGTGTTCCTGATTCACACTGAATCGGTTGCACAAGTAAAAATGGCCGGCACGTCGAACTTCGCGATGAGCTACGAGTACGAAACGATCAATGGCCGACACGTCGGTGCTCCCGTCAGCTGTTGCCCGCCACACGCAATAGCCCGCAGCACATCTGCTTCGCCTTCCGAGCTGCTCTGCGTCTCGCGACATCATAGACAGTTCGTTGAACGAGGGGGCGGCGACATGGTATCGCTTCGCAATATGCGATTCATCACTCCGAGTAATGCTCATCTGTTGAGGATCGGATGTCAGGGACGTGACGATCGTGTAAGTCTTACATGGGGAATTAGGCTCTTAAGTGGCAATCTACCTGTTCGTATGCAGACACTCGGTTCACCGAGCGAGCGGCTGTTGTTTTGCTCAATCCCCAATGTGCCATGGTGGTGCCCCAAACCCTCATCAAATCACAGCGCGTACCGAGGGTGCGTGGTACACGCTGTCGCTGGCGTGCCCCATGGCTATTTAGACTGACGACCGACGCGTTGGTCGGGGCCATACCTCGGCGCAGACTTCGCGACAAGGGTTATGAGGCCGTCCGGTGTGGAGCGCCGACACGGGTCCGCTCCTGCGAGGTGTCTCGCCACGGACATCTCCTCGCTGGCTGGCTCTTCGGACGCGCCGTCTCTTCGGGCGCGCCGTCGCCCGCAGACGAGCAACGTTTTGTGTTCAGACGTATCAGAGGCGTCACGCGTTCTGAGAGGATCGTGATCCCAATCGGAGACTTCAAACCGTAACTGGAGCTATCAAATCGAAAGGAGATGTCCCATGCACGCCAGGATCGTCCCATTCGTGGCCTTCGCGCTGGCCGCCTTTTTGACCACAACCTCCTCCGCGTATGCCCAAACGCTCAAGTTCCAAGCCAAAATCGACGCAGCCCAAGAGGTGCCCACGAACGACAGCAAGGGTAAGGGAACGGCCGACCTCATGTACGACACCACAAGCAAGAATTTAACCTGGACGATCACCTTTGACGGTCTCACCGGCCCCGCAACGGTCGCGCATTTCCACGGTCCCGCCGAACCGGGTAAGACCGCGGGAGTCGCCCTGCTGATCGGACAGAAGCCGACCAGTCCTGTCAAGGGGAGCGCCACGCTTACGGACGCGCAGGCCGCGGATCTGATGGCTGGACGCTGGTACGTCAACGTGCACACAGAAGCCAACAAGCCTGGCGAAATCCGCGGGCAAGTCACCAAGTGATCGCCCCGGCATAGGCGAAGGGTGTGTGCCAAGGAGAAGGCCCGCTGCGCCCACGCGCGCAGCGGGCCTTTTCGTTCTTGCGGAACTAATAATGTCTCCTAACGGCGCACACCGATAGGCCCTTCGACAGCGCCCCGATCCAGTTCACCGATCGCGCCGAACATCACACGACAGGGTGGCATCGTGGTGTCGCGAGCGCCTCAGATTATAAGCGCCAGTGCTCGCTGTCCTACTGGGTGTTGCCGAGCAAGGCGCAGAGTTCCCGCCATCGGCGGCGATTGTCGGCCAGGAGTTGCTTCGTTTCCCGCGAATACACGCCGTGCGTCAACCGCGCGCGACGACTCGCCTCGAGCCCTTCCGGCGTTCTCGGACCCGTGCTCTTGCCGCCGTGCAGCCGGCAGCGTCGGCGGTTCCGCATCGCGGGTTGTGCACACGTCGTCTGCCGGCGCGTCATGGCCCCGCACCGCGCCGCAGTAGACAGATCGCCCGAACGATTGCCATTCCGTAGCGTGCCGCCTCGCGGGACATGGGGTTCATCCTCGCTCGTCGCCATATGCCCCCCCACCCCCCCGGGTGACACTCCCGACAATGGCCTGGCCGCCGGCCGCGACCGTGACGTGCTCGACGACGACGCGCTGCTGACCGCCCTTGCCCTTCAGCTTCGCCATCGTCTCGACCTGCTCGTTGAACAGCCGCATCAGGCGTGTGGCGCGGAGCACGTTCGCGTCCATGCCCTCCGAGGTCTGACCCGGCAAGGTCGCGCGCTCGAGAAACTTCATGGCGGTGCGCTGGGCGCCGATCATCTGCACCGCGAGCATCGCCTCCGTGGCGGTCCTGGGCTCGAGTTCCGCCAGGCTTGCGGTCGCGCTGGCGAGCAAGCGATCCACGGTCGCCTCGTCCGCCGTCGTGAGGCTCGCGTGCTCCAAGCTGACCACTTGCGCGAGCAGCGCGAGCGCGACTTCGGACGTTTTGCACCCGAGCGCCGCGTTCATGTCGTCCTCAACGGTGCGGGCCGGCGCCTCGTCAGCCGCGGCGCAGACCGCCGGCAGTTGCGAAGCGGCGACACGCCGCAACACGTTCGCCGCGACCTTTTGCTTGAGCGCGATCTGCGTAGGTTTCGGTGAGGCCACCGCGCCGCCTGTGGACGCGACAGCCGCCGGGTGTGCCGCTGGATGGGTTCTAGGCAAGCGGTCGCTCCTGGGGCACTCTGAGGGCCACGGCGAGCACATCATCGGGGGCGGCGACGATGCGCGCGAGTTCACGCAGGAGGGCCAGATAGGCCGGGCGCAAGCGGGCGAACTTGGGCGGCGGGTGACGAGTAGGCGCCACGTTCGAGCCGCCGGATGGCTGTGCGCGCCTTGGCACGCTGCCGATCCGTCGATATCCGTGTAGCGGAATGGCAGCGTCAGCGCCGAATGGCGGTCGATCATGGCGAGCTCTCCATTGATTCTGATTTTCAGAGATTCAAAACCGCGACGCCGTCGAGAATGCCCCGTCCGAGCGTTACTGCCCGCCCGCGTGCGATCGCCCTGAGTATGGCCGTGTGGTTAGGGTTGCCGTCGTTCGCGTCGCTCAGGCCGGGCATGGGCCCGCGGGCCAGGCATTCCGAACCACCGGTTCAACCCGGCCTGCTTCGTCGGTGGAGATTGAACCGAGACATCTGGTGCCAGCGCGTGGGTGGCAGCTAACGAAAAGCTAACGAACTCGCTGGCACAGGACAGCACCAGCGAACACCGGCGAGCGCGGAGACCGGCTGGATACCGAACAAAACAACAAGGAGCGACACGCACGAGCCGAGCCCAACAGTGCCCGTGCGAATCCCCCCTTCCGCACCATTATCGAAACCTCTTTGGACATATCAGGATTCTCGTGGTTCGTGGTCAGCGTTGGCGAGCATTTGCTGGACAATCCCGCACATGAACACAATGAATGCACCCCCGACGTTTCGGGCCGTCATGCCGGCTGAGCGAAATAGGGGGTGGCCGCGTCTTCATCGGCCGGAATCAGTCACCCTAGCAGCGTACCGACAGAGGCCAATACAATTACAGTCAAACGTGCTCGGGAGTCTCGAACCCTCGACTGTCCCGCCCAGGCCGCGGATCGCCCTGGTCGGACATCTTGCGGCGCTCAACTGTACGGGGCTGAGCGCAGCCTCCTATCCCTGCTCGCGGCGATCGATCGCACTCGATACGATGTTGTCTGCACGCTGCCTGCGAGCAACGACGATACACGCGGCCGGTACGCCAATTCACCAGCGACATCGCCGTCTTCCCCTACGGCTGGTGGAGTCGAACGCGCCCATCCGATCCGACGGCCACCTCCCGCTTCGCGGAGTTCTTTCGGATCCACCGCGTCGACCTTCTGCACGTCAACCCGATCACGCTGATGGATCCGCTGCTGGCGGCACGCGAACTCGGCGTGCCGTGTATCGTGCACGCGCACGAGCTCATCGACCAGGATCCCTTTCTTGCCGGCATTCTCGACGACGACCCGGCCGCCATCGTGTCGCGGGTACGTACGACGGCAGACTTCATCATCGCCAATTCCGACGCGACCCATCGTCTTTACCACAAAAGCGACCAAAGCTTCCGGCTGTACAACGCTATCGATCTCGACGCGTTCGACATCACGAACGAGGTGCCCCCAGCACTTTCGTGATCGTCGGCCCGCGGACCGCGCATATCGAGGAACTCGAGCGGGTTGTCCAACAGGCGCACGTGCCGGTCAATCTTCGCTTCGCCGACTATGTCACCGAGCCATTAGAGGCGATCCGCCAGGTCAACGTCGTCGTGTCGTTTTCCATCGTCGCCGAGTCGTTCGGACGTACCCTCGCCGAGGCCATGGCGGCGCGGCGGCCGGTGATCGCCCACGCCCGCGGCGCGGCTCCTGAATTCGTCCGGGATGGCATAGATGGCTTCATCATTCCGTCGCTCGATATCACGCAGGCGCTGACGCATCTCGAGACGCTCGCGGACGATCGGGTGCGCGTCAGCGCGATGGGCATTGCCGGCCGCGCGCGGGTCAAGGAATTGTTCGCGCCCTCCGTGTTCGCCTCGAGCCTCGACGACATCTACCAGCGCGTCCTGAAGATCTCGAAGGCGTCGCCCCCCGAAGTCTCTGGCTCACTCACGGCCGTCGGCCGTGCCAACTGGCGGGGCGGCGAGGATGGTGCACGATTCCACGGCGTAGGGCGCTGCAGGGGTGCTGCATATCTCCGCCACAGCCTTGGGCGCGATGATCCAGCATGCCGCCCGAGGCCGTCGCCTCACCTTCCCGGACGACGTTCGGCGCCAGCGCGAGGACCACGAAGCGTCCATCGGGCGAGATCGCCACGCCCTTCGGCTTGAGCGGCGCGTAGGGTTCTCCAGCCAACTAGCTGTGATTTCTAATGACGTTGTTCACTCGGGACTCCTTGGAAAGAATGGGCGTTACCACACGTTCCATTCAGTCCGAGGGGGGCCCCGAGTGAAGCTTCATCGTAACGCCAAGACGACACCGACGATGCGGGCGCTGATCGTTCAACGGGGCCGTCAGGAACAATGGCCGCCCGAGGAACCGCGAATCGGGCGAGAAGCTCAGGCCGTGAAATGCGCGACCGACGCGAAGCATCTCCTGGGTCGGGCGAGGGGCCAGCGACGTCGGGTCGATGGAATGCAGGGAAATGCCGTGCTTGTCGGACATTGAGTGCGAAACGGCGAGCAGGGAGCCATCCGGCGACGCGGCGACGTCCTCGGGGTACGCGAGATCCTCGCTGATCTGGTGGCGCATCGTGAGCTGGGGCCGTGCACCGTCGCCCCCGGGATCGAAGCGATACACGCGTAGATGCCCACCGTAGAGGTTGACGACGGCGAGGTGGTGACCTCGAAACCATGCGACCCCCGAGCAGGTCGCGAAGCGCCTGCGCCCCCGCCACCACATATGGCACCAGGCCCGCGAGCCTCGATTTCGTTGAGCACCGAATGTTCCGATACGTGCGCGACCACGATCTCGGTAATATCGTTCAGCGCCTGTCCAAGATGGCTACCGTGCACGTGCCCCTCCGGATCTTCCATGATGGGACCATTCGCACGTCCGCGCGATCGCAGAACATGAGTGTCCACAGTCTCGAAGACCCACAACGGATCTACGGCGTCCGGTTTTCCGACCGCCTCGACACCGCAGGGCCTGGTCAACGCTGGTCACCTCTGGTTTGAACGTGCTCATGTGAAAGTCGCCGTCCGGTGGTTTTCAAGTCTCCCTGCCTCCTACTATTCCCCGCAAGAGCGGGAAAATGCCTCCGGTTTCCGCCCGATTCCAGCTGGTGCCCCCATTGCATTGCTCAGCCACCAGAACAGCAACAACGGGGCGCGAAGCCACGCGATTCGCGCCTGACGCAACGCACATCTGAAAATCCTGGAGCGTATGTCACCGACGAAACCGAGCTGTCCGCTCTGCGACAGCAGCAATGTGAGGCCGATCCTGCCGAGTTCCCTTGTGGAGGAGAGCCGGATCACGTGGCATCAATGCGTCGACTGCATGCGGGTCTGGAGCGTGCCGAAGGTGCGGCCGTCTCCTCAGCCCAGCTCCTAGCTGGCATCACGCATTGTCGCTCTCCAAGGTCTGCCGCTCGGCATCGGTCCCCCCGCCTCGGTCACCCACACGATTCTTGCGGTCGTTCACTCGTCCTGGGTCTCTTGTCGAGGTTCGTGCCCCGTAGTCGACGCTCGCCGTACCGCCTTCTGGCGCTCCCGCTCGAGCCGCACCTCGTGCCGCACGTCATCCAAGGCCGACAGGGGCCGCGTCCAGCGACGCCAGCCCCACCACCCGACGATCCACGTGATCCCGATTAGAGCGATCATGCCGAGCAGCGATCCGATCGTCAGGTCCATAGAGCCGAACTAGGCCGAGTGAAGGGTCCTGCGGACCACAAGCGGGTTCATGCGCCCGGCGGCGGCCACAAGCCGCCCTTCCGTTGCCGAAGCGCCGGCCCTGATCCTATTCACACATCCCGTGCCGGGATACCCTGAAAATCAAGTCCCAGACAACCGACGGCAGCTCACCAGGGGCCCTTACTCCGGGGCCGATCCGCTCCTCCGCAGGACAGCACTGCCAAGGAATCCTGGGTGGCGCAATAGCCGTGTTCAGCGCCGGTTCAGGCTCAGCACGCTGAGGATGTTGGAACAATCATCCGTCAACAAGGGCGTTGACGGCGGAATCGCCGGCGTGATCCAGCGTGCGTCGGTCGCCAGCGATCCGAGATCGGTCGCGGTTCTCGCCATCACCATCCACTCGGATGACAATGGCCCGGGCCCGGCTGTGATTGATTGACCGGCGCTGTGCTGTTGCAAGCGGACAACGAGTCCGTGGCTGAACGCGAGCTGCGCGAGCATCGGCGCAAGCACCAGGTGGCGGTTCGAGTGTGAAACGCCAGCGCGCCTCCGGATGCGAGCCGGCTCAGATACAACCCCAGAGCTTCGGTCGTCATGAGGTGAATGGGGATCGCGTCGGAGCTGACGGCATCGAGGACGATCAACCCGTACCATGCATGGGCGCCCGCGCCAGCGACAACCGCGCGTCCCCCAGGACGACACGGCAACTGTCGCCGCACGATCCCAGGTAAGTGAAATACGAGCCGGTGCGGGCGATTCGCTCGACCTCGGGATCGATCTCATAGAACGTCCACTGTTCTCCGGGCGTCCGGTAGCTGGCGAGCGTTCCGACGCCAAGCCCCACGACCGCGACGGCGCGCCGCGCAGCGACAGCCGGTAGTCCCGCGAATGCCTGGCCGATCGGTCCCTGCCGATGGAAGTAGGTCAACGCCTCGCCCGATGCGACGGATCGACCGCTTGCGTGCCGTGCAGCGTGGTGCCGTGATCCAGCGAGTGATATCGATCGTCCTGATCCGTCATGACACGATGGACGCCGAAGAACGTGCGGCTGGCGTATAGCGCCTGCCCTTGCGTATTCGCCACAAGCGAACCGGCCGCCAGCATCGTCGCGACGCACGCGGCAAATCGGTACTGGTGCGCGGGACTGCGTGAACGCGAGGAGCGCGGGCAATCCCAGGACGGCGACGAACACTTGCGCGCTGCCGCCGCCAGGGTGCAGCCAGACCATGAGCCCGGCGCTGAGCGCACCGACGCCGATCGGAACGCCGAGGTCGTTCAGCCACCAGGACCGGCCGGACGCCGACCGATGACCGCGCCGAACGGCGAGCACGAGCACGATCGGGTACTCGATGATTCGACTGAACAGGAGCGGGGCCGCGAGGGTATTGAACGCGCCGCCGAGCATGCCGCCAAAGGCGATCCAGAAATAGAACTCGGTCAAGTGAACAGGGGCGGTCGATCGTCGGCGAGCTTTCCATGGCAGACAAGGGCGGCCATGGTAAATGCCGCGAGGTGCAGCGGAATTGCCAGACTCAGGGAAAGGCCGGAATCGGCAATCATCAGAACGACGAGCGCCAGCACGAGGAGTGGCATGAACCGATCGGGATCGCCTGCCAGGAGGCCGAACGCGCGCTGAACGCGACGACGAACGTCAGTAGATACAGTGCCAGCGGCGCGATTCAGAAGAGAGGGACCGCGCGATGTCGGTCGAAAAGTACGTGGTCACCGCGAGCATCTAGCTTGCCGGAATGAACGGGAGCACGATCCATGTCCCGCGGCGCTCCCACGTCAGGCCCGAAACGACCTCCTCGGCGCCGTTCCAGGTGCGTCGCGAGGACCGTCCGATCGCGCGGGCGAGCCGGGCTCTTGCGCCTTGTACCACCACCCGGCGGCAACCGACAGGCAGGCCGCGAGGACGAACACCCCGTAGCCAATCGCCCACAGGTGATTCTGGATCCGAAGCGGAAGGGTCGGCTCGATGACAAGCGGGTACGGCACCAGTGCAAGCAGGCTGCCGAGGTGGCGTACCGCCGAGGATCGGCAGAACCGTCCTCGCCACGATCGGCTCGAGGGCAAACATCACGAACGAGCTGAAAAACAGCGGCGCTGCGAACAGCGGCACGATGCCGCCCCAGACCCGCGTCAGCCGGGGTGTCGCAAAGACTGCTCCGTACGTGCCCCTTGGTTCAGGCCCTGTTGCCGCGGCGGTGCGCACCGGCCACACACGACAGTTGGCCTCTCAGGTGGAGGACTTATCTGGGCGGGTCGATGGAAATGGCACAGGTCACGACGTCCCCCATTCCTGGCGTTGTCGGATTCGCGAACCCTTCAGGGATCCCTGGTCCCGGCGCTTGCCGGCCGTTCCCCGACCTATATCGCGCGACAACTGTTCGATCTGCAGGTCGGCGTCCGCCAAGGAGCGATGTCGGGGTTCATGCGGCCGGTCCTCGCCGATCTCAGTCCTGTCGATATGCTGAATATTGCCGCGTACGTGGCGACCCTCACTCCCCCGCCGCTGCCGCCAGTCAGTCCCATGCAGACAGCTTCCCGCTGACGGGCTTCCCAAGGGCTCCAGGGGACGCCTCCCGATCGGGTTTCACAAACCTGTACGGTCCGCCTTCGGGCGGACCGCCGGCATTCGGGCCAAGCCGGATCACTACGCACGGCATCGGCGAAATGCGCCGTCGCCTGCAGGGTCGAGGCAGCGCCCACAAATTCGACGGTCACCGGGATATCCGCGACTGAACGATAATGCGATCATGCGTTCGGGATTTATCGTTCTGCTCCTCTTAGCGACACCGGTCGCACAAGATCCTCCCCTGCCGGACTACGATACGTTCGCGGCGCAGGTGAAAATGCGCCTCGCTACGGACGAGGAGCGTCAGAGCGGCTTCATGTTCACGGAGCGTCGGGTCGAACAGAAGCTCGACGCGGCAGGTCGGCTGAAGGGAGAGGAGGTCAAGGTCTTCGAAGTCTATCCAGGCCTGCCCGGTGAACATCGCTATCGCCGCCTGATCGAGGAGAACGGCAAGCCTCTGTCGACCGTCGAGCTGGCAAAGCAGGACCGCGAACGTCAGAAGGACGTCGAGACCTATGCGCGACAGCTCGCTTCCGGAAAGCAGAGCCAGAAGGCGACGCAAGAGCAGGAAAAGGAGCGGCAGACGTACGCAGCGGCGGTCGACGACATCTTCCGGATCTACGACATCCGCATGGTCCGGCGCGAATCGATCGATGGCCACGACACGGTCTTCGCTACGCTTACGCCGAAGATCGGCGCGCGCCCGCGAACCGACGACGGAAAAATCATGCGCCATTTCAAGGCGCGAGCGTGGATCAGCGAGTCGGACTACGAATTGGTCCGCGTCGAGATCGAAGCGATCGACGATCTATCGTTCGGCCTTGGAATGCTGGCGCGGGTGCACAAGGGCACCGTTGCGACGTACCAGCGCCGGAAGGTGGACAACGAAGCGTGGTTGCCGCTGCAGGTCACGTGGACGGCAAGCGCCCGCGTGCTGCTGGTCAGGCGTCTACGTCTGCGCGGAGTGGCAGAATTTTCCAACTACCGCAAGTTCACCGTGGACACGTCGGCGACCTTCACGCCGCCGCTCCAATAGGCACCCCGCGGCGCGCCCGCACCAGCCACGATCGAAGTGACGTCGGTCAGCGCATACCGGCTCGAAGACCGAAAACCCACCGTACGGACGCGCGTACGCGAACATCAGGAATGACATCCGCTCACCCCGGACGGTTACCTCGATGCGGTACAGTGGCACACGTCAGGAGCAGGTGATGCCCGATTTCTCTGGGTCGAATCCGTCTTCGCCAGTCCGCTTGATTCCGACCGATACGGAGGGTGGTCCGCCTGCGGGGATTGCACTATGTCTGTCTGGCGGCGGCTACCGCGCCATGCTGTTTCATCTTGGGGCGCTCTGGCGGTTGAACGAACTGGCCTACTTGCCCAGGCTGGCGCGCATCTCCAGCGTGTCGGGTGGCTCCATCACCGCCGGGCTCGTAGGCCACCGCTGGAAGCGACTCGCGTTCCTCAACGGCAAGGCAACGCAGTTCCACACTGAAATTGTGACGACGATCCGCTCGCTGGCCAGTCGAACGATCGACGCTGGCACGGTGCTGAAGGGGGTCTCGCTGCCAGTGAACATCGGGGATCAGGTCGTCGCCAGCTTCAACCGGTTCTTGTTTGAGCATGCGACCCTGCAGGACCTGCCTGCCACACCGCGCTTCATCATCAACGCCACGAACGTCCAATCCGGTGCGCTGTGGCGATTCTCGAAACCGTACATGTGGGACTGGCGCGTGGGCAAGGTCCCGAATCCGTCGACCGAGCTTGCCGTGGCCGTGGCTGCGTCCACCGCGTTTCCGCCAGTATTGTCACCGGTCCGATTACGGCTGAAGGCCAGCGACTTCGAGCCGGAGACAGGCCTCGATCTGCAGAAGCCTCCGTTCACAGATGACATCTTTCTCACGGATGGCGGCGTGTACGACAATCTCGGCCTCGAAACGGCGTGGAAGACCTGCGACACCATCCTCGTCAGTGATGGCGGGGGCCGGGTGCCCCCAGACCCTGAACCCCACACCGATTGGATGCGTCACGCGCTCCGCATCAACGATCTGATCGATAGCCAGGTGCGCAGCGTGCGCAAGCGGCAGGTCATCGGTTCCTTTCAGGCCGCCGAGCGAAAAGGGGCCTATTGGGGAATTCGCAGCCACATCGAGGACTACCCTGCGCCAACGACGTTGCCGTGTCCCGCGCCGCAGGCAACGGCGTTGTCCGAGTGTCCATCACGGCTAGCGGACGTGCCTGACGTCGCACAGGAACGGTTGATCAACTGGGGATACGCGATCTGCGATGCCGCGATGCGCGCCCACGTCGTCAAAAGCGTCGATGTCCCAGCGGGGTTTCCATATCCTGCCGCTGGGCTGGGATAGCGCCATCCCAGCCTCAGCCGTATTGTCGGTGGTCCTGCTATTCATGAAGCATTCATTCTTCAGGACGCGATGAGAGCGCATCCGATTGATTCGGAGACGGCGGTTCGAATCTTGCGTCGGGCCTCGGTGTGCAGAGAACACTGGGTTTTCCCGCCGCTCGGCATCACTTCTTATAGAATCAACGTGGAGATTTTCAAATGCTGAGCTTATTGATGTTGATGGTTGTCGCCGGCGGACCTCAGACAACTCCTCCAGCCCGACCTCAGACCGCTCCTCCAGCCGGACCTCAGGCAACTCCTCCAGCACGCCGACCGGTCGCAGCCGGCGCTACGGTTGAGATCCGGGTGAGCGATCGAATGGGAAATCCCCTCACCGGCGCGATGGTCGCTGCCGAGGGTCCTTCGAGTCGCGAGTCCTCGACGGACACCGAGGGGCGGGCGACATTCCGGACGCTCACGGCCGGTACCTATCGCGTTCGAGCGGTGCGGGAGGGATTCATCACCCTTGAGAAAGAAGTGGCCGTGAGAGTCGCTCCGCTGCCCACGATCGAGTTTTCGCTATCCGCGGCACCGCCACCGCCGCCACCGCCTCCTCCCCCTCCGCCTCCTCCGGTGCAGGCCGTCGCAAGCCCTGCGCCGCCTCCGGTGGAACCGGGCGAGCCGCGCCTGGTGGATGTCCCGGCACTTGCCGAGAAATCCCTGGGCGGCCGTGAGCCGTTGAGGATGCTGTCGATCGGTTGTTCCGGGCACACTGCCGCCCAGCTGATTGTCGTACGCGACGCGATTCCAACGGCGGCGCATCCGAACAGGGACGAGATGCTCTACGTCGTCGCCGGCGAGGCGACGCTGAATCTCGGTCAAAAAGCCCAGGCGATCGCTCCAGGGTGGCTGAGTGTTGTGCCTCGCGGAACGTCATACGCCTTGACGCGCAAGGGGCGAAACCCGGTCGTCCTCCTGTCGTTCGTGGGTGGCCCGCCATGCGCGGAGGGTGTCACTGCCTCACCACAGTAGCCGGCTGCGACGCGCGATCCGGACGGGATGGAGGAGGCCCGATGCTGACCAGCGCCAACGAGGAGGGGACTCGATCTTGATTCGCTCCGGAACGCGACCTCTCCTCGCGGTGGCGATCCTGTTGGGGTCCCTCGGCGCCGCGCCCGATGGCCGACCGCTCGACCGACCGCAGAGCCAGGAACCGTTGACCTTCAAGGCCGGCGTCGAGCTCGTGCCGATCCACGCATCGGTGCGAGACGGCCGGGGCCGCCCGCTGCGTGGTCTCCAGCAGGCGGACTTCGAAGTATTCGACGGCGGAGATACCGCAGCGGATTGTGACGTTCGAGGCGGACGAGAGGGCGCCGATCAGCGTGGCATTCCTGATCGACGTGAGTGGCAGCATGAGCGTGACCGGTAAGCTCTCGCTCGCCCGCGCCACGATCACCAGCCTCCTCGGAAGTCTTGAGCCCGGTCGCGACGAAGCGGCCTTGTACACCTTCGATAGTGCTCTGCACGAGCGACAGGCTCTGACACGCGATCTCGAGGCCGTGGCGCATGCATTTCCGGTCGTCGAGCCGTATGGCAACACCTCGCTCTACGACGCGATCGCCGCGACGGCTCACCGCGTGAAAGAGCAGACGATGGCCCGGCGCGCCATTGTCGTGATCACCGATGGTATCGACACCAGCAGCCAACTGACGGCGTCGGAAGTATCCGGCCTGGCAAGCTCGATCGATCTTCCCGTGTACGTGATTGCAGCCATCGCGACGGCCGACCGGGGGATTGTGATGGGCGATCGGACGGCGCCGGCAGACAGCTACGCCGTGGATCTTCGACACCTGGCGGACTGGACGGGCGGGACCCTGTTGGTCGCCAGCTCTGAATTTGAAGCCGCCCGCCAGGCTGCCGTGCTCATAACCGAGCTGCGCCACCAGTACATTCTGGGAATCGACGCGGCGGCTGCGAGTGGCTGGCGCGCACTGAGCGTGCACGTGCGCGCGAAGTCCGCCGTCGTGAAGGCACGCAGCGGCTATTTCGGCCGCGCGGTGGGGTAACGCGTCGGAATCACGCGATCGCCAGGCCTCGCCACCTCTGATGGCTCGGTCAAACTGCCCGGCGAGACATTCCGCCGATCAATCAGGGTTGATCGACGCCGATGCCGACGATAGCACTGGAAAGCGCGTCCGGGTGCACGATCCCGTTCAGGATTGGACTGGGGCTCTGTTCAGGTACCTCGGTCTCGTCGGTCTGGGGCTGTCCGGTGATACGGCCTGTGCAGACCACTCCACAGCGCGCAGGCAGCTGGAACGCGAACGATGGCCGATCGACACGCTTGACGTGAACACTGTAATTCTTACCGCCCTAAACGGACGCCCTCGTGACGTGTCAGCTGCTGCCGCTCCAATTACGTCGATCGAACCGTGGCGCACTTCTTGCCCAACCCGCAGCGATGGATCAGCCCAACCCAACCCAGGCGATCAACGGGTCCGCCTCGAGCGGTGAGCCTGCGGGCGTTGAAAAGGGTCAGCGGCAGGGCGTCGACAGACAACAACGGGGTGTTGATCGGCGGGCCTTACCACGAGGTGGGCATCGCGACACCGATTGGTCGCAGCGGCGGGCCGACACATCAGTAGACGACGCCGCATCGGGGGGCGGCGTTGGGAGGGCCAACGGGCAGCCCCGAGATCCCCTCGGACCTCGCCAATTCAGACTGATGCCCTATGGATAGCCTCGCCGTCGTACTTGTTACTGTATTCAGCCTTGGCCTAAGCCTCGGCATTGCCGGCCTCGTCTTAGACCGGATCATGCGAGTCACGCACCGTGCGGCGGGCCGACAGTCCCTCAAGACCCGGCGCGGGCCAGCGGCAACCTGATCACCCGGCGAAACGCCTCGCCGGCACGATCACCTGCCGAAGTCCACCAGTCGAATGTCCCCTCGGAGATTCGCGAGGACAACGGTGGGGAGCCGTATTCATGGCGTCCGCTTCACGACGGTTGTCGAGACCCCGCGGCGGCCGTACGTCGCAGGGTCCATACCCCGCTCGACCATCAACTGCTTGAGCAGAGCTTCCGCCTCCGGGTAGAACCGGGCGTTTGCAGCATTCAACATGCCCTGGGTGAGCATCAAAGGCGTCCACCCAAGTTGATTCCTCGCATCGAGCCTGGCACCTTTCTCAACCAGGAATCGAATGATCGAGAGCTGGTAGGTGATCACCGCGCCGTGCAGCGCCGTGCTGCCTGCCCATCGCACATCGCCCATCGCAGTCTGCGGGCGCCGGCCGACGGCCGGATCGAGCGTGTACTTGAGCGAATAGTCGAAGAACAGGTTCTCGGGGTCCTCGTCGAATTGCAGATTTCCGCCGAAGTCGGCGGTGCCGTTGACGTCTTCCCCGCTCATCTCCAACGCCAGCTTGACCGCTTCGAGTCGTTCGCTCTCGGGCGTTCCGGTGAAGGGACCGGCGGTTTCGCCGTTCCAGTAGCCGATTCCCGCCGCCGCCATGAACGGCGTCACTCCCTGCGCTGTCGGCAGCCGCGGGTCGGCGCCGTTCGCGACGAGAACGCGCATCAGGGCGGTGTCGCCGCTCTTGGCGGCCAGATAGAAGGGCGTGGCGCCCACCATGCTGATGAAATCACGTCCCGCGGCGATGTTCGGCGGACTCTTTACCTCACCGTCGTCATGGTCGAATGCGATTTCATCCCATGTGATGCGAACGTTCGGGTTCGCTCCGTGCGCCAGGAGCACCTTCGCGAATGTCAGGCTGTCGCCCACCGGGTCGGGCCGGTTCGACCCTGCCAGCGGTGAGCCGGGCCTCCGCATCCAAGCCAAGGTGTGAAGCAATGAGCCCCGCGAGTCGGGCGGGTTCGGATCCGCGCCGCTCTCGAGCAGGAGCTGGGCGATGTTGTACTGCGCATTGAGAATGGCCAGCCCTACGAGAGACGTGCTGTCGGTGGTGGCGCCCTGCACGCCCGCAGAGAACGCCGCCCCGGCGATGACGTCGTTCGCCTTCACGCCTTTCGCAAGCAGCAGACGAACAACGTCGATCCTGCCGCCGCGGACCGCAAACACCATCGGCGAGAACTTGCCCTTCGAGCGTGCGTTGATGTCAGCCCCCGCCTCGATCAGCGCCTGGGCCGCCGCCGTATGGCCCCTATTCACGGCCCACATCAGCGCAGTCTGCCCTTTGGAGGCCTCCGTCGCGTTGACGTTCGCACCATGGGCCAACAGCGCTTTCAGTGCCGCGACATTTCCCGTGTTCGCCGCGGTCATCAGGGGGGTCTCCCCCTCCGGCAGCGTGCTGTTCGCGTCGGCACCGGCCTTCAACAGCAGCTCGATCATGGACGCATCGCCATTGATGCAAGCGAGCGACAGCGGCGTCACGCCGTACCGATTCGCGGCGTTGACCTTTGCGCCGCCCCGAACCAGCCGTTCCGCCGTGCCCAGATCGCTCTTCTGGGCGGCGCGATGAAGGGGCGTCGTGCCGTCAGGCTCGACACTCTCGACCTTCGCTTGAGACTGTTGCGGTTCGGCTGCCGAAAGGGTTGCGGCGGCCATCGAAAGAGCCACGGCGCAGCCGGGCAGGAGTTTGATACGCATCATCATGCCGCTCCCTCGTAAGACATCCGGCGCGCGGTTATAAGCACACCATGATAACCGACTCGAGGGTGCAGCGTCCCTGTTCACGTGGGTTAGGGAGGCTCCATTGAATCACTACGTGAACCGCTACGCCCGCATTTCAGACTGCTGGCCAGTTCCATCGATGATGGTCGGAACCCTATGGCAGCCAGCGTTGGACGAGAATCTGTGCGGTCAAGGACCTCGTCAGCGCCGAGGCCCGACGATCCCCGGGAGCTTCCCAGGTCGATCTCTAGGGCAGCTGGCCCGATGCCTCGCTCGAAGGCGTGAATCGGTAGTCGCAGCGCGGGCAGCGGAACCAGTTCCACGGGTTGTCATCGTCCACGGGCACGATGAGAAATACGGGAGAGGTGCCGCACTGCGGGCAGGCGGGCACAGCGGATCCAGCAGGTCCATGAAGTTCTGTGCGGTCCATGCTGGACGACATTCAGCAAGGAGCGTTCCGGCCACTGGAGACAGGGTTGGCGAGACAGCAACGGTATTCGTGCGGATCGCTGCGGCACGGAAGTGACAATCCCGTCGTGATCCACTTTTCGCGCTGACGAAGTTGTCGCTTCTGACTGCCGCTCCGGCGAAAGGGATGGACGCCCCAAAGGTTTCCCGGAAGCGCTGACAACGGCTCAACTCCCCCCGACCTTGCGTGGCGTCCGCGTGCGGGGGATAAAGCCACGGGCCGTTGCCCCCTTCCACGGCTGGTGCGTTTGGGGCTTTGGCGGGCGTGCGGGTGCGGCGGCGACAGTCTCGGGCGACGGAGCCGGCACTTCGGCTGCAGCTTTGACCCGCGCCGCACTGGCGTTCGCTTCGTCCTTCGCGAGACAGCAGTGTTTGTACTTGCGGCCCGAACCGCAGTGACAAGGTTCGTTCCGCCCCGGTTGCGCAGGAGTCTGAGGAGTCATTGAGACGAGTGTACAGGTACGGGAACGCCTGAAGCCCGCCGGGCTCTCGCCGCCCCGAACCGTCAAGAGATCCGCCCCGAAAGCGGGAAGAGGTGGCGGTTTACCCCCGTGCTCGACGGAACGTTCGAAGCGGACGCGTACTTACCGGCTGCCGGACGAAACGCCCTCGAGATCGAAGTCGTCGGGTGCGCCCAGTCGCGCGCCCGTCACTCCGAGCAAGGTCGCCACGAGCAGGCCAATAAGACACCCAAGAGCGACAGCCGAGATCCAGCCCCACCGGATGGAGGGGCGCGGGCGGTTGCGATTGCTGGCCAACATCACCATTGGCAGCAAGGGCGGTGCCCTCGAAATGCCCAGGATTTCGGTGGAAGCGAGCGAGAAGGTTGCTGCCAGGCAGGATTTAGTTCGACCCCTGCTTCGCGGCTGCCATCCGGTGTCCTGGGCTGAGCGTACCCTAGCGTCTTACGGGCGGCGCGCGACGAGACCGTCCAGCACGAAATCGGCGACGACACTCAGAACGACCGCGACAAGGAAGACCGTCCGCCAGCGCCAGCGGACGGTGAGCCGGAGGATCAGAAACAAGAGCGGAGCAACAACAAGAAATACCATGGTGTGATTCATGACCGACACAATCGAGCGCCCTGCGGGCGAGTCAACACGGTCACGTGCTCTCACCGCGGCGAGCGGCCGATCAGCGGTGCTTCCATTTGAGTTGTTGTCGGTTCACCGCTTTCGCTGCATGCTTCGGCTCGCAAAGTCGCTGGTGGCGGACGGAAATAGCATTCAAGGTCGAAGTGCATGAAAACCATCCTGGTGGTTGACGACGACAGCGCGGTGCTCGATGTAGTGGGCCGGGCGCTCGAAGGGTATCGTGTGTGGCTGGCACGCGATCCTGACGAGGGAATGCAAATGGCGGCCGGCCTCCCGACCTTGGAGCTTCTGGTCACTGATTTCATGATGCCTTCGATGACTGGCGACGAATTGATCGGCTGGCTGCGAGCCGAACGGCCAAGCCTGAAGGTGTTGATTCTCACCGGGCACAGCGATCTGCTCGATCGGGAAAACCCACCGTGGTGGGCCCACGAGGCCCATCTTCCCAAACCGGTCGAACTCGCCCGCCTGCGCGCGATGGTCGCCGATTTGATCGGACCACCGGCCCCCGTTTCCTGACCCTGCCAGGTGCAGAGTGCTGAATGCCAATTTAGAACGTCACTTCAGCATTTCGCGTTTCATTTCGGGCGTGAGTCGAGCACGGCCCATTGCGCATACAAGTCGCCCAGGTCGCGCTCGACCCTTTGCAGTCTGTCGAGCGTCGCGGCAATGGTATCCGCCGGCTGCCTGTAGAACGCAGGGTCGGCAATGGTGCCGTTGAGCACCCCCTGCTCGGCTTCGAGCCCCTCGATCCGGGCTGGCAACGCCTCGAGCTCGCGGCGCTCTCGATACGAGAGCTTCTTGGCCGCTTCCGGCGGGGTAATCGCGCCGGTCGCCGGCCGGGAACGCTCGCCCGAAGAAACGGGGGCCGCCCGACCCGCACTCTCAACACCGGTGAGGGCTGCGTTGCGCTGCCGCAGCCAGTCGTCGTAGCCACCGACGTATTCCTGCACTCGCCCGCCGCCTTCGAACACGAGCGTGCTCGTGACGACGTTGTCCAGGAATGCGCGATCATGGCTGACGAGAAGCAGCGTGCCCGGCCACCGCACGAGCTCCGCTTCGACCAGTTCGAGCGTTTCGAGATCCAGATCATTGGTCGGCTCGTCGAGGACGAGGACATTGGCGGGACGCGTGAACAGGCGCGCGAGCAGCAGCCGGTTGCGCTCGCCGCCGGACAGCGCCTTCACGGGAGCCGACGCCCGCTCCGGCGGAAAAAGAAAGTCCCGGAGATACGCGTTCACGTGACGTGATCCCCCGTTGACCGTCACGGTATCGTTGCCGTCGCCGACCGTGTCGAAGACGGTCCGTTCTGGATCGAGCTGCTCGCGCTGTTGATCGTAGTAGGCCACCTGCACGTTGGCGCCCCTCCGCACGTCGCCCGCCTCAGGCGCCAACTCGCCGAGCAACAATCGCAGCAGGGTCGTCTTTCCAGCACCGTTGGGCCCGATCAGGCCGATTCGATCGCCGCGCATGACGCGGACGGAGAAATCACGCACCACGGCGCCGCTTCCAAATGCCTTGGTGACGCCGTCGGCCTCGAACACGATGTCGCCCGAGCGCTCAGCACGCTCGACCTGCAGCCGGACCTGTCCCTGTTCAAGACGGCGCGCCGCACGCTGCTGCCGCATCGCCATCAGGGCCTTGACGCGTCCTTCGTTGCGGGTCCGCCTCGCCTTCACCCCTTGTCGCAGCCACGCTTCCTCCTCGGCCAGACGCTTGTCGAACTTCTCCCGATGGGTCGTTTCATCGGCGAGCCACTCCTCCTTCCTTCGGACGAACGTCGTGTAGTCGCCCGGCCATGAGGTGACGCGGCCGCGATCGATTTCGACGATCCGGGTCGCGAGACGCTGCAGGAACGCGCGATCGTGCGTCACGAACACGACCGCGCCCGGGTAGTCGGCCAGAAACCCCTCCAGCCACGTGATGGCGTCGAGGTCCAGGTGGTTGGTGGGCTCGTCGAGCAACAGCAGATCCGGCTGTGCGACGAGCGCCCGCGCGAGCAGCACGCGCCGGCGCCAGCCGCCGGACAAGGTGTCGACCCCGGCCTCCGGCGGCAGGTTCAACCGCGACAGGACCAGCTCCACTCGCTGTTCGACGCGCCACCCGTCACGTTGTTCCAGCTCGTGCTGCAGCTCCCCGAGCGCCACGAGCATCGCCGGCGTGCTTCCCTCGGCAACGTTGCGCGCGGCGTGGTGGTAGGCGGCGACGAGCTCACTGATATCGCCCAGCCCGTCGGCGACCACATCGAACACCGCGCGGTTTGTCGCCAGTGGAACGTCCTGCGCGAGCCGGCCGATACGCAGCTCCGGTTGAAGCGACACCGAACCGGTGTCGATCGCCCGCTCGCCGCTCAGAATTTGAAGGACCGTCGACTTGCCGCTGCCGTTCCTTCCGACCAACGCCACGCGTTCGCCCGATTCGATCTGCAGCACGACATCGTCGAGCAGCGGCAGATGGCCGAAGGCGAGCGACACATGGTCGAGCGAGGCAACAGGCATTTTGAGGGCGAAACGGGACGGCAAGGAAGCGTATCATGCGTTTGCTCGGCGCTCGGCCGGCCGAACCCGATGAGGGATGGTGCGAATCACCGATGCGATCATCCTCGACGACGCCGCGCTCGAGGAGCGGTTCGTGCGAGCTTCCGGGCCAGGCGGCCAGAACGTCAACAAGGTGGCCACGGCGGTCGAGCTGCGCTTCAACCTCAACGCGTCGTCGCTGCCGCCGCAGGTCAAGGAGCGGCTGGTGGTACTGGCCGGCAAGCGAATCACGGCCGACGGCGTCCTCATCATCGACAGCCGCGAGCATCGAACGCAGGCGCAGAATCGTGACGCGGCGCAGGCCCGGCTGATCGCGCTGGTGAAGCGTGCCGCGATCCGCCCGAAGGCTCGTCGTCCGACCCGGCCGGGAGCCGCCGCGCGCGAGAAGCGGTTGGCGACGAAGAAGCGCCGAAGCGCGGTCAAGAAGCTCCGAACCGTGGACGAATCGGAGTAGCGGCGCCCGCCGCCACGCGAGCCGCTGGGGGAAACTCGCGCGAATCCGGGCGGTCGGATACAATTCGCCGGACAGATGAAGCGACGAACCGGTCTGGGTATCGTGTGGCTCGCGCTGATCGTTGCCGGCGGGTTCGCCGCCGAACGGCCGTGGGAGACGGGCACCTGGGCGGAGATCAAGACGACGCGGCCGAGAGTCGTGTTCGGGCTGCAGCCGAGCCCGAACGGCCCGCGGTCGCATACGCCGGCCACGACAACCGTGGTGCGCCTCTACGTCATCGAAACCGACGTGATGCGGTTCGAGCTCACGGATGCCGCGCCCGCGAGCCTGCGGCCCGTCGACGCCGTCGTCGGCGAGGAGGTCACCTTTGCGGTCGATAAGAATACGCTCTATGTGCGCGGCCGGAACGGCCTCGAGCATCGCCTGCGCGTGACGAAGAAGCTCACGAAACCGCAGCTCAAGTGAGAAACGCTACGACGGCACGCGCTCGAGGCCGGCACATCATCAGCTCCGGCCTGAGCCGGAAGTCCTTCGAACTTCGGGGCCGACGCGCATCGATGGTCCCGAACGCGAGGAGGACACGATGAAGACTTCGCGATCGATCGACGCCTGGCTGCGCGCGCCGGTGAGCCGCCGCGCATTCCTTGGTGGACTGGCCGTCTGCGGGATCGCGCCGGCGCGGCTCGCGGGCGCGCTCGCCCCGCGACGCAACCTCAGGTTCGGAGTCTCCCCCTTCACGCTTGGCGTGGCGTCCGGGGATCCGACGGCTGAGGGCGTCGTGCTCTGGACGCGCCTCGCACCCGATCCGCTGACCGGCGGCGGAATGCCGCCCGTCGACGTCGAGGTCAGCTGGCTGATCGCGGCTGACGATCGGCTGAGGAAGGTCGTTCGACGCGGTCGGACGGTCGCCAGTCCAGAGTGGGCTCACTCCGTGCACGTCGAAGCGGAGGGACTCGACCCCGCCCGCTGGTACTGGTATCAGTTCCGAGCAGGCGACCAGTTGAGCCCGATCGGCCGGACCCGGACGCTTCCGCGCGAAGGCGCGTCCAACAGCCGGCTGCGCTTCGTGTTCGTCTCGTGCCAGAACTACGAGATCGGCTACTTCACCGCCTATCGGCACGCGGCAGCCGAAGACGTCGATGTGATGTTCCATCTGGGCGACTACATTTATGAGGGCCCGGGATCGCCCGGTCGTGCCCGCTCGCATGCAGGCCCCGAGCTCATCACACTCGAGGACTACAGGACCCGGTACGCCGTCTACAAGACCGACGGGGACCTGCAGGCGGCGCACGCCGCGTTTCCATGGATCGTCACGTGGGACGATCATGAAGTCCAGAACAACTACGCGGGCGCAGTCTCACAGGACAACGATCCGCCGGAAGTGTTTCTCACCCGCCGGGCGGCCGCGTATCAGGCGTACTACGAGCACATGCCGATCCGGACGTCGCCGGCCGGGCCGTCCTTGCGACTCTATCGCCAGTTCTCCTTCGGCACGCTCGCGTCGTTCTTCGTGCTCGACACGCGGCAGTACCGCACGGACCAGCCCTGCGGTGATGGCGGCCAGACGCCCTGTCCCGGCGTGTTCGACCCGACGGCCACACTGCTCGGCGCCGACCAGGAGCGTTGGCTGTTTCGCGGTCTCAACGGCTCGCGCGCTCGCTGGAACGTGCTGCCGCAGCAGGTCATGATGGCGCCAGTGGATCGCGCGCCAGGCCAGGACCGACGCTACGCCATGGATCAGTGGGGAGGATATGAGGCCGAGCGGACGCGACTGCTGGAGTTCTTCGGAACGGGCCGAACATCCAATCCGGTGGTGCTCACCGGCGACAGCCACAGCAATTGGGTCAACGATCTGCAAATCGACGCCACCAATCCCAAATCGCCGGTCGTCGGAACGGAATTCGTCGGCACATCGATCACGTCCGGAAGTGACGGCGTCGACGGCCTCGACACATTCCGGACCGTCGCGTCGGAGAATCCGTTCGTCAAGTTCTACAACAGCCAGCGCGGATACGTGTCGTGCGAGATCACGCCCAAACAGATGCGCGCCGAATACCGCGTCCTGGACTACGTGACACGTCCGGACTCGCCACAGCAGACCAGAGCGATCTTCGTCGTCGAGGACGGTCGCGCAGGCGCCCAACAGGCAGAAGGCGCATAAAAGGTCTCAAGTCTCAACTTTCAAGTCTCAGCGCAGAAACTGAATGGCCACTTTGAGCCTTGAGACTTCCTCGAGACTTGAGCCTTGCGAGTTGAGACTTACCGCGCTCTTATATCAAAAGCCGCCATCTCGCGGTCGTTCCTGACGAGCAGCCTGCCGTCGGTGATGACTGGATGGTTCCAGGTCTTGCCTTCGATCGCCTGGAACCGGGCGATCTCGTCGTGCCGCGCCGGCGTGGCTCTCACCAGCGCGAGCTCGCCGTCCTCGGTCAGCACGATCAAGTGTTCGCCGGCCAGCAGGATCTGACCGTACCCGTACCGGCCGGCTTTCCATTTCAATTCACCTGTAGCCGCCTCGACGCATGCGAGGATCGATTCATCGAGGCCATAGATGTGCCCTTCGTGGAGCACGGAGCTGGTGAACTTGTTTTTCATCCGGAGGTTCTCCCAGATCGGGCGCGTGACAAAGCGCCCGCTGGATTGGCTCACGTCGATGACCGCCGCGCCCTGTCCATAGCCCGCCGAGAGGAACACGCGATCGTCACCGAGCAGCAATGGCTGCGCCACGCTGATGCCCATCGGGGTGGGCCAGGGATATTCCCACAGCAGGCGCCCTTCACCGGTCGTCAGGCCCAGCGCCCGGGACGCGCTCACGACGAGAATCTGGCGCACGCCGGCGAGCGTCACGAGCATGGGGGAGGTATAGGCCTGAGGATCGTCGACCGCCTTCCATGCAGGCTCGCCGGTCGTCTTGTTGTACGCGACAACCGACTTGCCCGCGGGGCCGCCAGGCAAGACGACGACGTTTTCGTCGACGATGAGCGGGGCGGCCGACATGCCCCACGTCAGATTCGTGGCAGCGTTCTCCGCGAGAATGTTTCGCCGCCACACCAGCGCGCCGGTGCGCGCGATCAGACACCGCAGCTCGCCGAGCGCGCCGAGCGCGTAGATGCGCCCTTCGTGGTAAGTCGGCGTGGCACGCGGGCCGTCGCCGCCCATCCCTTCGATGAACTCCGCCTCCCATCCGTTGGTCCACAGCTCACGGCCGGTCTCGACGTCGTACGCGGCGACCACTTCCTGCTGCCGGCGCTGCTCAATGGTGAACGCACGGCCGTCGGCGACGACAAACGACGCATAGCCGAGCCCGATCGGCTGCTTCCAGAACCGCGGGAGCCCTTCGCGCGGCCAATCGGTTCGTATGGCCGTTTCGAGATAACGTCCGTCCCGGTGGGGCCCCCGGAAGTCTGGCCAGTATCCGCGTGACCCGGCGCCCGCGCGCGGAGCGGCCGCGGCGGCCGGCGGCGTGAGGTTGTCGACGGCGTTTCCCGAAGCGACGGCGGAGGGCGCTTCGGGTTCGACGGATTGCCTCGACGCGTCCGGCGGAGGCGCCAGCGGGCGCTGATGCTGGGTCGCGCGGTCTGCCTCGAGCGCGTCGTAGTCCGGCGACCGCATCACGAATCTCGGCCATCGACCGCTGCCGTCCAGCGCGACCCGCAGGCCGGCGAATTGATAGAGGGCTGCCGCCCCGATCCCCAGCAGCGCCGCCGCGAAGGCGATCTTCTTCAGCATCATGGCAGTATAGCGCCAGGCTTTCGACTTCCCGAGCGTCCGAACTGCGATACCATCTCGCGAGCGCACTCCAATCGTCTCAATGAGCCCCCGCGAAACCACACCCCCCGACGACTTGGAACGGACTGGGGTCGTCGCTCGCATGGCCCTCGCGCTCACGGCATGGACCGAGCGGTGGGTGCCGGATGCCTTCGTCTTCGCTCTGGTGGGGACCGTCATCGTCGTGATCGCCGGCGCGGTGGCGACGCCTTCGTCGCTCGCGCAGGTGATCGACGCCTGGGGAAACGGCTTCTGGGAGCTGATCCCGTTCACCCTCCAGATGTCGCTCATCATCATTACGGGCCATGTCCTCGCCACGTCCGCACCGATGAGCCGCGTGATTCGCGTCCTGGCGGCATGGCCGCGCACTCCCAAATCCGCCGTGGCCATGGTGGCGCTCTTCGCCATGGCGAGCTCGTGGATCAACTGGGGATTCAGTCTGGTATTCAGCGCGGTGCTGGCGCGCGAAGTCGCCCGACGGCAGGAGGGCGTCGACTACCGCGCGCTCGCTGCGGCGAGCTTTCTGGGCCTCGGCAGTGTTTGGGCGCAGGGCATCAGCGGATCGGCGGCGTTGCAGGTGGCCACCGCCGGTGCGCTCCAGCCACAGATTCGCGACATCATCTCGAACGGCGGCATCGTCCCGGAGGGGATCATCACGTTCCGCCACACCGTCTTCCTGTGGCAGAGCCTCGTGTCCGTCGGGGTCGAGATGATCGTCGTGACCCTCGTCATGTGGCTCGCCACACCGCCGGCCGGCAGGGGACGCACAGCGCGTGACCTCGGCATCCGGCTGGATGAAGACGAGATCGAGCCGCTCGTCACGACGGCGAGACCGACGCCGGGTCAATGGCTCGAGCATTCACCGTTGCTGACATGGACCGTCGTCGCGATCGGCGGTACCTATCTCGTGCGGTACTTCTCGCAGTCGCCGGCGCCGCTGAACGCGATCAACATCAACGTCGTCAACCTGTCGTTTCTGCTGATCGGGTTCTTGCTGCACCGGACACCCGCGCGGCTGATGCACGCGGTCCGGGCGGCGACACCGGCCGTCTGGGGCGTGATCCTGCAATTTCCCTTCTACGCGGGTATCGCCGGCATCATCACCACGACGCACCTGAACGAGCGGCTCGCCAGCGCGTTCGTCGGGCTCTCGACGCCAGAAAGCTTCCCGGCGATCGTCGCCGTGTATTCGGCCGTGCTCGGAGTGTTCGTCCCCTCTGGTGGCTCGAAATGGGTGATCGAGGCCCCATACGTCATGGCTGCGGCACACACGCTCAAGGTGCATCTGGGATGGGTAGTGGCCGCGTACGATCTCGGAGAGGCGCTGGCGAACCTGATCCAGCCGTTCTGGATGCTGCCGATCCTCGGAATATTCAAGCTCGGCGCGCGCGACGTGATGGGTTATACCCTCGTCGTGTTTTTCGCGCTCGTGCCGGTCGTGCTCCTGCTGGTGACGCTCCTCGGAAAGACGCTGCAGTATCCCCTATAGCACCCGCTATCGGTTGAACACGGTCGGGTGGCGCGGGGACGATCGTCATGGCCCAGCCACGAAGGCGCGAAAACTCCACCCTTGTGTTGTTTTTCGTGACAGACCGCCTACCGCTTGAAGGTGATCTGAAGGGTCTTGCGGTACTTCACAGGCACGCCACCGATCATCGCAGGCTTGTACCTGCCACTCCGTGGCGGCAGCGACCGCCAACCGATCGTACAGGGGAGAGAACGGCACTTTCATCTGGACGCTCTCCACCCCGCCGACCTCGTTAATGATGATCTCGAGGCTGCCTTCCCGCGTATTGAGACCCCTGGAGACCTGGGGAGGCAGGGGGGGCAGCGATTGTCGGACCACCACGGGCGGCACGACGTCAGGATCGCCCGGCCCGTAAATGCGCGGCAGCGCCACTCTCGGCGGCGGCGCCGGCGCTGCTGGCGCCGGCTCCGGAGGGGCGGGCGGTGGCGGCGGTGGCAGTGGCGGTGGGGGCGGCGGGGCCGCGGCCAGCACGCTCAAGTCACGAAATCCCGCGGCCAGCGTACGCATGTCGGACAGCGGCGGCTGGTTCACGACGGAGGCGACGTCGGCGTCGGTGAGTACGTCCAGCACCTGATTGAAACCGGCGACCGCCGCCCCGTACTCCTTCCGATCGTAGGATCCCTTAGCGCTCGCGTACCATTGCTGGACGATTGTCGGCAGCATCCGGCGGCGGACCTCGGTGAACGCCGCGCGCACCCGAGGCGACACGTCGCCCTCCGTCGGTTCGTACGACGGCTGGACCGCGATCACGGACTCAATCGCCCGCTCGGCGTCCGACCCTCGCCCAAGAGCAAGCAGGCAGAACGCGCGATACTGATCGATCGCACGTGCATCGTCGGCGCGCACCGCGTTCGCGCGCAGCCGATTGAGGACCGCGAGCGCATCTTCGTACGCGGCACCAGCATATAGTTCGCGCGCGGCCGACAACGAATCCTGGCCTGCCGCAACGTCAGCGGTGGCCACTATCAGCACCAGCGCCGCAGCAACGTTCAGCCAGGCGTTCATTGTTTCCTCAGGTCGACGCTGAGTCGTGCAGCGGTCGCGAGGGTCACCGTCGCCGTATGACGCTGCTCGCCAAGTTCAGGATGCCGAAACACCACGTCGTGATTGCCGATCGCCACCGACAGGTTGCCAATCGGCGTGTCGCCTACCTTCACGCCGTCGATCCACACTTCGGCCCAGGGCACCGCGTTCAACGCGATCGTCCCTGTGGGGAGGTCCACCACGAACGGTGCGACCTTGCCCGCTGGAACCTGCAGCACGCGGGTGGCGCGATATCCGAATGCTTCGTTGACCAGATTGATTTCGTGCCGGCCCGCCGACACCATGATCCGATCGCTCCTGCTGGTGCCGAGCAGACGATCGCCTTCGTACACCTGCACCTCGATGGGCGATTGCACGCCGATCCAGCCCGATACCGGCGCTCCTTCGGCTGCTCCGCCCAGCGGGACGACCAGCGATGCCGTCATGCCCGACTCGATCGTCACGGTGTGTTTCACGGATCCGAGGGCGCTCGCGAGTGTGACGACGTGTTCTCCGGGCGCAAGATCGAGCACCATCATCGGCGACGTCCCGACAGCCACCCCGTCGATGGTGACCTTCGCTCCCGCGGGCTCGGTTCGAACCTGCAGCTGACCCAGCGTCGCGCCAGCCTGCGGCAACTCGATGTACTGCGAAACCTCCGCGTCGGCGTTGATCGTCACGGGGATCGATCGGTCGGCGTTGCCGGCCCGCAGGACAATGGTGTGCGGCCCGACGGGAAGCACGAGCGTCAAAGGCGTCGTGCCGCGCGGCTGCCCGTCGATGGTCGCCTGCGCCCCGGCCGGATTCGTGGCGATGATGAGCGTCCCGGTGGGTGTTGCCTTCGCGGCGCCGAGATATCGCTTGGCCACCATGCCTCCCACCCCGACGACCACGACCAGGACCGCCGCGATGGCGGCCAGCTTTGGCCATCGCCGCTGAGGCGTAGCCTCTTCTGCAAACAGATCGATAGAGGGCATTGTCTCGATCGGTTCGATCGGCTCCAGCCCCAGGCTGTTCAGCCGGGCCCTCGGGATTCCGCGCGGCGGCGTCCGCACCGTCACTGAATCCGCAAGCGGCTGGAGTTCGACCCCGGAGAGTGCCCTCGACTGAGGCAACGTCACGGGCGGCGACTGAGTTCGCGGTGCGGGCGGGTGAGCCAGAATCTCCAGGGATGTCGGTTCCCAGCCGCCCACCGGCGTCGGCCCGGCCGCCACCGCTGACAGCGCGGGCACTTCGGGCCTCACCGGCGCGGCGAGTCTCGGCGGAGCGGCAGGCGCTTCGGACGCAGCCCCGGCCGCGTGATACCGCGTCAGGAACGATGCGAGGCTGGCCGACGAGGCGAGGTAGTCGCCCTCCCCGAGCACCTTGTCGAGCTCCGCTTGCGCGTCGACAGCCGAACTGAACGCGTTTCTCGCGTCGAGCTGCAGCGCGCGCCCGAGCCATGCTCGCAACCCTGGCGGCAGCGGCTCGAATCCGCCGCGCGACGACACCGCCCACGTCGAGGCCACGACGTCGCCGATGCGCGACGGGTACTCGTCGTCGCGCAGCGGCCGGCCGAGGATCAGCGACAGGGCGACGACGCCAATCTGCGTCACGTCGGCGCGCTGATCGAAGCGCGGAAGGCCGGCAGCTCTGCGGCAAGGGAATGCGCAACTGATGCCAGTACCGCTCCTGCGAGTAGTGAAGCTGCTCGAGCGCCGCGCCCAGGACGTATTCCACGATCACGAGACGCGCATCCGGCGTGACCACGAGCCGCTCAGGGCCGATCGCGCCGTGAGCGGTGTCGCGCGCGCTCTCGTGGAGCATCGCAACGGCCGGCACGAGCTGTCGAATCAGACACAGCGCAATATTGATGTCGAGGCCAAGCCGACGCTCCTCCGCGTTGACCAGCATGTCCGAGAGCCGAACGCCATCGGTATGGTCGGACACGACTGCCAGCGCTGTCTCGCGGTCGGCGAGCCGCTCGACCGAGCGGACACGACCGAAGGACGGATGACGGAAATTCGCGAGGCGGCTGACGCGTTCACGGAGCGCGAACTCGAACGACGGAACCGCCGCCAGCTCGTTGCGGAGGCAAAGCAGCTCGATCGTCTCGTTTCCGGTCGGCTCGACGATTTGACGCCGCTCGCCAAGACCGTCCACGAATGCGCCCGTCGCGGGCGACGAGAGTGGGAGCGCAGCTCGTTCCATGTCAGCCTCAAAATGAAAGGACGCGAAACGTGATGCGCGAAGTGTGCCGCTTGCCGACCTTCGTCGCTAACTACCTGCAGGGTGGCGGCTTCTCGAATTCGGGCCGTGCAGGATCGTGCAGCCATTGACCGGCCCTGTCTTCACAGGAACAGGCAAGAGGGGCGAATTCTGTAACTCGAAGGGTGTGTTGCGACCGATCTGTCGGTGGGATCACGCGCCGGACGCGGCGCGTCCGGCCCGGTCCGGCGTACCAAGTCCTCGGGGAACCTGAAATCTCAAACCTGAAGTCAGATCAGATTTCAGACTTCAGATTTGAGCCTCTCCAGGTCAACGTGTTACTCAGGGGAGACCGACGTCCGCCCGCACTCGTCGCATCGCAGATACACAATCGGCAGCGATTCGCACCGCCCGATCACATGCGCGCTCGGCACGCCGCAGCGTGGGCACACCACCGCTCCCGCGGGTCGTCGTTTAGCCATGGGATAGTCCTCTCTCTGTCTTAGACGGCCGGCCGGGGATAAAGGATCCGCCGGGCCAGTATTTGGTCGTGCTCAGCCGCGCCGGAGGCGCGCGATCAGCTCAGCCAGGTCGGCCGGAAGGGGCGCCTCCAGCCGAAGTGAACGCCCGTCCACCGGGTGGCGCACAGCCAGGCGATGGGCGTGTAACGCCTGGCGGGGAAAATCGATGAAACGCAGAGCGTCAGGGCCATAAACGTAGCGCTGCTCACCCACCAGGGTGTGACCGCGCAGCCGCGCCTGAAGACGGATCTGGTTCCGCTTTCCGGTCACGAGCCTGACCTCGATGAGCGCGGTGTCCTGGAACGTCTCGACCACTCGATACTCGCTCCGCGCGTCCTTGCCGTGCGCGTCCTGTGGATGCGTCGCCTTCTGGATGAGCGAACGCTGATCCCACACGAGGTGATCGCGCCAGGTGCCGAACGGAGGCGATGGGTGACCGTAAACAACTGCCAGATATACCCGTTCCGGTTCATGACGCTTGAATTGCTCTTTGAGCCGGGCATGAGCCTCGGGGTGCATCGCGAACATGACGAGCCCCGACGTGTCGCGGTCGATCCGGTGGACGACCAGCGGCCGCCGCTTGCCACGCGAATGAAAATGCGCCAGAAGCTGGTCGGCGACCGACGCATCGCCGCGGTGAGCCAGCGGGACCGTCAGCAGCCCGGACGGCTTATTGACCACGACCAGCGCATCGTCTTGGTAAACGATTGCCAGCTCCCCGGACCCTGCCGGCCGTGGGGCGCGGCGGCGCGCGCTGCCGGGCCGGTCCATCCACACCCGGACCGTATCGCCGGCGACGAGGCGTATCCCGGCGTCCGATGGTCCGACTTCGTGCTCGTTGACGAATACCTTTCCGCGTTGCAGCGCGGTGGACGCCTGTCCACGCGATCCGAGCCGGGTCTCCCCCGCAAGAAACTTGTCGAGCCGCAGGCCAGCCGATTCGAGGTCGGCACGGTACGCCAATGGGTGATGTGCGGCGTCATCCACGATACGTGGGTTAAATACGGTGACGCACCGACCCGAGGCCCTCGCAAGCGCGAGTCGGTGATGTGCGGCCGCCGGCGACTCGGCGATGCCACCCTGACGGAAGGAGGATCTATGACGAGCTCGGTCCTGGGTGCGATTTCAAATGAACTTGCGGACGCCGTGGCGGGGGTGGCCCCTGCGGTGGTGCAGGTTCAGAACGGCCGTCGGCCGGTCAGCGGCCTGGTCTACGCCGATGGCGTCGTCCTCACCACCGCGCGGGCGCTTGGACGTGGGGACCGCCTGCGGGTGCGGCGCCACGATGGCCACACGTTCGAGGCGGAGCTGGCAGGCTGGGACCCCGCAACCGGCCTTGCCGTGCTTCGGGTCGGCGGCCTCGGCATCGCGCCCGTCACTGTGAGTGAGGGCACCGTCCGCGTAGGCCACATCGCCGTCGGTGTCGCGCGGTCGTGGAGTAATGCGATCACGGCGAGCGCCGGCATCGTATCGGTGATCGGCGGACCGCTGCGGACAGGCTTCCGCCGCGCCATCGACGAGGTTATCCGGACGACCGCGCCGATGCACGAGGGCTTCGCCGGCGGGGCGTTCGTCGATACGGGCGGCAAGCTCATCGGCGTGCCGACAGCGGCAGAGATCCGCGGCCTGGCCGTTGTGATCCCGGCACGGATCGCTTGGACGACAGCGGCGGTGCTCATCGAACACGGCACCGTCAAGCGCGGCTACCTGGGACTGGCGGGTCAACCGGTCCGCCTGCCCGACAGCCAGCGGGGAGTCGACGATCGCGACCACGCGCTCCTGGTCGTCGCCGTGACGCCAGAGAGTCCGGCGGAAGCCGCCGGGGTGCTGGTGGGAGACCTGCTGCTCGACTTCGACGGTCGCCCGATCAGGTCGGCCGAGGAACTTTTGGAACTCCTGACGGCAGAGCGGATCGGCCATCCCGTGCCTGTGCGGGTCCGCCGCGGCGCGGCGCCTCTAGACCTGGCGATCACGGTCAGCGAACGTCCGGGCCGTTTGTAGGAAGTCTCATTTCTCAAGTCTGAAGTCTCAGGGGGCTTGAGACTTGAGACTTGAGGCTTGAGACTTGAGACTTGAGATTGCTGTGATGCGTGTCCTCCTGGTGGGCTCGCCGGCGGAACGGGCTCGCCTGCGCGCCCGGCTTGCCGGCCAATCGACCGAGATCGCGGGCGAGTTTCCGACCGTCGCGACCGCCCGGTCCTCCCAAGTCGCAGCCGATGTCATCGTCATGTCTCCCGGCAGGGCGGAGAACGCCACGCTCGAGGAGCCGCTGACGGCGCGAGAAATTGAGGTCCTGGAGCTACTGACCGAAGGGTTCCCGAACAAAGCGATTGCTGTCAGACTCGGGATCAGCGACCAGACGGTGAAGTTTCATGTGTCGTCGATTTGCGGCAAGCTGGGCGCGGCCAACCGGACCGACGCTGTACGCCGCGCCATCAGGCGCGGGTTGGTGACTATCTAGGAAAATCTGAAACCTGAACCTCAAGCCTGCACGGCACGGTTCAACGCAGAATTCGCAGCGGACACTGGAGCCGTTGGCCAGTCACCGGGATCCCTGGGGCGTTTCTGCTCGTCGGCGTTCTTGAGTTTCAGACTCCAGGCTTCAGATTTCAGACTTCCGAATGTCGCTCTCTCGGTACGACCGTGAGCTGACGGCGCTCGGCCCCCCGCACAATGGTCAACGCGGCCGCTACGCCGATTCGCTCGGCAGTCAACTGCCGATGCAGATCGTCGACACCGCTCACCCGGACACTCCCGAATGCGACGATGATGTCTCCCGTGCGCAGCCCGGCCGTCTCCGCGGGACTCGACTGCTCGATGCCCACGGCGAGAACGCCGGAGGAAATGGCGAGTTGACAGTCGCGCATCAACCGCCGCGGAATCGGGACGCGCTGGCCAGTGACCCCGATGAAGCTCCTTCGAATGCGGCCGTCACGTATGAGGGCCGACAGGACGAACTGCGCTGTGTTGCTGGCGATGGCGAAGGACAACCCGTGGGCGGGGTGAATCATCGCGGTGTTCACCCCCACCACCTCCCCTCGCGTCGTCACGAGCGGCCCGCCCGAGTTCCCGGGGTTGAGGGGCGCGTCGGTCTGCACGATGTCCTCCAACAGACGGCCGGAACGCGCGCGCAACGACCGGCCGATCGCGCTGACGACACCGCTCGTCACCGAATGTTGAAACCCGTACGGGTTGCCAATCGCGACGACGACCTGGCCCGGCCGCAGCCGGCTCGAATCGCCGAAGGTGATCCAGGGCAGCCCCTCGGCGCCGCTCGAGTCCACGCGGAGCACGGCAAGATCGCTGTCGGGATCGTCGCCAACCAGGGAGGCGCGCAGAAAGCGGCCATCGAGCAGGGTGACGATGATCCGTGAGCCACGCGCGAGGACGTGGCTGTTCGTGAGGACAAGACCGTCTGGCGTGAACAGGAACCCGGAGCCGGCCGAAACGCCGTCGACGTCGATCTTCACGACCCCCGGAGCCGCTTTCTCCACCGCGTAGATCACCGCCCTCGAATAGTCGTCGAGCAGCGACTGATCATTCGCAGGGTCGGGCCACATGCGGCGATCGTAGCCCCGGTCAGCGAGCTGGACACCACCCGTTCGGGTAGGATCCTCGTCATCTGCACGTGCCGAGGCGCCCGGTCATCGATGGAGTGCCGAGATCGAGGAGATCGTGCTGAATCTCGAGGTCAATGCGCGGGAGGCGATGCTTGAGGCACCGCGTTCATCTATTTGCGCTGGGTCCGCCGTCGTGCCGCACGGCGCAGCCCCGTCAAGGCACGCGCCGACGCACGGCCGTGTTTGCGGCTCGATAACTCCTCCACGACCCGTCGCTCGTCTGCCGGACGATTGCGCAGGTAGCAATCGATCGCTTCGACAACCAGACGCCATTGTGGGCGCGACCGGACGACGCTCAGCGCCTGGAGCGTGGCCCTCACACCGGCTGGAACGCGGATGCTGAGCTGGGGATAGTCCTTGACCCGTTCGCCCTCGCGGGCGCCGGCTGGGGGGCGTCCGATACGCGCCCGTGCTATTGCGTTTTTTCGCGCCATGGTGAAAGAGAATGAACGATGATGTGTACTGCTGTGTTTGTGCTAGCAGAAATCTACCGATATAATCACGGCCTGCGGACGGTGAGATGGCGAAGCAGCGGAATGTGAGGGAACAGAAGCTCAAGCCGAAACCCCGGGGGCGTCCTCCAAGCCACCAGGAAACGTGGTCGAAGGTGTCGGTCGTATTGTTCGATCGTCAAATCGTCCATCTCGATCGTCTAGCCACCGATATTCGCGGAAAGAGCGGCAAGGTTCTGAACCGCGCCGGGCTGATCCGCGCCCTCATCGACGCGCTGATCGACAGCGGCCTCGACATCACCACCTCAGCGTCGGAAACCGCCGTGCGAGCGCAAGTGGCCCGACGGCTGGGCACTCCATTCCGCTGAGCCGCCGCATTGTAGCATTCGTTAATTAATTCCACACCGATGTGCGCCGCGGCCGCGGCTCGCGTCCCGCCCTGGAATTTGCTCGGGGCAATTCCCCGCCCAGACCGCATCTTCGTTCACGAATGGTCACCGGCCCAGGCGAGTGCGGTTGTCACCGCAAAGACGGCAAGACCAGCACGAAACCGCCGACGAGAGTCGGACGCCGAATCCGACCACTTGATGTATGTTCTTACCGGCGCGCCTGGTGCTCTCGCGGCCGCCGAGAATCGCGATTCGCCGCCGCGTTCCCGCACGCGGCACGTGCCCCGGTATCGACGCGACCGGCCCAACGACCGAAGGAGATGGATGTGACCGATCAGGAACAGCAGAAAGCGGAGGACCTCATCAGCCGGCTGGAGATTTCAGTGGGACAGATTTTCCCGCGAGATGGCGGCAACGCCTCGCTCATCGCCACGATGATTCAATCCCTCAACGGACTGAGAAGCGTGCTCGGGTTGGTCAGGCCTCACTGACGGTGTGCCAGGACGTCACCGGCCCTCACCCGATCGCGGCGGATTTGGAATCCGTCACGTTGTGACCCAGGCTGATCACCAGCGTCATCAGCAGGCAGATCGCCGCTGAGATGTAGGGCATCCCCTCGCCGAAGCGCTGAAAGGAAGAGCTGCCCCAGACAGGACCGATCGTGCGGCCGAGGCTTTCGACGGCGCTGGCCGCACCCTGCACCCGTCCCTGCTCATCGTCGCGGGCGGCCCGACTCACAAGGCTCGACATCGTCGGGTGCCCGAAGCCAATCCCCAGCGCGAGCGGTACGAGCGCCAGCGCGAACATCGGGACCGAGTGCGCCAGCGTGGCGGCGATTAGACCGACCGCGGCACAAACCAACCCAAGGACGAACGTAGCTTTGTCCCCAAGCCGTTTCACGACAGGGTGAATCAATGCGCCCTGCACGACCGCTCCGAGGAGCCCGAACGCCGCGAAGAAATACCCGGTCTCGGGCGCATCGAAGCCGAAACGCCGGGCCACGAAGAGCGCGAACGTCGTCTGAAAAATCGCGAACGCAAACCAGTAGACGAAATCCATCAACAGGACCCGCCGGAGGTCGGGCCGCCGCATCATCGCGCCCAGACCGCGGAAGGGCATCCCCGTGCCGGCGTGTGTGCGGTGGACGGTCTCGGGCAATCCCACCCACGCCATCACCGTCGCCACGAGCGTCAACGCCGCCGCCGCCCAAATCGGCGCCGTGTAGCTCACCGTGGCGAGGACTCCGCTGATCGCCGGCCCGAGGACGAAGCCGAGGCCGAACGCTGCTCCAATCAGCCCGTACGCACGGGCGCGATCTTTCGGCTCGGTCACATCGGCCACGTAGGCGCGGGCGGTCGAGATGTTCCCGCCGGAAAGGCCGTCGACAATGCGCGCGATGAACAGCATCGCCAGGCTCTGCGCCAACGCCATCATCACGAAGCTCACGACCGTGCCGGCGAGGCTCACGATCAGGATCGGCCGCCGGCCGTACCGATCCGAAAGTGTGCCGAGAACCGGCGCGGCGGCGAGCTGGCACAACGAGAACACCGCAAACAGCAGCCCGATGGCAAGCGGCGAGGCGCCGAACGTCACGGCGTAGAACGGCAACAACGGGATGATGATCCCGAAGCCGATGAGGTTGACGAAAATTGTCAGGAAAATGATGAGAAGTGGGCGGGTCAGCGCGTGTCCTTCCCGGCCCGTGGACCTTTGTTGTCCCGTGCGGGCGGATGGTCGAGATTTGCAAGCCGCGCGGCGGTCTCGTACACCAGGTCCGCGACCCTGGTCAGCTTACCGAACTCGATTTTCGAGACCTCGTCGGTGTTCGCATGGTAGTCGGCATGGAGTCCCGTCGTAAAGAAAATGATCGGAATCCCCTTGGCCGCGTAGCTGTAGTGGTCGCTCCGATAGTAGACCTGCTCGACATCGCCAGGGTCGTTCATCTCGTAATCGAGCGTCAGCGGTCTCGGAAGCGCGCGATTGGCCTCGCGGCTGATCTGGTGGAGCTCGCTGCTGATTCGATCGGAGCCCACCAGGTACACCGTATCCGCTTCGCTCGATTTGTTGTTCCGGTTTCTGCCGATCATGTCGATATTCAGCTGCGCCACGATGGTCTCGAGCGGGATCGTCGGGTAATCGGCAAAGTAGCGGGACCCGAATAACCCGCTCTCCTCACCCGCGTGCCACACGAACACGAGCGAACGCTTCGGCCGCGGTCCGCTGACGAACGCCTTGGCCAGCGCCATCAGCGCCACCGTGCCCGATCCGTCGTCGTCGGCGCCATTCCAGACGCGGTCGTCCGTGGCGCCCGGTGTCACGATTCCCGGCGGGTGGTCCGCCGAGCCGCCGCCCGCTCCCGCGTCGGCCGAGCCGACATGGTCGTAGTGGGCGCCGGCCGCCACGTAGGTGTTCTTCAGCCGCGAATCACTGCCTTCGACGACCCCAACGACGTTCTGCGTGAGCTGCGTGCGGACGACGTCATACGTGACGTCGATGTTGAACGTGATCGTCACATCCTCGAGCGTGAATCGCGGCAACGGTTCCCGCGCTTCGGCGCGTCGTTTCAGCTCGTCGTAGCCGACCGGCGCTTTACTGAACAGAAACGACAAGAAGCCGTCGTCGGCGGTAATCCTTGGAGCAATCTTGGTGTCAAGCCGCCGAGTCGTCGTGAAATCAGGCGCGACAGGTGCGGGGTCGCGACCCTCGGGTAACGGCGCGTGGACCACGTCAGTGGGCGTCATGGTTCCGGTATCGCCACGGCGCGCGGCGTCCGGACCGATCGTGGCGAGCGCCTTCAACTCTTCCGTCGCATAGCGAGTGCGACCGTTGAGCAACCGGCGATATTGCGGGTCGACGGATTTCGGGCCGTCGGCGCCAAGCCAGACGACCGCCGAGTCCCTGTACATCCCGGCCGTGGAAGTCCCTGTGGTTCACCGTAGGCACATCGAGCCCGTAGCCGGCGAACTCCACCCGCCGCACGGTGATTGCGCGGCTCACGCCCGAATTTTTCGGAAACGTGACGCCGGCACCGTCCGGATAGGTTCGTGTCTGTCCGGCGACGGTGACCGTCACCGACGAACGGCTCGTGGTCCTCACACCCAGGACTCTCACAGTCTGGAGGAAGGAGTGGTTGTCCCCTGCGGGCTTTACGCCCCACGCGCGCAGGTGATCGCTGATGTAGGCAGCTGCCAGGTCGAGGCCGGCGGAATAGGTCGCCCTGCCCTGCAATTCATCCGACGCGATGTACGTCAGCCACTCCCTCAGGTCGTCGGCATTGATGGACGCGCGGGCGGCGGACGCACCCGCCGCCGGCAGCATTCCCAGCCCGAAGGCGAGGGCGGCCAGACAAGTCGTGATGCGACGACGGCTCATGACGATGTTTCCCAGGTCTTAACTATAGCCCGCTCCGCCCTGAAGTTCGTCCCCCCAGACGACCCAAACACGCCGGCACGCGGTCGGGAGGCTCGGACCGTCCCGACCCGCGGCGGGCCGAAGACTGAGCGCTTGCCAGGATGCCCGACTTCAGGTAAGGTTTGGCGGCCGAGATTCTGGCTGCCAGCTGTGTGTGCACTCGCCACCCTCCCCGGTTTCCACTGCCTGTGTCCATTAGGAGATATTTGATTGGCTGTCCGTCTGTTCGTCGGCAATCTGTCGTACGCCACCACCGAAGCGGACCTTCGTACCTACTTCGGGACCGTGGCGCCGCCCTCGCAGGTCGTCCTGCCGGTTGACCGGGAAACCGGCCGCCCGCGCGGCTTCGCGTTCGTGGAATATACGGATCGGCCGCAAGCCGAGCAGGCGATCCAGCAGTTCAACGGTCAGCCCTTCAATGGACGGCCGCTGGCCGTCAGTGAGGCGCGCGCACGTGAAGACCGCGGACCGGGAGGCTTTCGGCCCGGCGGGTCGTCTGGACCGCCGCGGCCAGGCGGTTTCGCGCCGAGGCCACCCTCGTCGTTCGGCGGGCCGCCACGTCCCTTCGACCCGTCGGCACCGGCCGCCCCGCGCAGCCGGAATTTCGGACCCGACGCCAGGCCGCAACGCGGCGGCAGTGCAAAGGCCAAGAAGAAAGATGCCGAGCGTCCACGCGGCCCCATTCCCCTCAAGAGAACCGGACGATCTTTGTCCCTCGACGACGACTCGCCCGACGAGGCGCTGCCGGATATCGACGATTTCGCCACCAGCCGGCCTCAGGACGAAGTCGACAAGGACACCGATGCTGAAGGTGCCGAGGACCAAGAGGGAGACAATGAGGAAGAGAAAGAGGAAGGGTAAAGTCAGCTGGCCGACATGCCCGACCGAAAGCTCTGGGACCAGGTTCTCGACAAATTGCGGAGCGATCTGATACCGGACGAACTCCGACGTTGGTTCGGCGAAGCCACGCAGGCCGGCGACACCGGTGACCAGGTGACGGTCTGGGTACCCTCCGAAACGGTTCGCCGTCACATCCTGACGCACTATCAGGACCTGATCGATCGCGCGCTGGCAGACATGGGCCGCCAGAACGTTGAGATTCGCTTCATCGCGACCGGCGTCGGCGACGACGAAGACGAGGACGATTCCTGATCTCTCGGTTGGCCCTGAACAGTGCCGTCCCGTTGGTACCGGAGCCTCTACTGGCGTATCGCGATCGGCTTCATACTCTGCCTGGCCGCGATGCTCGTCGTCCAGGCGGTGCTCTTCGTCTGGGTCGCATCGCTGGTCGGGACCGACGATGCCGGGCCAGCCACCGGATCGTTTTTACAAGACGGACACGTCGCGGGCGGATTCCGGCGGAAGGAACGGTCTCGGCTTGTCGATCGTGAAAGCAATTATCGAGCGCCACCACGCGCAGATCTTCGTCAGCAGTCAGCCCGGACGGACGCTGTTTCAGTTCACCACTGCGACCGCTTCTTGAGCGGTCTTCGTAGCGCTCAGGTCACGGTGCCCGCGCGTGTCCTGATTCTCAATTCCTTGCCGGGCGCGAGCTGCAGCCGTCCTTTGATCGCGTCGAAGGCGGTCAGCAGTTCGTGAATCATGCGCGGCACGCGGTTGGACCGCGCGTATGCCCATCCCGTTTCCCGGACCAGCTCGTGCCCGTCGATGCGCGCGCAGAAGAACTGGCCGGCGCGTACCTCGCGGGCAATGGCCTGATACGGCACGATGCCGATTCCCAGGCCGGTCTTGACCATGGCTTTGATGATCTCGACATTTTCCGTGTCCATGACGATCGTCGGCTCGATCCTCTCGGTGAGGAAAAACGAGTCGATCACGCGGCGCGTCGCCGAGCCCGGCTCGAACAGCACGAAGGGCTGGCCCGACAGGTCCTCGGGGAGGATCCGGCGTTTGCGCGCGAGGGGGTGCGTAGGCATCGTGACAAGGAGCAGCTCTTCCCGAAGAACGGGAACGGTCACCAGGTCGGACTCGTCGACCGGCAGCGTGAGTAGCCCGGCATCGACGCGTCCCGCTCGAATGGCCTCGACGGAAGGACCGGCGGTGGCCACGGTCAATCGGACATCGAGGCGGGGATGCACGCGCCGGAGGTGCTTCAACAGCGGCGGGAACACGTAAAGACACACGGTCATGCCGCCGGCAAGGCGAAGCATGCCGCGGACCGTCCGCGTCCGATCGGTGATCGTCCCGACCGTGTCCCGGATGTCCTGGAACACGCGCTGGCCCAGCTGTACCAGGCTTTCGGCGGCGGGCGTCATCCGCACCTGCCGGCCGACGCGTAGAAACAGCGGCTCGCCGAGCTCCTCTTCGAGCAGCAGAATCTGACGGCTGATCGCCGACTGGGACACGTGAAGCTTCTTGCCGCACGCCGTGAACGAGCCGGTTTCGGCGATCGCCTGGAGAATTTCGAGCTGACGAAGATCCATGGTCTCCGCACCACTTTACATCCCGATATCCTCGTGCCACAGCGTTGGATGTTCGGCGATGAACTGCTCCATCAGCCCGATACAGCGAGGATCCTGCACGACCTCGACCTGCACTCCGCGCAGCCGCAGCAATGCCTCTTCGCCGAGAAACGTGCGGTTCTCGCCGACAACGACGCGCGGAATGCCGTAGAGCAGGATGGCGCCGCTGCACATCGCGCAGGGTGACAACGTCGTGTACATCGTGCTCGCTCGGTACACCGCCGCGCGGTGCCGGCCCGCGCGCTCGAGCGCATCCATTTCGGCGTGCAGCGTCGAGCTGCCCTGCTGGACCCGTCGGTTGTGACCGCGGCCGAGGATACGCTCCTCGAACACCAGCACGGCACCGATCGGGATGCCGCCTTCGGAGCGTCCGCGCTCTGCCTCTTCGATCGCCGCTGCGAGAAACACGTCCATGGGGCACGGCCGGCCAGGCCGGGCCACTCTACCTCAACCGACCTCGAAATGTTCTCGGCCTTCCGGGAGAAGCCAGGGTGAGTGTCGGGGCTGTTCCCGGCGCTGTTCCCCGTGTGCGCGATCATCGGACGGAAACGCCGCCTGCAAAGTGATCGGCGGACGAGCGCGCGGTTGGAACTACAATGGAGATCTCGGAATTCGAGACCCTCCATTGAACAACCGTTCGTTGTCCACGTTTTCCCAGCTCGTCTTTGCGGTCACCGTGCTCGGGATCGCCGTCATCATCGTCGTCCGCCTCGCGGGCCAGGGTACGGCGCCCCTGACGCTGCTCGCCCGGGAAGGACGACGCGCGCTGCCGGTGACATCGATCAACAACCAGGAATTCGTCGCGCTCGATGATCTGGCTGCTGCCTTTCAGCTCGCCGTGCGCGAAGAGTCCGGGGCGATCACGGTCGCGTATCGTGCCAGCACCATCGTGCTGACGCCGGATCAGGCGCTCGCATCAGTCTCCGGGCGCCTGATTTCCCTGCCGGCGCCCCCGACACGGGCCGGGGGCCGATGGCTCGTCCCGCTGGACTTCATCAGCCGCGCGCTGGCCCTTATTTACGACACGCGTCTCGACTTCCGGCGGGCCTCCCGCCTCGTCGTGATTGGCGATCTCCGCGTCCCGACCCTGGCAGTCCGCCACGAGGCGCTGATCAACGCCTCGCGCGTCACGATCGATGCGACGCCGCCGGCGGCGAGCTCCATCACGCAGGAGGACGGGCGGCTGACCGTCAAATTCGATGCTGACGCGCTCGACGTCGCCCCGCCCGCCGTTCAGCCGCAGGGACTGGTGCAGGCCATTCGCAGCATCGATGCGGTCACGCTGGCGTTGGACCTCGGGCCCCGATACGGCGGATTTCGGTCCTCGTCGCTGACGACGGGCAACACGGCAAGGCTGGTGATCGATGTCGCCGCACCGGCGGTCGACACTGCCGCGCCGGCGTCCCCACCGCCGCTGCCTCCCGCGGATCTGCCGCTCTTCGGCCAGCCGGTGTCCCCCATCCGGACAATCGCGATCGACCCCGGCCATGGCGGCGAAGACCAGGGCGCGACAGCGGCCGGCGGCCTGGCGGAGAAGGAGTTGACGCTCGCAGTGGCCCGAAGGCTGAAGGCAGCGATCGAAGGACGGCTCGGCGTGCGCGTCCTCCTGACCCGCGATGAGGACCGACGTGTGCCGCTCGACGAGCGCACCTCGGTAGCCAACAACAACAAGGCGGATCTCTTCATCAGCCTGCACGCCAACGCGTCGATGCGCCCCGATGCCAGCGGCGCATCGATCTACGTCGCGGCCTTCGACGAGTCGGCACGGGCCAGTGTGAGGCACGCCCCCGAGCGCGTCACCGTGTTTGGCGGCGGCCTTCGGGACCTCGAACTGGTCCTGTGGGATCTGGCCCAGATCCGACACGTCGACGAATCGCTCGAGTTCGCGCGCATTCTCGAGCAGCAGTTCGGCGATCGCGTGCCGCTCGCCCCCCGGCCCCTCGAGCGCGCGCCGTTTCGCGTCCTGGAATCCGCCAACATGCCGGCGGTCATGATTGAAATGGGGTACCTGACGAACGCCGCGCAGGAGAAACAGCTCGCAGACTCCGCCTTTCAGAACGGGTTCGCACAGGCCGTCTACGACGCCGTGCTGAAGTTCCGCGACTATCTCGTCACCCAGGGAGGGGAACGATGAGGCGGCGCCGTGCCGCGGCGACCGTCGCACTGACGGCCGCGGCCGCCGGACTGGCCTGGCTGTTGTTTGCCGGCCTCCCGCGCTGGTACCGAGCGCCAGCCGGGAGCGACGCACGTGTGGACCAGGGGGCGGAAGCGGGCTCGGTCCGAAAAATCAAAGCACGATTGTTCTATGTCTCGGACGACGGCACCAAGCTCACCAGCGTCGAGCACGACGTGCCGTACGCCGAGGGCACTGTCTCGCAGGCCAAGGCCATCCTTGGTGCGCAGATTGCGCCACCGGCCGAGCCGTTGCTGTCGGCTGTCCCGGCGGGCACCACGCTGCGCGCGCTGTTCGTGACGGCGGGGGGCGAGGCCTACGTCGATTTGAGCCGTGAGCTGACCGCCGCCCACCCAGGCGGCTCGCTCAACGAGCTGCTCACCATTTACACGCTCGTCGACGCGCTCACGGTGAACCTGCCGGCCATTTCCTCCGTGCAGCTGCTGGTCGACGGGAAGGAAGTCGATACCATCGCCGGCCACGTCGACGTGCGGCGGCCGCTCCTGAAAAACCTCGACTGGATTCAATAGATCGGTCGTTCATAGGACAATGGCTTCAGCTATCGCTCCCTGGCCGCTATCCGCTTCTCCTCCGATCTACAATCTGAATTCGACGATTCAATCTGAATCTGCACTCTAAAACTGAATCTGCACTCTAAAATCTGCAATTGCAAGCAACACATATGAGATCCGATCAGCGCCCAGCGAACCAACTTCGGGATACAAGGTTGACGCCGAACTACCTGCCGCACGCGGAAGGGTCGGTCTTCATCGAGGCCGGCCGCACGCGCGTGATCTGCACCGCGAGCGTCGAAGATCGCGTGCCGCCGTTCCTGAGGAACACCGGGAAGGGGTGGGTCACCGCCGAGTACGGGATGCTGCCGCGCGCGACCAGTACCCGCACGACACGCGAAGCCAGCACCGGCAAGGTCGGCGGTCGCACGCAGGAAATCCAGCGGCTGATCGGACGGTCGCTCCGCGCGGTCACCAACCTCACAGCCCTCGGCGAGCGCAGTATCTGGATCGACTGCGACGTGATTCAGGCCGATGGCGGCACCCGCACCGCATCGATCACCGGCGCGTATGTCGCCCTCGCCCTGGCGCTCGAGAAGCTTCGCGAGCGCGACCTCATCCGCACGATCCCACTGTCGGACTACGTCGCCGCGATCAGCGTCGGCATCGTCGGCGGAGAGCCGCTGCTCGATCTGGCGTACGACGACGACAGCCGCGCCGAGGTCGACATGAACATCGTCAAGACCGGCGACGGCCGCTTCGTCGAGGTGCAGGGGACCGCGGAAGCGTTGCCGTTCGGGCGCGACGCCCTCAACGCGCTCCTCGATCTGGCCGATCAGGGGATCCGGCAACTCGTCGACAAGCAGCGCGTCATCGTCGGGCATCTCGTCAAGTAAAGAGTCAACAGTTCACAGTTGAGTTGACCCCGTGTACGTGGGCTTCCTGACCATTCATTCGTGGCTCCGATGGGCCACGCTCGCGCTGGCTGTCGGGGCGACCCTCAATGCCGGCCTCCGTCACGACGACGACGTCTCCGCCAGCATGCCGGGCCGGCACTGGGACCGGTATTTCATGCTCGCGCTCGATCTACAGGTGCTTCTCGGCCTGGCGTTGTATTTCGGTCTGAGCCCGTATACGTCGCAGGCGTTCGCGAACTTCGGTGCCGCCATGCAGAACCCTGCCCTTCGCTTCTGGGCGATTCAACACGTCGGGCTGATGGCGGCAGCGGTCCTACTCGTCCGCATCGGCCGTGTGCTCGCGCTCACCGCGAAAAGCGGTGAAGCCAGACGCCGCCGCCGTCTGCTGTTCTTCGCCCTGACGACGTTGACGATTGTTTCGGGAATCCCATGGCCGGGCATGCCGGACGGCCGCCCGCTGATCCGGCTGCCCTGAGGCAATCTGAAAACGGAGAGATCTGAAGCCTGGAACTCTGAGGTCTGGAACCTGGCACCCGAACATCTGCACCCAAAGCCTAAAGCCCGATTGGACTCCAGGTCGCAGATTTCCGACTTCGAGACTTCTGGATCAGATGGGTTCGACGTCCTCGGCGAAGGTCAGCGGCATCGGCGTCCTGTCGAGGATGCTCGGGACGGACTGGGACCCGCGGCGCGCCTTGGTGGCGCGCGCCTCGGCATAGATGCGCGCCGGAACCGCCTGCAGGTCCCACGCCAGCCCCAGCACCGCCATCGCCCGGATGGCATACCACGTCAGATCGATCTCCCACCAATAGAAGCCGTTCCTCGCCGCACGCTGATACCGGTGATGGTTGTTGTGCCAGCCCTCGCCAGCCGCGAACAGCGCGGTCAGCGGATTGTTGCGGGATTCGTCGATCGTGTCGAAGCGGCGCGACCCGAACATGTGGTTGACCGTGTTGATCGCGAACGTCGCATGGGCGAGCGTCATCGTCGGCAGACAGAACCCCCACACGAACCAGCTGAACCCGCCCGCGAGATACATCGCCGTCGCCAGCAGCAGTGGCGGCACGAAGAAGTAGCGATCGAGGAAGGCAATCTCCGGCGCCGTCGAGAAGTCGCGGACAACCGGGTTCGTGGCTTCCAGACGATCGTGACGCGCATCGTTCAGGAACCAGCCGATGTGCGCGTAATACACGCCGCTCACCATCGGGCTGTGCGGATCGCCGTCGCGATCGGCGAACCGGTGATGGTTCACGTGGTGGCCGGCCCACCAGAGCGGGCCTTTCTGCATCGCCGCGGTGCCGACGAACGCCCAGAAGAAGCGCGCCGCCCTGGTCATCTGAAAAGCGCGGTGCGCAAAGTAGCGGTGAAAAGCCAGCGTCAACCCGACCGCACGGGTGAAGTGCGACACCGCCCACAGCGCCAGCAGTCCCCACGTGAACGGCACGAACAGGATCAGGACGGCCGAGGCCTGAACCGCCCAGAAAATAAAAACGGCTAAAGACTTTGTCAGCAAGGATTCGTCTTTCGAAGGGCGCCGAATTGCTACAGCTCCCGCAGCGCGATCGGGATTGGCAGCCTAACAGCGCGGATAGCCGGGAACAATCCCCCGATGAGTCCCATGACGAGCGCGTAGACGAGACCCATCGTGAGCAGCAGGGGGGTCACACGGAATGCGAATGCCACCTGGCTGAACGTCTGAAAATTCATCGTCGATGTTTGATAGCCGTTGAAGGCCAGGTACGCGCCGAGCCCGCCGATGAGTCCGCCGATGCCACCGAGCACGAGCGACTCACCCAGTATAGACACAAGTATGGATATCGTGTTGAACCCGAGTGCACGTAACGTCGCAATTTCTCTCGCGCGCGATGCCACGGCAGTGTACATCGTGAGAATTGCGCCGAAAATCGCGCCGATCCCCATCAGACCCGCGATTCCGAAACCGATCGTGCGAATCAGCCGCGTGAGCGCCTGCGACTGGCCCGCATAGTACTCGTTCTCGCGGCGGATCATCACGTTGAGCTGCGGATTCGACGTGAGCCAGTCGCGGAACATGTCGAGCGAGTCGGTCGACTCGAGCCGCGCCAGCACCGACTGATACGAGTTGCCCCGCCGATACGCGCCCTGCAGCGTGCGGGCGTCGCACCAGATCTCGGTCTCCGCGACGGCGCCGTCGGCCTCGAAGACACCGACCACCTGCCAGCGGTTCTGTCCCGAGACGATCGTCTCGCCGACATTCAGGTGCATGAACTGTCCGTTGGCACCCCGGCCGGCAATGACCTCGTTCGTGCCGAACTGGAACATCCGGCCCTCGATGAGCGACACCTCGTCGCGCAGGGGCATGCCGGCCGGTTCAATCCCGCGCATCGGCACGTTCGCCGCCGCATCGGGGGTCGATTTCTTCGGCAGGTCGATGATGACGTACAGCTCCGCGGACGCCAGCGCGGCCTGGCCGTCACGGCGCACGCCGGGCGCCTGTTTGATGATGTCGACTTCCGCGCCGTCGAGGCCGCTCGTCATCTCGCTGTCGGCGCCGCTGCGCATCACGAGCGCGCGGTTGGGCGAGCCCGATCCCGTCATCGCCGCCGAGAATCCGGCGGCGATCGACAGCACCGACACGAAGACCACCACGACGCCCGCAATCCCGATGATGGCAACCGCCGAGGAACTGAGTCTGGCAGGAATGGTGCGCAGATTCAGCGCGATCATCGCAATGGTTTGTTTGATCATCTCGCCACGTCAGTTTCTCTGGTCCCGCCGGTTTCGCCGGCTCTCAGGCTCTTCGCAGCGCGTCAGTAATCTGAAGGCGCATCGCCGCCAACGCCGGCATTACGCCCGCGAACAGGCCCATCAGCACCATGAGGGCGATGCCGAGGACGATGTCGCGCGGAGGCAGCACGAAGATCGCCAGCATGCCGCCGGTCGGATCGCCGCGCTGCACGAACAGCCACGCGGCGCCCAGCCCCAGCAATCCGCCGAAGAGCACGATGAACAGCGATTCGGCCAGCACCAGCGCCAGGATCCCGATCCCGGAGAACCCGAGCGTTTTCAGCACCGCGAGCTCGCTGGTGCGCTCCCGTACGGACTGCGCCATGGTGCTGGCCGCCACGAGGCCGAACATGAACAGCACCGTCGAGGAGATCGCGATCATGATCGCCCCGATATCGCCGATCTGCTTCGCGAAGCTCTCCACAAAGCCCTTCTCCGTCGTCGTTTTCGTCTCGGCCGACGAATTGGCGAACATCTCGTCGAACGTCCGGCTCAACTCCACCGACCGCGAGGTGTCGGCGATCCTGACGACATACCAGCCGACCAACCCCTTGCCGGCCGCGCGATTCTCGTCGAGGTAATCGTACCGGAAGAAGAACTGCGTCTTGTCGATGCCGTCTTCGCCGTCGTAGATCCCGGAGATATTGAATTCCCAGGCACTGCCCGGCTTGGCCTGCCAGATGGTGCCGGTGAGCGGAACTCGATCACCGATCTTCCAGCCGAACCGTTCGGCGAGGTCTTTGCCGACGATGACTCCCTGACGGTCGGCCAACCACGCTTTGCTCTGATCGGGGGGCACCATGAACTCCGGATAGATCTTCAGGAATCGTTCCGGCTCGACCGCCATGTTGGCGAAGAAGTTCGACGGATCCTGGTAGATGCCGCCGAACCACGTCTGGTGCGTGGCCAGGTCGACGCCGGCCACCTGCTGCAGACGGCCCTGGTAGGAGACCGGCAATGGGATGATCAGGCTGACCTTGTTGATGAGCACCAACCGATCGAGTCCCGCGAGATCGACGCCGAGGCTGAACGACGTGCGGATCGTCATCAGAATTCCGAAGAGCAGGAAGGCGATGAAGATCGAGAGCAGCGTGAACGTCGTCCGGAACTTGCGGCGCCAGATGTTCTTCCATACGAGCGGCAGGAACTTCACGACTCCGGACCTCCTGCCAGCACGCCTTTGTCGAGGTGGAGCGTGCGGCGCGCACGCTCGGCCGCCCGTGGATCGTGCGTGACCATCACGACGGTCTTTCCCAGATCGCGGTTGAGCGTCTGCAGCAACTCGAGAATCTCGTCGCCGGCCTTGCGATCGAGGTCGCCGGTCGGCTCGTCGCACAGCAGCAGGGTCGGGTCCGTCACGATCGCGCGGGCAATCCCCACTCGCTGCTCCTGCCCGCCCGAGAGCTGGCGCGGATAGTGGCGGGCGCGCTCGGCGAGACCCACCACCTTGAGCGCAATCGCCACGCGGTGGCGACGGTCCGCCTTGGACAGGTTGGTCAGCAGCAGCGGCAGTTCCACGTTCTTCTCGGCCGTGAGCACCGGCAGCAGATTGTAGAGCTGGAAGACGAATCCGATGTTCTGGGATCGCCACCGCGAGAGTTGACTGCCGTGCAGCGAGCTGATCTGCACGCCTGCCACGTCGACGCCACCGCCGGTCGGCACATCGAGTCCCCCAATCAGGTTGAGGAGGGTGGTCTTTCCCGATCCCGACGGCCCCATCAACGCCAGAAAATCGCCGGGTGGAATCTCCAGGTTGACGCCCTTCAGCACGTCGATGCGCTCGCTGCCGCGGGTGAAGTACTTGTGGACGTCCCGAACCGAAACGAGCGGAGTCATATCATTTCACCGTGATTCTCGCGCCGTGAGTCAGTCCGGGAGCTGGCGACACGACGACGCGCTCCCCTGGATTGAGACCGGCAAGGACTTCGAGCCGATCCCCGTCGGCGCCGCCGGTTTTCACGGCACGGCGCTCGACGAGGTCGGTGCCGCCGACCACAAACGCATACGTCTGATTGTTTTCGGTCTTGATCGCCGCCTTCGACACGAGCGTGACCGGCCGCGCCGCCGGGGCGTCCCCCTCCGCCGCATTTCGCAGAAAGGTGACCTTCACGCCCATGTCCGGCAAGATGCGCGGATCGAGCTGTTTGAAGCCGATCCGCACGAGCACGGTGGCCTTCTGTCGATCGGCCGTCGGTACCATCGTGATGACCCGCGCCGGGATGGGCCAGTCGGGGTACGCATCGAGCGCGGCCGTGACGTCCTGGTCGGGCTTCACGCGGTTGATGTAGCTCTCGTTGACGTCCACTTCGATCTCGAGCGATCGCATATCGACAATGGTGCTGATCCCGGTCCGGGTGAAGCCGCCGCCGGCCGACACCGGCGAGACCATCTCGCCCGGCTGCGCATCTTTTGAGATGGCGATGCCGCTGAACGGCGCACGGATGATGGTGTTGTCGAGATTGGTCCGTTCGAGCTCGATCTGCCGCTCGGTCACCAGGACCTGTTCGCGGGAGGCCGAGATGCGCGCATCGAGCGAGTCGACCTCCGCCCGCGCCGCGTCGACGTCGGCCTGGGTCACGAGCTTGTCCTCGAACAGCTGGTTCCGCCGCGCGAGCGTCACCTTCGCCTCCTCCAGACGCACTTCGTTTTCGAGAACCCCGCTGCGGGCAGCCGCCGCCTGAGCCGTCGCCAGCGCCAGCCCCGCCCGCAAGGTCGCGTCGTCGAGCCGGGCGAGGATCTGCCCCTCCGTAACCGCCATGCCCTCTTCGACGTTCACCTCCACCACCTTCCCGGTGATCTTGGAGGACACCGTCGCGCGCCGGCGGGCCGTGACGTATCCCGAAGCGTTGAGGACCGCCGCCTGCATGCCGACGGCGCGCTCGGACACGAGGGCGGTCTCGACGGCTACCGGACGCTCGCGCGTGGCCCATCGCCAGCCGCCGAGCCCGCCGGCGCCCAGCACGGCGATGACCGCGATCCAGGCCACCCAGCGGGAACCACCGCGGCGATCCGGTGTCCGTTCGATGCGCAGCGCCGCCAGTTCGTCTTTGAGTTCGGGCATTGGAGCCGTACAAAAGAAAACGGGGCACTCAGGCCCCGCGGTCGAAGATCAGATCGTCGATCCCCAAATCCCCGATCGAAGATGCCTATCCTTCCTCTTCGTACTCTTCTTTCTCTGGAGGGCCGAGCCTCGTCGAGGCTCGAAGCGCCTCGCGATAATCGAAGAGCGGGAGATCGCGCACGTGGAGCGCCTGCGTGCAGGCCGGCGACTTCTCGTCGACCACCACGGTCACCGGACTGCCTTCGACGCCTTCGCGAAAGGTGATACGGCATCCACAGGCGAGCCGCGCGTGCGTGAATCCTTTCAACATCTGCCTGTCATCATATCACTAGACATCTTCGAAAGCCGACGCCGGAAAGAACACGGTTTCAGCCTCGGGCGCTCGAAGCCGTCCAATCTGGGCCGGCCAGTCGCGAAGCAGCGCCGCGCTACAGCAACGCCTTGATCTCGCTCTCGAACGTGTCCTTCTTTCCCATCCCGACGTGCTTCGAACAGATCTTGCCCTCGCGGGAAATCATCACCGTGACGGGCAGGCCGACCATCGGCCCATATGCGTCCTGCACGTTGTCCTTGCCGAGCCCCTGGAGGACCGGGTAGGTCATCTTCAACTCTTTGACGAATGGCGCGAGCTTGTCGAGCGGGTCGTCGACCGAAATGCCAATCACCTGGAGGCCGGCCTTCCCGTATTTTTGCTGGAATTCGATGAACCACGGGATCTCGACCTTGCACGGGCCGCACCAGGTCGCCCAGAAGTCGAGCAGGATGACCTTGCCCTTGAAGTCCGACAGCCTCACGTCCTTGTTCGTGACGTCCTTGAGCACGAAGTCGAGCGGCGCGGGCTTCGCATTGGCTGGACAGGCGGCCCCGCCCTTTTGGGCGAACTCGAAGGCATTCATCGCCAGCCACGGCATCTCGGCGCTCACCACGGTCCATGCGAGCGCACACGCAGCCACCGTCGCCGCCATCCATCGAAATCGCATCGGAGCTCCTTTTCGATATTCTAGTTCAGGCACCGCTGATTGCCGCCGAGAGCTGACGCACCCACCTAATGTAACCCCGTTCGAACGAACAGGGCCATTCGCTCGAAGTCCGCTTTCGGCTCGCGCGCAATCAGCACGAAGGTGCGATTGCCGACCGACCAGACCGCCGCGTCGTGCCCGAGAGTGTCGAGCACCTCGTCCTTCCGGGTGTCGTTCGGCAGCATGAACAGCGAGACAGGACGCCCCTCATGACGGTACAGGATGTGCGCCACGCGGCCCTGACCGTAGAGGCATGTCCGTTCACCGACCAGCTCGAGCGCCGCCCGGTCCGGCCGCTCCGGCAGATGGACCGGCCACCCGAACTTCGACGCGAGGGCATGTTCGACAGGAGCGGCGGCCTGCTCGGAGCCGCCCAGGTTCTGCAGCAGAAAACATTTGACGTGGTCGGCCGCCAGTTCCGCAGCCATCACGCGCGTGGACCGTTCCGTGATCTGATAGAGCGATACGCCTGCGAGCGCGAGGAGCAGCATCGCCGCCAGGGCGAGCGGCGCCGTCCGGGTGCGCCACGGGCGCCCGATGCCTCGCGGGGTGTGAAGCGTCCCGGGCGCTCGAGCGTTTCGCCCTGCTTCGTTGGACGCCCTCGATGCTCGCAGCATGGCGCATCTCGTGCGGAGGGCGTCGGAGGCGCGATCTTGCTGCAGAGCGGGCCGCCGCGCGCGCACCAGATCGCGGACGGCCTGCTCGACCACCACGCGCGCGCGGCACGGGGGGCACGCGCGCAGGTGTTGGGCGACGGCCTCGCGCTCGACGCCGGGGAGCTCCCCGTCGACATAGGGGGTGAGAAGTGGATCGATGGACGGGCAATCAGGCATTGACAGGCTTCAGATGGTTGAGTTGGTTGAACAGCATCCGCCGGCCGCGAGAAATGCGCGACATCACGGTGCCCGCCGGAATCTCGAGCATGCCGGCGATTTCGGCGTAGGAAAACTCTTCCACGTCCCGAAGCCAGACAGCCTGGCGGAAGGCCTCGGGCAGGGCATCGATCGCTGCCTGCAGGTCGGGGCCGAGCGTGTCGCGCAGCAGCAGCGTCTCGGGGGTTTCGCCGCCGTCCACTCCTGGCGACTCGGCGGCGCGCTCGACGATATCGCTGTCGACGGTGACCCGTTCACGGGCGCGGTCGCGGGCGCGGTTGCGGGCGCTGTTATGGAGAATGGTGAACAACCAGGCCCTCAAATTCGTTCCCGGCTCGAAGCTGTCCGCCGCGCGGAACGCCTTGAGATAAGTGTCCTGGACGAGATCTTCGGCATCCGCGGGTACACGCGTCAGCCGCAACGCCGTCCGATAGAGGCTGTCGAGCGACATCAGCGCCTCGGCCTCGAACGCCGCGTCGCGGGCGGATTCGCCGCCCGCCTTCGCCGCCGGTCTGACCCCTGGCATACAAAATGTCACTTCCGGCGCGCGTCAACGTAAACCCTAGCGCGCCCTGCATTATTCCTTCGGCTCAGGCTCTACGGGTCTGGGCTCAAGGCTTTGGGCCTCACCACCGGTGGAAATGTCGACCTGAGGCTGCCACCTTCGAGACCGCCGCCTGCAGCCGACAAGCCGAGTATAGCCTGTACCCCGAAGCGGTCACCCACGGACTGCCTGGGAGGACAAGCATGCACGGATGTCCGCAATTTCCGGGCAAACCGTCTCAGCACACGGTTTGCAGGGCTCTCCGCGGCACGGTAAGATCAATCTGTTCAAGGCGCGTTCCTGTTCGAGGTGCTGCTTATGCGCATGCGCGACGTTTCGCGTGGTCGGTCTGCCTCCCGGTCGCGCGCCGGTCTGGCCGTGAGTATCGCTGCCGCGAGCGTTCTGCTCGGCGGTCGCGCCGTGCCCGCCGCCGCGCAAACAGGGTTCATCCCGTACTACGGCAAGAACAACATCCATTACGACACCTTCGAGTGGCAGGTGTACCAGACGGATCATTTCGAGATCTACTACTACCCTGAGCTCGAAAAGCATCTGGAGCGCATCGCCGGCTATGCGGAAAGCGCGTATCAGAAGGTCAGCGCGGACCTGCACCACGATCTTTCGGCCAAGGTGCCGATGATCCTCTTCAAGACGCACAGCGAGTTCGAGCAGCAGAATGTCATTCCCGGTGCCGCGCAGGAAGGCGTCGGAGCCTTTGTCGAATCCAACCGCGGGCGGATGCTCCTTCCCATCGACGATCCACCCGATCGGCTGTACGGCCTGATTACGCACGAACTGACGCACTCCTTCGAGAATCGACATCATCCCGCCTGGGCTCATTCGCCGCGGCGTTCCGCTGTGGGTGATGGAGGGGTTGTCGGATTACGAGCGCGGCGACTGGGTCCCCGCGGACCTGATGATGGTGCGGGACGCGGCTGTCTCGGACATCGTCCCCGCGATGAGTCAGCTCGAAGGGTACGGGCAAGGGGGAAGCCCGAGGCTCGTCTACAACCTCGGGCACGCGGTCTTCGAGTTCATCGAGGCGCGGTTCGGCAAAGAGGGACTGCGCGGGTTCCTGTTCGCGCTCCGCAAGAGCGTGATTGGCGGCGGCGAGGACGCGTACGAAGAAGCGTTCAAGATGACGCCGGAGGAATTCGATCAGGCCTTCGAGCGCTATCTCAAGGAGCGGTTCAAGCCGTTCCGGGATCGCGAGCGGCCGATCGACTACGGCCGCAATCTGGCGCCGAACCCCGAAAAGTCGCCCTACATCGAGGCGATGGCGATTGCGCCGTCGCCGTCCGGCGATCTGATTGCCGCCATCACCGCCAACCGCAAAGATCGCGAGCTACGACATCGTGCTGTTGTCAACGAAGGACCGGTCGGTCGTCCGCAACCTGACGGAGGGGTTCGACAAGGACCTGCGGGTTCACGAACCTTGTCGCGATGAACGTCGACCGGATGGCCATGCACTGGATGTCGTGGTCGCCGAAGGGCGATCGCCTGGCCTACTTCGTGCGCACCGAGAAGGAGCGTGCGCTGATCGTCCAGAACGTGCTGACGCGGAAGATCGAACTGCGAATACCGATGCGGTCGGTGGACGAGCCCGAATCGCCCAGTTTCTCGCCCGACGGCCGGCTGATCGCGTTTTCGGCGCTGCGCGGCGGCATCGGCGACATCTACACCGTGGATCTGCAGACGCTCGAGGTGGTCAACCTCACGACCGACGACTTCTTCGATTACGGGCCGACCTACGCGCTGGACGGCAAGTCGATCATCTACAACGTCCGCGTCAGCGGCAATCAAAAGCTGTTCCGGATGGATCTCGCCTCAAAGCGGAAGACGCAGATCACTTTCGGCACGCACGATGAGGCTTCGGCCCAATTCATCGACGACCACACGATCGTCTTCTCCTCGACCGCCACCGACCCCGCAACGCCGATCGATCCTGAGATCGCCAAGAACAGCAACATCTACAACATCTGGACCCTCGACCTCAACACCGGTGACCTGAAACAGTTCACCGACGCGCTGGGAGGGAACATTTCGCCGATCGTGCTGCGCGACGGCAAGACGCATCGAATCGCCTTCATCAGCTACTACAAAGGAGAGTACAGCGTCCACATCCTCGAGCGGACCGAGCCGCTGCACACTGTGGCGACCTCCGACTTCGGGGCTCCCGGGCCGATCATCGATTTCCAGGCGCCTCTAGCTCATACGCTGGTGACCGCCAATGCGCGCCCGAAGGGCGCGTGGGAGAAGATGTTCCTCGAGGGCCGGCCCCCGGTGAACATCGGTGTCAGCAGCGACGGCGACGTGTTCGGCGGCACGCAGATCACCTTCGGCGACGTGCTCGGCGACAAGCAAATCAACCTCTACGCCGCCTCGATCTCGCAGTACCGCACGCTGTCGCTCGCGCTACGTCAACCTTTCCCGCCGGTTCCAGTTCGCGTTACAAGGGTTCTCGCAGACGCAGTTCTTCTACGGCGCCGTTGGCGGGGTTTTCTACGATCCGTCGCTGGCCCCCTTCGTGGACCGTGACTTCGCAGTGGCGACGCGAACCGTGCGCGGCGGCAGCGCCTTCGGCATCTACCCGCTTGGATCGCTACCGCCGCCTGGAAGTGTCGGCGGCGGTCACGCAGCTACAGGAGCAGTACAACGATCCCGCCCTGCAGGAGTACGCGGACGCGTACCAAGGCGCGCTGACCGGCGGCCAGCCGATCTTTCGCGACGGCACGCTCGTGCCCTTCGGCGTCGCGTTCGTCCAGGAAACGACGGTCTTCCGTGAGTTCGGCCCGCTGGCCGGCAACACGATGCGCTTCCACTACGATGTGGCGCCGAAGATCGGCAGCACGCTGTCGCGTCAGACCTTCGACGGCGACGTGCGCTACTACCAGCGACTCGCGAGCAGCGGCGTGCTCGCCCTTCGGGCGCGCGGCTTCAAGAGCATCGGGGATTTCCCGGACTACCAGTACTTCGGCGGCAACTCGGAGATGCGCGGCTACGACTACCTCCAGTTCATCGGCCAGAACGTCGCGTTTGCCAACGCCGAGCTTCGGTTCCCGATCATCGAAGCGGCGCTCACCCCGATTGGGGTCGTCGGCGGCGTCCGCGGCGTGTTCTTCGCGAACATCGGCGGCGGCTGGTTCAATAACCAGGGATTCAAGTTCTTCGCCAACGACACGGAGCGGTTCCCGACGATCCTCGACTACCAGCGGGATGCGGCCGGCCGAATCATCACCGATCCGGTGACAAACCTGCCGATTCCGATTTTCGGCGCCGATCAGACGGTGAGCGGGTTCCGGCTGCGGGACGGCCGCGCGTCATATGGGCTCGGCCTCGAGACGTTTGCGCTCGGGTTCCCGATTCACTTCGACTGGGCCTGGCGGACGCTCTTCAACGAGGAATGGGAGAACGTCCTCTTCGGGCCGATTGGAGCGCAACGAGTTCCGCAAGCCGCGGTTCTCCGTCTGGATCGGATACGACTTCTGATTGATGTCTGAAGCTTTCAGCTCTCAGCTTTCAGCGGTCAGCCCTCAGAAAGGTCGCGTCCAGCCAAGAGCTGAGAGCCGACCGCTACCTAATCAATGACGCTTGCGCCGAAGCGCGCCTCCGAATCGCAGACCGAGATGGTTCAAGTCGTGCTGCCGAACGACGCGAACCCGCTCGGGTTCATCCTCGGCGGCACGGTGATGCACCTCATCGACATTGCCGGCGCCATCGCCTGCCATCGACATACGCGCAGCCTGCTGGTCACGGCCGCTGTCGACGACCTGCAGTTCCTCCATCCGATCAAGGTCGGCGATCTCATCATCCTGAAGTCGCACGTGACGTGCACCTTCACGACGTCGCTCGAAGTCCAGGTGGACGTGTATTCCGAGGAGACGCTGACGGGCCGGCGCTTGCTCACCAGCCGCGCGTTCCTCACGTTCGTGGCCATCGCGCAGGACGGCAGCCGCATCCCGGTGGTACCGCTGCTCGTTGAGACCGAGGAGGAACGGCGCGTATGCGACCAGGCGCAGGCGAGGCGCGCGGAACGATTGCGGAAAAAACACGCGGACGAGAGTTGACCGCCGGCCGGAGGTCCACGCGCGTCAGGAATTGGACTTCAGCCGGAGGACGCTGCGCTCGAGATCGATGCCGACCCGGTACTTGCTCAGGAATCTGTGCCCGACGATCCCGCCAAGCTGGAACCCGAGCAGCGCGCTCGGCGCATGCAGATTCAGCACGACGACCGGGAAGTTCGTGTAATGGATGTCGTTGAACGAGAGATCCACGCCCGGCATCAGGAACGCGTCCTTGTCCCAGCCCGACGAGCCGAAGACTTTCAGACGCGATTCGCCGCGCCGACGCGGGCCGGCCGAGCGAGGTGGCCGTCGCCGCGCTGATCGAGATCACTTCCCCGCCGGTATCGACGACGAAGTTCGCCGAATGCGTGCCATCCACCGTGCCGCGCACGGTCGCCAGCCGGTACAGCCGCAGCGGCAGCTCGAAATCCGACGGCTCCGGCGGCAGCCGCTTGCCGAAGGTGAGCTTCCGCGTCTTGTAGTCGATGATCATCGAGAAACCGAGCGCGAGCGGTGACAGGCTCTCGGACTTCCTTCGTCGGGAGGTTGCGAAGCAGCGGCGCCTTGATCAGGCACGGGACGTTGTCGCAGCTTGAGCGTTCCGATCTCGAGCGAGTTGATCCGGGCCAGCTGCAGCCCGCGCAGCCCGATGTCGCCGACGCCGGCGCTGAGCGTGTAGGTGATCGGGCGTGATGCCCAGGCGCTGCGCCGTCGGCCCGGAGAGCACCGTGTTCTCGGAGCCCGTGTCGACGACGAAATCCTGGAACGATCCCTCGTTGACCTTGGCGCGCACCACCACCTTGTCGTTCACCAGCCGGAAATCGACCGTGTAGGTTTCGTCCTCCGCGCCCGGGTCCATCTCGAACGGCACGCGCTGCCCGAACGAACGCAGGAACTTGATCTCCGAGCGCGACCAGTCGGCCGTGTCGCTCGAATCCTTCTTCGGCAGCAGGTTGACGTAGTTCGTGAACGAGGCCGCCGCCTCTTCGAACTTGTGCATCCGCTCGTAGATCGCGCCGACGGTGTGGTGGAGCTCGAGATCGCGGGGCGACAGTCGGATCGCCGTCTGCGCTTCGGCCATGGCTTCGTCGAGCCGGCTCCGCGCCGCAAGGGCCCGCGCCATGCCGTGGTGGCCGCGCGAAAGGTCGGGAGTGGCCTTCAGCGCCAGACGATACTGATCTTCCGCCTCCTCGAAGAGTCCGGCCGCCCAAAGAGCGTCGCCGTACAAGGTGGCCGCCTGGGGATCAGCGGGCGCCGCCTTGACGAGTTGCAGCGCTGTCGTTTCGGGCGATGTCGAACTCGGCCACGCGCAGCGCCGCCTGGACGATGCCGGTGCGTGCGGCGCGCGGATCCGCCGGGACGGCAGCGGTCTGCGCCGCCTGAAAAGCCTCGAGCGCGTCCAGGTAACGACCATCGGCCAGGAATTGGCGAGCGAGTTGAAGCTGAATCTCGCCCGACTCGGACTGTGGCGCGAGCGCATTGATGGTCAGCGACGCGGCCACCATCAGGCCCCCGATCACCGCCGCGCGGATGCCGCTTTGCATGAACCCTCCAGACCAGGGACAGACAGGCCGGCTGCGCGTTCAAGAATCGGGCCGAGACCCTGCTTCTCGCCACGCAGGATAGCGTACTGCGCCACGCTTTCGGAAAGCGAAAACGCGTTCGCGATTTCGGAAACCGGCCCGCGTCAGTGTGTGTAGTGCTCGATCGGCACGCCGTCGTACATCTCGTCGACCCGGAGGATCTGGGTATCGCGGCTGTAGCTGCCCAGCTCGTAGTCCTCGCTCATGATGAGCGCTTTGATCGGCTTCGTCGGGCACACCTCGGCGCAGAGGCCGCAGAAGCTGCAGCGCGACAAGTTGAAGTCGAAGTAGTCCAGCACCTTGATCTTCAGGCCCGGCTCGCGGTGGCCGCCGAGGGCTATCAGGTCGTCCGGGCACGCTTTGGCGCACTGATCGCACACGATGCAGGTCTGCGCGCCGGTGGCCGGCTCGGTCTGAAGCCGCAGCACGCCGCGGAAGCGGGGCGCCGTCGGCCGGCGCTCGGCTGGATACTGGAAGGTGAAGGCGGGCTGCGGCGTGTATTTCAGCGTGACCCACATGCCCTTCAGCAGGTCGACGAGAAAAATCTTCTTGAGGAAGTTGATCACGCGCGATCTCCTACGAGCACCGGCTCGACCTGCCCCGACATGATCACCCGCTCCTTGCGGAGCACGGTGCCTTCCTTGCGAATCTTGTCCTGCAGCCGCATCAGGCCGTACAGCAGCGCCTCGGGGCGCGGCGGGCAGCCCGACACGTACACGTCGACCGGCACGACCTTGTCGACGCCCTGCAGCACGCTGTAGGTCGGGAACGGTCCGCCGGCGTTCGAGCAGCTCCCCATCGAGATCACCCACTTGGGCTCCGGCATCTGGTCGTACAGCCGCCGCAGCACGGGCGCCATCTTCTTGGTGACGGTGCCGGCCACGATCATCAGATCCGACTGGCGCGGCGAGGCCCGGAACACCTCGGCGCCGAAGCGCGCGATGTCGAACCGCGACGCGGACGCCGCCATCATTTCGATGGCGCAGCACGCCAGACCGAAGCCCATCGGCCAGATCGACGACTCGCGCGCCCAGTTCAGCACGCGATCGATGCTCGTCGTGATGAAATTGTCTTCGAAGCTGTGATCGATCAGACCCATCCGGCTACCTCTGGTAATACTCGATTCTTCGCGATGAACGAACTCCATCGATGTGGCGTCTCGTCGAGCGAAAAAATCGCTTCGACCGGGCATGCCGGAACGCACGCGCCGCAGTCGATGCATTCGTCGGGATGAATATAGAGCATGTCGGCAGCGGCAAACTCCGGCTCGTCCTTCCGGGGGTGGATGCAATCAACCGGGCAGACGTCCACGCACGCGGTGTCCTTCGTGCCGATGCACGGTTCGCAGATGATATAAGCCATTCAGCGGTTAAGTTCTTCTAATGGAGGGGGTTCAACGACCAATGTACTCGGCCGTGCGCATGGGTGTCAACGGAAGGACAGGGAGGGCCGCGCTCCCCGTCGCGCTCTGCGTGCTGGCGCTCGCCGACTTCGCCCGGCACGACGCGCGGGCGCAGACCCAAAGGGCCCCTCCGGTTCTCGCGTGCGATGCCGATGCTGGCGGCGCTGTTTGCGCCTGCGCGGCCGCAGCTGGGCCGCTACGAGGTCTGCACGACCCGGGAACCCCTCGACGGCCGTCGCGAAACCAGAGTGGCTGACCGAAGCTCTGCCGCCGCTCGACGCGTTTGGCGCGGCGGGTGCATACGACAGGGCCGCGCTCTCCAGACTCTACGGAGGCCGGCGCGTTATCGTTGCACGCGGCTGGACCGAAGCAGGGCAACCGCTTCGAAGCCCTCACGCTCATTTCGCCTCATCCTGATGCGACCCTGACGCGGCTCCTGCCAGGAACGCTCGTCATCCGGCACGTTATAATTCGCTGACACGTGAGAGTCGTGCCGTTCCGCGGGGGAGCGCTCGTGACGGCTCGTCACCGCCGTGACGCTCGGCGCGAGTCTGCCCGCCGCGAGCCAGACGCTGCCGTCTGAGCCGGTCGTGTTCGGCGGAGGGCGGGTGACGATCGGCGGCGATGTCTCCGCGACCTTCAGCTGCGCCGACTCCGACGCCGGGGGGTCCTGCCCTGACGACGGCGGATTCTTCAACTACACCGACTACGAACACTCGGCGCTGCGGATGCTGCGCGTCGACGTGACGGCCGCCGTGAAGGCGGGCGAGCCGCCTTTCGTTCCTCGGCGAGCTTCGCAGCGAGAACGGCAGGGACCCCGGAGCCATACGCCCTCTACGCCCGCATCAGGCCGTGGACCTCGCGCGCCTTCGATGTTCAGGTCGGCCGTGTGCCGCCCACGTTCGGTGCGTTCGCCCGGCGGACGTACCCCGCCGACAACCTGCTGATTGGCTATCCGCTGGCCTATCAGTATCTGACTTCGCTGCGACCCGATGCGCTGCCGGCGAACGCCGATGAGCTGCTGCGGATGCGCGGCCGGGGCTGGCTGTCGAATTTCTCGGTCGGCAATCCCGCGCCGGACCGCGGGCTGGCCGCTGGTCAGTGCGTTTCGATGGGACACCGGCGTCCAGGTGCATGCCGCGAACGATTTCATCGACGGGGCGGCGGCGGTGACCACCGGCACACTCGGCAACCCGCTCGTCGGAGACGACAACGCCGGCAAACAGGTCGCCGGGCGGGTAGCACTTCGGCCGGCGACCGGACTGATCGTGGGCCTCTCGGGCGCCCGCGGTCCGTTCCTGACGCGCGGCGCAACCGAAGGGGCGGGGGCGCCGGACGGCGCCGGCCGATTCACGCAGACCGGCTGGGGCGCCGACCTCGAGTACTCGCGCGACTACTATCTGGTTCGCTTCGAGACGATCGTCAGCGACTGGAGGCTGCCGCGTCAACCCGCCGGGCGGCGACCTGCCCCTGCGCGCGGTCTCCATGCTCGTCGAAGGCCGCTACAAGATCCGCCCCGGTCTCTATGCGGCGGCACGCCTGGATCATCTCGGCTTCAGCTCGATCACCGGCAGCTCCGGCCGCGAGACGTGGGACGCGCCGGTGACGCGCGTCGAGATCGGCGGGGGCTTTTCGGTTCAGCGCAACCTGCTGCTCAAGCTCAGCGTCCAGCACAATACACGCGACGGCGGACGCGTGAGACGAGCTCAACCTCGGCGCGGCGCAAATAGTGTTCTGGTTTTGACGGAAACATGGAAACACGAAGCCACGAAGCCGCGACTCGCAACGGAATCATCGACGGCACTTCGTGGTCTCGTCTTCGTGATCTTCGTGTTCTTCGTGGTGATTATTTGCTGTGTGGTGATGGTCTTGACGACCGGCACCACCGGGGCCAGAAGCGGCCTGCATCCGCGGGCGGGTCGAGCTGCGCCGCGCGACGCCACCTGCCGAGCGGCGGCCGACCGTCGCCGAGCTGGGCGCGCCGCTCGAGCGCGATCGAACGGATCGGCGGCAGTCGGTGGTGTATCTCGAAGCGGCGCCGCGCGGGGCCTTCGAGCAGAGCGAGCCGGGCCGCGCGGTCATGGACCAGCGCAACGAGACATTCGTGCCGCACGTGCTCGCCGTCACGACCGGCACGATCGTCGATTTCCCAACAGCGACCGCATCTACCACAACGTGTTCTCGCTCTCGAAGGCCGCGCGCTTCGACCTGGGCCGCTACGCGGTCGGCCGCTCGAAGTCCATCCGCTTCGATCGGCCCGGCATCGTCCGCGTCTTCTGCGATATCCACTCGCACATGAATGCGTTCATCCTCGTGTTCAGCCATCCGTTCTTCGCGATCACCGACGCCGAAGGGCGCTACCGGATCGACAACGTGCCGCCCGGCACCTACAACGTGATCGCCTGGAACGAAGGGCTGTTCTCGGAACCCAGGCCGGCGGCCGTTCCCGACGGCGGCGCGACCGAGCTCGACTTCGCCCTCCGATGAAGCTGCTCTCTTCGCTCCGCAGCCGGATCTTCCTCGCCAGCGCGCTGCTGGCGGTGCTGTCGATCGGCGCGGCCATCTACCTCGTCAGCGTTCGCGTGACGCGCGAGGCCGAACAGGCGCTGCAGCGCGAGATTCTGGCGACCGGCGCCCTCGTCGAACAGCTCCATCAGACCCGCGCCGAGACCTTCACCATGCGCGCGCGCTCATCGCCGGACGACCCGAAGCTCAAGGCCGCGGTGGATACCGAACGATCCGGCGACGGTGCAGGACGTCGGCCAACGAGTATCAGGATCAGTTCAAGTCGAACCTGCTGCTCGTCACCAACACGCTCGGGCGGACGTGCTGGCGACGGTCGGCGCGTCGCCGCGCGACGGCGCAGACCGTCGCGCGTCAACCCTCGGTCCGCGAGGCGCTCGCGGGCCGTGACAGCTTCAGCCTGCTGCCGCAGCCCGACGGCATGCTGCAGCTCGTCGACGGTGCCGATTGCGGTCGGGCTGACCAATCCGGACATTCTCGGCACGCTCAGCGTCGGCTTCCTGCTCGACGACGCCCTCGCCGCGCAGCTGAAGGAGATCACGGGCAGCGAGATCGCGTTCGGGCATGGACGGCCAGATTCTGGCCACGACGCTTCCGCCCGAAGACCAGTCCTGCGCTCGCGGGCTCGTCCTCCGCGCCGATCGACCGCAGAACGTCACGCTCGGGACCGACGACTACGTCGTGCTGCCGCTGCCGCTTGTTCCGCCGGCACGGCATGCCGCCGGTGCAGGGCGCCGGTCCGGTCGCGCTGATCCTCCGATCGCGCACCGAGCATTTGCGCTTTCTGCGAGCGATCCACACGGAGCTGGCGGTCACTGCGGTCGTCGCCGTGCTGCTGGCCACGCTCCTCAGCTTCGCCGTCGCGCGGACCATCACCCGGCCGCTGGCGGCCATCACCGATGCGATGCGCGAGGTGGCGGCCACGGGCGATCTCACCCGCAAGATCGTCCTTCGAGGGCGGCGATGGGACGATGAAGACGCGCGCCTGCTGGCGACGACGTTCAATACGCTCACCGATTCGATCGCGCGCTTCCAGCGGGAGATCGCGCAGAAGGAGCGGCTGTCGTCGCTCGGCCGTCTCTCCACGGTCATCGCGCACGAAGTGCGCAACCCGCTGATGATCATCAAGGCGGCGCTGCACACGCTGCGGCAGCCCGGACGTCGGCACCGGCGACGCTGCGCGAAGCCGCCGCCGACATCGACGAGGAGGTCGCGCGGCTCAATCGCATCGTCAACGAGGTGCTCGACTTCGCGCGGCCGATTCGGTTCGAGCTCGTGCCCGGCCGACCTCAACGCGCTCTGCCGCGAGTCCGCCGCGGCCGCCCAGGCGACGCCCGGCGCCGCCGTGGGGCTCGATCTCGACCCCTCGCTCGGCGTCGTGAAGACCGACGCCGAGCGGCTGCGCGTCGCCCTGGTCAACCTGATCGTCAACGCGCGGCACGCCGTGGAGGCGCAGGGGCGGGACGCGATCGTCGCCGCGGCGTCCGGCGGGAGCGTGTCCCCCTCGGGGCGTCGCGGACCGGCTTCGATCCCGGTGGCAGTCGCTGACTCGACCACGCCCCTGGTATCGGTCATCACCCGCGCCGCCGGAGATCGGTCGCGATCGTCGTCGCCGACGCCGGCGTCGGCATCGATCAGGCCGACCTGCCGCGCGTCTTCGATCCATACTTCACGACCAAGCGCGGCGGCACCGGCCTCGGTCTGCCGATCGCCAAGAACATCGTCGAAGGTCTCGGCGGCTCTCTCGTCGTGGCGAGCGCGCCGGGCGGCGGCACCGAGATCCGCATCGATCTCCCCTACACGCCTCCCGAGCGTTGATGCAACGACGCGGATCGATCCTGCTCGTCGACGACGAGGAAAAGATCCTCAAGACGCTGGGCCGCGCGCTGCGCGACGCGGGCCACGAGGTCGTCGAGACCACCAGTCCCCGCGAGGCCCGCCGCCTGCTCGGTGAACGGCCCTTCGACGTGTTCATCGTCGACAACGTGATGCCCGAGCTGAGCGGCCTCGATCTGATCCGCGAGTACGTCGGGTCGACGCCCGAGGGCGAACGCGCGCAGATCCTGATGATGACGGCCCATGCGACGGTCGAGAGCGCGATCGAAGCGATGAAGCTCGGAGCCCTCGACTACCTCCAGAAGCCCTTCGAGATCGACGAACTGCTGGTCGTCGTCCGGCGCGCCCTGGAGCACCAGCGGCTGCGCACCGAATACCGGTACCTTCGCAGCGAGCGCGACGAGCAGTTCGACCACTACGGCATCATCGGGCGCAGCCGCGCCATGGAGCAGATCATCGAGCGTGCCGAGCTGGTCGCCGAAACGAAGAGCACCGTCCTGATCACGGGCGAGACCGGCACCGGCAAGGAGCTGATCGCGCGGGCCATCCACGACCGCAGCGCGCAGCGCGACATGCCGCTGATCAAGGTGAACTGCGCCGCCATTCCGGAGTCGTTGCTCGAGTCCGAGCTCTTCGGCCACGTGCGCGGCGCGTTCACCGGCGCGACGACGACGAAAAAGGGCAAGTTCGCGCTTGCCGACGGCGGAACGATCTTCCTCGACGAAATCGGGACGATCACGCTCGGCGTCCAGTCGAAGCTGCTGCGGGTGCTGCAGGAGCGGGAGTTCGAGCCGCTCGGTGCCGAACGCACCGAGCGCGTCGACGTTCGCGTGATCGCGGCCACCAACCGCGACCTCCGCCAGATGGTGTCTGATGGACGGTTCCAGGAGGATCTCTTCTACCGGCTCAACGTGATCCCGATCGAGCTGCCCCCGCTGCGCGAGCGGCGCGAGGACATTCCGGCCCTCGTCGAGCATTTCGTCGCGAAACACGCCCAGCGGATCGGCCGGCGGATCGATCGGATCGAGGACAGCGTGGTGGCGGCGCTGCAGCAGTACGACTGGCCCGGCAACGTGCGCGAGCTGGAAAACACGATCGAGCGCGCCGTCGTGCTTTCGACCGATCCGGTGATCACGGCGCAGGCGATTTCGGTGCTGGGCGCGACGGCGCCGCAAACCACCGGCCTTCCGTCGCTGAAGCTGCGGCAGAACATCGAATGGGTGGAGCGCGAGACGATCCGGCGCGCGCTCGAGGCCTCGCGAGGCGTCAAGAAAGACGCCGCCGAGTTGATGGGCATCAGCCAGCGCGCGCTTTCGTATTATCTGGCGAAGTACCGGTTGGACTACACTCTCTACTGCATCGGCTTTCTGCTCAGCTCAACCGCCGACACGATCACAGCTGCGTGCTTACGTCACCGGTAACGCGTTACGCCCTAGGTAAGGGCGTTGCCAGACGAAATACTTTCAAATCAGCGGACCGGGTCTGGCGCCTCGATCGGCATCTGCCTTGCTTCCGACGCGAACGCCGTTGCGGCGTGCGCGCGGGAGGAACATGAACCGCTTCATTCAAGTACTCGGGGCCGTCTTCGTGGCGGCGGGTGTCGACCGCATGTGACGAGAGTCTGTCGACACTCGCCGGTCCGACGCCCAATCTCGAACCGACGTTTGCGAGCATTCAAAGTCAGGTGTTCGAAACGACCGATTCGGCGGGACGAACCGCCTGTACCACGTGCCATACGAATGTCGGCCGCAATCCCGCCGGCGGGCTCAACCTGACGCACGATTTTGCCTACGATCAGCTGGTCAACGTACCGAGCCGCAACAGCCCTGGAGCGATCCGCGTGGTGCCGGGCGATCCCGAAAACAGCTATCTGGTACACAAAGTCGAGGGGCGCCAGGGGATTGTCGGCAGCCGGATGCCGAATAACGGGCCGCCGTTCTTGTCGGCGGGTCAGATTCTGATCCTCGAGCGGTGGATCGAAATCGGGGCGCCGCGGAATTGACCGTTCCGTCTCTCACGGAGGAGCACACGTGAACCGTTCATCGACTCGACTGCTGGCGGCGCTCGTTCTCACCTTGACCGTGGCACCTGCCGCGTTCGCGCAACAGGATGAGGACGACGCCGTGCTCAAGCTGGCGGAACCAGACTTCACACTCGTCGGTCTGCCGACCTCGTTGCGGCTGGCAAGGTTCAAGAGCGCGTTCCGGGTGACACACCGGTTCACACGCCCGCTCGGCCAGGGGGATTTCGGCGATCTGGCCGGGGATCTGTTCGGCATCGACTCCGGAGCGCTGATTGGACTCGAGTACCGGTTCGGCATCGTGCGAAACGGCCAGATCGGCATCCACCGCACGAGCGACAAGACGATCGCGTTTTTCGGCGAGTACGGCGTGCTCCGGCAGACGGCCGGGCGCCCTTTCGATCTGACCGCCGTGATGACCATCGACGGCACGAATAATTTCAAGGACAGCTATTCGCCGAGCGTGGGCGCGATCGTCTCCCGCACGTTTGGCGACACCCTCGCCGTGTACGTCGAACCGATCTGGGTCAACAACACGAACCCGCTGCCGTCCGAAGTCGTCGACCACAACGACACCTTCATGGTCGGCCTCGGCGCACGCGTCCGCGATTCGCCCGACGGTCTACGTCGTCGGGGAATTTGCGCCGCGGGCGTCGGGATACAGCCCGGGGGTCCACCACGGCAGTTTCGCCATCGAGAAGCGCGCCGGCGGCCACGTCTTCCAGTTGAACTTTTCGGACTCTTTTGGCACGACCATGGCCAACATCGCCCGTGGCGGGTTTCGCAGCGAGGACTGGTATATGGGGTTCAACATCTCACGCAAGTTCTATTAGCGCCGGGACGCACCAGCGAGCGGCGGACCCGGGGCATGGCAGGAAGACCACACGTTCTGAGTCGAGCGAACCGGGCTTCGGTCGGCAGGATTCGAGTAGTGACACGGGGAGATCAATTGATGACTGGAAATCGACTCGCACGAGCATGTCTCGCCGCCGCCACGATCGCGCTGGCCTCGGCGTGCGGCGGTAACGACGCAGCGCCATCGCCGCCGACGACGACGACCACGACGATTAGTGGGGGGGGGAGGGGGCGGAACGACGATCACCATCACGGCGAGCGGCGTCAGCCCGAAGGCGCTCACCGTCCCTCGCGGCACGCAGGTGACCTTCGTCAACAACGACACGGTCTCGCACGAAATGGCCAGCAACCCGCATCCGGTCCATACCGACTGTCCGGACATCAACACCGTCGGCTTCCTCAGTCCGGGCCAGAGCAAGATGACCGCGAATTTGAACACACCGCGGACATGCGGATACCACGACCATAATCGCAGCTCCGACTCCTCGCTGCAGGGCACGATAACCATCCAGTAAAAAGCCATGCAACGGGAACATGCAACGCTCACCTGCAGCCATTCTCAGTGCCCGCAATCCGTAGTGTCCGGCTTGGCCGGACCTGCTCATCGTCCGCCTGCCGCCGTCGCGCGGCGAAGCGCGCTTCGGCGGGCCTCGCCGGAGTCTTCGGCGGAGGCTGGAAGGCGGACACTACTGTATTGCGACAGCTCGGGGGTTTCGCGTTTTCGTGGCGGTCGTTGCGGTGTTCGTGTCTTGGTGGCTGATGGCAGGCGCGGCCGGGGTTCGCGCCTAGAAGATCCCGGTCCGACGCAGCTCGCTGAGCAGGTCGTACGAGATCACGGCGTCGAAGCGGCGGCCGATGGAGACAAGGTACGGCGCGCTCAGCGCGTGCGTGACGTAGATCGACGCTGACAACGAGCCGTAAATCGGCAGCGTCGTGTTCAGGAAGAAGCGACGGCCGCTCTGCACGCGATCCGCGTTCCACCCGCCGTAGTACTGATCGATCGAGACGTAGCCACCCTGGACGTGAACGTGTTCCGAGACCGATCCCTCGGCCCAGAGACCGAAGCCGGCGGCGGGACTTGGACTGATCCGCCGGTATTGCTCGTAACGAACAATGCTGATCGGCGCTGGCTTGTCGAATCGCACCGTCACGGCGCCGCGCAGGATATTCGAGCCGATCTGCCGGTTGTATTCCATCGAACCGGCGACCATCCGGCTGAGGCGCTTGACGCCGAGGACCTGCGTGTAGTTCATGTCGTTCAAGAGACCCCACCGCCGCATCACGCTCGGCGCATCATGAAGGCCGATTGCGCCCCGCGTCACGGTGATCTCGTCGACGAACAGTTCCTCCGGTCGCCGCACGCTGATCCGGCCCCCGACCAGGTACCCGTCATTGTCGTAGGAGACCAGCTCATCGCTTTCGCCCCTGGCCAGGAAGAGACCGCCGTACTGCAGATCCAGCCCGCGGACAGGCGTCGCCGAGGCGTAGAGCTGCTTGAGATAGTTCTGCGTGCCATCGAACGCGGTGCTGTTGCCGACACCCCAGTTGTCCCACGAGCTGGCGAAGCTGCTGCCGGTGAAGTACCCCATGCTGATCGTGTAACGCTTGTCCCGATCGAGGTTGAAGCGCGCCTTGAAGGATTCCCTGTATTGAAGCTGATTCGCCGACCGCACGTCCTGGTTGTCTGCGGTGAACCGGTACCGCGTGTCGACGCTGAAGTTCTGGATATCCAGCCAGCGGCGCAGCCGCGGCTCGGGACGCGGCGCGGCATCCGGCTCGCCCTGCGCCCGGACAGGCGCGATTGACAGTACCAGGGCGAAGAGCACGAAGCAGCGACTCAATCTCCGTGCCTCGTCCATCTGAAGCCGGCGCTGGCTCCCCCGACCGGGGAACCGCCTCGGAGCGACGGAATCCTTCATTTGCGGGGTTCTTCCAGCAGCATGTGGGCTCTGCGCGAGCCGGCCATCGCCTGCGCGATATCGGTCAACGCCCGCCCCAGAGTGCGCCGCGTGGAGGGTGAGAGGCGGCGGACGGCGGCCACGAGCCCCTGTTGCGGCGCGTGGGGCGCGGACGCCAGGGCCTTGCGGCCGGCCGGCGTCAGCGACAGCACCACCCGGCGGCGATCGTTGACGTCGGCCTTGCGCGCGACCATGCCTCGCCGGACCAGTTTGACCACCACCGTCGATACCGAGCTCTGATGGGTATAGGTTCGAGCGGCAAGCTCGTTCACCGACGCCACGTCGGTGTCGGCGAGCTTCTGCAGCACGAACAGCTGCGACGCGGTCAGTCCGACCGTCTGCTCCGTATGCCGCGAAGATTCGCGCAACGCCTGGACGATCGAACGGAACCCGTCGAGCACCAGCTGCGTCTCCGAAGACATCGTCCCGGCCGCACCAGGCCGCCTCGACGCCGGGCGGGCGCGGCGTGATACATGGGTGCCCATATAAATGCAGTGTAGCCGATATATTGGTACCAATACAATATGGTCGGCGACGCTGGCGCCGTCGATCCTGGCAGGTCCGGCCGACGTTCGGAACTGCGTAACCGCCGACAGATGGGAATGGCTTGGGCGTGCCGCGGGGCCGGGCGAGGCGTGCGTCCGACCGTCAGCCGCGCATCAGCAGCATCGCGATCGTCAGGCCGATCATCACCGCCGACGGTCAGCCAGGCGATCACGTTGAACGTCCGTGAATTGACGTGCTCGCCCATCAACTCCGGATCGTTGGTCAGCAGCAACATGAAGACCAGGACGAACGGCAGCACGACGCCGTTGACCACCTGCGACAGCAACATGATCTGGGCGAGCGGGACGTTCGGCACCAGGAGCACCCCCGCGCCGGCGGCGATCAGCAGCGTATACAGCCAGTAGAACGCCGGCGCCTCGTGGAACTTCTTGTCGAGGCCGGACTCGAAGCCAAGGCCTTCGCAGACGGCGTACGCGGTGGAAATCGGCAGGATCGATGCGGCGAAAAGCGAGGCGTTGAACAACCCGGCGGCGAACAGGAGGTACGCGTACTCACCGGCCAGCGGCCGCAGCGCCTGCGCCGCGTCGGCGGCATTCTGGATCTCGGTCTGCCCGATCGAATGCAGCGTCGCCGCGCATGCCACGATGATGAACCAGGCGACGACGGCGGCGAACAGGCAGCCGACGATCACATCGAGCGGGACGCGCGATACTGACGCACCGTAATGCCCTTCTCGACGATCGACGCCTGCAGGTAGAACTGCATCCACGGCGCGATGGTGGTCCCGACCAGCCCGATCAGGGTGTACACGTACAGATAGCCGTAGTTCTCGATGTCCGAGCCTTCGGGCCGCCTGACCGTCGCGACGGCGGCCGCCTTCCAGTCGGGATGCGCCAGCAGGCCGGCCACGATGTAGCAGACGTAGAAACCCGACGCGGCCAGAAAGACCTTCTCGACGCTGCTGTAGGTGCCCTGGACGACCAGCAGCCAGACGACGGCAGCCGCGAGCGGAACGACGATGTAGCGAGAGATCCCGAACAGCTCGAGGCTGCTCGCCACGCCGGCGAACTCCGCCATCACGTTCCCGAAGTTCGTCACGATCAGCGCGATCATCAGGAAGAAGGTGACCCTGAAGCCGAACTCCTCGCGAATGAGATCGCTCAAGCCCTTGCCGGTGATCGCCCCCATCCGCGCCGCCATCTCCTGAACGACGACCAGCGCAACGGTGGTCGGAATCATCGCCCACAGCAGCGAGTAGCCGAACCGCGCCCCCGCGACCGAATAGGTCCAGATGCCCCCGGCGTCGTTGTCGACGCTGGCCGTGATGAATCCGGGACCGACCACGGCAAGGAACAGCAGCAAACGGCTCTTGAAACCCTTCCGGAAGACCAACATGGCAGGCTCAGTGGCGATGCCTGAGCATCGTGATCACATCGTCGGCCGTGATGATGCCCGCGATCCGCCCGTGCTCGTCGGCGACGGCCAGCGTGATCAGGTTGTACTTGTCGAAGAGCGCCGCGACGTCGTCCTCCGGCGTGTCGGGTGCGCAGGCGAGGTACGGCTCGCTCAGGCCCGAGAGCTGGGCGGCCGGCGAGGAGGTCGCAATCCGAACCAGCGGCACGGCCCCGACCAGGCGGTTCGAGGGGCCGGTCAGGTAGATCGTGGCGAGTGCCTCGCGAGAGCCCTCGAACGTCTTGAGCGCTTCAATCGCGTCGTCGACGACAGCGGTTTCCGAGAGCGCGATGAATTCGGTCGTCATCCGCCCAGCCGCGGTGTGCTCACCGAACTCGAGGAGCTGGCTGACCTCCAGCCGCTCCTCGGGCTGCATCTCCTTGAGAATCGCGCCCGAACGGGCCTCCGACAGGTCGCCGAGCAGGTCGGCGGCCGCGTCGGGATCCATCTCTTCGACGATGTCGGCGGCCCGGTTGCTGTCGAGCGATTCGACGATCGACACCTGAATATGCGGGTCGATTTCCTCCAGCGCCTCGGCCGCGACCTCCTCGTCGATCGTCTCGAACACGGCCTCGCGTTCGGCGTGGGGCAGATCCTCGACGATGTCGGCGATATCGGCGGGGTGGAGCTTGGACAGCCCTTCGTACGCGATCTTCAGCTTGACGCGCCGGGCCGGATCCGTCTCGAGGAGATCGACGTACTGCCAGGGGATGACCCGAGGCGGGATCTTGTCCAGTAGAGCGCGCAGGGTGAACGAAGGGATGACGCCTTTCGCAAGGCGGCGGATGGCGCCTCTCGCGCCGACGTCCACGGAGACGATGGTGAGCGTGACATGACTGTTGAGCGGTGTCGAATCGAGCTCGACGTCGTTGACCCGCACGACCTTGCGGCCGTGCACGTCGATGATCTGCTGGTCGAGGAGGTCGCGCTTGAGCAGCAGCACGCCGTCGGACGCGACGTACGCTCCCCACTCCGACGACTCCTGCGCCGTCCGGACGGTTGCGCCACAGGACTTCAGCGCGGCGGCGGAGAGTGTCCGCTCGCCGGTGGATGTCTTGACGATCAGGAACGCGACGCGGGTCGGATGATCCTGGGGGGCGACGGCGATTTCCCGGACGCGGCCCCGCACCGCACCGCTGGGGTCGCGGACCGCGGCGCCGAGAAGTTCCGAAAGGGTGACGAGCGACATACAGGATCGTGACCAGTCGAGCGAACGTGGACAACAACTCGAAGGCGGGACACGAGACCAGTGGTCGGCATCTTGTGTGTCGCGCGGAGCGTCTCGCCCGTTCCGGAATCCGTGGCGGCCGAGACAGCCACCTTCATGTGAGTGTCATGGCGCGTCACGAGGCGTGTCAAGGCCAAATCGGCCGTTCACGGCGCGCTGCGGACAGAATCGACCGTGGCTAATGGGTGTGCGCGACCGCGCTTCCCCCCGATCGTCCAGCGCAGGAACAGATGGAGCGAATGAGGCGACCCGCAGGGAAGAAGCAGATCCTCCGAAAGGCGATACACCGTCGCGTCGCCGCCCAGATGCGCGGCCGAGACCTGCGCGGCCCACGGGCCGCCGCGGCGCAGCCGGAAAAGGGCGGAGTACCAGTTCAGCCGGGGTTGATCGATGTTCAGCCTGTTTTCGTTCGGCTCCTCACCCGAAACACTGAGGTCGCTCAGTCGGATTGTCGGCTGTGGGCTTCACGATGCATCTTCGCGAGAGCGACGCGCGATTCGTCGGCAGGATCACGGTCGAACCGCGTTGAGCTCCCCATGATAGACTGGCAGCGATCGATGCAGGGCCCGAGACACTATCTGTCGTGCGTGGCTGTCGCCTGCGTCCTGTTCCAGCTCGCGGCGTTTGCGGCTGCGCCGATCATCTTGAGTGCCGAAACGCTGTCCGACGCTGCGACGGCGCAGATCTGCACGTGTTCCTCCGAAGCGCCAGAAGCTGCCTGTCCCATGCATCACGCTCACGGCAACACCGAGCAGAGCCGTGAGGAGTGCAAGCTGCAGAACAGCTGCGCGTCCACCGATCTCGCGATGATTTGCTTGCCGCCGGCGACGTGGGCATCGTCCGAGCCCAAAGCGTGGCTGCGACCGACCAGTTTGCGACGGTCGTTCCCGCAGCGCCGCGCGGCGCACTGAGCCGGGTCGAGTTCCCGGAATCCCCGCCCCCTCGCAGCTAGCGTCCCTTCCGTCTTCTTGCGCCTGAGGTCGGAGTGCGCCCAACGGAAGGGCGCTCTCCCGGCAGGTCTACAGGCAGACGACAACGGAACGGGGATATTTGGGTACGCCCTAACAAAATATCCCCGTCCCCGTTTTCTGGCGTCGAACGGGGGTACGGTTCATGCGGCGGAAGTTCTGTCAACTCACAGTGAGGCTCTCAATCGCTGTGGCAATGGGCGTCCCGATTCCGGTCAACGCGCAGCAAGGCGCCTCCGCGACGATCACCGGCACGGTCTACGATCCAACCAACGCCGTCGTCGAGGGAGCGACGGTCACATTGAAACAGGGGGCCACGAATCAGGTCCTCGAAACGAAGACCGATCGTCGCGGACAGTATCAGTTGCTCTACATTCCTGTCGGCGAGCACCGCCTCACTGTGGCAGTGCCAGGGTTCGTCACCACCAACATGGACCTCACGCTCGGCGTGGGCCAAGCGATCAATCTTCCGATCAAGCTCACCGCCGCGACTCGCTCCGAGATTGTGAGCGTCAGCGCCACCGCGCCCCTCGTGGAGGCCGGCCGGACGCAAGTCGCAGAGACCGTCACGCCGGGCGAGATCGACTCCCTGCCGCTCAACGGCCGCAATTACCTCGACCTGGCCCTGCTGGCGCCGAACGTCTCGCGTACCAACACGCGGAGCAACGAGAGGTTCGCCGAAACATCGGCGGTACCGGGCACCGGCATCTCGGTCGCCGGGCAGCGCAACATCGGCAACAGCTTCATCGTCGACGGCCTGTCGGCGAACGATGATGCCGCTGATCTCGCGGGCACCTATTTCGCCGAGGATGTCATTCGCGAGTTTCAAGTGATCACCTCGGGCGGTACGGCGGAATTCGGACGCGCCTCGGCCGGCATCATCAACGTCGTGACCAAGGCCGGAACCAATCAGAAGCGCGGGCGCGCGTATGGGTTCTTTCGAGATGACAGTCTTGACGCGCGCAATGCCCTGGCCACCCGGGAGGATCCGCTTTCGCACAGGCAGTACGGTTTCACGTTCGGAGGACCCATCGTCCGGGACCGAACGTTCTGGTTCGCCAACGTCGAGCGAACGGACCAGCACAAGGCCGGCTTCATTACGATCGCGCCGTCCAGCACCCACGCGATCAACGCCGCCCTGAACACGGCCGGCTACCCGGGCCCGTCAATCAGCACCGGGGACTTCCCCACGGGATTCGAGACGACCAACCTGTTCGGCCGCGTCGATCGTCAGTCGTCGACCGGGTCTCGTCTGCAGGTCCGATACAGCGTCTACGACGTCATCAGCGAAAATGCGCGGAACGTGGGTGGGCTCAATGCGGTAAGCCGGGGAACCCTTCTCGATGATCGAGACCAAACCGCCGCGGCCAGCTGGTTTTCGTCCGGCTCGACCGTGCTCAACGAGACGAGAGCGCAATGGACGCGAAGCCGGCTCGATGCGCCGGTGAACGATCCGGTGGGTCCGGCGGTCACCGTGTCCGGCGTGGCCGCTTTCGGGACCTCGACCTCGTCACCAACAGGACGCGACCTCGAGGTGCTTCAGGTGGCGAATACACTGACGCGACAGCGTGGCGCGCACCTCCTGAAGACCGGCGCCGATTTCCTCTACAACCACGCCACGATCGTGTTCCCGGGCGCGCTGCCCGGATCGTATACGTTTACTTCGCTGACCAATCTCGAACTCGGCCGGTGGCAGCAGTTCCAACAGGCCTTCGGAGAGCCCTCGCTCCCACAGTCGAATCCCAATCTGGGCCTGTTCGTACAGGACGAGTGGCGGCCGCGTCCCGCGCTGACTGTGAATGCCGGCCTTCGCTACGATCTGCAGTGGCTGCCGGATCCGATTCAGCTGGACGCGAACAACGTGTCGCCCCGCGTCGGGGTCGCCTGGGCCCCTGGTGACCAGCAAACCGTCGTCCGCGCCAGCGCGGGCGTGTATTTCGATCGCATTCCTCTGCGCGCGACATCGAACGCCTTGCAGCGCGACGGGGTCACCTACAAAGTTGCGGTCGTGTCGTTCGATCAACCAGGCGCCCCGGCGTTTCCCAACATCCTGCCGTCGTTTCCATCGGACCTCCTGACTGCCATCACCACTATGAATCCAAACATCCAGAACGGCCGTTCCGAACAGTTCGGCCTGCAGGTCGAGCGAGGCATCGGCGGCGCCCTGTCGGCCACGCTGGGTTACTCCTATTTGCGCGGTCATCAGATCATCATGTCGCGAAACGTCAACGTGCCGACGCTGACCCCCGCACAGGCCAACGCGCTTGGGGTTCCGAATCTGGGACGGCCGGACCCGAATATTGGGAACAACAGCCAGTACCGACTCGATCGGCGACTCGTGGTTCAATGGCGTCACGGTGTCGCTGGCGACAAGAAGGAATGCGGCAGCCAGCGTGCGACTCTCTTATACGCTAGCGAAGTCGGAAGACACGTCGGGCAATGCCTTCTTCAGCTCACCGCAGGACAACTTCGACATCGCGAGCGAGCGCGGGCCGTCGGACAACGATCAGCGGCAGCGTCTCGTGGTGAGCGGGACGGTGGGCGGGCGGGGCTCTGAGGCGAGCGGATGGGGCGGCTGGGCAGCCCGGGCGCTGCACGGCTTTCAGGTCGGCTATGTGATGGTCTTTGCGACTGGCGTGCCGTTCAACGTCGTGGCCGGCAGCGATCTCAACAACGACACGAACAACAACGATCGGCCGGCGGGTGTCGGCAGGAACAGCGCGCGGCAGCCGGCGACATCAACCGTGGATCTTCGATTGTCACGTGCCTTCGCGCCCAGTCATCGTCATGGCATCGTGCTGATGCTCGAGGCCTTCAATGTGTTCAACCGCCTCAACATCCTGGCCGTGAACAATACGTTCGGCACGGGTGCGACGCCGCTGCCGACCTTCGGCCAGCCGACGCTCGCCGGCGATCCACGGCAGATACAAGTGGGGGTGCGATGGAGCTTTTGATCAAGGGCCGGTCGGGGACTCTGGTGTTGCTCATCCTCGGAGTGCTGATCCCCCTGAATGCGGCGGGTCCGGTCACGCTCGCTGTTCCGGGCCGTGCGAACGCCAACGTGTCGATGGCCGCCGAGGGGTCGTTTGTCGCGATTGCCTGGTCGGCCGCCACGCCTTCGGGCCAGATCGACATCTACGCGGCGACGAGCCGGGACAGCGGTGCGACGTTTTCCTCGCCGACGCGCGTCAACTCGCGAGCCGGCGAGGCCAGCGTGAACGGGGAGCAAGCGCCGCGGGTGGCGCTGGTACGAAAGGGCGGCGTCCAGGAGGTCACGGTGATCTGGACCGCGAAACACACGGGCACGACGGCGTTGCTCGCCGCACGCTCGATCGATGCCGGCCGCACCTTCGGTCCCTCTTCACCGGTGCCTGGCGCGGATGCGCCCGGCAACCGGGGATGGGAGGCGATTGACGCCGACGACACCGGCAGGGTCCACACCGTCTGGCTCGATCACCGTCGGCTCGCCGCGCAGGATGCACGCGTGTCGGCGCTGCATCACCACGGTCGAGAAGACGGTGCCACCTCGATGATGTCGCCCAAGCCGAACGGTATCGCGATGGCGCAGCTCTCGCAGCTGCTGTTCGCAACCCTCGATGGCTCGCCGCTGCCGCGGGTCCTGGCGGAGGGCGTGTGCTATTGCTGCAAGACCGCCATCGCGTCGGGCGGCGCCGGCAGACTGTATGTGGCGTGGCGGCATGTCTACCCCGGCAACATCCGCGACATCGCGTTCACCTCGTCGACCGACGGGGGGCGCAGCTTCGCCGCGCCCACCCGCGTCAGCGACGATCGGTGGGCGATCGATGGCTGTCCGGAGGACGGCCCCACGATCGCCGCCGATGGACGCGGCTCGGTGCACGTGATCTGGCCCACCGTGCTGAGCGAGCATGGCGAGCCGGGCAAAGCCCTGTTTCATGCCATGTCACGCGACGGCCGGACGTTCTCCACTCGTGAGCGAATACCGACGGTCGATGTCCCGCGTCATCCGCAACTCGCGATCGGGCGGAACGGAGCCGTCGTCGTCGTCTGGGATGAAGCAGCAAACGGCATGCGCCGGATCGCTGCCGCACATGGCGTGGCTGATGAAAGCGGACACGTCCGGTTCGAACGGCAACCGTGGAGCGCATCGGAACCCGGCGTGTATCCCGCGATTGCCGCGACCGGCAATGGCCTGCTTGCCGCTTGGACGACGGGCTCACCCACCACATCCGTGATCCGCGTACAGAAGCTCGAGCGTACATTCTGAAGTGGCCGCCGCGCCGGCTTCGGTTCTTGTCTGCCTGGGTCATGCGGCCGCTCGTTGCGGCCGATAAGCCGCTGCAGGAGGACCGACCGAGCGTGGAGAAGGGCCTGTCCGGGGTGGTGCTCAAGTTCGCGAGGCCGTGGTCACGTTCGGTGACCAGGGGCCTGTCTGCCTTCGTGCTTCTTCTATGGGCGCTGCAGATGGCCGTCCTGGTCAACCGGTCCTATCTCCAGGCGTCTCCCAATTTCGCCACCGATCTCGCGCGGTACGGGTCGAACGCGCAGTGGCGCGGCGTGTATTACCGAGGCGAAAAGATCGGGTTTACCGTGAGCCAGACGGTGGCGGTTGACGACGGGTTCGAGCTGCAGGAGGACGGACAACTTCAGATGACGCTGCTTGGCGCGACCACCTTGGCTCAACTGCGCACGACGGCACGCGTCGACGATGGATTTGCCCTGCGTTCGTTCGCCTTCTCGCTCGACGCCGGAACCGGCCCGGTCAAGGTGCGGGGCCGCGTGGAAGGCCGGTTGCTCGTGCTCGAGGTGGTCACGGCGTCCGGCACGCGCACGGAGGAACGGGAGCTGGCCGAGCCCCCGATGCTCGCTCTCAACCTGTCGAGACGACTGGCGAGCGGCGGACTCACCTCCGGCGCGAGGTACGAATGGATTGTCTTTGATCCGGCGACCTTGCGCAACGCTCCGGTGGTCGTCGAGGTCGGGGAGCGCGAGCTTGTGCGCGCCGGCAGCATGTCGATTCCCGCCTTCCGGATCGGCCTGGCGTTCTCCGGCCTGCACACGACCTCGTGGATGACCGACACCGGCGAGGTGATCCGCGAGGAAAGTCCCCTCGGCCTGATTTCAATCAAGGAATCTGCCGATCAGGCGCGGGCCATGGCGGTGCCGAAGCAGGGACAGACCGACCTGCTGCAGGCCGCGGCGGTGGTGCCGGTGATGAAGGGCCGCATCGACGATCCCCGCGATGTGCGCCGGCTGCGTTTGCGGCTGGAGGGAGCCGATCTCTCGCACCCGGACCTTCAGGGCGCGGGTCAGTCGGTCGAGGGCGACGTCATCGAGATTCGCGATCCCCGCGGTCTCGGCTCGGAGCCGGCTGACCTCGACATACACCGATATCTTGGGCCCGAGCCGTTCATCGAGAGCGATGCGGTCGAAATCGTCGCCGAGACCGAGCTGGCGGTCGGCGGCGCTACCGGCGCCCGCGCCCGCGCCGAGCAGCTCACGCGGTACGTGAATGGCCTCCTCGAGAAGAAGCCGACGGTCAGTCTTCCGTCGGCACGCGAGGTTCTGCGCACCAAGGTGGGGGACTGCAACGAGCACACGGCGTTGTATGTGGCGATGGCCCGCGCGGCGCGCATCCCGGCCCGGATCGCGGTTGGTCTCGTCTACGTGCGAGGCGCGTTCTACTACCACGCATGGCCCGAGGTGTACTCTGAATGAAGGAGCGGACCACGGCCTGTGGCTGCCCGTCGATCCGACGTTCAACCAGTTTCCCGCCGACGCGACGCATGTGCGGCTCGCTCGTGGCGGCCTGGACCGGCAGGCGGCGATCCTTCCGATGATTGGCCATCTGAAGATGACGGTGCTCGAGCTCGAGCTCGTCCCAGGCTCGACGCCGATTCTGATCGGCGCGCCGGTGGCCGACGTTCCCGCGCTCGCCACGCCCGCGGCGAAGCGCGGATGGTGCTGGTGCGCATCGACGCCACGGCGATGATCGCGGTTCACGATCTCGTCAAACAGTACGGCAGCTTCACGGCCGTGGACGGCATCACCCTCGAGGTGCCGCCCGGCGAAATTCACGGCTTTCTCGGTCCGAACGGTGCGGGAAAGACCACTACCATCCGCATGATCGCCGGCCTGCTCAAACCGACCGGCGGCCGCATTCTCGTCAACGGGCACGACCTGGCGACGAATGCGGAGGCGGCGAAAGCGTCGCTCGGCTTCATTCCGGACAGACCCTTCGTCTACGAAAAGCTGACGGCCGGCGAGTTCCTGCGCTTTCACGCCGGGCTGTACGGCGTCGACGGCAACGGCACGGACGACCGCATCCGGGAAATGCTCGATCTGTTCGAGCTCGCGCGGTGGGAACACGAGCTGATCGAGAGTTTTTCCCACGGGATGAAACAGCGGCTGGTGATGAGCGCGGCGTTCCTGCACCGTCCGCAGGCGGTCCTGGTCGACGAGCCGATGGTCGGCCTGGATCCGCGCGGCGCCCGTCTGATCAAGGACGTGTTCCGGCGCATGAGCCAGCACGGCGTGGCGATCTTGATGAGCACCCACACACTGGAAGTGGCTCAGGAGATGTGCGATCGCATCAGCATCATCCTCAAGGGACGCATCATCGCGCGCGGGACGGTCGACGAGCTCAGGGTCATGGCCGGCGGCGGGGATCCAGACCTGACCGTGGTCTTCCTCAAGCTGACGGGCGGAAGCGCGGTCCAGGAGATCGACGAGATCGTCTGATGGTCGCCTTCCCCTACCTGCTGTTGCCGCTGGTCTGGTCGTCTCGCAATCGCGCCCGGCGACGGCAACGCGGCGACGTCCTGCGCGCCACGATGTTTTCGATCATCGGACTCCTGGTGTGCACCGCGCTCTTCGCGGGATCGTTCTGGCTGACCACGCAGCTGGCGCAGTATGAGGAGCTCGGCGACTATCTGCTGCGCCTTGGCCTGTCGTGGCTCTTCCTGACGTTCCTTTCCTTCCTGGCGTTCAGCGGCGTGGTCACGGCGCTCTCGATATTCTTCCTGTCGGAGGATCTGCGGCTGCTGCTGGCCGCCCCGGTCTCGGCGGGCCGCCTCTTCCATGCGCGGTTCCTGCGCACGGTCGGTCAGGCCTCGTGGATGGTCGTCGTCTTTCTGGCGCCGGTGCTGGCGGGAATCGGGGCCGGGCGCTGCGCGCCCGCGATCTTCTACGTCGCGGCGGTGATCACGCTGGTGCCGTTTGCGGTCATCCCCGTGGCGCTCGGAACCGGCGTTACCCTGCTCCTCGTCAACGTTTTTCCGGCCCGCCGTGCACGCGACATCCTGATGCTCATGGGCCTGCTGTTCGCGGCGAGCCTCGTCCTGCTGATGCGGTTCATTCAGCCCGAAGAGCTCATGCGCGTCGAATCGTTACCCGACCTCACCGGATTTTTCGCGACCATGCAGTCTCCCGTTACCCCGCTGCTGCCGTCCTTCTGGGCGGGCGAGACGCTCTTCGCCAGCCTGCGGGGAGGACACGATCTGCTTCATGTCGGCGCCCTCTGGACGACCGCCCTGGGCCTGACGCTGGTGCTGCGCGCCGCAAACGAGCGCTGGCACTTTGCCGGCTTCAGCCGCGCCCAGGAGGCTCGCAAGGCGCGGTTGACCCGCTTCCAGGTCGTGGACCGTGTCGTGCACCGGCTGCCGCTGTCGGTCGTGCGGCGGCATCTGCTGGTCAAGGATCTGAAGGTGTTCCTCCGGGACGTCAGCCAGTGGTCGCAGCTTCTGCTGCTGCTTGCACTGGTCTTGATCTACCTGTACAACTTTCGCGTGCTCGATCTCGACCGCATCCCGTACATGAGTGGAGTGATCAAGAACGTCTACGGGTTCGTCAACCTGGGGATGGCGGGCTTCGTCATGGCCACGATTGCGGTCCGCTTCGTGTTCCCCGCGGTCTCGGCCGAAGGCGCGGCGTTCTGGATCATCCGCGCCGGTCCGGTGTCGATGCACGACTTCCTGTGGTCGAAGTTCTGGACCGGGTTCGTGCCGGTATTCATCCTGACGGAGGGTCTGACGATCACCGCCAACGAGTTCCTGGGCATCGATCCATTCCTGAAGGTGGTGGCGGCGGCGGCCATCGTGTTCATGAGCCTGGCTCTGGTTGGACTGGCCACAGGCCTCGGCGCGCGGTACCCGCGATTCAATGCAGAGAACGCGAGCCAGGTGGCCGGCTCCTACGGAGGCGTCGCGTTCATGATCGTCGCGGTCTTTTTCGTCATCGTCATGATTGTGCTGCTCGGATGGCCCTCGTCGCTCTATCTTCTGGGTCGGGCCCGCGTCCGTTCGCCAACGATGCTGCGACTGTTTCTGATGGCACTCTCGCTCCTCGCCGCCGCGGTGTTGAGTGTGGCGACCTGCTGGTTCTCGATGCGGTCCGGCGTGCGGGCGCTCGAACAGACCGGCCGCTCCGCCTGAGCACCGGACGTCCGTGCGCGGACGGTGTGCTATCCTGATCGGATTGCGCCCGCAGGGTCTAGCCGGTCCTGCCGTGGCGCCCAGGAGTGTCGAAGCAGACGCTCCCGCTGAGCGGACTTGAGGAGAGCGATCGATGCATGCCGATGTGATGAAGGCGATTAACGTCCAGATCAATTCCGAGTTCACCGCGTGGTATCAGTACCTGGCGATGGCGGCCTTCTGCGAGCGCGAAAAGTTCACCGGCGCCTCGCGATGGCTCAAGCAGCAGAGCCTCGAAGAGTATCAGCACGGGATGAAGCTGTTCGACTTCGTGCTGGCCCGGAACGGGATCGTCGAGCTCACGAAAATCGAGCAGCCCACGCGCGAGTTCGAGTCGTTCGCCGAGGTGTTCGAGAGCGCCCTCAAGCAGGAAGAGGGCGTGACCGCCCAGATCAATTCGTTGTACGAGCTGTGCTTCCAGAGCAAGGCGTTCGCCGAGATGACCGAGCTTCAGTGGTTTCTCACCGAACAGGTGGAGGAAGAGAAGACCTCGCGTGAGATCGTGGCGAGGTTCCGTCTCGTCGGCGACGACCCCGGTTCACTGCTCGACCTGGACCGCGAGCTCGGCGCGCGGACGATGCCTTCGGCCAAGGCCAAGGCCTGACCTGGCGGCACTATTCCTGTTCCACTATCAATCACCACGAAGACACGAAGGACACGAACAGTCGTTCGGTTGAGGCGTCGTGCTCTTCGTGGTTGACCGGGTCTGCCGCTCCATCGGTCGTCGGCACCCTGACCAAAGCATCTTCTGATGGCTACTCGCCTGTCCGGTGCGACGCGCTGCCGTACCGGATGCACAGATCCTCCAGGCGCAGTGTGCGTTGGCGCTGACAAAACTGCTATTCGATGACGCGTCCCCCGGTGACGAAGCGGCGATACTTTGAAAACACCTGCGTCTTCCGCACGCGAGGGGCGCCGGAATTGCGGATGATCTGCACCGTCTCGACCGACGCGGGCAGCATCAAGGTTTCGTTGGGATCTTGAAACGTCACGGGGCGATAGCGGATCGACGTGTCCGCGCGCTCGATCATCATCGACGGCGGGCCGCCCATCCGCTGATGTTCGTTCGGCACACGAAACTCGAACGTGCCCGTCAGACTCTCGTCCAGTCTGAACACCTCGCCGGTCGCGGGATCGGCCCATACCCGGCCGCGCGACTGCCCCGGCAACTCGATGCTGACGCAGTCGTCACGCCACTTGACCTCGGCCGGCCCCTTCGTGCGCGCCCGGTAATCGAGCATCGCGACAGCGCGCCCATTGATGCGGCTGGTGCCTGCCCACCGGAACGCGTACTCCTGCTGTTGATCGGGTAGCAGCATCGCCAGCGGCTCCGGCGACACCGATTTCGGATCCATGCAGCCTGGCGTGTCCTTGGGACGCGGCGGACGCCCATCGATGGTCACGATCTGGCGCAGCACGCTCGCTTCGGGCGGACCGCTGCCGCTCGCCGGCGGCTGCCACCCGATCCGCAGCTCGAACGCGAGACGGCGCACGGGGCTGCCGTCGGATGTCAGGTCGGGACCGAGCTGCCTCAGGCTCACGCTCTCGAGGCAGATCGACGCTGAGCGCGCGCGCGTAGTATTCCTGCACCCGCTCGCCCACACGCATCAGTATCGCGGACACGTCGGGGGCGCTTCGCGGCTGCGCGCGGGCGGTGATGGTCCCAAGCGCGATCATGACGACGAGGGCCCGAACAGCGCCTGGCTGCACGCTTCAAGCCTACACCGGCCGGGCTTCCGATGGTGTACTCTTGGCCGCTACGGAGGGCCGCAGTGAATCAGCTGACTTTGAAGAAACCGCTCGAGATGTTGCTCGACGAGCTCAAGAGCGAACAGCGGCTGCGCCGCGTGCTCGGGCCGATTCAGCTGTCGGCCCTCGGAGTGGGCGCGATTATCGGCACCGGCATCTTCGTGCTGGTGGGCGTGGCCGCCCACGATCGGACCGGACCGGCGTTGATGCTGTCGTTTGTCGCCGCCGGGGTCACCTGCGTGTTCGCCGCGCTCTGCTATGCGGAGTTCGCGTCGATGGTGCCGGTCGCCGGATCGGCGTATACCTATGCTTACGCCACGCTCGGCGAGCTGTTTGCGTGGATCATCGGCTGGGACCTGATCCTCGAATACGCGGTCGCGTCCTCCACGGTCGCGCATGGATGGTCCCATTACTTCCAGGATTTCCTCGCCTTCTTCGGCGTCCGGCTGCCGGTGGTCTTCACCAACGCGCCGTTCGACTTCGATCCCGCGACCGGGATGCTGGCGGGGACGGGCACATGGTTCGACCTGCCGGCGATTGTCATCACGCTGCTCGTCACCATCATCCTGGTGAAGGGCATCCAGGAAAGCGCCACGTTCAACGCCGGAATCGTGATGCTCAAGGTGGCGATCGTCTTGTTCGTGATCGTCGTCGGCGCCCGCTACGTCAACCCGGCGAACTGGACGCCCTTTGCGCCATTCGGGCTCACCGGCATCAGCTTCTTCGGCAACACGCTGTTCGGGCAGACCGGGCCGGGCGGCGAACCGGTCGGCATGCTCGCCGGCGCCGCGATCGTCTTCTTCGCTTACATCGGATTCGACTCCGTTTCGACGCACGCGGAGGAAGCCCGCAATCCCTCGCGGGACGTGCCGATCGGCATCATCGTCTCGCTGGTGCTGTGCACGGTCCTGTACATCGCCGTTGCGGCCGTCCTGACCGGGATGGTGCCGTATAACCAGATCAATATCGACGCACCGGTATCCGACGCCTTCCGGCAGGTGGGACTCCCCTGGGCGCAGCTCCTGATTTCGATCGGCGCGGTGGCGGGCATCACGTCGGTCCTGCTGGTCATGATGTTGAGCCAGCCGCGAATCTTTCTGGCGATGGCGCGCGACGGCCTGCTGCCGAGCGGGTTCTTCGGCGCGGTGCACGAGCGGTTCCGCACGCCCTGGAAGTCGACGATCCTGACCGGCATCTGCGTGGCCATCATGGGAGCCTTCCTGCCGCTGCGGATCCTGGCCGAGCTGGTGAACATCGGCACATTGCTGGCCTTCGTCATCGTGTGCGCCGCGGTCCTCATCATGCGGAAGACGCATCCCGATGCGAAGCGGCCGTTCCGAGCCCCGCTAGGCCCTGTCGTGCCGGTGCTGGGCATCCTCTGCTGTCTGGTCCTGATGTTCTCGCTCCCGCCGGAGAATTGGGTGCGGCTGGCGGTCTGGCTGTTCATCGGACTGGTCATCTATTTCACGTACAGCCGCCATCACAGCGTCGTCGCGAAGCTGGCGCGAAGCGGCCAGTTGTACAAGACATTCGCGCGCTGAACGTCGCGGTTCATCAACGCCCGAACGACACCGCCTTTGTCGGATTCGCACCGACCGTCACGCCGTGAACGTGCCGGACGGGGCGACGTTTCGACGGGGACGATCTAGCGCCATCCCAACCGTCGGCTGAAATCGCCGGTCTGCTGCGGACCCGGCGCGCCGACCGAATCCGAGCCTGCAGGTTCGTATCCGCTTGATCGGCCTGCCTGCCTTCCCCATACTGGCAGCATGCACTCCGCGCCTCGTCGGGCGGCAATCGTTCTCTGTGCGCTCAGCCTCCTGCCTTGGGTGCTTCAAGGCCTCGAGACCGCAGGCGCCAAGACGACATTCGCTGCCCAGATTGAGAGACTCTCCGAGGCGGAGGGCGCATTCGACACCGACAACCTCATCTCCAACGAACGCTCCTACCTCGAAGTCATCCCGGCGCTGACCTCGGCCGGCGTCAGCGGGGGCGTATACATCGGCGTGGGTCCCGACCAGAATTTTTCCTACATCGCGCGGATTCGTCCTGCGATCGCGTATCTCATCGATGTGCGGCGCGACAATCTGCTCCTTCACCTGCTGTTCAAAGCCCTGTTCGCCAATGCGCGCAGCCGGGTGGAGTACGCCAGCCTCCTGACAGGCCGGGTCGCGCCACTCCGGCGCGAGCCCTGGATCGATGCCAGCGTCGAACGAATCGCCGCCTATATCGATTCGGCCGAGCGGGACCGTAAATCGGCGCGACAGGTGCGCCAGCGCTTGGAGCGGACGATTGAAGGCTTCGGCGTACCGCTGTCGCAGGCCGACTTCGATACGATTGCGCGCTTCCACGGTGAATTCATCGACGCCGGCCTGTCGCTCCGCTTCCGGAGCCACGGACGCGAGCCGCGTTCCTACTATCCGACGTTGCGGGAACTTCTACTGGCGACCGATGCCAACGGACGAACCTGGAGCTATCTGGCCTCCGAGGAGGCGTTCCAGTTCGTGCGTTCGCTCGAGGCTCGCGACGCCGTGGTGCCCATCGTCGGCAACGTGAGCGGACCGCACGCCATGCGCGCCCTTGCTGCCGCCATTTCGGCACGCGGGGAGCGCGTCTCGGCCTTTTACATCTCCAATGTGGAGTCGTATCTCTTTCGGGACGGGTTGTATATCACCTTCGCGGAGAACCTCCGCCGCCTGCCCCACGACCGCCGGACCGTCATGATTCGCTCGATCTTCGGCGGCGCCTCGAGCGTCTCGGAAGTGGCGCCGATGGACGACGTGATCGCTCACGCGACCAGGCCCTGAGCCCGAAGGCGTAGAATGGCTCTGATGTCACGGTCCGGACCCCGCCTGTTCACCGCAACGGCCGGCGCGCTCGTTCTTGCGGGGGCCGCCCTGGCTTACGGGCAGCAGATCTGGGTCGGCGGGGGGCGCGGCTACGGCCGGTACCCGCCCCGGTGGGCGGCCGCTTCCGATTTCGACGGCGGTTTCATTTACTGCCGCGGCTACTACACCAGCCGCTGGCGCGAACAGAGCGGCAGCGGCTGGAACACGGACTACCCGGGCGCCGACAATAATTTCCCGATCCGGCTCGCGGAGCTGACGCGTGTGCGCGTGAAGTTCGACATGAACCGGCAGCCTCACCACGTCGTGGTATCGCTGACGGACCCGCTGCTGTTTCGCTGTCCCTTGCTCTTCATGGAGGACATCGGTACGGTCGAGTTCTCGCCCGACGAAGTCCTGAGACTGCGCGAGTACTTCTTGAAGGGCGGATTCCTCTGGGTCGACGACTCGTGGGGGTCGAACGCCTGGTCCAATTGGATGTCCCAGGTGTCGCAGATCCTGCCGTCGGCGGAGTTCCCGGTCTTCGACATTCCGCCGACGCACGCGATCATGCGTACGCTCTATGACGTGAAAGAGGTTCCGCAGGTCCCCGCGATCAGCTTCTGGTCGCGAAGCGGCCAGCGTTCAACGTCGGAGCGGGGGGCCGACAGCGCCCAGGTGTACTTCAAGGGCATTCAAGACTCGCACGGCCGCCTGATGGTCGTCATGACCCACAACACTGACATCGCCGATACGTGGGAGCGTGAAGGGGAGGAGCCGCACAGCTATTTCGATACGTTCTCACCGCGCGGTTACGCCATCGGCGTCAACTTCGTGCTCTACGCCATGACGCACTAGATAACGGGAGCTCTCGAGAATGAGGCTTTGGACCCTTTGAGCTTTCGCTTTCGACTCCGGGCCTGGGCTTTCGCACGAGCCGAGAGCCAAAAGCCCCTGGCCTGAAATCTGGAGAGTTGGCGGGTGGGTTTGGTGGCGGCTTACGGTTTCTTGCGATGGGTGGTCTTCTCCCCATCGGCCGCTTCCCAGCGTTCCATCATGGCTCTGCGTAGCCCCCGACGATGAGCAATGTTGCCAGACGCGCTGGGACGTCGATGGTCTCCCCGACGACGAACGTTCGCCTGTCGAATTCGGCCATGTCGAGGAACGCGGGTTTCTTCTTGATACGGATGCGCACAACGACCTTGTGTCCAGAATCCCGTCACGAACGCGTGCGTTCGAGGTGTTTTGACTACAGTCGGAGCGCCGGTAATCGGCAATTTCGCTAGCAACAAGCAAGCGTCTTGCCCGAACGGCTGCGTGCGGCGGCGGTATGGACACTGCAGTTTTCCTGTACACACTGGGTCGTCTCGCGACTTTGTTGCTTGGGTTGGCTGTCCTGGCAACGGCGTGTGGGGGACCTGACTCTCCGATGTCGCCTCCGCCGACGTCGACCCTGACAGGAAAATGGTCCGGCAACCTTTCCATCAACGCGACGCCCACGCGCATGACCTGGACCCTGACCCAGGACGCCACCCGGGTCAACGGACAGGCGCTGGTCCTCCTACCGAGCGGGACAGTGCTGCTGAACGGGGCGCTCTCTGGAACATTGAACGGGACGACGCTTAGACTACACGACTACCGTGGTCCCAGGTGGAATTCCCACGCTGCCCTCCTGCGCCGGCCAATTCGGAGGCACCGCTACGGTTGTGGGTTCGCCCGCCTCGGCTCTCGACGGGAATCTCAATCTCATCAGCAGTGTCTGTGCGCCGCCGATACACCGGTGCCACGTTCACGCTCACGCGGGAGTGAGCCCGGGGCCCTCCGGGGCGGCCGGGGCGAGAGCTGCCGGGTTAGGGCGGCGGAATCGCGCCAGGGCGACCGCCCCGAACCCGATCGTCCACGCGATGTACTCGAGGATCGTTCCGATCGCGAGGAGCCCGAGGGTTATCGGAAACACTACACCTCCGGCAAGCCCGAGAAGACGCGCCAGCAGAAGAGGCGATACCACGAGCAAAATCCCTGCGATCGTGGTCGCGTAAGGACCGTCACCGCACCCACCCGAAGCGCGCGTTCAGCAGATGGCCGATGTGATACGCCACAGAAGTGAAGCCGACCAGCGCTATGACGACCAGCCCCAGCAGGACGAAGGGGATCAAGACCAGGAGCGGGATGCCGATGATGGTCACGACCAGCAAGACGACTGTGACGATCAAGAGCGGCAGAAGAAGCAATTGCGCGAGGAGCCCGATCGCGCCGGCCTTCAGCGGCTCGCCGGCCGCGCGCGCGCTGATGCGCCCCACGTGATCGCGGCCGAGCAGAACCACCAGCGCGGCGAGCAGACAGAGAACCGCGACGCGTGTCAACGTCGAGAGCAGCGAAAAAGCCGAACCGAACGTCCAGCCACCCCACCTCTCGCGCCATCGTCCGCGCGGAAAGCGCGCGCGCCACGAGGCCATCGAGCCCGAACCCACGTCGACAACCTCCCCACTGATGCGCGCGGCCGGATCGCGCAGCAGCGTTCCTCCGATGACCGTGACATCCCCGGCGACTTGGGCCGCAGGTCCGAGCTCCACCGTGCCAATCGCCACGACGTCGCCGTGAACTTCGCCGAACACGCGAATAGTGCCGCCGACGTTGACCACGTCACCGGATACGATTTCACCCGCAGGCACCGTGATGCTCCCGCCCATCGTGAACCGCCCGCCATCTGAGGTGCGCTTTTCGCGTCCAATCGTCTGATCAGGGATGGGTCGCTCGACGGCTGGCCCGCTGGCGGCGTCGCGAAACATCGCCGTCAGCGCGGCAGGGTCGAGATAGGACACTTGCAGCACTACGTCGGCGTCGCCGCCGAGCCTATCCCGCAGTTCCACGCCGCTGACCGATGCCCCGTTCACACGAATCGTGCCGCCGCTGACTTCCACCCATCGCACATCGCGAACCGGGGACTTGGGTTTGAGGGCCAGGCCGTCCTGTAGTGTCAGCACGTCGAACCGCCGCTCCACCTGCTCGCGCAAAGCCGGCGGCGCTGATGTCTGCGCCGCGACCGGGCCCACCCCGATACCCGCGGCAACGAGCACCGTCGCCTGCAAGGCCGCCAGCCGGTGGCGCCGGGGCGGTGTATGTCTGGGGGACTTTTCTGTCATTGCGAGGACTCCTCGTCAGAATCGAGCAATCGCTGCAGCCCGTAGAGGGCAATCGCGCCCACGAGCACCAGACCGCCGACGACCGCCAGCGCCCGCCCGCTGACGAGGGCGGCTCCGGCCGATTGCCCGATCGTCGCGAGAATCGTCCAGATGTCGACGCCCGCGCCAAACGACCCGGCAAACCACACGCAGACGTTCGACATCAGCACGATCGCGTGAAAGAAGGCCCGAACCGCCAACGGAAGCAGGAGGACCACGGTAACCGCGGTCACGACCGCGCCCACGGTCCCGACAGCCAGGCGCGCGGCGCGTGTGCCGGTTACCGGCCGCCACCCCATCTACGTACTGTTACGTGATTCGCGGTCGAGAGGTTGCACGGGCAGAGACATTTTTCATTGCAAACGGTCCGTTCGCAATCTGCCGTGAGAAGCCGGAGCCGCCCGGCCGTTCGACGAGGACTACTTTATGGACATGCCAGCGCCCATGACGATGAAATGGGCGCGCGGGGTCCCGGGCACGCCGTCATGCGGCGCTCCCGGATCGCGATCGTGGAACCGCACATCGAATGTGAAGGCGACGTGCCGCTTGATGAACCATCGCGCACCCCCCCCGTAATTGATCGTCCTCAGCCGTTCTTCGTCACCGAACTGCAGCGACCCGCCTTCGGGCACGACCGTCCATGTCGACCGGCCGATCCCGCCGCTGATATAGCTCCATCCGTCCCCTGTCCCGAAGTTGAGCGACAGTTGCGGCGTCAGCGAGGTGAAGCGTTCGGTCACGGCGCGACGAATCGGCTGGTTCGGCTCGTTGAAGGCGGAGGAATGCGCGCGCCCGAGGGTCACCAACCCGCCCAGTCCGAACGTGACGGCCTTCCATTTCAGTAGTGAGAGATGAATACCGGCGTCGAGGCCGAGGCCGGCGCCAGGCAGCTCGCGTCTCATCCAGACCGCGGCTGGCCGCCAGTTCGGACGAGTTGGGAAATCTCGGGAACGATCCGCGCAGATCGACAACGATACGGGGAATCGGTGGTGGCGGGTCCTGAGCGCCTGCGCGCGCGACCGCAAGCAAGACAATCGCGATAGTCATCGGGAGCGCGAGGGCATGGGCCGCAGACCGCCGCATCAGCGCGGTCATTGTACCAGCTTCGACGTGACGTACAGGCAGCTCAGCGAGGCGGCGACCTGCTCGAACATCTCGTTTTCATCTGCTGACGTTGACGCTCGTTTGCGCCCGCAGCTACGATGTCTCGTCTTGTCGATCACGGTGCCGGGCCGTCGCGTTCACGTGGCCGATGTTCGCCATGCCGCCACGGCGATATACGGCGCGGCCGTCCGGACGCCCCTCGTTCGCCTCGATCTCTCCGATATCATCGATTCACACTCACAGCTCTATCTGAAGCTCGAAGTCCTGCAGCCGATTGGATCCTTCAAGATCCGCGGTGCCTACAACGTCCTCCGGCAGCTCACCGCGACCGAACTGAAGGACGGAGTATGGACCGTGAGTGCCGGCAACGCCGCACAGGGTGTGGCCTATGCCGCGCGACAGTTTGGCGCACCGTGCTCGGTGATGGTGATGGACACCGCGCCCGACACGAAAATCCGCGCGATCGAACGGATGGGCGCATCGATCGTGCGCGCCACATACGATGAATGCTGGAGCACCGTGGTCGCGCACGGATCGGACCGCATGGCCGGCCGCTTCATCCACCCCTTCGACGACGATCGCTTCATTGCCGGCAATGGCACCATCGGACTCGAGATCCTGGAGGATCTGCCGGATGTGGATGCGATCGTCGCGCCGTTCGGCGGCGGCGGGCTGCTGGCCGGTATCGCCGCCGCGGTCGTGGAGCAACGGCCCGAGACGAAGATCTACGCGGCCGAGCCAGAAACTGCCGCGCCGTTTTTTGCCTCGCTCGCGGCCGGGCGACCCGTGTACTTCGACGGATGGACCGCCTCGTTCGTGGACGGCGCCGGCGGCAAGTCGGTTCTCGACACGATGTGGCCGTTGTTGACGACGCTTGCCGGCTCGATTGTCGTCTCGCTCGGTGCAGTGGCCGAGGGCATGCGGCTGGTCGCCGAGCGCGCTCGGGTTCTCGCGGAGGGTGCGGCCGGCTGCGCCGTGGCGGCCGCCCTCAGCGGACGCGCCGGGCGCGGCAAGATTGTCGCGGTCGTCTCCGGCGGCAACATCGATCTCTCGCGGTTCGCGTCGATCATCGGGGCGTGCGACAATCCAGACCGCTCGTTTCACGTAGGCTGACGTTTCGGTGCGCAGTGTAGATCGTCGAATGGACAGATACTCGGAACTGCCTCCCCTTCCCGCACGGTTGAGCCGCCTCGGCGAACTCGCAGTCGATCTCTGGTGGAGCTGGCATCGGGACGCCAGATCGCTGTTCCGCCGGCTCGACTACGCCCTCTGGCGCGCGACCGCGCACAATCCGGTCCGCATGCTCTGGACGATTGCCCGCGAGCGACTCGCCGCGGCGGCGGCGGACCCCGACTTCGTCGCGCTCTACGATCAGGCCATCGCTGGTCTCGACCACGCGCGGGCGGGGCACAACACCTGGTGGGTGAATACCTTCCCACAGCTCTCGGGGCGTTCCATTGCGTACTTCTCCGCTGAATTCGCCGCTCCACCAGTCGCTGCCGATCTATGCGGGCGGTCTCGGCGTCCTGGCGGGCGATCACTGCAAGGAGGCTGGTGATCTCGGCGTGCCGCTGATCGGCGTCGGGTTCATGTATCCGCAAGGCTACTTCCACCAGAATGTGTCGGCCGAAGGCTGGCAGCAGGAAAGCTATGAACGGCTCAACTGGGCCGACACGGCCATCGAGCCGGCGCTCACGCCGGATGGCAAACCCTGCGTGACGGCGGTCCCGCTCGGCGATCGGACCGTCCTCGCCGCGGTATGGCACGTACGAATCGGACGGGTGGAGCTGTATCTGCTCGATACCGATCTCGAGGAAAACGCGCCATGGGATCGAGAGTTGTCGGCCCGGCTGTACGGCGGCGACCGCGAGACCCGCGTGCAACAGGAAATCATCCTCGGCATCGGCGGTGTGCGCGCGCTCAAGACCCTCGGGTTCGAGCCGGACGTCTTTCACCTCAACGAAGGACATGCGGCGTTCGTCGTGCTGCAGCGCATCCGGGAACTCACCGAGCGCGGCTCGAGCTTCGACGACGCACTCGAGGAAATCCGGCGAAGCACGGTCTTCACCACGCACACACCGGTGGCGGCCGGACACGACGCGTTTCAGTTCTATCTCGTCGAGAAACACCTCGCCGGCTGCTGGGGAGGCCTTGGCGCCAATCGCGATCGTTTCCTCGCCTTGGGCGCGTACGACAACGGCGCGGGGCCTCAGTTCAACATGACTGCCCTGGCGTTACGATCGGCCGGCAAGGTCAACGCGGTGAGCCGCCTGCACCGGGAGGTGACGCGCAGCATGTGGGCGGGGATGTGGCCGGACGTACCGGAAGAGAAGCGGCCGGTCGACTACGTCACCAACGGCGTGCATCTGCCGACGTGGCTTTCCGCGGAGCTCGCCGATCTCTTCACCAGGCACCTGGGCCGCGCCTGGATCGAACGCCAGGACGATCCCGCAATGTGGGACGGCGTGCTCGCGATCCCCGATGAGGAGCTGTGGACCGTCCGGCAGGCCTTGCGCCGCTATCTGTTTGCGTTCATTCGGGAGCGCGCGCGCCAGCGATGGACGGTCGAACGGGTGGGCGCGCCTCGCGTCGTCGGCGCCGGAACCCTCCTCGACCCCGAATCGCTGACCATCGGCTTCGCGCGTCGCTTCGCAGGCTACAAGCGGCCCGAGCTGATCTTCCACAATCCCGAGCGCCTGGCGCGCATCCTCAATGCCTCTGAGCGCCCGGTCCAGGTCATCTTCGCCGGCAAGTCGCACCCGGCCGACGATATCGGGAAGCACCACCTGCAGCACGTCTACAGGCGCACCCTCGATCCGCTCTTCGCCGGCCGCGTCGCCTTCGTCGACGACTACGACCTGCACGTGGCCCATTTCCTCGTCCAGGGCTGCGACGTCTGGCTCAACAATCCGCGCAAGCCGCTCGAGGCGAGCGGCACGAGCGGGATGAAGGCCGCGGTCAACGGCGTTCCGCATCTGAGTATCGGGGACGGATGGTGGGCCGAAGGCTTCAACCGGGCGAACGGGTGGGTCATCGACGGCGGGGTCACCGGCGACAACACTGACGAGGTGGACGCAGCCGACGCGAACGCGCTGTACCGCCTGCTCGAGGAGGAGGTCGTCCCGGCTTTCTACGACCGCGATCCATCGAGAGTGCCGCGCCGCTGGCTCGTGACCGTCAAGGAGTCGATCCGCTCGGTCTCTCCACGGTTCTGCGCGCGCCGGATGGTCAAGGAGTACGCCCAGACCATGTACGTGCCCGCCATGATGCGGAAGGTCGAACTCCCACGCTGAGCGTCGTCAGAGCTTCTGGCTGATGGGCAGGTGATGGATGATCTGGATCCCGTTGCCGTCGGGATCCTTGAAATAGAACGACCTGGCGCCGTCGCGATGCGTGCGCGGCTGCGCCTCGAGGACGACGCCGCGGCTTTCCAGAAAGCGCGCCCAACGATCCACGTCCGCGGCGAAGCGGACGATCAACCCCAGATGATCGAGCGCTCCAGGCGCCATGGCCTGCCCCTGCCGCCCGGTGCCTTCCGGAGCCGCGCGATGCAGGGCCAGGTTGTCGGTGCCCGAGCTGAGGTAGACGTTGTCGGCATCGGGCTCCCATTCGACGTCGAACCCGAGAAGCTCGACGTAGAACTGCTTCATGGCGGCGAGATCCCGAGCGTTGAGCGCGAGATGGCGAAGGCCTGCGTGCGCGGGTCTATCCATGGTGCTAAACTTTGATGATATGCCACGTAAGGCGGTCGTCAAGTCCCGGTGCGCGTTGTGCGGCGCCAAAGAAATCTCGGAGCCGCGCGGCGAGGAGAAATACTGCCGTGACTGCTGGGACAAGAAGATCGCGGTCGAGGAGATCGTGGCGCGTGAGTTCGCGCTCAAACGCTACATCCGCGCGCACAGCGCCGAGAAATACCTCATCTACCACTCGACGATCAAGCGCCCGTGCGGCCAGCTGGTCGTCGTCGACGACGGCTACGATCTGTTTCTGACCCTGCTGCTGTACCCGAACTTCGGGTGGGACGATCCGGCTTACCATCTGGAGGGGGATCCGGAAGGACGTCTCTTCTCCGAGGTCCTGGTGGACGTCGTCGCAGCCGAGGTCATCGAGCCGTGGGGCGGCGGCAAGTGGCACATGGAGATCTTCCGCTCGGTGAACCCGGAGCCGGAGGATTGGAACGGCGAAATGTAGGTGGCCGCCTGCGCGCGCTTCCAGGTTGCTGCGCTACAACGCGCCGCGGCGCCATAGGAGCTCTGGTTCGATTGCGGAGGCGGCACCTGCTATAATTTCCGGCGCCGTTCGCTTCGACTGTCACAATCGCCACTTTTCCGGGAGGGATACCATGAAACGGGCGCGTTCGCTTCTCGCCGCGACCCTCGTCACCACTGCGTTGGCGGCCGCTGTACTGGCCGGTCAGGCTACACAGGCGCCCCCGATGCAGCCGATCCTGGCGGGCAGAAAGATCGTGCCCCCTGCCAGAGGAGAGGTCCTCGTCGAGTACACGACAGCAGTCACCAGGCGTGATGGACCGAACGTCGTCACCCGCCTGCAGGTGAAGAACATCGGGGTTGCGCCGATTTCGCGCCTGACATTCACCGAGACCTGGTACGACAAAGCCGGCGCCATCGTGACCGGGAACAAAGGCGTGATCAACGGATTGTTCCAGCCCGGCGAGGTCCAGACGCTCACGATTTCCACGCCTTACGATGCGCGGATGAGCGGAAACCGTCAGGGATTCTCCCATGCGAACGGCACCGTGAAGACGACCAGGGTGGTGAAGTTCGACGTGCCGAAGCCGGCGGCGGCATCGACAGCGGCGACGACGAAGCCGGCGGCCGAGCCCAAGAAGTAACGACTACCGCTGGTTCTCGAACTTCACGTCCCCGCTGTGGCGCGGGACAGCCGCCAGGTGGTAGGGCGACGTGATCATCTGGGCCAAGAGTCGGCCGCCTGGAGGCGGGGTTTCTCGAAAGCGGACGACCAGCACCTCCTGCTCAACGAGCGCGCTCAGGATCTCGACGCCGAACCCGGCCGTCGGGCGGCTGCCAAGGAAGACGCCGACGACCATTTCGCGCGCGAAATCAACGCGCGGCCGGTCGCGGTCGGGCGAATGCTGACGCCACAGGGTGTTCCACTCGTCGGTCGTTCGAGCGGTCGCCTGCTTCGCGTCGTCCATATTGCTCTGGTCGCCTTTTTCCAGCACCCGCAACGGCGTCGATCCCTGAAGCGCCAGCGCCAGCAGCATCCACGCCAGCGCCTTCATCGCGTGGGCGGCGTCACCGCGAAACGCACCTCGCGGCTGGCTGCCGTGCGATCCCCGAGCCGCGAGCGCGCCTCCACCCTGAGCACATACAGACCAGGCGGCAGATCGGTCAGGGGAACCCGGGCCGTATACCCATAGCCGCCACGCTGCCCCTGCAGCTCACTTGACGCGCGCTCCTCTTCGTTCATGAACAGCACCGTGCCGGTGTCCGACTTCACCGTGGTCACGATATCGACCTTGTGGTCCGCTGCCCGGCCGTCGTCGTAGATCTCGGCGAAAAGCGCGAGCTCGTCATTCTGCGGGAATGTGCGCTGAGCAGTCGGCGGTACCGGCAGTACCGGCCTTCAGCTGCTCGTCGGCGCGCGCCGTCGCCAGCGAGGCGCCAGACAGCGACGACATCACCAGACCGCTCATGCTGAAGGGCAACTTGCCGTAATCGGGCACTTCAAGATCGTACAGTCACCGAGCCCGCATTCGCCGTCCCTGAGTCGCGCGCCGCGAGGCGCAACTGATATCGTCCCGGCGGCAAATCCACCCGGTTGAGGAGGCGGAAGCCAGTGGCTTGTACCCGAGCGAGCGTCTCGGGGCGCAGATCGATCGTCAGCACGTCGGTCCTGGTTCCGCGCGTTTTGCCGTCGGCATCGACGGCAAGAAACGTGAGCTCGACCTTGTTCCCCGACGCCAGCGAGAGATCGCGACCGCGCAGCTCGAGACCGAATGCGACCGACGCGTTTGGCGCCGTCCCCTTGAAGGGGGCCGCGAAGACGTGCATCGTGAGACCACTCACCGGAATAGGGCTGTTCAGGGCCTCGAGCAGCTCGGGCGACGGCCCTTTATCCGTGGGCTTCGGCGTCGCGCGATTCCCGCGTGGAGAGACATAACCGCGGCGCGCACGCACCGTCAGCCCGGGCCGGGTCACGCGAACCTCGATCTTATGGAACTTGCCATCTCGCTTGTTGGAGGGCGGGTAGTACGCCAGCACATAGTACCCGCTGTTGTCGCGGACGATGCGCTCGAACGCGCTACCGAGGTCGTTGGAATTGACGGCGGCGAACCCGCCGGTCTCATCGGCGAGCGTGCGAAGGCTGTCCTGCGAGAGCCGCAGCTCGCTCATCAAGGAGCTGATGCCGACAGGGCTCCGTCCCCCACTGCCCGCCGTCGCTCCCGACTGGCCGTCGAAGCTCCCCACGCCGATGGCGTCGTCCCCGAGCGCCGTCAAGCCACGGGGGTCGACGCTGTAGATACTGACATTGGAGCGTGTGGCTGCCGCGATCGCCTCCCGCGTCCCGTCCATGACCGTGGACGCTGAACGGTTGTTGAAGACATCGGTGATGTCGTAGTCAATTCCCTCGCTCACGAACACGATCGACTTACGCCGCCCGCGCACGCCGCCGAACCACTCGGCCACGTTCCTGAGATGCGTCAGCGTCGATCGCGCGTTTTGCCCGCGCTCCGCATCCTCGGGGTCGTCGATGCGGCCATTCCGTGAAGAGGCTCCGCTTTGGAGCGCGTCGGCGCGCATCAACGTCGCGGAATCGAGCTTTCGCCCCGCGAACTTGTCGACGGCCGCCAGCAGGAGACGCTTTCTGCTGGTGAACTCCTGCGCGCCGCTGGTACCGCCGCCCGTTGTGACCACCGCCATCAAGTCGTTGGCGCCGAGGTACCGCTCGATGAACTGACGGGCGGCTGCCTTGACGCGCTGCGACCGCTGGAAGTTGGTGTGCAAGTCGTCGAGCACCATCACGTACACCCGGCCGTCGAAAGGCCGCTCGTTGCTTTCGACGTCGGGTTCGATGGGCTGATCGGCGAACAGCGGTCGATCCGCTCTTTCAACTGGGATGTTGACGAAGGAAAAGGTCGAGACGGATTGCGGCTTCCCGTCCTCGAAGACGCGAAAATCCTCTTTCGCCAGATCGGGCACGAACCGGCCCTGCTGGTCGGTGACGAGGACATCGACCTCGACGTAATCCACCTGCACCTTGAACGTGGGGGTCTGCGACGGAGTGGATTGGGTGGTCTGTCCGGCGCTGAGCGCCATCCCCGCCAGCAGGGTGAACAAACCCGCAAATGCGATGCGGTATTTCATATGGTTGACCCCGTACTCATTTCAGACGCCGCGGCACCGGCGTGGCGGTGGGCTCAAGCTGAAAGGCCGCCTCGGGCGGGCGGCCGAGCCCGACACTTCGATTATCGATTATAACGTCCGGGAGGCAGACTTCACGTCCAGAGGGCGGGCAAAGTCGTCGTTCGACTATACTTGAGGGCTATACTGGAAAAGATGACCAGCGTCGGAGTTATCCCCTCGGCGCCTGCCACTCTCGACCTCGCCGCGATTCGTGCCGCTTTGAAGGCCGACGGGGTGGACGCCTGGCTCTTGTACGATTTTCGCGGGATCGATCCGATCGCGGCCGACGTCACGGGTGTGGCGAAGCAGGGCGGCCATCTGGCGACGCGGCGGTGGTATTACCTGATTCCCGCGGTGGGCGAACCGAGGGCGCTCGTGCACGCGATCGAGCCCAGCGCGCTGGCGCACCTGCCAGGGCAGGCTGAGCGGTATGCGCAGCGGCAGCAACTCGAAGAGGGTCTTGCGCGCCTGGTGGGCGGCCTCCGGCGCATCGCGATGGAGTATTCGCCGGCGTGCGCGATTCCGTACATCGCGAGGGTGGATGCCGGCACCGTCGAGCTCATCCGGCAGTTTGGAATTGAGGTCGTTTCGTCCGGCGATCTGGTTCAGCGATTCTCGGCGATCTGGGACGGGCCCGAAATGGCATCGCACCAGGCCGCTTCCGAAAAGCTTCACCAGGTGAAGGACCGCGCGTTCGACGCTATCGCGCGCCGCCTCCGCGACGGCGTGCGGACCACGGAGTACGACATCCAACAGCTGATGGCGGGATGGTTTGCCGACGCGGGGCTCGTCAGCGACTCCGACCCGAACGTCTCGGCGGCGGAAAACGCCGGCAACCCGCATTACCTGCCGACGGCGACCGCGGCGCGGACGATTCATGCCGAGGAGCTCGTCCTGCTGGATCTCTGGGCCAAGCTCAATCATCCAGGAGCGGTATTCGCCGATATCACCTGGGTGGGCTATTCAGGGCTGCGGCCGCCCGATCGACAGGTCGAGGCCTTCGCAGCCGTCCGGGCCGCCCGCGACGCGGCCGTCGACCTGGTGAAGGACGCATCACGCGCGGGGCGGGAGCTGCGGGGGTGGGAGGTCGATCGCGCGGCGGCCTCCCTGCTGCGGGAAGCCGGCTATGGCGATCAGATCCTGCACCGGACGGGGCACAGCCTCGGGGAGTCGGTGCACGGCAACGGCGTGAATATGGACGACTACGAAACCCACGACGATCGACGGCTGCTTCCCGGCACCGGCTTCACGATTGAACCGGGGGTCTACTTCTCCGATTTCGGCGTCCGCTCGGAAATCAACATGATCATGCACGCGCACGACGCAACGGTTACCGGACCGCTCCAGACCGAAATTCTGGCTCTCGTTTAGGAGGCTCGATGTCCACTCGCAAGACCACCCTTTTCTACATGCTCCTGATTGCCGTGTCGTCGTTCGCCGTCGCTCTGGTAATCGCTTCGCGTCTCGACATGGCGTCGCAGTCCTCGGCGCAGACCTTCACGGCGCCGCCGATGAACAGCGCGCCCCTCACCGGCGCGATCGATTCGCAAACGTTCCGGAACGTCGCCAAGGCACAATCGCCGATGGTGGTCAACATCCGGACGGAAACGACGCGGCGCGCGCAGGATCTCTCGGACTTCTACGGAGGGGCTCCTCCCGACGACCTATTCAGGCGCTTTTTCGGGCAGCCGCCCGGAGATCAGGACCAGGACCAAGGCCAGGGCCAGGGCCAAGGCCAAGGCCAGGGTCAGGGACAGGGAGGACAAGGACAGGCACCGCGGCGCCGGCAGCAGCCGCGCGACCAGACGACGATCGCCGCAGGCACCGGCTTCATCATCAGCAAAGATGGGCTCATCCTGACGAACAACCACGTCGTGGAGGGCGCCACCAAGATCGAAGTCTCGCTCTACGGTGAGGACGCCGATCAGCTGTACCAGGCCAAGCTTATTGGACGCGACGAGCTCACCGATAGCGCGCTGATCCAGCTCACCGAAAAGCCGAACCACACGCTTCCTGAAGCGAAATTCGGCGATTCGTCCCAGATAGCGGCAGGCGATTGGGTCATGGCGATCGGCAATCCATTCGGCTTACGGCACACCGTCTCTGTGGGCGTCATCAGCGCGACCGAACGTCCCTTCCCGGTGACCGACGGCCGATCCAACGAGATGCTCCAGACCGACGCGGCCATCAATCCGGGCAACTCGGGCGGACCGCTCCTCAACATCCGCGGCGAAGTGATCGGCATGAATACGGCCATCATCGCCAACGGCCGCGCGGAGGGGAACATCGGGATCGGATTTGCGGTGCCAATCAACGCCGTGCGCGACCTGTTGCCGCAGCTGCACACGGGCAAGGTGACGCGCGGACGCATCGGCGTGCAGATCGCGCCCGTCCCGCGCGACGCCTTCCAGGACTTCGGCCTCAAGTCACGTGTCGGCGCCGTCGTGTCGAGCGTCGCGCCCGGCGGCGCGGCCGACAAAGCCGGCATCCAGCCCGGCGACGTCATCATTGAATTCAACGGGCGACCCGTGCCGAACTCCAACAATCTCGTCAACATGGTCACGGCCACCAAACCCGGCACGTCGGTGCCGGTGAAGGTGGTGCGCGAGGGCCGCGATCGAACGCTCAATGTCACCGTCGACGAGCTCGATCTGCAGGCGGAGCGTGGACGCCAGGGCCGCAGCAGCGAGCCGCCGGAACCGACCGAGCAGGGCAGCGAAAGCTTCGGCCTGACACTCGGAAACCTCACGCCGCAGCGATCGCGTCAGCTCCAGTTACCCTCAGGGCAGACCGGGGCGCTCGTGACCGAGGTCGATCCGAACGGACCGTCGGCGGGGGCGCTGCGCCCGGGTGACATCATCACCGCCGTGAACCGGCAGCCGGTGACGAACGCCACCGAAGCCGGCCGCGCGTTGCGGCAGGTGCAGGCTGGCCGTATCGCGCAGATTCTCGTCTGGCGGGAGGGCACGCAAGTATTCGTGACGGTGCGAAAAGAGTGACAGGGCGTCAGGCATTGCAGAGTGCAGGTTGATTGCCGATTGAAGACCTACTGATCGACCTGATCCATGAACGTGGGCCGCTGACGGTGGCCGCGTTCATGGACGTCGCGCTCTACCACTCGGAGTTCGGCTACTACGCCCGCGCAGCCCAGCGATCCGGCCGCGCGGGCGATTTTTTTACCAGCGTCGACGTTGGCGCGATGTTCGGCGACCTCCTCGAGATTCAGATCGCCGAGATGGCGGAGCGGCTTGCGGCGATTCGGACGGGGGAGGAAGGCCGGTCGGATTCCACAACCCCCTCAGGGGATCCTGCGGTGCACGTCTTCGACCTGGTCGAAGCGGGCGCTGGGAACGGCCGCCTTTCCTCCGACATCCTCCGCGCCGCGCGCCGCCGCCATCCCGACCTTTTCGGCCGGACGAACCTCCATCTGGTAGAAGCCAGCGCAGCTGCCCGCGACGCGCAGCCGGCGACGCTCGAGGAAGGTGTCGAACGCCTCGTCTCGTCGACGGCCGGGCTGCCCCCGTCGTTCGACGGGGTCCTCATCGCCAACGAACTGCTCGACGCGTTCCCCGTCCATCAGGTCGTGATGCGGCCCGGCGGCTTGCACGAAATCTATGTCGATCTGGCTCCCGATTCTTCCCGCAGCAGAGCGCCCGGTTCCGCCTTTGTCACACGCGAAGGTCCTCTGTCGACACCAGCCCTCGCGGAGTATCTTCAGCGCCTCGAGATCACACTCGAGCCCGGGTGGCTCGTCGAGATCAACCTGCGGGCCGTCGACTGGATCCGCGAGGCGGCGCGGTGTCTGCGGCGCGGGTTCGTCATCCTGATCGACTACGGACACGAGGCACCCGAGCTCTACGGGGTGACCCACGCGGCCGGCACGCTCACCACTTTCACGCGTCATACGATGACAGGCGCCGAATCCGGAGCCGCTGCGCCGTGGCTGGTGACACCTGGAGCGCAGGACATCACCGCCCACGTCGATTTCACAACCCTCCGTCGCTCCGCAGAGGCTGAGGGCCTCGCGACGCTGGGGTTTCTCGATCAGACGTACTTTCTGCTGGGACTCATCGAACACGGTTCACGAGACGCACCAGGTGCAACAGGTCCTGAAGGCTCGCAAGGTTCGCAACGTTGGGGAGATTCTCGAGGTGCACGAGCTTCCCAAGGCGCCCCAGGTACCCGTTCGGCCGCGAACCTTGTGAGCGTGCAGAGTCCTGTGAAGCCCGTCAACCCCGAGGATCTTGATCTCAACGATCGCCTTGCCCTGAAAACCCTCCTGATGCCCGGCGGTCTTGGCAGCACGTTGAAAGTCCTGCTACTCGGCAAGGGGGTAGGCACGCCGGCGCTCCGCGGCTGTTCATACCGGATGCGCGTGACATGAACCGGTGGGCGCTGCTCGGGCTCGCCGTGATGATCGGATCGGAAACCGCCACGCTTGCAGGGGTCGAGCCGTTCGCGTCATGGAACACGCCGACCGCGTGGACCGGCTTCATCATCTTCGCCGACGCGGTTGTCTGGCGCGCGCGCGGCCGATCGTGGATCCGATCCGCTCCCCACGAGCTCGCCTTCCTCGCGCTCGTATCGATCCCGCTGTGGCTCGTATTCGAGTTCTACAACCGGTTCATCGACAACTGGTATTACGTCGGACTCCCGGAGAACGCACTGCTGAGATATTTCGGGTACGCCTGGTCGTTCGCGACGATCTGGCCCGCGATCTTCGAAGGCGCTGAAGTCATCGCCGTCTGGCGCGGTCTTCGAGCCCCGCCCTCCTCTCCTGCTGTTCCCACCTCTCCTCCCCCGCCCGTCCTCCCTGCCCTTCCTGCCGCCCTTTCAATAGTCGCCGGCGTATCGATGCTCGCGTGGCCGTTGATCTGGCCCTCCCCCTATCTCGCGGCGCCGGTGTGGCTCGGGTTCATCTTCTTGCTCGAGCCGATCAACGTGCGGCTCGGCGGGGAGTCGCTGTACTTGGATTTTCGTCAGGGTGTCTATTCACGCCTTACCAACTTGATCGGGAGCGGGTTCCTGTGCGGAGTTTTATGGGAGTTCTGGAACTACTGGTCCCGCACCAAGTGGCACTACACGGTTCCGATCATGGAGGAGGTGAAGATCTTCGAGATGCCGCTGCCCGGATACTTCGGGTTTCCGGCGTTCGCACTCGAATGCTTCACGATGTACGTTTTTATCCGCGCCCTGCTGGTGCGCGTGCTCGGGTCTCATCGGAGCGATGAAGGGGCTTCTGTAAGCTCGCGAGTCGATGCCAGCCGGTCCGCGGTCCGTCACGGCCACACGATCGCATTGTAATTTCTGAGCGTGGGCGATTAAATAGACGGTTGGTGACCGCCATCCTGGAACGCGAGATCAAGCTCAGATTCGCCGACCCGGCCGAGGCGCGCGCCGCGGGTACTGAAGATCGGCGCGGCGCCGCTCAGGGCGCGGCGGCTCCAGGAGGACTCGGTCCTTGACACGCAGGACGGGACGTTGCGGCGGCGCGGCTCGGTCCTGCGCGTCCGGATGGAGACGGGCAGGGCGTTTCTCACGTTCAAAGGTCCGCTGCAACCCTCGGCCATGAAGCTGCGCGACGAGCTCGAGACGATGGTGGGCGACGGTCCGCTGCTCGTTCGCCTGCTTGGTGAGCTCGGCTTCCAGGTGGGGTTTCGATATGAAAAGTACCGGGAAGAATTCACCCTCAACGATGTCATTGTCGCCGTCGACGAAACGCCGGTGGGCACCTTCATCGAGATCGAAGGCAGCGCCGAAGGCATCAGGGCCACGGCGGCCGCGCTGGGCCGCAGCCCCGGCGATTACCTGCTGAATTCCTATCGGACGCTGTTCGTCCAACACTGCGAGCAGCGCGGCCTGGCGGTGACGCAGATGTTGTTCGGCGACCAGTAGGACCGCCCGAAGCCCAGTCCACAACAACTCGATGCCAGCGCCGCCATTCCGACATGCACTCGTGCTGACCGCCGGCTTGGGCATCCGTCTCCGGCCACTGACACTGGTGCGCGCAAAGCCCGCCCTCCCGGTGGCCGGAGAGCCGCTCGTCCGCCGGATCGTGCGATGGCTGTCGGCTCGGCAGATCGCCGACGTCGTGCTGAACCTGCACCATCTGCCCGCGACCCTCACCGCGGTCCTCGGTGACGGCAGCGATCTCGGAGCCCTTGTCCGCTACTCCTGGGAGCAGCCACAGGTGCTCGGCAGCGCGGGCGGTCCTCGTCAGGCGCTTGCAATTCTCGACGCCGACGCCTTTCTGATCGTAAACGGCGACACCCTCTGCGAATTCGATCTGGGAGCGCTGAATGAAGCACACCGTTCCACGGGTGCCCTCGTTACGCTTGCGCTCGTGCCGAACGTGAACCCTGACCGGTACGGGGGCGTGCGGCTGGATGCCGGCTCGAGCGTGACCGGATTCGTGCCGCCCGGGGCGGCGGCCGTGGGATCATTTCATTTCGTCGGCGTGCAAGCCGCCCAGGCCGCGGCGTTTCGATCGCTGCCCGCGGGCCGGCCCATGAACTCCATTGGCGGTCTCTACGACGATCTGATCGCCGCACAACCCGGCAGCGTGCGCGGCGTCGTGCGAGAGGCGGCGTTCTGGGATGTCGGCACCGTCACCGATTATTGGCGCACCTCTTTCGCCTTCATGAGCCGCTCCCCTCCGGAGCACGAGTATCGCGGCCGCAACGTTCACGTCCACGAGAGCGCCAGAATCGCGCGGTCGATCCTCTGGAACGATATCGAGATAGGCGCCGGATCGGTCTTGGACGAATGTATCGTGACGGACGGCGTGAAGGTTCCCGCAGGCGCGAGATATCGCCGATCGATTCTCGTTCGCGCCAGCGATACCATCTCGGTCACCGCGTTCGATGCCACCTTCTAGAGCCGATGCCCTCGCATGAAGTCCGCGTTCGTCCGGTCGGCTTTGGACACGGTGTCGGGCGCCGCCGCCGAGCGGAAGGCCGGCAAGGAGCGTCGGCGCCGCAGGTGCCGGTTTTTCCTGAGCGGTGTGACGCAGAGCGTCGTACGAGGGGCAGACATGAATCAACGGACCGAGGAAGGGAATGCGCTGCGAGAGCGCATCGACCGCTACCTGCAGGCGAGCGGGACGACCCACCGCCCGAAAGTCGTCCCTCTCACGGGCGACGCATCTGACCGCCGCTACTTTCGCGTGATCGTGACCGGAGGCGATTCGATCGTGCTCGCGTTGCACGCGGGAAGCATCGACTTCGAGACGCTGCCCTTCGCCAACGTGGCCGCGCTGCTCGAACAGATCCCGCTGCCGGTTCCGGCGATTCTCGGCCACGCGGATGCCGACGGCATCGTCGCGCTCCAGGACCTGGGCGATGTGACCTTGCAGGCGCATCTGGGTGCCGCGACGCCCGGAGAGCATGCGGCCCTGTACAGGGACGCCGTCGCGCTCATCGCGCTGCTCCAGCGGCGGGGTGCCGAGTTGGCGTCCGATCGGTACCTGCCGTATCGGATCGCATTCGACGTCGAGAAGCTGACCTGGGAGCTCGACTTCTTCGTTCGTCATTTCATCGAGAACTACCGGGGAGCGGCGCTGTCTGAGGCCGAGCGCCTCGCGCTCGCCGACGAATGGAAGACGATCGCCGGGGAACTGGCCTCGGAGCCGCGCGTGCTGTGTCACCGCGACTATCACAGCCGGAACCTCATGCTGCACGACGGCACGCTTCACGTCATCGACTTTCAGGATGCGCGCATGGGCCCCGATACCTACGATCTGGCGTCGCTGCTGCGGGACTCCTACGTGGATCTGACCGACAGAGAGCTGGACGAGCTCATCGCCTATTTCCTCGCGCTCAAGGGAGAACCTGCCGGGAGCGCGTTCCGCCGCCGCTTCGACCTCATGGCGGTGCAGCGCAACATGAAGGCGCTCGGCACCTTCGGCTACCAGACCATCACGCGCCGCAATCCGGTGTATATCCAGTACATGCCGCGAACGCTGCACTACGTGCGCACCAATCTCGAGAAATACCCGCGGTTCGCAAGGATTCGCGACCTGCTGGCCGAGCACATTGACGAGCTTCGATGAAGGCGATCACCGGTCATCGGATCATTTGAAAACTCTCTTGACCAGACCCTACCACCAACGACCAGTCAACGACGAGATGACTAGATGATGAGATCCAGGAATCGGTAGAATGAGTAGTTCCGCCTGTGCCCAAAAAGCGCCAGTTCGGTCTATCGACGCACCTGTATCACAGTCACCGGCTGACTCGGGAGCACCTCCTGGAGATGGCCAGCTTCGGGTTCGAGGCGGTCGAGCTCTTTGCGACGCGGACGCATTTCGACTATCACAACCCGGCGGCGGTCGCCGACCTTCAGCAGTGGCTGGCGGAAGCCGGCCTCGAGTTGCACGCTGTACACGCGCCGATCGGTGAAAGCTTCATGGCCGAACGATGGGGGCCGCCGCTCACCTTGGCCAGCGCCGATCCCGAAACACGCGCGCGGGCCATGGAAGAGGCTGAGCGCGCGCTTCAGATTGCGCGGCGGATCCCCTTTGGCGTCCTGGTCGCCCACTTGGGGCTTCCGCGCTCGTCGATGGTCGAGAACAGCCGTGATGGGGCCCGCCGCAGCATCGCCGAGCTGCAGCGACTAGCCGCACCGCTCGGCGTCCGGGTCGCCCTTGAAGTGATCCCGAACGAGTTGTCGCGGGCCGGTTCGCTCGTGCACTTCATCGAGCAGGTGCTCGACGACGGGACGGCCGGCATCTGTCTCGATTTCGGTCACGCACACATGGACGGAGATCTCGTCGACGCGATCGAGACCGTCTCGGAGCATTTGATCACGACCCACGTGCACGACAACCGTGGCCGCACCGACGACCACCTCGTGCCCTTCGAAGGGACGATCGACTGGCCGGCGGCCCTGACGGCCGTGCTGAAGGTCGGCTATGAGGGTACCTTGCTGCTCGAGATCGCCGCGCACGGATCACCGAAGAACACGCTGCGGAAGGCACAGCAGGCCCGGCGCCGGATGGAAGGGCTGCTTCACGAATAGCTCTCAGCGTACAGCTGGGAGCTGACAGCCGAGAGCTGACGACCGAGAGCTGATAACTGAGCGGGATGCATATCTACATCGAAGACATCGGCGCGCACGCTGGCGAAGACGTCACCATCAAGGGGTGGCTGCACAACCGCCGCTCGAGCGGAAAGATCCATTTCCTGATCCTGCGCGACGGCAGCGGCTTCGTTCAGGCCGTGATCTCGAAGGCCGCGGTGGGCGAGGAGCTGTTCAAGGCGGCAGACCATCTGTCGCAGGAAACCGCGGTCATCGTGACCGGCACCGTTCGCGCCGACTCACGGGCGCCGAACGGTTACGAGATCGACGTGAAGGCGCTCGAGGTCGTGGGACCGTCACACGACTTCCCGATCACGCCGAAGGAGCATGGGGTCGACTACCTGCTCGATCGGCGGCATCTCTGGATCCGGTCGGAGCGGCAGCAATCGATCCTCCGCATCCGCCACGAGATCATCAATGCCGTACGCGAGTACCTCAACTCGCGCGGGTTCATCCTTGCCGACACGCCGATTTTCACCCCCGCCGCTTGCGAAGGCACGACCACCCTTTTTCCTGCACAGTATTTCGACGATCAGACCGCCTACCTGACCCAGAGCGGACAGCTCTATAACGAAGCGAACGCGATGGCGCTCGGGCGCGTCTACTGTTTCGGCCCGACGTTTCGCGCCGAGAAATCGAAGACGCGGCGCCATCTGACGGAGTTCTGGATGGTCGAGCCCGAAATGGCCTACGCGGATCTCGACGACGTCATGGCCCTCGCTGAAGACCTCGTCGTCTCGGTGATCGGCCGCGTGCTCGAGTCCCGCAGGCGCGAGCTGAACGTCCTCGAGCGTGATACGACCAGGCTCGAGGCGGTACAGAGGCCGTTCCCGAGAATGTCCTACGACGAGGCGATTCGGACGCTGCAGGCGAAAGGACTGCCGATTCAATGGGGCGGCGATTTTGGCGGCCCCGACGAAACGGCGTTGGCCGAAGGACTCGATCGTCCGGTCATGGTGCATCGCTACCCGGCCGGGGTGAAAGCCTTCTACATGAAGCCGGATCCAGCCCGGCCGGAACTCGCCCTCGGGGTCGATGTGCTGGCACCTGAAGGGTACGGGGAGATCATCGGCGGCGGCGAGCGGCTCGCGGACTTGGATCTGCTGCTGAAACGGATTGAGGAGCAGAAGCTGCCGCGCGAAGCCTTCGAGTGGTATCTCGACCTGCGACGGTATGGCTCGGTCCCGCACGGCGGTTTCGGCATGGGCATCGAGCGGGTGGTCGCCTGGATCTGCGGCCTCGAGCACGTTCGCGAAACCATTCCGTTTCCACGTATGCTGTACAGGCTGTATCCGTAGCTCAGTTCACGTTCTACGTTCTGAGAGCCGGTACGGCGAACGCAGAACGCAGAACGTGAACGTAGAACGTAGAACGTAGAACGTAGAACGACAGAACGTAGAACGCATGAAAATCGGATTGGTTTCCCTCGGCTGCCCCAAGAATCTCGTCGACTCCGAGGTGATGCTCGGTCTGGCGCGTGATGCGGGGCACGAGCTTGTCCGGGATGAGGCCGCGGCCGACGTGCTCGTCGTCAATACCTGCGCCTTTATCGACTCGGCGAAACGGGAATCGATTGACACGATCCTGGAGATGGTGCGGCACAAGCAAGACGGGGCGTGCCGCCGCCTGATCGTGACCGGGTGCCTGGCCGAGCGCTACCGCGACGAATTGCGTACCGAGATCCCGGAGATCGACGCCGTCCTCGGCACTGGCGAGGTGCCGGACATCGTGAGCGCGATCGCCGGCTTCCCGGCCTCGAGCTCGGCGCCGCTGACCTTTTTCGCTCAGCAGCCGCCCCCCCGGACGCCTCCGACCTACATGTACGACGCCGAGACGCCGCGGGTGCTCGCCACGCCGCGACACTACGCGTACGTCAAGATCGCCGAAGGGTGCGATTACAAGTGCGCCTTCTGCATCATCCCCACGTTGCGCGGCCGCTATCGGAGCCGCCCCGACGAGTCGATCGTTCGCGAGGCGCGCGCGCTGGCGGCTCGCGGAGTCAAGGAGCTGTTGCTCATCTCGCAGGACACGACGTTTTACGGGATCGACCGCGACGAACGCGGGGCGCTGGCGAAGCTGCTGCGGCTGTTGAACGGGATCGACGGCCTCGAATGGATTCGCCTGCTGTACCTGTATCCGACGACGATCGACGACGACACGCTCGCCGCCATGGCGGAGTGCGGGAAGGTCTGCAAGTATATCGACCTGCCGCTTCAACACGCGGCGAATCCGGTGCTCAAGAGCATGAAACGCCCCGGCACTCGCCAGAAGTACGACCGGCTGCTTGAACGCATTCGCGAACGGGTGCCCGGCGTCGCGCTCCGGACGACCTTCATCGTGGGCTTTCCGGGCGAGACCGACGCTGACGTCGACGAGCTGTGCGGGTTCGTGACGGACCACCGGTTCGATCACCTCGGCGTCTTCACCTACTCGCACGAGGAAGGGACTTCCGCGTTCGCCATGGACGACGACGTGCCGGCGCCGGCCAAGCGCGAGCGGCGGAACCGGGTCATGAGCCTGCAGAAGCGGTTGGTGCGCACGCGCCAGCGTGCGCGCATCGGCGAGCGGGTCCGCGTGCTCGTGGACGGCCCCGCCACCGACCATGAGCTGGTGCTCAAGGCCCGGCTGGCGTCCCAGGCGCCGGAAATCGACGCCGCCGTGTACTTGAGCGACTGCGATCCGTCCAGCTTCCGGAGCGGCGATTTTGTTGAGGTTGAAATCGTCGGCTCCCGGGACTACGACCTCATCGCGAGGCCCTTGTAATCGGGCTCTGTCCCCGCGTACCAACGGCCGAGCCAGGGCCAAAGCCGGACAGCCGTCTCCTCGTGCCTGGCAGACCGATTCCGCCGCGCTCGCCTCCGTCCCCAGGGCCGACTCGTGTGCTATAATTTTTGATTCGCAGCCTGGTTTGTAGGACCGAAGTGGGCGGAGTGCCCGCTTTTTTCGTTTAAGGCCCTCGAAAACATGCCCCGCGAGGCGGACGTCGTCGAGCCGGTGCGCGAGCGTGGCGGCCCGCGTGGTCACGACCTATGGGCTCGAGGTGTTCGACGTGCAGTTCCGACGCGAAGCGGGTGGGATGATGCTGCGCGTGCAGATTGACCGTCCCGGCCCTGCCGCGACGGCGGGCGACAGTGTCAGCGTCGAGGATTGTGCCCGGGTGAGCCGCGACCTCAGTGCGATCCTGGACGTTGAGGATGTCGTGCCGATGGCGTATATCCTCGAGGTTTCCTCTCCGGGCCTCGATCGGCCGTTGCGCCGCGCCGACGACTACCGGCGGTTCGCGGGGCGCCGCGCGAAGCTGGTCATGCGCGAGGCAGTGGATGGGCAGCGGTTTTTCAAGGGCCGGCTCAGCGGCATCGAGAACAACGACGTGCTGATTGACGCCGACGACGGACGCCGGCATCGGGTGCCGGTCGGGGTGATTACGCGCGCGCACCTGGAAGTGGAGTTCTAGCCGGCAGCCATCGGCCAGCTGAAAACTTGATATGTCGAATCCTTTACAGCAGACGATCGAAGCGCTCGCGAAAGAGAAGGGCATCGAGCCCGATGTCGTCATCAGCGCCATCGAGGAGGCGGTTGCCACGGCGTCACGCAAGTATTACAAGACCGGAGAGAACCTGAAGACGCGGTTCAATCTCGAAACCGGCCAGGTGGACCTGTTCGCGCTCAAGCTGGTCGTGCAGGAAGTCGCCAGTCCGGCGACCGAGATCGCCATCGACGAGGCGCGCCAGATGTACCAGCAGCTGTACGGCGACGATGTCGCCAACAGCATCGAGCTCGGCGACGAAATGGAGTTTCCGAAGCCGACCGAAGTGCTGGGCCGGATTGCGGCGCAGACCGCCAAGCAGGTCATCTTTCAGAAGGTGCGGGAAGCGGAGCGCGAAAACATCTTCGCCGAATACAACCAGCGGATCGGCGACGTGGTCAACAGCACCGTCAAACGCTTCGAGAACGGCGACATCATCCTCGAGGTGGGCCGCATCGAGGCGGTCCTGCCGCGGAAGGAACAGTCGCGTGCCGAAAGCTATGCGCCGGCCGATCGCGTCCGAACGGTCATCAAAGGCGTGAATCGCAGCGCCAAGGGACCGCAGATCGTGCTGTCCCGCACCGATCCGGCGCTCCTGATCAAGTTGTTCGAGCAGGAGGTTCCGGAGATTTACGATGGCACCGTCATGATCCGCGGCGCCGTCCGCGAGGCGGGCGATCGGGCGAAGGTCGCGGTCTTCTCGAGGGAACGCGACGTCGACCCGGTCGGCGCCTGCGTCGGCATGAAGGGCACGCGCGTGCAGTCGATCATCCGGGAGCTGCGCGGGGAGAAAATTGACATCGTGGAGTGGTCGGAGGATCCGATTGCGTTCGTCACCAACGCCCTCAGCCCGGCGAAGGTGCAGCGTGTCTCGATCGTCGACGATCGCGAGCGCGTGATGGAGGTGATCGTCGAGGACAAGCAGTTGTCGCTGGCGATCGGCAAGAAGGGTCAGAATGTCCGCCTGGCCGCGAAGCTCACCGGGTGGCGCATCGATATCAAGAGCGAAGAGGAAAAGCGGCGCGAAGTCGAGGCGCAGTTCGAGGGCCTCGAGGCAGGAGGCGGCGAACCCGCCGGGGGCGACGAGGGCTCTGCGCCGGGCGACGCGTCCGGAGCCCCACTGCCCTACGAGCTCGAAGGTGTCGGCAACAAGACGCTTCAGAAGCTCGTCGAGGCCGGCTACGCCACGCCCGAGGCGGTGGCGGGTGCCACCGTCGAACAACTGTTGGAGATTCCGGGAATCGGCGCCAAGACCGCCGAGAAGATTCTCGCGGCAGCGCGCGGCGAGAGCGAGGCGCCGGCCGCCGAACCGGCCGCCGAACCCGTCGCCGATGAAGAGACGCAGTCGTAGGCGCCCTCGCAGGGCGGATCGCACGTTCGCGCACGGCAGGCCGCAAGGCCTGCACTACAGCAGTAAGGGGTAGCGCTTGGGAACTGTCCGGATTTACAAGGTCGCGGAACTCCTCGGGACGACGAGCCAGGAAGTGACGGCGTTGCTCAAGCGCGATCACGGTATCGAGGTGAAGAGCGCGTCGAGCACGATCGAGGAGGTCGTGGGGCGGCAATTCGTCGAACGCCTCGCGCGGCAGCGCAACATCGCGCTGCCGGGCGGCGACATCTTCGCCGACACACCGGCGCTCAAAGGCAAGAAACCGGCGCCGGCCAAGAAAGCGGCCGAGCCGCAGAAACCTGCGGCTCCCGTGCTGCCACCGCCGCGCCTGGTGAAAACGGTAAAGGCCGCCCCGGTGGCGGCGCCCTTACCCGAACCAACGGACGCCGAACCGATCGGCGAGGAACCAGCCGCGGAGGTGACGGCCGAAGGCCGCCGGAGCCGGCGCCGGTGCCGATTGAAGTGATCGCCGAGGTCGCCGCGCCGGTTGAAGAGGCCGTTCCCGCAGCCGTCGAGGAGCCGCCAGAGGTGGTGAGCGTTGAACCGGCCGTGCCCAAGCCTGCGACGCCGGGGCGCGTCGTCCCGCCAACGCTCCGGCTGCGTATCGAAGAGCAACGGCCCACCACGCCGACGCCGCCCCTTCCAACACAGGCGCCGCCCCGCGGCGCTGTTCGTCCAGCGCCGGTCCGGCCCACCGAGCGGCCGGCGACCGCGCCGGCGGCCGCTCGAGCCGCCGCCAGCGCCATGCCGGCACCGGGCGGCACAGCACCCGGTCGTCCGCCCTCGTCGCAGCCGGGAGTCCGCCCGCTCGGTCCGCCGCGCCCCTCGTATCCCGGAGCCGCGCCGCGTCCAACACCGGGGGGTCCCCGTCCGCTGCCATCACAGCCGATTCGTACCCAGCAGCCCGGCCTGCCTCCGCGTCCCGGTCAGTATCCGCAGCGCCCGGGAATGCCGTCGCGACCGCCGATGCGGCCGTCGATGGGTCAACGGCCCTCGTCCGGCGTCAGGCGCGAGCAGGCGCGCCCATCGATGCCGCCGCCGCCAGGTGGCGCCGCCGCCCGTCACGCGGACCATCACGCTCGCGGAAGGCATGACGGTGAAGGACCTGGCCGACAAGCTCGACGTGCGCGTCAAGGATGTACTGGGCAAACTGCTGATGAAGCGGTTGATCATGACGATCAACTCGACGCTCGACACCGAGACGGCGATCGATGCTCGCCCGCGAGTTCGGCGCCGACGTCCAGATGCGCAGCTTCGAGGAAGAGCTCGTCCAAACCAGCGACGGCGCGGCCAGCCCGGGGGACATCGTGACGCGCGCCCCCGTCGTCACCGTCATGGGTCACGTCGACCACGGCAAGACGAGCCTGCTCGACGCCATTCGCGAGGCCCGCGTCGCCGAGCGCGAAGCCGGCGGCATCACGCAGCACATGGGCGCCTACCACGTGACGATCGGCGGGCAGAAACATCGTGTTCCTCGATACGCCGGGCCACGAAGCGTTCACGTTGATGCGCGCCCGCGGCGCCAAGGTGACCGACATCGTCGTCCTCGTCGTCGCCGCCGACGACGGCGTCATGCCGCAGACGCGGGAGGCCATCGATCACGCGCGGGCGGCCAACGTGCCGATCATCGTGGCGATCAACAAGATCGACAAGCCGAACGCGAGTCCCGAGAAGGTCAAACGCGAGCTCACCGAGCTCGACCTGATGCCCGAGGAATGGGGCGGGAAGACCGTCACCGTCGACGTGTCGGCGAAGAAGAAGCAGAACATCGACCTGCTGCTCGAAATGATCCTGCTCGTCAGCGACCTCGGCGAGCTGAAAGCGAACCCCAAGCGCAATGCGACGGGCACCGTGCTCGAAGCCAAGCTGGACAAGGGCCGGGGGCCGGTCGCGACGATTCTGGTGCAGGACGGGACGCTGCACGTCGGTGACACCTTCATCGCCGGACCGATTGTCGGGCGCGTCCGCGCGCTCATCGACGACCGCGGGCGGCCCACGAAGCAGGCCGGGCCCTCGATGCCGGTCGAGGTGCTCGGGCTCACCGGGCTGCCGCAGCCGGGCGACGTGTTTCAGGTCGCCGATGCCGCCAAGGCGCGCCAGATCGCCACATTCCGGGAGGAACAGGCGAAGACGCGCGCGCGCGGCGCGAAAGGGGGCCGCCTCACGCTCGAGTCGCTCCAGGCGCAGATTGCCGAAGGCGGCATGAAGGAGCTGCCGATCATCATCAAGGCCGACGTGCAGGGCTCGGCCGAAGTGCTCGCCGACACGCTCACCAAGCTGACCGACGAGAAGGTCAAGATCCGCATCATTCACTCCGGCGTCGGCGCCGTGAACGAGTCGGACGTGCTGCTGGCCTCGGCCTCCAACGCCATCATCATCGCCTTCAGCGTCCGGCCCGACAGAAACGCCGAGGAAATTGCCGCGCGCGAGCATGTCGACATCCGCCTGCACTCGATCATCTACAACGTGACCGACGAGATGAAGAAGGCGATGGCCGGGCTCCTCGATCCCACGTTCAAGGAAGTGCGCATGGGCGTCGCCGAGGTGCGCGACACCTTCAAGGTGCCGAAGTTCGGGACCATTGCCGGCTGCATGGTGACCGAAGGCCGGATTACCCGCGCGGGCGAGACACAGGCTCGGCTGCTGCGCGACAACGTCGTGGTGTACGAAGGCAAGATCGGCTCGCTCCGACGCTTCAAGGACGACGTGTCGGAGGTCAAGGCCGGTTTCGAATGCGGCATCGGATTCGAGCGGTTCAACGACCTCAAAGTCGGCGATCTGATCGAGATCTTCACGATGGTGAGAGTCGCGGTCACCGCCTAGACGACTACCTGATTGCCGGATGGCTCGAAATCCGGCAGACCGAACCCGAATTCGTCGTTCCTGATTCCTGATTCCTGATGTCGCAGGGTTCCCGCCCCGATCGCGTCGCCGACCAGATTCGCAGCGAGCTCGCCTTGCTGCTGGCCCGCGAGGTCCACGACCCGGGCATCGGCTTCGTGACCCTGACACGCGTGCAGCTCAGCCCGGACCTCCAGTCCGCGCGGGTGCACTACACGGTGCTGGGCGACGAGAAGGCCCGCGCCAACAGCGCCAAGGCGCTCGATCGCGCGACGCCGTTTCTCCGCCGCCAGATCGGATCCCGACTGCGGCTGAAACGCACGCCGGAGCTGCAGTTCCTGTACGACAACTCGATCGCCGGCCAGGATCGGATTGAGCAGATCCTCAACGAGCTGCACGCCGGGCAACCTGCGGAACTGGAAGGTCACGCCTGAACGCAATGATGACGACAACGGTTCCTGAGCTGCAACAGATCGCCGACGCGATTCGTGCGCGGCAACGTTTTGTCGTCTCTTCCCACGCAGCGGCCGGACGGCGACTCCATCGGATCCGAGCTCGCGATGGCCTACGCGCTGCGCGCGCTCGGCAAAACCGTTCGCGTCGTCAACAGCGACCCGCTCCGCCCCCGATTCAGACGTTCCCGGGCGTGCCGGGCATCGAGATCGCGGACCGGATCGACGGCGAGTTCGACGCCGTGATCATCATGGAATGCGGCGACCTGTCGCGGACCGGAGTCGAGGGCCTCGATCGTTTTTTCGTGATCAATATCGACCACCACCCCGGCAACACAGGCTACGGGGACATCAGGTGGTTCGACGACTCGGCGGCCGCCTGCGGCGAGATGGTCTTCGCGTTGATCCGCGCCCTCGACGTGCCGCTGTCGGTCGAAATCGCCACCCATATCTACCTGGCCATCCTGACCGACACCGGTTCGTTCCACTATTCGAGCATCTCGCCGGATACCGTTCGACATCTGCCGGCAGACCGTTGAAGCTGGCGTCAATCCGGTGCTCGTCGCGCGCAGCGTGTACGACAGCAACAACATGGGCCGGCTGAAGCTGTTCGGCTCCGTGTTGCGGGCGATGCAGCTCGACCAGTCGGGCAGGATCGCGATCGTGTATCTCGACCACGAGATGGCGCGCGAGGCGGGTGGCACCTACGAGGACACCGAAGGACTCGTCAACCTGCCGCTCACCGTCAAGGAAATTCAGGCGGTCGTCTTCTTCAAGCAGCTCCAGGGCGAGGAATACCGGGTGAGCTTGAGATCCAAGGGAGATGTCGACGTCGGATCGGTGGCAAAGGCATTCGGCGGCGGCGGCCACAAGAACGCCGCCGGCTGCACGGTGACCGGCACCATCGACTCGGTCCAGAAGGTCCTCATCCAAATGATCGATGAGGCGATTGGGCTCTCGGCGAGCTCGTAGAAGGCCGGGCATGGACGGTCTCCTGGTTATCGACAAGCCCGTCGGGCCGACCTCGCACGACGTTGTGGCGCGCGTGCGCAGGATGCTCGGCGAGCAGCGGGTCGGCCATACGGGCACACTCGATCCAGACGCGAGCGGCGTTCTGCCGCTCGTCGTCGGGCGAGCCACGCGGCTCGCGCGGTTCTTGAGCGCCGCCGGGAAAAGCTACGACGCCGCGATCCAGCTCGGCGTGGCGACCGATACCGGAGACGGCGCTGGAACGCCGGTCGGTCCCGTATTCCAAGGAACGTTCCCCGGGCGCGAGACAATCGATCGCGCGCTCGATGCCTTTCGCGGGACCTTCCTGCAGCAGCCACCGGCGTACTCGGCGAAAAAGATTGGCGGCAAGCGCAGTCATCGGCTGGCGCGCGCCGCGGCACTCGCCCTCGCCGCTCCGCCCCGCCGCCCGGACCCCGTCCGCGTCACGATCCATGCGCTGGAGCTTGGCAGCGTCGAAGGGGGCCGTGTCACGCTTCATCTCGACTGCTCGGCTGGCTTCTACGTGCGCGGGCTCGCGCACGATCTGGGCGAACGGCTGGGGGTCGGCGGGCACCTCGCTGCGTTGAAGCGCGTGCGGTCCGGCGACCTGACGCTCGCCGACGCGGTGGCACTCGCGGCGCTCGAACTCGATCCGACGGCGGCAGAGGCCGCGCTCGTCCCGCTGGCGCAGATGCTGCCGGCGCTCACCGCGCTGACGCTGACCCACGAGGGCGCCCGGCGGACCGCCCACGGGCTCGACCTGGGCCCGGCTGATTTCGAGGGCGGTTTCCTCGCCTGCGGTTCCGGCGCAGCTGCGAGACCGTTTCGTCTGCTCGACAGGGCGGGCACGCTTGTCGCGGTCGCCGAGCCGATCGAGGGATCCGGGCTTTTGCACCCCGCAGTCGTGCTGGTGTAACATGTTGAGCTTGTTCAACTAAAGGATTTTGCCGCGGACGGCGCAGCCGGGCCCGAGAGGGTTCTGGGGCGCAGGTTGGAGGATGGCTTGTGGCGTTGACCAAAGATCGCAAGACGGAACTCATTGGCTCGTACAAAACACACGACGGAGACACCGGTTCACCTGAGGTGCAGGTGGCCATTCTCAGCGAACGCATCAACTATCTCACCGAGCACTTCAAGTCGCACGCCAAGGATCACCACTCGCGGCGCGGACTGCTGATGCTGGTCGGCCGCCGCCGCCGGCTGCTCGACTACCTCAAAGCCAAGGATGCGCATCGGTACGCCGATCTCATCAAACGTCTCAACATCCGCAAGTAGGCGGCGCGTCCCTTCTGATTTCGAAGTTCCCTTATGACTACCCGCGAACTGCTCATCAACAACAAGCGACTCACATTTGAAACGGGCAAGCTGGCCAAACAGGCCGGCGGCTCCGTGATCGTCCGGTTCGGCGACTCCGTTGTCCTCGTGACGGCGTGCCGTGCATCCAACGCGCGGGAGGGCATCGATTTCCTGCCGCTCACCGTCGACTACCGGGAATATACCTACGCATCGGGCCGCATTCCCGGCGGCTTCTTCAAACGCGAAGGCAAGCCGGCGGAAAAGGAGGTCCTCACGAGTCGCGTGATCGATCGCCCGATTCGCCCGCTGTTTCCGTCTGGCTGGCGGTACGAAACGCAGGTCATCGCACTCGTCCTCTCCGCCGATTCGGAGAACGATACGGACGTCCTGGCGATTACCGGCGCATCCGCCGCGCTCGCCCTTTCCGAGATTCCGCTGGAGAAGACAATTGCCGGTGTCCGCGTTGGCCTCGTGGACGGCCAGTACGTGATCAATCCGACCTTCGAGCAGCGGAAGATCAGCGCGCTCGATCTCGTCGTCGCCGGGAGCAAGGACGGCCTGGTGATGGTCGAAGCCGGAGCGAAGGAAGTCACCGAGGAACAGGTCGTCGAGGCGCTCAACCGGGCGCACGAGGCCATCAAGCAGATCGTGAACACGATCGACGATCTGGCGAAGGAAGCCGGCAAGGCCAAACTGAAGGTCGCCAAGAAGGAAATCGGTCACGACTTCTATCGCGAGGTCGAAGAGAAGGTGCTCGTCCCGCTGACCGAGGCGATGCGGCTCCGCGGCAAGCTCGAAAACTACGATCGGGTCGATCAAGTACTCGATGAGCTCGTCGCGACGCTGCCCGAAGGCGAAGTCCAGCGCAAGGTCGAAGCGAAGCAGATTTTCAAGGACCTCAAGGAAAAGGTGCTGCGCGACGAAGTGCTGCAGCACGGCGTGCGGCTCGACGGCCGCGCGTTCGACCAGGTTCGGCCGATCTGGATTGAAACGGGCGTCCTTCCCCGCACCCACGGTTCCGCCGTCTTCACGCGCGGCGAAACGCAGGCCCTGGTCACCTGCACGCTCGGCACCGCCGAGGATGCGCAGAAGATCGAGAGCTTCGAAGGGGAAACCTGGAAGAGCTTCATGCTCCATTACAACTTCCCGCCGTTCTCGGTTGGCGAGGTGGCGTTCTTGCGCGGGCCGGGCCGCCGCGAAGTCGGTCACGGCGCGCTGGCCGAACGCGCGCTCCAGCCCATGTTGCCTGCCGAGGAACAGTTCCCGTATACCGTGCGGGTGGTTTCCGACATTCTCGAGTCGAACGGATCATCGTCGATGGCGTCGGTCTGCGGCGGATCGCTCGCCATGATGGACGCCGGAGTCCCGCTCAAGGCGCCGGTCGCCGGGATCGCGATGGGTCTCGTGATGGACGAGAAAACCGGCAAGTACGCCGTTCTGAGCGATATCGCGGGCGCCGAGGATCACTACGGCGACATGGACTTCAAGGTGGCCGGCACGGGGACGGGCATCACCGCCCTGCAGATGGACATCAAGGTCGCCGGCATCACGATGGAGGTGATGCGGAAGGCGCTCGATCAGGCACGGCGCGGCCGTATGCACATCCTGGAAAAGATGGCCGAAGCCCTCGCGGCGCCACGCCAGTCGATCTCGGCGTTCGCACCGCGCATCGTCACGATCCGGATCCCGGTGGACAAGATTCGCGACGTGATCGGTCCCGGCGGCAAGATGATCCGCAGCATCATCGAGCGAACCGGCGTCAAGATCGACGTCGAGGACGATGGCCGGGTGAACGTCGCGTCGGCCGACGAGACATCTGCGCAAAAGGCGATTTCAATCATCCAGGAGCTGACCGCGACACCCGAGCTGAACAAGACCTACCTCGGCAAGATCCAGCGCATCACCGACTTCGGTGCATTCGTGGAGATCATGCCGGGCACCGATGGCCTCCTGCACGTATCCGAGATTGCGAATCACCGGGTGAAGGACGTTCGTGACGAGTTGAAGGAAGGCGAACAGATTCTCGTCAAGGTCATCAACATCGATCCCACCGGGAAGATCCGGCTGAGCCGGAAGGCGCTCCTGCAGCAGGAAGAAAGCGCCGCAAAATCGTCGTAGTGCCTGGGGCGGTCCGCGCATCCTTCTGGCAGGCAGGGCCGGGGCGGCGTACAATCGAGCCATGTGCCCGTGTGCCCGGGTCGGGCTCGGGACGTTGTGCGCCGTGCTGGCTGCGATGGCAGGCCCACTGCCCGTCCATACGGCTGGATATGCTTCGGCTGTCCAGGTTCAGGGACCGACAGAGCGTCCTTTTTCGGTGACGGCCAGACGTTATGCATTTGCCCCCGCCCGCATCGAGGTGTTCGAGGGCGACCTCGTCAAAATCGAGCTCCGGACCGAGGACATCGCACACAGCCTGACCATCGACGACTATCGGATCGCCAAGCGCGTCCGACCTGGTCAACCGGTCACTTTCGAGTTTCGGGCCGAACGTGCCGGCACCTTTCCGTTTTACTGCGATCTCCAGAACGAGGCGGGCTGCCGCAAAATGCGCGGTGAACTGATCGTCAAGCCCCACCGATAGCTGCGCTCCCGTCAGGATCCTCCGGGTTCCGCGTTCAATGCAGGGCTTGGGACGACACTGCTTTCTTCAGGTGCCGGGTCGCCGAAAGCTTTACAGCTGATATACACGGTGCAACCGGCTTTGGTCTGAGCATCACTCTTGCATAAGCCCAGGCATGACTCTGCACCTCTCGGTGCTGCAGGGCGGATCGTGTGAGCCACTCAAGGCAAGCGTGCATGGGACCGCCTTGGCGCTGTTCGCCGTCATGGGTCTCTACAACGCAGCGGCCTGGCTTGCGCGCCGCGAGCAGCACCTTGCGGTCAACGCCGTACTGTACGCCGCCCTGACAGCCTGGGAACAGCAACAAGTCGCACGCCATCTTGCGCGCTGCCAGAACGTGCCCCTTTTCAGGGGAACAGATGTGGCGGCAGTGGTCGACGTGCCTGCCGCCGCCTGAGGCACTGGAAGTCCCGGCCCGAATATCCTCGCCCGGCCGGCGCGCATTGCCATGTCGCGGCGATGATTGCAGAGACTGCCGGCCAAATCAGCTCCCCCGCCGGGTTTCCCTCCACAGAGAGACAAGAGCAGGTGATCCGGTGCCCGACCGGATCCCATGAGGTCGCGAACATGCGACCGGAATTCGGGGTGTGATAGATTCGTCGGCCAGGATCCGGCCCAGGGCTATCGTTTGTCCACAACGTCACGAATGCCGCTTCCCAGACCGGAGTCCGGCCCTCTGATGCCACCCGCGTCGGCGTGGAAGGGCGCACTGGTGCTCGCGCTGGTCTGCGCAGCCCTCGCCGCAGCCGCTTCGTCCGACGCGCTGCACCGTACGCTCCTGCGCCTGCTGGACGGCAGTGCGGCGATCATGGACGCACACCCCGTCTGGGGTGTATCGCTGTTCATCCTGCTTTCCGCGGTCTCGGCAATGCTGGCCTTCTTCTCGACGGCCGTCTTCGTGCCGATCGCGATTCACGCCTGGGGTGAGCGCGCCAGTATCTTCCTGTTGTGGGCGGGATGGCTGCTCGGCGGGATGGCCTCGTATGCCGTGGGCCGGTTTCTGGGCCGGCCGGTTGTCCAGTCGCTCACCTCCGGCAATGCGCTGGCACGGTTCGAACATCGGATCTCGAACCACGCTCCGTTCACGCTCGTTCTGCTCTTCCAGTTGGCGCTGCCCTCAGAGCTCCCGGGTTACCTGCTGGGCCTCGTGCGGTACAGGTTCCTCAAATACCTGCTCGCGCTCTCTATCGGCGAGCTGCCGTATGCGGTGGGCACGGTGTATCTGGGGGTCAGCTTCGTCGAGCGTCGCTCCTTCGCGTTGTTGGGGCTCGGCCTCGCCGGCGCGTTGGCCATCGCCTGGGCCTTCCACGTGTTTCAGAAGCGACTCTCGCCGCCCTGACTCTGGACTGATTCAGGCCTTGAACTGCTGCGCTGCCGCGATCCGCTCGCGAATGGGCGGGTGGCTGTAGAACAGCCACTGGATCGCCTTCGAGGGGTGTTCCTCGGCGAGGTTCTGTTCACTCAGGCGCCGCATCGCGGAAATGAAGGCAGAAGGATTGTTCGTCAATTCGAGGGCAAAGCGATCGGCGCGGCGCTCGTACGCGCGCGACACGGCATGGGCGATCGGTAGCATGACCAGGGACACCGCCCCGGTCGCAAGGACCAGCAGCGGCAGCGCCGCCACGTCGGCGGGACCGCGGAGGCCGAGCGGCTCCGCCGACCAGCCCACTGCGCGCGCGGCCGTCTGGAAGCCCGCCAGCAGGAGAACGCTCTCGAACGCCAGCCCCTTCCAGATGTCGCCGTGCACGTGATGCGCGAGCTCGTGCGCGAGGACAGTCTCGATTTCCTCGTCCGAGTATTGCGCCAGCATCGTGTCCGACACCAGGATTCGGCGCGTGGCGCCCAGGCCGGTCAGCGCCGCATTGGCCTTTTTCGTCTTCCCGCTGAGTCCCCATTCGTAGGCGTCGAGGACGCGCGCGCCCGCGCGTTCGGCCAGGGCGAGGAGTCGTGCGCGAAGCGATTCCCGGTCGAGAGGTTTCATCCGGTAGAACAGAGGCAGCAGCGCGACGGGCGCAACATTCGCGAGCCCGACGATCAGCAGGGCGAACAGGAGTCCGGCGGGTAGCCACCACATGGTCGGCGACCATCGGATGAGGACGTAGATGAGACTGGCCGCGCCGGTGACAAGCAGCAGTCCGACCGCGAACGACTTCGTCTGATCAGCCAGCCAAGTGCGGATCGGCTCGGTCGACAGCCCATAGCGGCGCTCGAGGACGAAACCGCTGTAGAACGCAATCGGCAGACTGCCGATCTCGTTGGCGAGCAGCAACCAGGTCACGTAGATGATCACGGTGAGGGCCGACGCCAGGGGGGGTGGCCCGAAGGTGGCGGCCGATTCCGCAGCCGTTCTGAGCATGGCGCTCAGGCCCGTCGCGAGCAGGCCCGCGAGCAACACCAGGTGCCAGGCCAGCGAGGCCACTTTCGCGCGGCGTTTCAATCGATGATATCGGGTGGCCTTGTCTTCATTCACAATCGAGATGTCAGATTGCAGATTTCAGATTGAATTTCAGATTGGCTTGCAAGTGTGCCGCAAATCGGCAACCGAAATCTGCCATCTGCAATCTCCGCTGTCAGTTGAACTGTACCGAGATCAGCTTCGAGACGCCGGGCTCTTCCATGGTCACGCCGTACAACCGATCGGCGATCTCCATGGTCTTGCGGTTGTGGGTGATGAGAATGAACTGGGTGTGCGCGAGCATGCTGCGCAGCATCTCCACGAACCTGCCGATGTTCGCATCGTCGAGCGGAGCGTCGATCTCGTCGAGCAGGCAGAAGGGACTCGGCTTGTACTTGAAGAGGCCGAACATCAGGGCAATGGCGGTGAGCGCCTTCTCGCCGCCCGACAGCAGCTGCACGCTCTGAAGCCGTTTGCCGGGCGGCTGGGCGATGATCTCGATGCCGCTCTCGAGCGGATCGGTTTCGTCGATCAGCGTGAGGCCCGCGCGGCCTCCGCCGAAGAGGGTGCTGAAGGTTTCCTGGAAATTCCGGTTGATCGCGGCGAACGCCTCGGAAAACCGCTCGCGCGTCGTTTCGTCGATCCGCTTGATGGCCTGGCTCGTCTGCGCGATCGCGTCGATCAAGTCCTTGCGCTGCGTGGTCAGGAAACCGTGGCGCGTCTCGAGCTCGTCGAACTGCTCGATCGCCATCATGTTCACCGGACCAAGGCGGTCGATCCGGGCCCGCAGCCGCGTGATCGCCTCCTCGGCCGTCAGCGCCTCCCCCGTGGCGTCAGGGTTCGACAGGGCGTGGACGTCCGACGAATCGGCGCGGGCGTCGCTGCCGGACACAGACTCCTCGTCCTCGTCGGAGGTCTGCGCCTCGTCGGCGCAGATGATCCGCGCGTCGGGCGTCAGATCGCCAGCCGCCTCGAGCGTCGCCACTTCCGCGAGCACATCGTCGAGCGTCGCCTGGACGCTGTCGACCGACGCTTGAGCGAGGTGTGCCAGATCGCTCTCTGCGGTGACACGCTGGATGTCGAGCTCCGCGACGGCAGCCCGCAGCGTGTCCACCGCCGTACGGGCGGATTTGATCGCGGCCTCCTGTGTGTCGGCCTGCATTCGCAGCGAGAAGACGGCATCGTCGGCGGATTGCACCTCTTCTCGCAGGGTGTCGAGAGTTCGGACGTCAGAGTCGAGGGTCGCCTCGCCCTCGACAATCGCCACCCGCAACGTTTCCACGCGCGCGCGCGCGGCGTCCCGCTCGGCCGTGAGCGTGACAGCTCGCGCCTCGAGCTCCACGAGCCCCTCGTCCAGGCGCTGAACCTCGGATGCCAGGGCGGCAGCGCGCTCCATCAGCGCCGCGTGTGACGCACCAGCTTCGGCGGCACGGCGGCTCAGTTCGTCGGTGGCTTCGCGGGCTTCGAACAGCCGCCGCTGGGCAACCGTCAGGCGCTCGTCGGCGGCGCGCTGGTCCTCCTCCAGCCGCACAATCGAGGCACGCGCCTCAATCTGCCGCGCGTCGAGGCTGTCGCGCTCCTGTTGGGCCTGCCCGCGCTCGAGCGTCAGTTGCTCGCTCTTCTGCGCCAGCCGCTCGCGCTCCGCCACCCCGCGTTGCAGCTGCGCGTCCAGACCGACGATCACCTTCTCGAGCTGGTGGTGCTCGGCGTTGAGGGCCGCGATGGCGCTGGAGGCTCGAGCAATGGTCGCTTCGAGACCGGCGGTTTCTTCGGCCAGATGGACCAGCGCCTCGTATGCGGCGGCAATCGGCTGGCTGAGGTCCTTGATCGCACGCTTCGTTTCGAGAATCCCGCGCGCCTCGTCAGGGTTGCCCCCACTCACAAGGTGCGGTCCGCGGAACACGTCGCCGGCCGTCGTCCCGATCGGGAAGACCGCCGATCCGCTCGCTCGCGCCGCCTGGTCGTATGAATCGGCAATCCAGGCCTCACCGATAGCCCGGCGAATCGCCCCGGCATACGGGCCGTTCACCTTGATCACCGACGACAGCGCGATCAGACCCTCGGAAGCAGACGGAAACCTTTCCGGGTCTGAGTCGCCCGAACCCATGCCTGCTCCATTTTCGGCGATCAGGAATCCGCACCGCCCCGCGCGCTGGTCCCGCACGAGCTGGAATCCCGCGGCCGCCTGCTCCGCCTCCTCGACGATCACGTGCTGGAGCAGATCGCCCAAACAAGCCTCCACGGCCCGCTCGTATCCACCCTCCACGTCGAGATAGTCGGCGACCGCGCCACGCTGCCCGACCTTGCCGTTCGCCTGCGCCAGGACGGTACGTGCGGCATCGCCGTACTCGGCGCGGGCGGCCTCGAGCTCCTGAAGCGATTTGAGCCGCGCCTCGAGGCCCGCGAGCTCCTGCTCCCTGGAGCGAATCGATCGCGCGCGCCATTCGTGTTCGATGCGCGCGCTGGCCAGCTCCGACTCGCGCGCCACGCGCCCGATGCGCGTCGCCTCGATCGCCGCCTGCGCTCGACGAAGGCCGTCGAGGGCTGTCGCATGGTCGGCGGAGACGCGTTCGGACTCGATTCGCACATCCTCGCTCTCGACGGTGAGCTTCGCCATCGTCTCGGCGACCCGATCGCGCGCCACCGCCGCGTGCTCGAGAGAATGACGGAGGGCGGTCGCCGAGTTGATTGAGGAAAACACCTCGCTGCGGGCCCCCTCGACATCGGCCTCGAGGCCCTCGATTTCGCGGTGCGCGGCACCGTAGGCGTTGGACTCGAACGCGAGCGCTTCGGCGGCCCCGTCACGCTCGGCGTTGGCCTGGTCAGCCGCGCGCCGACGGGACGCTGCCAGCTCGCGAATCGGATCCCGTCGCGCGTTCAGGGTGTCGAGCTCGGCGGTCACGCTGGTTGCGCGCGCGCCCAGCATCTCGATCTGATTCTTGTCGAACGCGATCTGCTGCTGCAGCCGGTTGATGCCCAGCTCGCAGGCATGCGCCGCTTCGCGCCGCGCGGTCGCGCTGGTCTCGGCTTCGACGAGTTCGATTCGCACGCGGGCGAGCTCCGATTCCACAGCCGCCAGTCGCACGGCCGCCCCGGTTTCGTCGTCGCGGGCATCGGTTAGACGGGCGCGAACCGACTCGATGGCCTGGGCCAGCTGCCGGTACCTTCGCGCGAGCAGCACCTTCTCCCACCGCCTGAGCTCGTCTCGCAGTTTCTGGTAGCGGCGGGCCTTCGACGCCTGCCGCTTCAGCGCGCCGCGCTGCTTCTGGACCTCGAAAACGATGTCGTCGATCCGCGTCAGATTCTGCTGCGCTGCCTCGAGCTTGAGCTCGGCGGTGCGGCGGCGCGCCTTGTACTTGGTGACGCCCGCAGCTTCTTCGATCAGCTGTCGCCGATCGGTCGGCCTCGTGCTCAAGATCATCCCGATCTTGCCCTGCTCGATGATCGCGTAAGCCTTCGCTCCGAGCCCGGTATCCATCAGGAGTTCGTGAACATCCTTGAGCCGGCAGACCTCCCCGTCGATCAGGTATTCGCTTTCGCCAGAGCGATACAGCCGACGGGTCACTTCGACGTCACGCGCGACCGACTGGATCACCTCTTCGGCGCTCAGTTGCGGCGGACCCGCCAAGACCGGCGATGCGAGCTCGGGGCTGTACACGTGATGGACCGCGCCATGTCCATTCCCTGTCCCGTTGCCGTGTCCGTTCCCATTCACACGTCCGTTGCCGTTTGCACCGGCGCGCGCCGCTTCCTCGACAAACGCCGGCCCCGTGACGTTCTTCACCACTCCGCTGAACCGGAGCCTGACTTCGGCCGCAGCGGTCGGCTTGCGGGCATCGCTGCCGCTGAAGATCACGTCTTCCATGCGATCGCCCCGAAGACTCTTCGCGCTCTGCTCGCCCATCACCCACGTAATGGCATCGGCCACGTTGCTCTTGCCGCACCCATTCGGCCCGACGATGGCCGTGACCCCTTTGTCGAAGGCCAGCTCAGACCGATCGGAAAACGACTTGAAACCGTTGATCTCTAGACGTTGGAGACGCATGGGAACACCACGGCGCGTACGACCGCGCCCTTGCGCTGGCAACCGCACATCCGGCGGCTGCCGGACGTGCCAAGTTTTCTGGCTGGATTGCAGAATGACAACGGACCGTCTGGTTGCCCTTTCGCCCTCCGGACATCGGATGGCGGCCCCGGGGCTTCAAAACGGTCGTCAGTCTAACAGGGCCCAGTTATAGTGGCAAGGACAAACTATAGCCCAACTGGTTGTGGTCGTACGACCTACCTCCAGGTGTGCCCCACCTTACTGCGCCCTTTGAGTGCCCTGCCCAAGTCCCTTCAGCTTCTCCGCTTCAGGAAGCATCGTGAGGGCCAGCTGCGCCTGCGGATCGACACCGATCAGACGCCGGCGCGCCTCGGCGATGCCGAACAGCACCTCGTCGATCCGATAGCGAATCATCGACTTGATGAACACGAGATCCTTCTCGAAAGCGGCTTCATCGATCCTGATGCGCTCGGCCTTCAAGTGTTCGCGGAATTCGGCGATCATCGCGTCGTCCACCTCGAAGCCACGTCGGACGGTCCGGCGGCCACTCGATTCCTGGCTGATCCGCCCGTCCCCTTCCACCATGAATCTCACCGCATAATTCTCGAACGCCGCGCGCCCCTGCAACATCCGGCCGAACGTCGTCGGGTTGAAGCCTTCCGTCGGTCCGGCGAGATGTTTGTCGGGCTCGATCCCGCCACCGCTGTAGACCGGGCGGCCCGCGGTGGTGCGCTTCAGATCCTTCGGGTTGTGCGGACGGTTCGCGTCCTGATCGCGCATTGAATAGCTCAGATACTCGTCGAAGGTCTCGTCCCACGCCCGCTGAATGAGCCGGCCGCTCGGCGTGTAGTAGTGCGCTGTGGTGAGCGCGAGACCGGCACCGGAGCTGATGCGGTACACGGACTGCACCAGGGCCTTGCCAAAGGTCGTCTCGCCGACCACATAGGCGCGGTCGTGGTCCTGAAGCGCGCCGCTCACGATCTCCGAGGCGCTTGCGCTGTTGCGGTTCACCAACACCACCATCGGGATGTTCTGGAACGCGCCGTCTTCGGCGCCGCGGTAGTCCTGATCGGAATTCGAGACACGCCCACGCGTGTAGACGATCATCCTGCCGCGAGGCAGGAATTCGTTCGAGACCTTGATGGCTTGATCGAGCGGGCCACCCGGGTTCCCGCGAATGTCCAGCAACAGCCGGCGCATGCCTTTGGATGTCAGTTCGCGCAGCGCCTGTCTGATCTCCCGATCGGTATTCTCTCCAAAATCACGCAGCTGAACGTATCCGGTGGAGCTGTCGACCATGAAATACGCAGGCACGGTCAGGAGGTGCACTTCGTCGCGTACGAGCTCGATCGGGATGGGTTGAGAATACCCCCGGCGGCGGATCTCGATCGGCACCGGCGTACCCTTTGATCCACGCAGCTTGAGCATCGCCTGCTCGGTCGTCCATCCTTTGGCGGTCTCGTCGCCGATCTTGGCGATGACGTCGCCACGCCGCATGCCCGCTTTGTGCGCGGGCGATCCTTCGAAGACGACCATCGCCGTGATGTCCCCATCCACGGCCTGGATCGACACCCCGATTCCGTAATACCGCCCCTCCTGACGCTCGCGCATCTGTGCGTACTCGCGCGGGTCGAAGAAGCTCGAATGCGGGTCCAGTGTCGCCAGCATTCCCCGCACTGCGCCGTACACGAGCCGATCGGAGTCGATCTTGTCGACATAACCGGACTCGATCGCACTCAATGCGGCGGTGAACGTCTTGTAATGCTCGGGGACGCGATCGTCGATCGCCAGGGCGCGGCGCCCGAACAGGCCGCCCACCAGGGCGGAGATCGCGACAGCGAAGAGGACGGCGGAGACAGGGTGAAAGCGTCGCATGATTCAGCATGCTAACAGATAACTTCCTCATGAGCAATGACTTCTGGGTGCAATTACGGGGGATTTCCTTGACCCCTCTCACCCCGGTTCCTATAATTGGAAGTGCAGCGTGCCCGCTGTGAGTTTCCGGAAAGCAGGGACATATGTTTGGTTCCATTGGGATGCCAGAGCTGATCATCATCTTCGTGATCGCGTTGATCATTTTCGGCCCCCGTAAACTGCCCGAACTGGGCCGGTCGTTGGGGAAGAGCCTGTCGGAATTCAAGCGAGCTTCGAACGAGTTGAGAAGCACGCTCGAAGAGGAAATCCGGGTTGAAGACCAGCGGGTGCCCGCCAAGCCCGCGGCAACCGCATCCCCGACGGCCAGCGCGACCACGGTGCCGCACGGCGACGAGCCGGTTCCCGGTCATCCCGCCGACCAGAGCGCCTAGATCGCACGCCCTTTCATGGCACTTGTGCCTTTTCCCGGCCCCCAGTCGGGTGCGCTGCAGCGCCCGGATGACGACGACGACGACGAGTTAGCCGGCGCGGACGGCAAGATGTCGCTGCTGGAGCATCTCGACGAGCTCCGGAAACGAATCATCCGCGCGTGCCTCGGCATCCTGGTCGGCATCCTCGTCGGTTTCCTGTTCATCAACGACATTTTCAATTTCGTGCTGCAGCCGACGATTCGGGCGATGCCTGCAGGCCGCTCGTTGATCTATACGCGGCCGGGCGAAGCCTTCTCGATGTACGTGACCGTATCGCTGATCACGGGCGCCATCATCGCGTCGCCCTTCATCATGTTCCAGGTCTGGAAGTTCATCGCGCCAGGCCTGTATTCGAACGAAAAACGATTTGCCGTCCCGTTCGTGCTGTTCTCCACGCTCGGCTTCATCGGAGGGGCCGCGTTCAACCACTACATCGCGTTCCCCTTCATGATGATTTTCTTCGCCAGCTTCAACACGCAGAACGTCGCGTTCATGCCGCGGCTCGAAGACGTGTTCTCGCTCTACGCGAAGATGCTGCTCGGGCTCGGCGTCATCTTTCAGATGCCGACGGTGGTCTTTTTCCTCGCCAAGATGAAAATGGTCACCGCCCGGTTTCTGATCAGGCACTTCAAGTACGCATTCCTGCTGTTTTTCATCGCAGCGGCGATCATCACCCCGACGGGCGATCCCGTCAACATGTCCATCTTTGCGGCGCCGATGCTCATCCTTTACGGGCTGAGCATCCTCATCGCGTGGATCGTCGTACCTTCCCGCGCCGACGAGGAACTGGAACCGATCGACTAAGGGTGGTCCGAAAGGAGCTGCACACTTATTAACAAATCCTGTCCGACGAGCGTGCCAACCTCGTCTATCGCTCACAGGTTCATTGACTTCGAGTACACCTCAGCCCTACTATCTTCCTGCATGAGCTGCTCGAACTCGGGAGGTTCAGCCTTGATGATTCGTTCCCTTCGCTGCATTGGGCTCGCCGCGCTGTACGCGCTGTGGGCCGCCGCACCCGCCGGCGCTCAGGCGCAGTCGGCCACCACAACGACGTCGGTTCAGAGTCCGCCTGGAACCCAAACCTCGTCCTCGGGCGCTCCCCAGGAAACCCGCCCGGCGACGCCGACCTTCTTCGGCGACACTGGACTGTGGTTTGTTCCGACCGGCGAGGTGCTCGGCCACAGTAAGTGGTCGGTCAGCGGATATCGGCGCGGCACCAACTACATCCAGGGGTTCAGCAACGTCAGCGACGTCGCCGGGACGTTCGCCGTCGGGATCAAGGACCGCACCGAGATCTTCGGGTCATTCCTCGTCGATACGCGGATCGATCGCGATCTGCGGCCGCTGTTCATCGACAATCGGGACGTGGGCGGGATTGTCGATCGCGCGCCGCGGGTGCACCAGGGCTGGACCGGCGACAACGTCGGCGACTTCTATCTGGGCGCGAAGTTCAACCTGTGGTCGGAGTTCCGCCAGCAGCCGGCGGCGCTGGCGTTCCGCGGGATGGTGAAGCTGCCGACCGGCGACAGCGACGTGGGCGTGTCGACCGGGAAGGCCGATTTCCGGTTCGACTTCATCGGCAGCAAGGAGCTCCGGCAGCGGGTCGAGCTGTCGGGGATGGCGGGATATGAAATCCGGGGCGAGCCCGACGGCTTCGACATTCCGGGCGGGGCGTTCCGGTGGGGCGTCGGGGCGGGCTTCCCGTCGCGGTCGCCGTTGCGCGCCACGCTCGAACTGGTCGGGGCGGTCCCCAACAACGACGTCGCGACGATCGGGTCGGGCCTGGTGGTCGGCGAGGACGGCAGTATCCCGCCGGCGATCTCGGCGACCCAGAGCCTGACCCAGGCGAACGTCGGGCTGACGTGGCAGCACCGGAGCGGCTTCTTTGTGGGCGGAGGACTGGCGTGGAACGTCCCGATGAAGGATCGGCAGGACTTCCTCACGGACGACCCGGACCAGAAGTCGACCGACTTCGTCGACTGGCAGATCCGCATCGGCTACCACCCGGGCGTGCGCGTGTACGTGCCGCCGCCGCCGCCACCCCCGCCGCCCCCGGCGCCGGCCCCGGCGCCCGCGCCGCCGCAGAACCGGCCGCCGGTCGTGAAAGCGCAGTGCGATCCGTGCACGGTGGAGGTGGGGCGGACCTCGACGGTGACCGCCAATGCCAGCGACCCGGACGGCGACACGCTGATGTATCGATGGACGACCCCGCAGGGGACGCTGGCGAGTCCGGCGGAACGGCAGTCGTTGTGGACGGCGCCGCAGCAGGAAGGCACCGTGCCGGTGACGGTCACGGTGACGGACGGCAAGGGCGGCACGGCGTCGGATACGGTGAACATCCAGGTGATCCGGCCCCCGGTCAAGACGTATACGTTCGAGGATGTGCACTTCGACTTCGACCGGTACACGCTGCGGCCGGAAGCGACCCGGGTGCTCGACGAAGCGGTGGCGGCGATGAAGCAGGACGCGACGCTGCGCCTGCAGCTCGAGGGGCACACGTGCAACATCGGGACGGCGGAATACAACCTGGCGCTAGGCGATCGGCGCGCGAACGCGGTGCGCGACTACCTGGTCAATCGGGGCGTGGCGGCCGGCCGGCTCTCGACGGTCAGCTACGGCGAAGAGCGGCCGAAATACGACAACGCGCGCGAGGAAACGCGCCGCCTGAACCGGCGTGCGGCGCTGGTCGTCAATTTGACGAAGTAACGTGCTGAAGCGGTATTGCCGGTTAACAGCTGACGGTTGACAGTCAACCGTCAGGCTCTTCTGCTGACGGCTTAACCGCTGACTGCGAACCGCCAACCGCTCACGACCAAAAACGGCCGGGGGCTTTCGGGCTCTCGGCCGCCGCTGCAATTCCAACCGCTTCGGCGCGCCTAGCCGAAGCTCGCACGAGAAACCCAACGAGCGTAGGCTGGCCGTTCGTGTTTGGATCACCGTGGTCATCAAGTCGTCCTCCAGCCGGCAGATTGACACGCTGATGACGGACCTGATGTCGGAGCATCAGGTCGTACGTGAGGGGGCCATTGCGCGCCTGACGGTGATCGGCGGCCGCGCTGTCGAGCGGCTGGCAGCGCTCGTCGAACGCCCGGAGGTCGCACCGCCGAGCCGCGTCGCTGCCCTGCGCGCACTGGAAGGAATCGCCGATCAGAGGGCTCTCGACGTGTCGCTTCGCGCGATTGACGATTCCGATGCCGGCGTCGCGCAGGCGGCCGTACGCGTGGCCCGCACCTTTCTGCGCGGTCCACTTGGCGCCACGGTGGTTGACCGGCTGACCGAGGTCGCGCTGAATCGCACGCGCAGTGAACCGATCCGTCTTGCCGCGATTGGTGCGCTGAGCACCCTTGAGTCCTCGACGCTGCAGCCGCTGCGCGAGGCCCTCAAGGATGACGCGAGCGAAAACATCCGGGATATTGCGCAACGGACCCGGTCGTTGGCTGTCGAGCCTGGGGACTTCGAAAGCTACTTGCGACAGGCTGTCGAGCGTCGGCTCCCCGACGACCCGGTGGCCCTTCGCCACGCCATTGCGCAAGCGTCGGAGGCGTTGTCGCTTCCGCTCCTTCACCAGCTCGTCGAACAAATCAGGGAGCGCGAAGCGGGAGAAACCATTGCCGGCCGGGCCGAATGGATGGCAGCGCGGGCAGGGGCCCACGTCGCGCTTGCGAGTCGAGGCAGCCGCCTCGGGCTGTATGACATTCGCGAGACGCTCGAGGCAGCAACAGAACCGCTGCCGGTGGAGTTCCTCAGCGCCCTGACGGCGGTCGGGGACGTGTCGTGTCTCGAGCCGATTGCCGGCGCGTTCGACCGTGCGGGGGGATCAGGCGGGACACGCGAGGATTGGTGGCACCGCCACCTTGCCTCGGCCTTCCGCGTGATCGTCGTGCGTGAGCGCCTGACTCGGCGCCATCACGTGGCCCGGAAGATAGAGCGGCGATGGAAGGGGCTTCTAACTGAGTTATGGCCGGGACGGCATTAGCCGCCTAGTAGGCTTTCGCGAACCAGGCCTCCGCCTGTGCGTCGTTGTCGCAGCGAATGCAGCGGCCCGCAGGCGGCCGCCCGCCAATCGGCATGTTCCGAATCGTCGCCTGCGTATCGTTCTTGATGTGCCCTTCGCAGTCGGCTGCACCACACCACGGGGCAATCACGAAGCCGGGACGGCCCTCCATCAGCTGCTTGAAGGCGTCGTAGGTGTCGGCGCGCACGGTGCTGTCCTCGCGGAACTTCAGCGCACGGGCGAGCAGCGTTCGCTGCACGTCTGAGAGCAGCTCGCGAATGGCGTTCGCCAGCCCCTCCATTGGGACACCCAGCTTCTCCCGCGTGTCGCGCCGCGCGATCAGCACCTGGGCCTTCTCGATGTCCTTCGGTCCGATCTCGAGCCTGAGCGGCACGCCGCGCAGCTCCCACTCGGCAAATTTCCAGCCCGGCCGTTCGTCGCGCTCGTCGAGCGTGACTCGAATGCCCGCCGCCGCCAATTCCTTCTGAATTTCCTGCGCCCGCGGCAGCACGGTTTCGCGCCAGTTGTCGCGTCCGATCGGCACGACCACCACCTGGTAAGGCGCCACAAGAGGCGGGAGGATCAGGCCGCTGTCATCCCCGTGCGTCATGACCACGGCCCCCACGAGCCGCGTGGTCATGCCCCATGACGTTCCCCAGACGTGCTGCACCGACTTGTCTCGTGCCTGAAAGGTAATATCGAACGCTTTCGCGAAATTCTGCCCGAGATTGTGCGACGTCCCCGCCTGCAGCGCGCGCCCGTCGCCCATCAGCGCCTCGATCGAGTAGGTGCGCAGCGCACCGGCAAACTTCTCGCTGTCGCTCTTGATGCCCTTGATCACAGGAACAGCCAGGACCGACTCGCACACCTCAGCGTACAGATCGAGGATCTTTCGCGTCTCATCCTCGGCTTCCGTTTCGGTCTCGTGCGCGGTGTGACCCTCCTGCCACAGAAACTCGGTCGTGCGGAGGAACGGGCGCGTCACTTTTTCCCACCGGACAACGTTTGCCCACTGATTGATGAGAATCGGAAGATCACGCCACCCTTGTACCCACTTGGCGTACATGGTGCCGATGATCGCCTCCGATGTCGGGCGCACCACGAGCCTCTCTTCGAGTTCCTCGCCGCCGCCATGCGTGACGTAGGCGACCTGCGGAGAGAAGCCCTCGACGTGCTCCACCTCCTTGTTGAGCAGGCTTTCCGGAATGAACAGCGGAAAATAGGCGTTCACGTGGCCCGTGGCTTTGATGCGGACGTCAAGCGCCTGCTGGATCAGCTCCCAGATCGCGTACCCGTAGGGCCGGATCACCATGCAGCCCTTCACGGGCGAGTAGTCGGCGAGCTCGGCGCGGCGGACGACATCGAGGTACCACTGCGAAAAGTCCTGGGACCGCGGCGTGATTTCGGTGACGAACGAACCGGTTTCAGGCTTCTTCGACATGTGCGCGTTGGGGTTGGGATGGCCGGATGTCTACGAGATGGACTTTCCAGTGTAGATCGTCGCGGGAGGGAAAGTCTGCCCGGAAGTGCCCCCCGCGGCTCTCCTCGCGCCGCAGTGCCGCCCGCACGATCAGGCGCGCCACCGTCAGGAGGTTGAAACGCCGCCACTCGCCCGCGCTCGGCTCCGCTGATCGGTCGAGCGTGGCGCGTTGGCTCGCACAGGCTTCCTCGAGCCGCGCCACGGTCGCCTGCAGCGCCTCCCGCGTGCGAAGCAGACCCGCGGTGCGCCACATCAGATCGCGAACGGCGGTGATGCTCAATACGTCGTTTGAGGAAGGGCCAGTGGCCCGAAGTTCCTGGCTCGAACGGCCGGACTCCATGCGGTCGGCCTTGAGAGGCGCGACCTGGGGTGGCAGCTGCATCGCCTCCGCGGCGCGAGCCCCGAATACCAGCCCTTCGAGCAGCGAGTTGCTTGCCAGGCGGTTGGCGCCATGAACCCCGGTGCAGGCGGTTTCACCTGCGGCGAAGAGTCCGGGAACGGAGGTGCGGCCCCATTCGTCGGTGTCGACGCCACCCATCAGATAGTGAGCGGCCGGCCCGACGGGGATCGGATCGGTCGCCAGATCGAGACCCACGTGGCGACACATCGCTGCGACAGTCGGGAACCGCTCGTGAATGCGCGCGCGATCCAGATGCGCGAGCGTCAGAAACACGGGTCCGCCGGTCTGCTCGGACTCCCGCACGATGCCGCGCGCGACGATGTCGCGCGCGGCCAGATCGCCGTCAGGGTGATAGCGGATCATGAACGCCTCGCCACGCGCGTTGACGAGCCGCGCCCCTTCGCCGCGAAGCGCCTCGGTGAGGAGAAACCGCGGTGCGCCGGGACAATTGAGAGCGGTGGGGTGGAACTGCACGAACTCGAGATCGGTCACGCGCGCTCCCGCATGGTAGGCGAGCGCCACGCCGTCACCGGTCGCGACCGCGGGGTTCGTCGTTTCCCGGTAGACCTGCCCCGCCCCGCCGGTCGCAAGCAGCGTCGCGCGCGCGCGCACCTCATGCCGGCTCGTCTCGCTGTCGAAAAACCTGACCCCACGAACGGCCTCTTGCTCGACGACGAGGTCGGTGACGAGGCCGTGATTGACGATCTCGACCGACGGCAGCTTGACGACGCGCTCCCAGAGCGCGCGGTCGATTTCGCGTCCCGTGGCGTCGCCCGCGTGCAGGACGCGCCGGACGCTGTGCGCCGCTTCCAGACCCGGTTCGAGCTCCCCGGCGGGATCTCGATCGAACCGAGCGCCCCACTCGATCAACTCGCGGACGTACCGCGGTCCCTCCTCAACGAGCACACGCACGGCCGCATCGTCGCACAGGCCGTCCCCGGCGCGGATGGTGTCGGCAGCGTGCCGCTCTGGGCTGTCGTCACGACCCATCGCCGCGGCAATGCCCCCCTGTGCGTACCCGGTATTGCTCTCGGTCGAGGCGGCCTTGGTGAGGACGAGGACGCGCCCCGCGTCCGCGAGCGAGATGGCGGCGCGCAGGCCGGCGATCCCGCCGCCAACGATGATGAAGTCGATCTCGTTCGTCACGGGGTTCGCGATCAGCTTTCAGCTCTCCGCTCTCACCTCTCCGCTCGGCCTTCGCGGAAGTTGGCGTTGACCGTTGACAGTCAACAGTTCAGGTTCTACGGCGCCACAACTGTGACTCAGCCTACCGTCAACTTGCTGTCAACTGTGAACTGTCAAGTCTGAACGGGTGCGTAAACTGAAGTGAGTGTTATCCTAGCACTCGCCCGCCTCATGGATCCGATCCGTCTCGACGTCGACACGCCTTCCAGGCACTACACGATCACGCTCGGTCACGGCTTGCTCGAGCGTCTCGCGCCCCTGCTGGATGCGGCCGACGTGCCCGCGCGCCGTTTCGTCGTCTCGAACGCCCTCGTCTGGCGCTTGCACGGGGCGCGGCTCGCGAGCGCGCACCTCGGCGAACCGATTCTCCTGTCCGACGGCGAACGCTACAAACAGATGCCAGGCGTCGCGCGCGTCTACGACGCCCTCGTCCGAGCAAACGCCGAGCGATCGTCGACGCTGATCACGTTCGGCGGAGGCGTCATCGGCGACATGGCGGGATTCGCGGCGGCGACGTACCTCCGCGGCATCGCCCTCGTTCACGTTCCGACGACCCTGCTAGCCCAGGTGGACAGCGCCGTCGGCGGGAAGGTGGGCGTGAACCACCCGCTCGGCAAGAACCTGATCGGCGCGTTCCATCAGCCTCACGCGGTCCTCATCGACACGTCGGTACTGGCGACGCTGCCCCGCCGGGAGTTCCGCGCCGGCTTGTACGAAGTGATCAAGTACGGCATGACGTCGAGCCCCGCCCTCTTCGACAAGGTCGCGCGCGATCTCGCCGCGGTGTTCGCGCGCGACGCCGAGGTGCTGATCGCCCTCATCACGGAATCGTGCCGGATCAAAGCCACGGTCGTCGCCGCAGACGAGCGCGAGGCCGGCCTGCGTCGGATCTTGAATTTCGGCCACACCGCGGGGCATGCGCTCGAGGCCGTCACCAAGTACCGGCGGTTTCGTCACGGCGAGGCGGTGGCGTACGGCATGCTCGTGGCTGCGGAACTGAGCGTGCTGCGAGGCGCTCTCGCCGATCTCGATCGAAAGGCGCTAGCCGATCTGATTGGCAGCCTCGGCCCTCTCCCCTCCATCGCCGACGTGTCCGCGAGCCAGATGATCGACGCGATGCAGCACGACAAGAAGATGGTCGGAGGGCGCCTCCATTTCGTGCTGCCGACGGCCATCGGGGCGACCACCATCGTGGATGACGTCACCGGGAACGAGATCAAGACCGCCCTGGACAAAGTGGGATTCAGGAAGTGAGCTGGATCACTCTGAGGACCGCAAAAGATCCTTTTTCCATCCCATGAATCTGAAGTCTGAGATCTGATCAGACTTCAGGTTTCAGGTTTTTAGAGTCGCATCGCGGCCGCTGACCAGCGCGGCGATGACCAGTCGAGACACTACCCTCCCAGACCGTGCTCCTTGAGCTTCGTGATCAGCGTCTTGTAGCTGACCTGCAGGATCTCCGCCGTCCGTCCGCGGTCGCCCCCCGTCTCCTTCATCGTCTGGTCGATTTTCCGACGTTCCACCTCGGTCAGCACGCGACGCGACGCCTCGGCCAGCGTGCCGGACAGATCGATCGCCGCCCATGGGTCGTCGCCGGCAACGACCGGCACCGCGTCGCGGAACGACAGGTTCAAATGCCGCGCGTGAATCGTGTCGCCCTCGGTGAGGATGACGGCGCGCTCGATGCAGTTCTGCAGCTCGCGTACGTTGCCCGGCCAGCCGTACGTCTGGAGCTCCTGGATGGCGGACTGGGCGAGCGTCAACGGTCTTCTTCTTGAGGTCCCGTGAGAACCGCTCGATGAAATGTTTCGCGAGCATCAGGATGTCGTCGGGACGCTCGCGAAGCGGCGGAATCGTGATGGGAAAGACCGAAAGACGGAAGTAGAGGTCTTCGCGGAATTGACGCGCCGCGACGGCGGCCTTCAGATGCCGGTTGGTCGCCGCGACGACGCGGACGTCCACCTGCAGCGAGACCGTGCCGCCCAGCCGCTCGAAGCGCTTTTCCTCCAGGGCGCGAAGGATCTTCGCCTGCAGCGACAGCGGCAGGTCGCCGATTTCGTCGAGAAACAGCGTACCGCGATGGGCCATCTCGAACTTGCCGGGCTTGCGGGCCGAAGCGCCGGTAAACGCCCCTTTCTCGTGGCCGAAGAGCTCGGTCTCCAGCAGCGTTTCCGGGATTGCGGCACAGTTGATCGCGACAAACGGGCCGTCCGCGCGCGGACTGAGCGCATGGAGTGCCCGCGCAAACAGTTCCTTGCCCGTGCCGCTCTCGCCTTCGAGGAGCACCGTGGCGTCCGTTGCCGCGGCCCGATGGAGCGAGATCGTGACCTGCTTCAGTTTCGGATCCTCGCCGATGATCTGGGGCGCGCCACGGCGCGACGCGAGCTCCTCCTTGAGGAGAATGTTCTCGGTCGCCATGCGCCGCTGCGAGAGCGCACGCTCCACCATCAACAGCAGATGATCGGGATCGACCGGCTTGGCGAGAAAGTCGAGCGCGCCGTCCTTGATGGCCTTGACGGCGTCCTGAATCGTGCTGTACGCCGTCATCACCACAACCGGGAGCTCGGGATCCAGCTCTTTGGCGGCCCGCAGGACGCCGAAGCCGTCGCCCTCGGGAAGCCGCAGGTCCGACAGAACGACCCCCGGGCGCGTCGCTCGCAGGACACGGATGGCTTCGGGCTCGTCGCGCGCTTCGATCACGCTGTGGCCGTGGGCCTCGAGCGCATGGCGGAGCATGGCGCGCAGGGAGTCCTTGTCTTCGACGAGCAGGATCGGGGGATCGGCGGTGCGGCGGGACACGTCTAATAGCTCGTCTCGAGAGCGCTACCGGAGCCAGCCTGGCGGCACACCGGCCCGGCGAGCTTCCTCCTCGAGAGTGGCGATAGCCTTCTTCCCTTCCTCGATCGCCTTTTTCAGACGATCGAGCTCGACAATCGCCCGCTGTCGATCCCGCTCGATGAGCGCGCGCTGCGCGGGATCGTCGCGATTGACGAAATCGGCAGAAAGCGAGTTCACGCGCGTCTGAATCGCCTCGACGAAGATCTGATCGCGATCGAGCTGGGTTCGCAGCTCCTTCATCCGCCCGCTCCAGTACGCCTGATCTTTGACGGGGGCTGTGCTGGCGTCCGCGATAGGCTCCGCAGGCTTGTCGATTTTTGCGGCGTCAACCGCCTTGGTGTCGGCAACGGGAATGATCGGGGCCGCCGGTACGTCGCCGAGATCCTTGTTCGTCAACACCTTGCTGACGGGTTTGATGGTCTTGCGCCGCTCCTCTTCCTGCTTGGCGACGTCGGCAAGCGACTGCGCCCGCGGAGAGGCGACGCTGCCCGCCAGCGTCAGAAGTGTGAAAATTGCCGCCGGAACCTGAAGGCGCATGGATCTTGGTTACTGTATCGGATCGAGGTCGATGGTACGTGACCCCCCCGGGGGGGGTCACGGCGGGACGGCTATCGCCGAGCGGCCGGGAACTACCTGATCTCGCGCCACGACAGGATCCGGACACCCGACTGTCCGATGCCCTTGATATCGTCCGAGGAGTCGCCAAGGCTGTCGCCGGGGGGCTCCACGGCCGCCTTTCTGGCGCGGCGGTTCTGCTCGTCCCGTCCATTCTGTCCGGTGGCGTCCCGCTCGAGCTCGCTCCTGCCTGTCCGCGCGAGGGTGACCTCGACGGTCTTGTGCAGCCCACGGGGTCCAAACGCTTCGGCGCGGACTGTCATCACGCCGGAACCTGGATTCGTCGCCGCCGAGCCATCCTTGAGCGGATCCCCATCGTTTTCCGACGGGTCGTCGCCGACCATCACGACGACATAAAACGGTGAGTCGATACTCGACGTCGGAATCATGTCGTCGAGCGGACCGTAGGCGAACAACTGCCAGCGCGGGTTGTTCACGCCCCACGGACGATCCTTCGTAACTTCGACGTAATCAGCCGTCGAGCACGACGTCTTCTGGCAGTTCGCATGGGCGAGCACCTGGCTCACATTCAGCGTCGAACCGTCGGCAAGGACTCGATCTCCGGGCGCTCCGTCGATGAACCCGGAGGTGGCCGTGCCGCTGAGCATCGAGTTCCAGTCCGGAATGGCAAGCAGATCGCCCATCGACCGCTCGAGGCCCGCATCGGCGGCGTACAGGGCGGCGGAACTGTTCCGGAAGTTATTCGCGATTTTTGTTTCCGTGGTCGTGGACAGGATGAGGGTGGTCCCGAGCGCCATCATGAAGAGCATGGCCATCAGCGAGATGATGAGCGCAATGCCGCTCTCGCTGCGGAGCCGGCGATCGCCGCCGTGCGCAACCGGCTGATTCGTCAAGGTCGTCACGGTCCTTACCTGCCCAGGTTGAGATTGCGGGGGGTGACGTCGAAGCGAATCGCCTGATCGGGCACCTGTTTGTAGCCGCCACGCGATGTGCCGGGTTCGAGAAACAGGGCATCGCCGCCGGTTCCGATCGAGCTGCGAAAGTCCGGATTGCCGCTCTGCACGCGCAGACTCACGCGAATCGTCCGCACCCTGAAGAGATCCGCATCGAACCGGTTGGGATTGTCCGGGCCCGGACACCAGGGACCATCGGTCAGGCTCGCCGCCGTCATCCGGACAAGGCCACCGCCCGGCGCGCCCAGCGCCGGGAGCCGCGAGCGCTGCTGACCGGCGACCATCGTCATCGTGCAGTTCTCCCCGGCGGGCCAGGGCACCTGCGCGACCCCCGGCGCAGGCGGTGTGGGACCGTACGTAGTCGACCGGTCCATGCCAGGCCGGCGCAACATCGGCGGATCGGGATCCCCGTAGTACTCGAAGTCCAACGCGACCACGTTGTCCACGACCGGAACCGCTGTCAGATACCCGTCGTAGTGCATCAGCCGGTTGGTAGTCGTGTCGAGGTAGTACACGTGCTGCTGGACCTGAACGACCTTTGCTCCCGTGTCGTACGACTTGGACAACGGCCCTTGCTTGTTGCGCCCTAAGTGACCGGTGCTGCCCTGCACCTGGGTAACCGTCATCGCATCGAACGAACCGGTGTCGTCGTACAGCAGAACCTGCATTCCCTCCTCGAACCCGCACAAGTCCTCGGGCGGGCAGTTGGGAGGGTTGTCCACCTTCAACTCCGCCGAGGTGGTGGGCATCGAGGCGGCGATCGTCGTCTGCGCCGAGGTCGAGGGCACATAGAAGAGTGAGATCGCGTCGGGCCTGAACGTGCCCGGCGGGTCGTCGTGCGCGGCCAGGAGTCCGATCTTGCTGGGCTGAACCGACGCAAAAAATCCGTTCAGGGGCCCGGACTGCGATCCGGAGTATGCTCCGCCGCCCGCCATCACGAGATCGCGCTTCAGCGTATCGACGCCCACCCGCAGCCGCTGCTGCACGTCGGCTATCTCCGGCTGGGCCTGAAAAATGGCGCCGGACGGATTCATGACGGTGAAGACGCCGGCGGTCACCGCCATCATGATGGCCGTCGACACCAGCAGCTCGATCAACGTAAAGCCGTCTTCCGTACAGGAGATTCGTGCCGAGTCGCCCAACGGGCGACCCCAGCCGCGTTTGCTCCGTGGCGGGCACATTCTCGTCGTGCAGGCACGGCAAGTCACTGCCACTTCCTGGTCTTCACCGTCATGAGGCGCGCTTCGTCGCGCTGCCGGCGTGTGGATCCTTCGTTGCTGTTCGCGTTGCCACGATTGCGCGATGTCGTGACCCGGACCTGCAGAATCACCGTGTTGTTGGGATTGTCCGGCAACGGCTCGACCGACCAGCGCCGGACATAAACCGCCTGGGCGGGCATCGTCGACCCGCCGCCGATGATGCGGCCGAACTGGTCGATATAGTCGACGTACCCGGCCACGTTGGACGTAAGACTGTCGGGCGGCGAGGGCGACAGCCCAGGACCGCCGGTCGCGGACTGGATCGGCAGCGCGACATCCGAGGACGTGTCGGTAAGCGGCAGTCCGGTGATGTCGAAGCCCCACGTGAGGCCACGTAACTGCTCCATTTTCTGTGCAGCCAGCACCGCGACGAACGTTCCTATGCGCGCCGACGCGATGTCGGCCATCGAGATCGCGAACATCTGCCCGAGAACTGCAACGGCGCCCGCAAGCAGTCCGGCCGCGACGATCGTCTCGACCAGCGAGAAGCCCGATTCGGATGTGCTGGATGCCAATGTTGTCAAGCGCCCCATGCACCTCCCTACTTTCACGTTGCGGACCATCAGGTCTCGCCGCTGAATGTCGAGGAATCTTGTGGGATTGGAACTTCGATTGCGGCGGCAGTGGCAGCAATTGCCAACGTGGCCGCTGTTCGATGAGTGAAAAGCGCCACTCGCTTTCCGACCAACGTGTGGCTTCTCCACGCAGGCCGCTCGCCCCCGAAGCGTCCGCTTCCGGATGAGTGAGCCTGTGTTTCATCCCGGGACACAAAACACGATTCCCTAACCGCATCGCGCGCGCCACGCCGGAGTTCTTCAAACGGCAGATCACCATCACGCCGCTCATGTTCGACGACGGCGGGGCCGTCAATCCGAACCTGCTGCAGATCGCGGTAATCGTCAGCTACAAGGTCCGCAATGCGTGGCGCACCTGCACGCTGACAACCTATGTGTCGTCGGTACTCATGATCAAGAAAAGCGCCCAGTCGGTTCGTGGCAGGGCTTCGGCCTCGGCGCAGGCTGGATACTCGATGGTCGAACTGCTCATCGCCATGGGCATCACCACGGCGATCATGGGCGCGACCCTGGGGGGACTGAGCAACGTGATGCGGTCCAACGACATGGTGGTGCGTGTCACCTCCATGAACAACGGCCTTCGGGCCGGAATGGATCTGATGATCGGCGATCTACTCCAGGCCGGCGCAGGACTGCCAAAGGGCCACGTCATCTCCACACCATCCGACCAGACCGCCGTTCGCGTTGTGGGAAATCTCGCCACGCTGAACGCTCAAGCACCGACGGGCGCGGCAGCCCCGGCGGCGACAAGGATTACGCGCATTCGTATGATCTCCTACTACCTGGACAACACCACCAGTCCCGGACGCCCGCGGCTCGTTCGACGCATCAACAACGGCCACGAGACAGGCTTCAGTAACCTGCTCGGCACGGCCGTCGCGCTCGACATCGAGGACCTGCGGTTCACGTACGACCTGACCGACGGCGCCACCAACTCCACGAATGCGTATGACTACTGGCCGAACGCGCTCTACGATGCGCGCGAAGGCAACTACCGTCCCGCTGGCGGCACCACGGGGGTCACCACAGCCAGCCTGATGAACCTGGGCGGCGTCATCAACTACGTCTCGCTTGACGTGAGCAACCTCAAGAAGTGGCTTGCCGGGACGATCGGCACGACCGGCATACCACGCTGAACGCAAGGCTACATCGTCTATTTCTCAGATCGACGAGGAGACCACAGCGATGCGGTGGGCAACCCGGAGACCGGCGAATACGGCGCCGAAGACTTTGTGAGTCGGCGAGGACATGAACGCGAACGGGGTGCTCGACCGCTACGGTGAAACGCCGCACCCACTCGGCGTCCAGCAGGCCGACTTTGCCGGCTATGGCGTGCCGTTCAACGGGGCATCACTCCCCTCGACGCAGATTCTCGGAATCCAGGCACAATCGCCTCGCATGAACCGTCAAGTGCTCTTTCGGAAAGCGCTCAAGCTGGTCAATGCCGGCATCGTCGCGGGTGTCAGCAGTCTGCCCGTCGACGGACTGACGGGTCGTTTCGGAGAATCCGGTCTACGTGCAGGGCAACTACAACGCGACGAACGACCCGGTTGTCAACGTAACCGAGGTCCACGCGCCGAGTTCGATCATCGCGGACGCGTTGTCCATCCTCTCGAACAGCTGGAATGACGCCCGCTCGTTCAGATTCCCCAATACTGCTGCCAGCCGACCGGCGGGGACCACTGGCTACCGGTTCGCAGTGGTAACCGGCAAGTCGCTCTCGTTCCCCTTGCCTGCCGCGGGCGACCCCCAGTTCCTGTTCGGCACCGACGGCGGCGCCGGCAACTTCCTGCGCATGATGGAAATCACGGTGTACGACTATGCAGACCGCAATTTCAAGTTCGACAGCGAGTTCCTGCAGCCGGCGCTGCTGCCGCCGGGCACCCCGATGTTCCGCGACGTGAACCTGCTGACGTTTAGGCAGATCCTGCGGCCAAACCAGTAAACGACTTTGCAAGGGCACCGGACTGGACGGAGCAAGCGGTTGACACGGAGAAACGCAGAGACGGAGTCGCTGGCCGCTGGCCCCGTCATCTCCTTTCACGAGACCGCCGTGACACGTCGCTCGCTCATCGCTCGCTGGTAAGCGGCAGCACAATCTTCACCAGGCCTCCGCCCTCGGGACCATTCCCCGCCGACGCGCGCCCGTTGTGCGTCACGACGATCTTCTGCACGAGCGCGAGCCCGAGGCCCGTCCCCTGGGACTTCGTCGTGAAGAACGGATGAAAGACACGCTCGCGCTCGCTCTCGTTGAATCCAGGACCGTTGTCGCAAATCGATAACGTGCTCACGCCGGCCACGCGATCGATCTCGGAACGAATGACCACGAGCGGCGGGACGCCGGCAGCCTGGCAGGCCTCGATGCCGTTGCGCAGCAGATTGCTGAACGCCTGCCGCAGAAGCACGTCGTCGCCTTCGACGGTCGCGAACTCGCCGACCAGGGTGATGTCGCCTTTCAGCACGCGGGCGTCCGCGCGCAGATCCTCGGCGGCGCGTTCGATCACCGCCTGGAGATCGACCGGCGAGAGCGTGAGCTGCGTCGGCCGCGCGAAGTTGAGAAAGTTCGTGACGACCTCGCGCATCGCCTCCGTCTCCGCGCGAATCCCCACAACGTAGGTTCTGAATGCAGGCGGCAGCGCGTCGAGATCCAGCAGCCGGCTGTAGCCGTGAATCGTCGCCAGCCCGTTGCGGAATTCGTGCGCGATGCCCGCGGTCAGCTCCCCGACCCGCGCCAGGCTGTCCTTCATTCGCAGCTGCTCTTCGAGGGCGACGACCGCCGTCAGATCGGTAAACAGGCAGATCGCACCCTGAAGCTCCGAAGCCGCGCCGAACAGCGGCGACACGCTCGCGCCGAGCTTCAGCGTGCCGGCCGGCGCGGCCGGCATCTCGATCGAACGCCGCACGCTCGGTTGCCCGGACTTGAGGCATTGCGCGATCAACGCCGCGACGGGAGCGGCGTGCGACAGCACGTCGCGATAGTCGGACCCCTGATGCTGGCCCGCTCCGAGACCGAGCAGCCGCCGGCCGACGGGATTCACCATCTGCACCTTGGCGTCGAGGCGCACAACCAGGAGACCCGAGGAGAGGCTCGTGATGATTTCGTCGCTCAGGCGTTCCGAGGCCTCGGCGCGGAGCTCCATCGCCCGCTCCTGCGCTTTCAGCTTGGTCACGGCTTCCTGCAGCGCCGCCCCCAGCATCGAGGCATCGGCGCCCCGGTCTCGAAGAGCCGGGTTGCGCGCGACGGAAAAGATGCGCAGCACGGCAAACGTCAGCAGGCCAACCAGGGAACCGACGATGGCAGTCAGTCCGAGAAAGGCCAGTGCGTCAGGCGTCATCAGCGTTGGTAGAACCCGAGATACCAGGCGATCAGCGGGTCGCCGGCGACGGCCGCCACCAGCGCTGCCGCTGCGAGAAAAGTGCCGAACGGCAGCGCGTACTTGAGCGACTCCTTCCTGAGAATCAGGATCGCGACACCAACCAGCGATCCGATGACCGAGGCGAGCAGCAAGGTCAGCAGCACAGCCTTCCAGCCGAGGAATGCCCCAATCATCGCGAGCATCTTCACGTCGCCCATGCCCAGCCCTTCCTCGTGCCGGACACGGTAATACGCCTCCGACACCGCCAGCAGCAAGCCCCCTCCGAGGGCGATGCCCAGCAGCGACGAGAGCCATCCCGGCTCGACGAACAGGCTGGAGAGGAAACCGGCAACGATGCCGGGGATCGTGATGCGGTTGGGGAGAATCCGGTGCTGCAGGTCGATCACGAACAGCACAATCATCGCGCACGCGAACGACAGCCGGGTCACCAGAAGAAGAGGCATCGACTCATACCTCCAGTAAACCACCACGAACACGGCGGCGGTGGTGACCTCCACCAAGGGGTACATGATCGAAATCGGAGCGCGGCACGATCGGCATCGGCCGCCGAGGACGGCGTAGCTCACGACCGGAACGTTGTCGTACCACGACAGCAGACGCCCGCACGTCGGTACAGCGCGAGGGCGGCGACACCACCGACGCCCCCCGCGGAAGACGATGAGCGCAGACGTTCAGGAAGCTGCCGATGATCAGCCCGGCGAGCGCCACCCACGTCGTGATCCAGGGGTCCACGCTCACCCGGTGCCTTCTCGGGAGCCGGGCTCCAGGGGCAGCGGGAACAGCGTCGAGCTCATGGACAGGATCACGCGGCCCGATTCGGACAGCTCGTACGGCGTCCCACCTGGGTCCACCGGCACACCCGGCAGGATGCCCGCGGCGACCAGCATCTGCCACGAGCGCGGCTGCTCACCGCGTTGCTTGGCAAAGGCATCGATCCGCGATTGCAGCTGCTCCATCTGATCCAGTGCGTCGAGCTGCAGGAGCTTGAGGCTGGCCGCCTGCCGCCCGCGGTCGTCCGGCGCCGTCTCGTATAGCTGACGCCACAGAAGTCTGGAGGCACCGCGGTCGCCACCGCGCGCGAGCGTGGTGGCAGCGACCGATCGCAGCCACCAGGGCGCGCCGGGGATATCGGCGGCCCGGTTGAAGTACTGCGCAGCCTTGGGATAGTCGTGCAGGTCCCAGTAATACACGAACCCGATGTCGTGCATGTACTCCCACTTGCTGGGCGACTCGCGGAGACCCTTTTCGAGGAGCGCCACCGCCAGATCCGGGCGTCCGGCTCCCCCCGGCATCGGCGCACTGAGGAAAATGGCGCCGAACCTGTAGGCAATGTTGAAGCGCGGATCGAGGGTGGTCGCGAGATCGAGCAGCGGGTAGAGAAGCTCGTACCGGGATGTCCCCTCGAGAGGCGCCCCCCCGGTCGGCGCCGACGCCAAACCGATTCTGGTGTCACCGTAATGCTGAATCGCGCGAATCCAGTACAGGTCCGCAACCAGCGCCCGGTAGCCGGTCGTCATCCGGCGCAGCGCATTTCCGGACGTGATGAACAGGGTCTGCTCGCTCACGGTGGGCCTGGGATAGCGCTGCTCACGGACGTACTGGAGCCCGGCGGCACTCGCGAGAAGCCCGAAGACCGCGAGGAGAGCGACCGTGAGGCCGAACGTTCGCTGGCCGCTCATTTGAAATCGCGACGTGAAAAAATGACCGTCGCCGCGGTCAGCACCGCCGCGATATATATCAGACCATACCCGACTGTCAGAGCGAGGTAGCCCCCTGGAACATCCTGCCCGTGCACCACTTCGCTCCGCACGTCGAAGGCCGCAAGATTGGGCAGCACCCAGTAAAGTCCCATGGCGAGTGCCCCGGCTGCCGGCGAATCCACGACCTGGTTGAAGTTACGCAGATCGGCACTGAGTCGCCCCGCGATGAACAACCCGAAGGTCAGGGCCGCAGACAGCATTGGCGTCGAGAAAGTGGAAAAGAACAGTGCAATCGCAGTAATGATGGCCAGTTCGACAAAGGTCAGCCCGACGGCGATGAGCAACGCGGGATCGAAGGCCGGCGCGTCCAACCCCAGCAGGGCAGCTGGCCCCAACATCCAGGCCATGTAAGCGAGCACGGCGTAGAGGGCGGCGGCCATGATCGTCAGGTTCACGGCAAGCGTGAGCACGAGGCCGGCATACTTGCCGAGGACCAGCTGATATCGGTTGATTGGCTTCGACAGCAGACTGTAGATGCTGCGCCGCTCCACTTCCTTGGCCACGAGCTGAATGCCGATGAACACGGAGATGAACAGTCCGAAGATCGAGGTCGCAGCAAGGCCCAGATCCTTGATGATCTTCACGTCCTGCCCGGCGGTGAGCTGGCCGATGAGGAACGACGCGCCCATGAGCAGAATCGCGAAGAACACGAGGTTGTAGAGCACCTTGTCTCGCACCGACTCGCGGAAGACGTTCAGGGCAATGCTCCCGACGGCTTTCACGCCGGTCCCCCCGACACAGGTTCATCGAGGCCGCGCGACCGCGCCTGTACCTGCGGGCCGGTCACCTGCTGAACGAAAAAGTCCTCGAGCGTCTGGCGCATCGGGTTGACGGAGACCAGGCGCGCACCCGCCGCCGATATCTCGGAGATGAACCGGTCGGGGGGAGGATGGAAAGGCAGCTCGACGGTGTACCGGCCCTCGCTCAAACGCACGAGGCGGCGGCCGGCCGCTTCGAGCTCCCCCGCCAGTGCCTCGTCAACGTGCGAGATGACGACCTCCCAGCCTTGGATCTGGAATGCCAGCATGTCGGTGAGACGCCCCGCCGTGGCGAGGCGGCCGCGGGCGAGAATCGCCACCCGGCTGCACAACGCCTCAGCGTCGCTGAGGACGTGGGAACTGAAGAACACCGTCCGGCCCTGATCGCGAAGCTTCAGGATCAGCGTGCGGACGTCTCGCCGGCCCAGTGGATCGAGACCCGACATGGGCTCGTCGAAAATAACGAGCTCGGGATCGTTGACGAGGGCCTGGGCGATTCCTACGCGCTGCAGCATGCCCTTCGAGAACTTCCGGAGCTGCAGCCGCCGTTCGGCACCAAGGCCCACCTCGTCGAGCAGCTGGCTGGCGCGGCGCCGGCGCTCCGCGCCGCGGTATCCGAAGAGCGCGGCAAAGTACTCGAGCAGTTCCTCGGCCGTGAGGTAGTCGTAGAAGTAGGGATTTTCGGGAAGAAACCCAATCCGATGTTTGACGGAGAGGTCGCCGGCCGGCTTGCCGAGCAGCTCTGCCGTCCCGCTGGTGGGATACACGAGTTGCATGAGCAGCTTGAGCGTGGTCGTCTTGCCCGCGCCATTCGGCCCGAGGAAGCCGAACACCTCGCCGACCTCGACATCCAGCGTCAGCCGGTCGAGCGCTCGGTACGGCCTCTTGCGCCAGAAGCCGACGGCAAAGTCCTTGGTGAGCTCGTTCGTGGCGAGTGCGGGCATAGGGGAGACAAGTCTCAACTCTCAAGTCTCAAGCTCTCAAGTCTGAAGCCTCTATGTGAACAAATCGGCGTGTTGCAGGTCGGCCTGTAGGCCCGCTGCGTCGGGCGGATCCGTACGTCCGCCCTAGATCACGAGCGATTTCCTACAGGTTCACAGGGCTACTTCGCGGCGGCCAGCCCGAGCTCGTAGGCAATGGCCTGGTCGAAATAGACGGGCGGAAGGCCGCCGGAAATCCGGACGCCATTGATGAAGAAGGTCGGCGTTGCGGTGACCCCCAATTGCCGGCCGTACTCGATGTCCGCTTTCACCGCCGCCAGGGTCGCCTGGTAGCGCGCGTCGAAGTTGGTGACCTGTCCGACATCGCGCGCGCCCTCTCGGATCAATTGCGGCGTAAGCCTCGGCTGGTTGTCGAAGATCCATTGCTCGAGCTGCTCGGCCCGGCCGTGTTCGCGAGCGAGCCGCACCGCGACCGCGGCTTCGCATGCCGCGGCGTGCAGGTCGGTCGTAATACTGGGGTTGCACTCGGACTCGAGCGGAAAATCCTTCAGCACCAGCCGCACCGCGCCCGGCTGCAACGACTCGTACTTCGCAAAGATGCCCTTGTACTCCATGTACGTCGCGCGGCATGGAGGACATTGGTAGTCGTTGAACTTGACGACGAGCACTTTCGCGCCTTCGGCGGGCACGACGAGCGGCAGCCGCGGCTGCCCGGTGTAGTAGCGCTCGAACTCGGATCGTTGGGTGGCCGTCAATTCCGGGGTCTGTGGCGCCTGTGCCGCAGCCTCCTCGGCCGCTGATGCGGCAACGCTGTCGGGCGCGGCGTCTCTCGGAAAGAACGCGAGCGTCGAGACTGTTGCGCCAGCGAACAGGAGCGCAAGGGCGATCGCGACCGGACTCGACACCAGCACTTTCAGATCACGAACGGCACGGCGTGGCAAAGAGGTCATAGGAACCGACGTCCCCGCACCAGCGGCGAGAAAGAGTCCGATCACCGCGACATACGTGATCACACACAGCACACACACGAGTCCGAGAAGAACGAAGGACGCATAGCCGAGGTATAGCACGGCCGCGAGCGCAAGCGTCGATCCCGCGAAGAGGTATCCGGGAATGCTTTCGCGAACCTCGGCGCGCGCCACGAAGCCCGCAATGGCCAGAAGCGTCGCCAGGGCGAACCAGATCGCGCCGAAAACGGCGACCGGGATGCCGGCGAAGGCGCCGAACCTGCTGGAATATACCTGGGTGCAGCTCACCGTCGCGCTGACGTCGCAGAAGCTCACGTAGCCGACATCGGCGAGCATTCGATAGTGCGTGTAGGCCGCCAGCAGCGAAGCGACAAGGCCGGCGACGGCGAACACGAGCGCCAGCTTGAGAAGGGGTGCGCTCTTGGGTGTCATCTATGCTGACGTTGTAACCGGCCGACGGCTGTCACGTCAAGCGGCATAGTGTCGGACCTTCCTGCCCCTCCTACCTGTCCCGCCCCCTCCTGCCCTGGCTGGGACGAAACAGCGCGACACGGCCATCGCTGGGCCATATCGCGTGAGAGGGCCGACCGACCAACGGGTTTATTGAATCGCCGAGACCGTGCCGGCGATCGTGAACGGCTGCGTCGGCGCCGCGCCTGACGTATCCTGGAAGACTGCGTAGCCGCCGTCGGTTGCGAAGCCACGCGAACCCGTAGTGTTCAGGCCAATTGGAACGGCTGTGGCGTAGTAACCCACGTTTGCCGCGCCCATGCACGCGCCCGCCGCCAGTGTGCCTCCGATGGCGACCATCGTTACGCTGTAGCCGCTCTTGGCCACCACGGCGCCCGCGGTCAAATCCGAGGACAGGAAGGGCTGCGCGCCGCCGATGCCTGTCACGCCAAGGCTCACCAGGCTCGGCGCGAACCCGATACAAAGTTGTGAGTAGCCGTGCTGCGCGGTATTGATCGCGCGCATCGATCCGATTGTCGACGCCTCGTTGCCGGCCATGCGAGCGCGCATGAGACCCGGCATCGCGATCGCCGCGATGATTCCGATGATCGCCACGACGATCAGCAGTTCGATGAGGGTGAAGCCTTTGTAATCGTCGCGCATCGTCATGGCGTCCTGAGTCTTCCTCTTTGAGAGTTAAAAGCGAGCGTTGCGCTTAATGTACCTGTGACTCTATGGAGCAACTGCGGTGCCAAGTTTACGTTTCTTCTCACCACGTTAAAACGTTTATTATCTGCGAGTTGACGAGTATTACCTTATTGAAAGGCACCTCGAACGAACTCGAACTGACATTACTTGCCGAGCCACTCCGCGAGGAACGACACAAGCGACACTTGTTCCGGCGGTCCCTCAATCAGTTCCGGACAAAAAAAAAGCGACATGGCCCTCATGGCCATGTCGCTCCAAGACTCCTCTGAAATCCGGTTACTGAATCGCCGAGATCGTGCCGGCCGGGGTGAAAGGCATCGGCGGAGGCACACCGGTTGTATCCTGGAACACCGTGCCGCCATTGTCCGTCGCGAAGCCACGCGTGCCGGTCGTGAGAAGGCCAATTGGAGCAGATGTAGCGTAATAGCCCACGTTTGCCGCGCCCACGCACGCGCCAGCCGCCACCGGTGCGCCCACAGCCACCATCGTCGTGTTGTAGCCGCTCTTGGCAACCACCGCCGTCGCGGTCATATCGGGCGACAGGAACGGCTGCGCGCCACCGATACCGGTGGGACCCAGGTTGATCAACCCGGGTGCGAAGCCGTTGCACAGCTGCGCATAGCCCTGCTGCGCTGTGTTGACCGCGCGCAGTGAGCCAATCGCCGAGGCCTCGTTGCCCGCCATGCGCGCGCGCAGAAGGCCGGGAATCGCGATTGCGGCGATGATGCCGATGATCGCCACGACGATCAGCAGCTCGATCAGGGTGAAACCTTTGTTGTCGCGCATCTTCATTGCTCTGCTCCTTGGAAGTTTAGAAAATGGCTTCGAGCACTTTCCGCTCTAAAGTGGTGTGACAGCCTAGAAAGCAACAGGGGTGCCAAGCCTCTCCTGTCGTCGACTCGATAGATAACTGATTTGTTATGTGTTACTTGTTGGCGTCATCCTCGCCGCTCCAAGACCAGATTCCCATCGAAATGACAACTATTGTTGGCTTGCTCGACAGGAAGTGTCAACGGCCCCGCGATCGTCTGCTTCTCGCCAGTCTGCCGAGCCCTTCGATATGCGGGCTCCTACCTTCACAGCTCTAGGTTCTCAGTTCAGGCTGCCTTTTTTCAGCAGCCGGTCAGGGCCGGATACTTCGAACCAGGGCAGGTTCAAGAGCGTCGTGGTTCCAGGGCAGGTTCAGAGCGTCGTGGCGCGAACGACAATTGGAAGGCGACACCGTACACGAAAAAAGCGACATGGCCCTCATAGCCATGTCGCTCCAAGACTCCTCTGAAATCCGGTTACTGAATCGCCGAGATCGTGCCGGCCGGGGTGAAAGGCATCGGCGGAGGCACACCGGTTGTATCCTGGAACACCGTGCCGCCATTGTCCGTCGCGAAGCCACGCGTGCCGGTCGTGAGAAGGCCAATTGGAGCAGATGTAGCGTAATAGCCCACGTTTGCCGCGCCCACGCACGCGCCAGCCGCCACCGGTGCGCCCACAGCCACCATCGTCGTGTTGTAGCCGCTCTTGGCAACCACCGCCGTCGCGGTCATGTCGGGCGACAGGAACGGCTGCGCGCCACCGATACCGGTGGGACCCAGGTTGATCAACCCGGGTGCGAAGCCGTTGCAGAGCTGCGCATAGCCCTGCTGCGCTGTGTTGACCGCGCGCAGTGAGCCAATCGCCGAGGCCTCGTTGCCCGCCATGCGCGCGCGCAGAAGGCCGGGAATCGCGATCGCGGCGATGATGCCGATAATCGCCACGACGATCAGCAGCTCGATCAGGGTGAAACCTTTGTTGTTGCGCATCTTCATTGACTTTGCTCTCCAGAACTTGAGTGACGCTTCGAGCACATTCGGGCTCTTGAGTGGAAGTGGGAGACTCTGGAGCAACACGGGTGCCAGCCCCATTCCGCTGTGAACGACACATCTAAACGATTTGTCCTGCGCTAGTTACGAGCTACTACGTATTGCGGTTCGGAACGCCGCCTGCATGGGAGTGACAATTATCGTCGCCCTCGCGCCACGGAAGTGTCAAGGTCAGCCGGTTCGCTAGCCGAGCGTTAGCGCAGGTTGTATTTCTTCACGTAGTAGCGGAACGATCGGAAGCTCATGCCGAGGAGCTCCGCAGCCTTCACCTGGACACCGCCGGCGCGCTTCAACGCCTGCGCGATGTAATCGCGCTCGATTTGCTTGACGTGCGCTTCGAGATCGAAGCCTCCAGCCGGCAAGGCGTCGCCCCCCGTGCCGTTGCGCGGGGCAGCTGCTCCTCTGAGCGCCGGCGGCAGGCTTTCCGGCAGCACGGCTGGGGTGGCTTCGAGAGCGACGGCGCGCTCGATCACGTTTTCCAGCTCGCGAATGTTACCGGGCCAATCGTGGAGCAGCAGCAGTTCCAGCGCGCTTCGTGCGATTCCGGTGATGGACTTCCCCATCTGCTCCGAGTATTTTGCGAGAAAGTGATCGGCGAGCAGCGGAATGTCTTCGCGCCGCTCTCTGAGCGGGGGGAGCGAAATCGGGATGACGTTGATACGGTAATACAGGTCCTCCCGAAACCGGCCCTCTGCCACGGCTTTGGTCAGGTCCTGATTGGTTGCGGCGATCACTCGGATGTCGGCCTGTATCTCGTCCAGCCCCCCGACGCGCCTGAACCGGCGCTCCTGCAGCACCCGCAGCAGCTTCACCTGCATCACCGCGCTCATCTCCCCGATCTCGTCGAGAAAGATCGTGCCCTTCTCGGCAACCTCGAGGAGTCCCTTCTTGTTCGTATCGGCGCTGGTGAAGGCGCCCCGCATGTGCCCGAACAACTCGGATTCGAGCAGCGCTTCCGGCATCGCGCCGCAATTGAGCGACACCATCGGCTTGTCGCGGCGCAGCGAGTGGAAGTGGATGGCTTGCGCGACGAGCCCCTTGCCGGTGCCCGACTCGCCGGTGAGCAGGATCGTGCTGCTGGTGCGGGCCACCGTCTCGATCATCTTGAATACGTCGAGCATCGCCTCGCTTCGGCCGATGATGTTCGCGAACTGGTGCGAGAGGCCGAGCGTCCGCTTCAACAGCACGTTCTCCTGCCGGAGCTGGCGGTTTTCGACCTTCTCGCGCACTTTCATCTTGAGCAGATCGATGTCGAACGGCTTGCTGAGATAGTCGCACGCGCCGAGGCGCATGGCCTCCACGGCCGTGTCCGTCGACGCGAACGCGGTGATCATGATGGCCAGGATGTCCTGGTCGATGCGCTTCGCCGCCCGCAGCACCTCGACCCCGCTCAGATCGGGCATCTTGATGTCCGAGATCAGCAGATCGATCGGCTCGCGCTCCAGGGTGGCGATGGCCGCCCGGCCGCTTTCCGCGAGCAGTACCTCGTAACCCTCCCGTCGCAGCACGATCGCCAGGAGCTCGCGCATCGACCGCTCGTCGTCGACCACCAGGATGCGGGGGGCCCGCCGATCGGCAGGAGCCTTGGGTTGTGCCTCGATACCGGTCATGTCGTGACCACCGCGCGCGCAGGCAGCCGGACCGATACCGTCGTCCCGGCCCCCGGCTGCGAGCTGACCTGAATTTCCCCACGGTAATCCGTCACGATCCGGTGGACGATGGCCAGCCCGAGGCCGCTTCCCCTCGCGAAGCTGCCGTGGAACGGCTGGAAGAGTCCGTCGAGCTCCTCGGCGGCGATCCCGATCCCTTCATCCTGGACGCTGATGACGATGCCGTTCGAGGACGGTTCAACGGATCCCGTCAGCCGAAGCCGGCCGCCATCGGGCATGGCACGCAGACCGTTCGTCGCCAGGTTCCAGACGATCTGACGGATCTGTCCTTCGTCAGCCTCGTACCAGAGCTCGGCAACCGGCACGTCGACCTCGATCGCATGGCCTTCGCAGAGCTCGGCGCTGTTGCGCAACAACAGCGCCGTGTCGTTCAGCGCGCGGCGCACGTCGAGCCGCTCGATCGCAAACCGCTGCGGGCGCGCGTATGCCAGGAACGATCGGATCGTCGTGTTCAGCCGTTCCGACTCCCTGAGCACGATGTCCATCAGCTGCTCCTGCTCGCTGCTGAGCGGCAGCTCCTGGCGCAGAATCTGGATCGAGCCGGACATCGAGGCCAAGGGATTGCGAATCTCATGGGCGATGCCGGCCGCCATTTCGCCGACGGCTGCCAGCCGCTGCTGGATACGCGCATCGCGCTCGAGTTTCTTGACGCTGGTGACGTCCTGAAATGTGACCAGAACCCCTGCGCGCCCCCCCGGCGTCTCGAGGTGGGTTGCGCTCAAGCCGACGTCGATCTCGCCACGGCCGTCGGGTGTGCTGTACCGCCATTCGAGCCGCCGAGCGCCGCTGCCGCTCAACCCCTGCTCCATCTCCACAACGAGCTGCTCCGGAAGCTGGAGCGTTTCTGTCAGCGGCCGGCCCGCCACCGATCGAAATGGGAGCCCGGTAATGGTTTCAGCGGCGTGATTGAACGTGAGCACACGCCGCGCGGTGTCGGTGGTCGCCAGCCCGCTCGGCAGGCTGTCGATGACATGCTGATTGAAGGCCTGCAGGTCGGCAATTTCCGTGGAGGCCTGCTCGAGCCTGACGTCCGCGGAGCGGAGCCTCTCGGCGAGCGATCCGCTCAACAGCGCAACCGCGAAGAACCCGAAGAGGTTCAGCGCGACCGTGTACTGCGCGACCGAACGCGGCGGCAGCGCCGCGGCTTCCGCGGCGAGCAGCGAATGCTGAAGCAGCCCGGAGGCCGCCAGGTACTGAGCCAGCACCAGGCCGCCGTACATCAGCGCGCTCAGCGTCGCCACCAGCAGCCCTCCCCGGCGGAACTGCACGGTGCTCGCGGCGACGATCGGCAGCACGTAGAGGGAGGAGAAGAAGCTCGTAATCCCGCCTGTGAAATAGATGACGGCCGACACGGTCAGCGCGTCGCCGGCGAGTTGCAGGTCGATGATCCACCGGTGTCGGTTGGCGAACCGCATCGTCGTCGCGTAGGCGACGGTCAACGCGTAGGTGAGCGCAATCAGCAAGAAGAACGGATCGACCGGGAAGGAACCTGGCGCCGTGATCTGCGCGACGATCGCTCCGCCGAGCAGCACCGTGCCCACGACGGCGCGGATGCCGATCAGCCAGGCGAGCCTGCGGTGAAGTTCGGGGTCCAAAGGTTCTAAGGTGCTAGGGTGCAAAAGGTGCGAAGGTGCGAAGGTGCAAAGGTGCTAGGGTGCAAAGGTGCGAAATCCCGAAGGTGCAAAGGGCTCCAAGGGTTCAGAGCCCTAAGATCCTGAAGGTTCAAGTACCTATGGGGTCCTCGAGAACCTCGATGGAGAACCCCAAGGACCCCTGGAACCCGTAGCACTCTAGCACCTCAGCACCTTTAGCACCTTTAGCACCTTTAGCACCCCTATTTACGTCATCTTGCTGATCATGTCGAAGATCGGCATGTACATCGCGACGACGATTCCGCCGACGACGGCGCCGAGCAGCGCGATCATCATCGGCTCGAGCAACGTCAGCAGCCCGGCGACCGCTGTGTCGACTTCTTCTTCGTAGAAGTCGGCGATTTTCGCGAGCATGGTGTCGAGCGCGCCTGTCGCCTCGCCTACCCCGATCATCTGCGTGACCATGGGCGGAAACACCCCGGTCTCCTTGAGCGGCGCGGCAATCGTCTCGCCTCGCTCGATGCTCTTCCGTGTGACCATGATCGCATCTTCGACGATCGCGTTGCCGGAGGTCTTCGCCGTGATTTCCAGGCCGTCGAGAATCGGCACGCCGGAGCTGATCAGGGTCGCCAGCGTCCGGCAGAACCGCGCGACCGCGATCTTGCGCATCAGGAGGCCCGAGGATCGGCAGCTTCAGCACGAGCGCGTCGATCTGATGGCGGCCGGCCTTCGGTCTGGTAGTACTGCCTCAGACCGTAGATGACCGCGGCGATGCCGATGATCACGAACAGCCCGTACCGGACGATCCCGTTGCTCATCGCGATCACGATGCGTGTCGGCAGCGGCAGCTGGGCGCCCAGACCACTGAACATCGCGGCGAAGGTCGGGATCACCTTCCACAGAATCACCGTGACGACGATGGCGGCGATGACGATGATCGCCACCGGATACACCATCGCGGACTTCACCTGCCCCTTGAGCTTCACCGCCTTTTCGATGAACGTCGCGAGCCGCTTGAGAATCGTGTCGAGGATGCCGCCCGCTTCGCCGGCGGCGATCATGTTGGTGAACAGCGGATCGAAGGTCTTCGGGTGCTTCCGCATCGCGTCGGCCAGCGAGGCGCCCGATTCGACATCGGTACGCGTCTGCAGGATGACGGCAGCGAAGTTCTTGTCCTCTTCCTGCGAACCGAGGATGTCGAGACACTGCACCAGGGGCAGCCCGGCGTCGATCATCACGGAGAACTGGCGGACGAACACCGCGAGATTCTTGGGGGACACCGTCTTGTCGAGACGTCCCGCTTTCTTGGCCGCGGGCGCCGCTTTCGCCTTGGCGGGCGTAATCCGGGTGACCAGAATCTGCTCGCGCCTGAGCGCCGCGACTGCCGCGTCCATTGAATCGGCCGCCCGCTCGCCGCTGACGGTCTGGCCGGCGCGCGTGCGTCCCGAATAGGCAAAACTCGGCATAAACTTCTTCCTCTACTTCAGACTTGAGACTTCAGACTTCAGACTTGAGACTTCAGATTTAGAGTTTCTTATCTGCCCGTCCCGGTCGGCCGCGGGCCGGCGGGTGTGCGTCCCAGGCCGGCGCCTGCGACAACGCCGACACCGCGATTGATCATTTCCTGGAGCTCGTCCTTCAGCGACGACGCGTTCAGCGCCGTTTCCAGCGTGATCTGGCGCTTCATGTACAGGCTTGCCAGCGACTGGTTGGCGGTCTGCATCCCCAGCTTCTCCTGACCGGCCTGCATGGAACCGTAAATCTGATGCACCTTGTCGTCGCGGATCAGGTTCCGGATCGCCGGAGTGGGCACCATGATCTCCAGCGAGACGACGCGGCCCTTGCCGTCGGTGCGCGGCAGCAGCGCCTGGCACACGATACCTTCGAGCACGAGCGAGAGCTGTGTCCGGATCTGCGACTGCTGATTCGCCGGGAAGATGTCGATGATGCGATTGATCGTCTGTGCCGCCGAGTTGGTATGCAGGGTGCCGAACGTCAAATGCCCCGTCTCCGCGATCTTCAGCGCTGATTCGACCGTCTCGAGGTCGCGCATCTCGCCGATCAGCACGATATCGGGATCCTCGCGCAGCGCCGCGCGCAAAGCGGCCGTGAAGCTGTAGGTGTCGCTGTGCACTTCGCGCTGGTTCACCAGGCAGTTCTTGTGTGCGTGGATGTACTCGATCGGATCCTCGATGGTGAGGATGTGATCGTGCCGCTCCGAGTTGATCTTGTCGATCATCGCCGCCAGCGTGGTCGACTTCCCGCTGCCCGTCGGCCCGGTCACCAGCACGAGCCCGCGAGGCCGTTCGGCCAGCGTCGCCAGGACGGCTGGCAGGCCGAGATCTCCAAAGCTGCGGATGGTTTCGGGAATCAGACGGTAGACGGCGCCGACGGCGCCACGCTGGCTGAAGACGTTGCACCGGAACCGCGCCAGGCCGCGGATCCCGAACGAGAAGTCGAGCTCCATCGACTCCTCGAACCGCTTCTTCTGCGCGTCGGTCAAGACGCTGTAGACGAGCTGCTTGGTTTCAGAGGGCGTCAGCTCCGGCATCGGCAGCCGCTGCAGGTGCCCGTGCACCCGGACCTGCGGTGGAGAGCTCGTGGTGATGTGGAGATCGGATCCGCTCAGCTCCACCGTCGTCTTCAACAGGTCGGGCAATGTGGCCATTTCACCTCTTACGATTCGCTATCAGCTCTCAGAAGTCAGCTTCCGGACTCGGCTTCGGCTGTCGGGGTTCGGCTCCCCGGTGGCACCGCTGCACTCTGAGAAGCGGCAGCAGCTTCGTGCCGAAAGCTGATAGCTATTTCACCGTCTCCCGAACAACCTCTTCCACCGTCGTCATTCCGGCCTGCACCTTGCGCAGTCCGCTCTGCCGGAGCGTGATCATCCCTTCGTCGATCGCCTTGCGCCGCAGCTCCAGGCCGGACGCCCCCACGAGAATCAGCTCGCGGAGCTCCTCGGCGATCTCCATGACCTCATAAAGGCCGACGCGCCCCTTGTAGCCGGTCTGATTGCACTTCTCGCAGCCCTTCCCCTTCATCGGGCGTCACCTCGGCGGCCAGCTCGGGCGTGAACCCGGCCTGGATGAGCGCGGCCGGCGGGAGCGGGGCGGACTCCTTGCAGTTGACGCATACCTTGCGAACGAGGCGCTGCGCGCAGATCAGGTGTACGGAGCTCGCGACCAGAAACGGCTCGATCCCCATGTTCATCAGGCGGTTGATGGTGCTCGGCGCGTCGTTGGTGTGAAGCGTCGACAGCACCAGGTGGCCCGTCAGCGCCGCCTTCACGGCGATTTCCGCCGTCTCGAAGTCGCGGATTTCGCCGACCAGGATGATGTTGGGATCCTGCCGCAGGAACGAGCGCAACGCCGCGGCGAAGTTCAACCCGATGCTCTCCCGCACCTGCACCTGGTTGATGCCGACGAGGTTGAACTCGACCGGATCCTCCGCGGTCATGATGTTCGTCTCTGGCGTGTTGATCTTCGAGATCGACGAGTACAGCGTGTTCGTCTTGCCGCTGCCGGTCGGCCCGGTCACGAGCACCATGCCCCAGGGCCGGAGGATCGCCGCCTCGAACTTGGCGAGCGACTCGGGCTCGAACCCGAGCTTCGTCATGTCGAGCATCAGCTTGTCCTTGTCGAGCAGACGCATGACGATCTTCTCGCCGAAGAGCGTCGGGAGCACCGAGACGCGAAAGTCGATCTCCTTCGGCGCGCCGCCTTCGTTGAACCGGATCTTGATGCGGCCGTCCTGCGGCAGGCGCTTCTCGGCGATGTCGAGCTTCGACATGATCTTGACGCGCGAGGAGATCGCGTCGCGGAACTTCATCGGCGGGCTCATGATGTTGTACAGAATCCCGTCGATGCGATAGCGGACGCGCAGCTCCTTCTCGTACGGCTCGATGTGGATATCGCTCGCGCCCTTCTGGATCGCCGACATCAGCACGACGTTGACGAGCCGGACGACCGGCGCATCCTCGCCCTGCTTGGCCAGCGCCTCGGCGCTGATCTCCTGCAGCTCCTCGAGAACCTCGACGTCGCCCGCGACGCCTTCGAGGGCCTGCAGCTCCTCCAGGCCCCTGGTCGCCATCTCGAGCGCGCTCGGCCCGCCGACGGCCTCCCGCGCCGACGCCGCGGCGACGGCCTTCGCGACCGCCGGGTAGTACTTCAGGATCGCCTCGAGGACCGCCGTCTCGGAGGCGACGACCGGCTCCACGTTGTAGCCGGTCATGAACTTGATGTCGTCCATCGCGAAGACGTTGGTCGGATCCGTCATCGCGATCGTGAGCGTCGCGCCGGCGCGGCTCAGCGGCACGATCTGGTACTTCGTCGCCGTATCCGCGGGAATGAGCTTGATGACCGCCGGGTCGATCTCGAACTGCGTCAGGTTGATCGAGGGAACGCCGTACTGCTTGCTGAGGAGCGCGGTAATCTCCTCGTCCTTGACGAACCCCATCTTGACGAGGTTGTAGCCGAGCTTCCCCCCGTTGGCCTTCTGGTGGTTCAAGGCCTGCTGAAGCTGATCCGGGGTGATCCGCTTCTCCTTGAGGAGGAGCTCGCCAATGCGAACGGGCATGAACTTGAAAACTATCTACTGATGACAAAAATTGTCAACTATTGACCTAAAACGTCACTCTGAGGCCGAGATTCCAGCCCTCCCTGGAGCGATCCGACCCGGCGGTCAGCGCGGCGTCGATGTATGCGCGGGACCTCACCGCGACACTCAGGCCCGTGCTCGCCGACAGCGCGCGCGTCTCCCACCGTGTTCGCGCTGACGCCGCCCCGCAGGCCGAGCCGCTGCTGTAACAACCAGGCTTCAGCGCCCGCCGCGACGTGACGGCGTCCCCGAATGCCGTAGCCGTCCTCGTCAGGTCGGCGTCGACGGCCGACAGTGACCGTGCCCGCGCGCCACAAATGCCACGCCCGCGCGGGCTTGCCGACGCAGGACAAGGCGATTCGCGCCCTCGCCGAACTCCGGCTCTCGTCGCGTGCTTGATCGCGATGCCCAGCCGCATGCGCCCGAACGATCGCCATCGCGCCGATATCGAGGTCGGCCTCGGTCTCCGTCGACACGTCGAGGTCGTCCGCGGCATCGAGCGGATCGTCGGCGACCGAGCCCGACGACAGAGCCAGACCGCCGCGACAAGCCTCAAAGTCGAAGCGATCACCAGATGACTGCCGAGCGACTGGCCCACGGTGACGCCGAACTGGTTCATCGCCCACGAGCGCAGACCGGTACCTGTAGTCCCCTGATCTTGTCGGTCAGGGGGGACGTCCCCATGTAGAGGTCGCTGGCGCTATTTCACTGATGCGTAGGCGGTAATAGCTCAATCCGAGCGCCGGAAAGACGACCGCATAGGACGCTCGTATCGCCCTGCCAGGCGGGGCCGGCCGGCCTGGTCTCCCCCGGCTCCGTCGTATCGCCCCGTTCGATCACCGAGCTGAAGTACGCGCCCGTGGCGAGCCCGGCCGGGTTCCACCAGGTTGCCGTCGCATCGTCCGCGACGGCGACAAAGGCGCCGCCCATGCCCTGCGCGCGAGTACCGACGATTTCATAGATTTGCGCGCTCGCCGGCCGCGCTGCCCCGGCGAGCAGCCCGGCCGCCAGCGCAGCGCGGAAGACCGCATGTCATCCGCATGTTTCTGTTATCGGCTCCGTGACCGGGTGCGGGCAATGGGCCCGGACGTTAGGCTGGAGCCCGCAACGCTAAGGCAAGATCCGGAGATATCGGCAAGAGCCGAAGAAGACGAAGTGGAGTATATGAGACGAGCGTATCGGTGGACGTGCGGTCGAAGACAGCCGTGCATCCAATCAGCCGACAAGCACCGCGGCGGCGACAACGGTCGTCCACAGGCCCTTCTTGTCGCCGACGGCTGTCTGGGTGACGTTCTGGGTGCGGACGATCTCGTTCGAGAGGCGGTAGACCTCTTTCTTCTCGTCCCAGCTCTTGTCGGGATCGAATTCCAGGCCGAGGGTCGTCGCCAGCATCTCGGCCGCCAGCTCCTCGGCGTAGTCGCCGGCAATGTCCTCGCTCTCGCCGAAGCTGTGGTGCTCGGACAGATATCCGTAGAGATCCTTGTCGCGCGGAATGGCGACGCCGACCGTCGCGGCAATGAGCCGATGCGGCTCCCGCGTCGCGGCCTCCGACATCACGACGAAGGTCACCTGGCCGGGCTCGAGGCGCTTGCTGCCCTGCGCACGGGACAGAATGCGGCACTTTGGCGGGAAAATGCTCGAGACGCGAACGAGATTGCAGGCGGCGATGCCCGCGGATCGGAGCGCGAGCTCGAACGAAGTCAGCTTCTCGCGGTGCTTCCCGACGCCCTTGGTGAAGAACATCTCCTTGGGAACGAATCCGACCACGTCGCGCTCCTTGTTCGACAAGCCATCACCACAGATCAGTTCCGATCGCAGTATGAAAAGCTGCGCGCTCCGCCGATTCTCCCATTGAACGCCGGACCCAGCATGGTAAACAGCAACACACTCACTGTCAAGAAAGCGACGCGTCCAGGCACGTCGCGTATATATTTCAATGAGATGACTGGAAGCAAAGGCCTCGTCGTGGCCGCCGCCCTTGTCGTCGCCACGGCGGGCGGCGGGGGATATTACTGGTTCCATCGGGAGCCGATGCTCATCGTGACCACCGAAGCCATCAGAGAGCGGGACCTCGATGCGATCGTTTCGGCGTCAGGAAAGATCCAGCCGAAGCGGCTGGTCAACGTCAGCGCGGACACGCCCGGCCGCGTCGTCGACCTGGCGGTCGCCGAAGGCGACCTGGTGAAGAAGGGACAGTTCCTGCTGCAGATTGATCCGCGATCGCTGAGAACGCGCGTCGACAGCGGTGCCGCGTCGCTCGGTGCGGCGGAGGCTTCACTCGAGCAAACTCGCCAGGCCGTGCAGACCGCGCGCGTGCAACTCGACCAGGCGCAGAGGAACCTCGCTCGCCAGCAGGAGCTCTGGCGGGAGCAGCTGAGCACGCGCGAGGCGCTCGAGAGAGCCGAAACCGATGTCCGCGCGGCGCAGTCCGCGCTGCAAGAGCGCGAGAAACTGGTGACGGCACAGGACGCTCGTCTCGGACAGGAGCGCGCCGGCCTTGAAAGCGCCCGCTACGATCTCAGCAAGGTCCGCATCGAATCGCCAATCGACGGCATCGTTACCCGCCGGAACATCCAGGAAGGCGAAACGGCAGTGACCGGCACGATGAACAACCCGGGGACCGTTCTGCTCACGCTCGCGGACATGTCCGTCATCCAGGCGGAGATCGAAGTCGACGAAACCAACATCCCCCACGTCATGTTCGGTCAGCGGGCAACGATCGCGATCGATGCGTTGCCGGATAAGACCTTCACAGGCCGTGTGACAGAAATCGCCAACAGTCCGATACAGGCCACGGGCGCCGCGGCCGGCTCCCGGCAGGCAACGAACTTCAAAGTCGTGGTCGTCCTCGACGACGACATTCTGGATGTGCGGCCGGGTTTCACCTGCACGGCGGATATCACGACGGCGACGCGCAAGGGCGTGACGGCGGTGCCGATCCCGGCCGTCGCCGTCCGCGAGCTGGTGTACGACGCAAGCGGCCAGATCGTCAAGCAGCCGCTCAGACCGCGGCGCCAACGAAACGCGGAACCGGTGGCGCCTTCGGAGCTGAAGCCCGGGCAGACCCGCAAGGAGACCGACGGCGCGTTCATCGTGCGTGACGGGCACGTGTCATTCGTACCGATCAAGATGGGCATCGCCGGAGACAGATACTTCGAGGTTCTCGAGGGTCTCAAGCCTGGCGATCAGGTCGTGACCGGACCCTACAATTCCGTCCGCGGCATGGCCGATGGCGACCCGGTACGGATCAGCACGGACGAATGATGCATCCAGAGCTCGCCGCCCTTGTCCGCGTGGGCGCCTCCGGGACAAGGAGTACGCCTTTTCCCACAGCCCTTCGATGAACAAGTATCTCGAGGCTGCAGCGATTGCGATCGCCGCGATCTGGGCTTCCAAGCTTCGATCGTTGATGACCGTGCTCGGCAACATCGTCGCCGTGGCTTCGATCGTTGCGGTCGTATCGCTCATCCGCGGCCTGAACACCTCGGTGCAGGACGCGATCCTGAACCAGGCGGGGGCCGATTCGTTCAGCATTCAGCAGTTTCCTCTTACGCTCAGCGACGATGAATTCGACAAGGTCCGCTACAACCCGCGAATCACGCCCGCCGACGCCCGCGCGATCAAACGCTACAGCTCGCTCGCGGCGGCGGTCGTGCTGCAGTCGGAGAGTACCGGCCAGGTCACCCGCGGCGACAAGTCGATCGACGGCGTCAACATTCAAGGGGTCAGCTCGGAGTTCGGCAACCTCTCGACCTTCAAGGTCGAACGGGGCCGCTTGATGAATCCGATCGAAGTCGAACGATCACGCCCCGTTGCCGTGATCGGATGGGAGGTCGCGGACCTCCTGTTCGGCGGAGTTGATCCGCTGGACAAGCTGATTCAAGTCGAAGGCGTCCATTTCCGGGTGATTGGCGTCAGCCCGAAGCGAGGCGCCTTCCTGGGGCGGTCGCAGGACGACTTCGCGGTGATCCCGCTCGGACAGTTCCAGTCCCTGTTCGGATCGCGGCAGCAGCTGTCGGTCGCCGTCAAGCCGCGAGACATCGCTCAACTGTCCGCCGCCATGGACGAAGCGACGGTGGCGCTTCGAATCGCCCGGCGGCTCAAGCCGCGCCAGGCGGACAACTTCGGGATCTTCACCTCCGACACAATCCTGGACTTGTACCATCGCGCCACCAACGGCATCTTCGCGGTGCTGGTCGGCGTCGTCGCCCTGTCGCTCATCGTCGGGGGCATCGTCATCATGAACATCATGTTGATGGCGGTGACCGAGCGGACGCGAGAGATCGGTCTTCGCAAGGCGCTCGGCGCCCGTCGATCGGACATCATGGCGCAGATGTTGACCGAGTCTGTTGTCCTGTCGATGTTCGGCGGCGTGATCGGGACGCTGCTCGGCGGAGCGGTCGCACTGGCTGTTGCACAGCTCACGCCAGTCCCCGCCGCCGTCGAAGCGTGGTCCGTTGCGCTCGGCATCGGCATTACCGCGATCGTGGGACTGTTCTTCGGCCTGTATCCGGCGTCGCGGGCCGCCCGCCTCGAACCTATCGAAGCGCTGGGGCGTGAATGAACAGACATGCACGTTGCAAGTCTCAACCCTCAAGTCTCAGATCTCGTCGAAGCTTGAAACCCGTGACTCTGAGAACGTGAGCCGTGAGCCTTGAGACCTGAGACTTTATGAGCATCCGCCCCGGTCTTGTTCGCGAAGTCGTGGTGATGGCGCTCGACACGTTGCGCGTCAACAAGATGCGCTCGGGCCTCACGATCCTGGGCGTCGTCATCGGGATCACGTCGATTGTCGGGATGACGGCGATGATTCGCGGCTTCGACGAGTCGTTGCGTCAGGCGATTCGCGAGATTGGCCCGAACCTCATCTTCGTCCAGCGCTTCGGGCTCCTGAGCTTCACCAGCGGTGCGACGTTCAACGATCTGATCCGGCGCCCGAACCTGTCGGTTTCCGATGCCCGTGCGATCGAGGCGCAGGCGGCGTCGATCCAGATTGTCGACGTCCAGCTGGGCGTCGGGGGTGCACCGCCCACCCAGGAGCGCGTCTTCTACCGGGACCTCCGGACGCGACCCCTCGTGGTCTTCGGCACGACCGAGCGCTTTGCCATCGGGACCGCTCTCGACCTGGCGGCCGGGCGGTTCTTCAGCGGGGCCGAGGTGCAGGCCCGAAGCAACGTGGTCGTGCTTGGGCAGACGCCGTATCTGGCGTTGTTCTCGGCCAGCGGCAGCGATCCAATCGGCAAGATGGTCCGGGTAGGGGCTGCACGCTACACCGTGATCGGCGTCTTCGTGAAGCGGCCGGTCGTCGGCGGGTTCAACGCCGGCCAGGACGATTTCGTGGTGGTGCCGTACACGGCGTACCAGCGTCAGTTCGGCCTTCGCGGTGTCACCGTCGGCCGAGGCGCGAATTCGCGCGTCCTGCTGCCGATGCAGATTGCAGCGGTGCCGCGCGAAGGCGTGCCGCAGTCGGTGGCAATCGCAGAGGTTCAGCAGGTGATGCGGAGCCGGCACGGGCTCAGGCTCGACGACCCCGACGACTTCGACCTCGTGACCCAGGACGCAATTCTGCAGCTCTGGGATCGGATCAGCCAGGCGACGTTCCTCGCGCTGATCGTGATTTCGTCGATCGCGCTGATGGTGGGTGGGATCGGCGTCATGGCCATCATGTCGATCTCGGTCACCGAGCGGACGCGCGAGATCGGCGTACGAAAGGCGCTCGGCGCCCGGCGCACGGAGATTCTCTTTCAATTCCTGATGGAGGCCGTGATCCTGACGTCTCTCGGCGGCCTCCTCGGCATCGGGCTCGGCAGCGTCCTTGGCTGGACCGTACATCTCGCCTCCGGCTTCCCCGTCTCGCTCCCCTGGTGGTCGTTCGCGATCGGGCTTGGCTTCTCGGCGGCAGTTGGCGTCTTTTTCGGGATGTATCCCGCGTTCAAAGCCTCCCGCCTGGATCCGATCGAGGCGCTTCGGTACGAATAGGCGTTCGGCACGTGGACCGTTCTTGGCCACCGTGGCGGCGCCGTCAGGGCGAATCCGCGCGGTCCGCGCACGCGTCAAGCGGAGGCCTTGAGCGGGACGGACGTTCGTGACGACCGAGACATGAACACGGCGGTGGCGCCGCGGTTCATGGCGAGGTTGGCTGTCGACTGTGAAGTATCGAGTGAAATATGATGCGCCGTATCTAGGGGGTACCCGGGTATGAAGGTCTATGACGCTGCCAGCATCAGGAATGTCGCGCTCGTGGGACACACCGCATCCGGTAAGACACAGCTCGCCGCAGCCATCCTCTCAGATGCCGGAATGGTCAACCGCTTCGGCAAAGTCGATGATGGGACGACGGTGACCGATTTCGACGACGAGGAAATCGCCCGCAAACATACGCTTTCGGCCAGTCTGGGCTTCGCGGAATGGAACAGGCACAAGATCAACCTGATTGACGCTCCCGGCATCGGCAACTTCCTCAGCGAGGCGCGCGCCGCCCTCCAGGTGGCCGACGCCGCCCTCATCGTCGTCGATGCGGTCGCCGGCGTGATGGTACAGACGGAAAAGGTCTGGGAGGCCGCCGCCGAACTGGAGCTCCCAAGGATGATTGTGCTCAACCGGATCGATCGCGAGCGGGCGAGCCTGGCGCGCGCGCTGGTCTCGCTGCGGGAGTCGTGTAGCCGCGCGGTGATCCCTATTCAACTCCCGATCGGCGAGGAGAAGGCGTTCCGGGGGGTCGTCGATCTCATCGCGAGGAAGGCGTTTACCTTTCAAACGGATGAGAGCGGAAAGTTCACCGAGGGTCCGGTCCCCGACGACATGTCGGCCGAGGTTGAGACCGCACGCGACGCGCTCATCGAGATGGTCGCGGAGGCCGATGAAAAGCTGATGGAAAGGTTCTTCGAGGCAGGGACGCTGACCGACCAGGAGCTGGTCGCCGGCCTTCGGAGCGCGACGGCGGCCGCCAAGCTGTTCCCGCTTGTGTGCACGTCGGCGCTCCTCAACATCGGCACCCAGCCGCTGCTCGACGCGATCGTCTCGTACCTTCCCTCGCCCGCCGATCGGGAATTCAGGGGTGTCGGCAAGACCGGAGCAGACGTGCTGCGGAAAGCCGACGAGAAGGGACCCGCGGCAGCGTTCGTCTGGAAGACGATCGCCGATCCATTTGCCGGCCGGATCACGATGTTCCGGGTTGTCTCGGGAACGTTGAAGGCCGATTCAACCGTTCACAACAAGACGCGCGACTCCACCGAGCGATTCGGGCACCTGCTCGCCATGCAGGGAAAGGCGCAGACAACGGTGCCCGAGCTCAAGGCCGGCGACCTCGGTGCGGTCGCCAAGCTGAGGGACACGCTCACGAACGACACGCTCGGCGACAAGGGCGACGACCTGCTGTTCCCGGCGCTGAAATTTCCCGAGCCGGTGTTGTCCTACGCGATTGAACCTAAGAGCCGCGGCGACGAAGACAAGATCAGCACCGCGATGCATCGGCTGGAGGAGGAGGATCCCTCGATCCGCTACAGCCGCGACCCGCAGACCAAGGAGCTCCTGCTCTCGGGCCAGGGCCAGGTGCACATCGAGGTGACGGTCGCGAAGTTGAAGCGACGGTTCGGCGTGGACGTCAATCTGAAGCCGCCCCGAATCCCGTACCGCGAGACGATCAAGGCGGCGACCGAGGCCCACGGGCGGCACAAGAAGCAGACGGGCGGCCACGGCCAGTTCGGCGATTGCAAGATCAAGGTGGAGCCGCTGGCACGCGGTGCGGACTTCGAGTTCGTGGACGATATTTTCGGCGGATCCATTCCGCGCCAGTTCGTACCGGCCGTGGAAAAGGGCATTCAGGACGCGCGGACGCGCGGATACCTGGCGGGCTTCCCGATGGTCGACTTCCGGGCTACCGTCTTCGACGGGTCGTATCACGACGTCGATTCGAACGAGCTCTCGTTCAAGCTGGCAGGTTCGCTCGCCTTCAAGGACGCGATGACACGGGCCCGGCCGACGATCCTCGAACCGATCATGAACGTCGAGGTCTACGCGCCGTCGGACTTCGCAGGCGACCTCATGGGCGATCTGAACGGGCGGCGCGGACGCATCGGCGGCATGGATACGCGCGGCGTGACGACGATCATCAAGGCGCAGGTGCCGATGTCCGAGATGCTCACCTACGAACAGCACTTGACGTCGGCCACCGGTGGCCGCGGCTCGTACCACATGGAATACTCGCACTACGACGAGGTGCCGGCGCCGCTTCAGGCGAAGATTATCGCGGCCGCGAAGGCGGAACGGGCGGGAGTGGAGGTCGAAGAAGTCTGAAACCTCAAGTCTCAAGTCTCAGGTCTCAGGCCCGACACAGTCAGGCCCTCGAGCCAGGTACCAAACGCAAAGGCCCCGACGGAATCACTTCCGCCGGGGCCCATTTGTGTGACTTGAGACTTGAGACTTGAGACTTTCTAGCTACCCCTCGGCCCTTGCTTCTTCGGGCGCGGCTTGGCGCCGCCGGCGCCTTTCGTGCTCGTTCGCTTGGCCGGCTTCTCCGCGGGTTCGGCCTCGTCCTTCTTGCCCTTGCTCCGCAGCCGCTCGGCCGCCGCCCGCAACCGCTCGCTCACGCCCTTGGCCTTCTTCGGCCCGGCGCCCTCGCCCTTGGCCTCGGTCTCGGCCTTGGCGCGCGTCGTGAACTCACTGCCAACCAGTTCGACCTGCGCGATTTCCGCGGCGTCGCCCTTTCGGAACCCCAGCCGCAGCAGACGCGTGTAGCCGCCGGGCCGGCCGACGAACCGCGGGGCGAGCGTGTCGAACAGCTTGGTCACGACCTCCTGATCCTGGAGATCGTGCATGACCAGCCGCCGCGCATGCAGCGCTTTGCCGTTCGCGCCGGCCGCCAGGCTGCGCTTGGCGATCGTGATGATCCGCTCGACGAACGGCCGGAGCTCCTTGGCCCTGGGCACGGTCGTCGTGAGATGCTCGTAACGAAGCAAGGCGGTCGCCTGGTTTCGAAGCATCGCGATACGGTGCTCGGTGACCCGCCCCAGCTTCCGGTGTGCGACTCGGTGTCTCATAAAATCGTTCTACGTTCGAGGTTCTGCGTTCTACGTTCTACGTTCGTTCTGCGTTCTGCGTTCTGCGTTCTGCGTGCAGCGTGCGGCGCACGTCGAACGGAGAACGTCGACCGGTTTATTCCTGTGAAGCCGCTGCGGGCTGATCGAGACGCATGCCCAGGCTGAGCCCCATCGTGTGCAGGATTTCCTTGATCTCGTTCAAGCTCTTCCTGCCGAAGTTCTTCGTCTTGAGCATCTCAGCTTCGGTCTTGCCCACGAGCTCGCGGATCGTCCTGATATTCGCGTTCTTGAGGCAGTTGTACGAACGGACCGAGAGCTCGAGTTCCTCCACGGACTTGTCGAGGTTTTCGTTGCCGACGCCGGTGCGCGGCTGATCGCCGACCGCGTCGATCGGCGGTTCCGCGCCCTCCTCGAGGTTGATGAAGATGTTCAGGTGATCGCGGATCAGCTTCGCCGCGAGCGACACCCCGTCGCGAGCACTGATCGAACCGTTCGTCCAGACGTCCACCGTGAGCTTGTCGTAGTCGGTCGTCTGGCCGAGGCGGGCGGCCTCGACCAGATAGTTCACCTTCTTGACCGGCGAATGCACCGAGTCGATCGGGATCCAGCCGATGCCGAGATCCTCGTCGAAGTTCTTGTCGGCCGAGACGTAGCCGCGGCCGCGCCTCATGCGCATCTCCATATGGAGTTTGCCGCCCTCCGCCACCGTCGCGATATGGGCGTCCGGCTCGAGAATCTCGACGTCGCCGTCGGCCTGGATGTCGCGCGCCCGAACTTCGCCGACCTTGTCGACGCGGAGCGTCAGCGTCTTGATCTGATCGACGTGCAGCTTCAGCGGAATCTGCTTGAGGTTGAGGATGATGTCGGTCGCGTCCTCGACCACCCCGGGAATCGGCGAGAACTCGTGGAGGACGCCGTCAATCTTCACGGCAGTGATCGCCGCGCCTTCAATCGAGGATAGCAGCACGCGTCTGAGCGCGTTGCCGATGGTGGTGCCGAATCCCCGCTCGAAGGGCTGCGCGTAGAACCGGCCGAACCGGTCCGTCAACGTCTCGCGCTCGAACTCCAGCCGCTTGGGCCGCTGAAAACCTTTCCACAGCATGATGTCTTGTCCTTTCGCCGACGGGCCCGCAGACGGGCCTCCAGACCTGCAAGTGACCGCTGACCTCCCGCCGCAGGTCTGTGTAAGGCTGCGGGTCAGCGGGTGGCTTTCCGAACTCTCAGGTTCAAGTGGCAAGTCTCAGTTGAGACTTGACACTTGAGGATTGAGCCTTTCCTACTTCGAGTACAACTCCACGATCAGCTGTTCCTGCACGGGCAGGTTGATCTGTTCGCGGGTCGGCATCGACACGACGCGGCCGGCGATCGCCGCCGGATCGAACGAGAGCCACGCGGGAATCCCCCGTCCTTTGACCTCCTCGATCGCATGTTCGACGGTCGGGTTCTTCTGGCTCCGGCCAAGGACGGTGACGAGGTCGCCCTGCTTGAGCGAATACGACGGGATGTCCACCTTCCGGCCGTTGATCAGGACGTGGCCGTGGCGAACCAGCTGGCGCGCCTGCGGCCGCGATGTCGCGAGGCCGAGCCGATAGACCACGTTGTCGAGCCGGCGTTCGAGCAGCTGCAGCAGCGTCTCACCCGTGATCCCGCGGGTCCGCTCCGCCGTCTCGAAATACCGCCGGAACTGGTCCTCGAGCACTCCGTAAATGCGCTTGACCTTCTGCTTCTCGCGCAGCTGCAGGCCGTAGCCCGCGAGCTTCTGCTTCCGGGTCTTGCCGTGCTGACCCGGGGCGAAGTTGCGCTTCTCGATCGCGCACTTCTCCGTGTAGCACCGCTCCCCCTTCAGGAACAGCTTCATGCCCTCGCGGCGGCAGAGGCGACAGACCGGACCGATGTAACGAGCCATTCAATAATCCTCTCGCTGAGAGCTGGAAGCTGACAGCTGAGAGCTAGGGTTTTTCAGCTCTCGGCCGTCGGCTTTCAGACTGTCTTCCTAGACGCGCCGTCGCTTCGGTGGCCGGCAGCCGTTATGCGGGATCGGCGTCACGTCGCGGATCGACTTCACCTCGAGACCGACCGTCTGCAGTGCCCGGATGGCAGACTCGCGACCCGACCCCGGCCCCTTGACCCGGACGTCGAGCGAGCGCATGCCGACGCCCTTGGCGGCGTTGCCGGCGTTGAGCGCCGCCTGCGTCGCTGCAAACGGCGTCCCCTTGCGCGAACCCTTGAACCCGATGCCGCCGGCGCTCGACCAGGCGACCACGTTGCCCTCGATGTCGGTGATCGTCACCGTCGTGTTGTTGAACGAGGCGTGGATGTGGGCGAGGCCGTGATGGACGACCCGCTTCTCGCCACGCTTCTTGAACGTCTTCTTCCGCTTTCCTGCGGCGCCTTCCTTCTTCTCGGGTGTCGCGCCTTCGGGTGTCGCCGCTGCGTCGCTCTTGGCCATATTCGTACTTTCGCTATTGCTCCCGGCGTTCAGCTATCGGCTCTCCGCGTCCCCGACTCGCAGCGGAGAGCTGACAGCTGCTAGATCGTCTTCTTCTTCGCGACCGCGCCCTTGCGCGGGCCCTTGCGGGTGCGCGCGTTGGTGCGCGTCCGCTGGCCATGGACCGGGAGCCCGCGCCGGTGACGCATGCCACGGTAGCAGCCGATTTCCATCAGCCGTTTGATGTTCATGGAGATCTCCTTGCGAAGATCGCCCTCGACGCCGCCCTGCTCCTCGATCACGCGGCTGATCTTTCGGACATCGTCCTCGGACAGGTCCTTGATCCGGATGTCCGGGCTGACGCCGGCTTCCGTCAGGATGCCGTTCGATCGCACGCGTCCGATTCCATAAATGTAGGTCAGCCCGATCTCGATGCGCTTGGTACGCGGAAGATCGACGCCAGCAATTCGTGCCATATGTGATCCTTGTCGCTCGTTCAGCGATCAGCGGTGCAGCTATCCCTGCCTCTGCTTGTGTTTCTGATTCGAACAGATCACCCGCACCACGCCGCGGCGGCGGACAATCTTGCACTTGTCGCAAATCTTTTTCACCGACGCTCGCACTTTCATGACGCCGCTCCGTTCCACAGTCAACAGTTAACGGTCGACCGTTGACAGTTCAGATTTGAAGGCCCGTTGACGGTCAACGGCAACCTGTCAACTGTTAACCGATCTTCTCGACGATCCGTCCGCGGCCCACGTCGACAGGCGACAGCTCGATCCGAACCCGATCGCCGACCAGCACCCGGAGGAAGTTGCGATCCATCCGGTCCGCAACATGGGCGGTCACGTGCGGTCCGTCGTCCAGCCTCACGCGATAGAGCCCGCTCGGCAGCTGTTCGACGACCGCGCCGGCTACGTCCGCGCCGCGATCGGCACTTCTCGCGCCGTCAGAATCCACGGCTCTCCCGCCGTTACCGCGACGGTGTGCTCGAAGTGCGCCGACAGGCTCCTGTCGCGCGTCACCGCCGTCCAGCCATCCGCCAACACCTTGACTCCGGGCTTGCCCGCGTTCACCATCGGCTCGATCGCCAGGACCATGCCTTCGGCCAGCCGTGGTCCACGCCCGGCCTCGCCGTAATTCGGCACCTGCGGTTCTTCGTGCATCCGCTGTCCGATGCCGTGGCCGACGAACTCGCGAACCACCGAGAACCCGTACGCCTCCACGTGGCGTTGCACCTCGCAGCCGATGTCGGACACGCGCCCGCCCGGCCGCACCCGGTCGATCGCCTTGTAGAGCGCCTCCTCGGTCACCCGCAGGAGCGTTGCCGCCCCTTCCGACACCGGGCCGACCGGCAGGGTAATCGCGCTGTCGCCGAAGTACCCGTCGAGCGACGCGCCCACATCGATCGAGATGATGTCGCCCTCATTCAGCACGCGGCGGCCGGACGGAATCCCGTGAATCACCTCGTCGTTGATCGACGCGCAAATCGTCGCAGGGTACCCGTGATAGCCCTTGAACGCCGGCGTCGCGCCTGCCCGCACAATCCGTTTTTCCGCGAGGGCATCGAGCTCCGCGGTCGTCACGCCCGGGGCGACCTTCGCCGCCAGCTCCTTCAGGACTTCTCCCACCAGGCGACCGGCCTCGCGCATGCGCTCGAGCTCGGCGGTCGATCGGCAGACGATCACCGGGTCTGCCCTTCCGTCGCGCGGAAGCCGCGCCTGATTGCCCCTTCCACCGCTGACGCGATATCGGCCGTGACGCGATCGGGCGTCTGCGCGCCGTCGATCGAGCAGAACGTCGGCCGCGCGCGATAGTACTCGACGAGCGGCTTGGTATCGCGTCGGTAGACGCCAAGGCGTTCCAGCACGACGGCGTCTGTATCGTCGGCGCGCTGAATCAGCCGGCCGCCGCACGTCGTGACACTTGACGGGCCCCCCACCGGTGCCGGGCGTGGCGGTCGTGCCGCAATCGGCACAAATCAGCCGGAAGCTGAGCCGGCGCACGAGCTCGGACTCCGGGACGACGATGTCGACGATGATGAGCGGCAGGCGGCCCGCCGCGATGACGTCGAGCGCGGTCGCCTGCGCCACGGTGCGCGGAAAACCCTCCAGAACGAACCCCTTCCGGGCATCGGGCTGATCCAGCCGCTCCCGCACGATGCCGATCATCACGTCGTCGCCGACCAGTTCGCCCCGGTCCATGACCGCCTTGACGCGCAACCCGGTATCGGTGCCCGCGTGAACCGCCTCGCGAAGGATGTCTCCCGTCGAGACTCTCGGAATCCCACGGGCGCGCGCGAACCGCTCGGCTTGAGTTCCCTTGCCGGCCCCGGGTGGTCCGAGCATGATCAGATTCGGCGCCATGTCACCCTTGTGGTCTCCATGCGTCCCCTAGCCGCGCCGCCCGCGAATCCGCGTCTTCTTCATGAATCCATCGTAGTGACGCATGATCAGCTGCGACTCCACCTGTTGCACTGTGTCCATGGCGACGCCGACGACGATCAGCAGCGAGGTGCCGCCGAAGAAGAACTGGATTCCCACCCCCTCGGTCACGAATCGTGGAATGACGGTATCGAGCCATTCGCCCACGAAGGGAATCGGCGCCACCTTGAAGCCGCTCAGCAGAAACTGCGGCAGGATCGCGATGAGCGACAGATAGATCGCACCCGCGAGCGTAATCCTCGCGAGGATCGTGTCGATGTACTCCGCCGTCCGCTTCCCCGGCCGGATGCCGGGAATGAACCCGCCGTACTTCCGCATGTTCTCGGCGACATCGTCAGGATTGAAGATGATCGCCGTGTAGAAGTACGCGAAGAAAATGATCCCGGCGACGTACAGAAGGTTGTGCAGCGGCATGCCGAACCCGAGCTGTGCCGCGATCGCGTCGGCCACCGGCCGGCCCTGAAACGCCTGGGCGATCGTCGCCGGAAACGCGAGGATCGACGACGCGAAAATGACCGGGATGACGCCGCCGGTGTTGACCTTCAGCGGAATGTGCGTGCTCGACCCGCCGTACATCCGGCGCCCCACGACGCGCTTGGCGTACTGCACAGTGACCCGCCGGTGCCCGCGCTCGACGAAGATCACCGCCGCGATCACCAGCACCATCATCACCAGCAGGATGACAATCCGGATCAGGCCGATCTGGCCGGTGCGCATCTGCTCCAGCGTCTGGATGACCGCCGACGGCAGACCGACGATGATCCCCGCGTAGATGATGAGCGACATCCCGTTGCCGATGCCCCGCTCGGTGATCTGCTCGCCGAGCCACATGATGAAGCAGGTGCCGGTCGTCAGCGTGAGGACCGTCATCAACCGGAACGGCAGCCCCGGGTTGAAGACCAGCGGCAGACCGCCCGCGACCTGGGTCTGGCGTTCGAGGAAGATCGCGATCCCGAGCGCCTGCACGATGCTCAGGAAAATCGTGCCGTAGCGCGTGTACTGCGTGATCTTGCGCCGCCCCAGCTCGCCTTCCTTGGACAGGCGCTCGAGATACGGCCACACCACGGTGAGCAGCTGCAGGATGATCGACGCGCTGATATACGGCATGATGCCGAGCGCGAAGATCGTCACATTCGACAGGTTCCCCCCGGAGAACATGTCGTAGAGGCCGAACATGTTGCTCTGCATCTGGCGCGACAGTTCGGCGAGCGCGGCGATGTTCACGCCCGGCGTCGTGATGTGGGAGCCGATGCGATAGACGCCGAGCATGGCGAGGGTGAACAGCACCCGGTTGCGCAGCTCAGAGACGGCGAAGATGTTCTTCAGGGAATCCATAAATCCCTCAGGCGATGAGCTCCGTGGTTCCGCCAGCTGCCGCGATTTTCTCGGCCGCCTTGCCGCTGAACTTGTGCGCCCGCACGGTGAGCGCCTTGCCCACCTCGCCCCGAGCCAGCACCTTGACCGGCCGTCGAACCCCCGACACGAGCCCGCGCTCGTTCAGCAGCTCCGGGGTCACGAGGGTGCCGGCGTCGAACCTGGCGGCCAGCGTGTCGAGGTTCACGACCTCGTATTCGATGCGGAACGGGTTGTGGAAGCCGCGCTTCGGCACCCGCCGGTGGAGCGGCATCTGGCCGCCTTCAAAGCCGCGCTTGCGCTTGAAGCCGGAGCGCGACTGCGCACCCTTGTGCCCGCGTCCGGCCGTCTTGCCCTGCCCGGAGCCCTGTCCACGGCCCACCCGCTTCTTGGAGTGTTTGGCGCCCGGAGGTGGCTGGAGATTGCTCAGATCCATAGTCTTCTTCGCTTGTGTGTAGTTATCTCGTCATCTCGTGATCGAGGCTCGATTGGCCAATCAACGACTCGATAACCACATGACCCGACAACCCGGTTCTCGCGTCACTCCACTGTCACCAGGTGACGCACCTTGTGGATCATGCCACGTGTCTCGGGCGTATCCTTCAGCTCCACGGTGTGGCGGATGCGGCGCAGACCCATGCTGCGGGTGACCACTCTTTGCTTGCCGTCAAAGCCGGTGGGGCTTTTCACGAGCGTCACCTTCACGGTGCCGCTGTTTTTTGAGTCGGTGCGCTGATTTGCCATAAATCTCTTCAGTCCAACCTGTCGATCGCGCCGCGGTCCGGCGAGCTACGCCGACTTGCGGACCATCTCCGACAACTCCTTGCCGCGCAGCCGGGCGAGGGCGGTCGGGTCGCTGAGCGAATCGAGGCCGGCGACGGTCGCGCGCACCACGTTGTGCGGATTCGCCGACCCGAGCGACTTCGTCAGGATGTTCGCGATCCCGGCCGACTCGACGACCGCCCGCACGGCGCCGCCGGCGATGATGCCGGTCCCGTCTGGCGCGGGCTTCAGGAGCACGCTGCCGGCGCCAAAATTACCGACAATCGCATGCGGAATCGTCGTCCCCTGCAGCGGGACGCGAATGAGGTTCTTCTTCGCGGCCTCGATCCCCTTCTTGATGGCCGACGGCACTTCCTTCGCCTTACCCACCCCGAACCCGACCACGCCGTGGCCGTCACCGACGACCACCAGGGCGCTGAAGCTCAGGTTCTTCCCGCCCTTCACCACCTTCGTGACGCGGTTGATGGAGACGACGGTGTCCTTGAGATCGAGTTGCCCCGGGTCGATTCGCTCACGTGTACGCATGGTTAAAATTCCAGTCCTGCTTTGCGCGCGGCGTCGGCCACGGCGCGAATGCGCCCGTGGTAGAGAAACCCGCTGCGGTCGAACACGACACGGGTGATGCCCTTGCCGATTGATCGTTCGGCGATGGCCGCGCCGACCGCCTCGGCGCCCTTGAGGTTCCCGCCGCTGATGCCCTTGGCGAACGCGCCTTTCAGGGCCGGATCCACGCTCGACGCGGACGCGAGCGTCTGGCCGGTCAAATCGTCGATCACCTGCGCATAAATGTGCGAGACGCTGCGGAACACGCTCAACCGCGGGCGCCCCTGGGTCCCCGCGATCCGCTTGCGCTGGCGCAGCTGGATCCGGCGGCGGCGATCATCTTTGGTTTTGATCTTCATCTCAACAGCTCTCAGCTACTTGGCGCCGGTCTTCCCGGCCTTCTTCTTCAGCACTTCACCGGTGTAGCGCACGCCCTTCTGCTTATACGGATCGGGCTTCCGCAGCCGCCGGATCTCGGCGGCGACCTGTCCGACGAGCTGGCGGTCCACGCCGGTCACGGACAGATGCGTCTGTTTCTCGATCGTGATGTCGATGCCCTGCGGGATGTCGAACACGACGGCGTGTGAGTAGCCGAGCGCGAAGATGACCTGCCGGCCCTTCACCTCTGCCCTGTATCCCACACCGACGATGTCGAGCTCCTTTTTGAAGCCGTCGGTCACGCCGGCGACGGCATTGGCCACGAGGCTGCGCGCGAGGCCGTGATACTTCGCGAGCCCGGGGTCGTCGGTCGCGCGCTTGGCGACCAGCTGCCCGTCGGAGAGCTCGAAATTGATGCCGCTCGGCACGATCTGCCTCAATTTCCCCTTGGGCCCCTGCACCTCGACGGCGCTGTCGAGCACCGTGATGGTGACCCCCTTGGGAACCGTGATCAGCTTCTTTCCGATTCGAGACATTATCTGTTCCTACCAAGTCTCAAGTCTGAAGTCTCAAGTCCCAATCTCTGCGCGTCTCCTGAGACTTGAACTTGAGGCTTGAGACTTACCAGATGTTACAAAGCACTTCCCCGCCGACGCCGACTTTGACCGCTTCGCGGCCAGTCATCACGCCGCGCGAAGTCGTCAGGATGCTGGTGCCGAGCCCGGCCAGCACTTCCGGCACGTCGTCGCGACCGAAATACACGCGGCGGCCAGGACGGCTGATCCGCTCGACGCCGGTGATGAGGCGCTCGCCGTGCGGGCCGTATTTCAGGAACAGGCGGAGGGTCTTGTCGGGCCCGGCCTCCTTCGAGGCGGCCTCGTCAAGGACCTTGAAGCCCTGAATGTAGCCCTCGTCCTGCAGAATCCGCGCGATGTCGGATTTGATGCGCGAGGCGGGCATATCGACGCGGGTGTGCTTCGCGGTCACCGCGTTGCGAATCCGCGTGAGCATGTCAGCGATTGGATCGGTCATATCGTTCGGCTCTCAGCTTTCGGCTCTCAGCGATCAGCGCACAGCGACCCTGTCAGGCTCGGCTGCGGGCTGAGAGCTGACAGTTGACAACTGTCCTACCAACTACTTTTTGTCACGCCAGTGACGTCTCCCTCGAGCGCCAGCTTGCGGAAGCACAGGCGGCACAGCGCGAACTTCCGCATGTACGCCCGGGGCCGGCCACAGAGACGGCAGCGGTTCCGCAGCCGGACCTTGAACTTCTGTTTTTTCAGCGTCTTCGCGATCTTCGCGGTCGTAGCCATAAGGATTAACTCTGCCGGAACGGCATCCCGACGAACTGGAGGAGCTTGCGCGCTTCTTCATCGGTCCTGGCGGTGGTGACCACCGAGACGTTCATGCCGCGCGCCTTGTCGACCTTCATGTAATCGATCTCGGGGAACAGCAACTGGTCGCGCAGGCCGAGCGTGTAGTTGCCCCGGCCGTCGAAGCCGCGCGGCGAGACCCCCTTGAAGTCGCGGACGCGGGGCAGCGCAATACTGGTCAACCGATCCAGGAATTCCCACATGCGGGCGCCGCGCAGCGTGACCATCGCGGCGATCGGCATGCCCTTCCTGACCTTGAACGCGGCGATCGACTTCTTCGCCCGGCGCGTCACCGGCTTCTGGCCCGTGATCCGCGCCAGCTCGTCGGAGCCCGTATCCACGATCTTCGCGTTCGCGGTGGCTTCGCCGAGACCCATGTTGACCACGATTTTCTGGATGCGCGGCACGGCCATCACGTTCTTGTACCCGAACTCCTTGGTCAGCGCCGGGACGACCTCTTTCTGATACTTGTCCTTCAACCGGCTCATTTGTCGACCACTCCTTCGCACTTTCTGCAGAAGCGCACCTTGCGGCCGTCACCGAGGATCCTGTGGCCGATACGCGTCTGCGCGCCGCACTCCGGACATACCAGCTGCACGTTGCTCGCGTGCACCGACGCCTCGCGCTCGACGATGCCGCCTTTCACGTTCTTGCCGGGGTTCGCCTTGGTGTGCCGCTTGATCAGGTTCACCCCTTCGATGACCAGCCGGTTCTTGTCCGGCGCCACCTTCAGCACGCGGCCGCGCTTGCCGCGGTCCTTGCCCGTGACGACGAGGACGTGGTCGTTCTTTCGAATCGGCGTAGATAAACGGGACATATATCGTTGCTTCGTAACTACTGTTGACGGTTGACAGTTAACAGGTCAACAGTCGCTGACAGTTGACAGTCTCCGATCGCGGTTGACGCCATCGAACCCTTTTTCCGGCCCATCAAGACTGTGAACTGGTCGGCTGTCAACTGTGAACTTCCCTACAGCACTTCAGGCGCCAGCGAAATGATCTTCATGAAGCGCCGTTCGCGCAACTCGCGCGCGACCGGACCGAACACGCGCGTCCCGATCGGCTCGTTCTGGTCGTTGATGAGCACCGCCGCGTTGCGATCGAAGCGGATGTAGCTGCCGTCGCGGCGACGCTGTTCCTTGACGGTTCGCACGATCACCGCCTTGACCACCTGTCCCTTCTTCACGGTGGACTCGGCGGTCGCTTCCTTCACCGAGGCGGTCACGATGTCCCCGAGGCGGGCGTACCGGCCCGTCGATCCGCCGATCGGATTGATGATCGCGATCTTGCGCGCGCCGGAGTTGTCGGCGACGTCGAGAATCGATCGCATCTGAATCATGGCTTGGCTCCGCTCTCGCTCGATCTACGTTCTAGACGTTCGGCGTTCAGGCGTTCGAGCGTTCGGCGTTCGACGTCCTTCGTTCGGCGTTCAGCGTTCTAAGCACGCAGAACGTTGAACGCAGAACCGCGAACGTTAGACCTGTGCCGCCTGCCGGACGACCCGCGCGAGCGCCCAGCGCTTGCGCCGGCTCATCGGCCGCGTTTCCACGATCGCGACCAGGTCGCCAATCTTGGCCTCGCCGCCTTCGTCGTGCACCATGAACTTCGACGTACGCCGCTCGGTCTTGCCGTACAGGCCGTGCCGCACCTGCCATTCGACCGCGACCACGATGCTCTTCTGCATCTTGTCGCTGACGACGACGCCGACTTTTTCAGCTTTCTGAGGCATAGTTGAAACTCGAAACTTGGCGATTTGGTGAGTCGGCGAATTGGTGAATCGACGAGACGTCCGTCGCCAACTCACGCCCTCACCACGTCACGAATTACGTCCTTTGCTGTCTGAGCACCGTTTTCACGCGCGCCAGATCGCGCCGCACCAGGCGAAGCTTGTCGGGGGCCTCGAGCTGACCCATCGATTTCTGGATGCGCATGCGGAACAGCTGATCGGCCAGCTCGCGCTCTCGCTGGGCCAGCTGGTCGGCGCCGAGCTCGCGCAAATCCCCGGCTTTCATAGCATCTTCTCCAGGGCGAACCGGGTTGCGAACTTGGTGAGAATGGGCAGCTTCGCGGCCGCCAGTTTCATCGCCTCCCGCGCTTCACCCTCGCTCACACCTTCCATCTCGAACAGGACGCGGCCGGGCCGGATGACCGCGACCCAGGCGTCGGGGGCGCCCTTCCCCTTGCCCATGCGTGTTTCCTGCGGCTTCTTCGTAATCGGCTTGTCGGGAAATACCCGCACCCAGATCTTGCCGCCGCGCTTGATGAAGCGCGTCATCGCCACGCGCGCCGCCTCGATCTGGCGATCGGTCAGCCAGCACGGCTCGAGCGCCTTCAGCCCGTAGTCCCCGAACGAGACGTCGGACCCGCGCCAGGCTTTCCCCGCCATCCGCCCGCGCTGCTGCTTGCGGAATTTGACTTTCTTCGGCATCAACATAGCGACATCCTGAATCCAATCATCTGGTCATCGGGTGATTGAGTCATCGGGTGATCGATTGAAAAATCAAAGCGCCCGATGACTCGATGACCAAACGACCAGATTCCTTCTAGCCCCGCGCCGCCTGCGGCCTGCGAGGTGCCCGTTCCCGGTATTCCTCTTCGCGGCCACGCTGTGGCACCAGACGCTCGCCCTTGTACAGCCACACCTTGATCCCGATCTGCCCGTAGGTCGTGCTCGCTTCCGCGAAGCCGTAATCGATGTCCGCGCGGAGCGTCTGCAGGGGAAGCTGGCCGTGGAGGTACCATTCCGAGCGCGCGATCTCCGCACCGTTCAGCCGTCCCGAGACGCGCACCTTGATGCCGCGCGCGCCGAAGCGCAGCGACGACTCGACCGCCTTGCGCATCGCCCGGCGGAACGCCACGCGCTTCTCGAGCTGCATGGCCACCGACTCCGAGATGAGCTGCGCATCGAGCTCCGGTTTCTGGATCTCCTGAATATTGATGAAGACCTCGCGGTTGGTGCGCTTCTGGATTTCCTGCTTCAGCTTGTCGACTTCGGTCCCCTTGCGGCCGATGATGATGCCCGGACGCGAGGTATAGATGTCGATCTTCAGCTTGTTGGCGGCGCGCTCGGTTTCGATCTTGGAGACGCCCGCGTGCGCGAATCGCTTCTTCAGCGTGGACCGCAGCTCGAGATCCTCGTGCAACAGCTTGGCGTAGTCACGATCGGAGTACCAGCGCGATCGCCATGTCTTGTTGAACCCGAGCCGGAATCCGTACGGATGAACCTTCTGACCCACTGTTGCTCCTTTACGCCTTGTTCGCCTTCGCCGGACGACCGCCGCCGGCCGACTTCCGGGTGCCGGTCGCGGGCTTCCGGCCCTTCGCCGATCCGGTGGCGCCTGCGGCCACCACGGGCGCCGGTCGCTCGGACACCTGGACGGTGAGGTGCGCGGTTCGTTTCAGGACGCGGAACGCCCGCCCCATCGGCGCCGGCCGCACCCGTTTCTGCGAGGGTCCCTGGTTTGCGAAGCACGCGGAGACGAACAGCCGATCGACATCGCCGCTGAACCCCTCCTTCTGCTGCGCGTTGGCAATCGCCGACCGCAGCACCTTGGCGACGTCGCTCGCGACCGACTTCTTCGTGAATCGGAGCGTTGCAAGCGCGCGGTTCACGTCCTTGCCGCGGATGAGCTCGAGCACGAGCCCGGCCTTCTGGGCGGAGGTTCTGACGTAGCGTGCCGTGGCGTGTGCCTGGATCATGACGAGGCCCCCGCCGATTTAGCGCCCCCGCCGCCGGCCCCGCCGGGACCGCTCGGCGCGGCCGCCGCGGCGGCCGCCCGTTCGGCCACTTTGGTCGTATGCCCCTTGAAAATCCGGGTCGGCGCGAACTCACCGAGTTTGTGGCCGACCATGTTCTCGGTGATATACACGGGAATGAACTTCTTCCCGTTGTGCACCGCGAGCGTGTGTCCGACCATCTCGGGCACCACCGTCGAGCGGCGCGACCACGTCTTGATGACCTTCTTCTCGGACCCACGGTTCATCAGCTCGATCTTCTCGAGAAGGTGGGTATCGACGAAGGGGCCTTTCTTCAGGGAACGGCTCATATCAGCTTTCAGCTCTCAGCTGTCAGCTCCCGGCCACCAGCTCTGAAAGCTGACAGCTGAAAGCCGATAGCTATTTTTTTCTTCGTTGAACGATGAACTTGTCCGTGCTCTTGCGATTGCGCGTCTTGTAGCCCTTGGTCGGCAGGCCCCACGGCGAGACCGGGTGCCGGCCACCGGACGTCTTGCCCTCGCCGCCGCCAAGCGGGTGGTCCACCGGGTTCATCGCGACGCCCCGGACATGCGGCCGCTGTCCCAGCCACCGGCTTCGACCGGCCTTTCCGATCGACACGTTCTCGTGATCGAGGTTGCCCACCTGGCCGACCGTCGCATAGCACTCGACGAAGATCTTGCGAATCTCGCCGGACGGCATCTTCACCGAGGCATAGTCGGCGTCCTTGGCGACAAGCTGCACGGACGACCCGGCGCTCCTCGCGATCTGTCCTCCCCGGCCGGGCCTGAGCTCCACATTGTGGATGAGCGTGCCGAGCGGAATATTCTTCAGCGGCAGCGCATTGCCCGGCAGAATGTCCACAGCCGGGCCGGCGACAATCGTATCGCCCGTCTTCAGCCCGTTCGGCTGGAGGATATAGCGCTTCTCTCCGTCCGCGTAGGTCAGGAGCGCGATGCGCGCCGACCGGTTGGGATCGTATTCGATCGTCGAGACCTTTGCCGGGATCTCCCGCTTGTCCCGTTTGAAATCGATCACGCGGTACATCCGCTTGTGGCCACCGCCGCGCCACCACGACGTCAGCTGGCCGGCGTTGTTGCGCCCGCCGGAACGGTGCAATGGCTCGACCAGCGGCTTGTGCGGCTCCGTGGTCGTGATCTCGTCGAAGGTCTGGACGGTCTGAAACCGCTGGCCCGGCGAGGTCGGGTTGAATTTGCGAATCGGCATAACTCCCTGCTTCCCGAAAGTCTCAAGTGCTCAAGTCTCAAGGCTCAGGAACGCTGAGACTTGACATCTGAGGGTTGAGACTTCCTACGCTCCCTCCAGGAACTCGGGCAGCTTCTCGCCCTGGCGGAGCGTCACGTAGGCCTTCTTCCAGTCCGGCCGACGGCCCGCGAAGCGGCCCTGGCGTTTGATCTTCCCGTGCGCAATGCTGGTGCGGATGCTGGCAACCTTCGAGCCGAGCAACTGTTCGACAGCCCGCTTGATCTCCACCTTGTTGGCGTCGGTCGCGACATGAAAGACGATCGTCCGACCGTCTTCGCGCAGAATCGACGTCTTCTCGGTAATCAGCGGGCGGCGAATCACATCTGTGAGCTTCATGACATTCTCAGGTCCGGCTCAAACCGGATACTTCCGAACTGCCGTTCACGCTAGCGCTTCCTGCAATTTCTCCATCGCGCCTCTCGTGGCCACGACACGGGTCGCGTGCATGACGTCGCGCGCGGTCACGCGTCCGCTCGGCAGCAACGCCACGCCGGGGATGTTCCGCACCGACAGCGCGAGCTTCTCGTCCGGTGCGACATCGATCATCACGGCCTTGCCATCGATGCCGAGCCGCTTCAACATGGCCACCGCAGCCTTGGTCTTGACTTCGTCCGCGACGAGCGCGTCGACGACGACCAGCTGGCCATCCTTCAGCTTCTGCGCCAGGGCCGCCCGCAGCGCCCCGCGCTCGACCTTCTTCGGCAGCTGGTACTCGTAGCTGCGAGGCTGGGGGCCGAACACGGTTCCGCCGTGCCGCCACAGCGGAGAGCGGGTCGAACCGGCCTGGGCGCGGCCCGTACCCTTCTGCCGCCACGGCTTCTTGCCGCCACCGCTGACCAGCGACCGGTTCTTGGTCGCGTGTGTCCCCTGCCGCCTGGCGGCGTTCGCCCGCACGACCGACTCCCAGATCAGCTCGGTGTTGACCCGCCCGCCGAAGACGTCGTCGCGCACATCGAACGCGCCGACCTTCTCGTTGTTGTTGTTGACGACGTCAAGCTCCATAGGTTTCATTCTCAGCTGTCAGCCCTCAGCTCTGACAGCTGACTGGGTGAAGGGTGATAGCTACTTTTTGCCCTTCTTCGGTTTCTCGACCTGCGCCACCTTGACCCGCTTCGCCGCGGCCGCCTTGCGCACGACCACGTAGCCGGTGGGCGCGCCGGGGATGCCGCCCTCGACGATCAGCAGGTGATTGTCGGAATCCACCCGCAGCACCTTGAGGTTGCGGATTGTCACCCGGCCTCCGCCCATCCTTCCGGCCGCGCGCATCCCCTTGATGACGCGCGAAGGGAACGACGAGGCGCCGATCGAGCCGGGCGCCCGGTGGAACATCGACCCGTGGGTGGCCGCGCCGCCGGCGAAATGATGACGCCTGACCACACCCTGAAAACCCTTGCCGCGGCCGGTGCCAATCACATCCACGCGCTCCCCGTTGGCGAAGATCGACACGAGCACCTGATCGCCCGCTTTCATGGCGTCGCCGCCTTCCACCACCTTCACCTCGCGCCGCACCCGTGTCGGCGGCACGTTGGCCTTCTTGTAGTGGCCCGCGATGGGCTTGCGCACCTTGGCAGGCGTCTCCTCGACGAGACCCAGCTGCACCGCCTCGTAGCCATCGCCCTGCTGATTCTTGGCCTGCACGACCACGCAGGGCCCCGCCTTGATCACGGTCGCCGGATGCACGGTCCCGTCGGGATCGAACACCTGGGTCATGCCGACTTTTCTGCCGATGATGCCTGTGACCATATCGAACCCTACTTATGCTCTTTTCCGAACGCCTTGATCTCCACGTCCACGCCGGCCGGCAGATCCAGCTTCATCAGGGCGTCGACGGTTTGGGGCGTCGGCTCGAAGATGTCGATGAGCCGCTTGTGCGTCCGGATCTCGAACTGCTCGCGCGACTTCTTGTCCACGTGCGGCGACCGGAGCACCGTCCACTTGTTCTTCGCGGTCGGCAGCGGAATCGGCCCCGCCAGCCGGGCGCCCGTGCGCTTCGCCGTCTCGACGATCTCGCTCGTCGACTGGTCGAGCACCCGGTAGTCGTACGCCTTCAGGCGGATCCGGATCTTGTCGCTGAATGAAGCTGTTGCCATCATGAATCCTGTGACCCTGGGCTGTCGGCGTTGGGCTGTCGCTGGAGCCCGGCGCCCGTAGCCGAGAGCCGATTATTTGCCCTGCATGCGAGCGACCACCTCTTCGCTCACGTTCTGCGGCGCCGGCTCGTAGCGATCGAAATGCATCGAGAAGGTCGCGCGCCCCTGCGTGCGCGAGCGAAGGTCCGTCGCGTAACCGAACATCTCGGACAGCGGCACCCGCGCCGCGATGATCTGCGTGCCGCCCCGATCTTCCTGCGATTGAATCTGGCCGCGCCGGCTCGCGAGGTTGCCCATCACGTCGCCCATGTAATCCTTCGGCACGACGACCTCGACCCGCATCACCGGCTCGAGCAGGACCGGCTTGGCCCTCTTGGCCGCGTCCTGGAACGCCATCGACCCGGCGATCTTGAACGCCATCTCCGAGGAGTCCACGTCGTGGTACGAGCCGTCATACAGCTCGATCTTCACGTCGTCCACGGGATAGCCGGCCAGCACGCCGCGCGTGAGCGCCTCCTTGATGCCCTCGTCGATCGGCTTGATGAACTCCTTCGGAATCGATCCGCCGACGACCTCGTTCTCGAAGATGTATCCGGTGCCCGGCTCGCCGGGATAGAGGTGAATCTTGGCGTGCCCGTACTGCCCGCGGCCGCCGGTCTGCTTGATGTAGCGGCCTTCGCCGTCCGCCGGCCGCGTCAGCGTTTCCTTGTAGGCGACCTGCGGCTTGCCGACGCTCGCCTCGACGTTGAACTCCCGCTTCAGCCGGTCGACGATGATCTCCAGGTGCAATTCGCCCATGCCGGCGATGATCACCTGGCCGGTCTGTTGATCGGTGTTCACGCGGAAGGTCGGGTCCTCGGCCATCAGCTTCTGCAGCCCGACGCCGAGCTTTTCCTGATCGGCCTTCGTCTTGGGTTCGATCGCGAGCGAAATCACCGGCTTCGGGAAGTCCATCGACTCGAGCACGATCGGGTGCTTTTCGTCGCACAGCGTGTCGCCCGTGGACACGCTCTTCATGCCCACCGCGGCGGCGATGTCGCCCGCGTAGACCTCTTTGATCTCCTCCCGCTTGTTGGCATGCATCTTCAGCAGGCGGCCGATGCGCTCGGTTCTCTGCTTGGTGGCGTTGTAGACGCTGCCGCCGGTCGCGAGGACCCCCGAGTAGACGCGGAAGAACGTCAACTGACCGACGAACGGATCGGTCATGATCTTGAATGCCAGCGCCGAGAACGGCGCCTCGTCGGCGGCCGGCCGCTCGATCAGCGTTTCTTCCTTCTTGGTCGGATCGAGACCGCTCATCGGCGGGACGTCGAGCGGCGAGGGCAGGAAGTCGACGACGGCGTCGAGCAGCGGTTGGACACCCTTGTTCTTGAACGCCGAACCGCAGATCACGGGAACGAAGGCGCTCTCGCTCTTTCCGCGGACCGAGCTGTTGACCCGGGTGCGGAGCGCCGCCTTGATTTCCTCCTCGGTGATCGGTTCGCCGTGCAGGTACTTCTCGAGGATCTTGTCGTCCGCTTCGCTGACCTTCTCGATGAGCTGCTCGCGATAGTGTTTCGCTTCCTCGAGCATGTCGGCCGGGATCTCGCCGACGACATAGTCTGCGCCCATCGTTTCGTCCCTGTAGGTGATCGACTTCATCTTGATCAGATCGACCACTCCGACGAATCTGTCCTCGGCGCCGATCGGCAGCTGAATCGCAACCGGGTTGGCTTCGAGCTTGGTGATGATCTGGTCGAAGGTCCGCTTGAAGTCCGCCCCGACGCGGTCCATCTTGTTGACGAAGCAGATGCGCGGGACGCGATACTTGTCGGCCTGACGCCAGACCGTCTCGGACTGCGGCTCGACGCCGGCCACCGAGTCGAAGACCGCGACGGCGCCGTCGAGCACGCGGAGCGACCGCTCGACTTCGGCGGTGAAGTCCACGTGACCGGGCGTGTCGATGATGTTGATCCGGTGGTCCCGCCAGAAGCAGGTGGTGGCGGCCGAGGTGATCGTGATGCCGCGCTCCTGTTCCTGCTCCATCCAATCCATCACGGCGGTGCCTTCGTGCACCTCGCCGATTTTGTAGGTAATCCCGGTGTAGAACAGGATTCGTTCGGTCGTAGTGGTCTTGCCGGCATCGATGTGGGCCATGATGCCGATGTTCCGCGTCTTGTTCAGCGAGACTTGCCTGGGCATTTCTGTAAAAATCTGTCTGGCTTCAGGCTCCAGGCTGTTGCCGAAGCCTAAAGCCCGGAGCCGGAATTGCTACCACCGATAGTGAGCAAACGCCTTGTTCGCTTCCGCCATCCGGTGCGTGTCTTCGCGCTTCTTGACGGCGCCGCCGCGCAGATTCGCCGCGTCGAGCAGCTCGTTGGCGAGCTTTTCCTGCATCGTCTTCCCGTCGCCGCGGGAGGTCGCGTAGCCGACAATCCATCGGATGCTGAGCGACAGCCGGCGGTTCGGGTTGACCTCGACCGGCACCTGATAGTTCGACCCGCCCACGCGCCGTGACTTCACTTCGAGGCTCGGTTTGACGTTGTCGATCGCCTTCTTGAAGACCTTCAGGGGATCGTCGCTCGTCTTTTCCTTGATGATGTCGAAGCTCTTGTACAAGATGCGCTCCGCCGTGCTCCGCTTGCCGCCGGTCATTACGCAGTTGATGAACTTGGTGACGAGCGGGCTGTCGTACAAGGGATCGGCGGCGATATCGCGCTTGGGAACTTCTCTTCTTCTGGGCATTCTGATCCTCGATGGCTTGAGGCTGCTGGCTCCAGGCTCTAGGAAGAACGCTCTCTCTAAAGCCCAAATCCCATCGCCCGAACCCCTTACGCCTTCTTCGGTCTCTTCGCGCCGTACTTCGACCGGCCCTGCATCCGCCCGGCCACGCCGACGGCGTCGAGTGTCCCGCGGACGACGTGATAGCGCACGCCGGGCAGATCCTTGACGCGGCCCCCGCGAATCAGCACCAGCGAGTGCTCCTGCAGGTTGTGGCCCACGCCCGGGATGTAGGTCGTCACTTCAATGCCGTTGGTCAGGCGGACCCGCGCCACTTTTCTGAGCGCGGAGTTCGGCTTCTTCGGCGTTTGTGTGAACACGCGGACGCAGACGCCCCGCTTCTGCGGGCTGTTTTGCAGCGCCGGGCTCTTCGTCTTGCTGACAATTTTCTTGCGTCCCGCACGAACGAGCTGACTGATGGTCGGCATATGTTCTTCAGCGCCAAAACAGACACACACGGCAGCCGCCATGCGCGGCGTCGATGACGGCCCCGGAACGCTTCCGGGAGTCGCTTCAGGCCTAAAAGCCCTGAGGCTTGGCGCCTGAAAACCTTGATTACCCTAAGCTCGTAATAGTCGCGCGAGGGAGGGGTCTTCCGACCTCTTCCAGACCCGGGAGCGCCTTGTGCCTCGACCCGCTCGGGACGTCACGACAGCCCTGAACGGGTCAAAGATCAAAGCGTTGAAGCTAGATAGGGTGTCCCAGCTTCAACAGAACCTGACGAATATAGCACGGGGCTCTCGGCCCGTGCAAGCCTCGGTCCAGCGGCACACGATCAACGCCTACGGCGAACGGTATTCGGCGACGACAGCCGTGCAGTTGTCGCTGCTGCCCCGGGCGAGAGCCGCGGCGACCAGGTTGCGTGACGCGGCCTGAATCCCGCCCTCCGTCAGCAGCTCTCCGATACTCTCTTCATCCAGCACGCCGTGAACCCCGTCCGTCGTGAGCACAAGCCGGACATCCCCGCGAAGCTCTTCCTCGATCACGTGCACGTCCGTGCGGACCCGCGCGCCGACCACGTTCGTCAGCGCATTCCGGATCGGATGATGTTCGAGGAGCGAGCGGTCGGCACACGAGTCGGCTGCGAGAACGCTCGCCATCCAGGAATCGTCACGCGTCAGCTGCCTCAGCCGCGGTCCAAACAGGTAGAGCCGGCTGTCACCCACGTGGGCGACCGACAGCCGGCGCTCGCTGACGAGCGTCACGACAATCGTCGTTCCCATTCCCGAATACTGGTCCACCGACATGGCGGCCTCCAGGATCTGCACGTGGGCCATCAACACTGCGGTCCGGAGGAGGTTGCCAGCGCGAGAAAGCGACGAATCGAAGCCAAACGGCCAGGATATCTGGCTGCCGCGCGTCCCCCCGAGAATCGCCACTCGAACGTATTCGGTCACGGCATCAACCGCCATGCGCGCGGCCACTTCTCCGGCGTTGTGGCCGCCCATTCCGTCCGCCAGGGCGCACAGGCCGAGGGGTTCGTCGATCCCGAAACAGTCCTCGTTGATCGGCCGGCGAGGGCCCTTGTCGGTGGATCCGTATGCGCGCAACACAGGTGTTTTTTCGGACGTTAGGCTTTGGGCTTTAGGCTCTCTAGACGGGGCCCAGAGCCCCAGACCCATCTTTCAGCGGAATATCGGCGGGCGGGAGCGATTCAACAGCGGTGGCAGTCCCGGTTCGGCGTACCACCACGTCGCCCGGGGCTTTACCGGGCCGGCGGCTCGAGCCCGGTCGTCTGCAGGTAGATCGCGCGGATCGTATCGAACGTGTCAGCCTCGTCAGGGGTCTTGTCCGGGCGATATCGTTTGACCCGCGCAAAGCGCAGCGCGAGGCGGCCAGGATAGCGCGGGCTCTCCTGAATATCGTTGAACGCGACTCTCGACGACGAGCTCTGGCCGCACGTACACGGTGTGCGGGTCTCGAGCGGCTTCGATCGCAAGGAGCCGTTCGGTCTGCCATGCCAGCATCGCATCGGTGAGCCCTTTGAATGTCTTCCCGAGCATGACGAAACCGCCACGCTCGGTGTCGCGGGCACCGAGGTGGAGGTTGCTGAGGGTCCCGCTTCGGCGGCCGCTTCCCCACTCGACCGCGAGGACGACGAGGTCGAGCGTACGGGCCCGTTTGACCTTCAGCCACGCCTGGCCGCGGCGCCCCGCCGCATAGAGACCATCCACCGACTTCGCCATCACGCCTTCGTGTCCCACCGCCACCGCCCGCTCCGCAAATGCCGCTGCCTGTGCGGGGCTGGCGGTTTCGAGCCGCGGCACGATCAGACCCGAGGAGCATCATCCCTGCCAGCACCCCGGCCCGCCGCGACAACGGCTGATCGATAAGCGGATCGCCGTCAAGATACAGGCAGTCGAAGAACGCCGGCGAGATGGGCAGCGCCGTCTGCAGGCGATCGACATCCAGGCGGCGGCCGAATCGCCGCATCGTCGTCTGGAACGGGTGCGGCGTCCCATCGTGCTTGAGGGCGATCGCCTCGCCGTCGAGAATGATCTCTCGCGCCGGGATCACACGCGCGGCCTCGACGACCTCCGGCACCGCAGCGGTCACATCGCGCAAGCTGCGCGAGTACACCCGCACGTCGTCGCCGGCTTTGTGCACCTGGATACGCGCTCCATCCAGTTTGTATTCGAGCGACGCCTCGCCGAGCTCGTGCAGGGCCGAGTCGAGGTCGGGCGCCGACCCGGCGAGCATCGGCCCGACAGGCTGAAACGGGCGCACCACGAACGCGTCAAGCGCGCTGTCGCCTCCGCTCATCGCCGCCGCAGCTGCTGGCGCGAGCGCCCCGGCGAACATGACCGCCCGCCGGAGACGGGCAGGCGCGATATTCCAGGCACGCGCCACGGCCTCGAGCAATACCGCTTCGAGCGCGCCCTGACGCAGCTCGCCGTACAGGAGCCTGACGAGAAAATCCTGCTCGTCCCGCGTGTCGCCCGCCGCAGCAGATCGCGCAGGATTCCGGCTTTCGCCGCCGCCGATCCCGGCCCGGTATAGGTCGCGATGCGTTCGAAGGCGGCATCGACGTCGCCGAGGTCGAGCGTGGCAGTTTCGGAAGGTGCCGCTGCGCGCGCCTCGTTGATGGCGGCGCCCCCAACCCCGATCCGTCCCTGACGCGCGGAGCCGCTCAGGTAGGCAATCGCGACCTCGAGCTCGGATGCGGGAATGGTCCTGAGCAGTGCCGCGAGACGGTCGATCTTCTGAAGGCGGCCGCTCGACTCGGCGACCGCCCGGGAGGTGGCTACCAGCTCCGCAAGCCGCATGGTCCCGATCTGAAATTGCCAGCTGCTGAATGTCAAATGCGGATGTCGTCCAGCCCGCAGCTTTCAGCGCTCAGCTCGCGCTCTGGGCTTTCAGCATTCAGCCGTTGGCATACTGTTTACACTCTGCCGAAGGTGCGACGCATTCGCACGAACAGCCCGGCGAGCGGCGATTGGGTTTCGCTGAAGGACGCCGGCACTGACGGCGGGGCCGCGCCGCGGCGATCGCGGACGGCGTCCCCCGGCGCATCGTCTTCCCAGTCGAGGCGGTGGCCGACGATTTCCGCATGATTGCGAACGAGCCTTTCGGCGCGGCGATCGCCCTGGGGAAACCAGCGGCAGAATTCGTCGACGGTCGAATCCGGATCGACGCCAATCGCGGACGCATATTGCCGGATGTAGGCGCGGGCAAAGATGCCAGCGGGCCAGCGGGATACGTCGTTGCGCTCGAGAGCGGCCCACAGGTCCTCGGCAACCTTGGTGGCTTCCGCCAGCTGCTTCAGGGAAATCCCCCGCTGCAACCGGATGCGGCGAAGGTTGGGGCCGAACGCGTCCTGGGTCATGCGCAGGCTGGGGGAGCTCGCAAGAACGCGTCCAGGCGGGATTCGCCGATGACGGGGGGAATTCAGGCGCCGGATCGGGCGCCGCGTGCCGTTTTCTAACAGCCGATTACATTTTTCTCAGCGCGTCCCCCGGCGGCTGTCCCACGGTCGTCGCGGGCGGGCCCGAGCGGCGCTGCCGGGCGCCCCGCCGCCAGCGGCCGGCGCATGCGGGCGATCCGGATCGGCCGGCCTCCGCGGACCGGCGGCGGTCGGCTCTGGCCTTGCCCTGCGCACGTTCCTGGGCCTTCCGCGCGCGGATGACCGCAATCCGGTCGGCCAGCGGGATCTCGAGTCGCGCTTCATGGCCGTGCGTTGTAGTCGAAGTCCGGCACCGTGACACGCGGCAGCCGCTTGCCGATCGCCTTCTCGATTCCGCGAAGGTCGTCCTCTTCCTCCGGCGAGACCAGCGTGAAGGCTGCGCCCGTCGCCTCGGCTCGCGCCGTGCGGCCCACGCGGTGGATGTAGCTGTCCGGCACCGGCGGCACGTCGAAGTTGACGACGTGCCCGAGGGCGGTGACGTCGATGCCGCGGGCCGCAATATCGGTGGCGACGAGCACCTGGTACTTGCCGCTCTTGAAGCCAGCCAGCGCTTCGGTCCGCTGCGGCTGGGATCGATTCCCGTGGATCCGCTCGGCCTTCACGCCCTCCCTGACCAGGTGCTTCGCCAGACGGTCGGCCCGGTGCTTGGTCCGCGTGAACACGAGCGCGTCGCTCATGCTGCCGGACTTCAACAGCGCGACGAGCAGCGCAGGCTTGAGATGCTGCGGCACCGGGTACACCGCATGGGTGATCCCGACTGCTGGTGCGGCGCGCCGCTCCAGATTGATCGTGACCGGATCGCGCAGCATCTCGCGCGACAACGCGGCGATCGGCGGAGGGATGGTGGCGCTGAAAAAGAACGTCTGCCGGCGGCTCGGAATGTGGCGCAGGACGCGCCGGATGTCGGGAAGAAATCCCATGTCGAGCATCCGATCCGCCTCGTCGAGCACGAGATACTGGAGTCCGGCAAGCTTGGCGTAGGGCGCACGGAAATGATCGAGGAGGCGCCCGGGTGTTCCCACGATGACGTCGACCCCGCTCTTGAATGCGTGCTCTTGCGGGCCCATACCGACACCGCCGAAGATGGCCGCGGCAGTGATCGGCGTGTGCACGGCCAGATCGTTGAGATCCTCGAGGATCTGCGCCGCCAGTTCACGCGTCGGCGTCAAGACCAGAGCGCGCGTGGTGCCGCGCGGGCGACCGATGAGGTTGTGCAGGATCGGCAAGAGGAAGGCGACCGTCTTCCCGCTTCCGGTCATCGCGCACGCGAGCAGGTCCTGCCCGGCAAGGGCGGGAGGAACAGCGTCGGCCTGGATAGGTGTCGGGCGCGTGAAACCGAGGTCTTTGAGTCCCTGCAGCAGACTGGGATGGAGATTCAGACTGGTAAATGGCATCAGGTTTTCTGGCTTTCGAAGATGAGACTGCAGCACGTCACGGCGCCTTCAGCTTTCGCGATCTCGCTGACATCAACCGTCGTCACGCCGAAACCACGACACTCGAGCAGCTCCCGTGTCCGCGGAAAGGCGGCCGCGTACAGCAGTCGACCGTTCACTCGTGCGATGTTGGCGCCCCGCGGTTCGTCCGGGTGCACGTCGACAATGTCCAGGCCGGCGAAGGCGTCGGGCTGCACCCACTCGCGGTTCATCAGCACCGCTCCTTCGCCGAGGACCGTCACCGCCGACTTCAGGTGGAGGCACCGGCGCACCTCGACCGTCTGCAGCGAATACGCGAAGTATTCGACCAGCCGCCGCAGTTGTTCGATGCCGTCCGGGTTGGTCCGCGTCGACGATCCGACGAACACCGAGCGACCGGCTACGAGCACGTCGCCTCCGTCGAGCGTCCCCGGCGCCGTGATGTGGCCGAGGAGACGATGGCGCTTGAGGACTTCCTCCACACCTATGATTTCGGCACGCCGCGATTCAGCTCCGGGCCGGGTGATGATCCCGATCTCGTCGAAGATCACCGCGGTATCTTCGACGAACAACGAATCGGCCATTTCTGGTCCGGCTGACAACCGCTGCACCGAGCACCCAAGGCCCGCGATCGCGCTCTCGTAAGCGGCATGTTGCGCCCGGGCAGTGGCGACGTCAATCGCGGTGCGCGGCAGGTGGGTCAGTTCGGCGCGTGCGAGCGCCGGGCTCACGTCGCGCGTCAGTGCGATCAGCTCAGACACCTTCTACCAGGATCGTGTCCGTGACCGCCGCCGACTGCCGAATGGCTTTCGGACCTGCATATTCGTCCGAGGCCCACCAGGCCCGGGCTCGATCGGCGCTGTCGAACGCGATGACGACGACCCGCTTGGGCTCGAGGCCGCCTTCGAGCTTCTCCGCCCGTCCGCCGCGAACGATATAGCGGCCGCCGTACTGCGCCAGGGTCGGCGCCCCCGTCTTGACGTACTCGGCGAAGCGCTCAGGGTCGATGACGTCGATATTCAGGATGACATAAGCCGGCATGCATCCCATCATACCGGGTTACAGCACGCGGATGACGTCCGACCTGGTGATGATGAACGTCTTGTCGGTCTTGAAATCGCGCACCAGCACGGCCGGGTTCTCGGGCGTAATCATCGTCGACAGCAGATCCACGGGCGTGGAGATGTCGACGAAGGGAAAGGCCGGCTGCATGATCGATTCGACCGGGTCGCGCTTCACCTCCCCGTTGCGAACGAGCTGGCTGTACAGATGCGACTCGTTGAGCGACCCCACGAGGCGCTTGTCGCGGGTGATTGAGATCTGCGAGAAGTCGTGCTCGCTCATCAATCTGACCGCATGCTCGACCGGTTCGTTGGACTCGATCGAACAGAGCTCCCCTGACACGCGCATCGCCACGAGATCCCGCGCCGTCAACCCGCTCTTCTCGAGGAATCCCTTTTCGCGCATCCACTCGTCGTTGAACATCTTGCCGAGGTAGCGGGAACCGTGATCGGGGAAGATCACGACGACCAGGTCCTGTTCGCGGAACTGATCCTTCAACTGAAGCACGCCCGCCATTGCCGAACCGGAGGAGTTGCCAGCGAAGATGCCTTCCTCCCGCGCGATGCGCCGGGTCATGACGGCGGCGTCCTTGTCCGTGACCTTCTCGAAGTGATCGATGACCGAGAACGTTACATTCTTGGGCAGGAAGTCCTCGCCGATGCCTTCCGTGATGTACGGGTAGATTTCGTTCTTGTCCAGGAGTCCGGTGTCCTTGTACTTCTTGAACACCGAGCCGTAGGTGTCGATGCCCCACACCTTGATCGCGGGGTTGCGCTCCTTGAGATACGTGCCGACGCCGGAAATGGTCCCGCCGGTCCCGACGCCGGCCACCAGGTGCGTGATGCGGCCCTCGGTCTGCTCCCGAATCTCGGGGCCCGTCTGCTCGTAGTGCGCCGCTGAATTCGCGAGGTTGTCGTACTGGTTGGCCTTCCAGGCGTCGGGAATTTCGTTTTCCAGCCGCGACGACACCGAGTAATACGATCGGGGGTCCTCCGGATCGACGTTGGTCGGGCACACGATGACCTCGGCGCCAAACGCCTTGAGCGCGTCGATCTTCTCCTTGGACTGCTTGTCGGTGGTGGTGAAGACGCACCGGTACCCCTTGACCACCGCCGCGACGGCGAGCCCCATCCCGGTGTTGCCGGATGTGCCCTCGACGATCGTGCCGCCGGGCTTCAGCAGCCCCGCCCGCTCGGCCTCCTCGATCATCCTGACGGCCATGCGGTCCTTGATCGAGTTGCCGGGGTTGAACGTCTCGAGCTTGGCGACGACGGTCGCCTTCACAAGCCCCCGGGTGATCGCATTGATGCGGACCATCGGCGTGCGGCCGATCGCGTCGAGGATCGTTGGGCTGATTTTCATGACGCCTGGGTTCTCAGTGTAACCCTCTCGTTCGCTCGTTGGCCTTATACTTTGGCCATGCCGCGTTTGATTTCGCAACCGGCGGTCGTCGAGGCCGCCGGCACCAAGCCGAAACTGATCGAGGAGTTTGCCGGGCGCGTGAATTCGGGTCATGCAGGCGTGAGCATCGCCCGCATGAGGTCGCCGCACGGGTGGCAGGAACCAGGACAGCGCCCCGAGTTCGAGGAAATCACGATCGTGCTGCTCGGGATGCTGCGGGTGGAACACGCAGCCGGGACCCTCGACGTGCGCGCCGGACAAGCCGTGGTGACGGAGCCGGGCGAGTGGGTGCGTTACAGCACTCCCGAACCGGAGGGCGCCGAGTACATCGCCGTCTGCCTCCCCGCGTTTTCACCGGCGACGGTGCATCGGGATGAGTGAGACAGGAAAGTCTCAAGGCTCAAGTCTCAAGGCTCAAGTTCGATCACACTTCGGACCTGAGACTTGAGACTTGAAACTTGAGACTTTCGTGCCTCACCGCCCCCACGCTGACCGAATCTTCTGACGCAGCGACTGCTCGAGCTCCGGGGAGCCGGTGAAGATGCCGTCGGGGTCCTTGCTGTGTCGCAGCATCTCGGCGTAGATCCGATCGGCGCGATACAAATTCAGCCCACGGCCCGCCAGATACTGGAGCCGAAGGTTGCGATCGCGATTGATCTCGGCATCGGCCAGCCAGGCCGCGAAGTCCCGCCCCTGGCCGGCGAAGGTGGCGAACAGGTCGACGGCGGATGACATGCCGATCGCGGCAAGCGACTTCGCGACGAGCGCGTACTCCGGGCGCTTCAGCCGCCGCTCCATCTCGTCGAGATCGATGCGCGTCGGTTCCACCTGCCCGAGGAGGACGAGATCGTAGCCCATGCCGTTGTAGGTGTTGCCGAACACCATCCCGTGAGGAAACACTTCGAAGAACGTCCCGATCTCGCTCTTCACCGCCTCGGTGTTGCTTTCATAGAGCTGCACGAAGAGGGTGACGACGCCGCCTGGATTCAAATGCCGCTTGACGAGCTCGAAGAACTCCGTGGTGTAGAGCATCGCGGCGCCTTTGACCCACGGATCGAGCGGATCGGACGTCACGGCGTCGAACTTTGATTCGGTTGTGAGCAGAAAATGCCGGGCATCGTCGATGCGCACCTCGACCTTCGGATTGCGCACGACATCGAAATTATGCTCCGCAAAATACGTGGACACGACGCGTGGTACGAGCGGCTCGATCTCGGCGATGGTCTCGTGCTCGACCCGCGGATCGATGGAGACCGCCCCCGCCGTCACGCCCGCGCCGCATCCGATCACCAGGACCGACCGCGGATTGGCCGGGACCAGCGTCGTCAGATGACCGAGCATCCGCTGAAGCCGCATGTCCTGTGGTTCGCTCGAGGCTTGAACCTTGCCGGCATTGTGATAGTTGCGCACCCCCGTCGAGCGTTCGGAGACGGCAACCGACGCGTTCCACCCTTCGCCCACATAGATAATCTGTGAGTCGCCATCCTGCGTCGCCGAGTACCGCCCGAACGCCACGAGCAGACCGGGAACCGGCGGGACGGTGAACGCCAGGAGGGCGGCGGCCGCAACGGCGGTCACTATGAATGCCGCCGACGCCTTTTCGTGCCACATCAGCAGCAGCCCCGAGACCGCAGCGACAAGGATCAGGAATTGCTGTCCATGCTGGCTGCCGAGCCAGACGGTCAGAAGGAGGCTGGCGCCAAGGGATCCGACGATGGCACCGAGGGTGTTCGCGGCGTACGCGCTCCCGACCATTCGCGCCGGATCCTCGCCGCGCGAGGCAAGCGACGCCAACGCCAGCGGAAAGCTGGCGCCCCACAGGACGGCCGCGGGCAGGACCGCGAACACGCACCTCACGAGATCGAGCTGAAACTGAAACCAGGGACCGGTCGAGATCGAGGGGTTGATCGGCCAATATGGCAGCGACGCGTGCAGAATGTATGCGGTCCAGGCCATCGCCGCGCACAGCACCAACTGGCACCACGCGAGCCCGACGCGCGGACGGGCAAGGCGCGCCCCGAGCATCGAGCCGACGCTGCTGCCGAGGCCGAGGCCAGCGAGAAAGACCGCCAGAATCAGCGAGAACGTATAGGTGGTGGCGCCGAAGAGCAGCGACAGCGTGCGCGTCCACAGCACTTCCGCCGCCAGAGCCGTCAGCCCGGACAAGGCGATAACCAGGTACACCACCCAACGATCGCGCACCGGCGCCACCGCAGTGGTGAGCGGGGCGGCCGGCTGGTACGGCGCTTTCGTGGCGACCACCAGCGCGATGAGGGCGATGCTCACATTCAACGCCGCGCCCACGTAGGTCGCGACGGCCATGTCGTGCAGTCGAAGCAGGTAAAAGCCGGCAAGGAGGCTCCCGACCACAGCCCCGGCGATATTGCCGCCATAAAAGAGCCCGAGCCACGCGACGCCTTGCGGCGTGGTTTCGATCCAGCGGGCAATCGCCGGCAGGGTGGCGCCCATCAGCAGCGTCGGCGGCAGCAGGCATACACTGGCCGCCAGCCCGCGCAACAGGATCCCGCTGACCCCGCCGCCCGCCCAGGCCGTATAAGCACCGCCGACGAGCGGCATGCCGAACAGCAGGGCGAGAGCCGTAACGCCGATGCCAAGCTCGAGACCGGCATAGACGCGGAGCGGATGCCAGCCGGGGGCCATGATGCGTGGCAGCAACAGGCTCCCCAGGCACATGCCGCCCATGAAGGTGCCGAGCAAGACCCCGATCGACACCGCCGAGGACCCGATGACGAGTTCGAGCAGTTGAAACCAGACGACTTCATAGATCAGGGCGGCGCAGCCGCTGCCGACAAACAGCAGCAGCAGCCCAGGGAACAGTCGGGATGACTTCATGTGGTCGTCATGTCAGGCAGCCTTTGTCAGCGCGTCCGAGGAAGGGCGAATCTGCGGCGTGATTATCCGTCACCGGCGGACTTCGGCGCAAAGATGGTGCGGTATAGTCTGGCAGAGGTGCGCACGCCACCGATGGAGCCGTCGCGGCCGCCGCTGACCGTCTTGTCCGAGGACGAGCGACTCTTCCGGGACAGCGTGTACATGTTCGCGGATCGCGAGATCCGACCGCTCGTCCGGGCGATGGACGAGCAAGCCAGCATTCCTCGAGCGCTCATCGACAAGTTGTTCGACCTCGGCGTGATGGCGATCGAGATCCCCGAAGCCCACGGCGGCGCGGGAGCCACCTTCTTCCACTCGGTGCTCGCAGTCGAAGCGCTGTCCCGCGTCGATCCCGCTGTGGCCGTGCTCGTCGACGTCCACAACACGCTGGTCATCAACGCGCTGACGCGATGGGGCAATGACGAGATCCAGCGGCGCTATCTCCCGCGGCTGGCGTCCCATGCGATCGGCGCCTACGCACTCTCGGAAGCCGGCTCGGGCAGCGATGCGTTCGCGATGACGACCCGCGCGGTCGAGTGCGAGGACGGATGGGCATTGACCGGCCGGAAGCTCTGGATACCAACGCCAGCGAGGCGGAGGTCTTCATCCTGTTCGCCAACGCAATGCCGGAGGCCGGCTACCGGGGGATCACGGCCTTTCTGATCGAGCGCGGATTCGCCGGCCTCAGCGTGGGGAAGAAGGAAGACAAGCTCGGCATCCGCGCGAGCAGCACCTGCGAGCTGGTGCTCGAAGACTGTCGCGTCCCGGGCGGGAACGTCATCGGCGAGGTCGGGAAGGGGTACAAAACGGCGATTGAGACGCTCAACGAGGGCCGGATCGGCATCGGCGCGCAGATGATCGGGCTCGCGCAGGGCGCGCTCGATCACGCCATCAAATACGCACAGCAGCGCCGGCAATTCGGGAAATCGCTGGCCGAGTTTCAGGCCGTGCGACACCAGATCGCGAGGGCCGCCACCGAGCTGCAGGCGGCGCGGCTGATGGTGTACGAAGCGGCGCGGCTACGGATGGCCGGCTGCCCCTTTCTGGCCGAGGCCGCGATGTGTAAGATCTTCTCCTCGGAAGTCGCGGAGCGCGTGACGTCCCTCGCGGTCAACCTGTTCGGCGGAAACGGCTTCGTGAAGGACTACCCGGTCGAAAAGCTGTTCCGCGACGCGAAGGTCGGCCAGATCTACGAGGGGACGTCCAACCTCCAACTCGAAACGATCGCCAAGCAGGTCTTGGAGAACTGACATGGCACTCGCCGCAGGCTATCTCACCGACCTCATCCGCGCCTTTCGCGGCTACAAGAAGCTCGGCGACGCGTCGATCGCCCAGGTATCGGACGACGATCTCCATGCGCTCGTCGACCCCGACGCCAACACCATCGCGATTATCGTCAAGCACCTGGCGGGCAACTTCCGGTCACGCTTCACCGATTTCCTCACCACCGATGGCGAGAAACCCGATCGGGACCGCGACGATGAGTTCGTCATGATGCGAGCGGCCGTCGCGCGCGCAGATTCTCGAGTGGTGGGAGTCCGGATGGACTGTGGCGCTGGAGTCGATCGAGGCGCTGACGCCCGACGATCTGGAGCGGACCGTCCGAATCCGCGGAGAGGCATTTGCGGTCTTCGAAGCGCTCAACCGATCGCTGACGCATGCCGCGTATCACGTCGGCCAGATCGCGCTGCTGGCGAAACATTTCGCCGGCCCGGACTGGAAGTCGCTCAGCATTCCGAAAGGCGAGATCCAGGGCCCATCTGCGGGGCTCGTTCAAGGAAGGCATGATCCCCGGCAGCCCTCATAGACGCGTCCACGCCATGGAGGCGCACGCTTGTCCCTGGATTCTCCGTCGTGTCCGCGTCGACGGCACCTCACGCGTTCGCGAGCAGGCCCGCGGCGATGATCATCCGCTGCGCTTCCGACGTCCCCTGATAGATCTCGGTCGCGCGCACGTCGCGGAACAAGCGCTCGACGACCGACCCGCGGCGGTATCCGGCTGATGCGAGAATCTGCATCGCCTTGTCCGCCGCCTTGTGCGCGGCTTCCGACGCCGATAGCTTCGCCATCGATGCCTCGACCGTGATGCGCGCCTGGCGATCCTTCCCGGCCGCGGCCTTGAGGGTCAGCAGGCGCGCCGCTTCGAGCTCGGTCGCGGCATCGGCCAGCATCCACTGAATCGCCTGGTTGTCGCCGATCGGATGGCCGAACGCCTGCCGCTGCTTGGCGTACGCGATGGCTTCGTCCAGCGCCGCCGCGCCGATGCCGAGCGCCTGGGAGGCAATCGCGACGCGCCCGCCCTGGAGCGCCCACATGGCGAGGCCGAACCCCTGGTCGACCGGGCCCAGGACCTGGTCGTCGCCGACGCGGATATCGAGATCGAGATCGGTGCAGCCGAGGCCCCGGACGCCGAGAGAGTCGGCGCGCGCCGTTCGCGTGATGCCCGGCGTGTCCATCGGCACCAGGAACGCCGTCACCCCCTGACCGCGAAGGCCAGGCCGCGTGCACGCGAACACGATCGCGACCGCCGCCGCTTCGGCGTTCGCGACCCAGACTTTCCGGCCGGTGATCCGGTAGCCCGCGCCGCTTCTTGCGGCTTTCGTCTTTTGATTGGCGGCGTCGGTGCCGGCGTCCGGCTCGGAGAGCGCGAAGGCGCCTATCGACCTCGCCGGTCGCCAGCGCGTCGCAGCCACTGCTCTTTCTGCGGCGCCCGGCCGGCATGCGCCAGCAGCTCGGCGACCAGCGAATTGGTGACCGACAACGACACGGCAACCGTCGCGCTCGCCTTCGCGATCGCCTCGATCGCCAGCGCGTAGCTCACGTAATCGAGGCCGGCGCCACCCCATCCGCGTGGAATGGTCATCCCGAGCAGGCCGCGGCCGGCGGCCGCCCGCATGACGTCGAAGGGAAACTCGCCCGACTCGTCGATTGCCGCCGCACGCGGGGCGACGACCTGGCTGCGCGAACGCCTCGACCGACTGCTTGAAGGCGACCTGTTCGGGCGTGAGCTCTAAGACCATCCACGTCCACCGCAACGCTCATCACATCTCAGAGCGGCTCTCGCCGCACGCGCTCCGTCGCTGCAGGCCGGACCGACGCCGCAGGGCGCGCCTGACCCTCTCAGCCCGAAGGGAGCGGTTTACCGTGTGTTCTCTGGCCAGCCGTTCGAAGACGGGCCGCAAGCGCCTGGCGCTCTCGCCCAGCTCCTCCGGCAGCACGCGGACCTCGCCGATCACCGGCATGAAGTTCGTGTCGCCGATCCATCGTGGCACGAGGTGAATGTGGACGTGCTCGAGGATGCCGGCGCCGGCCGCGCGTCCGAGGTTGACGCCGATGTTGATGCCCTGCGGCTGGTACGCCTCGGTCAGTGCGATCTCCGCGTCGCGCGTGAACTGCATCAACTCCGATCAATTCGTCGGCGGTCGCGGCGGCGAACGAGCCGACGTGGCGGTTCGGAACGACCATCAGGTGGCCGTTGTTGTAGGGATACAGGTTGAGGATGACGTAGGACAGCCGGCCGCGGACGAGCACCAGACCCTCGCGGGCCACATCGGTCGACAGCTCGACGGCGTCGCAGAAGACGCACCCGCTGGCCTTGGATCCCGTCACGTAGGCCAGTCTCCAAGGCGACCAGAGGCGTTCCATAAGGTCAGAAGTCGCAACTCACGTCTCAAGGCTGGAACGAGACTCGGCACGTGAGCCGTGAGATTGAGCGCGTCCCTAAACGGCGATCACGTCGGGCGGCACCGACGGTTGGGCGAAGCGACTCCGGACTCGCGGTTGATCAGCTCTTTCAGCTCTTTGCCGGGCTTGAAGTACGGCACCTTCTTCGGCGGCACATCCACCTTGTCGCCCGTCTTGGGGTTCCGACCCTTGCGGGGCTCGCGCTTGCGCAGCCGGAAGCTCCCGAACCCCCGCAACTCGATTTTCTCGCCGCGGTGCAGCGCGTCGATGATGCTCTTGAACACCGTGTCGACGATGACCTCTGAGTGCTTCTTCGTCAGATCCGACACCCGCGACACTTCCTCGACGAGCTCGGCTTTCGTCATGCTGCCGCCAGTGGTCATGGCCATATTCCTTCGTCGGAAACCGAGGCTCCCGGATCAGGGCCGGGGGTCGGCGCCCTGGTTGATCGCCGCCTGCCCCCGGTCTCGAGCCGTTCCTGCGCCTCTACTGTTCCTGCCGATTCCGAAAATGATCGCCCAACGTGGTCGTGCCGTCGCCGCTGCTTTCCTGGTACGTCTCCCAGTCGGCGCGGTAGTCGTCGGATTTGAGCGCGCGAATGGACAGGCCGATCTTCCGCTCCTCGGGGGCGAGCTTGATGATCTTCATCTGGTAGCTTTCGCCCACCGTCAGCTCGATCTTCTCGTCTTTTCCCCCCTTGGCGGCCTGGCGCGATTCGTCGAACTCGGAGACGTGAATCAGGCCCTCGATGCCCTCGTCGAGCTCGACGAATGCGCCGAAGTTCGTCATCCGCACCACCTTGCCCTCGATGGTGTCGCCCACGTGATGGCGAGTGAAGAAGTCGTCCCAGATGTCGGTGGCGAGCTGTTTCAAGCCGAGCGACAGCCGCTGGTTCTCGGCGTCGATGTTCAGCACCATCGCCTCGACGACGTCGCCCTTCTTCAGGACTTCGGACGGATGCTTGATCCGCTTGCTCCACGACATGTCGGAGATGTGGATCAGGCCGTCGATGTCCTCTTCCACTTCGACGAAGGCGCCGAACTCGGTGAGGTTCCGCACCTTGCCCTGAATCTTCGAGCCGACCGGATACTGATCAGCCAGGTTGTGCCAGGGATTGCTCTCGACCTGCTTGAGGCCGAGCGAGATGCGCCGCGCGGTCGGGTCCACGCCGAGCACCATCGCGTCGACCGTGTCGCCGACGTTGAGAATCTTCGACGGGTGCTTGACACGCTTGCTCCACGACATCTCGGACACGTGGATCAGCCCTTCGACGCCGGACTCGAGCTCGACGAACGCGCCGTAGTCAGTCAGGCTGACGACCTTCCCGCCGGCGCGGGCGCCGACCGGATAGCGCTCCATCACGTTCGCCCACGGGTCGGTGATGAGCTGTTTGTGCCCGAGCGAGACGCGTTCGGTCGCCGGATCGTACTTGAGCACGATCACCTCGATCTCGTCGTTCACCTTGAACAGCTCCGAGGGGTGGCCGACGCGGCCCCACGACATGTCGGTGATGTGCAGCAACCCGTCGATCCCGCCGAGATCGATGAACGCGCCGTAATCGGTGATGTTCTTCACGACGCCCTTGAGGACCTTGCCCTCGGCCAGCGCGCCGAGCGTGTGCTTCTTCTTCTCGGCGTTCTCTTCCTCGAGCAGCGCCTTGCGCGAGAGCACGATGTTGCCGCGCTTCTTGTTCACCTTGATCACGCGCATGCGGAGCTCCTGCCCGCGCAGCGCATCCAGATTCCGTACGGGACGCACGTCGATCTGCGAACCGGGAAGGAATGCGCGCACGCCGATGTCGACGGCGAGCCCGCCCTTGATTCGCTCGATGACGCGGCCGATCACGACCTTGCGTTCCGCATAGGCCTTTTCGACTTCGTCCCAGATCTTCATCTTCTCGGCTTTTTCGCGCGAGAGGACCACGTAGCCTTCCCGGTCCTCGGTGCGCTCGAGCAGCACATCGACGAGATCGCCGGCCTCGACCGACACCTGGCCGCGCTCGTCGAGGAACTCGCTGATCGGGATGATGCCTTCCGACTTGTAGCCGACGTCGACGATCACTTCCGAGGCGGTCACCTTGAGGACGGTTCCCTTGACAACTTCGCCTTCCGCGATGTTTCGGAAGCTGTTATCGTAGACGTCCAGCAGCTGGGCGTACTCGGTGGGATCGATTTGTTCATCGTCTTCACGTGGCCGGACTTTCAGGCTGCCGCGATCCGGCCGCTCGGGCCGTTCCGGCCGGTCGTCACGGTCCAGCGTCCCCGCCCCCCTGCCGGTAGCGGAAGTGTGCTCGTCTTCTACATTCGCCATGCCTTGCGCGTCCTCCTCGATTGCGATCGGTTGCCAGGGGGTGATGGCGGGACCGGGGCGCCCGCACGATCGGATCAGCGGGCGGTCTGTGGGGTCGGACGGAAAACAGACAGCACGAACCGGGTTCGCTGATTGCCGATAAGCAACAGAGAGTACGACACTTATCGCTATGCTGTCAAGATTTGAAAGGACTGATCAGATGGCCAAGCGCAAGGCGCGACGGCGCGCCAGGAAGGCGAAACCCGCAGCGAAATCGGCCTCAGCCAGAGCGAAATCGCTCAGCCAGACGCGCGGTCAAGCGGCCGGCCCGATCCCCCCGTCGCGCGACCGCTGCGCGCAAGCAGGCGCCGCGCAAGCAAGCGGCCCGGAACCACGCGGCCCGCAAGCCGTCCGCGCGCGAAAGCGACGCAGCGGACCGCGCCCCGGGCGTCCAAGGTGGCCGGCGCGGTGCGGAAAGCGCCACGGCTCGACCGCGCGCGGCGGACCATCGACGAGGTGGTGCCGACCCCGCCCTCGTCGCTCGACATGGATCGCCACGGATCGGCCGCGCGCACCGGGCGGGCAGAGCTTGCCGAGCGCCGCCTGGAGCACGCGGGCATGTCGGACGCCATCACGGCGGGCGATGTGGACGTCGATCTCGAAAACGCCTACTTCAGCGGCGACGAGACGCCGGGCGGCGACAATCCCACCCCGGATCAGGACATCGTGGACGACATCGGCAAAGCGCTGGGGGTGGAATATCAGGACAATGAAGAACTGCGCGCGAGCGACAAGGTCACTGAACGGGACAAACACCGCTGGGAGTTGGACCCGGCCTCCTCTGAGGACTACAAGAGCCGGAAGTAAGTCGACCAGAAAAGTCTGAAGTCTCAAGTCTGAAATCTCAAGACCTCACACTTCAGATTTCAGGTTTCAGATTTTCTATGACCCGCATTACCTCCGCCACGACCTCCCCGATCGTTTTCCCGGTTGTGTCGACCTCGACGGCGTCGGGGGCCGCGTAGAGGGGCGAGGTAGGCCGGGTCGAATCCAGGCGGTCGCGCTCGGTGAGGAGCGTGGCCACTTCCGAGACCGCCGCGGGGACGCCCGTATGCGCCGGATCGCTGGCCCGGCGCCGGGCTCGTTCCTGGGCTGACGCGTCGAGATAGATCTTCACCTCGGCGCCGGGGAATACGACGGTGCCGATGTCCCGACCCTCCATGACGATGCCGCCCCCTTTGCCGAGCGCCCGCTGCCGCGCGACGAGAATGGCCCGCACCTGCGGCAGCCGCGCGACCGACGCCGCAGCCTGATCGATCGCCGGCGTCCGTATCTCGCGCGTGACGACCTCTCCGTCGACGGTGACGCCCGCGTCAGTCACCTCAATCCGCGAGCGATCGGCAACCTTCGCGACCGACTCTTCATCGTCGAGCGCAACCTTGCCGCGAAGGGCCTTCCACGCCACCGCACGATACATGGCGCCGCTGTCGACGTGCCGGTACCCCAGCGTGGCGGCAATCGCGCGCGCCACCGTCCCCTTGCCAGCGCCCGAGGGGCCGTCGATAGCAATGATCAGCTTACGCATGGCATTGCAGATTTTCAGATTGCAGATTTCAGATTTGTTGCAGATTGCGCAGTCAACCTGAAATTCACTCTGCAATCTGCAGTCTGCAATCTGAAATGCAGTTGTCGGGTGAGTGTAACCTATAGTGGTCTTCGTGATCTTCATGTCTTCGTGGTGAGATCCGTGGAACGGCTGCAGAAACTTCTCTCGCAGGCCGGCGTGGCGTCGCGGCGCGCATCCGAACGGCTGATGATCGAGGGACGGGTGACGGTCAACGGCGCGACGATTCGCGAGCTCGGCACGAAGGCGGACCCGGCGCGAGACGACATCCGCGTGGACGGCCGGCGCATCAAGCTCGCGGAACATCACCGGTATCTGCTGTTGAACAAGCCGCGCGGCTATGTCACGACGCGCTCCGATCCGCAGAAGCGACCGACGGTCATCGATCTCGTCGGCGTCAGGGAGTACATCTATCCCGTCGGCCGCCTCGACTTCGATTCCGAAGGACTGCTGCTGCTGACCAACGACGGCGATCTGGCCGCCCGCCTCACGCACCCGAGCCACGGGGTCCCCAGAGTGTACGAGGCGCGCGTGCTGGGAGTGCCAGACGATCACGACCTGCGCCGCCTGGCGCGGGGAATCGTCATCGACGGACGCAGGACCCAACCGGCGGAGGCGATCGTGCAGCTGGGCGCAAGCCGGTCCGGGCGCGACAGCGGACCCCGAGCCACGCTGCTCATTACCCTGCGCGAGGGGCGCAACCGTCAGGTGCGGAAGATGTGCGAGGCGATCGGCCATCCGGTCGATCATCTGAAGCGCGTTGCGATCGGGCCGATTCGCGATTCGCGGCTGAAGGTCGGTCACTGGCGGGAACTGACCGCCGACGAGGTGAAGAAGCTGCGCGCGGCGGCCACAGAGCGCTGAAGGGAATCTGGCCGCGTTAGCGGCGCCCGGGTGCCGAAAGCGCGCAGGTCGGAGAAAACGACCGACTGTAGCCGGCCGAGCCAATTTGCCCACGACATTCGGGTATTCTCCTGGTGGAGGATCGAGGAGAGAGATGCAATCGGGAGCTGCAGGCGAATCGAAGACCGTTGACTACGTTCGCGCGCACATCGATCGATCGCAAGCCCGCTCGATGGTCATGTCCTCGCGCGGCATCGTCGCCAGCGAGCATCCCCTGGCGTCGCAGGCAGGAGCGACGATCCTCGCGCGCGGAGGGCACGCGGTCGACGCCGCAATCGCCGCGAATGCCGTGATGGGCGCCGTGTCTCCGATGATGAATGGCGTCGGCGGCGACCTGTTTGCGATCGTTCATGAGCAGAAGACCGGGCAGCTTCATGGTGTGAATGCCAGCGGGTGGGCGCCCGCGGGATTGTCGCTCGAGTTTCTGCGGAGCTCGGGATTGACGAGCATGCCGCAAAGCGGCATCCACTCGGTCACGATTCCTGGCGCCGTCGCCGGCTGGTCGCTGCTGCTGGATCGATTTGGACGGAAGTCATTCGCGGACGTCTTGTCGAGCGCGATTGCCGTCGCCGACGAGGGATTCCCGGTCTCGGAGATCGTTGCGGATGAATGGGCGGCAAGCGAAGAGGTGTTGCGATCGCGACGCGAACGCCGCTCAGACATTCCTTCGGGCCGGCCGCGCGCCCAGAGCCGGGGAAGTGTTCAGGAACCCGCATTTGGGTTGGACCTACCGAGAAATCTCCGACGGCGGGAGCGACGCGTTTTATCGCGGCGCGGTCGCTCGGCGTCTGCTGGACTGTTCCGCCGCGCACGGCGGCACCATTGCGGCGGCCGATCTTGCGGAGTACACGGCGGAAGATGTGAATCCCATATCGACGAGGTATCGCGGTTGGGACGTCTACGAACTGCCGCCGAACGGTCAAGGCATCGCGGCCCTCATGATGCTGAACATGCTGGAGCAGTTTCCGGTTCACGCCTATGGACACAATTCGGTCGAAGCGCTGCACGCGCTGATCGAAACGAAAAAGCTGGCTTACGCCGACTTGATCCGGCACGTCTCGGATCCGCGGTTTGCCGAGCTCCCGGTCGCCGGCATGCTCTCGAAGGTGTACGCGCGAGACCGGGCGACACTGATCGACCTCGACCGGGCCAATCCCGAGTGCCTGCGGGCCCCGTTCCGACCCACGCCGGCGACACGACCTATCTCTGCGTGGTTGATCGGGACGGCAACATGGTGTCGCTCATCCAAAGCGTCTTCGGACCCTTCGGATCGGGTCTGGTGCCAGAAGGAACTGGCTTCGCGTTACAAAGCCGCGGCGGGCTCTTCACGCTGGATCCGACCCATCCGAACGCGCTGGCGCCTCGGAAGCGGCCTTTGCACACCATCATTCCGGGCTTCATGAGTCGGGGGGACGTTCGCATCGCCTTCGGCATCATGGGCGGCTGGAACCAGTCACAGGCGCATGCGCAGTTCGTCTCCAATGTCGTTGACCACGGCCTCAATATCCAGGCTGCGCTCGAAGCAGCCCGCTTCACCAAGATCACGTTCACGGGATGCGACGTGCTGATGGAAAACCGAATTCCACAGGGGGTCCGTGCCGGCCTCGAGCAAAAGGGGCACGACATCAAGCTGCAGGGAGCCTTTTCGAGCATGGTGGGTGGCGGCCAGAGCGTCATGCGCGATGACGCCGCGGGCGTGAACTATGGCGGCTCGGATCCCCGGAAAGACGGAGCAGCGATTCCCGAACCGTTCCCGTATTGACCTGACCGGTAAGCGGGGAACTGGAACCCACATGACAGACTCGCCGGCTTCCTCTTCCGTCATGCCGCGCCGCGCCACAATCGATGGCTTCAGCTCCTCTGCGGCTTGGTCTGCATGATCGTGATTTCGAGCCCCCAGTACGTGTGGGCGCTCTTCACGCAGCCGATGATGGCTACCTTCGGGACCAGTCTGACGAGCATCCAGATCACGTTTTCCATTCTGATCGTCGTGCAGACGTTTCTTTCACCTGCGCAGGGGCTTCTGGTCGACAAGTTCGGTCCGCGTCTGCTGCTGTCGATCGGAGCGCTCTTCACCGGCCTGAGCTGGATCCTCGCGGCCAAGGCGACGACGGTGACGGCCCTCTACCTCACCTACGGGCTGCTCGGTGGAATCGGAACCGGAATCATCTACATCGGGGTGGTAGGACACATGGTGCAGTGGTTTCCGGACAAGCGCGGTCTGGCAACCGGCCTCGTCGCCGCAGGCTACGGGGTTGGCGCGATCCTGACGACGTTTCCGATCGCGGCGATGATGCGAGCATCAGGTTACCAGCGTGTCCTGTTGCAGTTCGGCGTCATTTTTGCGGTGGTCGGGTTCCTCGCGGCGCAAGGCTTGAGACGTCCCCATCCAGACTGGCGGGCGCCCGGTTCCGGGCGCATCGGCGCGGGGTCGCTGCTGAGGGAAAGCACACGAAACTTCAACCCGGCGCAGATGCTGAGAACGCCGATCTTCTGGCTGATGTTCGTGATGATGACCATGATGTCGACGAGCGGATTGATGGTCACCTCACAGATCGGGGCGTTCACGAGAGATTTTGGGCTTGCCGACCTGCTGGTCTTCGGACTGCCGCTGCTGCCGCTGGCCCTCTCCATCGATCGCGTGATGAACGGTGTGACGCGTCCGTTCTTTGGCTGGGTGTCCGATCACATCGGCCGCGAGAACACCATGGTGATAGCGTTCACGCTGGAAGGCGTGGCGATGACCCTGTGGCTGCTGAATCGCGCGAATCCGGTGGCCTTCGTGTTGCTCTCCGGGCTCGTGTTGTTCGCCTGGGGAGAAATCTTCTCGTTGTTTCCCGCGACCCTGACCGATACCTACGGTCCTAAACATGCCACCTCGAATTATGGATTTCTCTATATTGCGCAGGGCATGGGGTCGGTCCTGGGCGGGCCGCTCGCGGCGATGCTTCACCAGGCAACGGGCTCCTGGATTCCAGTCTTCGACGTGATTATCGCGATGAATTTCGCGACGGCGATTCTGGCGCAGATCGCCCTGAAGCCGATGCGCCGGCGATGGATCGAGACGGCCAACCAGGCACGGTCTGGGAGTCTGGCGACAAGCTGAGGGCGCGCGGAAGTGCGGGCGCGAAGCCTCCGCCGTTCAACCGAGCGTTTCGTGCGGTCAGTGAATCGAACCGCTCGGCTCATTCGTCGACGGCTCCTCGATCTCCGCCTCCGGCTCTGGTTCCTCCAGCGGGAGCATGTCTTCGCTCGGTGCCTGTTCGACGAGGATTGGCGCCTCGAGCCCGAGCGCGGCGGCCATGTCCTCGACCCTCGGCAAATCGCTCAGATCGTTCAGGCCGAACCGAATCAGGAACTCTCTTCGTGGTCGCGTACATGAACGGGCGTCCGACCACCGGTTTGCGGCCCACGATCTTGATCAGATGCCGCTCGAGCAGCGTGTTGAGAACGCCTGACGTATTCACGCCGCGGATCTCTCCGATTTCAAGCGCGGTGATCGGCTGCTTGTAGGCAATCACCGCCAGCGTTTCGAGTCCCTGCACCGTCAGCCTCTGTGTGCTGCGCTCGTGAAACAGCCGGCGCACCCACTCGTGCAGATCGGACCGGGTGACGATTTGATAGCCGCCCGCCACCTCCACGAGTTGGAGACCGCCGGGGCGCTCATAGTCCTGCTTCAGCGCCGCGAGGGCCGCCTGCACGTCCTCCTTCGGTTCGCTATCGAGCAGCTTGCACATCGCCTTCAGCGTGAGCGGATCCGGCGAGGCAAAGATCAGCGCCTCGACAATCGCCTTCAGCTCTGCGGAACTCTGGGCCGGCAGTTGCGACGGTCCCGTCTCGGTCTTGCTCATCCACGGTGGGCCTCCGGATCGCCGATCGGATCCGGCGCGTCGGCCGGGCGCGGGCGTTTGTAGACGCGGATCGGGCCGAAACTGGCCGACTGAAACACCCGGACCAGCTTCAGGCGAATCATCTCGAGCAGCGCAAGAAACGTCACGATGAGGCCGCTCCGGTCCGCGACGTCGGCGAACAGCTCCTCGAATCCGCACGCCTGAGTTTCCGACAGCCGCTCCAGTAGCTGCGCGATGCGCACCTCGATCGGAGATCTGTTCGGGAGGCAGCAGCACGCGTGGGCGGACGCTTCGCGCGCTCGACCACGGCTTGAAAGGCCGTCAGCAGGCTGAACAGATCGACTTCGAGCTCCGGTTCGTAGTCCTCGCCGGCGATCCCGGCGACCCGCTCGTCGGGACGCTGCCACTGCGCGGCGCGCACCTGCTCGCGCTCGTGCAGCAGGCCGGCGGCCGCCTTGAATTTCTCATGCTCGAGGAGCCGGCGGACGAGCGCGTCCCGCGGATCCTCCTCCTCGCCCGTCCACGCCGGCCGCCGTTTCCGGCCGCGGCAGCAGCATCTTCGACTTGATGTGAATCAGCGTCGCCGCCATCACCAGGTACTCGCCGGCGACGTCCAGGTCGAGCTCCTGCATGAGCTGAATCGTATCGAGGTATTGCGCGGTGATGAGCGCGATGGGGATGTCGTAGATGCTGACCTCGTTCTTCCTGATGAGGTGCAGCAGCAGGTCGAGCGGCCCCTCGAAGTTATCGAGCCTGACGGAGACGTCGATTGCCGATTCGAAATCGCGGATGATCCATGCTATCGGTACGTGATTTTGATCGGCGTCTCTCACGCGCGTCCATTGTCTCCACCGCCACCTGCGCGCGCCCGTTTCGAGCCCTCGAACAGAATCTCCTTCAGGTCGTCCGGCTTGGCAAGCACAGCCGCGCGCCGCTGCGCGAATCGGCTCGAGATGCGCATTGAGCGCGTTGGCCAGCTTCGTTTTCACCTCGACGTCGCCGACCTTGCCGGCGCGATAGCGCGCCTTGAGGTCCTCGACTTCCTCGGTGTTCGGGTTGAACGCGTCGTGATAGGTGAACACCGGATTACCCTCGACGGTGCCGGGAATGTCGGCTCGAATGCGCTTCGGATCCGTGTACATCCGCATCACCTTCTTCTTCACCTCGTCGGCGCTGTCCGCCATGTGGATGGTGTTGCCGAGGCTCTTGCTCATCTTCTTGTCGCCGTCGAGCCCGGGCAGCCGCGCGAACTTCGTCAGAAGCGGTTGCGGCTCGACGAGCACCTCGTGACCCTGGCCGAAGACGTTGTTGAAGCGCCGGACCCCCTCCCGCGCCAGCTCCAGATGCGCGACCTGATCCTCCCCGACCGGCACGAAGCGGGCGTCGTACATGGCGACGTCGGCGGTCTGCAGCAGCGGGTAGCTCAGGAAGCCAACCGACGACAAGTCCTTGTCCTTGAGATTCTCCTGCTGCTCCTTGTAGGTCGGCACCCGCTCGAGCCACGGTACCGGCACGACCATCGACAAGAGCAGATAGAGCTCAGCGTGTTCCGGCACGAGCGACTGGACGAAAAACGTGCTCTTCTCGGGGTCGAGGCCGGCACCGATCCAGTCGGCCACGTTTTCGTAGGCGTATGAGATGAGCTGGCTGGTATCGGCGAAATCGCTCGTCAGCGCGTGCCAGTCCGCGACGAAGTAGTAGCAGTCGTACTGGTCCTGAAGCGGCACCCAGTTGCCCAGCGCCCCGACCAGGTGGCCCAGATGCAGCCGGCCGGTTGGCCGCATACCCGACACGACTCGCGCGCGCCCGCCCGTCACGGAAGCAAGGAGCGAAGAAAGTTGTACGGCGGCACGACCAGATACCGATAACCGTCGGTCAGCACCAACGCGTACAGAATGAGGAAGCCGTAGGGCCGGATTCGATCGAAACCCGCCGCGAGGTCTCTCGGCAGCAGGCCGCTCAGCACATTGCCGCCATCGAGCGGCGGGATGGGAATCATATTGAAGACCGCCAGGAGCAGATTGATCTGCACCGCGCCAGCCAGCAGCGAGGTCAGGACGACCGGCAGGATCGAGCCGCCCATCGTGTCCCGCGCCACGAGGCTGGTCACCGTGGCGGCCGCAAACGCAAGCACAAGATTGCTGGCGGGGCCGGCGGCGGCCACCAGCACGTAGTCGCGACGCTGCCGGCGCAGGAGGTGGATGTTGACGGGAACCGGCTTCGCCCACCCGATCAGCGGCACGCCGCTGACGAGCGCCATCAGCGGGAACACGACCGTGCCGATCAGATCGGCGTGAACCAGCGGATTCAGCGACACGCGGCCCAGCAGGCGGGCAGTCGGATCACCCAACTGGTCGGCCGTCCACGCATGTGCCAGCTCGTGAATGGTGAGTGAGAACACCAAAATCACGAAGACGATGATCACTTGCGCGACGTTGATGTCCGGCAATGGGAATTTCTTGAGAAGCTCTCAGCGTTCAGCTGGTACTGATGCCTCGGAGGCGTGCGGCTGAGAGCTGATAGCTGACGCTGGAGCGACCACGAGAAGGTTACGGCCGCCCCGCAAAAAACGCAAGGACCGCATCCGCCAGCTTCGAGCCGACAGCGGACGACAGCTCCTCCCGCGTGGCCCGTCGAATGCCGGCGAGACTGCCGAACCGGGTCAGCAACGCCCGCCGGCGACGCGGCCCGACGCCTGGAATGTCGTCGAGCTCCGATCGCAGGTCGCGCAGCGTCCGCGCACGGCGATGGAAGGTGATGGCGAACCGGTGCGCCTCATCACGGATCCGCCGCAGCAGCAGCAGGGCCGGGTCGTTCGCGGCGAGGGCGACCGGTTCGTCGTGCTCGCGCGTGTAAAGGAGCTCTTCCTTCTTCGCCAGGCCGACCGCCATCAGATTCGCCAAACCGAGATCCTGAAGCCCAGCGTACGCCGCAGACAACTGCCCCTTGCCGCCGTCGATCAGGATCAGATCGGGAAAGGGTCCACCCTGCTCGAGGAGCTTCCGGTAGCGCCGACAGACGACTTCATGCATCGCCGCAAAGTCATTGTGGACGTTCTCGCCTGCCCATACCGCCTCTCCTGCCCTTCCTGTCCTTCCCGCCTTTCCGCGGATCCTGAACTTCCGATACTCGCCGCGGCGCATCCGGCCGTCCTCGCAGACCACCATCGACGCGACGGTTTCGCTCCCCTGGATCGTCGAGATGTCGAAGCATTCGATGCGGCGCGGGATCGCCGGCAGCGCCAGCACCGCGCGCAGCGTTTCAAGCGCATCGTATTCGGCGGCGACCGACTGATTGAAGCGGTTCTGATACGCCAAGGCGGCATTCCGGTTCGCCAGTTCGACCAGGCCGCGTTTTTCGCCGCGTTGCGGCACCGCCAGGCGGACCGCGCCACCCGATCGCGCCGACAGCCACGTCGTCAGCGCGTCGCGCTCCTCGGGCTCCGCCGGCACGTGGACTTCTGGAGGGACGGCGCGCTCTTCGTAGAACTGTTGAATGGCAGCCGCCAGCACGTCCCCTTCCCGGGCGCCGGCGATCGGTGGCTCGGTTTCGAGCGCGATACGCTCGACGACGCGGCCGCCCCGGACCTGGAACACCTGCACGATCGCCCCGGCCGGACCGAGCTTCAGGCCGAACACATCCCGGTGCCCCAGTCCCGTCGTCGCCATCTTCTGCTGACGATCGTGCAGCGTCTGAACCGTTCGCAGGGCGTCGCGCAGCTGTCCGGCCTCCTCGAAACGCTCGTTCCCCGAGGCTTCCAGCATCCGGCCCTTGAGCGTCTTCAGCAGCTCGTCGTTGCGGCCCTCGAGAAACAATTGCGTGTGGGCGACGGCGCGGCCATACGTCTCGGCCGAGCAGACCGTGTCGACGCACGGCGCGATGCACCGCTTGATGTCGTATTCGAGGCAGGGACGTCCGCGCTTCCCGGTGATGACCTCGTTGCACGACCGGATTCCGAACAGGCGGTGGGTCAGCGACATGGTCTTGCGGGCGAAGCGGGCCGGCATGAAGGGGCCGGCGTAGTAACTGCCGTCGGGCTCCACCCGGCGCGCTACCAGCACCCGCGGAAAGGCTTCGTTTGTCGTCAACTGCAGGTACGGATAGTTCTTGTCGTCGCGAAGCCGGATGTTGTACTTGGGAATGCGCTGCTTGATCAGGTGGTTTTCGAGCGCCAGCGCCTCGACGACCGAGTCGGTGACGATCACTTCGAGACGGGCGATTTCGTCGAGCAGTGCATCCGTCTTGGCATCCGACCCATAAGCGCCCAGGTAATTACGCACGCGATCCCGCAAGGCGCGGGCTTTCCCTACGTAGATCGTGTCGCCCGCCGCGTTGAGATACAGGTACACCCCCGGCTGCTCTGGCAGGCGTGCGATCTGCTCCTTGAGTTCACGGATGGCCATACGTTACTATGTCGCGACTCCGGACACCGGCTGAACCCTCCATTATACCAGTGCCATCGAACGCATCCCGGCTCGCTCGCGGCGCCTCGCCGGCCGCTCCGTCGGCCGCTCCTGTGGCGACGAGATCTGATGAAAACGGCCCGGTCCGCGAACTCGACGGCGCCAGGCCGAGGACCTTTACAGGGGCGATCGGCGCCCTGTGTATGTTCCCGCTACGCGCGATCATCGCCGTGTGCGTGGCTCTTCGTATTCACCCCAACATCCTCACGCTGGTCGGCGCCGTGATCAACGTCGGCGCTGCCTGGGCGCTCGGGTACAGTCGATTCATCCTCGCCGGGCTGGTGATGATCGTCGCCAACATCTTCGACTTCATCGATGGAAAAGTCGCGCATCAATTGAAGCTGGAGTCGCGATTCGGTGCGTTCTGGGATTCGACGCTGGATCGGTTCTCCGACCTGGCGCTGCTGGTCGGTCTCATTTATCTGTATTCGAAGCTGGGTCGCAGCGACTACGTACTGGTCGCCGCTTTGACGTTGGTCTTCTCGATCATGACGAGCTACGCGCGCGCGCGCGCCGAATCGCTGGTCGAGAAGTGCAAGGTGGGCTTCATGGAGCGGCCCGAGCGCATCGTGCTCTTCATGATTGGCGCGTTCACGAACCGCATGGCGGCCGTCTTGTGGGTGGTGTTGGTGCTCTCCATCCTCGCAGTGGCCAACCGAATCTACTACACCTACCTGATGTTGAACGGCCTCCCGACGCCTTCGCGGCAGGGGCTGCGCGGAGTGTTCAACCGGGCGTTCTTCTGGACCGACGAGCGCGCGACGCTTCCCTACGACCTCTGGGTGATCGCGATCCTCGGTTTCGTCTGGTTGACGCCTCCCGACTGGCTCGGCGACCCGATGGCGTCGGGGCCGGGCTTCATCCAGTCGCTGGGGAACTGACGATCACGACCGGCGTCTGCACGCCGCCGGGTGCGTGGATCGACGACCGGTTCGCTGAAGCGGTCTTCCGTTGAGCTGGTTCCGGAGTCTTCCGACTGGCAATGGCTTTGCGTACGAGCGAGTTGAGGTTCACATGCTTCATAAGACAAGTTATATGCTTGGGTTTCACCTCGTGGCCACCGACGGCGAGATCGGTCATGTGGATGATTTTCTGGTCGACGAAAACTGGAATGTCCGTTATCTGGTCATCGACACGAGCAATTGGATTGGCGGAAAGTCGGTGCTGATCTCTCCCAGCAAGCTCGAGAAGGTCGATTCCCCCGAGAAACAGATTCGGGTGCGGATGTCGCGCAGCGAGATCGAGCGGAGTCCCTCGGTGGATTCCGCCAGCATCGAATTGATTGAAACGCTGCCGCCCGTCTTCATCATGTAGCCGACTTTCCCCTGTGCGGCCTCTGCGTTCAATATCGCCGCACGTGGTCGAGCGCTCGGGACGCGCGAACGAGCGCACGTCCCGTTGACGCCCACCCCGGGCGGCGTTGAAGCCGAGCAGATGCACGGATCCCCCAACGGCCTCCAATACGAGCGCGGTCGGGTGTTGAACCGCGGCGACAGGAAGGAAAGATCTGAAATCTCAAACCTGAAAAGATCAGGGTTTGAGACTTCAGATTCAGACTTGCCAGGTTAGCGGCTACCGAAGCCCTCCCGATATCCGACCCGGAACGCCTCGCGATAGCCTGTCTGGTAATCCGTACGCGCGCCCATCCGCGCCTCGTACCCTGAATCCGCCTGCTCCAGTTCGCGTTGCCCTTCGAGGTCCCAGCCCTGATTGCGTACGCGATCCTCACGACCCGCCGCTCGACCCTCGATGAGGCCGCGCTCCCGCCCCGATTGATACGCCGGGCTGCGGGTCACTCCCGTTGTTCCCACCACCGCACCGGCGTATTCCTCGCGGGACAGCCGTCCGTCACGGTTCTTGTCGAGGCGATCGAAGCTGGCCCGAGACCAGTGCCACTCGTCGCGTGCAATCGTCCCATTGCGGTTGACGTCCACGCTGGTGAAGAGATCAGGTGGCGCCTCCGTCCCGAACACCTCGACGCGCGTCAGGACGCCATTCCTATCGTCGTCCAGCAGGTCGAAGCTTGCTCGCGAGCCGTGCCACTCGTCGCGGGAGACCCGGTTGTCCCGATTCACGTCGAGATCGACAAAGCGGTCTTCGCGGTCGTCGTCCTGATTCGGCACGTTTTCGTTGAGGAACTCGCTCCGAGAAATCGATCCGTCCCGGTTGTGATCGGCACGGCGGAAACCTTCACGGTCGAAATGCCATTCGTCGGACGTGATCTTGTTGTCGCGGTTGTGATCGAGGCTGGTAAAACCACGCGCGGTCCAGTCGTCGAACTGGTATTCCCGATCGGTGTCGTTGAACTCATCCGTGCCGTTCTGGCGTGCCGCCCGGCGGCCGCCCGGCCGCACTTCGTCCCCGGAGAGCACCCCGTCGCGGTTCCAGTCGTGCACCTTGAACGACTGATCGCTGCCATTCCACTCCTGACGGGTAATCCGGCCGTCGTTGTTGCGATCCATCCCTTCAAACCGCGTCGCCTGTCCCTGTTGCGCGCCTGCGATCTGACTTGCCGTGATGCCCAACGCGACCGTCACGCCGAGCACGTGCATATTTGAAAACATCTGAGCCTCCCTGCTGAGTTCCGCCTGTGATATTTCATGCCAGGGATGTGCCACGCGTCACCGCGCCACACGGTCGAGGTGGAGCGGCTGCGTTTCCGTGGACTGGCGCTTGCAAAACCCCGCTCGTTGGATCCATGAAATCTCATCAGCTCTCTACCTCAGGAGGACACTGTGGCCAAGTTAGCGAAGGACGTCATGACGTTGAACCCGGCCAGCTGCAGACCGGAAACACCACTGGATCAGGTTGCCCGGCTCATGGTTCAGCACGACTGCGGAGAGATCCCTGTCATCGATACAGCCACACAGCCCATCGGGGTGGTCACCGACCGCGACATCGTGTGTCGCGTCGTCGCCGAAGGGAAAAATCCCGCTTCCTACACCGCGGAGCTCTGCATGTCGCAGCCGCCGATCACCGTCCTGATGGACGCGACCCTGGACGATGTCGTCACCACGATGGAAAAGCACCAGATTCGACGAGTGCCGGTGGTAGACGAACTAGGGTGTTTCAAGGGGATGATTTCGCAGGCGGATATCGCATGGGCTGGAAAAGCGCGCGACGTGGCCGAGCTCGTGCGTGAAGTCTCACGCGACACGGGGCGGATCGCGCACTAGTGCTGTATCGGCTGAATCGACGGCTATCAACGGCGGAGTCCGCTGTGAGGTGAAGGGACCTGCCGGCGGGGCCGCGCTTGATCAGCCGATACGAGCCACTGCCACCTCACGGCCGATACGCAGGTCATCGGTGGAACGACTCGAAGCGTGAGGCCTCGGTGAGCTTCACGAGGTAATCCTCCGGCCGAGACCAGAATTGCTGCTTCAACTCTCGCAGACTGCGTGCGCCGCCATAACTGATCGCGGAGCACAGGTGCTTGAGCATGTCGTTGACGACGACACGGGCGGAACCCCGGGCGGGCACGGTGACCTCGATGCCCTCGGCGCCGATCGCTTCCAGCTCGCCGGGGCCGGCTTCTTCGAGGTCCAGCCGGTCGCGAATCGCGCCAATCGACGCCATTCCGCGAAATACCTTGAACGGCGCCTTCACGATCTTCTGGGACTCTGGCTCGAGTACCGACTTCATCACGACCTCGCCAGGTGTTTCCTCCGTCCCCGCGAAGGCGCTGCCAAGCATCACCGAGTCGCCTCCGAAGAGCAGCGCTTCCGCGATACCGCCATCGCGTTTCACGCCGCCATCCGCGATCAGCGGCACGCGATCGCCCACTTCCAGACGGCATCGAACCAGCGCTTCCACCTGCGGAATGCCGAAGTTGGTCGTCAGCCTCGTGGAGCAGCCGCCACCCGGGCCGATGCCCACCTTGATCGCATTGACGCCTCGATCCAGCAGGAACCGCGCTCCCTCGCCCGTCGCCACGTTGCCGGCCACCATGTCGACGGCGTCGAATCGCTTCCGAAGCTCGTGCAGCGCGCGCTCCATGACAATCGAGTGTCCGTGTGCGATGTCAATTACGAGCACGTCCGCTCCCGCCCGGAGCACTTCGGCGGCGCGCTCGAGGTAGTCGCCGGTCGCGCCAATTGCCGCGGCCACTCGAAGCCGTCCCTGAGCGTCCCTTGTGGCAAACGGCTGATGCTTCTGCTTGATCAGATCCCTCGCCGTAATGAGACCCAGCAGCGTACCGTCGGGGTTGACGAGGGGCAGCTTCTTGACCTTGCGGGCGATCATCAGTCGCTCGGCATCCTCGAGCGAAATCGGTCCGAGGCTGACGACGAGCTCCGCGCGCGGGCGTCATCCGATCGGCCACTAACGCATCTGGGGCGACGAACCTGATGTCGCGCTCGGTCAGCAGCCCGATGAGGCGCCGCGCCTCGTCCACGACCGTCAACGTGCCGACACCGGTGCGCGCCATGACCCGGGCAGCCTCGCTCACCCGGCTGCTTGCCGCAATCGAGTGCGGATCGGCGATGGTGCCGTGCTGCCGCCGCTTGACGGCGGCGACCTCGAGGATCTGCGGCTCGATCTCGCCGGCACGAAAACCACGGTCGACAACCCCGATCCCGCCCTCTTCCGCCAGCACGATCGCCATCGCCGCGCGCGTGACCGTATCCATGTTCGCCGAGATGATCGGACGCTTGATCGTCAGATGCTCGGTAAAGCGCGTCGACAGGTCGACGAGATCGGGGGCCCGGCTGGGAAGGACCCCGCATTGAGGCGTGAACAGGAAATCGTCGAAGGTGCAGCCGCGAACGAAATCGAGCAGATTCACTTCGAAACAGCTTACCTGAATTCGATGCGACTGCCGGTGCGCGGCAGCCTCGACATCCCCGCGCCAACCGGATGCCGCCCCCTGAATACCGGCTCATCCGTCGTGCTACAGTCGCGCATATGAGAGCCTATGCGGTCGTGACCACGGCCTCGAATCAACCGGGCATCCTGTCCGGCATCACCAAGGTGCTCGCAGACCGCCACGCCAATATCAGCTACGTCGACATGATCGAACATGGGGAGCAAGAGGCGAAGCTTTACCTGGAATTCTCCGTTGACGCAGAGATCGAACCGATCGTCCGCGAGCTCGGCGAGGTCTCCGGCGTCACGCACGTCGCACTGACGCCTCCCTTCTCGAAGATCTACGGCAAACGCATCATCATCATGGGCGGCGGCGCGCAAGTGGGTCAGGTCGCGATCGGCGCAATCACCGAGGCCGACCGCCACAACATCCGCGGCGAGCGGATCTCGATCGACACCATTCCATTGGTCGGCGAAAACGAGCTCGCCAGCGCCGTTCGAGCGGTGGTGCGGTTGCCGCGTGTGCGGCTTCTCGTTCTCGCCGGCTCGCTGATGGGCGGCGAAATCTCGAAAGCCGTCCAGGAGGTCCGGCAGAAGGGCCTCATCGTGATCTCACTGAACATGGCGGGCAGCGTCCCGGAGGTCGCGGATCTGGTGGTGTCCGACCCGGTTCAGGCCGGGGTGATGGCGGTGATGGCGATCGCGGACACCGCGACGTTCGACATCGTCAAACAACAGAAGCGGAGATACTGACGGCCCCGTTGCCCGGCCGAGGCCCCCTATTTGCCTCCGCTCGAACCCGCGAGCATCTTCCTGCCACCCAGAAGAACGGTCCGGGCGTTCACCAGATTGCTGCCGTCCCTGGCGAGACTACCGTCGACGGTGACCACGTCACCCACCTGCATGTCCTTGCGGGTCCAACCGAGCCGAATGAGCGAGTTGGGGTTCCCCATTTCGACCGCCCAATTGACAACCTTCCCTGTGTTGTCTGTCACGTCGATGTGTAGAAAGATGTGTGGATTCGTCCATTCGATCTTCGTGACGGGACCGGTCAGCGTGATTGGCTTCGCCGGGTCGAACTCAGCAAGGAACGAGTGGTGCGCCTGCGCCGACGAGGCGAGAAGGACACCGACCAGGCAGGCCGGGAGTATCGTGCGTCTCACTGCGATCCTCCTTTATTTCGCACCGGCGCCGCCGACCATGTGCTGCAGCGACTTCTCATTTTCGTTGCAGATGTACTCCAGCAGGTCGGTATTGAGAAGCAGCGCCAGCTTGATCGTCTGCGTCTTCCAGGGCTTCGTGTACGCCTTCGGGTCGTCGATCGTCATCTCGACCTCGAGGTTGCCGTAGTTCACCCGGCGGATTCGCTCGGTGGTCCGGGCCTGTTCCGTCAGTGGCCGGCCCTGGAAATCGAGCCAATTCTCCTTGTAGCCGATCGTCTCAACGACCAGCGTCTCCCCCTCCCACTTTCCGACCGAATACCCCTTGAAGCTCGGCTCGGGATCGGTCGGCAAGGTCCGGCCGTCGAGAAAGATTTGCCGCCACTGCCCCATGAACTCCTGCAGGATCGTCAGGCTGTCCGGGTTGTGGATGATCTTCTGCATCTGGAGACTCGCCCACATGCGCGGCCCCGCTTCCGGCAAACAGCGGGCACGCGGATCGTCCGTCGAGAAGTCGGCCATGCGTTGCCGAACCAGGGCCCGCGCCCACGGCTGGAAGGGTGTGGGGTCGTTGGGATCCGGCCCTGCGATGCCGGTCGCGATGTTGACAAACCCCGGTGGGATGCCGAGTTGGACGTCGATGCACCCCAAAGGTGCCTTGGCCTCGTCGCACGGCACTTTCTCGGCGGCCCATATTCCCGAGAGGTCCGGCGTGCGCCCGTCCGACAGCTTCGGAGCCGGCGCCTCCAAGTTTGGCGCCCCCGCCGCCGTCATCGGTACGGCCTTGGTCTGGACACGCCACTGCGCCGGCAGCGTCACGCCCGCGCAGACGAGCAGGCCGGCTGTTATGGCCAGGAGTCTTGCGAGAGTGTGCATGCGGGCCCTCTTTCTCCAGATCTGACTGGATTCGACGTGGACCGTCCCAATGTGCCCTCTTATACACCCCGTCCCCGGTAGACGACGGCAAATTTCTTGGGACGCGTCGCTCCCACCGTAGAGGGACCGGAGGGCGCGGAGGAAACGGTATCAAGTCCCAAGTCTGACCAGAGCTCAGGCTTGAGTTTTCAGATTTCTACCGTTCTCTCCCGAGTCTCCGTTCCTCAGAGGCTCGTTTCCAGCACGCGCCATACGAGATCGTCGAATTCGATCCCTGCAGCCAGCGCAGCCTTGGGTACCAGGGAGTGGGCGGTCATGCCGGGCGAGGTATTCACCTCGAGCAGGAAATTCGCGCCGGTGGGGTCGCGCATCACGTCGACTCGACCCCAGCCGCCGCAGCCCGTGGCCTGAAAGGCGCGCAGGGCGAGCGCGCCGAGATCGCTTTCCGCCTTCCCCTCCAATCCAGGGCAGATATATTGCGTCGTCTCGGCGACATACTTGGCGTGGTAGTCGTAGTACGCGCCAGCCGGCACGATGCGAATAGTCGGGAGTGCTTCGTCGCCAAGCACGGCGACCGTGAGCTCATCGCCGTCGATGAGTTGCTCCATCAGGAGCTCTCCGGGGTAGCGGCGTGCCAGCGCCAGCGCGTCTGTCAGCTCGGCTTCGCTGAGCACGCGGCTGACGCCGACGCTCGACCCTTCGCTGGCGGGCTTGACGATCACAGGCAGACCCAGCAATCGAGCTGCCGCCCGCACGTCGTCGTTGGGCGCCAGACGGACGTAGCGGGGCGTCGGGAGACCCAGCGCGAGCCACACCTGCTTCGTGCGAATCTTGTCCATCGAGAGCGCTGACCCGAGCACATCCGAGCCGGTGTAGGGGACGCGGAACGCTTCGAGCAGCCCCTGCACCACGCCGTCCTCACCGCCGCCGCGCTGGCCATGCAGGATGTTGAAGACACGGTCGAAGCGCTGCGCGACGAGCGCGGTGACCAGTGCCGGGATGCCGTCGACGGGCTCGGCCTGGACGCCGCGCCGTCGGAGCGCCTCGACCACGTTTCGTCCGGAATCGAGCGACACGTCCCGTTCCGACGAGGAGCCCCCCATGAGCACTGCGACGCGGCCGAAGCCGCTCGGATCGGAAAGACGCGGCGGGCGGCGCGTTGTCGTCATGGGTTGTCGCTCTGCGCGCGCGCGAGCGCCGCCGTGACACGCTCGAGCCGGTTGGCGCGCGATCCCTTCACCAGCACCATCACGTCAGGGACCAGGCTTCTGCGCGCCTCCGCGATCAGGTCGTCGATGTCTTCGAACCACGCGCCCCCGGGGCCGAAGGCGTCCACGGCGAACTTGGTCTGGGGTCCCAACGCGAGCAAGCGCTCGATGCCCGCCTCCCTGGCATATCGGCCGATCTCCGCGTGCAGCTGGTCGGCGCCGGATCCAAGCTCCATCATGTCGCCGAGCACGAGCCATCGGGGTCCCGTGACGGCGCGAAAGGCATCGAGACCAGCTCTTACCGACGCCGGGTTCGCGTTGTACGAGTCGTCCACGAGCAGCGCTCCGTTGATGGCCTGCCTGAACTCGAGACGCCCCTTGACTGGTCTGACAGCTGCCAGTCCAGCGGCGATATCAACGCGGTCGGTGCCCGCGGCGTGCGCCGCCGCCGCCGCGGCAAGCGCGTTCCGGAGGTTGTGCAGCCCCGCCAGATTCAGACAGACGCGATCGGTTCCGCCCGGAGACACCAGATCGAACTGCTGCCGCGGCCCGTCCGATTCGAGCGACGTGACGATATGACGCGCGGTGAAGTCGGCGGGTTGCTCGACGCCGAATGTCAACAGACGCCGGCCAGCGGCCGCGGAGCGCCACAGGGACGCATATCGGTCGTCCGCATTGATGATCGCCACGCCGTCAGACGGCAGGCCCGCGAAGAGCTCGCCTTTACCCGCGGCGACCCCGTCGAGCGTACCGAATCCTTCGAGATGAGCGGCCCCGGCGTTGGTCACGAGCGCGATGTCTGGCTCAGCAATCGATGCCAGTTGCGCGATTTCACCTCCATGGTTCGCGCCCATCTCGACCACGGCGTGGCGATGCTCCTGGCGCAGGTCGAGCAACGTCAGCGGCACGCCGATGTGGTTGTTGAGATTACCCTTTGTGATCAGGCAGGGGCCTTTCCGGCTCAGTATCGCCCCGATCATTTCCTTGGTCGTCGTTTTCCCGTTGCTGCCGGTCACGGCCAGCACCGGGTGCCGGAACCGTCGGCGCTGGGCGCGGGCGCACGCGGTCAGTGCCTGCAGCGTGTCCGAGACGACAACCTGTGGCAAGGGAATCGACAGCGGACGTTCGACCAGGAGACCACCGGCGCCGCGGACGGCTGCGGCGCTGGCAAATTCGTGACCGTCAAAGCGGTCACCTCGGAGCGCGGCAAACAGCGCCCCGGGGCGCAGACTGCGGCTATCCGTCGAGATGGACTCAACCATCCGATCCTCGCCGACGAGACGCCCTTCCCCGCAACGAGCGAGGCCGGCGAGCGTGAGCGTGAGCAGCGAGTCGGTGTCCATCCGTGCGGCAGGCTCAATGTCAAGCGTTCCCACGACGCGCGTGACCGGCGTGTTTTGAAGCGCTCGACGTGACTATCTACGCGTACTCTATCACGCGGTGCCGACCGCTCAGGTTGGCCACCGTGGAGAACCGAGCGACTGCTCCGCCTGAAGCGAACGCACTGGCAGGAATCGATACCGCGACCGATCAACGGTGCGAGGAGCCGAGGCTCCTACACCCGTACGTCCTTTTGACTTCTGAGTTCTACGTATTGATTTTGATAGGCCCGAAATGCAGGCCGCACTCGGTCTTTTCGCGCCCGCGCCAGCGCCCGGAGCGCGGATCCTCGCCAGGAGCCACGGGGCTGGTGCACGGCATGCAGCCGATGCTCGGGTAGTCGCGATCGTGCAGCGGATTGTACGGAACGTCGTGCTTGCGGACGTAAGCCTTGACCTCGTCGAGCGTCCAGCGGACGAGCGGATTGATCTTGATCAGACCAAACCGCGCGTCCCACCCGACGACCGGCGCGTTCGCCCGCTCCGGAGTCTGGTCGCGGCGGATGGCGGTGATCCATGCCTCATAGGTGGCCAGCGTCGCCCGCAGCGGCTCCATCTTCCGGAGCTCGCAGCACCGGTCGGGTTCGCGCTCCCAGAGCTTCGCGCCCTCGCGCTCCGCCTGCTGCTCGACGGTGTAAGCCGGGTTCACCGCCCTTAACGTCACGCCGTACCGTTCTTCGATCTGCCGCTTCAGCGCGTACGTCTCCGGGAACAGCAGGCCGGTGTCGAGTGTGAACATGTCGATCGGCAGCGAGGCGCGGGCGATCAGATCGATCACGGCGCAGTCTTCGAGGCCAAGGCTGGCTGCAAAGGTCAGCCTCGGGGCGAAGCGATCGGCGGCCCACTGGAGGATCTCGCTCGCGGACCGGGTCTCGAGCTCCTGCGAGCGCTGCTTCAGCTCGTCGGTGTCGATCATTTCAGCAGTTCCTCGAGCGCCTGCCGGACCGCTTCGACCGCCTCGGCCTCGTTCGGCGCCGTACGTGCCAGGCGCGCCAGCCGTTCCGCCGCGCTCGGCCGTCCGACACTCGACGTCCGCTCGCGAACCGGCTCGATGATCATACCGGCCCCGGCGGTGAAATTCGTCACCGGGTCGATCAGGATGAAACTGCCCGTGCCGCGATTCTGCTGGTACCGGTCGAACATGATCGGCCGCGCGGTCGAGACGGTGACCGATGCCACCTGATTCAGCAGGAGCCCATGGTCCACTTCGGCCGTCACCGTCCGCGTCGTGTGCTTCAACAGGTACACGCGCGAGGGATCGAGAGGACGCTCGTCCATCCAGACGACATCCGCCCTGAACCGCTGGCCGACCTGGACGTCGCCGATGCCAATCATGTCGCCGCGGCTGATGTCGAGCTCGTCCTCGAGTATCAGCGTCACCGACTTGCCGGCGTAGGCCGCTTCGAGATCGCCATCCCATGTCACGATGCGCTTGACCCGGGAGGTCCTGCCGGAAGGCCACACGGTCACGACGTCACCCGGGTGCACGGCCCCGGAGACGATCTGCCCGGCATAGCCGCGGAACTCGTGGTCCGGTCGGATGACGAGCTGGACCGGGAGCCGGAACGGCTTGCCCGACTGATTCCGATCCACCTCCATGGTCTCGAGGTGCTCGAGCAGCGCCTTGCCGTCGAACCAGGGCGTGCGCTCGCTGCGCGTGATGACGTTGTCGCCGTGGAGGGCGCTCATCGGAATCGGATGCAGGGTCGCCCCTGGAAGGATGCTGTCGAACTCCTCGCAGATGCCGTCGAACACCTCGCGATCGAAGTCCACCAGATCCATTTTGTTCACCGCGAGCACGTAGTCGGTGATCCCGAGCAGGCGCGCGATCTGCGCGTGGCGCCGCGACTGCGCGCGGACGCCGTTGCGCGCGTCGACCAGCAGGATGGCGACATCGGCCGTCGACGCGCCGGTCGCCATGTTGCGCGTGTATTGCTCGTGCCCGGGCGTGTCGGCGAGGATGAACTTGCGCCGCGCGGTCGCGAAGTATCGATACGCGACGTCGATCGTGATGCCCTGTTCGCGCTCCGCCCGGAGGCCGTCGGTGAACAGCGAAAAGTCGATCGGTCCGGCGGTGCGGTTGCGCGACGCCTTTTCGACCGAGTGCACCTGATCTTCGTAAACCGAGCGCGAATCGTAGAGCAGCCGTCCGATCAGGGTGCTCTTCCCGTCGTCGACGCTGCCGGCCGTGCAGATGCGAAGCAGGCCGGGCATCAGAAATAGCCCTCCCGCTTCTTCAGCTCCATCGATCCGTCCTGATCGTGGTCGATGATGCGAAGCTGTCGCTCCGAATGCTTCGTGGCGATCAGCTCCTCGATGATGTCCGGGACGGTGTCGGCCGTCGAACGGATCGCGCCGGTGCACGGCGAGCAGCCGAGCGACCGCATGCGGCACATGATGCGTTCGGGCCGCTCGCCCGGCATCAGCGGCACGAACGGCTGTTCGAGCATGATCAGCGAGTTGCCGCGGACGACCACCTCCCGCTCCTTGGCGAAGTACAGCGGCACGACCGGAATGTGCTCGACCTCGATGTAGCTCCAGACGTCGATCTCGGTCCAGTTCGACAGCGGGAACACCCGGATGCTCTCACCCGGCCGGATTCGGCTGTTGAGGAGGTCCCATAGCTCGGGCCGCTGGCGCTTCGGATCCCACTGGCCGACGGCGTCGCGGAGCGAGAAGATTCGCTCCTTGGCCCGCGACCGCTCCTCGTCGCGCCGCGCCCCGCCGAATGCGGCGTCGAACCCGCCGGCCTGGAGCGCGTCGAGCAGCGACTTCGTCTTGAGCGCACCGCAGCACGCTTTGGTTCCGACCAGAAACGGCTGAGTGCCCTCGGCAATCGCTTCGGTATTGGTGTGGACGATCAGCCGCGCGCCGATCTCGGCCGCATAGCGATCGCGGAACTCGATCATCTCGCGGAACTTGTAGGTGGTGTCGACGTGCAGCAGCGGAAAGGGAATCGGACCGGGATGGAACGCCTTCTGCGCGAGCCGCAGCATCACCGAGGAGTCCTTCCCGATGGAATAGAGCATCACCGGGCGCTCGAATTCGGCGACCACTTCCCGCAGGATGTGGATGCTCTCCGCCTCGAGCGCCCGCAGGTGATCGTGGCCGCTCGTCAGCGCCGAGCCGGCCGCCGTCGTTGATCGCTCCGGGACTGCATTCCACGTGGCGGTTGTTGACATGGTCCTTCGAACATAAAAAAAGCCCGGGCGGTCCCGGGCTTCAGGTCTCTTGCGCGAATTCGAGATTCAGTGAATGTCGGTTACTGCCGCAAGACCCGTCGCGCGGGGACCATGACGGTCCTCGGACAACAACAACACGCGCAGGCTCGAGCGGTGACTGGCATTTGTTAACGTATAGATATGTATCAATTTACGGGGCTCAAGTCAAACCAGGGCGGCAGGGAGGCGCGAACCCGGCGCATTTCCCTATTGACAAGTTAGTCTATAGGTTTGGTAGTCTAATGCGCGTGCTTTCGAGGAAGTCGAAGTACGGACTGAAGGCGCTGCTGGTGCTCGCGCACGAAGAAGGCCGCGGCCCCGTGCTGGTCTCCGACCTGGCGAATCGCGACGCGATCCCCAAGAAGTTCCTCGAGACCATCCTTCTGGACTTGAAGCGCCACGGCCTGGTGCAGAGCAAGAAGGGAAAGGGCGGCGGCTATTTCCTCCGCCGACGCGCGGCCGAGATCACGTTCGGGAACGTGATCCGGGCGCTGGAGGGCCCCCTCGCACTGGTGCCCTGCGTCAGCCAGACCGCGTACATGACATGCGCGGAATGCATCGACGAACGAACCTGCGGCGTCCGCATTGCGATGCAGGAAGTGCGCGAGGCCACATCGCGGATTCTGGACCATACGACCCTGGACGACATCAACCAGAAGGTCGGCCGGAAGCCGCACCGGACCTCAGCCAGGAAACGTTGATCGCTCGACCATGACTGAGCTTCGTCACTCAACCTGTTGTTGCACCTGTCCCTCGCGGGCGACGTGTCGCTGCGCGTGTACGGGGCCGACGATAGGCGAGTGAGAAGCCCGGCATTTCTTCCTTAGTTTCCTCACCTTCTCTCCTTTCCAGTCGCTCGGCTCCCCTCGATCCAAATCCAGTTTATTGCCGTCGGATGACCGCGCGGACGGGTGGTCCCGGCGTGTCGCATTGAAGAATGAGGAGCTCACAAATGTTGCTTCGGAGATTCATGGGGACGCTCGTCCCGTTGGAGCTGGTCGTGGTCGCGGCGACCGCGGCGCTGCTGTCGGTGAACGCAATCGCCCAGACGGGAACGAGCACCGTCGCCGGCGTCGTCCGCGATTCGACTGGGGGCACGGTACCGGGCGCGATTGTCCGGATAGTCAATGAGGGCACGGGCGTCGCCCTCGAGGAGGTCAGCAACGAGCAGGGCGCGTATCGCGCCGCTGGACTGGCGCCCGGCCGGTACCGCCTGGAAACGGTGCTGGACGGGTTCGAAACGGTCGTGCGCCGGATTGTGCTCGAAGCCGGCCAGGAGGCGACGAACGACGTCACCTTGAGCCCGGCGCGATTCAGCCAATCGGTGGTCGTGACCGCCCGGCGCATCGAGGAGCTCGCCCAGGAAGTGCCGATTCCGGTGTCAGTAGTGAGGGGCGACCTCGTCGCCGACGCCGGGGCGTTCAACGTGAACCGCTTGAAGGAGATGCTCCCCACGGTCCAGTTCTATTCGACCAACCCGCGTAACTCGGCGATCAACATCCGCGGCCTGGGCGCGCCTTTCGGGCTCACCAACGACGGCATCGAGCCGGGCGTCGGGCTCTACATCGACGGCGTCTTCTACGCCCGTCCGGCCTCGGCCACACTCGACTTCCTCGACGTGGATCGGGTCGAGGTGCTGCGCGGACCGCAGGGCACGCTCTTCGGCAAGAACACGACCGCCGGTGCGATCAACGTCACCACCCGCAAACCCAGCTTCACGCCCGGCGGTGAATTCGAGCTCAACTACGGCGACGTTGGATTCGTTCAGGCGAAAGCATCGATCACTGGACCTCTCTTCAAGAAGTTCGCCGGGCGGCTGTCCTTCTCCGGCACCCAGCGTGACGGCACGTTCTTCAATACCCGTACGCAAGACGACGTGAACGATCTCAACAATCTGGGCGTCAGGGGTCAGCTGGTGTTTGCCCCGTCGGACGCGCTCGCGATCACGGTAGCCGCGGACCACACGCGCCAACGCGCTGAAGGCTACACACAAGTGGTCGCCGGCGTTGCGCCCACGCAGCGCCCCCCGAACCGGCAGTACCCGCAGATCGCTGCCGACCTCGGGTATACCCCTCCGAGCTTCAACGCCTTCCACCGGGCGACCGACATCGACTCGCCCCTGCGGTCTTACCAGGACCTCGGCGGCGCCTCGCTGACGATCGACTGGAAGCTTGGGCGTGGGCGGCTGAACTCGACGACTGCCTGGCGCTACTGGGATTGGGATCCCTCGAACGATCGCGACTTCATCGGTCTGCCTGTCACCACGATCTCGGCCGCCCCCTCGACGCAAGGGCAATGGACGCAGGAGATTCGCTACGCCGGCGATGTGTCTCGCCGCATGAACTTCGTGGTCGGCGCCTTCGCGTTCCGGCAGACGCTCGACTCCAACCCGGTCTTCAAGCAGGAACAGGGCGCGGCGGCGGCGCGCTTTCTCCTGGCCCCGACCCCTAACGCGGCGACGCCCGGCCTGCTCGACGGATACGGCTTCAACCAGTACGTCAACTACCAGAATGTCAGCGCGGCGCTGTTCAGCCAGCTCGAATGGACGGTGACCGATCGCCTGCGGCTGCTTCCCGGCCTCCGGTTCAACTACGATCAGAAAGACGTCGACTTCGATCAGCAGGTCTACGGCGGGCTGCAGACCACCAACCCCGCGCTGATCGCTCTGCAACGCTCGGTTCTTGCGCCACAGGCCTACAAGGCAGATGTCGACGACACCAACCTGTCGGGTCAGATCACCCTGGCCTACAAGGTCGCCACCAGCGTCAACACGTTTGCGACCTACGCAACCAGCTTCAAGTCGGTCGGCCTCAACCTGAACGGCGTGCCCACCGACGCCCTGGGCCGGCCCGTTCTCTCCGCCGCGACGGTCAAACCCGAGGACGTGCGCCACATCGAGGTCGGGGTGAAAACGGAGCCTTTTCCGGGCGTCACGACCAACGTCAGCCTGTATGACACCGAGGTCAACGACTTCCAGGCGCAGGTCGTGAACGCCGGTGTGGGCGTGCTTCGCGGCTATCTCGCCAACGCCGAGAAGGTGCGCGTGCGCGGCGTCGAGCTCGACGCCAGCGCGTCGGTGAACCGCCATCTCACGTTCTACGGGGCCGCCGCCTACACCGACGGCAAGTACGTGTCCTTCCCGGACGCGCCCCCCCCGCTCGAGGACACCGGCGGGCCTGAGGTCAAGGACATCTCGGGCTCGGACCTCCCTGGCATCTCCAAATGGGCGCTCTCCTTCGGTGGCGAGTACATCCATCCGCAGACACTTCTCGGGCGGACCGGAGAGCTCTTCGGTGCCCTCGACACCAGCTATCGCTCCTCGTTCTCGTCGAGCGCGTCTGCCTCGCGGTATCTGGTGGTCGACGGTTATTCCCTGATCAACGCCCGGGTCGGCTTCCGGTGGGCGGACGGTTGGACTCTCTCCGTGTGGTCCCGCAACCTGCTGAACAAGGACTATTTCGACCTGCTCTCGGCGGCGCCCGGCAACACCGGACTCTATGTGGGGCAGCCTGGAGATCCCAGAACCTTCGGCGTGACCTTGCGGATGACGTTCGCATCCAACTAGAGTGAACTCAAATGACAGGCTGGGTCCTTTGGACCCGGCACATGCTTGACGGCCCGCATCCGGAATGACATCCCACGAACTAGCCCTCGCCGGTATCACGCTCGTCGCCGCGATTGTCAACGGCGCCCTTGGCTACGGGTTCTCGTCGATCACCGTTCCCATCGCGCTTCTGTTCCTGTCGAACCGCGTTCTCAACCCGGCGCTCGTGCTGATCGAGGTCGTGCTCAACGCCTACGTACTCTGGAACAATCGCGACGCGTTCAAGAACGTGTGGCATCGCGTGTCGCCGATGATCGTCGGGCTGGTGCCGGGCGTCATCGTCGGCACCGCTATCGTCTCCCAGGTGAATCCAGGGTGGCTGCGATTCGCCACGTTCATCGTCCTGCTGCCGTTGATCCTGCTACAGGCGGCCGGCTTCCGCCGTCCGATTCGATCGGAGCGGGCGGTCGGCCTCGTGTTCGGCAGTGGGGTTGGCGTGCTCTATTCGGTGACGACGATCTCAGGTCCGCCGCTGGCGATCATGTTGAACAACCAGGGGCTGGCGAAGAAAGACTTTCGGGCGGCGCTCGGGATCGTAAGGCTCGCTGAATCCACGATGACCGCGATCGCCTACTCTGTCCGTCGGGTTGTTCACGTCGACGAGCATCGCGCTGATTCCGTGGATCGTGCCGAGCATCGTCATCGGCGTGCCGATTGGCGCGTTCGTCATCCGGCAGATGCGCGCCGAGACGTTCCGGCGGATCTGTATGAGCTTCGACGCGTGGGTTGTCGCCTTTGGCCTGTCGAGGCTGCTCGGCGAACTGAAGCTGGTCGAAAGCCGCGCCGCCTATCTCGTGCTGGTTGGCGTCGCACTGCTCGATACGTGGCTCCTCTATCGCTTCTTTACCGGATCGATGTCTGAAGACGTGCCTCAAGCGGTGGCCGAAGCCGCCGTCCCGAAGTAATCGAGCGGGGCGCCGGTCAAGATCCGGCGGCTATCCGTGACGGCCGGCTGCCGCTGCGGCGGGGCGGTGTGGCGCCGCAGCAATGGCGTCCTGCTGGGTCATGATGCGAATGCGCATCGGCTTCAGCAGGCCAAGGGACATCGCCGCGGCGACGATATTGAGAGCCGCCGCGACATAGAACACGGCATGCCAGCTGCCGGTCGCATTCGTCAGCACGTTGGCCAGCGGGACCAGCAAGGCCGCGGTGCCTTTGGCTGTGTAGAGCATCCCGTAGTTCGTCGTGGCGAACTTGCGGCCGTAGAGGTCGGTGCAGGTGGCCGGGAACAACGAATAGATCTCGCCCCAGGCGAAGAACACCAGACCGGACACGATCACGAACAGCACAGGATTGCCAGCAAAGTGGAGCAGGGAGTAGATGCCAATACCCTCGACGAGAAATGCGAAGAACATCGTATTTTCACGGCCAACGTGGTCCGATACCCATCCAAAAAACGGCCGGCACACCCCGTTGAGGACGCGGTCGATGGTCAGGGCGAAGGTGAGCGCCGGCAGCGTCAGTCCGAGAAGCGAGACCGGGATCTTGGCAACCCCGAAGTCGGCCGCGATCGGCCCCAGCTGCGCGACCGCCATCAGGCCGCCGGCCGCCACCATGACGAACATCGCGTACATGACCCAGAAGACCGGGGTCCTGAGCACCTCAGCTGGACCGTAGTCGCGACGCGTCTGCTGGACGGCCGAACCCGCCGGGGCCGTAACCTCGCCCGGCTTCGGCGCGCGCAGCAGCAAGCCGACGAGCATCACGACGAGCCCCTGCCCCAGACCGAACCACAGGAAGGCGGCTTCATATCCGCGCGATTGGATCATGTTGGCAATCGGGACTACCGTCACCGCCGAGCCGGCGCCGAAACCCGCGGCGGTCAGACCCGCGGCCAGACCGCGCCGATCGGGAAACCATTTCAGCGCGTTGCCGACGGCGCCGCCGTATATGACGCCGGCTCCGATGCCGCCGACCGCCGCGCCGACATAGAGAAGAAACAGCGAGTCGGCAACCGAGTTGATAGCCCACGCGATCGCGACCAGAACGCCGCTGGCGCTGATCATGACGCGCGGACCGAACTTGTCGATGAGATACCCTTCGATCGGCACGAGCCACGTCTCGGTCAGCACGAAAATCGTGAAGGCGATCTGAATCGCCGCCCGGCCCCAATCATATTTCGCATCAATCGGCCCGACGAACAGCGTCCAGCCGTATTGCAGGTTGGCGATCATCACCATGCAGATGACGCCGTATATCAATTGGAGCCAACGATTGACTGGCGCGCTGGACGGCGCCGCGCTATTGACGGGCATTTGTCTCTCCCAGGGTTCTCGAGTTTGCCGCATCTTAGCTTGCAAGGGGGTCACCGAGCAATGCGCTGCCGTCATCGCGGCAAGACAGCGCTTGTGTTCACGCGGGGACGGCAGCGTGCGCTCCGTCGCAATTCTTCCAATGAATTCGCGGCGCTGAGCTGGCATATTCGTTGCGACAGCGGTACGAGCCCGCGCCTGAAACGGAGGTTCGACGTGCGCCCATCCTTCCCCAGCCTGGCCGTTGCGTTGCTGGTCGCCGGCTGGATGTTCCTGCCTGCGGCCGCTGACGCGCAATTCATGTACCCGGGACCGTATCCGTACGGCGGATACCGGTATGGGCCTGAAAGCGATCTCCGGATCGACGTCACGCCAAAAGAGGCGAGCGTCTACGTCGACGGCTACTTCGCGGGAACGGTGGACGAGTTCAACGGGACCTTTCAGCGGCTGCACGTCCTGCCGGGGGAACACGAGATCGTCATTTACCTGGACGGCTATCGCAGCATGCGCGAGCGGCTGTACCTCGGCCCCAATACCACGCGCAAGATCGTCGGGATGCTGAATCGCCTTGCGCCGGGGGAAGCGCCCGAACCGGCGCCGCAAGCGATCGAACCGCCCGTGCCGGCGGCAGGCTCGCCCGGCCGACCCCCGGTGCCGCGTCGAGGCCTCCCTTCCCCGCCGCCCGAGGCGGCGTCGAGCGCGGCGGCCGGGCCGCGCGATGCGCACGGCGCGACGCTGATACTTCGGGTGCAGCCGGCCGGGGCCGACGTGCTCATCGACGGTGAACGGTGGCGCGGGCCGGACGGTGACGATCATCTCCTCGTGCAGGTGACAGACGGCCGCCATCACATCGAGGTCCGCAAGGAAGGGTATCAACCCTTTACGACCGAGGTGGACGTGAGTGGAGGGGAATCCCTCCCGCTCAATGTCAGCCTGCCGAAAGCACGATAGAATTCGCATCGTTTGTGCAGGGTCCGACGCCACCGGAGCCGCGCCAACATAGCGTTGCCTCTCCGAAGTTCGTGTCGCACCGGGGGCGAGGAGCCCGCCCCGCAGGCGCGAGGAGCGAGCATACCGGGAGTATGCGACCGACGAGCAACGCCGCGGGCGGGATGCATCGGCGGCCGAATGCAAGCGAACTTCGGAGAGGCGACACCAGCTCAAAAGCGGTAGTATCGAGCTATGTCAACGTCGAAGCGGTGGGCCGCGCTTGCGCTGGCCGCGTTCCTCTCCACGGTGGCGCTTGGCGCGCAGCAGTCAGCACCTCCCGCGCAAGCGGTCAACCTTCAGGAAGTCGTTCCGTTCGACTCGACCGTCCGCACCGGCACGCTGCCGAACGGCCTGAGGTTCTTCATCCGCCAGAATCCTCGTCCGGCGAAGCGCCTGTCGCTTCGGCTGGCGGTCAAGGCAGGCTCGCTCTTCGAAGCCGAGGACCAACAGGGCCTCGCACACTTCCTCGAGCACATGGCGTTCAACGGAAGCGCGCATTTCAAACCGGGCGAGCTCGTGTCGTACTTCGAGCGCACCGGCGCCCGCCTGGGGCCGCACGTGAACGCGTACACCAGCTTCGACGAAACCGTCTACATGCTCGAGTTGCCGACCGACGCGGCCGAGATCGTGTCGAACGGCCTGAACGCCCTCGCCGACTTCGCCGGCGGGCTCACGCTGGATCCCGAGCAGGTGGACAAGGAACGCGGCGTCGTGATCGAGGAGTGGCGTGGCCGGCTCGGCGCCGGCTCCCGGATCGGCGATAAGCAGCTCCCGGTTCTGTACCACCAGTCCCGCTATGCCGAGCGTCTGCCCATTGGCAAGCCCGAGATCCTCCGGAGCGCGCCCGCCTCGAGGCTCCGCGCCTTCTACGACACCTGGTATCGGCCCGATCAGATGGCGATCGTGGCCGTCGGCGACGTCGATCCGCAGCAGCTCGAAACCGCAATTCGCGCGGCGTTTGAACCGATGAAGGCGCGGGCCGTTGCCTCGACACCTCCCGACCGGTCGGTGCCGCTGCACAAGGACCTGCTGGTTAGCGTCGCGTCGGATCCCGAAGTCACGCAATCGACAGTGCAGCTGATCTGGAAGCGACCGGCCGAGCAGCACCGCATCGTCGCCGATTACCGGCGCGACCTGATCGAACAACTGTTCGAGCAGATGCTCAACGAGCGCTTCACCGAACTCGAACGGCGGCCCGACGCGAAGTTCCTCGGCGCAGGCGCCGGCGGAGAGTCGCTCAGCCGATCGGTCGAGACCTTCGCGGTGAACGCCCGGGTGCCGGACGGCGGCCTGGCCGAGGGGCTCAGCGCCCTTGTGATCGAGGCGAAGCGGGCGCGGGAGCATGGCTTCAGCGCTGCGGAGCTCGATCGCGCGAAGCGCTGGATGATCGCTTCCTACGAGCGCGCGTTCAACGAGAGCGGAAAGGAAGAAAGCGGATCGTTCGCGCAGGAGTACGTGCGCTACTTCCTTTCCGAGGAGCCCGCACCCGGCATCGTGTACGAGCACCGGCTCGTGCAGGCGGTGCTGCCGGGCATCACGCTGGGCGAAGTCACCGCGATGGCGCGCGCGCGGCTCTCCGGCGAGAGCCGCGTCGTCCTGGCTGTGTCGCCCCAGAAGCCGGAGATCAAGCCGCCGGCCGAAACCGACCTCGTCGCCGCGCTCGGCTCGGCCGAAGAGGTCGCGGTCATGCCCTGGATCGACCGAGCGGCGCCTGCCGAGCTGATGGCCGATAAGCCGGAGCCGGCCGCCGTCACGGAACGCCGCGAGATCGCCGACCTGGGCGTCACCATCGTGCGGTTCGCCAACGGCGTCGAAGCATGGCTGAAGCCGACCGATTTCAAGAACGATCAAGTGCTGTTCACGATGTACGCGCTCGGCGGCGCTTCCCTCGCTGCGCCCGCCGACTTCGTGGAGGCCTCGCTCGCCACGTCATACATCGAGTTGTCAGGCGCCGGCGGCCTCAAGACGCTCGATCTCGACAAGCTGCTGGCCGGCAAGCTGGCGTCGGCGTCGCCGTTCATCTCGCTGTCCACCCATGGCCTTTCGGGATCGGCCGCACCAGCAGATCTCGAGACCGCGTTGCAGCTGCTGCACCAGGTGGTCGTCCAGCCTGGCGACGACCCCGACGCCTTCGTCCTGATGAAGCGGCAGTTCACGGCGAGGCTGGCCAACCGCGGCCAGAGTCCGGGACAGATTTTCGGCGAGCGCCTTTCCCAGGTGAACACGTCGAACCATTACACCTCGCAGCCGCTGACGACCGAGCGTGTGGCCGCGCTCGACCGCGCCAAGATGCTCGGCTTCTACCGCGATCGGTTTGGCAACGCCGCAGACTTCACATTCTTCATGGTGGGCGCGTTCCAGCTGGACACTGCGATCCCCCTGATCGCGCGGTACGTGGGGTCGCTGCCGTCTACCGGCAAACGGACGGCGCAGTACAAAGACCTCGAGGTGCGCTTCCCGTCCGCAAACGAGCGTGTCCGTGTCGAGAAGGGCCGCGAGCCTCGCAGCCAGACAGTTATCAGTTTCTTTGCCGATCCTTCGCCGGACGCCGGCGAGCAGGAGCGCGTCATCGCCGCCACGACCGTGCTCTCCACGGCCTTGCGCGACGCGCTGCGCGAGGAGCTCGGGCAGACCTACACGGTGTCGGTTGGACTGTCGCAATCGTGGCCCCAGCGCGGCGGCGGCCATATCCGCGTGAGCTTCGGTGCCGCGCCCGAAAACATCCAGTCGATGACCGAACGCGTCCTCCAGGAGATCCGCCGCATGCAGCAGGAGGGACCGTCGGTCGATCTGACCGCGAGGGCGAAAGAGTCGGCGCGGCGCGGCTATGAGACCTCGTTGAAACAGAACGCCTACTGGCTGGGCCGATTGCAGACGGTGCACATGTTGGGCGGCGATCCGGGCGAAATCCTGACGAGGAGCCAGCGCATCGAAGCGGTCACACCCGCACTGCTGCAGGAGGTCTTCAAGAAGTACTTCCCGCTTGATCGCTATACGGCCGTGACGTTGGTGCCCGAGGCGGCGGGACAATAGGCCGCGGCGGGAAGGCGCCGGGCTCACCGGCGCCTGATGACCATCATCAAGGGATAGTGGTCGGATCCAAGCCGATCCGGAAGCCGCCTGACCTCGAGCCGGCCTCCATCGATACGCGCGAACATATGATCGAGCGCACCCATCGCGCGGAGCGCGCCGCCCCAGGTCGAAGCCGGCCGCACCTCGTCGCGTCAGGAAATGCACGTCGCAGATCGAAGACCGCAGGCTCGTCCTCACCCCACCATGTGTTGAAGTCGCGCGACGGACGGCGCTCGTGGAGTGCTTCGCCGCGGCGATTTCACCGGCCGCCGACATGCGTATTCCAGCTCACGACGGCAACCTCGTCGGCCATGGGTACGGGAGAAGGGGACGGTCCGGCGATCACCACCGATCCGATGGTCGCACACCATGCGTCGAGCTTCTGCCTGTCCCCTGGAAAATCGGGGCCGATCCACCGAACCGCCCCGAGTGCATCTGCGGTTCCCGCACGGCAGGAGATGGGGGAAGGAACAAAGGTCATCGCCGGCTGCTTCGCGCAGCCGGTCAGAGCCGCGATCAACGCGAGCACGGCGACGGCCCGGGACGCTCGGCCGCTCGTGTCGCGTCTCGCAGGTCCGTGGGCGCACCGAGCGCCCGCCTCGCCCGGCGGACACTACCTCACGCAGTCTCCGGCACCAGCTCGAGTTCGCTCGTGACCTCGATCGACTGATGGATCGAGCGGTAGACGGGGCACCGCGATTTGTAGTGTTCATGCGCCCGCCGCGCGTCGGGTTCTCGCTCAGCCGCGCCGCGCAACGCGAACACAACATGGATGCGCCGGACCACCAGCACCTTGTCCTCCACTTCGACCTCGCCACGAGCGAGCGCGGTCAGCCGCCCCTCGCTCGCCACGATCCCGCGCGCCTCCAGCGCGCCCCCAAGGGTGCCGAGCAGTCAACCGGCGGCGGCGGCCACAAGGTAGTCGATCGTGGTGGCGTGCGGATCGGGAACCTCGCCCTGGATCCCGTAGTGCCGCGCGATGGGTCCGTGCGTGCCGAAAGCGACCGGTGCCGATTCAACAGGGAGGTGTGCCAGCCGCAGCGGACCTCGCACGCGCTCGAGACGTACCTCCGACACGTACACGACCTCCGCCATGCTCCCCCTTGAAGATTCGCCGGTTTCGCGAAGCGCCCGGTTATTCGACCCGCGTGAACGTCACGGTCTGTCCGCTCCCAAACGTCCACTTCAGCGTGTCGCCTTCGATCTTGATCTCCGCCTTCGACGGGGGACCAGTCATGGGGAACTCGGCCTTTGCAACCAGCGGGCGCGTCGTCAGAGTCGTCCCGGACACTTCATACGTCCCCGCTTGCGCGAAAAACCCGTCGTACGAGGCCACCTTCTCGGCATCTGTCGCCACGTTATTCGATGCGAATTTCGGGCGCGCCTTGGTTCCGGTCACGCGCATCGCGCTGTAGTACTTGTCGGTGAAGATGAAAAGTCCCGGCTGTGGGCGTGGGTTTGCTCCCTCGGGTCCCCCGTTGACCTCAATCACTTTCCACGTTCCCCGGATGGTCCCCTTCGGTTGTTGCGCCAGCGCCATCGACACGATCCCGAAGACGATGACGACGCCAAGGCACCATGCTGCACGTTTCATGTGACTCCTCCATCTGATAGGCCGGCCGCTCACGACAGGCCTTTCCGCCTACCGCCCGCGCTCGTGATCGATATCCCTAGGCGGTGGTGAGAAACGACACCAGTTCTCGCACGTTCGCGAGCCCCTCCAGGGCATTCACCCGCTGGATCACGGCCTCTGTCTGCCGGGCGCCCAGGACCGGCTCCATCAGTCCGCGCGCCTTCGCGCTCACCGCGTTGGTGTCCATCGGATTCTCCTTCGTGCCTGGAGCGTGGCGGGTGAAGTGGTTGACGGTCCGGCCATCCCGGAGCCGGACCTCGACAAAGCCACTCCGGGGTGCATCGGGCACCATCAGCGCTTTGTCGCCGACCAGCTGCACGCGCGCCTTGACGGCCAGGACCTGCGGATCCTTCATGCGCTCGTGAGAGTGGCTGTCTGCGAAGGAGACGCCGCCATCGATCAAGGCCACCGAAATCAGGTGCTGACAGTTCACATCCGGCATGGCGCTGTTATCCACGACCCGGGCCCCGTCAGCCGGCAGCTTGACGAGAATGTGTTCGACGTTGTTGACGGTCAGCGCGTGCTGCCGACGAAGCGTGAGAAAGGCATCCAGGGCCGCCTGAATCGGATACCCCACTGAAAAACTCTTGATCGCCGTTTCGGTGACGAAGAATCGGGTCCCCAGGCCGGCGACCATTTCCTCCGGCTTCGGCTCCGTTGACAGCGCCTCGATCACGTTGTGCTCGCCGTCAAAAATTTCCCCGACACCGGTCAAACCCGCCTGGGCCATCAGAGCGGCGGTGACGCCGTTCCGGGCACCCATGCCCGCGAAGTCGAACGACTTCTCGACATGATCGGTGTCCCGAACCCAGCTCCAGAGGCCCGAGACCTGCTGGGCGGCATACGAGAGCGCGTAGCGCGTCCCTTTGTCATCCAGCCGCGCCAGGGCCGCCGCGGCCGCCACGCTGCCCATCGTGGCGCTGGTACCTTCCGCACTGCGGTGCGTGCCGCGGACATGGTCCGGCCCGAGCGCCAGGAGAAAGCGGCAGCAGACGTCGTAGCCGAGCGTCACCGCCCTGAGAAGCTCCATCCCCGATTGACCTTCCCGCTCGGCCACGGCCATCGCCGCAGGAATGATGGCGCACCCGGGGTGCGCCTTGGTGACGGGCTCGAAATCATCGGTTTCGTCCGCGTGGCCGAACATGCCGTTCGCCAGCGCCGCGTTGATCGCAGACGTCCGGATATCGGTCGTGAAAATCGACGCCTCGGGAACGCCGCCCTGGCTCCGCACGAACTTGATAGCCATCTCGCCCGGTTTGAGGTGGGCACCAGACACGACGGCCGCCAGCGAATCGAGGATCCGGTGCTTCCCTTCCCGTGCGACCTGTGGCGGGAGAGTCCGTTCCCGGGCTTCGAGCATGTAGCGCACGAGCCGACCGGTGACATCGGCGGACGGCGCCTTGCGGGACTCTTGAAGAACGGGAAGCATGGGGCGCGCCGAGCCGGTGGCTGGAAACGCCGCAGCGAGGATCCCCTCCGGCCCCGAGCATCACGCGGCGGCGGGACACGCTCGAGTCCTTTCGTTTGACGGGTATGCCGCCTGGATTCTTTTTCAAGACGTCCTCACTCTGAAGGTCGATGGTTTTCGACAGATCTACCTTACCGCACTGAGCGGACCGTTCGCCTATCGCCTGACCGGCTCCCCGAACACGGGCGGCGCCTCGGGAATAGCCGCGCCGTCGTGCCGCGGCTCGGACGCGCCGAAGTGAACGCCGGTCGCCGTACTCATCACCGCCTGGCCCCAGCCAAACACGCCGGTGCGGGGAGGCACGAGGATAACGTCATGACCGAGCGTCCGCAGTTCCTCAATCACCGGCTCGGGAACGACGGTTTCGACGTGCACATCGCAGCCTTCGAACGAGCCTTTCGTGAAACGGCCCGCCTCCAGCGCTTCCTGAATGTCCATGCCGTAGTCGGCGATGTTCGCGACAAACTGCGCATGCGCCTGCGCCTGGTTGAAGCCACCCATGATCCCGAAGCCGATTCGAACGTCGCCCTTCTGCATGAACGCCGGAATGATGGTGTGGAGCGGCCGCTTCCGCGGTGCGAGCACGTTGGGATGGTTCGCGGTGAGAGTAAAGAGCGCGCCGCGGTTGTGCAGCATGAAACCGGTTTCTGGCGGCACCAGGCCACTGCCGAACGAGCCGAACAGGCTTTGAATGAGGGACACGATGTTGCCGTCCCGGTCGATGACCGAGAGATAAATTGTGTCTCCACCCGTCGAGCTCGTCAGGCCGGCAAACTGCGAAGGTTTCACCGCGCACGCGGCCTTCGCCGGATCGATGAGGCGCGCGCGCGCTGCGGCGTGCTCCTTGCCCAGCATCGACGGGACGGGGATTTTCGCGAAGCCTGGGTCCGCCACGTACGAGATCATGTCAGCGTAGGCGAGCTTCTTCGCCTCGATCATCACGTGGAGCGCACGTGCGCTGTGGAATCCATAGTCGCCCAGAGGAAACCGCTCCATCATATTGAGCATCATCAGCGCCGCGATCCCCTGCGTGTTCGGGGGCAGTTCGTACACCGTCCACCCGCGATAGGTTGTGGCGATGGGATCGACCCACTCGGGGACGAACTGCTTGAGATCGTCGGCGGTCATGGTGCCGCCTTCATCGCGTGAGATCGCGAGAATGGCCTCGGCAGTCTTCCCGTCGTAGAAGCCGGCTGCGCCCTTCTCCGAAACCAAGCGCAGCGACCTCCCGAGATCGGGGTTCTTGAACAGGTCTCCCGCCCTGGGTGTGCGGCCGCCGACGAGATAGGTTTTCGCCGCGTTCGGCTCCGCGGCGAGACCCGCGAGCGAGCCTCTCCACGCGTTCGCGATCACGTCCGTCACCGGGAACCCCTGCTCGGCGTAGAAGATCGCCGGCGCCAGGATGTCGGACATCGGCAGCTTGCCGAATCTGGCACGCATCGCCTCCCAACCCGCAACGGCCCCCGGGACGGTAACCGTGTAGATGCCGCGCCCCGGCATGCGATCGATGCCCTTTGACTTCAGAAGTCCCGGCGTCAGACCCGTGGGTGCCCATCCACCGGAGTTGAGGCCGTACAGCTTTCCGGTCCTGGCCTCATAGACGATGGCAAACAGATCGCCGCCGATGCCGTTCATGGCCGGCTCGACGAGACCCATGACCGCGTTCGTGGCGATGGCAGCGTCGATGGCGTTGCCGCCTCGTTCGAGCACCTGCACACCGGCGCGCGCCGCCAGCGGCTGACTCGCCGCGACGATGCCGTACTTGGTCGCCACCTTGGATCGGCCGACGACCGGCAACGGGCTGGGACCCGTGCGTTGAGCGAGCGCTTCAGGGTCGATCATACAAAGCGTGAGCAGAAGCAGGACGGCACATTTGCGGCTCATTGCGGTCCCTTTCACTCGGAAAGAACGTTCTTGACGTTCGAACGGGAAATCATGCCCGCATGAGGTTATCGATTTCTATCGTTTTCCAGGCCCTCGACCCGCATGGGCACAAACGTCATCATAAACGGCCACGAAGCCGATCAATATCCAAGGCGCAGCATGCCCTCTTTAGTCCCGTTGACCGTGCCCTGGGTCAGCCATTCAAGCGAAGCGCGGAACAGCAGTGGGTGGTTCTTCTCCCACATCGCGTTGTGCGACGAGCACGCGAGGTCGATGAACACTTTCTGACGTGAGCCCAAATCGGCATAGAGCTCTCTCACGCGATCCGGCGGCACCTGCTTGTCGTGCGCACCGGTGATCATGAGCGTCGGCACTTGCAGCTTGGCCACCACTTCGGAGTTCCAACCCCACACCGTGGTACCCGGCGCGCGCCGCACCCCCGGTCCCCATGTGGCGCCGACCGGATCCGATTCGAGCATCGTCGACCAGACCGTCTCGCTGACCGCCGGCTCGTACTGGTCGGGACACCCGACTTGACGATCCCAGTTCGCGGTGAAGTCTTCGCGCGACTGCTTGTTCATGGCGGCGCCGTCGGCCGGAACCTTCGGCAGGGGCGCCGCTCGATGCGGCACGGTTGAACGCCGGCGCCAGCCACACGAGCTTCTGGACCTTTTCAGGATGGCGCGACGCGTAGCCGCCCGACCGCGGACCGCCGAGCGACCAGGCAACCAGGCTCACACGATCGACTTTGCGCAGCGTCCGAACATAATCGACAACGGCACCGATCTCGTCCCAGTCCGACGCAATGGTGGTCAACTGGTGGGGGTAGCTTGGTGGGCATGGAGCAGTGAGCAGGGAGGGGACCAACGTGCTCTGCTGCTCCGGCGCCAGATTACACGGGTCGCTCATCATCGGAGGGCGCGTCGAGCGCCCGTAGCCGGTGACGTCCATTGAAAACACGTCGAACCCGGCGCTGGCCAGATAGGCCATCCAGCTGTAGTCCTTGTAGGGAACGTCGAAAGCCACCTCCGCTGGCGTGCCGGCCCCGTGCACGAACAAGACGACCCGGTCCGTAACCTTCCCACCGCGGCGAACCGTCTCGGCCTTGGCGCGCTCACGAACATAGAGTTGTGCGGGCTGACCGGCAATCGCCGGGACCGTCGAACGGACGCGGACGTAATGGTCGACTGTGAGCAACGGCTCGCTGTCGCCGACAGCCCCGGTGGGCGCGATCTGACCAGCAAAAACATTGACAACGAGAATCGCCGCTGCCAGTGCGCGCGACAGGTTCATTGCCTCACCTTCCCTTCACGGCCATGGGACTGCGCGATCCTACCATCGACGGACGCCAGCAGGTGGGTTGCCGCCAAAACCGTGGAAGGCCGCGAGCGACCCCACTTCTCGAGCGCTATACGCGCAGGAGGATGCCGGCGGCCCGGCTGCCGGTTGCTTGCGCGATCGCCGAGGCATAGAGGGCCAACTGACGCCGATACTGCTCTTCCCCGGCGGCGGCGATCTCCCGATCGGTCTTGTAGTCGACTACGATCCAGCCGCCTGGCTCTTCGAATGCCAGATCGACGACACCTTCGACCAGCGTCCCATCGGGAAGCGAGCAGGTGACCGGCGACTCGCGGCGGCACGCTCCGCGAGTCGCGGCCGCCCGCGCGCGGCCCAGCACGTCGTGCTGGAGCACGCGATCGACAGTCTCCGCGGCGGCGATCGCGGCGCTCTCGCCCAGGCCGAGCACTCGCGCCTCGACTCTGGCGATCGTGTCGAGCACAGCGCGGGAAGCGTCGAAGGGCGTCTGCGCGAGGATGGCGTGCACCAGCACGCCGAACGCCGCGCCGGAGCCAACGGCGCTTGTGTGCCCGCGGCCTTCGACATCAGCCGTCGTGACCACGATCGCCGCCGCACCGGCCGGCAGCGTACGCGCCTGATCTGCCGTCCACTCGCGAACCGTCGCCACGGTCACCGACGGCGCCGCGCCGGTCGAGCGCGCGTCGATGCGCGCCTGCCGCCAGTGGTCGTACCGACTGCGGCCATCGGCGACGACGCCGGGCGCGACCTCCTTCACGATCAGGTCCTCCCGCCTTACGCCAAAGGGAGGCGTTGCGCCGAGTGCGAGCGCGCCCGGATCCCACCACATCACCGAATACCCGTCGACGAACACGTGTTGGCCTGGACAGACCGTGGAGAGTCCCGCGGGCTCATCGTTCGGCCGCTGGAGCACCGAGTCCTTCGACTTGAACGCCGGACATTTCGGACCCCGCTCCGCGGTCCGGCGCGACTCCAGCGCGGGGTACAACCCGCGATTGAGCGGGCTGAACCAGCCACCCTCCCAGGGGGCATCGCCAAGCGCCGGGACGACGAGCAGATCGCGCGCGCGGGTGGCGGCCACATACGCGAGGCGAACGCCTTCCGCCTGATCCCGCGCGACCTCTTCGGCCTCGTGCTCGTGAAGCTCGTGCGGCGCCCACCCGCCGATCTTCATGGCGCACAGGCCGCTTGTCCGCTTCGAGACGACGGCTGGCATCGTCGCGGTTCAGCCGGCAGGTCAGATCCGCCAGGATGACAACGGGAAACTCGAGGCCTTTCGCCTTGTGGACCGTCATCAGCCGCACCCCGTCGCTGCTCTCCTCCAGCACCGGCGCTTCCGCGACCTCGGATTCGGCAGCTGCACGAAGCTCGTCGATGAAGCCGCGGAAGGAGATGCCGCCTCCCTCTTCGTACTGTCGCGCCAATTCGGCGACGTGCAGAACGTTGGCCAGGGCCTGCTCACCGGTCGGCCGGAGAATGAAGCCGACGTGGGCGCGGGTGTCGGCAAGCAACCGGCCGATCGTCTCGGCCACCGGCCGGTAGTTGCGCCTGCGGTGGAGCTGCTGCAGCAGCCGCAGTGCGCCTGCGATCGGCATCAAGTGAGTCGTCGGCTCACCGGTAAGCGCCAGCTCCTGACCTGAGTTGCCGCCAAGCTCCTTCGGCACGCGGAATGGGTGGAAGGTGCCGAAGCGGTGCCGGAACTCGAGCAGGTGCGCATCGTCGATCGCGAAAAGCGACCCTTTGAGCGTCGCGAAGATCGACAGCTCGTCGTCGGGCCATTCGATGGCCGCGAGCGCCGCACGCACCGTCTCCACCTCTTCCCGGCCGTGAAATGCCTTTCCGCCCACGAGCAGGTGAGGAATGCCGCGCGCTTCGATGGCGTCCGTATAGGCCCGCGTCACATCCTCGCCGAAGTTCACGAACCGGCGGAACAGCACGGCGATGTGCCGCGGCCGGATCGGCACGCGCTCTTCGACGCCACTGGAACCGGGTACGGCGACCTGCCAGCCGTTCGCCGGATCGACCAGCCATGCGATGAATGCGCCAACCGCATCGGGCAGCGATCCCTCGATGGCTCTGGCCGACGCTTTCAGCGGTCCGCGGGTGGAATACGGCCTGGGCACCGGCAGGGCGACGATCGAGGGCTGCGACTCGTCGGCGTCCCGGTAGGGCGACAGCGGGACATACCCGGCCTGAAGCGTCGACTCGTTGGCCGCCATTTCCCGGCTGAACGCCGCGTTGACGAAACGCTGGATCGCCGGCACGCTGCGATAGCTCTTGGTCAGCTGCAGCACGCGTCCCCCGGCTTGCTCGAGCTGACGGCTGACGCGCCAGTAGGTCCCCACATCGGTGCCGCGAAACCGGTAGATGGCCTGCTTCGGATCGCCGACGATGAACAGCTTGCCTGGCACGGGACGAACGTCCTCGGCCCTCTCACCGCCCGGATCGGCGGATGCGATGAGCATGAGGATCTCGGCCTGCACCGGGTCGGTGTCCTGGAACTCGTCGACGAACAGACGCGCGAACTTCTTCTGGAGATGCTGCCGCACCGCGTGGTCGTTTCGAATCAAGTCGCGCGCCCGGGACAGCAGGTCCGCGAAATCGAGCGCGCCGGCCGCCACCTTGAGCGCCTGATATCGCTCGGTCGCGCCGGCGAGTTCCGTCTGCAGACAAACAGCGAGGTCCGCGTCGGCGTCTCGCTTGAAGGCTTGAAGATCACGAAACAGCGAATCCCGCGCGGCAAGGATATCGGACCGCGTCACATCCTTTCCGAACTTGAAGCCGGTGCCCTTCCGGGTCCGCGAAAAGCCGTAGTCGCGCACCAGGTCGGTGAGGCGCGCTTCCCAGCCGGCATCGTCGCGCTGACCAAACGACTGCTCGAGCGCGATCTGGGCGCTCAGCCGGCGCACGGCCGCGGTATCGATGAAGAGGTTGTCGCGCAGCGACGCCGGAGCGCTCGTCATGGCCGCGAGGCGATGAAGGCTCGCAATGAGGCGATCGATCTCGGCGATTCGGTCGAATGGCGGCCGGCGCCAGGGCGCCGGGAAATCGCGCCACTCGGCCAGCACGCGGCCGGCCCGCCGGATCCGATCGATCGGACCCTCGCCGGCCGCGCCGGCCAACGACGGCGCGCTCGTACGGCGAAGCGCGCGCCGGAGGCCCTCCGGCGGATCCTCGAGCGACTCCTGGAGCCATGCCCGGAAAGCGCGGGCATACAACCGATCGGACTGCGGCTCGGTCAGCACCCTGAACAGCGGATCCACGCTGGCTTCCACGGGCCGCTCGCGGAGCAGATCGGCGCAGAATCCGTGGATGGTATTGACGTGCGCCTCCTCGAGCGTCTCGAGGGCATGTTCGAGGCGGCGCCGGATCTGGTCGTCGCCTGGTGCACGGCCCGCGACCGACGCACGCTCGTGTTCGAGCGTCTGGCGCAGGCGCAACTTCAGCTCACCGGCGGCCTTTTCCGTGAACGTCACCGCGACGATCTCGGCCATCGTCGCGCGGCCGGTCGCGAGTACCCGCAGGATGCGGTTGACCAGTTCGGTCGTCTTGCCCGTTCCGGCCGCCGCCTCGACGACGAGCGTATCGTCGAGAGCCTCCGCGATGGCCCGGCGCGCTTCGCCGTCCGCAGAGGGATTGCTCGGTGTCATCGACAACACCACGAAGCCGCGATCACGAAGTCGCACCATACCATGCGTGAGTCTTCGTGGCTTCGTATCGGTTGAACGCAGACGCGTTCGCCGCGCCAGCTACCCGCTGCCGTCATCGCATGGACCTCAGCGCGATCAGGTCGGCGAGGTCGTGCTGATTCTTGCGAGCCACGCGCGCCTCTTCGCGGGGCCCGCAGACCGAGCGGAAGTCGCACCAGCGGCATGCGCCCTTCGCAGGAGCGGCGGCGAGAAATCCGCGTTCGATGGCGCGATCGACGATGGCGAGGGCCTGGAGGCCCTGCCCGCGCGTGTAGTCGTTGATCTCAATCTCTTTCTCGACGAAGCCGCCGGCGGTCGTGCAGTAGAACAGGCGGCCAGAGGCCACCTTCGCCCCGAGTCCCTGCTCGATCGCCATGCTGTAGAGCACGGGCTGCAGCACCGCCCCGCCGCCGATGATCATGTCGGGCGTCGATCGGTTCTTTCCGGTCTTGTGATCGGTGACTCGCAATACCTCCAGGTCGCGATGGCGCTCGATGAGATCGACGGACCCGTGCAGCACGTACTTGCCGTCGATCGCGACCGGGTCCCTCAGACTTCGCGGGTCCCGGCCCTCATCGTTCAGTCCGAAGCTGAACTCGAAGTACGTCGGCTCCCATCGCTCCTCCTCAGCCAGCTTCTGCACCCAGATCCCCAGGTCGCGCCGGAGGTCGGCGATTTCGTCGCGCCAGACCCGCTCGATCGCTGGCGCAAGTGTCTCGGCGTACTCGGCGGCCACGCGATCGAGCACGGCGTCGAGGGTTGCGATCGCATGCGACAGCGTCCGGCGGGTGACCGGCAATGCGTCCGCCGCTTCGAGCGCACGAAGGAACTCGGCCTGCGCCCGATGAAACAGGCTGCCGCGCGTCAACGGATCCAAGCGGATGAGCGGCTCGGGCTCGTCCCACGGCTCGAGGCGATAGATCGTCGCCAGCACGAACTGGTACGGGCAGGTGGCGAACCGCTGAAGCGCCGACAAGGAGTAGCGCCGGTGCGTCAACCGCTGCGCGTCGAGCGCCAACTGAATACCCGGAGAGGACTTGACCAGGCCATCGCTGCCCGACCAGGCGGTGCGGCCGCGCGCCCAGCGGCTGATGACCGACCGGCGCAGGCTCTCATTGAGCCCAAGCAGATAGTGCGCCCGGCCCTTGACCACTGCTGGATCCCGCGAGTCGAGCAATCGCCGCAGCGACGCGAGGTCGTGCTCGAGATCGTCAATGGCGCGATCCGGATCGGCCGGAGCGGGCCACGCCAGATTCGCGCCGGCTTCCTCGGCTGCCTCCGCCGCGAGCGCGCGGTGATCTGGCACGGTGCCCGTCATCGCACGCATCACGTCGAGCGCGTAAAAGGATGGCACGCGGGCGCGGGTCTCCGCCACGTCGAGCCGCGGATAGGACAGGTAGAGCCGCTCGCTTGCCGCGCCGATCGCGATCTTCAGCAGCAGGCGCTCGACGCTTCCCCGTGCGTCCTGGCAGACGAGGACAGGGTCGAGCGCCGCGCGGACTTCATCGAGCAGGAGCGGATCCTCGTGCGGGCGCTGCGGCACGACGCGCTCGGCGAGGCCGGGGACAAAGGCGACGCGGAAGCTGCGGCCGCGTGCCTGGTGCGGGGTGCCGACAAACAATCGCCCGTACCGGCGCGCGGGTGGATCCCAATCGAGCGCCACGAGGCGGTCGTGCAGCACGTCGCGCGCCTCCTCGATCGTGACCGGCCCCACGTCGGCCATTGGCCGAAACTCGGCGAGCAGGCGCAAGACACGATCGGGTCGCGCGAGCGCGCTCACAGCGAGCGCGGAAAACCGATCGAGCCACCCGCCCCAGGTCGCCCGCTCGGGCCACCCGGCAAGGTCTTCGATGATCGGCAAGGCGAACTGTCGCAAGTGCGACAGGTTTCGCAGATCGCGAACGAACCGGGCAATGCGTGGCGATTCCGGCTCATCCCTCTCGAGTTCGCCAATCCGGTACTCGTAGTCGGCCGCAAGTCCGTCGAGCCGGCGGCGCCACCGCGCCTCGCCATCCTGGCGGCTGCGCCCGCCGACCACGGCGGACTCGACGATGAGCTCTTCCCACTTCCACGGCGATCGGAGCGTGCCGGCCACGACGGCCTCATCGTCCGAGTCGATAGGGGGCGACGGCATCACCTGCTCGGGATCGCCGTCCGCCGACTCACCATCGTCCGTCTCAAACTCGCCGAATTCCTCACCCCGCGGCGCCAGGCGAACCGGAAGATCCGCACCACGAGTGCTGGCGTCGCGCGCATTCTCCGGAATATCGTCGTCGTGCAGGTCCTCGGGCCGGGCAGCCTCGGGCTTGCGACCGAGGTCGGGAACCTGGCCGAGCGAGAGGTACTCGTCGAATCGCTTCGCCGAGAGGCCTTCGGCCGCGCAGGACAACAGCGCGATGAACGCACGGCCAGCCGGATCCGGGCGGCGGGTGCCGCGATCGAAATACACGGGCACGCCACCGCGTCCACAGGCATGTTCGAGCAGCCCGAGATACTGCTGCGGCGTACGAAGGAAGACGGCCATCTCGTCAAATGGAACGCCACGCGCGGCTTCGTCCAGGACGCGCCTCACGATCTCCACCGCTTCCCGACCCTCGCCTGGCGCTGAAAACAACCGCACGTCGCCCGACCGTTTTCGTTCCGGAGGCCGATCCAGCGTGAACACGTAGCGGCGCAGACAGGCCAGATCGCTCGTACCCGCCGCCGGATCGGCAACCGCGTCCACCCTCGCCCCGAGTCCCGTCCACGCCTCGCGCGCACACTCGTCACCCTGGGGCACCGTCGCAAAGGCGTCGGGGGAGCGCGCGACGAGTGCCGCCGCAAACTCGCGCTCCGCTCGCGAGTCGAGTGGAATGTCGAGCAACAGAACGGGGAGACCCGCCCATCGCATCTCCCTGGCGCTGCAGGCTTCGGCTGCGAGGTGAAACAGCGCGGCGCGATCGCTGAGAGCCGCGCGGTCCATTTGCTCTTCGACACGGGCCAGCAGGCGCCCGATATCGCGGCGCGCCTGCGAAGCCGACAGGAGCAGAGCCGGGTCGACGTTGGCAGTCATCAAGCGGTCGGGAGCGATCGTCGCGAGGCGCAGTTCGTGAAGCGTCCGCGCGAGCGCCTTGGGAAAGCCGGGCATGGAGGCGACGGGAACGAAGTATTCGAGCTCCGCCGCCCCCAGGGCGTCGAACACGACGCGCGCAGCCGTCGCCTCCGCGCCGGCCTGCGTCAGCGGAGCGCGACTGGCGCCGGCCAGGCGTACAGCGGCCGCCCGGGCCGCGAGCTGGGTCAGACTGAAGCGCATCCAGCCGAACGTCGCTCCCGCCCGCCGGGCGATCGAGCGCGCAAAATCGTCGGCCGCGCCGCGCGACGCGCCGACGATGACGACTTCAGAGGAGGGAGGACGATGTGCGAGGAAGTCCGCCGCGGCGTTCAGCCGTGCCGATGCGGAGGTTGCAGTGATGACGCGAAGCATGGTCAGCCCCGGACGCGATGCCGGAATCCCCCGAAAACGGCAGCGCTCGCTGCCGCACCACGATCCGATCACGCATCCTAGTGGCTGAACTGCACACACCGCAAGCACGAAGTGTCGAAGGCCGAGTTCTACTTCTTGACCACGCCACAGGCGATCCGTTCGCCGGCATTCCCTGTGGGATCGGTCTTCATGTCATCGGCTTTGGCGTGGACGGCCAATGCCGTCCCACCGCCCGCGAACACCGCGCAGGCATCGCTGCCGAACGTGACACGCTCGTCGGTCAGAGTGGTTGTCACAGTACCGTCCGCCGCCACAATGACATTGTTCATGTCGCCGTTGTGGGGTCCCTCCGGATTCTGCAGTCCATGCTTCTTGGCAGCCGGGTTGAAATGCGGACCCGCCGAATCGAAGGTGGGAGCGTCACACGCTGCGTTTTGATGAATGTGGAACCCGTGTTCGCCGGGCGCCAGATTCTTGAGATCCAGCTCGATCCGGATACCCCCTGTCTTCCCGGCGGACAAGGTGGCCGCGCCCACCGATTGCCCTTGGGCGTTTCTGAGCTCGACCTTGGTTGGAGTCTGTTGAGCCAACAGCCCCACTGACGCACCGCCGGCAATCGCTCCGGCCACCAGGAACATTTTCATTCTCATTCCCATCGTTGATCTCGTCAGACGCGTCACGGCTGCATGAATTGCGCCACTCCCTCCTAGAGCTCGAGAGGCGTGCGGGATCTGCGCTCTCCAGGTGTCTCGGGTTAGCGGGTGTTCCAGCGAGGGTCGGGCCTCAGGCGTCTGTCGGCTCAGTCGGGTTCGCCAGGAGTAAAGCTTCCCCGCGCTGCTACCGCTCGAATCGAAACTGGATGCGGAACTGGCGGTATTCGGAGTTATAGAACGAGCCGAAGGAGGGCGAGGAAATGTTCGCCTGCACATCGGTAGGCAGGAACGCGTTGAGCGCGTTGTCGACGCGCACGCCGACCCACGGCTGGAATTTCAGCAACCTGATCCGGCGCTCGACGCCGAGCTCGAGTCGGAGGTAATACGGGAAACGGCGGTCGTTCCGGGGTCCGACGAAATCGAGCGCCTCGTTCACCACCGAGTACGGCAGGCCCGTGCGCCAGTCCAGCACTCCCACGAGCAACCACGACTTGGTCGGCATGGCCCGGCCCGCGCGCCAGGAGACGGTGCGGCGAATCGGCGCGGGCCGGCGCGTATTGATTGACGCCGACAATCGGCCAGAGCACCGAATCGAAGAACGTCGTGAAGGCGTTCAGGTCCGCGCGTGCGTACGAGCGCACGTACGACGCATTCAGATCGACAAGCGTCCCTCGTGTGAAATGCACGCCCAGCTCGACCTCGCGATAGGCGGACCGGCCGTCGCTGTGGAGGCGCAGCTCTGATATCGTCGCGCCCTCGATCGGTTCCACGAGCAGCTCATGAGACCCCTGCCGATCGACCGAGCCCGCGTGGACTGCCCACATGGCATTGAAGCGATGATCGTACGCTAGGTCCCAGGTGAAGCTTCGCGATGTGTGGAGCTCGCCGTCGGTCGTATGGTGAAACGGCATCGGGGCGCCGAGCGGCGTGAGCCCATCCTCGCCGTACCGCGTTTCGACGTAGTTCTCGTATTGATTGAACGCACCTGCCGCCGAAGGCGTACGCTCGTAGAAGAAGCCGAAACCGCTTCGCAGCACGGCGCTGCCGGACGCGTTGAGCAGCACCGCCGTGCCCACCCGCGGTGTAAGGTTGATCTGGCGGATGACGCCGTCACGGTCAAGGCGCCCGCCGAACTCGACGATACCAGCGCGAGTTCGGCTGCACGCGGTCCTGAACGAACATGGCGATGTCGGTGCTGTCGATCGATTGGGCTGTCGGAGGGCCGAAGTCCAGCCGCCGCACCAGCCGCCCGTCGGAGCGCCGGATCAGGACAGGGGCGCTGGCGCTCGTTCCTGAGAACCGGCTGTGCAGCAGATCGAGCCCGGCCTTGAACAGGTGCAGGCCCCAGTTTCCGTTCCGCGAGCCCGAGACCGTTTCGATCAGCTGATACGTCGAGGTGGTGCGCGTCTGGTGATTGAAGAAGCTGCCGAGCGTCGTCTCCGGCAGCAGCTCCATCGGCTGGGGACTCTGGGGCAGGACCTCCGAGCGGTACCGGTTCATCTCGACCGTGGTCTCGGAGAACAAGGCATCGCTCCACAGCGACCGCTCCGTGACCGACAGGGCGTTGACGCCGCTGTGCAGATCGGCCGCGGCGTTCGGCGGCGTGAAGGTGCCGAGCGTCGCGTACGTGGACACGCTCGGGAAGAAGCCTCCGGCCGCCACCAGGACGTGCCGGGTGGACACGTTGGCATCCAGACGCGTAAACGAGCTGAACGCGTGCGCGGTTTTCAGATCCTCCTGCGGCCGGCTGGGAACCTCGCTCGTGCGATACCGGTACTGCGCCGCCTCCTGCAGGAACAGGCGATTCTTGATGAGCGGCCCTCCGGTTTCGAGCCGCGGCGCAAACGCTGAGATACCGATGATCTTCAAGCGGGTCGTGGCGTTCGGTCCGGAACGAGGGATCGAGACTGTTCAGCCGCGTCTTCCAGCGATCCGCGGCACGCCGCGTCTGAATGAGAACGAGGCCCGAGGAGAACCGCCCGTACTCCACCGCATACGGATTCGGCAGCACCGTCACCGAATCGATGGCGTCGTCCGGCAGCCCTCACCTGCGACAACCCCGTCGCCGGATCGACGAACATTCCGGGGCCGAGCTGAACGCTCGCCTGGCTCGGCCGCCCGCCCTTGATGGCGACGCCGCCTGGGACTTCGATGACGCCGACCAGCAGCCGCAGCGCCGCGTGGAGCCCACCGACGATGCCCGATTTCCTCGAGCTGGCGGCTCGTGATCGCTTCGCCGGCGGCGAGTGTGCCGGTGGCCGGCACCACGCTCGTCGTCCGGGCCACGACATCGACGCTCTGGGCCATTGCCAGCGGCAGATCGAGTGGCACGCGGGCCGTCTCGTTCCACGAAACCGTGACGCTCCTTCGATATCACGTCGAAGCCTTCGAGCGCCGCCGCCACCTGGTAGGAGCCGGCCGGCAGTCCTTCGAACCGGAAAGTGCCGTCTGCTTCCGACAAGACGGTTGCGACTTCCGAGGTACGGTCCGACGACAACGAGACGCGGACGGCTCCGAGTGCAATGGTGCCGTTCTGCGTCGTCACGGTGCCTTCGATGACGCCGCCCGATTCGGTGGGTACCGGCGAGGGGCGCGGCACCTGCTGCGCACCCGCCGCGGCGGGGCCGAACATCAAGAGCAGCAGAAGGAGCGGCATGCCGTGCAGCGGGCGCTTCGATCCGCGACCACGTGAGGGACAGCATCGTTTCGGGAACGCTGGGGGCGGGCGAATTCCCATTGTCGCGCGGCCGGACTGGCGAGTCCAGCCCGGCGCTGGCCCGCAGCCGAGCGGCCAGGGCGGTGGAAGCGCCCGGCGGGAGGGACATGGTGCGCTTCAGTCTGTCATCAGCAAAGGGCGTTTGGCATCAGCGAGCGCTGCATCAGGGATTCAGCCAGCGCAAGATCGGCCGGCGTATCGGTGTCGACCCACTCCGTGTTGCCGACTTCGACGCTGCCAAGCGTCCCGCGCGCGGCCAGCTGCCGCATGCCGGCGGAGACCGACGCGCTCGGAGTCGGGCGCGCGGCGCAGCGCATCGAAGACCGCAGCGGTGAGCACAAAGCAGCCGGCGTCGACGGCATCCCATGGCTCGAGGCCCTTGCCGATCGCGGTCACCCGGTCGCCCGACCGTCGCACCTTCGTCGCGTCGTCGAGGTCGAGATCGCGAGGCGCTCGATCGACCAGCACGCGGCCGGCCTCGTCGGCCGCGAGCGGCGTCGCGATGAGCCTGGGGAGCGTCACATCGCCGAACACGTGATCGACCATCTGCAGAAAGAACTGGGCCGCGCGAGCGGCTCGGCCGCAAGCAGCGACACTCCGTTGGGCAACGCAGGGTCGGCGGTTTCCACGAACCGGACCCGCAACCGCGCCGGCAGCGCCTCGATCGCCGCCTTGACCCGCGCGCCCTGGTGGCCCACGACGATGATGGCTTCGTCGCAACCGCTCGCACGCGCATGGCGAAGCGCGTGCGCCACGAGCGGCATCCCGCCAACTGTCATCAGCGGTTTCGGAACACCGGACGCGGCGCTCCCGAGGCGGGAGCCGATACCCGGCGGCGAGAATCACGGTCTGGGTGACGGCCGGCACAGTGGGAATCTTAATACCAAGACAACTTCAGTGCCTGTCGGCGGGATTGTGGCGCGCCACGTCACGTTCATGTTACATTTCACGGCCTGGCCAATACATCCGATCCCGTGCGCGGGGGAACCGCGCCGGGCATGGAGGCCGCGCATCCTCACGACCGGTTCGAACGCGACACCATCGAGATTCTCAAGCGCCTCAGCCGGCGCCCGATCGATCCCGGGCCCAAGAGCGAACTGCTGGCCGATCTCGGTTTCGACTCGCTCCAGGTCCTGGAGCTCGTCGGCGAGCTCGAAGATCACTTCAACATCGCCGTGCCGCTGAATTCTCTGACCCACATCCGCACCGTCGCCGAGATCGCCGGCGAGGTCCGACGGCTGGTCGCCGAGCCGGAGGCGCGGTCGTGATCCCCAAGCAGACGGTTGTCGGCTGCGCTCGTCGCAGCCGCGCGGACGTCGCGCGGCGTGATCGCCATCGAGCACGACGGCCGATCGCGCTGATTCCCTATGCCGAGCTGCTCGCACAGGCGCTGCTCATCGGCGGCGCGCTCCTCGCCGAGGGTCTGCTGCCGGGCGATCGCGTGGCCCTCGTCGCGCCCGAAGTGGGCAGCTTCGTCCCCGCATTCTTCGGCATCGGCGCAGCCGGCCTTCGTGCCGGTGCCGCTCGTGCCCGCCGGCCCAGGCCGGCGACGTGCCGACGTTCGCGCGCCAGACGCGACACCTGCTGGCCGCCAGCCGCGCGGCGGCTGTCGTGACGACTGCCGAGGTCGCCGGCTTGTTGGACCTGCGCGATCTCGACCCGGCGCCGCGTGTGCTCATCATCGACGCGCTCCTCCGACGGCCCGGCGCTCGCCGCCCCGGCGAGCGCCGTCGCTCGACCAGCCGGCCCTCCTGCAGTTCACGTCGGGATCGACGGCGGCGCCCAAAGGCGTCGTGCTGACGCACGCCAACCTGCACGCGAACATCGCCGCCATCGCCGGCCCGCACGGCTTGAACGTCGGACCCTCGGACGTCGGCGTGAGCTGGCTGCCGCTCTACCACGACATGGGCCTGATCGGCATGCTGCTGACGGCGGTGTACACCCAGGTCGACTGTCGTGATCATGTCGCCGGTGCTCTTCCTGAAGCGGCCGACCGCCTGGCTCGAGGCGATCTCCCAGTACCGCGGCACGGTCTCGTTCGCGCCGAACTTCGCCTACGAGCTGTGTCTGCGGCGGGTCAAGCCGTCGCAGATCGACGCGCTCGATCTGTCGAGCTGGCGCGTCGCCGGCTGCGGCGCCGAACCGATTCGCGCCGACACGCTGCGGGCCTTCGCCGAGCGCTTCGCGCCGGCGGGCTTCCAGCGCGTCGAGCTTCGTGCCGAGCTACGGCCTGGCCGAACACTCGCTGGCCGTCGCCTTCTGCCATCACGGGGCTCAAGGTGGACTCGCGTCGATCCCGGTCGGCTCGTCCGCGAGTCGCGTGGCCGTGTCCGATCGGCGATCGCCGAGCGCCGGCGGTCCGCCTCGTCGGCTGCGGCCGTCCGTTTCCCGGAGCACGACGATCCAGATCGTGGACGATGACGGACAGCGCCTGCCGGAGCGGCACGTCGGCCAGATCGTCGCGCGCGGCCCCTCGGTGATGGCCGGCTACTTCGAGGACCCGGCGCGCGACGGCCGAGACGCTGCGGGACGGCTGGCTCCACACCGGCGACCTCGGCTACCTCGCCGACGGCGAGCTGTTCGTCTGCGGGCGCACGAAGGACCTGATCATCCGGCAGGGCCGGAAGTACCACCCGCCGGATCTCGAGTCGGCGATCGCGGACCTCCGACGGCATCCGGCCGTCGGGCGTCGTCGTCTTCGGCATCAACCGGGTCGGACGAAGCCGACGAGGTGGTCGCGGTCCTCGAAGCGCGCGCCAGCCTGACGCCCGAGGACATCGTCGATCACGTGCGCCGCCGCGTTCGCGAGACCGCCGGGCTCGAGCTCGATCGCGTGGTCGTCGCGCCGCCCGGCACGATTCCGCGTACCACGAGCGGCAAGGTGAGGCGCGCGGAGACGCGCGCCCGCTTCGAGGCCGGCACCCTCCTGACCGGCGGCCGAGAGCGTCAACTGATGAACCTCTTCGACAAGCTTCAGCCGATCGCCGAGCGGATCGCCGCGCTCGGCGACGGCCCGATGCCGTTCGACACCGTCATCGACGAAGTGCTCGGCCCGACCGAAGTCGTCATCGCGGGACGCCGCACGCTGATGTGCGGGTCGAACAACTACTTCGGCCTGAGCTTCCATCCCGACGTCATCGCCGCCGCACGCGCGGCGCTCGATGCGCGACGGCGCCGGCACGACCGGATCGCGCGCCGCCAACGGCACCTACGCCGCCCACCGCCGGCTCGAGGGGGCCTTCGCGGACTTGTACGGCAAGCGGCACGCGCTGATCTTCACGACGGGCTATCAGGCGAACCTCGGCGTCATCTCCGGCCTCTGCGGCCCGGACGACACGGTGCTGCTCGACCTCGAGAGCCACGCCAGCATCTACGACGGCGCGCGGCTGAGCGGCGCGCAGATGTTCGCGTTCCGCCACAACTCGCCGCCGATCTGGCGCGCAAGCTGGCGCAGGCAGCCCGACCGGCCGGCGGTGTCTCGTCGTCGTCGAGGGCCTGTACTCGATCAGCGGCGACGTCGCGCCGCTCGCCGAGATCGCCGCGACCTGCCGCGCAGCGGGCGCGTTGCTGATGGTCGACGAGGCGCACTCGTTCGGCGCCTACGGCGCCCGCGGGCTGGGCTGCGCCGAAGCGCAGGGCGTCCTCGATCGAGTCGACTTCGTCGTCGGCACGTTCTCGAAGGCGCTGGCGGGCGTCGGCGGCTTCTGCGTCTCGAACCATCCGGGCGCTGAAGCTGCTCCATTTCGCCGCGCGGCCCTACGTCTTCACCGCGTCCGGCTCGCCCGCCAACATCGCCGGCGTCGAGGCGGCGCTGAAGATCCTGCAGCGCCGACGTCGCGCTGCGCGGCGCGGCTCTGGGAGAACGTCCGGCGGGTGCGCGCGGGGCTGGCGCGGCTCGGCTTCGCGATCGAGCGCCACCGAATCGCCGATCGTGCCGATCGAGATCGGCACGGCCGAGCGGACCGTCGCGATGTGGCGGGCGCTGCTCGAAGCCGGCGTCTACGCGAACATCGTGCTGCCGCCGGCGTGCCGCCCGGATGCGTGCCTGCTGCGCACGAGCTATTCGGCGGCGCACACGCCCGAACAGATCGATCGCGCGCTGGCGGCGTTCGAAGCAGTCGGCCGGGCGCTGTCGATCATCGACGCGGCGGCATGAAGCTCGTTCTGATCAATCCGCGAAACCGGGTGTCGCTGTACGGCGACTACCTCTGGCAGCCGCTTGCCCTCGGCTATGTCGCGGCGGCGACGCCGCCGCATTGGGATGTCGAGCTCATCGACGAGCAGTGCGAAGGCGCGCTCGACTACAGCCGGCGTGCAGGCCGATCTCGTCGGCCTTACCGCCTTCACGACGCAGGCGCCGCGCGCCTATCAGATCGCCGCCCAGTTCCGCGCGCGCGGCATTCCCGTCGTCATGGGCGGCATCCATGCGTCGCTCGTCCCGGACGAAGCGGCGCGGTACGCCGACGCGCTGTTCCTCGGGGAATGCGAGACGCTCTGGCCCGCGGTCGTCGCGGACGTCGAAGCCGGCCGGCTGGCGCGGCGCTACGACGGCGGCACCAACGGCGGCACGCGGCTCCTGCCCGGATCGCCGGATCTTCGAGAAGTACCAGCTACGAGTACGTCTCCGCGCAGACCTCGCGCGGCTGCCCGATGGACTGCTCGTTCTGCTCCGTCACCGCGTTCAACGGCCGGCTGTTCCGCATGCGCGAGATCGACGACGTCGTCGCGGAAGTCGCCGCGATCACGGAGCGCGACATCATCTTCGTGGACGACGATCTGAACGGCTTCTCGCGCAAGGCGAAGCAGCGCTGCCTCGATCTCTTTCGAGCGATGGCCGAGGCGCGCCTCGACAAGCAGTGGATCACGCAGGTCACGATCAATTTCGGCGACGACGACGAGCTGCCGCGTCTGGCGCGGGCGGCGGGCTGCGCCGGCGTGTTCATCGGACTCGAGAGCACCGACACGAAGTCGCTGGCGCTCATCCGGAAGGACGGCATGTCGCAGCGGCGCGGGCTCGACTACTACCGCGAGAACGTCGCGCGCATCCGCCGGCACGGCATCGGCGTCGTCGGGCTCGTTCATCCTCGGGATCGACACGCAGAACATGGACACGATCGTCGTCCGACATCCTGCGGTTCGCGGAGGAAGTCGGATCTCGACGGCCTCAACCCGACGATTCTGACGCCGCTGCCCGGCACGCGCGACTACGCGCGCTACGACGCCGAGGGACGCATCCTGTTCAAGAACTATCCGGCCGACTGGGAGAAATACACGCTCGCCTTCCCCGTCACGAGCATGCCGCACGTGTCGGGCGCGGGGCTGATGCGACGATATGTCCAGGTGCTGCAGTTTTTCCGGCCGGAACACGTCGCCGCGCGCTACTGGCGGACGCGCGAAACGGTCTCGCCGGAGGCGGCGTGGCACACGTTCCTGTGGAACCGCGTGTGGACGAACTACTGCCTGCAGCGCGGCGTCGTTCCGGCACGCCCCGCTTGCCGAGACCTATCCGGTCGAGCTCCCGCGCGACGTGCCGCCCAGACCCAGCCTTGATTTCCATACCCTTGCACGGGCCGTGCAGCACGACGAGGCCGCGGCACCAATGCCGGAGGGCGGCAGTCAACTCTCAGCTATCACAGCCAGCCCCTCTGCCGATACCACTGCGCGGTCCGTGCAAGACCATCCGGCAACGACACCGCTGCGGTGACGCCGAGCACCTCGCGCGCGCGATCGACCGCGCACACGAATCCTTCGGCGCCAAGCTCGGTCAAGCGAGCGGCGTCGATCACCGGCTCTTCCCCGAATTTCCACGCCAGCTGGCCACCCCACGCGACGGCCCGCAACACGACGCCAGGCACGTGCCATGGGCGGTATCGACGTCCGAACACGTCGGCCAGAGCGCCGAGCAAACTCATCGGCACGCACCGGATCGGGATGGCCCAGGAACACCGTCAGACCTGAAGGCCGCTCGCCTTCCGCGGCCAGCACGACGCCGCGCGCGAGGTCGTCGACGTAGATGAAGGTGAACGCCGTCGCAGCGGGAACCACCTGCAGGAAGATGCCGCGAGCCGCCAGACGGAAGATCGGCAGAAACTGGCGGTCGCGGGGACCGTACACGCTCGTGGGCCGGATGATGGTCCACGGCGTGCGGGCATCGGATCGCACCACATCCTCCCCGGCCAGCTTGCTTCGACCGTACGGAGTCAGCGGCCGCGGCACATCGTCTTCTCGCGTCGGACGGCTGATGGTTCCCGCCCCCATCGCGGCCTGGCTCGAGATGAGAATCAGCCGTGCGCCCGTTGCGTTGACGGCACCGACGACGGCTCGCGTGCCCGACACGTTGAACTCGAAGGCCGATGCGTCGAGCGCTCGCGTCAGACCGGCCGCGTGGACGACGACATCCGATTCACCGATCGCGGCGGACAAGGTCGCGGAATGAAACGCGGCTTCGACGCGCTCGACATCGTCCGGCACCGGCTTGACCCCGCCCGGTCTGACGATGGCGCGAACGCGCCAGCCGGCGAGGCGAAAGGCCTCCGCCAGGTGCCAGCCGACGAACCCGGTGGCGCCGGTGATGCTAACGGAGCGGCTTTTCATACAACCGGTACGTCTTGTGACGCCGGCCGCCCACGGCTTCGATACCGGCGTTGACCGCGTCGTTGTCTTCGAGCGTCCACGAGAGCTCGGCGCGCCGGTATCCTCGTCTGACGGCCGCGTCGATGGAGCTCCGCGATCAGCAGCGGATACAGGCCCATCCGGCGCATTTCCGGCACGACGCCGAGCAGCAGCACCCGCGCCTGGTCGATGATCGCGTGCGCGTCGCAGGAAATGCAGCACGCCGAACGGGAGCAGCCGGCCCCGCATGCGCTTCAACACCTGGTTCACGTCGGGAATCGCCACCGCGCACCCAACCGGCCGCCCTGCCCGCTCGGCAAACAACACGATCTCCGGGTCGAGAATCGGTCGCAGCTCGATGGCCAGCTGCCGGATTTCGGCGTCGGTCGGCGGGACGAATCCCCAGTTGTCTTGCCACGCCGACCGATAGATCTCCTGCATGATGGCGAGATCGCGCTCGAACGCAGCCGAGCTCGAGCGGACGCACGGTGATGGCGTTCCGGCTGGCCACGCGGTCGGCCAGGCGGGTGATCCGCTCCGGCGGCGGCACGGTCAGGTCAATGCCCCACGCGAGCAGATCCTTCACCTTCCGGTAGCCGGCCGCTTCAACGAACCCCGGGTACGACGGCGGGTTGTACGGCATCAGCACGTACGGATCCTCGTCGAAGCAGTCGATCGAGCAGTCCTGCGCTCTCGTTGAGCGAGGGATTCGCCGGCCCGCGGACTGCGGTGCTGCGGCGCTCGCCGGCGTGCCGCTCGACCGCTGCGAACAGCGCCCTCGCGGTCTCGACGGAATCGCATTCGAGAAAGCCGAACCAGGTCACGGTCTCGTGATGCGTGTCGTTGTGCAGGCGATCCTCGATCGCGGCAATGCGCCCCGTCGTGCGCCCGCCGGAGATGGCGAGCCAGAGATCGATCGTGGCGTGCTGAAGAAAAGCGTTGTGCGCCGGGGAGAGCCGCCGATGCTCGTCGCGGCGAAGCGGCGGCACCCAGTGCGGATCGCGCGCGTACAGCGTGTACGGCAGCTCGACGAACTGGCGGATGTCGCGGCGGCTCCTCGCGAGTGTGATGGCAAGGTCGCCTTGCGTCTGCGGATTGCGATGTGTGACACTCACGGACATGCGAGGATCTGCATCTGTACCCTTCTTTCCTGATCGTTACGCAGGCGCCGTCGCCGCGCTTTCTGGGGATGTCGACGGTGGAGCGAAACCGTCGCGTGGCGCGCCGTCACGGCGCGGCCGACGCGGCAGCGACACCAACGGGACTCCCGACACTCACGATTCCGGCGGAGGCCGCGATCACAGCGGCGCTCTTCCCGCAACTGGGGACGCTCTCACCCACCGGCGTCAGCCGCATTGTCTGGCATCCAGAGCATCCGCCGCTGCTGTGGCGAGGCGACGGAGTCGCTGACGTTTCGGCCGACCATCTCGTGCTGACGGCTGCAGCCGTGCTCGACGTGTCGACGCCGGCCGCACGGCGCGCAGCGGCGTGGCAGCTGCTCAAGGCATCGGGCAAGCCGCAGGACGGCTGGCTGTCCCGGCACGTGCATCGGAAAGTGAGCCGTCTGTTCAGCTACGTGTTCATGGAGCTCGGGCTGTCGGCGAACGTGGCGACCACCCTCACATTCTGCGTGGGGCTGCTGGCAGCGTACATGATGGCGCAGACGTCCCATCGCACGATGATCGCCGGCGGGTTTCTCTTCTGGTTCGCATCGATCGCGGACGGCATCGACGGCGAGATCGCGCGGCTCACGCTGAGCGAGTCGACATTTGGCGAGCAGCTGGATACCGGCGTCGATCAGCTCACCCACCTGTCTGGCCTCATCGGCGTGCTCGTCGGCTGGTGGCGGCAGGGGATCGGCCTAGGCGGCGTTGCGCTTGCAGTGGCCGTCGTCCTCGGCACGCCCGCGGTGCTGCTGTGGGCGATGGCGCTCATCCGGCAGGCACGACAGACCGATCAGTTCTTCGTGCCGACCAAGCCGATCGAGCACGCGATCGTCAAAGCCGCGGACGACACGGCCGCCCTGCCCCTTCGCGCGGCAGCGGCGGTCTTCATCCTGTTTCGGCGCGAGGCCTTCTCGTTGTTGTTCTTCCTGCTGTCACTGGTCACCGCGCAGCGGGCGGCGATTCCAGCCGCCATCGCCGTCGGCCTGGCCGTCGTGGTCGTCACGCTGGTGGGTTACGGGGCCACACTGGATCGGGCGCTCCGAGAAATCGTCGGTCCGCGGCCCGCTGGTACAACCACAGCCCCAGCAGCACGAGGTTCATCGGGCCCAGCGTGAACGCCATAAACCACTCTGGGCGCTGCATCAGGACGAACACCGCCATCGCATGGCGCCGGACGTTGTCGCCTAGCAGATTCCACCCGCGCACCGGACGATAGAAGCACTCCCGATACCGCTGCCGGTCGTCGTCTCGCACGACGTCGCCCGAGGATCGGGCGGCAATCATCCGCTCCACCGAGCGGTGGAGCCCCAGGAGTGCGCGTTGACTCGCCGCGTACCGGGCGGCCAGCGGGCCGAACGCCCCTCGGGCAGACGGCGCCGTCAGCTCGGTCGGCGCCCGTCCTTTGATCGCGAATGCTGCATACGCCGTCCGGTGGTAGTCGTACAACTGCGCCTGGACGGCCGTGCACACGCCCGACGCGGTCGCCATGCCCAGCACCCACCAACTCCCGCCGCCGCGCCGGACGACCGCGACGATCGCGAGATACAGCGAGATGTGCGTGACGTATCCCGCGGCACCGTCGAGGATGCGACCGAGCTCGGAGGACTGTCCGGTCATGCGGGCGAGCTGACCGTCTGCCGAATCGACGATCCCGTACAGCACGAGGAGCGCGACGCCGAAGAGCCCGAGGTGGGGCCAGGCGATCAGCGCGCCGCCGGCCGCGCCGATGAGGCCCGCGAGGATGGACACGGCATTCGGCGAGAGGCGCGCAATTCGCGCGGCATGCGCCACGACATAGCCGAGGCGCCGATAGAAGTAGATGTCGACGAGCTCTTCGATCTCGTAGGCCTTGTAGGCGAGTGCGGACGCGTCCGGCAACGGGATCTACCTGGTGCGGAACACGATGTCCCAGAGCGGCGACGACACGCCAAAATGCCGGTCGGGCGTCGCGTAGTGATGAGCGAGGTGATATTGGCGTAGATACCGGCCGAGGCGAGTAGGCACGCGGCCGCGATGGATCACGTAGTGCAGCAGATCGTAGGTGAGGTACCCGTGCAAGAAGCCCGCGAATGCCGGAGCCGCGAAGCGTCCAAGCGCGAGCGTGAAGATGCAGAACAGCACGATGCCAATAGGGACTGTGGCCACCAACGGCAACACCCAGCGACGTGAGTCGTCGGGATACGCGTGGTGAACGCCATGCACCAGATAGCCGTAAGCCACCTGCCCGGGACTCGTCGGCACGTGATGAAAAGACGCGCGGTGCACGACGTACTCGAGGAGCGTCCAGGCAAACAGTCCAGCCACGTAGCACAGGACGGTTGGCGCCATGCCGACGCCCTGCGCGCGCCAGACGACGAGCCAGATCCCGGCTGGCGCGTAGACGGCCAGCACGAGTCCGGGATGCGCACAGGTCAGGCGATCGAGCCACACGGAATCGGAGACGAGCGCTCGGCCGGCCCTCGGACGGGACCAGTCGGCCACGCGCACGACTACTGATCCGATGAGCCGCGTCGGGCCCGGCGAAAATTGACTGAAAGTCGTCGTCCAGTCCGGCATCGATTCCCATAAGGATACACGGCCAGCCACATATAATTTCAAGGTGCCTTTCCGGCGTCTCACCGGCCTCGTCTTGCTGGCGCTCGTCTGTCGGGCGACGTCCGCGGCTGCACAGGTCACACCGATGGCGGCGCTTCTCGAGCGCGACGGCTTCGCGGCCATCGGGGCGGGCGACGCTCATCGGGCGGCCGAAGCCTTTCGAGAGGCGCTTGCGGCCGATCCGAAGAATGCGCGCCTGCACCTCGGCGCCGGCATCGCTGCGTATCTCGAGCGCCGCGACGCGGACGCGCGAGAGGCGCTCGAGCGCGCTCTGACGATCGACCCCTCGCTCGCGTCCGCGCGTGAGATGCTCGGTCAGGTGCTGCGCCGTCAGGGCGATCTCGCCGGGGCGATCCGCGTCTACGACGCGTTGATTGCGCTCAGGCCCGACCGGACGGACGCCGCGGCGACGCTCGATCGCTGGCGGCGCGAGCTGGATCTCCACGACCGCATGCTGCAGGCAGTCGACAGCCAGTTCACGGTCGCGTTCGAGGGGCCGGCAGAAGCGCTGCTCGCCAGCCGGGCGCTCGAGTCGCTGAATCGCGCGTATTGGCGCATCGGCGGCAGTCCTCGGAACCTATCCGGCGAATCCGATCGCGGTGGTGTTGTACACGAATGAGCAGTTCCGTGACATCACGCGATCGCCCACCTGGTCGGCCGCGGCGTACGATGGGACGATCCGCGTGCCGATGCGAGGCGCCCTCGAAAAGACGGACGAACTGGATCGGATACTCGCGCACGAGTTCACGCACGCACTGGTCCGCACGCTGGCTTCCCGAGGCGTGCCGGTGTGGCTCAACGAGGGCCTGGCCACGGCGCTCGAAAAAGAGAATCTCTCGTGGGCCGAGGCGCGTCTACGCGAAGGGGACGGTGCCGTCACGTTGAAGGGGCTGACCGGGGCCACGCAATCGTTCGGGCAGATGGATAGCGCTGACGCCCAGGCCGCCTACGCGGTAAGCGCCATCGCGGTGGGCCGGCTGCTCCAGGAGGCGGGCGGCGCCGCGATCGCGAATCTGCTGCGCGACCTCGGCGAGGGCGCCGAACTGGAGGCAGCCTTCGACCGGCGTATGCCCCGGTCGTTCGGAGACTTCGCAGCCTCGCTGCAATAGGTCGCGATCGGGAGTGCGGCGCTCTCAGCCATCGAGCCGGCGCTGGGGGCGCACCAAGCTGAAATAACTGAAAGCTGAAGTATGAGAGAGGCCGAGATGAGGACCCGAACCGCGCGGCTGGCCGCGCTCGCGTTCGTGGTATTGATCGCACCGTCGGCCGCGCGCGCCAGCGAGCACAGCGACGACCTGAAGGCCCGCCGCGCGCGCATGATGCAGCGCCTCGGGCCCGACGCGATGCTGGTCCTTTTCAGCGCGCCGGTACGGAACTACTCGCTCGACGTGAGCTACGAGTACCGTCAGGACAGCAACCTCTATTACCTCGCCGGGATGACCGAAGAGGAGACGATCCTCGTGTTGATGCCCGGCAACGCCTCGCGGCGCGAGATCCTCTTCATCAAGGACCGGGATCCGGTCCGGGAGCATTGGCAGGGCCGCCTGCCCAGTCGCGAGGAGGCGACGGCGCAGACGGGCATCTCAACGGTTCTGTCGACGAACCAGTTCGAGCCGTTCATCGCCGCCATCCTCAGCCGTCGCCCCTTCAGCCCCATCGACGAGGGGGAGATGACTCCATTTGTCGGCGCGCTCGAGGCGGGACGCGCGCGCGTCGCGCTCGCGCTGGAGCCGGGGGGCGTAAACGATCCGCTCAATCGGCCGCAGGATCTCGCGCGTCGCATCCGCGACCGGTATGTTGGCTTTCAGACCATCGACGCGACGCCGATCCTGATCGATCTGCGCCTGATCAAGACCGCGTACGAGCGCAAGCTGCTCAGTCGGAGCCTCGAAATCTCGAGCGAGGCGCAGATCGCCGGCATGCGCGCGGCTCGTCCGGACGCCTTCGAGTATGAGGTCGAAGCGGCGATCGAAGCCGTGCATCGCCGCCGCGGCGCGGCGTCCCAGGCGTATCCCTCGATCGTCGGCAGCGGCCCGAACGCCACCATCCTCCACTACACCGAGAACACGCGCCAGATGCAGGCGGGCGAACTGCTGCTGGTGGACGCGGCGTGCGCGTACGAATACATGGCGGGCGACATCACGCGCACCTATCCGGTCAGCGGGAAATTCACGGCGCTTCAGAAAGACATCTACGCGATCGTGCTGCAGGCGCAGGAGGAAGCGATGAAGGTGGCGCGGGCCGGCACGCCGCTCACCGAGGTGCACAACAAGACGGTCGAGGTGGTCAAGGCCGGGCTGCTCAAGCTCGGGCTGATTACCGACACGACCGGCAACCAATATCGGCTCTGGTATACCCACGGGGCGAACCACTACCTCGGCATCGACGTCCACGACGTCGGCGAACGGACTCGACCGCTGGAGCCGGGCATGGCATTCGTGATCGAGCCGGGCATCTACATCCGGCAGAGCGCGCTCGAGGCGCTGCCTCGCACCGCCGAGAATCTGGCACTGATCGAGCGCATTCAGCCGGCGGTGACGAAGTACGCCGACATCGGCATACGGATCGAAGACGCGTTCCTGCTCGAACCATCCGGGTTGCAGCGCCTCACCGCGTCGGTGCCGCGCACCATCGAAGAAGTCGAGGCGCTTCTCGCCCGTCCGGCGGCGGGCCGCTGATGCGTGGTTCTGAATGAGCGGTTGTCAATCAATGAACAGACCGACAGCAAAGCCGTGGCGGACGAGGGTGGCGCACGTCGCCGCGGCAACCCTCCTTGTCGCGGCCGCGCTCGCCCCGACCCAGGCCGCGGAACAGAATTTCCTCTGGAAGGCCACACGAGGCCAGGGCACCGTCTATCTGGTCGGGTCGGTTCACCTGTTGACCAAGGACTACTACCCGCTCAGCCCCGTGCTGGACGCGGCGTTCAAGGACTCCGATCTCCTCGTCGAGGAAGTCGACCTCGCGGAGATGACCGCCCCCGAGAGTCAACTCAGCATCCTGACGCGAGGGATGCTGCCGGCCGATCAGTCGCTCGAAAGGGTGGTATCGCCCGCCACGTTCGCGCTCGTCAGCCAGCGCGTGGCGGATCTCGGCATGCCCGTGGAGCCGCTGAAGCGATTCAAGCCGTGGATGCTCGCGCTCACGCTTCTGAGCTTCGAATGGCTGAAAGCCGGGTTCGATCCGGATCTCGGCCTCGATAAGCACTTCTACGATCGCGCGCGCGTCGAGGGCAAGACGATCCAGGGCCTCGAGACCCTGGATTTCCAGCTCTCGCGCTTCGATGGGATGACCCCGAACGAACAGGACCGGCTGCTGGCTCAAACCCTCAAGGAGCTGGACACCCAGCGCGCCGCCGTCACGACGCTCGCCAACGCCTGGAAAGCCGGCGATTCGTCGACCGTCGAGCGCATCGTCCTCCAGGACGTGCGACAGGAGCCGCAGATGTATCAGCGGTTGCTCGTCGACCGCAACCGCAACTGGATCCCGAAGATCGAGGCGCTGTTCGCGCGCCCTGGTCGCGCGTTCATCGTGGTCGGCGCCGCCCACCTGGTCGGCGCCGACGGGCTGATCTCCATGCTGCGGACCCGCGGCTACACCGTCGTACAGTTGTGATTGGCATGGGCCATGGGGTGGCTGAATTGAGCCACAATGACCGGGTCTTCGATTAACCGACTGGCCGAGTCCCCCGATATCCTCGATTCCCCGATGAATGCTCCGCTCGATGGCGTGTCGGTGCTCGTGGCGGGCGCGGGTCTTGCCGGCCTGACGGCCGCCCGCGATCTGGTGCGGGTCGGCGCCAATGTCACGGTCGTCGAAGCGCGCAGCCGCCTCGGTGGCCGCGTGTGGACGATCCGGGACGGGTTCGCCGACGCGCAGCACGCGGAAGCCGGCGCCGACCTGATTGAGGAATCCCACCATGAGATCCGGCGGCTGGCCGACGAGCTCGGCCTGAAGCTCACCCGGATCCTGCGCGGCGGCTGGGGCTACGTGCGGCCCGACGCCAGCGGTCGGCCACGCATTCAACGTCGCGGCACCGTGCGCGGCTGGGACCGGCTGTCCACGAACCTTGCCGAGCTGGTTGAGCGATATCGTCTGGTCGAACGTCGGTGGGACTCCCCCGTCACCACCGAGCTCGCGAGAAAGTCGGTCGCGCAGTGGCTGGACGAGACCCGGGCCGACGACGAGCTGCGGGCCACGGCCTTCGGCCTCCGCGGCTTCTTCCTGGCTGATCCCGAGGAGCTGTCGCTGCTCGCGCTGGTGGATCAATTCGCGTCGAACGATACGCCGGCGGGCGGTGCCATGTACCGCATCAGCGGAGGCAACGATCGGCTCACCACCGCGCTTGCCGAACCGCTGGGTGATCGTGTGCGGTTGGGCGCCGAGCTCGTCGCCGTCTCGCACCGCGGACGCGGCGTGCGGGCCAGTATCAAGCAGGGGCGTCAGGTCTCCCTGATCCACTGCGATTATCTCGTGTTCACGGTGCCGGCGCCGCTGCTTCGGCGCATTCCGATCACGCCGACCCTGCCCGCGCAGCAGCACGAGGCCATTGCGTCGCTCAAGTACGGGCGTGCCACAAGAACCCTGCTCCAGTTCTCGAAACGGTTCTGGCGCGCTCCCGGACGGCCGCGCGCCTTCGGTTCCCCGCTGCCCTTTGGCGCCGTGTGGGAAGGCAATGAGGAACAGCGGAGTCGGGCCGGCATCCTGTCGTTGTTGGCCGGGGGCTCGGCCAGTGACGCCGTCGCCACGCTAGGCGCGGCGGAAGGGCCGGGCGCGCTGGTCCGCTCGCTTGAATGGCTCGGCTCCCGGAGCGCCGACCTCGTCAGCTGTCGGCAAATCGTCTGGGAAAGCGACCCCTTCGCCCGCGGCGGCTATGCGTTCTTCGATCCGGCGTTCGACCCGTCGTTGCGCGCCTGGCTGGCCCGTCCGTGCGGCCGGCTGTTCTTTGCCGGCGAACACACGAGCCTTCAGTGGCAGGGGTACATGAACGGCGCCGTCGAGTCGGGCCGCCGCGCTGCCGCCGAAATCGCCGCGTCGAATGTATTGGGCCTCGCCCCGTAGGATAGCGGTTGGCACAAAGGGGCTGGCCATCGCACGGCCATCGCACGGCTGCCCGGCCGGCGGCACTCAGCGCACGAACGCTCCCGGTTGTGCACTCTCTAAGTGCCGCTCGTGAAATTCTTGAGGGAGAGCGATCCCACTCCCGTCAGCACGAGCAAGGCGCCGAACCACTGAAGCGCCGACAACCGTTCGGCGAAGAACAGCACGCCCCACGCCAGCGCGAACACCGGTTGCACGAGCAGCAGGATCGAAGTCTCGAGCGCGGGCAACCGCGGCAGGGCCGGCGCAATCAACAGCCAGCCGATCACCTGCGACACCAGCGCGAGCAACACGAGCCATGCGTGGGCCGGCCACGACGGCACGAACGCGAAGCCCGGGTCGAAGGGCGCGCAGAGCAGCGCGCCTACGGCCATGCCGGCCGTCGAGTCGAGCAGCGGACCAGCTGTCGGGGCGAGCGCCCGGTTCGCCGCGCGGAACATCAGCAGAAAGACGGCGTAACATGCGCCCGCGAAGGCCCCGAGCACGACTCCGGTGATCGGCGCCGTCCCATACGCGTCCGGCCGCGCCAGGCCCGACGTCAGCGCGACACCCGTCAAGATGGCGCCAATGATAAGGGCAGTGCCGATTCCGGGACGTTCACCGTAGAGCGTCCACGCCACCGTGGCGACGACCACGACCTGCACGTTGGCGAGGACGGTGGCGAGCCCGACACCGATCAGCGCGATGGACTTGTGCCAGAACGCGAGCTCGACTCCGAGAACCACGCCGCTGGCGAACGCAAGCACCCGCGCGCGGGGGCCGCGAGTATCGCCGGCGCGAGAGAAGGCCCACACCAGCGCCAGTGCCGGGAGTGCGTACGCCGCCCGAAACACCGTGGCCGTCACCGGCGAGACGGCTGCGAGCCGCACGAAGACGGCTGAAAAAGAGATGCCGAGAACCCCTAACAGGGCGGCGAGGTGAATCATGGAGAAACGGTGAGATTGTGGATTGCAGATTTCAGATTGAATTGGTGATTGGATTGGTGATTACGAGAGCTGCTGATGATTGCGGATTGATTTGCTGGCTGCAGACTCACCCTTATGGCGAATACACTAACGAGTCAGGCGTTGGCTGGCGGCCGAGCCCGACACGGCGCTCGGTAGTTCGCTCCAACACTCGTGGCCGCTCGAATCAGCTGTCGACCGATGACTCTTGCTTCCGTCGGTTGATGGCAGGGTTCTCACCACTACGAGGGCGTTCAGGGCGAATCGTTTCGTTCGATTCTTTAGTTCGTCGGCTTTGGCATTCACGCGGCCATGACTGGAGCAGGCATCGTGCCGACTGGCCAAGGTGTTTCTGGACGTGAAATACTACAGTGGGCGAAGACACGCGTAGAATCTGCAATTCAATCTGAAATCTGCAATTTCAGGATTTCATCCGACCACCTCTTCGAGCTGTGTGACCAGTGTGTCGAGCTGATCCACCACGGCCTGGACCGGCTCGGGCCTGCTCAGATCGACGCCAGCCCGCTGGAGCAGCGCCATCGGATGATCGCTGCCGCCCGATCTCAGCAAGGCGAGATACCGGTCCACTGCGGCGGCGCGGGATGCCTCCGACCCACCGAGCAGCTGCTTCATGATCTGCGCGCTCGAGGCATAGCAGGTGGCGTACTGGTAAACGTAATACGGCGTGCTGAAGAAGTGCGGGATCCGCGCCCACGTGACGCGCGATCGATCGTCGTAGTCCAGCGCGTCCCCATGATACGACTTCAACAGCTCGAAGTAGATGTCGGCGAGCACCTCCCCGGTGACCGGTTGGCCCTGCTCCGCCAGCCGGTGCGCCTGGAGCTCGAAGTCCGCGAACATCACCTGTGTGTAGAACGTCGCCACGATGCCGTCGATGGCATGCTGCAGCAGGACGATCCGCTCACGCTCGTCGGTCGTGTGTTCGAGCATGTGATTCAGGAACAGCGCCTCGCTCAGCGTCGACGGCACCTCGGCGACGAAGATGGTGTAGCCGGCATAGACGAACGGCTGGTGCGCGTGGGAGAGGACCGTGTGCATCGAGTGGCCCATCTCATGCGCGAGCGTGAACACGGCGTCGAGCGTGTCGTTGTAGTTCAGCAGCATGTAGGGCTGCACGCCGTACACCGGGGCCGAATACGCGCCGCTGCGCTTGCCGGGGTTCTCGTACACGTCGATGGCCTGGCCGCCGAGGATCTTGCGCAACTCCCGCTCGTAGTCCGGCCCGAGCGGCGCAACCGACGCCGGCAGCCATTCGAGCACATCCTCGTAGGGATACTTGCGGTCGAGATCCACCAGTGGAATCGTGGTGTCGTACGAATGATAGGTGTCGAGCCGCAGCACCTGTTTGCGCAGCCGGTGATAGCGGCGCATCGGATCGGTGCCGGCCCTGGTCGCGGCGATGAGGTTCTCGACGACGGCGGTCGGAATGTTGTTGCCGTGCAGCGCGGCGTCGAGCGTCGAGGCGTAGCCGCGCGCCTGCGAGAAGAAAAGGTCGCGCTGCAGCACGGCGTCGTAGAGCGATGCGTACGTGTTGATCGACGCCTCGTAGATCTTGTGGAACTCCTGATACGCGACCGCCCGATCGGCCTGGTTGCGGTTGGTCGCCAGGATGGCGCGGTACTGCCCGTAGGTGAGCGTGACCTCGCCGCCCTGCGAGAGCCGCACCGACGGATATTTCACGTCGGCAGTCGAGAGCGCCGCATAAGCGTCGTTCGGCGACGAGGCGAAACGGCTGGAGAGCGAGAGGAGGTGTTCGCCCTTGTCGTCGAGCACGTGCTCCTGCTGCCGATAGAGATCCTCGAGGGCAAAACGGTACATCGCCAGCGCCGGGCCGGCGTCCATCCACTCGCGGATGGTTGTCAGCGGAATCTTCAGCAGTTCGGGATCGAACCACGCCGCGGCCTGCGCAGCCTTTGCGAACAGAATCTGAACCTGCTGCCGCTTGGCATTGATCTGGTTGTCACGCTGATCCTGGTCGTGCCAGAGCGACGCGTAGTACCAGACCTTATACTCGAGCTGGCCGATCTCGTCGCGGCGCCTCAGGGCCGTCAGCAGCCGCTCGCTGCCTTGAGCCGAGCGTCCCCTGCAAGGCAGCGAATGCCGCGATTTGACGATCGAGATCCTCATAGGCCGCCTGCCACGCGTCCCAATCCGGAAAGATATTGCTCAGATTCCACTTGAAGCGCTCGGCGATCTGGTCCCGATCGCGAAGCGACGGTGCGGCAGAGGCCTCGGCCGGCGAAAACCCGTTCATTCGAACCATCATACTGCAGCGCGCCAACTGATCCTTCGAGGGCGGCAGCCATCTTGCTCTGCCAGCTACGCGCACTGCGCAGAATGGAGGCAGCATGAATCAACCTCTTCCCTGGTTGAGGTATGTCGACGCGAGCAGTCTGAATGACAAGGTTATCGATTTCGACGGACTGAACGTCGAAAGTCCGACGGGTGAACATCTCGGTGATGTCGAGGGGTTCATCGTGGATGCGAAGTCGTCGCGGCCCTACTATCTCGTCGTCGACGCGGGAGGGTGGTTCAAATCCAAACACTTTCTGTTGCCAGTCGGACACACCCGCTTCGATGCGGACGAAGAGGTGCTCGTGGCGGAACTGTCGCGCGAGCGCATCGACCGGTTTCCGGGTTTTGACAAGGACAACTTCGAGAAGCTGTCCGACGACGATTGGAAGCGCTTCAACGACGAAACCTGCCAGGCGTGCACCATCACCGGCGTCAGCGTGGTGTACGCGGCGGACGAACCGTTCGCCGCTGCGTGGGAGCGGGCCGACTACCGCTACCCCGACTGGTGGCTGGCCAGTCCGACGCTGCCTGATCGCATGACCGGGTCGGGGCCGACCGCCGGTGTCGAATATCAGCCCGCAGCCCCCACCCCGCCGGCCGGTCGGTTGAATCGAGACCGGACGGTCGCGCGCGGCAGCGAAGACGCCAGTCGCCGCGAGGCCGAACCCAGCCCGCACTTCGACGGCCGGGCGCAGCCGGGCGATGTGCTCGGCGTCGAAACCGGGGGCGAACGCACCTACGTTGGCGACACGTCCGAGGACGAGAACAAGCGGCGGCAAGACGCAGAGGAGGCTGTCCAGCGCTCCAAGGACTGAGAACCTGACGGGCCGAGTGAGTCTCGCCTGACCGCGCCGGGACTCACTCGGTCAGCTCGCGCCTTCCAATGGGCGGCTGGTGTCGCCCCGAATGCGGGGATTGGGGATTGTCGATGGGCCGATCGTCAGTCGAAGATGTTCTGCCTCTCTCACCGTCGCGGAGGGAGATCGAATCCGAGCACGCCGTGAGGCTGATACGGCTGCTCGACAAAGGCGCGATCGTCGGACGACAACCGGACATTCAGCGCGGCCGCCGCATCTTCCAGGTGAGCGAGCTTCGAGGCCCCGACGATCGGCGCCGTCACCTCCGGCTGCGCGAGCACCCACGCGAGCGCGATCATCGTCGGCTTCACGCCGTGCCGCGCGGCGAGCTCGACGACGCGATTGGCAACCGTGAAGTCGCTGTCGGCAAAATACAGTTGGTGCGCAAACTCGTCGGTCTTGGCGCGCGAAGTATCCCCGAAATCGCCCTTGCGCCGATTACCGGCTAGGAACCCGCGGGCGAGCGGGCTCCAGGGAATGACCCCGATGCCCTCCTCCCGGCAGAGCGGCAGCATCTCGCGCTCCTCCTCCCGGTAGACCAGGTTGTAATGATTCTGCATCGCGGCGAAGCGCGTCCAACCGTGACGGTCGGAGGTGTGGAGCATCTTCGCAAATTGCCACGCCGACATGCTCGACGCCCCGATGTATCGTGCCTTGCCGGATCGAACGATGTCGTGAAGCGCGCACAGCGTTTCCTCGATGGGCGTGCTGAAATCGAACCTGTGGATCTGATAGAGATCGACATATTCGACGCCCAGGCGGCGGAGCGATCCGTCGATAGCATCGAACAGGTGCTTGCGCGACAGACCGCGATCGTTGGGGCCGGGGTTCTTGCGGGCCGGATGGAACGCCTTGGTGGCGATGACGACCTGATCGCGCGACGTGAAATCCTTCAGCGCGCGGCCGAGCACTTCCTCGCTCGCGCCCTCGGAGTACATATCAGCCGTGTCGAAGAAGTTGATGCCCAGTTCGATGGCGCGCTTGAGGAACGGACGGCTGGCCTCTTCATCGAGTACCCACGGCCGCCATTTCGGCGTGCCATAGGTCATGGCGCCGAGGCAAATCCTCGATACTTTCAGTCCCGACGATCCGAGTCGTGTGTATTCCATGAATGCATCAACGAGGCTCACGGCAGAGATCGGCGAGGCGGAGTCACTCTACCGTTGGCGTGATCGCCCGCGACACCGCCATCGCACGGTCCCCTCCTGCAGGCGCGACCTCTGTGTGGTCCCCTTTACTTGACGTTGAGGAGCTCGACGTCGAAGACGAGCGTCGCATCGGGTGGGATCACCCCACCGGCTCCCCGCCGCCCATATGCGAGGGCTGACGGGATCACGAGCGTCCGGGAGCCGCCCACCTTCATGCCGGCGACGCCCTCATCCCAGCCGGCGATCACCTGCCGTGCGCCCAGCCGGAACGCGAACGGATCGTCGCGATCCCGCGAGCTGTCGAACTTGCTGCCGCGATGATCGGCCGCCGCGCTGTCGTACAGCCAGCCGGTGTAATGCACCGACACCTGATTGCCGGGTGCAGCTTCAGGGCCGCTCCCGACCTTGGTGTCCGTCATCTGAAGAGTCGTGATCTCGTCCATTGTGAATCCATCTTCCCACAACACAGGCCCAGTCGTCGCCGTCTTACGTTCTGCGTTCTGCGTTCTACGTTCTAGTGGCCGCCTTCCCCGCCCCTTTTCAGTCCGCGAGAAGCACGAGCTTGCCGATGTGGCTGCTTGCTTCCATCATCCGGTGTGCTTCCGCCGCGTCGCGAAGCGGAAAGGTGCGATGGAGGATCACGCGGACGGCTCCGGATTCGAGGAGCGGCCACAGGTGCTCGTGCACGGCCTTCGCGATCGCGCCCTTCTCGGCCACCGAACGCGCCCGCAAGGTCGAACCCACGATCGTGAGCCGCCGCTGCAAGATGGGGACGGTATTGATCCGCGCGGTCGGACCGCCCAGCTGGCCAATCAGCACGAGCCGGCCGTCCCTGGCAAGCGACTCAATGTTGCGCTGCAGATACTCCCCGCCCACCATGTCGAGCACGACGTCGACCCCGCGTCCGTCGGTCGCCTCCTTCAGAGCCGCTACGAAATCAATCTCTCGATAGTTGAACGCACGCTCCGCGCCGAGGGCCTCGCACGCCGCGCATTTCTCGGCGGTGCCGGCGGTCGCGAAGACGCGCGCGCCAAGGACACGAGCCAGCTGAATGGCGGTCGTTCCAATGCCGCTGGAACCGCCGTGCACGAGGATCGACTCACCCGGCGCGAGCCGGCCGCGCTCGAACACGTTCGTCCACACGGTGAAAAACGTCTCGGGGATCGCCGCGGCATGGATCAAGTCGATTCCATGCGGCACGGGCAGGCATTGCGGAGCAGGGGCGGCGCAGTGCTCGGCGTAGCCTCCGCCCGCCACCAGGGCGCACACGCGATCGCCGACCTGCCAGTCGTGCACCTCGGCGCCGACCGCTTCCACGGTGCCCGCGACCTCGAGGCCCGGAATATCCGGCGCCCCCGGCGGCGGCGGATACTTTCCCTGCCGCTGCATGAGGTCCGGCCGATTCACACCAGCCGCCGCCACCTTGATCAGGACGTCGCGGTCGCCGATGGCTGGCAGCGGCCGTTCCACCGGTATCAGCACCTCGGGGCCCCCGGGCTCTCGAATCGCAATCGCAATCATGGTCACGACGCTCCGCCTCAAACCGCTGTCTAGCGAGCCGGGAACTTCACGAGCACATACGTGATGTGTTTCCCTGGTGGCACCAGGAAACTGTGCGGAACCCTCGCCGGAATGTGAACCACGTCTCCGGCGCCGAGCGGGTGGCGCTCCCCTCCCTCGATGCCAGTGCCCAGATACTCCCCTGTGCCGCTGCTGGCCCGTGGATTGATCATCTTGCCTCCCAGCAGGAGCGTTCCTTCCCCGCTCTGCACGACGACGACGTCGATAATCTGGTCGTGTTGCTCGGGCAAGCCATCAGCATCTCGATAGAGCAGCCGGAAGCGGTGATCGCCGTAGTCCGCCAAGGTCTCGCGGGCGGAGTGATCCCCGCCCACTTTCTTCGAGAGTAGCTGGTCCCGTTGTGCCAATTCAGTGGCGCGCCAGAGCGCGAACCCTGGAGGATCCGCCGCCACGACCGGCACGACGAACAGAGCGGCGGTGAAAAGACGGATGGCAGCCTTCATCGAAATGCTCCTTTGCAACGCTGGAGAACCTCACATCTCAAGTCCGGAGTCCGACTGCTTCCTTCCGAACGTCGCCGCCGTCGTCGACGGTTCGACAACCACCCTGGCCAGTCCGATGCCAACGCCCAGCGCCAGAGTCAGGACGGCTGCGAGCGGGCGGCGCTGCGCCATGATGACACCGTCGGCGAGAAGCGCCACCGCGATCAGCAGGTCGGCGATGAGCGTCGCCGGTGTGGCGCGACGACGTTCGGCGCTGAACTCGCCGCCGCCGGCCGCCGCGAGGCGTTCGGTGAAGAGCAGGTGACCGCGAAACACCCCGCCGATCGTCGCCGCCACGCCGATCGCCAGAAAGACGACGCCGGCAGGGCCCGGATGCCATTCTTTCACCTGCCAGGCGAGCATCGAGGCGAGAAAATACAAGACGATCATCACCCCCTGGTGGGCGCGCCACCAGATTCTTCCACGAACGCGACGCGGGCCGCCGGCGTCGTCCCGCGACAGCGCGTCGGCAATCTCCGCTGCGGACGCAAACCGATCCGGCGGCGACTTGCGCAGGCATCGTTCGACGATGTCGGACAGTGTTGGCGGCAGATCGGGCCGCAGGGTATCGAGTGGCGGCACGTCGGTCTCGAGAACCCGCGCGGCGGTGCCGAGCAGCGTGGCGGCGGCGAACGGATGGGTGCCGCACGCGTACTGGTACAGCAGCACGCCGAATGCGAACACGTCGGCCCGCGCGTCGACTGCCAGTCCGTTGAGCTGTTCCGGCGCCATGTAGCCGGGCGTGCCCGCAAGCACGCCAGGACCGGTCAGGCGGGCGCGCACTCCTGCCGGGTCCGATCCTCCGGCGGCGGGAGTATCGGACCCGACGTTCTCTTCGATGAGCGCCAGGCCGAAGTCGAGAATCTTCAGCCGGCCGTCCTTGGCCCGCATCACGTTTTCGGGTTTCAGATCCCGATGCGTGATCCCCTTCTGGTGCGCGCTCGCCAGGGCGGAGGCCAGTTCGCGCGCCGTCTGCATCACCTCGCCTGGTGCGGGTCGGCGCCCGTGAGCGATCTCCCTACGCAGTGGGTGACCGTCCACGTATTCAGCCGCGATGAACAGATCGCCGTCGAGCTCTTCGAGCGCGTAAACGGTGCAGATGCCCGGATGCGTCAGGGCCGCGGCTGCCCTGGCCTCCTGCCGCAGCCGCTCGCGCCCCTCGGCGTCCTTCGTCAACCGCGGCGGCAGCGCCTTTAGGGCAACGGTTCGGCCCAGGCGCGCGTCCGTCGCGAGATACACTCGGCCCATGCCGCCCCGACCGATCTCGCGAACGATCGTGTACGGCCCGACATGCTGCCCCGGGGCGAACGCAGGATCGTCCCCGAGCAAGTGCGGCACGCTCTCGGCCACCGGCTGGACCAGAAACGATCCGGCGGCGGCATGATGCCGGAGCAACGACGCCGCCTCCTCCCACACTTCGGCATCGTCGCCGGCTTCACGATTGAGCCACGCCGCGAGATCCGGCGGGTTGTCTTCCAGAGCCCGCTCGAACAGTTCGCGCACGCGCTGCCACTGATCCTGGGTCATCGACATCGAGCGCCTGAGGATTGGTTCACGGACGAGTCCTAAGCCGACGTCAGCTCGCGAAACAACCACGCCCGCGCGAGCGCCCATCGACGCTTCAGGGTCGCCGGGGAGATGCCGAGGATCTCCGCCGTTTCGTCGATCCCCAGCCCGACGAAATAGCGAAGCTCGATGATGCGGGCCTGTTCCGGGTCGATCTGTTCGAGCCGCGCGAGCGCCTCGTCGAGCGCTGGCAAGAGAGCATCCTCGCCAGCAGGGCTGACCAGCGACGCGGTCAGGGTCACGCGATTCATGCCGCCCCATCGCTTCTGCGCGCCGCGCGCCCGCGCGCGCTCGACCAGAATCTGGCGCATCGAGCGGGCGGCAATGCCGATGAAATGCTTGTGATCGGTCCAGGCCGCGCCACCGCGGGCGAGTCGGAGATACGCTTCGTGAACCAGCGCGGTCGCCTGTAGCGTCTGGCCCGGCCGTTCTCGACGCACGTACGCCCCCGCGAGCCGGCGAAGCTCGTCATAAATCGCCACGGCTGCCTCGTCGGCGGCGGACCGGTCAGGTGCGGACTCACTCACGGTTTGCGCCCCAATTGTAGAACCGATGGTGAACCACCGTGGAAACGGTGTATAGACCATGTGTCGCGAAGGAGACCCCTATGAGATTACTGGTGATGTCGGCAGCGCTCGGTCTTCTGTCCTGCATGGTCACGGCGCAGACCAATCCTGCGGCCCAGGCCGGCCGGGGGTGGCGGCTGGCGCACGAGCGCGCGATCATCGATGAATTCGTCTCGCTGTTGTCGATCCCCAACCTCGCGCGCGATCGCGAGAACATCCAGCGAAACGCCCAGGCGATTGCGCGGATGCTCGAAAAGAGAGGCATTCCGGCGCGGCTCGTCTCGGTCCCGGAGTCCAATCCCATAGTCTTCGGCGAGATCCGGACGCCTGGCGCGACGCGAACGATCGTGTTCTACGCTCACTACGACGGCCAGCCGCTCGATCCCAAGGAGTGGAGCAGCCCCCCCTTCGAACCGACGTTACGCGATGGCCCGCTCGAAAGCGGAGGAAAGATCATTTCTCTGGCCGCTCCCGGCTCACTCTTCAACCCGGAAGCGCGGCTGTACGCCCGGTCGGCCGCGGACGACAAGGCGCCGATTGTCGCCATCCTGACCGCTGTCGATGCGATCCGCGCCGCCGGTCTGACGATGAGGTCGAACGTCAAGTTTGCATTCGAGGGTGAGGAAGAAGCCGGCTCCGCCAACCTGGAGAAGATCCTTGCCGCAAACAAGGACCTGTTCTCGGGCGACATCTGGCTGATGTGCGACGGACCGGTTCACCAGACACGGCGCCAGTCAATCGTCTTCGGCGCGCGCAGTGGAGTCACGCTGGACCTCACGGTCTATGGGCCGCGGATGGAGCTGCACAGCGGTCACTACGGCAATTGGGCGCCGAATCCAGCCCTGATGCTCGCGCGGTTGCTGACATCGATGAAGGACGAGAGCGGGCGGGTGCTCGTCGAGCACTTTTACGATGACATCGAGCCGCTGACCGATCTCGAACGGCGCGCGGTCGCCGCGGCGCCGGAGATCGATCGGCAGTTGGCCCGCGATCTCTGGCTTGGGTCCACGGACGGCGCACCCAGAACGCTGACCGAGCTGATCACGCTGCCCTCTCTGAACATCCGGGGCATGGCGAGCTCACGGGTAGGCGCCCAGGCGTCGAATGTGATTCCGGCGACAGCGACGGCTTCCCTCGACATCCGGCTCGTCAAGGGCATGGACGTTCGACGAACGACCGACCGTGTGCTCCAGCACATCCGGAAACAGGGATTCTTCGTCGTCGACACGGAGCCGGACGCGGACATGCGCCGGGATCACCCGAAGGTCGCGCGGCTCGTCGCCTCGCGCGGAGCGTCCAACGCGGTGAGAACGCCGATCGACCTGCCGATTTCGCAGGAGGTGATCCGAACGGTCGAGAGCGTACACGGCGACGTAGTGACGCTGCCGATGATGGGTGGGAATCTTCCCCTGGAGAGTGTCGAACGGCCTCTGGGGACCCGCACGATCGTGATCCCAATGGGCAACCACGACAACAACCAGCACAGCTTCGACGAGAACCTGAGGCTTCAGAACCTCTGGGACGGCATCGAACTCATGGCGGCCCTGCTGATGATGTGACAGCGGCTGGAAGCTGGTGAATATCTTCGTTCGAAGCATTGGCCACGCTCGGACGCGGCGACACCGCTTTCAGCAATCGAAGCCAAGAGCTTGTCATCTCTCAGTTCAAGCAGAGAATCCGCGCGGCACTCGAGGGAAGTTTCACCCGTTCCCGACGTACGGGTTGCCGGCTACGAGTCGGCGCCGCCGGGGTCTATTCGACGAGCTGACGGGGCAGCAAGGCCAGGACCGGATAGCAGCGGCGCAGCGCGTCGACGCGGGCCGCGTACTCGTCGCGCGGAAACTCGTTCTTGAGCATCCGCTCGCGTAGCTGTCGGATTTCGTACTTGTAAAGGTCGCGGACGAAGTCGCGCACCAGGACTGGCTTGGTATACGCCGTCGGGTGAATGCCGTGGTGCCACAGCTGCTCGAGGACGTCGGGCCGGTACAGAAACGGGCCCTCAGACGCCAAGGGCATCCACCACGGCGTCGAGTGATGCCGGCATTCGCAGGATGTCGCGCGGCCGGGCCAGTGCCTCGGCGAGGGGACCGGGGATGTCGGGCGACCGGCCGATGGCAGGTCCGACGATCTCGCCGAACTTCGCGGGATGCGCGGTCGCGAGAAAGATGCCGATCTCGCCGTTTCTCGCGAGAAACGCCTTGAGTCCCAGGTAGGCAATCGCGCTGTGCGGATCCATCAGGTAACCGCGCTCGTCGCACACGCGCCTGATCGCCGCCAGCACTTCCTGGTCGCCGTGCCGGCTGCCGGCGATGTCGTGGCGCATCGCCTCGAGGTCGTCGCCGTACAGCCACGACATGCGCTCGAAGTTGCTCGGGTTGCCGACGTCCATCGCGTTGGCGATCGTCGGCACCGAGGGACGCGGTGCGAACCGGCCCGTTGCCAGATATTCGGGCACGACATCGTTGACGTTGGTGGCCGCCACGAACCGCCTGATCGGCAGTCCCGCGCGCCTGGCCATCAGGCCCGCCGTGAGGTTTCCGAAGTTACCGCTCGGCGTGCAGACGGTGATGGGTGGCAATGAGCCCGTCGGGGTGAGCCGGGCGTGCCCGAGGTCGGCGACCTGCGCAATCGCGTGGAAGTAGTAGACCATCTGCGGCAGCAGCCGGCCGATGTTGACCGAGTTGGCAGAGGTCAAGCGCACACGCCGGCGGAGGTCGGCGTTGCCGAACGCCTCTCTCGTCAGACGGTGGCAATCGTCAAAGCTGCCGGCCACGGCGTAGGCCCGCACGTTGCCGTCGGCTTCCGAGTTGAACATCGTCAATTGCGCTTCCTGCGTGGGACTGACGCGGCCCTCGGGATAGAGAACGACGACGCGGGTATGCGGGACGCCGTGAAAGGCGTGCGCCACGGCGCTGCCAGTATCGCCCGATGTCGCAGCCAGCACGGTGAGCGGATCATCACCGGTGTCGAGCGAGGCCATCAGCCTGCGCCATCGTCCGCGCGCCGATATCCTTGAACGCGAGCGTTGGACCGTGAAAGAGCTCGAGCGCGAAAATCCCCGGTTCCACCTCGACGAGGGGAATCGGAAAGTTCAGCGCTTCGACGACCACTGCCTCGAGGGTCGTCGCGTCGAGCTCGCCGCGAGTGTACGGGCGCAGCGTCCGGTAAGCGATCTCGGTCAGCGTGCGGGTCGGCAGCCGCGACAGCTCCTCCGTCGACCACGGCTCGATCCGTCTCCGGCATGTACAGGCCGCCGTCCGGGCGCGAGACCTTCGACAAGCGCGGCATGGAAGGAGACCCCTTCGGCCTGTCGAAGGCCGCGCGTCGTTACGAAGCGCATGTGGAGAGGACGCGGGCGCCCTGTGAGGCAATCGCCGACACGTAGGTCTGCAGCATCGCCGCCGATCTCGGCCCGCACGGCAATCGTCATGGCGTCGGCGGCACGACGTGCCGCTTCGGCGCTCGCGCACAGCGCGAAGATCGACGGGACCGGATCCCGACAGACTGCATCCGAGCGCGCCGGCATCGAGCGCCGCACGCTTGATCACGGCGAGACCCGGCACCAGCGACGCCCGGCGCGGCTCGGCGATGTGTCCTCGAGGATCGGCCGATCAGCGCGAAGTCCCCGCGGTGCAGGCCGTCGACCAGCGCGCCGAGATTCGCCCACTGGCGCACGGCGTCGGCGAGCCGGACGGTATCGCCGAGCAGCGCCCGCGCCTTCGCCGTTTCGATCTCGAGATCGGGATGCACGACCACGGCGGTGAGGCCGGCGGGAACCGGCAGGCGCACGACGTCCGGTGGACTGGGACATCGGACGAGCACGAGCCCGCCACACAGGGACGGCGCGATGTTGTCGGCGTGCGCCGAGCCGGCGCCGAGCCGTTCACCCTCGAGCGCGCAGGTGATCAGCGTCTCGATCGACGCGCGCGAACCGAGGATCGCGTCAACCGCGACGACCGCCGCTGCGGCGCTCGCCGCGCTGCCCCCGAGACCGCTCGAGAGCGGCAGTCCCTTGCGGATGGTCAACGCCACGCCGCGCCGCTCGCCGAGCGATGGTCAAGAGCGCCAGCGCCGCGATCGCCGCGGTGTTCTTCGCCGCGTCGCGAGGCAGGCGTCCGCCGTCGCCGAGGATGTCGTCGATGCGCACGCCCGGGGCGGTCAGACGCGCCGTCACCTGGTCGCCGGGCGCTGTCGAGCGCGAAGCCGAGGACGTCGAACCCGCACGCGACGTTGGAGACTGTCGCGGGCGCGAAGGCGGTCACAGAAGTCATGTGCTGTAGTAACGGCGGATCGTCGGAATGAGGTACTCGCGGAACGCGCGATCGAAATCGTAGGCGGGTTCGAAGCCCCAATCGGTGCGCGCGGCCGAATCGTCCACGTCCGCCGGCCACGAGTCCACGATCCCCTGCCGCTTCTCGTCAATCTTATACGTGATCTGCGCCAGGGGAAACGCGGCGGCCACCGACCTCGCGGATGTCGGCCGCCGACCGGCTGAAGGCGCTGACGTTGTACGTCGTGCGCGCCAGCCGCTCGCGCGGCGCGGCTGCCAGCCTCATCAGCGCCTCGGATGCGTCCGGCATCGCCATGAACGGAATCGTCGTGTCGGGCCGGACGAAGCATTCGTACGGCTCGCCCCGGGCGGCGGCATGAATCATCTCCGACGCGTAGTCCGACGTCCCGCCCGAAGGCATCGTGGTCGCCGAGATCAGGCCCGGGAAGCGCACGCTCCTGAAATCGACGTGAGGGGTGACGTTCACGGAAAGCCGCTTGTAGTAGCGCGTGTAATAGCGGCCGAGCTCCTCGCAGTACAGTTTGTTGCACCCGTACATGGTCGTCGGGTGGCCGTACTCATCTTCGCGAACGCGGCCGGCGCTGGCCTTGGTCTCGCGGTCCGGCAGACCATAGGTCGCGATCGACGAAGGATAGAGAAAACGCACCGTGCGTCCGTGCGACTCGCCCTGCTGCTGCGCGAACTCGAGCAGGTTGAGCGTGCCATCGACGTTGACGTGATGCGCCGCAATCGGCGTGAACTCGGCGCGGGTGGACAGGAGCGCGGCGAGGTGGAACACGCAGTCGACCTCGAACTCGGCAAGGATCCGCTCGAGCAGGCTGGTGTCGGTGATCGAGCCGGTGAACTCGCGCCTGGCCAGAGAGGCGAGGGACCTCTCGAGCGGGTTCACGTCCAGCGTGATGATGGCCGATTCGGTCGCGGCCAGCCGTGTCACGAGCGCGTGCCCGATTTCGCCGCCCGCCCCCGTGATCAGGACAACAGGCTTCCGCATGCGCGGGAAATTGTACCGGAATCGCTACGCGTCCGGGGCGGCAGAGACACGAGCAACTGTCAGGGCGGTCGAAAACGCCCACAACCGAAGCCTGAAATCTGAAAACCTGGCCGGACTTCCGCTCAGACTTCAGACTCGAGGTTTGAGGTTTGAGACTTTTCACGCTCCTCCAAGAGCGGCCCGAGTGCCTCCCACGTCTTGGAATCCTGAGAGAGGAGCGTGTTGAGGTACAGCGAGACGCTTTCGGGCGGATACTGCTGCGCGATCTGCTCCACCGCCGGGCCGAGCTTCACCGGATCGGGGGCCGCGAGATCGTCCTGAATCAGGCCGTTCTCGTGCGCGATGCCGAGCGCGTCGAGAAAGGCACTCATCATCGGCCGCTGCTCGGCGAGGTGATAGAGGATGAGCGCGCGCGCGGCAAGACCGTCGGGCAAAGACGTGAGGCCGGCGAAATGCCGCGCCTTGCGCTCGTCATCGAGCGAAACGACGCTCTTGGGCCGGAACTTTTTCTGCTGCGCAATCAGCAGCACGGCCTGCACCTGATCGTCGGATGCCTGCTCGTCCTGCCAGAATGCCCGGCCTGCCTGCAGCCGCTGCTCGAGCGTCATCTGTTTCCACAACCGTGAAGGCGTCAGCATCGCACGATTATAGGACGTCACAGTTCTTCCCCTTCAATATCATCGTCCGCCACATCGACCACGGCGCTATGGATGTCGATGCGGAACCACTTGCGGAACATCTTCAGGTCCCGCTCGACCGGCCATGTCGATTCGTCATCGGTCCACGCGGCGAGCTGAAATTCGAAGATCCACGCGTAGTTGTCCTCGAGCCACTCCTGCAGATCTTCCTCGAGGGCGAACTCGGGAAGCAGAAATGCGGAGCCGTAGTTGCTCGTGCGCGCGACGGACAGGCTGGCGGTGGGACGAGGCCCCGCATCGACGGACAACGACGTCCTGAAGGCGGCATCCCGGGTTCTCGTCCAGTCGATATACGGCTGGGCGGGGACGACGGTGATGGCGGTGCGATTGAGGAGGCGCATGGCGGCATCCTATAACACCGCGCCTGGGCGTCCGAGCATTGGCGGCGAGGTCCAAGCTTCGGGTGACGCCAGCCCGAAGCTTGAAGCCCGACAACTTATCTACTTCAACGACGGATCGATCTTCAGATTGTTGACGACCCTGGTCACGCCGTCGGTTTCCCGCGCGAGGTTCATGGCCACTTCGCGAGCGGCCGGCGCGCCGACCTCGCCCTTCAGCGTCACCACACCGTTCCTGGTGTCGACGTCGATCTTTCTCGATTTGATGTCGGCGTTGGCGAAATACTTCGACTGGATCTTGGCGGTGATCCATGCGTCCTCGATGTGCTGGCCGGCGTTGCTGGCTTCGTGGCTCGCCTTCTCACCCGCTCTGTCTGCCTCGCGGCCGACCTCGCCCATTCTGTTCGCCTCTCGGCCGACCTTTTCGCCCGCCTGGCTCGCCTCGCGGCCAATCTTGCTCGCTTCGCGGCCGACGGTACCGCGGACGTCTCGGGCATCGGGCGCCATCTGGAGCTGGTCGCGCACCTCGCTTACGCCGTCGGTGCTCCGCGCAATCGCGAGTGCCTGGTTGTGCTCGCTGTGCGAGTTCACCGTGCCCTTGAGGGTTACGACGCCGCTGCTGGTGTCGACGTCGATATTGCGACCCTTCACGTCGGAGTCGGCGAAGTAGCGCGACTGGATCTTGGACGTGATCCAGGCGTCCCCCGCAGCGCCACCGACCCGCTCGGCTGATCGTTCCACCGATCCCGTCCCGGTCGTCGCGACCTCTCCCTTTCGACGGAGCCGATCGTCAACGCGTGTCACGCCGTCGGTCGCGGAGGCAATCTTCACAGCTTCGGCCCGATCCGCATCCGAATCGATCTCGCCGGCCAGGGTCACCACGCCGCTGAGCGAGGTGGTCACATCGATGTTCCACGGTTTCAGTCCCGGGTGAAGGTAGTACTGCGACTGAATCTTCGTGGTGATCCAGCCCGGACTGCGCTCGGGCTCTCCCCTGCGAACCTCGCGGTCGCCGTCCGGGGCGATCGTCAGCTGTTCGTCGACGCGCGTGACACCGTCCACGCCGCGTGCGATCTGCACCGCTTGCTGACGGGCATTTTCGCTGTCGACCGTGCCCTGTCAGCGTGACGACGCCATGGTCGGTGTCCACGTCGATCTCGTGACCCTTCATTTCGTTGGATGCGAAGTACTTGGCCTGAACCGCGATGGTGATCAGGCCGTCGCTGGCGGCGTCACCGGCCTTGTCCACCGCGGCGGTTGTTTCCCGACCGACCTCCGAACGCGTTCCCCTGTCGCAAGCGGCGCTGACCGCGAGAGCCACCAGCGCCACAGCAAAACCACTAGCCCGTGCGCTCATCTCTTCCTCCTCAGCTGAAACGATTTGAAGCAAGTCCAGTCCGAAGCTCTGCAAAGCACGGACCTGAATGGATCACAGTCGAGGTACCAGTAGAGGAGCTGGAGGGCGATGCTCAGAGGAGTTAGGGGCGGGCTCAGAGAAGAAACGATCGACGCCGTATGGATTTACCGGAACGGGATCAGCCGCATGAGCTCTGGCGCGAATTCGCGAGCGATATTCAGCGCGGCATTCACCCCTATCCCCACGAATCCTTCGCGGACCACGTCGCTGCCGCCATAGCTCTCGGGGTACCACGCGTTGGCCAGCCCAGCCGCGCCGAACTTGCCGATGAACAGCGACACATTCGCCACAGGATGTCCGTCGTCGCTGCGCGTCACGAACCCCCGGCCGAGCGCATGCCTGGTCCGAGGCCATTTGCCCGCGCACCCGCACGGTTCGTACGGCACACGATGCCCCAGCACCGCCGCGACGCTGTGGCCGATTGCGTCGGACGCAAACCCCGAACCGACCCGGGCAAGGTTCCGCTTCGCGAATCCGCTTGAACCCGTCCATTCCTCCGGCATGCTCGACAGCTCGTCGATAACCCCGGCGCCGAACGCCAGCACGTACGGTTCCGGCGACAGCACCGCCGCATGGAGGAAATCCTGGAACCGGTCGGTCGGGGGAGGGGCGCTGGAGGCGACCTGAGGGTCGCCCGCCGCCGTTTGCGCGAAGTCCGCCGTCGGAGCCAGAATCAGCAGCGCGGTGAGAAGACGAGTGGTCATTGTGGCGAAAATGGTATCGTACATGCGCTGCGATGGCCCCGGCTTGAGTTCAAATCATGCAGCGTCTGATTGAGCAGCCGTCAGATGAGGGAGACATCTTCGAGGGATCCAGATCCCTCGGACGGGTTCACTACCGCCTGTCCGTGTATCAGCAGTTCTCAGAGGCCGCCGAGCCCGTCGCATCCACTCTGGAGGTCGAAGGCCATATGTCGCCGCTCGAACCGCTCGATATGGAGGAGCTTCACGTCCGCCGGCCGCGAGCTGACGCTCCGCCTCGCCGACGGGCGTACCCTCGATTTCACGATGGCCAACGCCGACGGCACCATACGCTCAACCGCCCGCGGACTCTATCGGCCGTGAGGCCGCTGCCATGGCTGACGATAAACCGTTGAAGTCGTCGCTCGAGCTCGCGATGGAGCGTCTCCAAAAGGGAGACGAGGACGCGGGAATCGAGCGGCAGCCGGTGACCGACGCCCAGAAGGCGGCGATCGGCGAGGCTCGCAACTTCTACGAGGCGAAACTTGCGGAGCAGGAGGTGCTGCACCACTCGCGGCTCCGCACGACGCTCGATCCCGCCGAGCGGGCCACCATCGAAGAACAGTACCGTCGGGACCGCGAGCGGCTGTCGTCCGAACGGGAGGCGAAGATCGAAAAGATCCGCCGGGGCGAGGCGCCGCCATGACACACGAGAGCTATACTCCCCGGATGCGCAGAACAACGGTACTCGTATGGATCGGCCTGTTCTCGGTGGTGCTGCTCGCCGAATCCGCTGGCGGGCTGCAGTGGACGACCCCTGACGGCTGGAAGAACGAAGGCGCACTGCCGATGCGTGCCGCCACCTACGCCGTGGCCCCCGCGGCTGGCGACAGCACCGGCGCGGAGTGCGCGGTTTTTTACTTCGGCTCGGGGCAGGGTGGCAGCATCGACGCCAATCTCGAGCGCTGGAAGGGGCAGTTTCAGGGGCCGGGTGGTAAACCGGCGGCCGCGCAGATTGCAAAGCGGACACTGCGTGGCTTGAACGTCACGACGATCGACACTTCCGGGGAGTACACGGGCATGAGCGGCCCGATGGCCGGATCGTCGCGCGGCGCCCCAGGTTACCGGCTGCTCGGGGCCATCGTCGAAGGTCCGCGCGGCAACCTGTTCGTGAAGTTCACCGGCCCGGCAAAAACGATCGCCGCGAATCAGCAAAAATTCGAACAGCTCCTCGGGTCGTTCCAACCCGCTCAGTAGGCGTTCGGCCGGGTTGATGCCGACGCATCGACCTCGCTGGTGCCGCCCTTGCGGAGAACCTACGACGGGGACACAGCCGCGCCGGAGGGCTCATGACCGCTCGCATTGGTGTTCTGGTCGCTGTGCTTGTGTTGGTCGGACCCGCCCTTGGCGCTCAACCGCGTCCAGGCGGCCAGATGCGGATCGTCCTCGTGGTCGACTCGAGCTCGACCATCACGCCGATGATCACGGATTTCCGCGCCGGCCTCGCCGCCTTTCTGGACACGCTGCCGGGTGATCCGGAGATTGCTGTGATCAGCACAGGCAGCCAGATGAGAGTGCGGGTGCAGCCGACGACGGATCGGCTCAGGCTGCGGGCCGCGGCGTCGAGCTTTTCCTCGGATGGCGGAGGCAACTCCCTGCTCGACAGCTTGCTCGAGGCCGATCAGCGCCTGTTAAAGAACGTTGCCGAACGACGTTCGGTCTTCGTGATCCTGACGAGCGACGGCGGCGGATCCGGCACGGTGACCCCCGCGCGCATCAGCGTTTACAACAGGTTCGTGGACGACTTCATTTCGAGAGGCGGTCGTGCCCATGCAGTCGTGGTCGGCAGCGTCAACAGGGGTGTCACAACCCAGATCGCTCAGAACCTCGCGCACAATACCGGTGGCTTCTACGAATCGATTGTGATCGGCAACGCGATCCCGAAGCTGATGGTCACGATGGCCGAGTACGTCGCGGCCGATCAGTGACCGAGCGTGAAGCGGGTGACCTTCGCCGATCTGCCGCCGCCGGCGAAAACGAATCGGTGTTCCGCCCGCCCTGGATCGCCAATCGCCCCACTGGCACCAGCGCGCCCCGCGACTTGTGCCAGACCGCGCAAATTATTAAGATCCGGCTCAAACATCTATCCGTATGGAAGGAGCGATATGCGAACGATTGCAGTCGTGACGTGCGGGGCCGCCATTTTCCTTGGCGGGAGCCTCTCCAACCGCGGGATTGTGCGCGGCCAGGCCAACCCGATCCAGACCCACGTCGGCCACGTCATGGAGAGTTTCCAGGCGGCGCCCAACCAGCAGGGCCTGCTCCCAACCGCGCTGGCCGAGGCGAAGATCGCCATGACGCACGCGGGGCTGGCACTCAAGAATCCTGACAATCTCGACGCCATCAAACTGCACGCCGGGCACGTGATCAACGCTCTTGACCCGAGCGTCGAGACTACGGGCCCTGGGCAGGGCTTCGGTGTCAAGAAAGCGGCGGCCGGTGTCGCACAGCACATCCAGATGGCGGCAAAGAGTCCCGGCGCCTCTTTCGTCGTCATGGCCTACGCCACGCATGTGGCGGCTGCCGCCAACAACGCGGCCAAACGCGCGGACGAAGTGATCGCGCTCGCGCAGAAAGCGCGTGCGGCGACGGCCGCCGCCGAAGCGGCAGCCGCGATGCAGGAAGTCAACACCGCGCTCGCGGCCATGACCAACGGCGTCGACACGAACAAGAACGGCGAGATCTCGTGGGATACGCCGGAGGGGGGCCTTCTGCAAGCGCAAGAGCAGGTTCAGGAACTGCGCAAGGCGGGTACCTAACGAGCATCGCGTCTTTTGATGCGGACTGAGGCAGTTAAAGACGTCGTCCAGTGACCTGGCGCGTGGCCAGATCTTATCGCCGAAGGAGGTTCCAGGTGGCAGACGACAAGTGCGCTCATCCGGCCTGTAACTGCATCGTGACCAAAGGGGGCGAATTCGGCAAGTATTGCAGCGCGACCTGCAAAGAAAAGAAGGACCAGATCGAACTACGCTGCGACTGCCGGCATCCGGCCTGCCGCGCGGCTTGACGGCACGACCGGCACCTGCCGGCCACCCTATTTGTTCGACCGTGGCGAAGCCGGGTCCGGCTTCAGATGAGGTGGTGCGCCCGCCCGTCTCGACGGCATGGTCCATGCTTCAGCCAGCACAGCCATGACACCGAGAACCCGGCGCTGGATTGCCTTCGTCGCGCTCGCCGGGCTCGTTGTCGGGGCGTTCGTGTCGCTCGCCCTGCGCATTCCGTTGTCCTCGGAAAAACTGCGGGAAAGGGTCGTGGCAACGCTCGCCGACCGGCTGGACTCCGAAGTGGAGCTCGGCGAGCTGACGCTTCGTATCTTCCCCCGCTTACATGCCGTGGGAACCGGACTGGCTATCCACCACAAGGGGCGCCGCGACGTTCCCCCGCTGATCTCGGCGGACAAATTCACCGTTGATGCCGATCTGCTGGGTTTGTGGCGCCGACACGTCGCTCACGTCCGACTCGACGGCCTCAAGATTCAGGTTCCTCCCGGCCGGCGTACCGAGGACGATCCGGAAAAGGAGGCCGCCAAGGACGCGAAACGCCTTCCGCTCGGCACCGACGCCGGCCACGTGGCGGCCGGCCGGCAAGTGGTGATCGACGTCGTCGAGGCGCCGGAAGCGGCGGTGATCATCATTCCGCGAAATCCCGAAAAGACACCGAAGACCTGGTCCCTCCATGCGCTGAGGGTGCATTCGGTGGGGGCGAACACCACCATGCCGTTCGAGGCACAGCTGACGAACGCGGTGCCACCTGGGCAGATCGCTACCCAGGGATCATTCGGCCCGTGGCACCGCGACGACCCGGGGCATACGCCGGTGAACGGCGCGTTCACCTTCAAGGACGCAGACCTTTCTGTATTCAAGGGCATCTCTGGCATCCTCTCCGCAAAGGGCACGTACGAGGGACGACTCGAGACCATCGACGTGCACGGCGAGACCGACACACCGGACTTCATGGTGAAGATCAGCGGTCACGAGGTGCCGCTTCGAACGAAATACCACGCGATCGTGGACGGCACAAACGGCGACACGACGCTCGAGCGGATAGACGCGTCGTTTCTGAACACCTCGTTGGTGGCGAAAGGCGGCGTCTACGACGTCAAAGGGGTGAAGGGGCGGCGGGTCTCGCTCGACATCGTCATGGACCCCGCGAGGCTCGAGGACGTGATGAAGCTGGCCGTCAAGACGCCGCAGCCGCCGATGACCGGAGCGCTCCGGCTCAAAACGAAGTTCGAGCTCCCGCCCGGCGATCAGGACGTCGTCGACAAGCTGCGTCTCGACGGGGACTTCGCGATCGCAGGCGGCCGCTTCACCGACGCCGACGTGCAGCGCAAAATCAACGAGATGAGCGTACGGGCGATGGGCAAGACTGGCGATGGCGAGATGGCCCCGAAAGTCGCCTCCGATTTCAGCGGGCGATTCGCACTCGGCACCGGAGTCCTCACGCTGCGGCCGCTGACATTCAACATTCCTGGTGCGGTCGTGGAGCTGAAGGGCCAGTACGTCCTGCAGCGGGAGACCCTGGCGTTTTTCGGCAACCTGTTCATGGACGCCAAGGTGTCGGAAGCGACAACCGGCTGGAAGTCGGTACTGCTGAAGATGGTGGATCCGCTGTTCCGTAAGAACGGGCAAACGGTGATCCCTCTCAAGATCAACGGCACACGCAGAGCACCGGCGTTCGGAATGGACGTCGGGCAGGTATTCAAGAAACGGGGCGGCTGACCCCGTGGTGCGGCTGGGTCTTTGTTCATGCCCCGGCCACGAGGAAATCTCAGTGCTTGGCTGTGGTCTGCCGGTTGAGATCGTTGTGATCCGGCATGTGAGCCTTCAGGCCGCGATTCGGCGTGTTCTTCGAATACCCCGCGACGAGCTGGTCGTTCCAATGGTCGATCGAGAAGTCGAATGGATCGCTGGGATCCTCGTCGACCAGCTCCAGGTCGGTATCGGTCATCGTGAGCTTCCCAAACTGCAGCCCACCGCCCCGCCAGTAGATATAGTTCCGTGAGACGGCGGGCGGCGAGAGCCTCCGTCGCTCGCCCGATCCGAAGGTCTGCACGATCGCGCCGTCTGCGACGCGAACCGACGTCACCTTGCCGCGGATCAGCGGGGGCGGCACCAGTTGCTGCGGGATCCAGGATCAGGTCGTTGTTGTCCACCGTCACGCCGTGGCCGGGCTTGACCTTCAGAAGGTCGTCCATTTCCAGGCCGAGGAGCTTCATCAACGGATTCACCGGAAGTCCGAAGCCGCGCACCGCTGCCGCGTGCATCCGAATGCGGCCGTCCGGAGTCGCTTCGATGCCACCCTTGACGTCGAACGGCACCTTGATCCCTTTCTTCAGAACGCCCTGCTGCCGAAGGCGGCTCTGATCGTCGGTCGAGATTCGAAGCTTCTCGACGTTCGAGCGGCCTTGACCAAGCGTCCTCGTCATCAGGGCGTTGAGCGACGCCATGTCCAGCGCGATCTCACCGGAGTCGATCGCGACGACATAGGAGAGCTTGTCGTCCAGGATACGGCATCTCCGCGCGGCCCGTCGGCTCGAACCGGCCGCGCAGGTGTCGTATGCGCATCGTGACCTCAGCCGTCACGTGGAGATCCACGTTGCTCATCTCCACTTCGACGGGTTGCCGGCCGGGGGTGGGGAAGGCGGCGCTTTTGTCGCGGCCGCAGGCTCATCCGCTGGGCGCTCGAGTGTCGCCTCTGGGAATGAGCACGAAAGCATCGCCACTGCCGCACAGACAATTGGCAGGCGCACCTGCTCGGAACTTGCAGGAACCAGGCCAGAGACGTGGCAGCTGTTGAAAGCCCAGGAAATATCGAGAGCTTACGCGTTCGGAACCGCTCTGCGAACTCTACGTGCCCGGCAGTCAGACGCGCGGTACGGCTCCGGTCACTTGACCGCCAGCGACTGTTCTCCCTCGCCCGGCAGCGTGTCAACGGCGATGTTGCCGCAAGTATCTGCCGCGCCGCCTCATACTCCGGACAGGCCCCCGCTACGTGCTTCCAGAATGCCGGCGAGTGATCCATCCGCTTCAGGTGCATCAACTCGTGGATGAGCACGTAATCGCGGACCCAGTCCGGCACCTGCAGGAGCCGCCAGTTCAGGCAGATGTGCCCGCGCGGCGAACACGATCCCCAACGCGAGCGCTGATTCCTGATACTGACGCGCGACACCGTGACACCGTGACGCGACGCCAACTCCAGCAGCCTTGCCGGGAGCTCGAGCCGCGCCCGCGCGCGCAGCTCGCGCGCTTCGTCGTCGGCCGGCATCCCCCCGGTAGGACTGGCCCCCGCGACAACGACACGCGCCAGCTGCTTGTCGATCCACGCCCGTTCGCGTTCCGCAAAGGCTTTCGCCTCGCGCTTGGAACCCCAGCGCGGAATCGTCACCCGGACCGTTCCGTCGGGTCGCACGCGGATCAGGTACCGCCGCGCCTGCGAATGCCGAACAAAAAGTGGCTCGATCATTCGCCAGCCAGCGCGCGCGCAGAGCGGAGCCACAGACCGCCGTCGACCACAAGGACGACGCCGGTGACGAAGGACGCCGCGTCGGAACACAAGAACAGAGCGGCGGTCGCGATGTCGTCGATCGTGGCCAGCCGGCCGAGCGGGCAATCGTCGTCGATCCTCTTCAGCGATTCTGGCGTGACGAGACGGCGGACGCCCTCCGTGCCCTCGACCGGACCAGGCGCAACCGCGTTCACGCGAACCCCGGCCGGTCCCCACTCCACAGCGAGCGCGCGCGTGAGCGCGTCGACCCCGGCTTTGGCGGCCGACGCGTGCGACTGGCCGACCGTGCCGAGGAGCTGGAGCGTCGCGCTGATATTCAGAATGACGCCCTTTCGCGACTCGAGGTGCGGGAAGGCCGCGCGCGAGACGTTGAACGTGCCCTTGAGATCGATGTCGACGACGGTGCCGAACCCGTTGGGCGAAAGGTTCTCGGCCAGGCAAAAGAAATTACCCGCCGCGCCGTTGACGAGGATGTCGAGGCGGCCGAACGTCTGCGACCGTCTGCGCGACTACCGCTTCCACAGCAGCCGGATCGCGGACGTCGCCAGCGAGAGCGAGCGCGCGCACGCCGGCCTGCCGAATCTCGGCCGCTGCCGGCTCGAGATGCTCCTGCTCGCGGCTTGAAATTGCGACATTGCATCCCGCGGAGGCGAACGCCAGCGCGATGCCGCGACAGATGCCGGTGCCGCCTCCTGTCACCAGGGCGGCTTTACCTTTCAGGAGATCGGGCTGGAACGGGTTGATGGGACGCCTCTCAGACGCGCTCTACCTCTTCGACTTCGCCAGCTTCGAGCGCGCCGTCCGCAAATGGTAGCCCATCGGTCAATTCGCGCGTCTGCAGCATCCGCGGCACGCGATCGATCGTCTCGAGCGGCCTGATATCTTCGCCGCCGTTGGCCGCGTGCAGCTCTTTGAAACGCCGCGCCTTGACCAGCACGTTGCCCTCCAGCGATCCGACGGCCTGGTTGTAGGCCTCGAGGCTGGATTTGAGCCGCGTCCCGAGATTGTCGAAATGGCCGCCCAGCACCCGGATGGCGTCGTACAGATTCCGGCCGAGCTCGCTGATCTTCCGGGCGTTCTCCCCCATCGCCTCCTGCTGCCAACCGTACGCCACCGCCCTCAGCAGCGCGATCAGCGTCGTCGGGCTCGCGGGAATGACGCGCTGCTCGACGCCGAACTCGATGAGCCCCGGATCCTGCTCGAGCGCCGCGCTGAAGAACATCTCGCCGGGCAGAAACATCACGACGAACTCGGGTGTCTGCGGAATCTGCGTGAAATAGCTCTTGGCGGCGAGCTGAGTGATGTGCGAGCGGACCTGGCGCGCATGATCGAGGAGCAGCGCGGCGCGGGTCGGTTCGTCGGGCGCTTCGAGCGCCTTCAGGTACGCGTCGAGCGGCACTTTGGCGTCGACGACGACGTGCTTGCCGCCCGGAAGCCGGACGATGACGTCGGGCCGGAGCCGCCGGTCGTCGGTGCCGGTGACCGTCTGCTGCTCGTTCGAAATCGCAGTGCTCGACCATCCCGGCGAGCTCGACGACGCGTTTGAGCTGAAGCTCGCCCCACCGGCCGCGAACACCAGGGCGCTTGAGCGCGTCGACCAGCCGCGCCGTCTCGGTGCGCAGACTCTGGCCCGTCGTGTCGAGCGACGCGATGCGCTGCATCAACTGCGCGCCGGATTCGACACGCCGGCGCTCGGAGTCCTTGATCTCGCGGTCCACCTGCTCGAGCGTCTTCTGCAGCGGCGCGAGCAGACCTTCAATCGCCACCTTCCGCGCGTCGATATCGGTAGCCGTCTCGTTCCGCGCCTCCCGCAACCGGGCTTCGGCCAGGTCGAGAAACCGCCGGTTGTTCGTGTCGAGCGCCTCGGCGCTCAGAGACTGGAACGCGTGGCGGAAGGTTGCCTCGGCTTCCTGGTAGGCCCGCAGGCGTTCATCCTGGGCCGCCCGATCTCGTTCCGAGGCAATCTGCAGACGGGCATGCGCCGGCCGACCGGCGAGCCACCCCACGAGGGCACCGAGCCCCAAACCAATCGCCAGAATGACCAGCTGTGATGGTTCCATGGGAGTTCGGTCAGCGGGTCATCGAACCATCTCGTCTTTGCAAATCAAATGTGACGACTTGAATTCAAAGACCGGATGACCAGAGGATTCGATGATCAAGTAGCCGAAGTGACGGGTGAAAGTATCGCATGGCTCTCTCATCTCAGCGAGGGTCATCTCAACACGGGCTATCTCAACTAGGGACACACCACCAGCTCATCGCGATACGACAAAGGGGATCCACGCTTCCGGCAGCTGCAGCTCTGCCGCATGTATCGCCGCCAACGTGGCGCCACGCGCATGGACCCCCGCCGCGATCTGCTGGAGCGCGTGACGCGCCGCGATTTGTGCCTGACGCCGCTTGCCGACGTAACGGCCCGCGCCCGTCTGTGAGCCCACCCGTTCGGCGGCACGCTCTACGCGCAGCATCTGCAGCCGCGGCATGTCGATCGGCTCGAACGGCAGCGTCGTCTGAAAGCGCTCTTCTGAAGCGGTATCAAGTTCACCGGCGGCTTTGAGGGCCCGTTCCCGGTCCAGTTCCGCGCGATAGCACTGGAAACAAAGGGGTGCGCGCGACTCCGCGGCGGCACCCCGCGCCCGGCAGGCTGGGCAGCGCGCCTTGGGCCGTTTACCTTCCAGCTCGCCGCCTGGAAACGTAATCCACTCGGCGTCAATGACTTGCGGTTGCGGAGCAGGGGTGCGGGTCACCATGCGGAGCAGTGTAGAGCACGAGTGTGACAGGGAAGGTCACTCCTCGAGCCTCAAGTCTCACTCAACTTAATGAGCTTGGATCGCGCGGCTGGAGAAGCTGGTCGCAAGTCTCAATTGCAGATTCAGATTACAGCTTTCAGATTTCCAGATCGATGTACTGCACGGCGTTGCCACGCGCCGCCAGATACCGTTCGAAGCCGGCGGCGCTGATCGTCACCGTCGCGGTATTGACGTTGGGGTGGAACGAGAGCCGGGCGGCCGACTTCAGATCGCGATCGATGAAGACGCGCACGTGATGGTTGTGATCGTTGATCAATCCGAAGGGAGAGACGGCGCCTGGCGTCACGCCGAGATGCGTCATCAGGCGATCGGGCGAGCCGAAGCTCAGCTTGCCGTCGCCCATCTGGCCGGCTAGAGCGCGCAGATCGACCCGCTTGGAATGCACGACGATGACCAGATAGTGGCGATCGCCCTTCTGGTTCCGGAGGAACAGGTTCTTCGAGTGTGTCGCGTCGATCCCGATCCAGTGGCGCTCTGCCTCTTCCACGGTGACAACGGGTGCATGCTCGTACCGTTCGAAGGGTATGTCCAAGCCGTCGAGGTACGCGTAGACCTCTTGTTCCAGCGGTGTCATCGGTCGGCCTCGACGGGCAGCTCTCAGCTGGCGTCTGCGGCCTCGGCCGCTTCGCTCGCCTGCGCCGCAAGCGATTATGTCTCGACAACAGTCGAGTCGGGAACCTGCGCCGAGTTGACGGCAGCGCCCGTCAAATATCATCATTCAAGGGTCGCTTATTGAGTCTGCACAGTTTCGCTCGAGAGCACGCTCTCCTCTGTCCACGAACCCTCGGCCCCGTGGATCGCATCAAAACGGGTGGCGCGAAGGTGCTCGGCTGAAGCCGCCCGGACCGGACTGACCATACTTATGACGAATGTGCGACGAGCGTTGACTATCGTTCTCTTCCTCGGCGCGGTCCCCGCATGCGGCAGCGGTGGCGCGGCCGGAACGGGGCCCGCTGCGGCGGCGCGACCGCCAACGGCCGTTGACATCGTCACGGTCGAGTCAAAGCCAGTCGAACGGACCAGCGAGTTCGTCGGCACCATCAAGTCGCGGCGGTCGACGAACGTCCAGCCGCAGGCCGAAGGTAACCTGACACGAATCATTGCGCAATCGGGCGATCGCGTGCAGCCAGGCACGCTGCTGATGGAGATCGACTCCCGGCCCCAGCAGGCGGCCGTTGCCAGCCTGGAGGCCGTCCGGGCCGCGCGCGAGGTCGACATCAGCTATGCGCGACAGGAGGCGCAGCGCGCACAGACGCTGCTCACCGCGGGCGCCGCGAGCCAGCAGGATGCGGACCGCGCCCAGAACGCGCTCAAGGCCGCCGAGGCACAGGCGCGCGCGGTGGAGGAGCAAATCAATCAACTGCGCACGGACCTCGCCTACTATCGGGTGACGGCTCCCACCAGCGGCGTCGTCGGCGATATTCCCGTCCACGTCGGCGACCGCGTCACCAAGAGCACGCTGCTGACGACCATCGACGAGAACGCCGGCCTCGAGGTGTACCTGAACGTTCCCGTGCAGCAGGCACCGGGGCTCCGGATCGGTCTGCCGGTCCGTCTCCTCGACGACAAAGGGCAGGCGGTGGCGACCGAGCGTATCGCCTTCGTCTCACCCTCGGTCGACGATGCGACGCAGACCGTCCTGGCGAAGCTGCCGCTCTCCGTCACCGGCGCCTTCCGTCCATCGCAGTACGTTCGCGCACACGTGATCTGGAACTCCGATTCAGGGCTCACAGTTCCGGTCACGGCCGCCCTCAGAGTCAACGGTGCGTACTTCGTCTTCGTTGCCGAAACCGCCGAGGGCGGCGGGACAGGGGCGCCTGGCCTGGTCGCGCGTCAACGTGCGGTCACGCTTGGGCCGGTCGTCGGCAACGACTACCTCGTGCTGACGGGACTGAAACCTGGTGAGAAACTGATCGTCTCCGGCATCCAGAAGATCGGTGATGGCGCGCCAGTGGCCGCTCAGGGAGGTCCTCAAGCCCGGAACCTCGAACGCCACGCCGGGTCGGAGGCGTCGTAAGTGATCACAGACGTCTTCATCCGCCGCCCTGTCCTCGCGACCGTTTGTTCGCTCGTCGTTACCCTCGCCGGCGCGCTCGCCATTCCGACGATGCCGATCGGCCGCTATCCGGAACTCGCACCGCCGACGGTCGGCGTGACCACGTTCTACACCGGCGCCAACGCGGAAGCGGTCGAAAGCGCCGTGACCACGCCGCTCGAATCCGTCATCAACGGCGTCGAGGGCATGGTCTACATGACCTCGTCGAGCACGAACAGCGGGATTTCGCAACATCACGGTCACCTTCGAAGTCGGCCGGGATCCCGACCTCGCGGCCGTCGACGTGCAGAACCGCGTCAATCAGGCGGTGGGACGGATGCCGGTGGAAGTGCGGACCAACGGCATCACCGTCACCAAGAACACCGCGGGCTTTCTCGGGGCGCTGGGGTTCTTTTCTCCCGATAACCGGTACGACTCGCTGTTCATCAGCAACTATCTGGATCGGTACGTTCGAGACGGCTTGAAGCGGGTCCCGGGCGTCGGCAACGTGATCATCTTCGGCGAGCGCCGGTTCGCGATGAGACTCTGGCTGGATCCCTCCCGGCTGGCCGGACACGGTCTGACGGCGAGTGACGTGACGAACGCACTCCGCGAGCAGAACGTCCAGGTCGCCGCGGGCAGCGTCGGCGCGCAGCCGTCGAGCCCCGACCAGATGTATCAGCTCAGCGTCCGCGCCGCCGGCCGCCTGGTCGAGGTCAGCCAGTTCGCCGACATCGTGGTCAAAGCCGGCAAGGACGGCGCGCTCGTACGCGTGAAAGACGTGGGCCGTGTGGAGCTCGGTGCGGAGGACTACTCGTCGCGCCTGAGGTTCGCCGGAGTGGAAGCGTCTGGCATCGGCATCCAGCTCCTGCCATCGGCCAACGCGCTGGCGACGTTCAGCGGCGTGCTCGCGGAGATGGAACGGTTGGAAAGGACCTTCCCGCCCGGTCTGGAATGGCGGCTCGCATTCGACAACGTCGTCGTCGTCCGTGAATCGATTGTCGAGGTCCTCATCACGCTCGCGGAGGCGATCGGCCTGGTCGTCCTCGTGATGTTCCTCTTCCTGCAGAACTGGCGCAGCACGCTCATTCCGGCGGTGACGATTCCCGTGTCGCTGATCGGCACGTTTGCGTTCATCAAGCTGCTCGGCTTCTCCATCAATACCTTGACGCTGTTCGGGATCGTCCTCGCCACCGGCATCGTGGTCGACGATGCGATTGTGGTGATCGAGAACATCGAACGGCACATGCGAGAGTCCGGCAAAACGGCGGCGGAGGCGGCGACGGACGCGATGCGGGAGGTGTTCTCCGCGGTCGTCGTCATCGGCATCGTTCTGGTTTCGGTCTTCGTGCCGGTGGCCTTTTTTCCCGGCACGACCGGACGGATGTACCAGCAGTTCTCGATGACGATTGCTTTTGCCGTGGTCCTGTCGGTGTTCAACGCCGTCACGTTCACGCCGGCGCTGGCGGCGCTGCTCCTGGAGAAGGAAGGTCGCGCGCACGGCAGATTTTTCTCGGGCGTGAACCGGGTGATCGACGGCGGGACGAACCTCTACGTTCGAATCGTGCGCGGGGCGCTGCGGTGGAAGTGGGCGATGCTGCTCGTGTTCGCCGTCGGCCTGGCCGGCACCTGGCTGATGTACCGCGCGGTGCCGGGCGCGTTTGTTCCGACCGAGGACGAGGGCTACTTCATCACGATCGTGCAGGGCCCCTCCGGCGCCTCGCTCGAGTACACCAACAACATCATGAAGCAGGCCGAAGCCATTTACGCGAAGCAGCCGGAGATCGAGGCGGTGTTCTCCGTGGCGGGCTTCAGCTTCGGCGGCGCCGCGTCGAACTCCGGCCTGATGTTCGCCCGGCTGAAGGCATTCGAGGAGCGAGAGGGCGCCGAGCATTCGCTCGACGCGGTGCTCGGCCGTCTTCGCGGGCAAACGTTCGGCATCACGGGAGCGCTCGTCATACCGGTCGCTCCGCCCGCAATTCAGGGGATCTCGGCGTTTGGCGGGTTTCAGTTCGAGGTCCTCGATTTGACCGGGGGCGACATCAGCAGCCTGGAGACCGTCACGCAGCAGGTCGCGGCCGCCGGCAATCGCTCGGGACGCGTTGCCGGTTTGTTCTCGAGCTTCACGGCGAACGACCCGCAGCTTCTCGTCGAGATCGATCGCGACCGGGCGCGCAGCCTGGGCCTGCCGGTTCGCGAGGTCACCGACGCTCTGGCGGTGCTCCTCGGTTCGCAGTATGTCAACGACTTCGACTTCAACAACCGCGCCTATCGAGTCTACGTCCAGGGAGACCAGGCGTTTCGCGCCAAACCGTCCGATCTCGAGCAGTACTACGCCCGTGCCAGCAACGGCGATATGGTTCCGCTTTCCACGGTCGTTCGCCTGAGCGAGCGAACCGCCCCAGCGGTGATCAGCCACTTCAACCTGTTCCGCTCGGCGGAGATTACCGGTTCGCCCGTGCCTGGCGTCAGCTCGGGTCAGGCGCTGCAGGAGATGCAGCGCATTGCGGGTGAGACGCTGCCGGCAGGCTTCGACTTCGCCTGGGCGGGCCTGTCGCTCGAAGAAATCCGGGCCGGATCGCAGGCCGCGTCCCTGTTCGGTGTGAGCATCGTGCTCGTGTATCTCGTGCTGGCGGCCCAGGACCAGAGCTGGGTGCTGCCGTTCATCATTCTGCTGGGCGTGCCGCTCGCAGTGCTGGGAGCGCTGAGCGCGCAGCTGGCGCGGGGATTCGCGAACGACGTGTTCTGTCAGGTGGGACTTGATCATGCTGATCGGCCTGGCGGCGAAGAACTCGATCCTGATTGTCGAGTTCGCCGAACAACTGCGAGGCCAGGGCCGGACCATCGTCGAGGCCGCCATCGAATCGGCTCGGATCCGGCTGCGCCCCATTCTGATGACCTCGTTTGCGTTCATCCTTGGAGTGCTGCCGCTCGCGTTCGCGACCGGCGCGGGAGCCGGCGCGCGCAACTCGGTCGGCACGGCGGTCGCGGGCGGGATGCTCGCCTCCACGTTCCTGTCGATCGTGTTCATCCCGGTCCTGTATGTGGTCATCCGGACGCTTGCTCCAGGGAAGGGTGGTGGTTTTCAGACGAAGGCAAGCGGCGCTCAGGGAGGCCGCCATGCGTAGGAACCCGGTCGGGGTCAAACCGGACACTACAACAGGTGCCGCTGCGTTCGCTCCGCTGATTCGATCCCCTCCGGTCGAACATCGTGTCCGGCTTCATCGGGACGGGCGGTGCCCCGGCTCACTTGATGCTTGTGCTGCTCGGTCTGTTCGTGTGCACGTCATCGGTCAGGGGACAAACGCCGGCACCGGTCATGGAACGTGTCACCCTTGATGAAGCGGTCGCCCGCGCGTTGGCGCGGAACCCGACCGTCGCGTCAGGCGGCGACCGCCATCGTTCGCGCCGAAGGGTTTCTGCAACAGGCGCGTGCCGCAACGCGGCCGAACGTCAATGCGGGCCTGAGCACCTCCATCCTCGATAGTGGGCGCGGGTTCGACGACCTGGTTGTCCAGCCGCGCACCCAGACGCTGCTAGTCGGCAACTGCCAGCGTGCCCGTCCTGGCGGCGGCGCAATGGGCTGCCGCCACGCAGGCCCGCGATCAGATCGATATCGCGCGGCTCTCGGTGACGGACGTCCGGACGGAAATCGCGTCGGCCACTGCTCAGGCCTACCTCGCCATCATCGCCGCCCAGCGGCAGATCGAAGTCAATCTACGGGCGCGCGAGACCGCGCAGGCACACCTGGAGTACGCGCAGAAACGGCTGGCGGGCGGGGCCGGGACGCGGCTGAACGAGTTGCGGGCGGCCCAGGAAGTCGCCAGCGACGAAGCGCGCCTGGAGATAACGCGGCTGGCCGCGCGCCGGGCACAGGAAGCGCTGGGCGTCCTGATGGCCGCCGACGGACCGGTCGACGCGGCCGCAGAGCCGACGTTCGAGGTGCCGACCATCGCTGACGAACCCATCTGGATGGCGGCCCGGCCTGATCTGCAGCTCTTCGCCGCGACCGAGCGAGCAGCAGAACGGACTTCACGTGACAGCTTCAAGGACTACTTCCCCACAGCCTTTGTGTCGTTCGATCCTCAGGTGGTCACGCCCAGTGGTCTCTTTCAGCCGTCGCGAACCTGGCGCTTGACGTTCTCGGCGTCCCAGTCGATTTTCGACGGCGGACAACGCAAGGGCGTGGCGCGGGTCCGCGAAGCCGCCGCGGCATCATCCAGGCTCCAACTGACATCGGCACAGATTCAGGCGCGCTCGGAGGTTCGGATGGCGCAGGAAGAGGTGCGGGGTACGGAGCGCGCGCTGGAGAGCATCCGCTTGGCTGCACAGCACGCGCAGGAAGTGCTCGAGCATCACCAATACGGCCTTTCAGGCCGGCGCCACGACGAACCTCGAGGTGATCGATGCGCAGCGGTCGGCTCGCGACGCCGAGGCCGCCGCGGCCATCGGCGAAGATGCGGTGCGCCGCTCGCGCCTGGAACTGTTGATTGCACTCGGACGGTTCCCTCAATAGACGTCTTCCGAAGTTGGTCTGAAGTCTGACTCTGGAAATCGGAGCCCTGAAGTCGGCCGTTGACGCTCCAGGAGCCTGGCCGCGAAAACAGGAACACACGAACGACCCCGAACGGTCTCGTGCTTCGTGGCGATGCTCTCGACGACGATCATCGACCGGACGGTCATCAGAATTTACGTTTCAGACGTCAGGTTTTTCCCGAGGCCGCTCGCGACCTCCCGCTTCCCCGAATCTCCCGACAGGCTAGAATTCAGGTCGTGCCAAGAAACGCCGAAGTGATTCGGCAATGGACTATCTTGCGCGAAATCGAGAACGCGCGAGGGAGCGGCGTCACGATCCACGAACTGGCGACGTTGTGTGGCGTCACCACCCGGACCATCCGTCGCGACCTGCAAGCGCTCGAGGAAAGCGGTTTCCCCCTGTTCGACGATCGATCGCGCGACGATGGGCGGACACGGTGGAACATCAATGGGCAGGCGCTCAAGGGGCTTTCGGCCGGCCTGACGCTCTCGGAGCTCTGCGCCCTCTACTTCAGCCGGACGCTCGTGGAGGCGCTGTCCGGCACCCCGTTTCGAGAGGACGTGGAGCATGCGTTCGACAAGCTGGCCGCGGGGCTGACGCCGCATATGCGGCAGTTTCTCGACCAGCTGCCGCAGGTCATCGCGGCCAAGCCGGATGCGATGCACGGCCGGCCCGTGGACGAAGCGGCCGACTCTCGCAGCCAACAGGTCATCGCTCGCGCGCTCGAAGCCACCCTGCACCGGCGGCAGGCCACGATCACCTACCACTCGCGCTCGAGTCAGCGAACCAAACCCTACCTGGTGCACCCGTATCGGCTCGCGCATGCGCTGGGCGGCTTGTACCTGCTGGCCTACGTGCCCGAGTACCAGGAAATCCGAACCTTCGCGGTGGAACGGATTCAGGAGATCTCGCTGCTGGAGGAGCGGTTCACGCCGGTCGAAGAGCTGCCCGATACCGCGTTTCCCGATTCGCTCGGCGTGCACTCGGGGCCGCCCGAGCCGGTGGCGATCGAGTTCGAAGCGGCGGCCGCCGACTACATTCGCAGCCGGACCTGGCATCGGACGCAAGTCGGTTCGCGATTTGCCTGCGGGCCGCGTCTCGATGGCGTTGCACGTCTGCGTCGATCGCGCCCTCACCGGGTGGATTCTCAGCTTCGGTCCTCTTGCGCGGGTCACGTCGCCGGCGGCGCTCGCGCGCGAGATTGCGCAACAGCTCGGGGACGCGCTCTCCCACTATGGGCGGGCCGGAGAAACCGGCGAAGAAGGCAAGGCCGCCGGACCATGATCCGGCTGCTCGCGATCGACATCGACGGCACGCTGCTCGACAGCCGCGGCCGGATTCCGGAAGGCCACCGGCAGGCCCTCGCCGACGCGTCGGCGCAGGGCGTCGCCATTGCCCTGGTCACCGGCCGCAGTTTTCATTTCACCAGACCGGTCGCCGATCTGCTGCAGATGCCGGTCACGATGATCGTCAACAACGGCGCGATGGTGAAAAGCGTCGACGGCGCGACCCTGCTCCGCCGCCTGCTGCCGCGCGACGCCGCACTCGCCGTGCTCGCCGGCACACACGCGTTCGAGGACAGCGTGGCCATTGTGTTCGACCGCCAGGACGAGCGGCAAATCGTGTTCGAGCGCATGGATTGGACGCATCCCCACCGGCGCGGGTACTACGAGAAGAACAAGGCATTCATCGCCGCCGCCTCGCCGCTCGTCGAGGCCGTCACCGAGGATCCGGTGCAGGTGATGTTCACCGGCGACGTCAATCGGATGCGCGCGCTGGCGACGGAGCTCCGGACGATGCCGATCGCGCATCGTTTCGCGGTCGCATTGACGGAGTACGAGCTCCGCGACTTTTCGCTCGTCGACGTCAACGACGCCGGCTGCTCGAAGGGATCGACGCTGGCGCGGTGGGCGGAGACGCGCGGCGTCGCGCGCGAGGAGGTGATGGCCGTCGGGGACAACCTGAACGACCTCGAGATGCTCGAGTTCGCGGGTACGGCGGTCGTGATGGGCAACGCCTCCGCGGAAATGCAGGACCGGGGGTTTCATCTCACCGCGAGCAACGACGAAAACGGGCTCGCCGACTCGATCCGCCGGTTCGTCCTTGATCCGTAGGACGAGTGACCTGTCAGCGATCCTTCGCTTCCGCAACGGCGGCAATGCGCCCGCCAGCCGTCATCACGTCGGCCGGGAGCACCGCGAAGCCCCATGCGTCTGGCTCCTGGACGTCAACCAACCATCGCGTTGCGGCATTCTGCAATATCATCACGTTGTAGCCATGAGAACCAGCTTCGGCCCGCCGACTCATCGCGCCGAGGGCCGGTTGGGGCGAACCTCGGCCGTACCGGACAGCCGCGATCCAACTGTTGTGGGAAAGACAAAGATCAGCGAGGCCGCCTGGGAAGAAGCGCGCCGCCTGATCTGGAAGCACCGCGGACGTCTCGCCGTCGGTCTGGTCGTGATGGTGATCAACCGGCTCGCCGGCCTCGTGCTGCCGGCGACATCGAAGTTCCTGATGGACGACGTCATCGGCCGGCAGAACTGGGACCTGCTGCCCGTGCTCGCCATGGCTGTCGGCGCGGCGACGATTGTCGACGCGGTGACCTCGTTCGCCAACTCTCAGATCCTCGGCGTCGCGGCGCAACGCGCAATCACCGACATGCGGAAGGAAGTCGAAGCTCATGTGATGCGGCTGCCGATCCGCTACTTCGACTCGACCAAGAGCGGCGTCCTCATCTCGCGCATCATGAGCGATGCCGAGGGCGTACGGAACCTCGTCGGCACGGGACTCGTCCAATTGACCGGTTCGATTCTCACGGCCGTCATGGCGCTCAGCCTGCTCTTCTATCTCAACTGGAAACTGACGGTCGTCACTATCCTGGTACTCGGGACGTTCGGCGGCGGCATGGCGACGGCGTTCAAGCGGCTGCGTCCCCTGTTCCGGGAGCGCGGCCAGATCAACGCCGAGGTGACCGGCCGCCTCGCCGAATCGCTCGGCGGCGTCCGCATCGTCAAGGCCTACACGGCGGAGAAGCGCGAGGAGCTGGTGTTTGCCAAAGGTGCGCACCGGCTCTTCAGAAACGTGGCGAAATCGCTGACGGGCGTGTCGGCGGCCGGCGCGTTCTCGGCTGTCGTGATCGGGGCGATCGGGATCGCGATGATGCTGGTCGGAGGCGCCTCAATCCGCGCCGGTGAAATGACGATCGGAGACTTCGTCATGTACTTGACCCTGACGGCGCTCGTCACCGTGCCGATCATCCAGCTCGCGAGTATCGGCACGCAGATGACCGAAGCGTTCGCCGGGCTGGATCGCATCCGCGAAATCCGTCGCATGGCCACTGAAGACGACGAGGACGCGACGCGCGCGCCGATGCCGGATATCCGCGGCGATGTGGAATTCGACGATGTGAGCTTCGAGTACAACCCCGGAACACCGGTCTTGAAGCACGTGTCATTCCGCGCGCCGGCCGGATCCACCACGGCGCTGGTCGGGTCGAGCGGCTCGGGCAAGAGCACGCTGATCAGCCTGGCCATGACGTTCAACCGTCCACTGTCGGGTCGCGTCCTGGTTGACGGCCACGACCTCACGGGAGTGCGGCTGCGCGATTACCGGCACCATCTGGGAGTCGTGCTGCAGGACAACTTCCTGTTCGACGGGACGATTGCGGACAACATCAGCTATGCGAGACCCCATGCCACCCGGCAGGAGATCATCACGGTCAGCCGGATCGCGCACTGCGACGAGTTCATCCAATCCTTCGAGAAAGGCTACGACACCATCGTGGGCGAACGTGGCGTGCGGCTGTCCGGCGGCCAGCGACAACGTGTCGCGATCGCGCGCGCCATCCTCGCCAACCCGAAAATTCTCATCCTCGACGAGGCGACCTCGAGCCTCGACAGCGAGAGCGAGGCGTTGATTCAGGACGGCCTCAGGTCGTTGCGGCGTGGCCGCACGACGTTCGTCATCGCCCACCGGCTGTCCACCATCCGGAGCGCGGACCACATCCTGGTGCTCGAGCACGGCGAAATCGTCGAGCGCGGGACGCATGAACAGCTCCTGCAACAGCAAGGCCGCTACCGTCAGCTGTACGACAAACAGTATAGCTTTGAGCGGGAACGGTTCATCAACCCCGGCGAGGATTTCACGCCGGAACCAGAGGTCGCGGTGGCAACCACGTCGACTCGAACGAGCGATACGCTGTGATCGCAACGCGGCGATGCAGGCGAGTCGTCTGCTCGCGCGCGCTTGTTGCGGCGTTGTCTGACCGCTGTGCAAACGCCCCACCACGCTCCTACCATCTAAACAGCCGGGTTTTGCGATACGCTTGAGCTGATGCGTGCGCCGACTTCAGCGGTCAGCAAAAGAGCCCGTCGGTGTCGCCAACCGCTCTCGTGCCTCGCGGCTGCCATCCGCGGCACCGGTCCGCCGGCGCTGCCGCGGATGCCACCGCCCTTTTTGCGCCTCGGGAGGTCATGTGTCGATTCGTCGTGCTCCCCTACTGGTGCTGATCGCGGTGCTCGCTCTGAGTTCCGGCGGAAACGTTCGCGCGCAAGCCAAACCCAACTGGCTCGGACATTATCGCGAGCCTGCGGCGCGGCTGGTAGCCGAGGCCACGAGTAACGCGTTCGCCTGGCAGAGACTCGCGCTGCTTACCGACTCTTTCGGGCACCGCCTCAGCGGGTCGACACAACTCGAACGCGCGATTCGATGGGCTGCGGAGGAGATGAAACGGGACGGCCTCGAGAACGTCCACATCGAGCCGGTCATGGTCCCCAAGTGGGTGCGCGGCCGGGAGCGCGCCGACATCGTCCAGCCCGGCCCACACGAGCTGGTCATGCTCGGGCTCGGCGACAGCGTGGGCACGCCTCCGGAGGGTGTGGAGGCGGAAGTGCTCGTGGTGCAGAGCTTCGCGGAGCTCGACGCGAAGTCGGCGCTGGCGAAGGGCCGGATCGTGTTCTTCAACGTGCCGTTCACCAACTACGGCGACTCGCGATTGTTCCGCATGAGCGGACCTTCACGCGCCGCCCGTCACGGCGCCGTGGCGGCTCTCATCCGATCGATCGGTCCGACAGGCCTTCGCCTGCCGCACACGGGTGTGCTGCAGTACGGGCCCGACGCTCCTCAAATTCCGGCTGCGGCGGTCGCCGCCGAGGATGCCGATCTTCTGCAGCGCATAGCCGGCCGGGGCGAGCGGATAGTCGTGCGTTTGCGGATGGAGGCCCACTTCGAAGGCGAAGTCGAATCCGGGAACGTCATCGGAGAGATTCGCGGCCGGGAACGGCCCGAGGAGATCGTCGTGGTCGGCGGTCATTTGGATTCATGGGACGTCGGCGCCGGCGCGAGCGACGATGGCGGCGGGTGCATTGCGACGTGGGAGGCCCTGCGTCTGATGAAGAAGCTGGGCCTGCGGCCGCGCCGAACCGTCCGGGTCGTTCTCTTCACCAACGAGGAGAACGGAGGGCGCGGGGGGCTCGCATACCGCGACGCCCATCGGCATGAGCTGGCCCGGCACGTGATGATGCTGGAATCCGACACCGGAGTGTTCCGGCCGACCGGGTTTGGATTCAGCGGGACGCCGCGCGCGCGCGAGACGGTCAAAACCATCGCCTCGCTGCTCGCGCCGATAGGGGCCACCCGGATCGAGTCGGTGGGCGGCGGGGCGGACATCGAGCCCAGCGTGCGCGAGCATGGGATTCCCCAGCCTCTCTCTCGAGGTCGAAGGGGACTATTTTGTGATCCACCACACCCCGGCGGATACCGTCGAGCGGATCGATCCAGCACACCTCGCGAAATGTGCCGCCGCCGTGGCCGTGATGGCCTATGTCGTGGCCGACATGCCGCAGCGGCTGGGAGAGTAGCGGAGACAGAGAGGTCTCAAGTCTCAAGTCTCAAGTCTCAAGTCTCAAGTTCTGAAGTCTAATCAAACTTCGCTTGAAGTCAGCAGACAGCTCGGCGGCTTCATGGAAGGTCCGACTTCTGAAATCTGTACCCGAACTTTAGTCACTTCAGGCTTCAGGTTTCAGGTTTCAGACATTCCAGAAAGCCCCTGTATACTTGCCCCATGCACATTGCCGCGCGTCCGTTCAACGCCGCAATAGCCGTCGCGTTCCTGACAGCCTGCTCGACTGCGGCTCAACCGGCGCGGACGCCGATGCCGTCCGATGTCGTGGGCACGGTCAGTGGCATCTCCATTACGCTGGCGGATGTCGATGAGCGTGCGCTGCAGGCCCCGGCCGGCAACTTCGGCAGCCTGACGTTGATGCAAGCGCTCTACGAGGCGCGGCGCACAGCGCTCGACGAGATCATCGGCAACCGTTTGCTCGATCAGGAAGCCAAAGCACGAGGTATGGACCGCGCCAGCCTGACCGAGAGCGAAGTGGCGTCGAGAACCTCGGCGCCGACCGAGGCGGACGTCAACGCCTGGTACCAGGCGAACTCGGGGCGGGTGCAGGGCGCCAGCCTGGAGCAGGTCAAGGAGCCGATCCGGGCACTTCTCGTCAGGGAGCGCGCACAGGCCGCGCGGCAACAGTACCTCGACACGCTGCGGGCGAAGACGGCGATCACGATTGCTCTCGACCCGCCACGAGTAAAAGTAGCCGAGGGCGGAGGAGCGACCAGAGGGCCCGCGGACGCGCCGATTGCGATCGTCGAGTTCTCGGATTTCGAGTGTCCCTACTGCCTTCGGGTATTTCCGACGGTGAGCGAACTGTTGAAAACCTACGGCGATCGTATCCGTCTGGCCTACCGTCACTACCCGCTTCCGAACCACCCGAACGCCAGGCCCGCCGCCGAGGCCTCGGCATGCGCCAACGAGCAGGGCAAGTTCTGGCAGTACCACGACCGCCTGTTCAGCAGTCCAGGAAAGCTGTCGGTTCCGGATCTGAAACAGCATGCGGCCGAGCTCGGGCTGAACGCGACCGCCTTCAACGCGTGCGTGGACGCCCGCAAGTATCAGAAAGATGTCGACACCGACATCGCGGCAGGCGAAGCGGCCGGTGTGTCGGGCACGCCCGCCTTCTTCATCAACGGCCGGGCCGTCTTCGGCGCCATGCCGATCGAAAACTTCAGACAGATTATTGAAGAGGAACTCGCCCGGAAACGATGAGATCGAGCTTCAGCCCAGATTTCCGACGTCGGCATTTCGAATAGCGACAAGAATTACGGCATAACGCTTGCGAACGTTCAGGCGTATGGCTATTCCCGATCAGCTCTTCACCCAACTCGACCATTTGGCCGCCCTCGAGAGCGGACCCTATCCCATCGTCAGCCTCTACCTCAACATGCGCCCCGACCATCACGGGCGCGACAGTTTCGAGCCGTTCCTACGCAAGGAACTGGGGGACCGCCTTCGGGTGTTCCACGCCGAGGGTCCGGAACGGGAGAGCCTCGGCCGCGATGCCGAGAAAATCCGCGCCTATGTCAACGAGGTCGAGCCTTCGGTGAACGGACTGGCGATCTTCTCGTGCTGGGGCGCCGACCTGTTCGAGGCGGTGGTCCTCCCCGGCCCGATCGAAGAGCATCGACTCTTCATCGCCGATCAACCGCACCTCTATCCGCTAGCGCGGATCCTTGAGGCCTGTCCCCGTTTCGCGGTGCTCCTTGCCGACACGAACTCCGCGCGGCTGTTCGTGGTGGCTGGCAATGCCGTGCAGCAGACTGAGCGCGTCGAAGGCGTCCGAACGCGCCGCCACAAGATGGGCGGCTGGGCACAGGCTCGCTACCAGCGACACATCGAGAACTTCCACCTGCATCACGCGAAGGAGGCCGCCGACACACTCGCGCGGGTCGTGCGCGATGAAAGCATCGACTTCGTCATCCTTTCGGGCAACGATGTGATCGTTCCGCTGCTGAAGGAACACATTCCCAAGGACGTCTCGAGCCGGATCGTCGACGTGCTCAAGCTTGGCGCACACGCGCCCGAGACCGTCATCCTGGAGGCGACCGTCGCGGCAATGCGCGTGAAGGATGCGGAAACGGATCGCGAGCGGGTGGAAGCGCTGCTCGGAGCCTACCGCGCCAACGGCCTGGCCTGTGTCGGGGTGGAGGAGACACTCATGGCGCTGGGGCGGGGCCAGGTGGACGAGCTCGTCATCGCCACGGTGCCGGAGGTCCTCGAGACGAATGCCGGGCTGTCCGGCCGCGACACGACAGAGGTCGAACCGCTCTCCTCCAGCGAGCCTGAGGGCACGCCAGAAGAACGCGTCGCCAACGAACTGGTGGTAAGCGCCCGTCAAACGTCAGCCAAGATCCGGTTCATCGAGGACGCCGGACTCCTGGCTGCCGTCGGGGGCGTCGGCAGCGTTCCTCAGGTTCAAGCTGTAGCTTGTGATCGTGACATTGGCGAATTCGATCGCACCGAATTCACCAACCCCCTGGACTAGTCGGACCGGCGGCGCACCAGCCGCCGCCGCGAAGCGGCCGACGGCAGGTCTCCCTGCAACTCCGCGCGCTCCGACCAGAGGCACGAAGCACCGTCAGGGGAGTTGTCGCTCAACGCCCAACCGGGGCCTTGATTTCGACCAGCTCAATCAGCTCGCGGCTGGGACCTTCGATCATCAGCGTTCGAGTGTCGCCACGATTGCTTGGCGGTTCGGCAATCGCCACGCCTTCCCTCCGCAGCTTGGCCAGCCACAGGTCCAGATTCGTCACACTCAATGCGATGTGGTCAGCCAAGTGGCCCTTCGTGCTCACCAGCGGCCGGTCTCCCTGACGCGCGTACCAGTTGAGCGCGACGTCACCGAACGTGACCCCTGCCGAGGGCGTCCGGAATGTTCCCTCTTTTTCGAGAGCCGGCCAGGTTGGTGCCGGCCCACGCGGCACCTTGCAGACGGAAGCCGCGGGCGTGATGACACCGACCCGGCCCGCCCCGAGCAGATGTTTCTCGTACCAAAGTTGAGCGCAGAAGGGATCTTCCTGGTACAGATGGACGTGGTTGAAGCGTTCGGCGGGAAAGTTCCCCTGGTATTCCACGGTCGCACTATCTGGGCCTTGCAGGTAAGCGAATCCAGGTCCACCCGGCGGCTTGACGCCTGCGGCCCTGGCGCTTTCAATCTCGGCCCTGGTCAACCCGAGGACACTGCCGCTCACGGGCCAGGCATCGCTGCTGATGTAGACCGTGCCGCCTTCATCGGTCGTGTAGAGGGGCAGAAGCCTGACATCTTTCCGGCGCTTGAACTCCTCCATCCTGGCGCGCACGTCGGTGACGTGCCAACCGAAATGCCAGATCGCGGTTTGAGGCTCGGTCGGCGGTGGCGTGCGAACCGTTGTGAAAACCAACAGAACGTTGTTCGGAGACCTCAGCGCAGGCAGTCCGGCCCACGACCCTCGCGAAGTGCTCGGAAACTGTCTCGTGTAGAAATCGATCGCGGTGTCGGGGTTCGTCGAGTTGAGGTGAAGATGATGGAACAGCGGCGCAGGGAGCGCCTCGCTCTGACCGGCGGCCGGCGTTTCGCGCAGCCATGCAAACGCCAGCGCCGTCACCAGCGGTAGGGCCAACAAGCCAGCCTTGTGGCTGTGGCTCCTCAGACGATTGGGTGGGCATCCCTTCGCCACCGATGCGCTACTCCCTCCCGAAGATCGGCAGTTCATTGCCCGGCGTTCCCCCAATCTCGCGAATCGCCCCCACACCCGATGAACACCATGCCGTTCGCCACCACGGTGCCAGGCCGTCACTCCGGCCGCGGTGAGCCGGGGACGATTATCGTCACCATGCTGCCGCCTCCGCACCTTCCAGTTTGACTGAAGACGGCAGTCACGTCCGCCGTCGAGTCGTCTGGAATCTTGCCACGCAGTATCCTGTGAGGCCTTGAGCTGAGGGCGATCTGCTGGCAGCCGAGACCGCATCTGCGCCCGAGTTAGCGGACGAGCGACAGACCCTGAAGCCCGACGAGCAGCGATGCAACAATCGCGAGCAGGGTGGCCACCAGGCACAGGACGGCCGCAATCATGTGATCGCCCCGCTCGCGCGTGAGAGGGTTGAAAAACGCAGACGTGACGTAGCCGCCGACGAACCCGCCGAGGTGGGCGTAATTGTCGACTCCCGGCATGATCACGCCGAAGATGAACAGGATGATCGCGTAGCGCATCGCCTGGCCATGGATCAGGCTGCTTCCGCTCATCCGGCCGTAGTGCACGAGGGCGCCGAGCAACCCGAAAATCGACGCCGACGCACCGATTGTCACTCCCGCTCCGCCCCCGAGCAACGGCAGGGCACCGATGTACCTGCCGGCAAACGAGCTCAGCATGAACCCGCCCACGCCGGCGACGACATAGACGACCACGGTGCGCGCCGGGCCCGATCACGTCGGCGGTGGCGGGGCCAAGGTCGCGGACCCACATCATGTTGAAGAGGATGTGCAGCAGATTGCCGTGCAGCCACGAGGCGCTCAGCACGGTCCACCAACTGCCAAGCCCGAATACCGGAACGGCGCCGCTCGCTCCAAACAGCAGCAGCGCCTGAACACTCGGCGCGAGAAAGGACATGCCGCCGCCCACGACCTGCAGCTGGCTTCCGGAGGCGATCAGCGTCAGACCGTACAACACGCTCGACGCGCCGATGACGAGCGGCACGAACCCGAAGTCGGCGCCAAGCTGGCGCAACGCAGGGGCAAACCCCCATAGCCCGGGGTTGACCCGCCCGCACATGTAGCACTTGTCGTCGCGGACGCCGACGAGCGACCCGCACGCCGGACAGACGACAGACCCGGACGTTTTGCGCTGGAAAAGCAGACATTGGCTATAGGCTTCGGACTATAGGCTTTGGACGATCGCTTTGGGCGTTCGGGCGACAATATACGGGCTGAAGCCTGACGGCTACTTCGCCGGCTTCGGCCGCATGTTCGCGGCGAGAATCCGCTTACGAAGCCGGATGGTCGACGGCGTCACCTCGACCAGCTCGTCGTCGTTGATGAACTCGATCGCCTGCTCGAGTCCGAGCTTGCGTGGCGGAATCAGCCGGATCGCCTCGTCGGCCGACGAGGCCCGCATGTTCGTCTGCTTCTTCTCCTTGGTGACGTTGACGTCCATGTCGGCTGGTCGGGAGTTCTCGCCGATCAGCATGCCCTCGTAGACGGGCGTCGCGGGATCGATGAAGATCTCGCCGCGTTCCTGCAGATTGAAGATCGCGTACGACGTGGCGATGCCGGCGCGGTCGGCGACCAGCGCGCCGTTCGCCCGGGCCGGAATCGCCCCGTGCCACGGCTCCCAGCTCGAGAAGATGTGATTCATGATGCCGGTCCCCTTGGTGTCGGTCATGAACTGCGCGCGGAAGCCGATCAGGCCCCGCGCGGGAATGCGGAACTCGAGCCGCACGCGCCCGCTGCCATTGTTCACCATCTTCGTCATCACGCCTTTGCGCTCCCCGACCTGCGCGATGACGATTCCCTGATGATCCTCGGGCACGTCGATGACGAGCTCCTCGACCGGCTCGACGATCTGGCCGCCGATCTGCTTCGTGACGATGTCGGGACGGGAGACCTGCAGCTCGAACCCCTCGCGGCGCATCATTTCGATCAGGATCGACAGCTGCAGCTCGCCGCGGCCGACCACCTTCATCTGCTCCGGCGAATCGGTCGGCTCCATGCGAATCGAAACGTTCCCGAGGAGTTCCTTGTCGAGGCGATCCTTCAACTGGCGTGACGTGACGAACTGCCCCTCGCGTCCGGCCACCGGCGACGTATTCACGCCGAAGATGATCGACACGGTCGGCTCGTCGATCGCGATCGGGGGGATCGCAATCTGGTGCTCCATGTCGGTGATCGTCTCGCCAATCGTGATGTCTTCGATGCCGGCAAGGCAGACGATGTCGCCCGCCGCGGCGGCCTGGATGTCCACCCGCTTCAATCCTTCGAAGGCGTACAGCTTGGTCACTTTCGTGTGCTGAACGGCGGTATCCAGTTTGACCACGGCGACCGCGTCGCCAATCTTCACGCGGCCGTTGAAGATCCGGCCGATGGCGATGCGGCCGATGTAGTCGCTCGAGTCCAGGTTCGCGACGAGAAGCTGCAGCGGCGCGTCCGGGTTCCCGCGCGGCGGGGGCACGTGTTCGACGACCGCGTCGAACAGCGGCCGCAGGTCCGCTCCCACGCCGTCCTGGTCGTGCGTGGCGGTACCGACCCTGGCGTTGGTGTAGAGCACGGGGAAGTCGAGTTGTTCCTCGGTCGCGTCGAGATCGATGAACAGATCGTAGATCTCGTTCAACACCTCCTGCGGTCGGGCGTCGGGACGGTCGATCTTGTTGATCACGACAATCGGCGTCAGCCGCCGCTCGAGCGCCTTGCGCAGCACGAACCGCGTCTGCGGCAGCGGGCCCTCCGACGCATCGACCAGCAGCATCACGCCGTCCACCATCGACAGCGTCCGTTCGACCTCGCCGCCGAAATCGGCGTGGCCCGGCGTGTCGACGATATTGATGAGCATGTCGCCGTAATGGACCGCCGTGTTCTTCGCCAGAATCGTGATGCCACGCTCGCGCTCCAGCTCCGTATTATCCATCGCACGTTCCGCGACCCGTTCGTTCAACCGGAAGGCGCCGCTCTGGTGCAGCAGCGCGTCCACGAGGGTGGTTTTGCCGTGGTCGACGTGCGCGATGATGGCAATGTTTCTACGAAGCGGGTTCGCGACCTCGGCGCGCGCGGCTGAACCAGCACGCTGTTCTGCGATGGGAATCATCCCTTCAGTGTAGCTCAGGTTCTTGGGCCACCCCGGAAGCGACCGGGGTCCCCTCCCCAGCTCTTCTGACTCGGGCAAGGGATCGAAGGTGTAGGACCGAACGGCCTCGGCCCGTCGATCCAGCCGACTTGACGCGACTCGCTGAGACGGGAACCATTCGCAGCGCGATCGGAGCGCGCCAGTCAGCGCGCTGGCGCCGGCGCCCGGTCGAGAGGCTGGGTTGGTCACTGGCGCTGGACATCGCCGAAAGCAGGCTGCAGAATAGACTCATGCCTCTCTTCGAGTACGCGTGTCGCGCCTGCGGTCACCACTTCGAGTATCTGACGCGGGGACAGGAGACGGCGAGCTGTCCGGCCTGCGACAGCGCCGAGCTCGAGAAGCAGCTGTCGGTCTTCGCCGTCGCGAACGGTCCCTCGTCCTCGCCCGGGACTCCGTCGACGTCCTCTTGCGGAATGTGCGGCGACCCGCGGGGTCCCGGCGCCTGTTCCATCAACTAGCAGGATCTCAAAGCAACTCGACAAGTCTCAAGTCTGAAATCTCAAGTCTGATCGGCCTTCAGGTTTCAGACTTTCTCCATCAACACAGATCACCACGAAGACACGAACGGCACGAAATCCATGAGCGTCTTCTTGTCCTTCGTGACTGCGTGGTTCGACAGGCTGTCCCTACGTCGATTCGGGCGGCGCCTGGTTGAGCAACAGCCAGTAGAACCCGAGGTGCCGCACGGCCTCGAGAAACTCCTGAAAGTCGACCGGCTTCCTGATGTAGCTGTTTGCGCCCAGGGTGTAGCCGGTCGCAAGATCACGCTGCTCGGTGGACGAGGTGAGGATGACGACCGGCACCAACCGGGTCTTCGGGTTCGCGCGGACGCGCTCGAGCACCTGCAGACCGTCGATCCTCGGCAGTTTGAGGTCGAGCAGCACGAGCTGCGGCAGCGGCGCAGACGCGCGGCCGGTATGGGCGCCGGTCGCAAACAGGTAGTCGAGCGCCTCGACGCCGTCGCGCGCAACCACGACCTCGTTCGCGATATTGCTCTTGGCAAACGCGCGGAGCGTCAGGTCCACATCGTCGAGGTTGTCTTCGACCAGCAGTATTTCGTTCATTGCTCCTCGTTGGTGGCAGACGGCTCTATGGTGAAAGAGAAACACGCCCCGGCGTCCACGCTTCCCTCTGCCCACACGCGGCCGCCGTGCCGGTGGACGATGCGCTGCACGGTGGCCAGCCCGATGCCCGTCCCGGGAAAATCGGTGACCGCGTGGAGGCGCTGGAATGCGCCAAACAGCTTATCCGCGTAGGCCGGATCGAACCCGGCGCCGTTGTCCCGCACGTAGAACACGGTTTCGTGCGTCACGTGCTGACACCCCACGTGGACCTCGGCGCGCTCACGGCGAGCGGTGAACTTCCACGCGTTCTCGATCAGGTTCTCCAGCACGACGCGCAGAAGGCGAGGGTCGGCTGAAGCGGTCATTTCCGGTCGAATCGTGACCGCCACCCACCGCGTCGGATCCTGCCGCCGCCGGTCGACGACGACCCGCTCCGCGAGCGCGCTCACGTCGACATCCTCACGCGCCAACTCGCCCCGGTTGACCCGCGAGAGCTGCAGCAGGTCGTCGATCAGGCCCGCCATTCGCGTGGTGGCATTCCGAATGCGGACCAGATGCGCCTGCGCCTGCTCATCGAGCTGGGGACCGTAGTCTTCCAGGAGCGCCAAGGAAAATCCGTCTACGCTCCGCAGCGGCGCGCGAAGGTCGTGCGACACGGAGTAGCTGAACGCTTCAAGCTCCCGGTTGGCGGCCTCCGCCGCTTCGGACCGCTGACGGAGCTGGCTCGTGAGCACGCTCAGCGCGCGCTCGCCTTCCCGCCGCCGCCGGATCTCGCGTTGCAGCTGGCGGTACACGATCGCCAGCAAGGCGATCGTCAACGCGACGCCCGCGGCGATAAGGGTCGACAGCCGAACCGCGGCGGGCCGGGCACCGGCCGCCAGCGCGGCCGTCGCGCGGGGCAGATCCTCGAGCTGGACCAGCTGCTCGACGTTGCGGGCGTATGAGCTGACGAACGCGACCGAAACCGCCCCCACGGCGATGATCAGCGCGACCGCCGTCGCGAAGAACAGTTGGAGCAGGATCGTTCCGCGCCTCGAGCGCAGCATCGGCTATTGAAGGCCGGCGAACCAGCTGCGGGTGTCCTCAGCCGATCGCGGCGGGCTGACGAATGTCCCCTGGATCGCGTCGCAGCCGAGCGCGAGCAGCCGGGAGTTCACCGCCGCGGTCTCCACCCCCTCGGCAATGACGGTCAACCCCAGGTTGTGGGCCAGATCGATCGTCGAGCGGACGATCACCTCGTCCTCGCCGCGTTCGAGGCCGAGCACGAACGACCGGTCGATCTTGAGCCCGGTCACCGGGAGCCGGCGCAGGTAGGTCAGCGACGAGTACCCCGTTCCGAAATCGTCGATGACCAGGGGCACGCCCATCTCGTGCAGGCGGGTCAGGCACGCCGTCGACTTCGACGGATCGGACATGATCAGATTCTCGGTAATTTCGAGCACCAACCTCGAGGGCGGGACGCCGCGTGACTGCACTGCTTCCAGGATCCGGTCCGGCAGCTCTGGATCGTGGAGATTGCGCGGCGAGATGTTCACCGCGATCGTCAACGGGTCGCCGATCCCGGCGGGAAACCATTCATCCAGGGCACGTCCCAGCACGAACGTTGTCAGCGGGTTCACGAGACCCGTCTGCTCGGCGAGATCGATGAAGTCGGAGGGGGGCAGCCGGCCCTGCTTGGGGTGGTCCCAGCGAACCAGGGCCTCGACGCCCTGCACCGTACGGGTGGCAAGGTTGAGGATGGGCTGATACTCCACGAAGAACTGCCCCTTGTCCAGGCCCGAACGCAGATCGGCGATGATCGACAACCGCCGGTCGTTGTGGCGATCGCGGCTGGCCGTGTAAACCGCCCAGCCCGACTGGTCGCCTTTCGCGACGTACATCGCGACATCTGCTTTTTGCAACAGCGTCTCGGCGGTCAAGCCATGTTCGGGATAGAGGGCAATGCCAATGCTCGCGTGCACAAGCAGGGGACGGCTATCCACGGAAAAGGGCCGTTCGAGTTCGGCGATCACCTTGCGGGCGGCCTGCTCCGCGCCACCGGTGTCGGTGGACGGCAGAATCATGGCGAACTCGTCTCCACCGAGACGCGCGACCGTGTCGGCATCGCCCACGACTGCGCGAAGTCGCGTCGCCAGCTGCTGCAGGACGCGGTCGCCGGCGTGATGGCCCAGGGCGTCGTTGATCTCCTTGAAACCGTCGAGGTCCATCAGGAGAAAGCTGACCAGCTCGGCGTCGCGCTGGGCGCCAGCAATCGCCTGCTGGAGACGATCCTGGAGCAGCGCCCGGTTCGGAAGGTCGGTCAGCGAGTCGTGATAGGCCAGATGCGCGAGACGCTGCTCGGCCAGCGTGCGTTCGCGTCGCACGGCGGCGTCCCGCAGTTCCCGCTCCACGGCAGGGACGAGCCGGGCGAGGTTGCCCTTGATGATGTAGTCGTGGGCGCCGGTGCGCATCGCGGCGACCGCCACGTCCTCTCCGATCGTGCCCGAGACGAAGATGAGCGGCAGATCCGGATCGCATGCCGCGAACGATTTCGAGCGCCGCCGTACCGCTGAACCCCGGCATCGAGAAATCGGCGATCGGCAATGATCCCAGGCTCTGACGGTCGAGCGCCGACTTCAGCCCATCCGCCGAATCGACGCGCTCGGAGAAGACCTTGAAGCCGCCATTGGTCAGTACGCGAACGACGAGCGCCGCATCGTCTTCGGAATCCTCGACCAGAAGGACACGCAGCCGCGTGCTCACGATGTTGGTCACCTTGTCACGATCTGTTACCCCTACACAACAGCCGCGCACCCCAACCGTTTGATCTCGAACGTGGTCGGTGCCAGAGGCCCGAGCGCCGCAAGACCAGGGCCCGCGGTTTGCGTTGCAACAACTATGACAGACAGATACCAACGCGAGAAGAACAGCTCAGCGATTCAGGCGGTCCCCCGGCATGCCACGAGTCGTTACTGACGCGCCGAGCGGAGGAGCTGCTCAGCGGTTATGAACCTGGGTTCGATATCGACGGGGACCGTCTCCAGCGCGTCGAGCGCGCGCTGGACCTGTGGCCGCACGGTCCCCAGGCGTTCGCCGAGAGCCTTCGCCTTGGCGTAATCCCCTTCGGCCTGGATCGTCATGATCTCGCGGGTCAGGGCGGTTACGCCGTCCTTGATTCGATCGTGATTGACCGCGAACGTGCCGTCCGGCTTGACCGAGAAACCACCCGCATCGATCAGCGAATTCAGCTGAATCGCGATCCCGCGACCGTGGGCTTCGTTGATGCCGAAGCGAATCGAGCGGAAGCACGATGCCAGAAACGTCGTGTAGATCGATCGCTCCATCGACTTCGGCACGACCCCCTTATCGATCAGGTACTGCAAGGCGAACAGGCCGGAGATGTCCGCCTTGGCTTCTTCGAGAAAGCTCGACGCCTCTTTCATTTCCTGCCGCACCGTCGTCGCCCGGCCGCCGACCGAAATGTTGTGCGGGCCGAGGCCATGCATCAGCTCGTGCATCAGGATGTGGGTGAAGAACGCCTCGAACGAGACGTCGGTTTGATCGGCCGGCGCGAGCACGACCTTCGAAATCGGCATCAGAATCTTCGCGAACTTCGCGTCCTGCACGTTCTTCAACATCACGCGCTTGGCGCCCTTTTCGCGGGTCACGCGTTCGTCGTTGGGCAGGTTGAAGGCCGCGGTTTGGACGCCGCGGTTGGCGTCGCCCGCGGCGAACACCTCGTTGACGACCGCGATGGGCGCCAGCTTGCCGAGTGCGGGGTTGCGCCGGCCTGGATCGATCGGCAGGTGGTTCTCGATGTCCTGCAAGTTCGGCGCCGAACTTCTGGAGCTTCGCGCTCTCGGCTTCGTCGCGGACGGTAATGAACGACTCGAAGGCCGCCTTGTAATTGAAGAATTCGTCCTCGTATACCTCGTATGGGCCGATCGTGGGCTCGATGGCGCCCGGCGAGCTCCATCCAGGCGACGTCGCTGTCGTAGTAGTCGTTCGAAAGGAATGCGTCAGCGCGCGACGCGAGGAACGTCTTCAGCGTCGGCTCCGTCGCCTGTGAGGCGGCCTCCCGGAGCAAGCCCGCAATCAGCACCAGCTCGTTCTGGTACTCCATGCTGTAGGGCACGAGGGTAAAGGCGCCCGTCGGCCCCCGGCGAATGAGGGTGAAAAATCCGGTCGCCCGCGCGCGCTCCAACGCCGGCAGCGACTGAATCCAACGTTCGATCTCGGCCTTCGACGCGCCCTCAGGATAGAAGTTGGCTCCCTCCGGCTTCGGCGGCGCGCCGGGCACGAAGGGCTGATTGTGATCGAGACGCGACCAGGGTCCTTTGTTGATCAGGAAATAGCGCAGGCGCTCGCGCCCTTCGGGCGTTTCGTCGCGGACAAGATCGAGCAGCATCTCCTCGTTGCCTGCCCAGACCTGACGCAGGTAGAGGGCGTCGATCATCTTCGACGCTTCCACCAGCTTGGCGAGGACGCCGCGGTCAGCGGGCGACAGCTTCGAGACGTCGGCGATGATGTCGGTCGGCGCAAACCGGGCGGTCATTCTGTCCAGCTCTGACGAAGGCGGCGAGGACGCTGTGGTCGGTGGCACCGGGGGCTCCTGGGCTCGACACGCAACGAACGTCGCGGCGAGCACGACGGCGCCACATGCCAGTGCGGTTCTGATCATGATGTGCGATTAGTGAACCCCCCGCGACATCTGCAGGGTCGCGGGATCGGCGCCGAGGCGGCGGATGGCGGCCTCCCACATGCGCTCGGGCGGGGTGTTGAAAATCAAATCGCGATCGATGTCGCTCATCAGCCACGCCGACGCCGTCAATTCCGCCTCGAGCTGGCCCGGTCCCCAGCCTGAGTAACCAACCACCAGTCTGGTGCGCTGAGGCGGATCGGGCTCCAGCAAGCGGCGAAGCAGATCGGGAGAGGTGGACAGGTAGAGGCCTTCGGCGATACGCATCCCGGAGAGGAACTCTTCGCTGCCGGGCTGGCTGCCGACGAGCATCCAGCTGCGCTGCGGTTCCACAGGCCCGCCGACCCATACCTCCAGGTCACTGTCCGTTGAGACGGGCGGATCGAGGTTGACGACGACGCGTCCGCTGGTAACCAGGGGACGGTTGACGACCAATCCGAATGCGCCTTCGTCGCTGTGTTTGCAAAGGAGAACCACGGTGCGGCTGAAATTCGGATCCACCAGCTGCGGCATGGAGAGGAGAAGGGCGGGCGCCAGTGTCGAACCCACAGGAAACACTCCTCCCATGATAAGCGTTTGGCTATCGCGCGCAAATCCCTGATGCCGCGAAGCGGACGACCGGGAGACTGAGCCGGGCGGGGATAAGTCTGACGCCGCCGGGGGACCGCCCGGTCATTGGACGCGGCGGTCGTCAGGTACGGGGAGTTTGGACATTTTCGAGCGCAACAGCCACGTTACGTCTCAGGCCGGCGGCTTTCGCCCGACTCATCGCGCTGCCGCGCAGCGCCGTAGACAGCACGTCGTCCGGCATCCGCGAGAGATCGACGAGCGCCGGCTGATCCCACACCGACCTGGGCCACCAGGCCGGGTCCGCCGAGGTCGGGGCGCAGCTGTTCCACGGGCATACTTCCTGGCAGATATCGCAACCATAGACGTGGGAGCCGATCGCCGGGCCGAGCGCCGCCGGGATGTCGCCGCGATGCTCGATCGTCAGATACGAGATGCAGCGGCTGGAGTCGAGCACGGCGGGCGCCACGAGCGCCTGCGTCGGGCACGCCTCGAGACAGAGCATGCAATCGCCGCATTGATCGAAGGCGGGCGCATCGGCGTCGAGCGGAAGGCTGCAGATGATCTCGCCGAGAAACACCCACGAGCCGAGCTCGGGACTGATGACGCAGGTGTTCTTGCCGATCCACCCGATGCCGGCGTAGCGCGCGTAGACGCGTTCCTGAACCGGTCCGGTATCGACGTAGGCACGCGCCTCGAACGGCTGAGGGGCGATCTCGCGCATCCATGCGACCAGGGCGTCCAACCGCCCGCCGATCACGACGTGATAGTCCTCGCCCCAGGCGTACCGCGCGATCTGGGCGCGCGAGGGATCGGCGCATTCGGTGGAATAGGGACGCGCCGTGTTGTAAACGGTGGCGGTGACGATCACCGAGCGCGCGGACGGCATTACCCGTGCGACCCCGGCGCGGCGAACGGCCGAGCGCTCGAGATAGGTCATCGAGGCGGAATACCCGCGCGCGATCCATTCCTGAAAAAATTCCAGCTCCGGGAGATCTCCCACCGGCGCCACGCCACAGGCGTCGAAGCCCAGCGTGCGGGCCTTGGTCTTGATGTCGGCCGATGTCAACTGGCGCATACCTCGATCACCACGAGGGCCACGAAGCTCCCGAGGTGTCTCTTGCTTCACCTCGTCGTCTGCGATCACCGCTACGCAATTCCATCCTGCACTTCGTGTGCTTCGTGTCCGGTGCTGTGAGGCGAGGCGTTCAATTCTTCCGGACGAGCTCCCGTAGCACGTAGGGGAGGATGCCGCCGTGGCAAAAAGCCACGAGCTCCTCGGGCGTGTCGATTCTGGCCACGGCCTCGAATTCGGTGAGGGGATCGCCGCCCCGGACCTGCACGAGCCCGCCCGGCTGAAGTCCGGTCGCGATACCCGTGATCTCGAACTCTCCGCTGCCGGTGAGCCCGAGGGAAGACGCCGTCTGGCCGCTCTTGAACTGCAGCGGCAGGACGCCCATGTTGACCAGGTTGCTCCGATGGATCCGTTCGAAGCTCTCGGCAATGACCGCGCGGACACCCAGCAGCCGCGTACCTTTCGCGGCCCAGTCGCGTGAGGATCCCGATCCGTACTCTTTCCCTGCCAGAATGATCAACGGCACGCCGGCCTGCTTGTACTGCATGGCCGCGTCGTAGATCGTCATCACCTCGCCACCGGGCTGATACGTGGTGTAGCCGCCTTCCGTGCCGGGCGCAAGCAGATTCCTGAGGCGGATATTGGCGAACGTTCCGCGCATCATGACCTCGTGGTTGCCACGCCGCGCCCCGTATGAGTTGAAGTCGGCCGGCTGGACGCCCTGTGCCATGAGGTAGCGCCCGGCGGGGCTGTCCTTCTTGATCGACCCAGCCGGAGAAATGTGATCGGTCGTGATGCTGTCGCCGAGCATCGCCAGCGTCCGTGCGCCGAGGATGTCGACGAGAGGCGCAGGCACGAGCGTAAGGCCCTCGAAGAACGGGGGATTGCGGATGTAGGTCGAGTCCGGCTCCCAGGCGAACCGATCGCCATGGGGCACGTCCAGCGAGCGCCAGCGGTCGTCGCCCGCGAACACGTCGGCGTATTGCTCACGGAACATCCGGGCATTGACCGCGCGCAGCATGGTTTCTTGAATCTCGCGCTCGGTCGGCCAGATATCGCGCAGGTACACCGGCTGGCCGGCGTGGTCCGTTCCCAGCGGCTCGGTCGTGAGGTCCATCGTCATCTTCCCGGCGATCGCGTACGCCACGACGAGCGGCGGCGAGGCCAGGTAATTGGCCCTGACCTGCTGCTGGATGCGCCCCTCGAAGTTCCGGTTACCGCTAAGAACGGCGGCCACCACGAGATTGCGCGATTCGACCTCCGCCGCGACTTCGTCGGGGAGCGGCCCGCTGTTGCCGATGCAGGTCGTGCAACCGTAACCGACCAGGCTGAAGCCGAGCTGATCGAGGTACTCCTGCAATCCCGCCTGGCGCAGATACTCCGTAACCACTTTCGAACCCGGCGCGAGACTGGTCTTCACCCAGGGCTGACTCCGAAGCCCGCGTTCCACCGCCCGCTTGGCGAGGAGGCCGGCCCCAATCATCACACTGGGGTTCGAGGTGTTCGTGCAACTCGTGATCGCGGCAATGACCACCGAGCCGTGATCGAGCTGGGTCACGGCGGGCGGTTCCGCCACCGCGACGCTCGCCGCGGCCGCTTCGGCGGCAGCGCCCCCCGAAGCGACGGAGGCGGCCTTCTTGGCCGACGCCTGTAGAGTGCCGAGCGCGGTCTGAAAGCTGCTCTTCGCCTGTTTGAGGGAGACGCGATCCTGCGGCCGCCGCGGCCCGGCAAGGCTCGGCTCGATCGTCCCGAGGTCGAGCTCGAGGCACTCCGAATACACGGAATCGGGATCGCCGGGACGCCTGAACAGCCCCTGGGCCTTCGCATATGCGTCGACAAGCTGGACGCGCGATTCGTCACGCCCCGTCAGCCGCAGGTAGTCGAGCGTCATGTCATCGATGGGAAAAATGGCGATCGTCGCGCCGTACTCCGGACACATGTTCCCGAGCGTGGCACGATCGGCAATCGTCAGGTGTTCGAGGCCGGGTCCGAAGAACTCGACGAACCGGCCGACAACGCCGTGCTTGCGGAGTCGCTCGGTAATCGTCAGCACGAGGTCGGTCGCGGTGGCACCTTCGAGCATTGCGCCTGTCAGACGGAAGCCGAGCACCGGCGGGATGAGCATCGAGATCGGCTGGCCAAGCATCGCCGCCTCAGCCTCGATGCCGCCGACCCCCCAGCCCACCACCCCGAGTCCGTTGATCATCGTCGTGTGGGAATCGGTGCCTACCACTGTGTCCGGGTACGCGAGCGTCCCGCCTGGCGTTTCGTCCGACATCACCACGCGGGCCAGGTACTCGAGGTTCACCTGGTGAACGATGCCGGTGTCGGGGGGCACGACGCGGAAATTCGCGAAGGCACTCTGTCCCCAACGGAGGAACGCGTACCGCTCCTTGTTACGCGAGAACTCGAGCTCCGCGTTCAGCTGGAAGGCGTTCGGCTGATTGAAAAAGTCTACCTGAACAGAATGATCGATGACGAGCTCAACCGGCTGCAGCGGGTTGACGCGGTTGGGATTCCCGCCCAGCCGCGCGATGCCGTCCCGCATGGCGGCGAGATCGACCACCGCGGGCACGCCGGTGAAGTCCTGCAGGAGCACGCGGGCCGGCGCGAAGGAGACTTCCTGCTGGGCCGTGCTCTTGACGTCCCACCTGGCAAGAACCTGGATGTCGACTGGCTTCACGAAGCGGCCGTCTTCATGGCGCAGGAGATTCTCCAGCAGAATCTTGAGCGAATACGGCAGGCGCGCTATTTCAGGGTGTCCGGCATCCTGGAGCGCGGCCAGACTGTACATCTGAACCGACCGGTCACCGACCCGCAAAGGCCTGCGCGTACCGAAGCTGTTCACCGTTGACATTCGAACCTCGAGAAAAGCCAATCGTACCTCAGCCACGCCATTACGTTCCACCGAAGGCACAGCGTTTGCGGAGACATCGGCCAGGAGGAATGATGGCACAGGTGCACGACCCGCGAGGAACGCCCGACGATCGGTTGAGCCAGGAAAGGCCAGCGACTTCTACCGACGACGAAGGGATCGAGAGCAGCGGCACGTCGAACCGCGCGATTGAAGAGGAGCAGCGCGAGCAGCAGAACCTGCCGCCAAGGGGCGAGAGCAAGGAGGACGGTCATGCGTAACGACGCGAGGCCGATCGGGGAAGACTCAAACCTCAGATCGGGTGAAGGACCCCATGCCCAGGAGCCGCGGGCGATCGCGAGGTGCGCGACGGCTGGAAGCTCGTGGAACAGGAAGGTGAGCCGCACGCCGAAGACCGCGAGGAGGGATCAGATCCGAGCGAAGGGCCCGCGGAGGTTTAGCTGGTTTCGCCGATCAGCTGCGCCCTCGCTTTGTCAACCGCGTGCTACAGGTAGAGCATACCGAGAGTTGAGAGCTCAAGAGAAGGAGCTAGTAGCGAAGATAGAGTGAGACGTCAGCGATTGGGGCGACCCGGACCGGGTCCTCCAAAATCCCGCCCCCAGGGCGCACTACGGCACGTGCGCCGACGCGCACGCCGGCGCTCTTCAGGCGCTGCGCGCCGGTGCGCTGGGTCAGCGTGATGTTCACACCGCCACCACCCTGGTACGTGACTCCCGTCTCCACGAGCGCCTCTCCTTCATGAAGCTCCCGGAAATAGCCGGCGCCGACAGACAGAAACGGCACGGTGCGCGTGCCGAAACGCCACCGCGCGAGCGATGTGACGAGCGCCCCGTCGATGGTCCACCGATTCACCGTTTCTGCCAGCGTGACGTCCGGAATGCCTTCCGCATCCCAGCGGATCCGGGTCCGCCGCGTCGGCTTCGCGTGCGAGGCCGACCCTTCCAGCTGCAGTCCCCTGCCTACGCGCACGCCAATCCGTGCCTCCGGACCGACGGCGCTCCCAAGGGAGCTCTCGGAGGAAAACAGCCGGAATGGCATGCCATTCCCGGTCGTCTCGGTCGCATCGGCTGAGCCCATCGACACCGGGGCGCCCCACAGTGCGCCTGCGGCGACTTCGAATCGGCCAGGGGTGCCTCCGGCCTGCGCCTCCAACGTGACCGTCAGCAGCAACGGATAGAGCGCGCCGGTAAACGGCATCCTCATTTCCCGGCGACCTTGATCTCGATCGCGCCGCTGTCACCGCCCCGCGGAACGCCCACCAGCCTGTCGTGAAAGGCCGCCCGCAAGTCGATGTCGACGGGCGGCTCGGACTCGAAGAAACTTTCGACATCCGCATCGTCGAGCGGCTCGACCCGCACGACGTACAGGCCGGGCGTGAGTCCCGCGATCGAAAACTGCCCCAGAGCATCGAGCGAGAAGTTCCCGACCAACGCGCCGGTGGTGGGATTGAAGGCGACGATGTGCGCACCGAACACCCCTTGGCCGCCCTTGGTGACGCGGCCCGAGATGCTGCCGCTGTCCTCCTCGAATTTCCCGTCGGGATAGAGATCGGAAATCCCGGCGATGTCGTCGGCCCGCAACGTGCGGCCGGCCGTGGTGCCGGCGGCGAACGCGATCGGAAACATGACGGCCCCAGCCGCCAGCACGCGCCGACGACCGCCCTCGCCCATCTCTGTTTCGCCGAGCGCGGAATGCCCGAGGCCGCTGAGGTGCCCGATTTCGTGCACCGCGATCGATTCCGAGATCGTACCGGCCGGCCTCGCCGGCGGACGCGACAGACCACGGGAACGCGCTGTTGAAGAAAATATCGGACTCGAGCAGCTCGCCCGTGGACATGTCGATGAGAAAGCTTGTCGAAGCCAGCACGCGGTCGAGTTCCGGCTCTTCGAGGAACCCCAGAGTCGACCGCCCGTCATCGGCGCCCGGACGCGCCGCGGTCAAACCGCCAAACTGATACGCAATCGACGCCGTCGGCACGGCCTCCCACGCTTGAAAACGCACGGGCGGCCGCGCTCTGAAGTGCCGACGCGCTGACGCCTGGCACGTCGCGATCCGACACGAAGTAGCGAACGGTTTCCTTCCACCTGAGCGTCACGTCCCCGCTCGTCACCCGAACGCCGAACTTGAGGTACGCGGCCGCCGGAACGGCGTGCGCGGCCATCAGCGCCGCCATCAGGGCCATCGAAACGCCCCGCTTCATCGCTGCGCTCCCGCGACTAGCGCGCGGACCTGCCGCTCGAAATCCGCCAGCGGCAGCGGCCGGCGCGCCGGGTCGCCGCGGACGATGTCCGGCCGGTCCGCCCGCCGCCGGAAGCATCGCCGGCGGCGTGACGACCCATCCCGCCGGCCCCGGGCACGATGCGGAACACGCCCTGGCTAAGGCCCAGGACGAAGGGCACGGCGGGGCCGCGCGCGCCGAGAAACACGACCACGCGCTGACCGACGACGAACTCGGGCGCGCCGACGACGATGCTGCGGTAGCGGCCGAGCCGCCGCCGGGCACGCGAAATTGCAGAACAGCGCCGAACGCCACCTTTCAAATAGCTCTCGGCCTCGAGCGTGACGATGGTCTCGACTCGCCGGCGATCGTCGGTCCATCGCGCGTCGAGCCGCGACGACGCGGCCGCGCGCGATCGCGAGCGCTTCACGCGACAGCTCGCCCAGATCCGCGGGGATGACGACCGTGGCGGACACCGGAGACCGACCGCGCACGTGAAGGCACAGCCCAGCAGAACGCGTCGGATCGATGTTCATAACACGCTCGAGAATCGCCTCGGCCGCGCGGCGGCTCGCGCCGGGTCCGCCAAGCCGTGTCCGCACGCGCGCGAGCCCTTCGCGAATCCGGGCGGCGCGCGCGGGATCGGTCAGCATCGAAATCGCTTCGCCCGCCACCGCCTCGGGCGTGAACCGTCCTGAATCAGCTCCGGCACGATCCGCTCGCCGGCAATCAGATTGACCATGCCGAACGTGTCGAGCTTCACGAGCCGGCGGCCGAGGCGATAGGTCAGCGGCGACAGCCGGTAGACGACCACCATCGGCGTGTCGTGCAATCGCCGTCTGCACGGTCGCCGTCCCGGACGCCGTGAGCGCCACGTCGGCCGACGCGAGCACGGCGTCGGTCTCGCCTTCGACGACCACCGCCGGCGACACACCGCGCGCCTGCACCACATCGAACAGATCGTCGTCCAGGTGCGGGCGCGCGCGCGACGACGAACTGCGCGCCGGCGACCGCCGAGCGAATCCGCCGGGCGGCGGCCACCAGGATCCGGCAGAATCCGGCTGACTTCGTTCGGCCGGCTGCCCGGGCAGGATCGCGACCGTCGGCGCGCGCGGCGCCAGGCCGAGGCCGCGGAGAAACGCGTCGCGCGGCGCGGACGGCGTCGCGAGATCGACCAGCGGATGGCCGACGAACTCGACCGGCACGCCGCCGCTCCGGTAGATCGCCTCTTCGAACGGAAAAATCACCAGCACGCGATCGGCGACCTGCGAATCGTCTTCAGTCGGCCGGGACGCCAGGCCCAGATCTGCGGGCTGATGTAGTAGACCACCGGAATCCCGAGCTTCTTGACGCGCGCGCCAGCGGGAAGTTGAAATCGGGAAAGTCGATCACGACCAGGGCGTCCGGCCGTTCGTCGCGCGCCCAGCTCACGAGCGTGCTGCAGGAGCCGGAACGATCGCGGCACCTTGGCGAGCGCCTCGGTCAGACCGGTCACCGCCAGTCCGCGATAGTCGGCGAGGAGCCGGCCCCCGGCGGCGGCAAACTGCGGGCCGCCGAGGCCGGCGACCGCGATGCCGGGGCGAGCGAGCGCAGCTCGCGCGTCAGCGCGCCCGCGTACAGGTCGCCGGACGGCTCGCCGCACGACAGCAGGAGGCGCGGGCTCAAGAGGCAGGGCGGTTGAACAGCGCGGGATCGAGCGGCGCGTTGATCTTGATGCTCGGTGATCCGCCGCTCGAGGATGAGCTGCCCGGCGCGCCGCACCTTCGCGAGGAAGGCGATCTGGACGCCGTCCACCGGCCGGTAGTCCGTGAACAGCTCTTCGACGAGCGGCTGCCCGGCCCCCCGACGACGTACATCTGCTTGGCGATCAGGTTCGTCGCGGGATCGATGTGGAGCACGATCGGGTCGAGATCGACGGCCGACAGCTCGAGCGCGTGGTGAAGCATTGCCCGTCTCGTCCTTCACGTCGGGCAGCAGGCGCGACCGGACGGCGCCGTCATGCGCCGCGAGCAGCACGGAGACGGTGTCGCGCCGGAACCCCAGTTCGAGCTCGCGAATCATCGCCTCGGGCACCTCGTACGTCCCCTCGGGATCCTTCACCCACGCCCGTTTCCCGTCGAAGACGTGGACGATGAGCGCGTCGGGGAGCTTGGTCTCGACGCGCACGCGATTCGGATACTCAAGGTAGGTCGTGGTCTCGACGCTGATCTGTCCTTCCGGCGTGGACATGGTCCTCGCGCGTCATGGCGGTGATGCTCTTGACGGCGCGCAGCTTCTCCAGACCGCCCTTGGCGGCAATCACCGCGTCGAGCAGCGCCCGCGCACTCGGACCATCGTCTGGCACGATCGCCCCGCGCTGCTGATAGCTCGCGCCGGGCGCACCCCGGAGTTCTGCGCCAGCACCGCTCCCGCCCCTCCGGTCCCGCCTGACCTTCCAGCCGGTCGTGAGTCCCCTCCTGGCCTCCAGTCGTTCCCACTCGTGACGCTCGCTTGAAGTCCGCGGCCGTCAGATCCAGATTCGGAGCCTCGATGATCTCGAAGGTGCCGAAGCCGACGCGCGACAGCTGCGGCGTAAACGCCGCGGCGTTGCCGACCAGCACGACCGACAGCCGATCGGGCCGGAGATAGAAACGCGCCACGCGCTCGATGTCGTCCGGCGTGACGGCGTTGACGCGCTCGCGGAACGACTGCAGCTCCTCGATCGGCAGCCCGTAGAAGAGCACGTTGAGCACCTGGGTCGCGATCGCATCCGGCGTCTCGATCGTCAGCGGAAAGCTGCCGGTCAGATACGCCTTCGCGTCGGCCAGCTCCCGCTCGCTGACCCGCTCGCGCTGCAGGCGCCAGAACTCGTCCACGATCAGCCGCAGCACTTCGCCCGTCGCGTCCGACCGCGTGTTGGTCGACGCCTCGAAGTCGCCGCTCTCCCGGAGCGTGTCCATGTCGGCCTGCGCGCCGTAGGTCAGGCCGCGCGCCGTCCGCAGGACCTGGTGCAGGCGATTGGCGCCCTCGCCGCCGAGAATCCGGATGCGCCAGGTTGAGCGCCATGTAGTCCGGATGATTGCGTCGGATCCCGACATGTCCGACGCGCACTTCGGTCTGCACGGCGTCGGGCTTGTTGACGACGACCACGCGGCGCGTCGGGTCGGGCGGCGGAGTAAATGTGTCGGCCGGCACCGCGCGTCGCTCCCAGTCGCCGAACACGCGCTTGACACCCTCGAACGCCTCCTCCGCGGTCACGTCGCCGACGACCGCGAGGATCGCGTTGTTCGGCACGAAGTTGCGCTGGTGAAACGCGACGAGATCGTCCCGCGTGATGGCGGCGATCGTTTCCGGCGTGCCCGTTTGCGGCATGCCGTAGGGATGGAAGCCGTAGACCAGGCGATCGAAGACGGCGTTGGCGATGAACTCCGGGATCTTCAATGCTGACTTTCAGGCCCGACAGCATCTGCTGCCGCTGGCGCTCGATTTCCTCCGGCGCGAACGTCGGGCGACGCGCCATGTCGGAGAGCATGCTCAGGCCGAGCCCGAAGCTGTCCTTCATCACGACCATGTTGATGAAGCTGAGATCGGTGCCGGCGCCGGCGCCCATTGCGCCGCCGATGAAATCGATGGTGTCGTTGAGCTCGCTGGCCGACTTGCCGCCGGCCCCCTGCGTGAGCAGCGACGCGACAAGCTGCGCGAGACCGTGCTTGCCTTTCGGATCGAGCGCGCCGCCGGCGCGAACGATCATCCGCATGCTGACGACCGGCTGCTCGTGATGGAGCACCACCACGACCTGGAGCCCGTTGGGCAGCGTCTGGAGAGAATAGGGCGGAAACTGCACGTCCCGCGCGGGCAGCGGACGCGGCGGTCCTTCGGACGGCCAGCGCGTCTGCGCCGGGGCGCGGGACGCGCCGAGCACGAGCATGAGCGCGCACACGCACGCGTTCCGTAACCAGCTGCGCCGGGCGCAGGTCATGGCTGCCCCGCCGCCGCCGTCGTCCCGGACGGCATCAGCGTGATGACCAGGCGGTTTTCCGGCGTGAAATACGTGCGCGCCACGCGCTGAACGTCGGCGGCGGTGATGTTCTGGAAGATGTCGAACTCGCCGTCGGCGGTCGCGATGTGCCCGTGAATCACCGCGGCGTGCGCCAGCTGCGTCGCCTTCTGCTGATTCGACTCCCGGCCCAGGATGTAGTCGCGCGCGAACTGGTTCTTGGTCCGCTGCAGCTCGCGGTCGGTGATCGGCTCGGCCTTCAGCTTGTCGAGCTCCGCGATGAGCGCGTTGACCGCATCCTCGGGCTTCTGGCCCGGCTGCACGATCGCGACCGCGTAGAACAGGTTCGGATGCTCGATCAGGTTCGCGCCGCCGAACGCCGCCACCGCCAGCTGCCGTTCGTACACCAGCTTCTGGTAGATGCGCGAGCTCTGGCCGTCGGACAGCACTTTCGAGGCGATGTGCAGCGGATACGAATCGGGATGGCCGTCGTAGGTGATGTGGTGCGCGACGACGACCGCCGGCAGCGGCCACGGCGTCTCCAGCCGGACGCGGCGCTCCTTCGTGTGCGGCGGCTCCTTCGGAATGTCGCGCGGCACCGGCCGCTCGGCCTTCGGCACGCGGCCGAGGTATTGCTCGACGAGCTGCTTCGCCTGAGCCGTCTCGAAATCGCCGACCAGCACCAGCGTCGCGTTCGCCGGCACGTAGTACGTCGAGTAGAAGTCGCGTACATCGTCGATCGAGGCGGCTTCGAGGTCCTCCATGCTGCCGATGGTCGAATGCTTGTACGGATGTGTCGTGAACGCCTGGTCGTAGATGATCTCGTTGAGCCGGCCGTACGGCTGGTTGTCCACGCGCATCCGCCGCTCTTCCTTCACCACTTCGCGTTCGTTGACGAAGGTGTCCCGGTCGATGCGGAGCGACGCCATCCGATCGGCCTCGAGCCACAGCGTCATCGGCAGATACTGCGCCGGCACCGTCTCCCAGAACACCGTCTCATCGTCGGTGGTATACGCGTTGCCTGGCCGCCGACCCCCGAGATGAGCGAGGTGTGCGCTTCGGGCTCCACGTTCTTCGATCCCTTGAACATCATGTGCTCGAAGAGATGCGCGAAGCCGGTGCGCCCCGTCCGTCTCGTTCTTCGACCCGACGTGATACCAGAGCTGCAGGTGGACGATCGGCGTCGAGTGATCCTCCGAGTAGATCACCGTCAGCCCGTTCGGCAGCGTCGATGTCTGGTACTGCAGCTTCGGGGGCCGCACGGCGGCCGACGGTGCATGGCTGTACGACAGGACGGCGACCACCAGGGCCAGCGCGAACGCGGGGAAGGGAACGGTCCTTGGCGTCATAGCTGAATGGTATCAGTTGACGATGCGAAAACCGCCGAATGCCCAGCGGCCAGGCTGCCGGTCCGAGCGGATCGGCGTCGACCACGCGCTCATAGCCGGCGAACAGCTCCATCGTCGCCGCCTGGCCGGAGATTCGAACGCCACCCTCGAGCCGGCCCCCATGCTGCCGGGCGCGGCCGGCGATCGTCGGATCCACGCCGTATGTTTCGCCAAAGGCTCGCCCGAGCAGGCCGAGCCGCGCGGTCAGGGGCCGGCGGGCCACCAGGTCGATCTGCGCCCTCCAGGTGTAATCCAGGTAAGAGCGCATGATGACCCAGCCACCATCCGCCCGGAGGTCGAGCGAGGCGCCGGCGACGCGAATCCGACGTAATACGCGTCCGCCGGCCAGGTTCATGCCGATCCCGCGCGTGTTCGCGCGATCGCTGAGATGTCGTGACACGTGGTGCAGGACGGCGGCGAATTCGGTCGGGCCCGCCCTCAACGAGGACGAGGCCTCGAGCGTGTAAAGACTCTGGTTCGGGTCGAACAGCTGCTGCTCGTTCCCCATGATCGCTTCGTATCCGGCCCGGACCGACGCCCGGCCGACGACGTAATCTACCACGTCGAGATCGGCCTCGGCGCGTGCATCCCACGAGAAGCGATTGTCATTGGAGTCGAGCCCGGCCAGCAGGACGAGAAAGTCGTACCGGGACAGGAATTCCGCCCGCAAAGGCGGATGCGTGAGCGGCTCCTGCGCGGCCGCCGAACCGGCCAAACCGGCCAGGGCAAGAATCAGCAATGCTAGCGGCGCCGCGCGCCGGCTCACCGATCCGACGACGTCCGGCATTCCGCGAGCTTCTCCTCGAGCTCGACGATACGCTGCTCGAGGGTCGCGACGCGCTGCCTCAGCGACGGCAGTTGACGGTACACGGCAGCCGACTTGAGCCACTCGCGGTGCGGAATCGCCGGATAGCCCGAGATGTACGCCCCGGCGTCAACCGAGTTGGGAATGCCGGTCTGCGCCGTGGCAATGACGCCCTTGCCAAGATGCACGTGGTTCGGCGACCCCGACTTGCCCGGCCAGCACCACGTCGTCGTCGATAGTGCAGCTTCCGGCGATGCCGACCTGCGCGGCGAACAGCACGCGCCGCCCGATCTTCACGCCGTGGCCGATTTGCACGAGGTTGTCTACCTTCGTGCCGGCGCCGATGCGGGTCTCGCCCACGGCGGGCCGATCGACCGCCGAATTCGCGCCGATCTCGACGTCGTCCTCGATCACGATCCCGGCTCGCTGCGGGATCTTCAAGTGAGTGCCGTCGGGCTGCCGGGCGAATCCAAAACCCTCGCTGCCGATGACCGCGCCGTCCTGCAGGATGACACGATTGCCAATCACGACCCCGTCGCGAATCGACACTTGCGAGCGCACGATACAGTCCTCGCCGATACACGCGCCCGGACCGACGACGACGTTGGGATAGATGACGGTTCGAGCGCCGATCGACGCACCGGCGCCGATGGCCACGAACGGACCGATCGACACGTCGGGACCGAGGGTGGCGTCCGGCGCCACCGAGCTTGCGGAATCGATGCCCTTCGGGGGTACCGGCGCGTCCGTCAGCAGACCCACCGCGTGCGCGAACGCCAGGTAGGGCTGCTCCGTGAGCAGAAGCGCAGCCGAGGCCCCCATCGCACCGACTGCCGGGGCTGCAATAATCGCCGAGGCGCGCGTCGTCGCGAGCTTCCCCACATATTTTTCATGGGCAATGAAGGTCAGGTCTCCCGGCTGCGCCTGTTCGATGCCGGCGACGCGCCGGATCTCGATGTCACCGTCGCCTTCGAGACGGCAGTTCAGCCGTTCGGCAATCTCTCGAAGCTTCATAGGAATCATCAAATTGCAGATGTCAGCTTGCGGATTGCAGATCTATTGACCGATGAACCTGCACGTCAATCTGCAATCTGAAATCAGCAATCCCGTATCCTATCAGGAGGAGGGGACGGCCACGCGATCGAAGAACGCGGTCAGGCGCGGCAGATTCAGCCGCTCGGCGATGGCGGCCACACGCGGTGCCCGCATCTCGCGCGGCACGTCCACGAGCGAAGCGAGTTCAGCGAGCCCCGGATCGGGCTCGAAGGTCCAGGCAATCGTCTCCGCCGCCTGACGCGCGCCGCGCCACGACTGCAGGTGGCCGACGAGTCTGAACGCGATGTAATACGCAACGAGATTCGGGCCAGGCACGAAAAACAGGATGCCCGAGGCGGTGAACAGAATCAGATCGATGATGAACCACCGCAGGTGGTGGCCCCGGGCATGGGCGAGCAACGCATCGAGAATAGCCCGCACCCGAACCAACTCGAGCGACGATGGACAACGCAAGACGACCGACGACTGGTCGCGCAGCGCCCACAAGGTTCGTTGCTCGGCAATGGTTTCCGCCAATCGCGAGACGATGCGGTCCCGCCAGCGCGCCAGCCGGCCAGCGGGACTGCCGTGCCTTGCCGCTTCGACCAGCGCGTGCCAGCGCACGCCGGCGCGGTGGACCCACTTTCGAAACGCGCCGTCGTGCTGAGCGGGCGCCGTGGGCGCCTCGTCCGGCGCCTCTGAATAGAGCTCAAAGCGATCGACCGCCAGCGGGCACCAGAAACACGGTGATGGGAGCTGTCATTTCCGGAGGCTCTGAACAGGGCGGGCCTTTTCGTTCCCGAGCTCGGGTTTCCCAGCCTGCGCCCACGCACCGACGATGAGCGAGGCGGTCGCCGTGATCGCCTCGGACACGCGTCGTTCGAGCAACGGCTTGCCTTTCGCGAAGAAGGCCTCGAAGTAGGCGTCGTCGTACTGCTTGCGGAGGCCGGCCGCTTCCCGATCGGCGTCGAGGAGAGACGTCACGAGGTGATGACTATCGAGTAAAGCATCGAACGCCGCGTCGCGTGGCGATGTCATTGGCTTGGGAGGCGCGGGAATCGTCGTGAGCTTCGACTCGTAGCGCTCGAACAGATCGCGTTCGAACCGCGCGTGAACTCCCTGCTGCCCCGTTTGCCGGCCATCGTAGTTCTCGGTCGCATGCAGCGGCTGATAGGCGTCTTGAATGTAGTGCGCGGCGACCGCGGAAAACAGAACCACGTCGCTCGTGGCGAAGGTCGCCCGTCGCCTGAACCCCTCGAAGGCGCGGCGGAGCTGGCCGAACAGCTCGGCGGTGCGCCACGGCAGCGTGCCGTTTCTCTTCAGCGTGACCAGCCCGAACTTTTCGAGTGCCGCACCATACTCGCGGGGCAGCGCCGTGAACGGGTAGGCGCCGTATTCGGCGGCGCCGAAATTCACGAAGTGATTCGGATCGTCCTCCCATCCCACGATTCGCCAGAGGTCAGGGTCGACGACGCGCAGAACCACCTCATCACGGTGATTCACGTAAAAGCTCCTGAGCTCGACGGGCAGTAGATCGATCGCGCGGCGCATGATGTACTTGTGCGCGGCAGCGCCCCACGCAAAGGCCGGCGCAGGAGTGAAGAGCGCGACGACGAAAAGCGCAGCCAGGGTTCGAACCGTCGGTGCCACATAGATATAGTAAACGCTGCCGGGCACGCGACCTACTGTGCATGGATAATCTGACCCATACGCTCTTCGCTGCGACGCTGGCACGGACGGCTCTTGGCCGCGGCGGCCGCGGCACGACGACCGCTCTCATCCTCGCCTCCAACGCACCTGACATCGACATCGTCGCGACTGCCTGGGGAGCCCTCGAGTACCTCGAATGGCATCGCGGGCCGTCTCATGGACCGCTTGGCATCGTAGGCCTGGGATTGGTGGTGGCCGGTCTGGTCTGGGGCAGCCGGCGGGTGGTCGATCGCGGGCGCGCATCCAACGGTCCCCCGTACCGGCAACTGGCGGCCGTGTCGCTCGTCGGCGTGCTGCTTCATGTCCTGATGGACCTGCCGACTGCCTACGGCACTCGGCTCTTCAGCCCGTTCGGCTGGCACTGGTACGCCATCGATGTAATGCCGATCGTCGACTTCTATCTCCTGGCCGCGCTGGCTGCCGGCCTCGTGTTCGTTGGCCGCTCAGCGACTGCTCGTAGCCGGAATGCGGCGCTCGTGCTGGCGCTGATGGTCGCCAACTACGGGCTGCGCGGCGCCGCCCAACAGCGGGCGCTGCATCTGGCGCCTCAGGTCTTCGGCGCCGGACTGCCGGCGCGCTGTCAGCGGACCGTCGAGTCCCGGATCATCAACCGGTGGCCGCGCCCGGGGCCGTCATCGTCGTACGCGACTCCACGCGTCTGTCTGATCGAGATTGCGGCGCTGCCGACTTTCGCCACGCCGTTCGACTGGCGCCTGATCGCGCAGTTGTCGGATGGGTACGAAATCAGCGACGTGAACGTGCTCGTCGGCGCGGATCCGCGTTCCGCGCCGCAATGGAATATCTCGTCGCGTCCCACGGTGAGGTTTCCGAACCAGTGGACGCCCCCCGTGTCCCACGCCGCAGGAACCGAGGTCGGCCGGGTGTTTCTCGGCTTTTCGCGATTCCCCGCGGTGCGCTCCGTCGTTGACGGCGATGGGATCACCACGGTGCGATGGAACGACATGCGCTTTACTCGCGGCGAGGCGGGCGCGGATCTGCAGAGCAGGCGCGAGGAGTTTTTCACGGCGACGGTGCGAGTCGACCGCGACGGGCGAATTGTCGATCAGCGGCTCGGCCGGTAAATGGAACGCGGGATTATTTCGTCGTCGCCACTCGGTACAAATGGCTGTGCGTGCGGATGAAGAACGAGCCGTTCGAGACGGCCATCGATGCGAGCAGTGCGCCGTCGAGCACGTTGACCGCGAGCTTTCGAAACTCTTTGCCCGGAGCGATCACCGTTACCGTGCCCTCTTCGCTCATGAAGTAAATGCGCCCATCTGCAGACACCGGCGAGGCGGAATAATTGCCGCCCAGACGCTCGCGCCAATGGGTCGCGCCGGTCGCGGCATCGAGGCACGACGCGATGCCCGCGTCGTTGACGACGTACAGCTCGTCGCCAACGAGCAACGGGGAAGGGGTCAGCGGCGCCGATCTGGAGAGCGTCCAGGCGACCCGAGCCCGTCCATCTGCGGTGACCGCCAGCAGGGACGGCTGCTGAAAACCGGTGGCGATATAGACAAGTCCGTGGCCGTACACGGGACGGGGGACATTGGAAAAGCCGTCCCGGTAGCCCACCCACCAGATTTCGCGGCCCGAAAGGGGATCGTACGCGGCCGCGCGGTACGCTCCAACGCTCACCACCTCGTCGCGGTCACCCACTCTGATCACCAGCGGAGTTGAATATGCCTGATCGGCCGGTTGACGCCGCGGCGTCTTCCAGACGACCTTCCCCGTCCGCTTGTCGAGTGCCACGACAAATGCGGTGTCGCTGCCGTCGCAGCTGAGGATCAGCAGATCTCCATACAGCACCGGCGAGCCCCCGTTGCCATGCTGTGATTCGTAGCGCAGCTGGACTTTCCAGAGCACTTCGCCTGATGTGGTGAGCGCAGCGGTGCCGTCGGCACCGAAGTGGACATACACCCGGTCGCCTTCGACAATGGGGGTGGGGGACGCGCGGCTGTTCTTGGGATTCAGGAGATCTCCGCCCCTGATCCGGACCACTTCCGTGTTGACCAGTTCTCGCCCGGTTTCGACGTCGAAGGCGAGCGCACGGAGGGAAGCGCCCTTCTCGGTGGCCGTTGTCACCCAGACGCGGCCCGCCGACACGACCGGCGACGACCATCCGCGACCCGGTACCACGGCCTTCCACAGGACGTTCCGCGACTCGCTCCATTCGAGCGGCAGACCGCGCTCCGAGGAATGTCCCTGGCCGGTGGGGCCGCGGAACTCAGGCCAGTCCTCGGCGTGCACCGCCAGACCGGTGAGGATGAGCAGCAGGGCTAGAGCGCCTCGATGAAGCACGACAAACGCTATTGTAAGTGGTCGGGATGAATTTACGTCTGGGCGCTCACATGTCGGTAGCCGGCGGGCTGCCGCGCGCGGTGGACCGAGCGGTGATTCACGGATGCGCGACATTCCAGATCTTCGCGAAAAACGCCAATCAGTGGCGGGGCCGGTCGCTGCCACCCGAAGAGATCGCCGAATTCCGCGCCAGGGTCGCCGCGGCGCGGCTCGCTCCGGTGGTGTCGCACGCCAGCTACCTCATTAATCTGGCTACCGCGAACCCGGGATTGCGCCGGCAGTCCATCGACGCGATGGCCGATGAGCTCGATCGCGCTGAAGCTCTAGGATTGCTCGGTGTGGTGCTGCACCCGGGCTGCTACACCGACGGCAGCCCCGCGCGCGGACTCGCGCTCATCGCCGACGCGCTCGCCGGTCTCCTTCGGGAACGCCGACGCGGGAAGACCATGGTTATCCTCGAGCACACGGCGGGCCAGGGCACGGCGCTCGGTGCGACCTTCGAAGAGCTGGCGACGATCATCGACGGCATGAACGGCCACCGCCGCCTGGGCGTGTGCCTGGACACCTGCCATCTGCTGGCGTCCGGTTACGATATTTCTTCTCCGGAAGGTTACGCCGCGACTTTCCGGCGGTTTGGCCAGCTTGTCGGATTCGATCGCCTGAGAGTCTTTCACATGAATGATTCGAAACGGCCTCTGGGCAGCCGCGTCGATCGTCACACCCACATCGGGGAGGGGTTCCTCGGCCTGGAGCCCTTTCGACGGCTCGTCAACGACCGTCGGTTCCGCGGGCTGCCGATGCTGCTCGAGACACCGAAAGCCCAGGCGCGCGCCAAGGGCATCATCGAAGTCGACCCGCTGGACGCGAAAAACCTCGCCACGCTGCGCGCGCTGATCCAACCCTGAGACTCGAGCCTTTTCAGGTCTCAGATTTCAGACTTCAGGTTTTCCAGCCCCTCTCCGAATACCTCCGCCTGGAACCTCCACATCTGCGCGCCCTTTTCCCACGAATCGCCTGCCAGCCCGGCTTTCCGACACGTCTCAGCGACGAAGGTTTCCCGATCCCACCTCCATTCGGCAGCCACCTGGGGCAGAAGCAACCCGCGGTGCCAGCCGAGCTGAACGATGAGGCCATCGACGCCGATCTGAATCTCGGAGAGGCTCGAGACTGGCACCGGTGGACCGAGAATCGACACTTCAATCCGCAGGCGCGGGAGCTCGGCGGCAGAGACGCCGGGAAAACGCGGATCCGAGCTGCCGGCCGCGACGGCCGATCGCGCCACGACTACTCCGAGCGGCTCGTCGGCCTCGACGTGCCCGATGCACCCGCGGAGATCGCTACCGGCGCGCAGTGTGACAAAGGCGCCGGCAAGGCGCGCCGCCGCACCGGTCAACTCCGCTTCGGGTATCGGCGCGCCGGCGACGTGCGCGGCGAGGGCCTCGCGGGCGATTCTGAGGAGCTGTTGGCGATCGGGGTCGCTTGTCATAACTGGGTCGTTCGAACGGCTCGTCAGGCGTGCGGTGTCGGGACTGCGGCTTGTGCGTTCCCAAGAGCGGCGGCGAGATAGCCCACGACAGTCGTCTTGTCGCCGGAGACGTCGCCCGAATCGGCATATTTGAGAATCAGCGAGTCGCGCGCACCAAGATAGCGGGCAGCCCGCATCACGGCGACCGTTGGACCGCCCCCGCAGGCGTGCTCCGGCTGCGCGTCGAGCGCGCGCTGCAGCCCGTCTGCATCGAAGCCCGAGACATGATCGATGACGAGGCCGTCGAGGCGAGCTGCCGTGGCCGCGTCGTGATAGTGCGACAAGTCGGTGCTGGCCACGAGGAGCGCGTTCCGCCCTTTGAGGACCGCGCCGAGTGCTTCGCCGAGCGCCAGAGCCGTCTCGGCGGTCTGCCGCCCCACGACGAGGGGCACGATCCGCGCCTCAGGCGCGACGCGCTTCAGAAACGGCAGCTGCATTTCGAGCGAGTGCTCGCGGGCGTGCGCGGCAGCGCGCTCGTGCACGATCGGCGCGGCCGCCATGATGGCCGACGCACACTCCTCATCGATGTCGGCGATGCCGAGCGGCGTTTCAAAACCTCCGGCTCGATAGATCGACACCCCCTCGAACCCGAGAAAATGCGAGGGCCCAACGAGCACGACCAGTCCGACAGAACGGCCGAGCAGCTGGCGATAGGCGTACGCGGCCACCGGACCGGAATACATCAGCCCGGCATGCGGGGCAATCAGGGCGACGAGCTCCGTCAGTTGACCGGCCGGCTCAGCGCCGACACCAGCCAGGTAGCCGTCGACGGCCGCCGCAAGCTCCGCCGCCGTGCCAGGATACCAGGTGCCCGCGACCGCCGCTCTGCGGATTCCCATCATCTACAATCTACAATCTACGCCTTGGCGATCCTGCGATCTATCGCGACGTTGCCAAATCGCGAGATCATCAAATCACCAAATCGTAAATCAGAGATACTACTCAGCCTATGTCCGCGAGATTCACACGTTCCGATGTCGAGGCTATTGCCGGGCTCGCGAATCTCGATCTCGACGAGGATGAGATCAACCTGTTCGCGCGGCAGCTCGGCGATATCCTCGATTACGCCAACCAGGTACAGCAGATCGACACGACCGGCGTATCGCCCACCGCGAGCCTTGTCACTCGTCACCAGGCCGGCCGCACCGACGAGGTGCGGCCTTCGCTCGACCGGGCCGAGGCGCTGGCCAATGCGCCCGAGGCGGACCCGGAGCGACGCCTGTTCCGCGTTCCCCGGGTCATCGGATGAGCGCGCCAGCCACGCTGCGGGAGCTTCGCGATGCCATCCGCCGCGGCGAACGCTCTGCGGTAGAGGTGTGCGGGGAGGTGCTGGCGCGCATCGAGGCACACGACGGAGCGCTGCACGCGTTCAACACGGTCACCGGCGAGCAGGCGCTGGAACGGGCGGCCCTGATCGACCGCGATCGCTCGAAATGGCGGGACCACCCATTGGCGGGCATTCCCGTTGCGCTCAAGGACAACCTGTGCACGCGCGGAGTCCGGACCACGGCGTCCTCGCGGATGCTGGAATCGTTCGTGCCGCCGTTCGATGCAACCGCCGTCTCGCGGCTCGAAGCCGCGGGCGCCGTCCTCGTTGGCAAGACCAACTGCGACGAATTCGCGATGGGCTCATCAACGGAAAACTCGGCCTTCGGCCCGACGCGCAATCCCTGGGCGGTGGATCGCATCCCGGGCGGTTCGAGCGGCGGTTCCGCCGTGGCGGTCGCGGCCGGGATGGCGCCGCTCGCGCTCGGGTCCGACACAGGCGGGTCGATTCGCCAGCCGGCTGCCCTCTGCGGCATCGTCGGGCTGAAGCCGACGTACGGCCGCGTGTCGCGCTACGGGCTGCTGGCCTTCGCGTCATCGCTCGATCAGATCGGTCCGCTGACGCGCACGGCCGGCGATGCGGCACTCGCGCTCTCGGTGCTCGCCGGCGCCGATCCCGCCGACGCGACGAGCGCTCCCGAGCCGGTGCCGGATTACAGCCGCAGCTTGACCGGCGAGGTGCGGGACATCCGGATCGGGGTGCCGTCACGGCTGTTCGACAATGGCGTGGACGCAGAAGTCTCCGGCGGGTTGCGCAAGGCGCTCGATGCACTGGTCGCACGCGGTGCGTCGCTCGTCGACGTCGAGCTCCCACATGCCGCTGCCGCGGTCCCTGTGTATTACCTGGTGGCAACCGCCGAGGCCAGTTCCAACCTGGCAAGGTACGACGGCGTGCGCCATGGCTTCCGGGCCACAGCCGCCGGTCCGGACGAGGACTTGCGCACGATGTATGCCCGGACGCGGGCGCTCGGCTTCGGCGCCGAAGTCAAGCGTCGGATCATGCTGGGAACCTACGTGCTCAGCGCCGGCTACTACGACGCGTACTACTTGAAGGCGCAGCAGGTGCGCACGCTGATCCGCCGAGACTACGAGCAGGCCTTTGCGAATGTGGACGTGGTGGCGATGCCAACGAGCCCGATGCCGGCGATTCGGATTGGTGAACGCATCGCCGATCCGCTGCAGATGTACTTGATGGACGTCTTTACCGTCAGTGCGAATCTGGCAGGCCTGCCCGCCGTCAGCGTCCCATGCGGGTTCACGACGGAAGGCTTGCCCATCGGGCTGCAGCTCACCGGCCGTCCGTTCGACGAGGCGACGATTCTGCGGGTGGCGGACGCATACGAGCGGGATACCGGCTGGTGGAGGAGGCAGCCGCTCAGCTGATTGACATGCCGGAACCAGAGTGGGCGTCGTGGACGGACGAGCAGTTGCTCTCGATGCGCCTGAGCGATCTCGGTTTGTCGATCGCCGGAACCGACCTCGAACAGCACATCGGCCGCGTGAATGCGGAACTTCGGGCGCGGGGACTCGCGCTCCCCCACTACTGGCTGTCCGATGAGTGGTTCACACCCGATGGCATTCCGGGCGTGGCCATCCCGTTCTACCTGGCGCATCCGCGGCTGGCGAAGCTCGAGCTCGCTCAAATGCTGGAAGTGGAAGGCGGCGATCCTGAGTCATGCCTGATGATTCTGCGCCATGAGGCCGGCCATGCCATCGACAACGCGTATCAGCTCCGCCGCCGGCCGACGCGCCGGAAACTCTTCGGCAATCCCCACACACCGTACCCGGAGTACTACACGCCAAAGCCCTACAGCAAGAGCTTCGTGCAGCATCTCGATCACTGGTACGCACAAAGCCATCCGGATGAGGATTTTGCCGAAACCTTTGCCGTGTGGCTCGACCCGGCGTCAATGTGGTCGATCCGTTACGCGGGGTGGCCGGCCGAACCCAAGCTCGAATACATGGACCGGCTGATGCGTGAGCTGTCGCGCACCCCGCCCCGTGTCAAGTCGACGCGTGAAGTCGATCCGCTGCGGCGGATGCGCAAGACGCTGGCCGAGCACTACGCGAAGAAGCGCGAGCACTACGGCGTCGATCACCCCGACTTCTACGAGAGCGACCTCCGCAACCTGTTCTCGGACTCGCCCCAGTACGCGAAAAACCCGTCAGCCGCTCGCTTCGTGCGGCGGGTGCGGAAGGAGGTGCGCAGCACGGTCGCCAGTTTCACCGACAGCTACCAGTACACGATCGATCAACTGCTCGAAACCATCATCGAACGTTGCCGCAAGCTCAACTTGCGGCTGACCGATTCGGAAGAAGCCACGAAGGGCGAATTCATGGTGTTCTTGACGGTTCAGACAATGAATTATCTGCACAGCGGACGGCACCGCGTGGCGCTATGAGCGGAACCAAGCTGCGCGTCCTGGCGCTCGTTCACCGCCACCTCATTCCGCCAGAGACCATTCCGGAGGGCACCGATCTGGAGTCGGCCCCCTGGCGAACGGAGTACAACGTCGCGACCACGCTGCGCGCGATGGGCCACGAGGTGCAGATGCTCGCCGTGCACGATGACCTCGGCGACATCCGCCGCGCGGCCACCGAGTGGAAGCCGCAGATCGCCTTCAACCTCCTCGAAGGGTTCGACGACGTCGTCATCTTCGATCAGAACGTCGTCAGCCACCTCGAGTTGCTCAAGCTGCTCGTACACGGGCTGCAATTCGCGCGGACTGCTCCTGGCGCGGGACAAGGCGCTGTCGAAGAAGCTCCTCGCCTATCACCGTATCCCGGTACCGGAGTTCGAGGTGTTTCGAATCGGGCGCCCGATTCGCCGCCCGAAGCGTCTGCCGTTCCCGCTGATCGTCAAGTCGCTCACGCAGGAGGCGTCGATCGGGATTTCACAGGCGTCGGTCGTGGAGACCGACGAGAAACTCAACGAGCGGGTCACGTTCATCCACGAGAGCATCGGCACCACCGCCATCGCCGAGCAGTACATCGAGGGGCGGGAGCTCTACGTCGGGATCCTCGGGAACCAGACGCTGCAGGCCCTGCCGGTCTGGGAGCTGTTTTTCACCAACATGCCCTCCGACGCGAAGCGAATCGCGACCGATCGCGTGAAGTGGAGTGTGAAATACCAGAAGAAATATGGCATCGACAGCGGCGCGGCGACCGAGCTCACCGAGGAGGTGAGCAGCCGGATTCAGCACGTGTGCAAGCGCGCCTTCCGCGCCCTCGAGTTGAGCGGCTACGCGCGGATCGACCTGCGGCTCGACGAGGACGGCCATGTCTGGCTGCTCGAAGCGAACCCGAACCCGCAGATCGCGAAAGGCGAAGACTTCGCGGCGTCGGCGGAAAAAATCGGCATCGGCTACGACGCGCTGCTGCAGCGGATTCTCAACCTGGGACTGCGCTGGCAGCCGGAGAGCGCCGCATGAGGAGTTGGAGATCGGTGAGTTGGGGAACCAAGCTCGCCCGCTCACGACATCGTGTTCATTTACGCGCCGCTGCTTCGACGAGTTCGGGCGATTTGAGCTGGTCGGCCGGGCCATTGGGAGCGCTCGGGAGCAGGTAAATCATCGGCTGGTGGCTCATCGTTTCGTCCAGGCTCTTGACGACCGACGTGTTACCGGCGGTCTTCTTCAGCTTCGTGAACCCTACCACCACACAAAACCCGATAAAGAGCGCCAGCACGAAGACCGTGCTGGCGCCGAGCCCCTGGAGGGCGCCGATGATCAGCTGCATGACGTCGGCCGACGTCATGCTTCCTGTCCCACCGACGCCGCGCGCTCCGCCGGCACGTCGTAATACACGAGCCCGCGGCGGACTTCTTCCATCGCAATCCGTTCGGGCTTGTGAGGCGCGGCGACGACCGGCTCGGTCTCGAAGCGCACGCGCGCGCCCCGCCGCAGCTGCTTGGCGCGCAGCGCCGCCACGTCCACGAAGAGAAACCGGCTCTGAATCGGGGGAGCCGGCTCGGTCGGCAAGCCCGGCGGGTCGTTCTGATCGTTGAGTTCGTTTTCGACTTCCATAAACATTCCAACACTAACATGCTGGCGGGAGAGGCTGAAAGGGCCGGTTGGGACGCCCTCCTGCCCCTCCTCCATTTTCTCGACGCGGTTACGCGGCGACCTCGACCTTGATCTGCCGTGGCTTGGAATCCTCGCGCAGCGGCAGCCGGATGGTGAGCACGCCGTTCTTGTATTCAGCGGCGACCTTCGCGGGGTCTACCGTCTGGGGGAGGGAAAACGACCGGCTGAACGTGCCATAACGCCGCTCAACGCGGTGAAGGCTCTCCTCGGTGACGTCGGTCGCGAACTTTTTCTCGCCTTTGATGGTCAACGTGCCGTTGTCGACCGTGATGTCGATGTCCTCGCGGGTCATATCCGGCAACTCGGCTTTGAGGACCAATTCGTGGTCGCCATTCTGATAGATATCGACCGGCGGCACCCAGGTGCCCGAGCTGAACATCCCTTCGTCCTGGCGGCGGCCGTAGGCGTCACCGAAAACGCGGTTGATTCGGTCCTGGAGATGCGAGAACTCACGATACGGGTCCATCCATCGAACTAGGGTCATAAAACGCCTCCTGGAATGGTGACGGGATAGTGCTTTCACTTCTCAGTTCCGGTAGTATAGAGCGTACATTAGCCTTAGTCAAGCATGTTATATGCTCGTATGTACACTCAGATTAGGCCGCTTGGACGTTGAGGCTTAAGCCTTACTCCTGAGCCTTCCGCTGGTTTGGCATTGAGTGGATCCTTGGTCTGCACCCTTCCGCCTCACGCCTGCCGGGCCAGCGGGACGTGGCCTGCGCGTAGAGCCTGAAGCCTAAACCCGAAGCACTGTGCGATCATGCCCTGTGCGCTCCAGGATCCCCCACCTCGTGCTGCCGTCCGAGCTCGGTGAGTTTGCCGACGAAGTCCGCCATATCTTCCGCGAACTGGGCCGTGGCGCCGTCATGGCCGGCGAGTGCTCGCCCCCGATCGACGTGGACGAGACCGATGAGACGCTGGAGATCCGCGTCGACCTGCCAGCGGTCGATCCTGCCGATGTGCGGGTTGCGATCAAGGGCGCCGTCGTGCTGATTGCCGGCGAGAAGATTCCACGCCGCGGACGGGGCGATTCGAGCTTCCATCTCGTCGAGCGCGGATTCGGACGGTTCGCGCGCACGGTGAGCCTCACCGCGGCGTGCGATACGAGCCGCGCGCGAGCCACGGTCCGGGATGGAGAACTGCGGATCACGCTGCCGAAAATCGGGGACCGGCGCGGCCGCTTGATCGAGATCGCCATCAATCAGACCCCGGCCGAGCGGCCTTCGTGATGCGCATCCTCTTCATCGGCGACATCGTCGGGCGGCCGGGACGCGAACTGGTGCGCCGGGGCGTTGGCGGCCTCGTGAGTTTTCACGGCGCCGACATCGTCGTTGCCAACGCCGAGAATGCCGCCGCTGGCTTTGGCATCACGCGCGAGATCGGCGATCAGATTCTCAGCTGGGGCGTGGACGTGATGACCTCCGGCAATCACATCTGGGACAAGAAGGAAGCCATCGAGTACATCGGCGCCGAACCGCGGCTGATCCGGCCCGCCAACTTCCCTGCCGGTGTGCCAGGGAACGGCGGCTGTCTGGCCCGGACCGCTGACGGCCGCACGGCCGGCGTCCTCAACGTGATGGGCCGTGTTTTCATGCTGAACATCGATGATCCGTTCGCCGTGGTGCTCAAGGAAATCGAGGCCATGCGGCAACGCACGCGGGTGATCTTCGTCGACTTTCATGCCGAAGCGACCTCCGAGAAGATCGCCATGGGCTGGCACCTGGACGGCAAGGTGACGGCCGTGGTCGGCACCCACACCCACGTGCAGACCGCCGACGAACGCATCCTGCCGAAGGGCACGGCGTACCTCACCGACGTCGGCATGACGGGGCCGCACGACTCGGTCATCGGCGTCGAGATCGAGCCGGCGCTGGGCCGGTTCCTGAACGGCATGCCGGCGCGCTTCGAGACGGCGACGGCAAACCCGCGCTTGAACGCCGTCCTTGTCGAGGCCGACGAGAAGACGGGACTCGCGACCGACATCGAGCGTCTGAGCTACAGCCTCGATGAGCTCATCGAACTCGCCGAGACCACCCATGAGCGACCTGTTCAATCTGCCATTTGAAGACGACGACGAGCCGGCGCTGGAACCCATCGGGCCACCGACGCCGGTCGCATCGCGCCGAATCCTGACGGTCACCGAGCTGACCGTCCGCGTCCGCGATCGCCTCGAAGCCGAGTTCTACGAGGTCTGGGTCGAAGGGGAGCTCTCGAACTGCCGTGTGTGGAATACCGGTCACTTGTACTTCACGCTGAAGGACAGCGCCTCGCAGGTGCGGGGGTTCATGTTCCGGTCTTCCCTGCGCGATCTGAAATTCAAACCGGCCGACGGCCTCAAGGTCGTCGCCCGCGGCAAGATCTCCGTGTACGAACCGAAGGGCGAGTATCAGCTCGTCTGCGGCCACCTCGAGCCCCAGGGCCTCGGCGCGCTCCAGCTCGCCTTCGATCAATTGAAGAAACGGCTCCAGGCAGAAGGACTGTTCGACCCCGCGCGTAAACGGGCGCTGCCGGCGCTTCCACGAAAGATCGGCGTCGTGACCTCGCTCGAGGGCGCCGCCATCCGCGACATCATCAACGTGCTGCGACGCCGGCACACGAATATTCAGATGGTGATTCGGCCCGCGCGCGTGCAGGGCGACGGCGCGGCGCTCGAGATCGCCCGCGGCCTGAGGGCCGTCGGCCGCGTCCCCGGCGTGGACGTCGTGATCGTCGCGCGAGGGGGAGGTTCGATTGAGGATCTTTGGGCGTTCAACGAAGAGATCGTCGCGCGCGCCATCGCGCTCTGCCCCGTCCCGGTCATTTCCGCCGTGGGACACGAAACCGACGTCACGATCGCCGACTTCGTCGCGGATCTCCGGGCGCCGACGCCGTCGGCCGCGGCCGAGATCGTCGTGTCCGCGAAGGACGAGTTCGTGGCACGGATCGACCGGCTGCGCGACCGGCTGCGCGCGGCCGTCCGCGGGCGGGTTCAGACCCTCAGCCGCCGCGTGCACGTGCTCAGCGGCCGGCCGGCGATCGGAGGGTTTCCGGGCCGCATCGCGATGCGGGGCCGCCACGCGGCGGAGCTGTCGCACACCCTCGCCCGAATCGTGCGTAGCCAGGCTGCGGGGCGCGACCGGCGCCTCCAGCAGCTCCAGCGCCGGCTCGATGCCTGCGCCCTCGGCAGGCGGTTCGCGGCCATTCACACGCGCCTCGCCACGGCGGAAGGGCGGCTCACGAGCGGCATGGTGCGGCGCCTGCATCACGCCGAGTCGCGGCTGCGCAGCTGCGCCGGCCGCCTCGAGACACTGAGCCCGCTGGCAGTGCTCGGGCGCGGGTACGCGGTCTGCTGGAACGCCGACCGGACGCGTGCTCTGCGCGACGCGACCCTCGCCGCCCCGGGCGATCGTGTGCGCGTGACGCTGGCACGGGGAGAGCTCGACTGCGAAGTCCAGGGAGTAAGATCTGAAAGCCAGAAACCTGAAATCTGAAACCTGATGTCTCTCGCTCTCAGCCTTCAAACGTCAGCTCAGCTCCGTGTCCCTCCTGCCAGCTGATGGCTGACTGATAGCTGCTGTTCAGACTTGAGACTTCCGTATGCCTGATACGTCGATCAAGGATTTCGAAGCGGCGATTGCCGAGCTCGAGTCGGTCGTCAAGAAGCTCGAGGAGGGCGATCTGCCGCTCGAACAGTCGCTGGCGCTCTACGAACGGGGCGTGCAGCTTTCCCGTTTCTGCCACGCGCGCCTCGAAGAAGCGGAGCGGCGCATCGAGATCCTGACGGAGCGGGGCGAGATCAAGGCCGCGCCTCCCTCGCTGATGGCCGACGACTCCGAGCGTCGCTGACCGTGACCGGGGCCGAGTCTCTCGCAGCGTTTCTCGACGCCGCGCGCGTCCGCGTCGATGCGGCCCTCGAGGCCTACCTCCCCAGGCCACCGGCCTGTCCTCCGCTTGTCAGCGAAGCGATGCGCTACAGCGTGTTCGCAGGGGGCAAGCGTCTGCGCCCGGTACTGGCGCTCGCGGCCGCCGACGCGGTCGCTCGCGTGCAATCGGGAGGGAGTCCCGCTTCCCCAATGTCCCTCGCTCTGCCGGCGGCCTGCGCAATCGAGCTGATTCACACCTACTCGCTGATTCACGACGACCTGCCCGCCATGGACAACGACATGTTGCGCCGGGGCCGGCCGACTCTGCATGTCGTCTACGGGGACGGCATCGCGATCCTGGCGGGCGATGGACTGCAGGCTGAAGCGTTTGGACTCCTGGCACGTGAGCCGGTCACCGGCGATCCGCTGATCGCCGCGCGCAAGCTGCGCGTGCTGAGCGTCATCGCCGGCGCGGCGGGCGCGACCGGCATGGTCGGCGGGCAAGCGATCGATCTGCAGGCGGCGGGCCAGGCAGCCGGCCACGCGCTGACGCTCGACGCCGAGGGACTGCGCGGCATGCATACGCGAAAGACGGGGGCGCTCATCACCGCGTCGGCGGTGAGCGGATCCGTGATGGCCGGCGGGGACGACCAGCAGAACGCGGCGATCGCCGAGTACGCCGCCGAACTCGGCCTCGCGTTTCAGATCGTCGACGATGTGCTCGATGTCGAAGGAGACGCGGAAACACTGGGCAAGACGGCCGGCAAGGATGCCGCGCGCGCCAAACCCAGTTATCCCGCACTCTTCGGCATCGATCGATCGCGCGCCATGGCGATTGAGTGCGTCGGACGGGCGAAAGCGGCGCTCGATCAGGCGGGCCTTTCCGCGGGCTGGCTCTCACCGATCGCCGACTGGGTCAGTACGCGCACAAGCTGAGTCTTGTGCGAAAGAGATTCACTTCGGGTCGGTTGGAGCTGTCAGCGTTCAGCTATCAGCTACTCCCCGGTTTTCAACTGAGAGCCGAAACCTGACAGCTGAGGGCGGATCGCTTTGGGGATGGCCGTTGTCCGGCAAATGAAATCGAAAGTGCGTCTCGATGTGTTGGTCGTCGATCTCGGCCTGGCGCCCTCGCGTGAGCGGGCTCGCGCGATGATCCTCGCGCACCGCGTGACCGTCGACGGACAGGTCGCGTCGAAGGCCGGCGCCTCGATCGCGGCGGACGCCCGCATCGAGCTGGTGTCGCCCGACCACCCGTATGTGGGGCGCGGCGGCGTCAAGCTCGCCCACGCGCTGGAGGTGTTCGGGATCCTCGTCGACGGCCGGCTGGCACTCGACATCGGCGCCTCGACCGGCGGCTTCACCGACGTCCTGCTGCAGCGCGGCGCGGCGAGCGTCGTCGCGCTCGACGTCGGCCACGGCCAGCTCGATTGGCGGCTGCGCAACGACCCGCGCGTCATCGTGCGCGAAGGTGTCAACGCCCGGGCACTGACCGACCGGGATGTGCCGCATCGGGTCGATCTCGTCACGATCGACGTGGCGTTCATCTCCCTGAAGCACATTTTTCCGGCGATCCCGCCGTTTCTGAACGAGCCGTGCGATATTGTCGCGCTGGTCAAGCCGCAGTTCGAGGCCGGCCGGGACGAGGTCGGGAAGGGCGGACTTGTCACGGACCCGGTCGTCCACGATGCGGTGCTCGCGCGGGTGACAACCGAGGCCGACGCCATCGGTCTCCGCCGCGTCGCGATGACGCCCTCGCCCATCACGGGAGCCACCGGCAACCGCGAGTTTTTTATCCATCTGATCAGTGCCAAGTGCTAAATGTCTGAACCCCATTTGCAGTCAGCTGTCAGCTGTCGGCTCTCAGCGGACGTCGTATCCGACAGTTACGATTTAGGATTCAGCATTTAGCGATGTTCTAATGATGCAGACATGACGACTAAACGGCCGGTTCCCCCGATGACCCGTGTGGGGGTACTGGCGAAGTCAAACCTGCGCGCGGCGATCCCGCACCTCGTGGATATCGAGGCGTGGCTGGCCGCTCGGGGAATCGAGGCCGTGTTCGAAACCGAGACCGCGGGGCTGATGCCGCCGGCGCCTCGCCGGGCCGTCGCGGACAAATCGGTACTCGCCTCGACGGTCGGGGTGGTCGTCGTGCTCGGCGGCGACGGCACGCTGCTGGGTATGGCCGACCGCATCGGCGAGGCGGGCTCGGGCGTCCCGATCCTCGGCGTCAACTTCGGCAGTCTGGGCTTCCTCACGGAAGTCACGCTCCCCGAGCTGTATCCGGCGCTTGAAGGCGTGCTCGAAGGCCGGGCGCACAGCGAAGAACGGATGATGCTGCAGTCGACCACCATGCGGGGCGGCCGGATATTCGCGCAACAGATCGCGTTGAACGACACGGTCATCACCAAGACGGCGCGCTCCCGGATGATCGACCTCTCGGTGTCGGTCGGCGATGAGTTCGTGACGCGAGTCAAGGCCGACGGCCTGATCATCGCGACACCGACCGGTTCCACCGCCTACAACCTCGCCGCCGGTGGACCGATCGTCCAGCCCACGCTCGATGCGCTGATCCTCACGCCGATCGCGCCCCACACGCTCACGAACCGTCCGGTCGTGATTCCGGCCACCTCGGTGATCCGCGTGCAGCCCAACATGGAGGAACGCGACGAGGTGTTCGTGACCTTCGACGGGCAGGCGGGATTCAAGCTGGAGGCTGGTGACGACATCAGCGTGCGCCGGGCCGAGCTGCCCCTCAAGCTGATTCGGCCCGCAACGAGAAGTTACTTCGAAGTCCTGCGGACGAAACTCAAGTGGGGCGAGCGGTGACGCCCGCAGGTCTCAAGTCTGAAGTCTGAAGTCTCAAGTCTGAGAAGAAGCGTCCCTTGGCTTGACACTTGAGCCTTGTCAGCGCGGCGAGCTTGTACCCGCGCCCCCCGCCCTTCCGGTCCTCAGATCCCTGAAATACTGAACCTGATATTTCTGCACGTTGCGGTTGTGCTCGTCGAGCGTTCGGGCAAATTCGTGCGAGCCGTCGTTACGGCTGACAAAATACAAGTAGTCCACCGCCGCGGGATTCGCGGCGGCCTCGAGCGACGCCTTTCCCGGCGCGGCGATTGGACCAGGCGGCAGGCCGGCATATCGATACGTGTTGTACGGCGAATCAAGGCGCAGATCGTCCCGCCGCAGGTTGCCGGTGAACTTCCCGCCTTGCTGCAGCGCATAAATCACGGTCGGATCGGACTGAAGGCCCATCCCGAGTTTCAGGCGGTTCGAATAGACAGCCGCCACCAGCGGACGTTCGTCCGCCCGGGCGGTCTCCTTCTCGACGATTGACGCAAGGGTGACAAGCTGTCGAACGGTCAGCCCCTGCGCCTCGGCAGCCGCACGAACCTGGGGCGTGAGCACTTGCTGGAACCGCTCGACCATCGCGTGGACGGCTTGCAAGGGCGGGGCCCGCCGGGCGAGCGCGTAGGTGTCCGGGAACAGATAGCCCTCGAGATCCTTTGCGGACGGGTCGACCGCCTGAATCGCCGAAGGATCGTTCGCCGCGCTGATGAATGTGGAGGCCGGACCGAACCCCCGCGCCTCGAAAATCGCGGCCATCTCCGCAATGGTCAGTCCTTCGGGGAACGTGATGCTGAGGACATCGACATCGCCGCGTGCGATCTTGTCAATGACGTCGAGCATCGACATCGGGCGGTCGAACCGGTACTCGCCGGCCTTCAGCCCACGCGCGTTTCCGCTCACTTTGAGCGCCACCCGAAACGTCAGCGGGTCACGGACGACGCCTGCTTCGGTCAGTCGCTGGCCGATCGCCCGGGTACCTTCGCCTGGCGGAATGTCCACGAGCAGATCGGGACCTGGGTACCCGCGAAACGGCGCGTGCATCCGCGAGTACAGCAGAAACGCGCCGGCCGCGCCCGCGCCGCACACCGCAAGAATCACGACGAGCGCCATTTTTTTCACGAGTTCACCTTATGGCCGTCACGATCCAGGTAGTCCTGCAGGATGATGGCGGCGGCGGCCGCGTCGAGCCGCGCCTTCCGCTTGCGCCAGTCGCGCTCTCGAACGGCGAGCCGGCTCTCGGCTTCGCGGCTCGTCAGACGCTCGTCCTCTTCGAACACGGGAATCGCCGTCCGGCATTTCAACGCGACGATGAACCGCGCCACGTGCAAGGTCTGTCCTGACGGCGTTCCGTCGAGCCGGCTTGGCATGCCGACGACGACCGCCGAGAGCCCGTCTTCCTCTTCGGCCAGACGCGCAATCTCCTGCGCCACGCGATCGGGGCCGTTGTCACCGTCGACTGTCAGCGCCGTCAACGGGCGCGCCAGTGTGCGGGTGGGGTCGCTGATCGCCAACCCAATGCGGCGTCGGCCCACGTCGATACCGAGAATGCGCATCAAACTGAATGTTATAATTTCCTGCCGCAAAACACCCTGTGAAACCCGCCTCTGCAGTTCTGCTCGTTGTGTTCGTTCTGTTGCCCGGAGCACTTTTCGGGGGACAGCTGCCGGATCGCGCGCGAACCGAGACGCTCGCGACCCGCGCCACCGACCGCCTCCAGGCGCTGCATGACGAAGCTGATCGCCTGGCGATCGAAGAGCGCACCCTGCTTCGCGATCTGCGGCAGCTCGAGCTCTCCCGGCAGATCAGGACGGAGGAACTGCGCCAGAGCGCCGCGCAGGCCAGGCAAGCAGCCTCGGAGCTGGCGGCGGTCGACGCGGAAATCCGGCGGCTGGAAAAGCAGGAGCAGGTGGAAGGGCCGGAGCTGAGCGCGCGGCTCGCGGAACTGTACAAGCTCGGCCAGAGCCGCTATCTGCGGATGATGCTCTCGATCTCGGACGCTCGTCGCCTCGGGGCAGCCGCACGCATGGTCTCGGCGCTCGCTCGCCGCGATCGCGATCGCGTCGCCGCGTCCCAGCGCCGCCGCGAGTCCCTGGCGGCCTCCCGGACCCAGCTCAACGAACGCGCCGTTCGCCTGGTGGCGTTGCGCACGGACGCAGAGAGAGCTCGGGTCGTGGCCGACCGCGCCGTCGATGATCGCAACGCCATCATCGAAGGCATAGACCGGCAGCGCGATCTCAACGCGCAGCTGGCGAGCGAGCTGATGGGCGCGCAGCAGAGTCTCCAGGCACGGCTGAAGGAGATCGGCGGCGGCGCCACGGCCGCCGAGCCCGCGGTCCTGCCGCTACGGGCGTTCCGGAACGATCTCGACTGGCCCGTCCCAGGCTCGGTCCGCCAGCGATTCGGCGCCGCGGACGGCCAGCCGGCGAGGAATGTCCAATGGCATCGAAATCGCCGCGGCCGAAGGAACACCTGCCCTCGCCATTCACGGCGGTACTGTCGCGTTTGCCGACACCTTCGCCGGCTACGGCAACCTGGTCATCCTGGATCACGGCGCGCAGGCCTTCAGCCTGTATGGGAATCTGCTGGATATCGCCGTGGCTCGTGGAACGCGCGTCGAGCGGGGTCAGCCGGTTGGATCGGTGGGCGTCGCTCTGACGGGTTCGGCCGGACTGTATTTCGAGCTTCGGGTCGACGGTCGGGCGGTCGATCCCTTACAATGGCTGAAGAAAAGGTGACTATGTCCCCCACTGTCCGCCGCATCGTCATTTGGATCTCGGCGCCGGTCGTCACGTTCGCCATCCTCGGCGGGTTGCTCAGCAGCGTTACGGCGCGTGAGGGCACATACCAATACCTCAAGATATTCGACGATGTCGTCGATCTGATTACGAACAACTACGTGGAAACGGTCGACGTGGCGAAGGTCATGAACGGCGCGATGAACGGCTTGGCAGACAGCCTCGACCCCGACAGCGCCTACCTCTCGGCCGCCCAGGTCAAGCAGATCGAGGCCGCGGCCCCGCTCCCGGCCGGCGATGTCGGCATCGATCTCACCCGCCAGTACTATCTGCGCATCATCGCCGCGCGCGACGGATCGCCGTCGGCCAGGGCCGGGCTCAGGACCGGCGACTACGTGCGCGCCATCAACGACAAACCAACCCGCGAGATGTCCGTCTTCGAGGGCATGCGGTCGCTGCGTGGGGCGGCTGGCTCCAAGGTGAAGCTCACGATCATTCGCGGGAGCGCCACCGACCCGCACGTCGTCGAGTTGACGCGCGAAACGCCGCCGGCCTCCGACGTCACGGGCCGCCTGGCTGCGCCGGGGGTGGGCTATCTGCGCATCGCCGCGATCGGTCCGAAGACCGCGGACCAGGCCAAGGCTCAGGCAGCCGACTTGACGAAGGCTGGCGCGGCCTCCTTTATCGTGGACGTGCGGCGGACCTCCGGCGGCCAGCCCGATCTCGGGGTTGCGCTCGCGCGGCTGTTCGTCGCCAGCGGCACGATCGCGCTGCGGGAAACGAAAGGACTCGAGCGCGAGACGATCGCCGCCCGGCCGGGCGACGGCTCGATCACCGTGCCGACCACGCTCCTGGTGGATACCGGGACGTCCGGCGCCGCCGAGCTCTTCGCGTCGGCACTCGTCGGCAACCGCCGGGCCGATCTCGTCGGCGAGCACACCATCGGCCGCGCCGCACAGCAAAAGCTCGTGAAGCTGCCCGACGGCAGCGGACTGTGGCTCACGACGACGCGCTACCTCACCCCGGCCGGCGAGCCACTTCACGAGAAGGGCCTCGAACCGACCGTCCTCGTCGATCAGCCCGACGTCGAGTTCGGCCAGCCCGTTCCGGCCGACGACCCGGTGCTCGACAAGGCCCTCGAACGCGTCGCCGCGAAAAAAGCCGCGTAGCAAAGGCGCGCACGGCGCTCAATCGGCAGACCGGTGCGGCGATTCAAATTCCGAAGCGCCGCGTGCCGCGCGTCGCGGCCGGCAAGGCTCTCAACCAGGCGGTCTGCTGAACCACGGAGACTTTCCAGAACTCCACCATTCCCCAACTTACCAGTTCCTTGTTATACTGACCGTTCGTCTTACGACCTGTACTTACATGATGTAGGCGCGTAGCTCAGAGGTTAGAGCGCCTGCTTGACACGCAGGAGGTCGGTGGTTCGAGTCCACCCGTGCCTACCAGAGGCCCCTCAAATAGTTGACAGTTGATTGTTAACAGTTGACAGCTGAAGGTTGGAAGGCGACCGCTGTGAACTGTCGACTGTGAACTGTGAACTGCGCCGCATGACCGAAGTCACCATCACACTGCCAGACGGATCCCCCGGATCATGCCCGCCGGCACGCGCGTTCGCGACGTCGCCGAAGCCATTTCTCCGCGTCTGGCGAAAGCGGCCCTGGCCGGTCTGGTGGATGGCAAGCTGGTCGATCTGGACCGTCCGATCGAGCGCGACGCCGCGGTCCGCGTGGTCACCGACAGCAGTCCCGAGGCGCTGTCGATGTATCGCCACAGCACCGCGCACCTGCTGGCGGCAGCCGTCACGAATCTGTTCCCCGGCGTGCAGTGCGGCATCGGGCCCGCCACCGACGAAGGCTTCTTCTACGACTTCGTGGTCGATCGCCCGTTCGTCCCCGAGGATCTCGCGGCGATCGAGCAGAAGATGAAGGAACTCGCGTCGCAGGATCTCGGTCTACGAGCGGCAGATGTGGCCGCGCGAGGAGGCGAAGGCGTTCTTCACGAAGCGCGGCGAACCGCTCAAGGTCCAGCTGATCGACGAGAAGACCGAGGGGCAGGCCGAAGTCTCCTGCTACACCATCAAGGACAAGGACACCTTCATCGACTTCTGCGTCGGCCCCCACGTGCCGACGACCGGCAGATTGAAGGCGTTCAAGCTGCTCACCACCTCGAACGCATACTGGAAGGGCGACGCGCGCAACCAGCCGATGCAGCGCGTCTACGGCACGGCCTTTTTCTCCGACAAGGATCTGAAGGCGTACCTGACGCAGATTGAAGAAGCCAAGAAGCGCGACCACCGGAAGCTGGGTCGCGAGCTGGGGCTGTTCACGTTCCATCCGTGGGCGCCGGGCGCGGCGTTCTGGCACGACAAGGGCACGACGCTCTACCATACGCTCGCGAACTACATGCGCGACGTGGTCTTGCCGAACGGCTACGTCGAGGTGAAGACGCCGATCATCTACAACAAGGCGTTGTGGGAGACCTCAGGTCACTGGTCGCACTACCGGCAGAACATGTTCCAGGTGCAGGGCTCCGAGGGCGAGGACATGGCGCTGAAGGCCATGAACTGCCCCGGCCATTACCTGCTCTATGCGAGCGACGTGCACAGCTATCGCGAGCTGCCGATCCGCTTCCACGAGCAGACGCCGTTGCATCGCAACGAGCTCGCCGGCGTTCTCTCGGGGCTGACGCGCGTGCGACAGTTCTCACAGGATGATGGCCATTGCTTCGTGATGCCGGAGCAAATCGGCGACGAAGTGGAGCGGCTGCTGAAGCTCGTCCGCCGTGTCTACGACGACCTCGGCATGACGTTTCAGGCGAAGCTCTCGACGCGGCCCGAAGAATATCTCGGCGAGAAGGACACCTGGGATCAGGCGGAGGCGCAGCTGCGCGGCGCGCTCGAGACGGCCGGGGACAGCTATACGGTCGACGAGGGCGGGGGAAATTTCTACGGGCCGAAGATCGACTTCGACGTGACCGACGCCATCGGCCGGAAGTGGCAGTGCGCCACGATCCAGCTCGATTACCAGATGCCGGAGCGCTTCGATTTGAAGTACATCGGCGCCGACAACACGGAGCACCGGGTGGTGGTGATCCACCGGGCGATCTTCGGCAGCTTCGAGCGCTTCATCGCCATTCTGATCGAGCATTACGCCGGGGCGTTCCCGCTCTGGCTGGCGCCGCTCCAGGCTGTCGTGCTCCCGATTGCCGACCGCCATCTCGACTATGCCGGGTCCGTACGGGAGCAACTGGCAGCCGCCGGCCTTCGCGCCAAGGTCGACGAGCGGCAGGAAAAGATTGGATATAAGATTCGGGAGGCCCAGCTGCAGAAGGTACCCTACATGTTGGTCGTGGGCGACCGGGAAGCAGCGGAACGCACGGTGGCGGTGCGCACACGCAGCGGCGGCGACCAGGGTAGCAGTTCGCTGAGCGATTTCATCGCCCGGACGCAGGACGAAATCGTCACCAAGGGAAAATCTGCGGCCGTCGGCGAGCTGACAGCGGACCGCTCATAGCTGACAGCTGATAGCTCTCGTAAAGCAGCAAGGAGGCCGTTATCGCTTTCGACAGAAGTCCCCGCCGCGACGATCGCACGCGCGTCAACGAACGTATTCGTGTCCGCGAAATCCGTGTCATCGACGATACCGGCCAGCAGCTCGGCATCATGCCGCCGCCGCAGGCGCTGGCGATCGCCAAGCAGAAGGGGCTCGACCTGGTCGAGATCTCGCCGACGGCGGTGCCGCCGGTCTGCCGGATCATGGACTTCGGCAAATACCAGTACCAGGAGCAGAAGCGCGCTCGCGAAGCCCGGAAGCATCAGAAGGTGATCGAGGTCAAGGAGATCAAGTTCCGGCCGAAGGTCGACGAGCACGACTATCAGTTCAAGAAGAAGCACATCGAGCGCTTCCTCGAAGAAGGCGACAAGGTCAAGGCGACGATCTTTTTCCGCGGCCGCGAGATGGCGCACCCCGAGATCGGCCGGCGGATCCTCGAACGGCTGGTGCAGGAGCTCTCCGAGGTGGCAGTGCCCGAATCGATGCCCAGGATGGAAGGCAACCAGATGCACACCATCCTGAGCCGGCGGCCCCAGACCGGCGGCAAGGCCAAGGCGGCGGCGGCGGCAGCAAGGTAGGACGACGATTCACCGCAGAACGCGCGCGAGCCCGGCCGGCGCTTCGCCGGCTCCGCGCCGCTGTGTGAGCTCTGCGGTTCACGTGAGGTAGAGATGCCGAAACTCAAGACACATCGCGGGGCCGCCAAGCGCTTCAAGCGCACCAAGAGCGGGAAGTTCCTGCGAAGCAAGGCGTTCAAGCAGCACATCCTGAGCAGCAAGACGAGGAAACGGAAGCGCCGGCTGCGCGGCACGACGACGGTGGCCGACGTGGATGCTTCCAAGCTCGCGAGGATGTTGCCTTATAAATAGGCGTTGGGCTTTCGAGGGTTGAGCTCAGGCTCGTCCGCGCGCGGGCGTTGCTTCCAGGCTAGAGCCTGTCGACCGAAGCCTAGAGCCGGTTGTCGATTAGCGAGGAGATTGAGATGCCGCGTGTCAAACGGGGAACGGTTCGCCGTGCCAAGCGCAAGAAGCTGCTCGGGCTCGCGAAAGGGTATTACGCCAACAAGAGCAAGCTGTATCGCGCAGCCAAAGAGTCGGTGGATACGGCGCTCAAGTACGCGTTCGTCGGGCGGCGCCGCAAGAAGCGCGACTTCCGCCGGCTCTGGGTCGTTCGCATCAACGCCGCCGCGCGCGAGCACGGCCTCACCTACGGACAGTTCATCAATGGCCTGAAGAACGCCGGGATCACGCTGGATCGCAAGAGCCTGTCGGAGCTCGCGATTTCGAGCCCCGCGGCCTTCGCCAGCCTCGCCAAGCAGGCCAAGAGCGCGGCCAAAACAGCGGCGCGCGCTTGAGAGCTCCAGCGGCGAGAGTTTGGATAGTCGAAAAATCTCAAGCCTGAAATCTGATCAGACTTGAGACTTTGGACGTTCCCGAAAATCTGAAATCTGAAATCTGAAATCTGAAGTCTGATCAGACTTGAGACTTCAGACTTGAGACTTTCGTACGCGTCAGGTCCCGATGCCCGACCTCACTCCGACACCCGACACGATCGCCAGGCTGCGGGACGAATTTCAAACGGATCTTGCGCGGGCCGCCACCGATCGGGATCTGCAGGCCACCCGCGACCGCTATCTCGCACGCAAGGGCGGTGTCATCGCCGCGCTGATGAAGGCGGTCGCGGCCGCCGCGCCGGAAGACCGCCCGTCGCTCGGCCGGCTGGCGAACGCCCTCAAGATCGAAATCGAAACGTCTCTCGCCGCAAAGCGTGCCGCGGCGGAGGGGACCCGGCGTCCCGCCGACGCTCTCGACGTCACGCTGCCCGGCCGCAGCCCGGCGCTCGGCCACCGCCATCCGCTCACCATCATCCGCGACCGCATGGAAGCGACCTTCACGCGGATGGGCTTCGCCATCGTCGAAGGCCCGGAAATCGAGGACGAGTGGCACTGCTTCGACGCGTTGAACATGCCGGCAGAACATCCCGCGCGCGACATGCAGGACACGCTGTACCTGGCATCGCCGGTGCGTGGCGATACGGGACGCCCCGACGATATGCGGACGCTGCTGCGGACACATACCTCGTCGATGCAGATCCGATACATGCAGGCGCACCAGCCGCCAGTACGGATCGTCGTGCCCGGACGCGTCTACCGCCGCGACGATCTCGACGCGACACACGTCCCGATGTTCACGCAGATGGAAGGTCTTGTGGTCGGCGAGGGCGTTTCGCTCGCCGACCTCAAGGGCACGCTGATCGCGTTCGTGCAGGACATGTTCACGCCAAGTTCGCGGCTCAGGTTCAGGCCGAGCTTCTTCCCGTACACCGAGCCGAGCGCGGAAGTGGACATCAGCTGCTGGCAATGCGACGGCGCCGGGTGCGCCATCTGCAAGCGCACCGGCTGGATTGAAATTCTCGGATGCGGGATGGTGCATCCCGCCGTGTTCGAGGCCGTCGGCTACGACCCGGAGCGATACACCGGCTTCGCCTGGGGCGTGGGCATCGAGCGGGTGGCGTTCCTGCGCTACCAGATGGACGACATGCGGATGTTCTTCGAGAACGACTTGAGATTCTTGGAGCAGTTCCCGTACTAAGAGCTCCCAGCTGTGCGCCTATTGATTTCCTGGGTTCGTGATTTCGTCGACGTGACGGCGTCGCCCGACGAGATTGCCGAGAAGCTCGCCCTGCGCGGCTTCGAGGTGGCCTCCGTCGATCGTCTGGACGGCGGCGATGGCGTGATCGACTTCGAGGTCACCGCCAATCGACCTGATTGCCTCAGCGTGGCCGGCCTGGCGCGCGAGATCGCCACGGCGTACGACTTGCCATTCACTCCGCCGTCGCCGAACCCTGGCGTCCGCATCCCGCTCGCTTCGGTGTCCATCGGCGAGTCCGAGCATCTCACCGTGTCGCTCGAGGAATCCGACCTCTGTCCACGATATGCGGCCGCTGTCATGGAGGTCACGCCGACGGTGTCGCCGGCATGGATGACGAGCCGTCTCCAGGCTGCCGCGGTGCGCCCGATCAGCCCGTTCGTCGACATTACCAATTACGTCCTGCTGGAGCTTGGCCACCCGATGCACGCCTTCGACCTGGCGACGCTCGGCGGGAACGAACTGCGAATCCGCCGCGCGACTGCCGGCGAGACTGCGACGACGCTCGACGGCTTGGAGCGGAAGCTCGAGGCCGACATGCTGGTGATTGCCGACGCCCGGCGCACCCAGGCGATCGCCGGGGTCATGGGCTGCGCCTCGTCGGAAGTCTCGGGCGGCACGCGCACCGTGGCGCTCGAGAGCGCGTACTTCAAGCCGTCGTCCGTCCGGCGCACCAGCAAGCGGCTGGGGCTCAAGACCGAAGCGTCGGCGCGGTTCGAACGCGGAGCCGATGTGAATGCGCCCGTCACGGCGTTGCAGCGCGCGATCGCGCTGACGCAGCAAATCGGTGCAGGACGTCTGATCGGACCGGTCGTCGATCGGTACCCACAGCCCCGTGGCCCGAGAACACTTCATCTGCGGCGTCAGCGGCTTGGCGCCCTGCTCGGCTTGCGGGTGCCCGACGTCGACGTCGAGCGCATTCTCGAATCCCTGGGCTTGACGCTCGCACGCGCGGCAGACGGCTGGGACGTCGTCGCGCCGACCTTCCGCGTCGACTTGTTGCGCGAGGTAGACCTGATCGAGGAAGTCGGCCGGCATTACGGCTTCGACAAGCTCGAGCCGACCTTTCCGGTAATGAGCGTGGCGGCGCCGCCTCCGGACCCCCGCATTCCCCGCGATCATCTGGTCCGTCGAGTGCTGACCGCGGCGGGCCTCTCGGAAGCGGTGACGTTCGGGTTCATCGACAGCGATGGGGCGCGCGCGTTCGCGCCCGGGAATGACGCGGCGACGCTGGCCGGTGTGGCAAATCCTCTGTCGGCGAAGTTCGACACGCTGCGGCCGTCGCTGCTGCCGGGCCTGGTGGACGCTGTCAGTCATAATCGGCGCCACGGACGCCGGGACGTCGCGCTGTTCGAGATCGGCGCCAGGTTCACCTCTTCTACCGGCGAATCGCGAGGCGTGGGCATTGCCTGGACCGGCGCGGCGGCGCCCGAACACTGGTCGGCCGCTCCTCGCGAGGTCGATTTCTTCGACATGTCGGGTGTCGTCGAACAGCTCTGCGACGCGCTCGGCGCCCCGCCGCGGCTGAAAGCCGGCGGGGCACCGTACCTGGTCGAGGGTCAGGCCGCCATGGTCCTCGCCGGCGACGAGACGGTCGGCGTCGTCGGTCTCCTCTCCCCGGCCCTTGCCGAGCAGCGCGGCGCGCCCCGCCAGGACAGGATTTTTGTGGCCGAGGTGAGTCTCGATCGGCTGCCGATTGGCGCCGCAAGGACCATCGAAAAGGTGCGCACGCTGCCGCGGCACCCGTCGATCGTCCGCGATCTGTCGATCGTCGTCGCGGACACCTTGCCTGCGGAAAACATTCGTGGCACCATTCAGGCGGCCGGCGGGCAGGCACCTGCGCCTCTGGTCTCGATTGCATTCTTCGATCGGTATCAGGGCAAGGGCGTCGCGGCCGGTGCCGTCAGCCTCTCGGTGAGACTGACGTTCCAGGCGCCGGAGCGGACACTCACCGATGCCGACGTGCAACTGAGCGTCGACCGTATTCTGGACGCGCTGGTCCGAGAGCACACCGCCGTTCAAAGATAGAGGAATCCCGTCATCTGGTCATTGAATCATTGGTCATCGGGGTCATTGATTGTTCCATTGACCCGCTGACCGGATGATTCAAAGATCAAATGATTCAATGAACCAACTTCGGAGTTTGACATGGCGAAACCAGCGACCCGCAGCATTGAGCTCGAACCGATCGATCGCCTCGAAGAAAAGCTGAAGCGTCTGGTCGGGATGATCGACCAGATGCGGACCGCTCAGGCTCGGGCGGCCGAGGAAAACCAGCGCCTGACGCGCGAGATCGAAGCGATGCGGGCACGTCTCGCATCCGGCGAGTCGGCCGCCCACGAGCTCTCGTCCCTCAAGGAGGAGCGCGACCTCATCCGCACGCGCGTTGGCGAGATGCTCGACCAGCTCGAGGCGCTCAACCTGTAGGCAGATCGTTGCAGTTAGCATTGTCAGTAGCTCGCTGTTCGCAGCGGTCAACTGATCTCTGGCGATCGGCTGTCAGCTATTCAGCTACCAGCTGCTGTCAGCCGGGGCTGAAGGGCGCCAAAAGCTGAACGCAGAGGGCTTCAGGTATCACCATAATGCCCGACGAAGGTCGCGTCGTTCCGGTCGAGATCGCAGGACAGCGCTATCCGATCCGCAGCTCGCTGGATCCCGAGTACGTGGCGCGGCTGGCGACGTACGTCGACGAGAAGATGCGGGCGGCGGCCGACACCTCGCCGAGCGGCGACTCGATGCGTCTTGCGGTCATCGCCGCCCTCAACGTCGCCGACGAGCTGTTCCGCTGCCGTGATGCGAACCGCGCTCGCAACGGGGAGCTCGCCGAGCGGGCTCAGGAGCTCGAACGCCTTCTCGACCGGGTGCTCCTGGCTTAGCCGCCGCTGCCGGCCGCGCTCGCACGCTCTACTCGCACCTTGAACCCGGAACCTGTCTCGACTAAGATCGACCCGGGACTTGAGTTCCCTGCTTTGCGCGTGATGGCGGTAGGCTCGTTTGAGCCAACGTTCCATCAAAGTGAGTCGCGACGCCGCGTGGTGTGCATGCCTCTGTGCGAGGAAGCCTGAAGCGCGGCTTTTCATAGCGGTTCCACCTGCTTACGCAGGTTCATCGACCTCCCCACACGGCAAAGCGGGGCGCTTTCGTTCCACTTCCCTCCTCTCTTTCTGAGTTTCGCGGGGCCAGCACCCCCGCGCGCGGCGCCACCTGAGTGAAGCCCGTCCCGGGTGAGGGAAAGGACGTCACGCGTGTTGCCGATTTACGGGTTTCTCATCAACGTTCTCGTCACCTCGGTGACGGCGGCGGCCGTGTTTGCCGTCTGGGTCGCCAACCGCAAGCGCATCGCCGCCGAAACCGTCGGCCGGGCCGAAGAGCGGGCCCTCCAGGTCATCAAGGACGCCGAACGCGACGCCGAGACCCGCAAGAAGGAAACCTGCTCGAAGCCAAGGAAAAGGCCCACGATCTCCTCACCCATGCCGAACGCCAGGCGCGCCAGGAGCGCCAGGAAGCGCAGACGCTCGAGCAGACCGTGAATCGCCGCGAAGCGATCGTCACCGAGAAGCAGGCCGCCGTCGAACGGCTGGAGAAGGACCTCCAGGCCCGCGAGCACGCCGTGGCCGTCCGGGAGAAGCATACCGAGACCGCCGCCACGAAATATGAGCGGCTCGTCGCCCAGCAGCAGCACGAGCTCGAGCGCGTCGCCAGCCTGACGGCCGACGAAGCCAAGGAACTGCTGATCAAGCAGATCGAAGGCGAGGCGCGTCACGACTCCGCCAACCTGCTCAAGCGGCTCGACGCCGAGGCGCGCGAGACGGCCGCCGACCGCGCCAAGCACTACATCACCGAGGCCATCCAGCGCTCGGCCGCCGAGCACGCGATCGAGACCACCGTCTCGGTTGTCGATCTGCCGAGCGACGATCTCAAGGGCCGCATCATCGGCCGCGAGGGGCGGAACATCCGCGCGCTCGAGCTCGCCACCGGCGTCGATCTGATCGTCGACGACACGCCCGGCGCCATCATCCTGTCGGGCTTCGATCCCTACCGGCGCGAGATCGCGAAGAAGGCCATCGAGAGGCTCATTGCCGACGGACGCATCCACCCGGCGCGCATCGAGGAAGTCGTCCAGAAGGTGAAGGAAGAAACCGACGAGGAGGTCCGCAAGGAAGGCGGCGCCGTCGCCTTCGAGCTCGGCCTGCACGATCTGCATCCCGAGATCCTCAGGCTGATGGGACGCCTGAAGTTCCGCACCAGCTACGGGCAGAACGTCCTGTCCCACTCCGCGGAAGTCGCGCGGCTCGCCGGCATCATGGCCAAGGAGCTCGGCCTCGACGCGCACGTGGCGGTCCGCGCGGCGTTCCTCCACGACATCGGCAAGGCGATCGATCGCGAGATGCAGGGCACGCACCTCGAGCTCGGCATCGACTTCCTGCGCAAGCACGGCGAAAGCGAGCCGGTCGTCATGGCCATGGCGGCGCATCACATGGACATCGACTGGCCCTCGCTCGAAGCCATGATCGTCCAGGCGGCCGACGCCATTTCGGCGGCGCGCCCGGGCGCGCGGCGCGACATCCTCGAGTCGTACGTCAAACGTCTCGAGAAGCTCGAAGGCATCGCCGACTCGTTCAAGGGCGTGTCGAAGTCCTTCGCGCTGCAGGCCGGCCGCGAAATCCGCATCATGGTCGAAAGCGAGAAGATCTCGGACGAGGAGGCGATCTGGCTGTCGAAGGACATCGCCCGCCGCATCGAGAACGAGCTCGAGTATCCCGGCCAGATCAAAGTCACCGTCATCCGCGAAACCCGCGCGGTAGACTACGCGAAGTAAATCAGGACCAGGGCGGCGCTGGTCCTGGCACACTGCCCCTACCGGTGACTGTCTCCGACCTCACTGAGCGCGAGCTCATCGCAGCGCATCGCCGAACGGCCTGCAGCCGCCGCCCGGCTGGCTGATCGTCGGCATCGGCGACGATGCGGCGGTCGTCGAGCCGGAGCGGAACCGGCTCGAGGTCCTGAGCGTCGACGCGCTCGTCGAGGGCGATCCATTTCGACCGGCGCTTTACGCCGCCCGCCGCGATCGGGCACCGGGCGCTCGCCGTCAACCTGAGCGACCTCGCGGCCATGGGCGCGGCCCCGCGGCTGGCCCTTCTGTCCCTGGTGCTGCCCCCGGCCCTGCTTCGCGATGACTTCGACGCGCTCGTATCCGGGCTCGCGGCGCTCGCGCTCCGCCACAAGCTGCATCGTCGTCGGCGGGAACCTCACGCGCTCGCCCGGCCCCTGATGATCGACGTCACCGTGACCGGGACGGCGAAGCGGCGGCAGGTCCTGACACGCGGCGGCGCGCGCCCGGGCGATGAGCTCTACGTGACCGGTTCCCTCGGGGGCGCGGCCGCCGGCCTCGACATGCTCCGTCACACGACGAGGGCCGTTTCGGAGGCGGAAGACCTTATGGAGGGCGACACGGAGGCGCAGGCGATGGCGAGCTGCGCCCACCGCTATCTCTATCCGGAGCCGCGAGTCCGGACGGGGCTGGCGCTCGGGCGAAACCGCGTGGCGTCGGCCTGCATGGACCTGAGCGACGGCCTCGCCGACGGCGTTCGCCAGATCGCCGAAGCGAGCGGCGTCGGCGTCATCGTGGACGCCGACGCGATCCCTGTCGACGAGCAGGCGCGCGCCTGGTTCAACGCCCGTGGCGGCGACGCGTTGACGCAGGCCCTTTCCGCCGGCGACGACTACGAGCTGCTGTTTACTGTCCCCCGCCGGGCGAACCGGTCGGCTCCGCGCTGCCAGACGGGATACCGACGTGGCGGTCACCCGCATCGGCATCTGCACGAAAGCGCGCGACCTGATTCTGCGCCGTTCAAGCGAGACGTCCCCGAGAGACGACGCTATCCCAAGCGGTTACAATCACTTCCGGTGACAATCGCAGATTTCTGATTGCAGATTTCAGATTGGATTTCAGATCTGAAAGCGAAAATTGTGCTGGCCGTCCGCGCTCTGACATCTACAATCGGGGCGAGCCATGATCATAGCCGCATCGCTTCGGCGAAAGGCGCTCGTGACGGCGGTCGGCCGCGGTCAGCTTCGTGTCCCTGTACGAGGTGACGATGCTCGATTCGCACGCACCTTGGGGACCGGGAGCCGTGATCGGGCGCCCCGGCGCCGGGCGCGCGCCTGGCCTTTACAGCCACGGCGTACTGTAAAGGGCTGGTGACGGCCGCGGGCGTGGCGCCCCAGTCCGGCGTGGCGGCCTCGGATCCGGCGTTGCTGCCGCTCGGATCGATCGTGGAGCTCGACGGCGACAACGAGAAATACGACGGGATCTACTCGGTCGTCGATACGGGTCCGGCGGTACAGGGACGCGAAATCGACCTCTACATGTGGAGCTGCCACGACGCCCTGAAGTTCGGCCGGCAACAGGTGCGGTTGACGGTGCTCCGTCTGGGCTGGAACCCGAAAGCGACGACCCCGAGCTTCATGCAACGGCTCTTCTGGCGCAGCGAGCCGCCGCGGGAGCCGGATCCGCTTCCGTCACGACTGCTGCCGATCCCACCCGATAGCGAGGCTGTAGAATACTAGGGTCCAGCGGCCTGAAGTCCCAAGTCTGCAGTCTCAAGTCTGATCGGACTTCAGTTTCAGATTGCAGGTTTATTTCGTCTTTAGGTTCATTTTCACTTCGCGGCAGGCTGTCTCGCGGCATACTGCAGCTGAAACAGCTTGAAGTAGATGCCGCGGGCGGCGAGCAGCTCCTGGTGCGTGCCCGCCTCGCGCACCGTCCCCTTGTGCAGCACCAGAATCTTGTCCATGTCCTGGATGGTCGACAGCCGGTGTGCGATGGCGATCGTCGTGCGGCCGGCCATCAGCGCCCCGAGCGCGTCACGGATCAGGATCTCGGTCTCGGTGTCGACGCTCGACGTGGCTTCGTCGAGGATCAGCACGCGCGGATCGAAGGCGAGCGCGCGCGCGAAGGAGAGCAGCTGTTTCTGGCCGACCGACAGCGTGGAGCCGCGCTCGGCGACTGGAGCGCCGTAGCCGCCGGGCATGCGCTCGATGAACTTGTCCGCGTGGACCGCCTCGGCCGCCGCGCCGCAGCCGTTCGTCCGTGATCGCCAGGTTGCCCAGGCGGATGTTGTCGGCGATCGTGCCCGAAAACAGGTGCACGTCCTGCAGCACGAGGCTGAACAGCCCGCGCAGCTCCGCCAGATCCAGCTGCCGGATGTCGACGCCGTCGATCGTGATGCTCCCCGCTGCACGTCGTAGAACCGCAGCAGCAGGTTGATCAGCGTCGTCTTTCCCGAGCCGGTGGCCCCGACGATGCCGAGGCGCTCGCCCGGCTTCACCTCGAAGGACACGTCCCTCAGGACCCATTCCGGCTCAGGCGCCTCTCCTGCCCCCGCGGTGTTGTAGGCGAACCACACGTGGTCGAAGACGATATGGCCCGGCGGCTGGGCGCGGGCGGCTGACCGGGTGCGTCGGCGACTCGATCGCGACCGGCTCGTCGAGCAGCTTGAAGATGCGCTCGGAGGAGGCCATCGCCGACTGCAGCACGTTGAACTTCTCCGACATGTCGCTGATCGGCCGGAAGAAGCGTTGTGCAGTACTGCAGGAACGCGACGAGCGCGCCGAGCGTGAGCGTGCCGGCGAGCACGCTGGCGCCGCCGTACCAGATGATCAGCGCCGCGGCGAGCGCGCTGACGGCTTCGATCGCCGGATAGAACACCGCGTAGTAGAAGATCGAATCGACGTTCGCGTCCCGGTGCTTCCGGTCGATCTCGTCGAACTGCTCGAAGTTCAGCCGCCTCCCGCCGGAAGAGCTGGACGGTCGCCATTCCCGGTGATGTTCTCCTGCAGGAACGCGTTGATGCGCGCGATCCACGTCCGGACGGTCCGGTACGACTCCCGGACATTGCGGCGGAACCATTGCGCGACCAGGACGATGAGCGGCAGGACCGTGAAGGCGACCAGCGCCAGCCGCCAGTCCATCCAGAGCATCACGACCATGATGCCCAGCGAGCGTGAACACGTCGCTGAAGATGGTCACGACACCCGACGTGAACAGATCGTTCAGCACGTCGACGTCCGAGGTGACCCGCGTCATCAGCCGCCCGACGGGGTTGCGGTCGTAGTAGCGGAGATCGAGCCGCTGCAGATGCTTGTAAATCGCCATCCGCAGGTCGAACATGATCCGCTGCCCGGTCAGCTGCATCGCCCAGGTCTGGAGGTATTCCGCCGCAAACGACGACGAGCAGGATGCCGAAGTAGAGGACCGCCAGCCGGTTCAGCTCGCCGGACCGCCCTTGCGCGATGTAGCCGTCGATCGCGAGCTTGATGAGATACGGCTGCGCCAGGGCCGCCCCGCTGCCGGCGACGATCGCGACAAGAGCGATCGCGACCTGGCGCCGGTAGGGGCCGAGGTAGCGCAGCAGACGCCGCATCAGCCTTGCGTCGTAGGCCTTCCCGATGATTTCGTCGTCGTGGAAGGACACTTAGTATCCGTCACTAGGACGCCGCCAGTTCTTCCTCGAGCAACTGCTTCCGGTGCAGGGCGGCGTACAGACCGTCGCGCCGGATGAGGCCATCGTGGGTGCCTCGCTCCGCAATTCGCCCCTCGTCCAGGACGAAGATCTGATCCGCGTCGCGGACCGTCGACACCCGGTGCGACACGATGATCGAGGTCCGCTGGCGCATGACGCCGCGCAGACGGGAGAGGATTTCCTCCTCGGTGTAGGTGTCGACGGCCGACAAGGCGTCGTCCAGAATGAGAATGCGCGGATCGACGATCGACCGCGCGAGCGATGGCCGTCCGCTGCTTCTGGCCGCCCGACAACGTGATGCCGCGCTCGCCGACCATCGTGTCGTATCCGTGAGGGAAGTCGGCGACATCCTTGTCGAGCCGGGCCACGGCCGCCGCGTCTTCGATGCGCCGCCGGCGCTCCGCTCCCGTCCGTCCGGCCCGTCCTGCCCTCCTGACCAGCCTCCCTTCCTGCCTTTCCTGCCCGTCAACCTGTCCCCCTCCTGTCTCTCCCGTCGCTTCTGCCGACCCGACGAGGGCATCGAGCCCGAACGCGACGTTGGCGGCCAAGGTGTCCGAGAACAGGAATGGCTCCTGCGGCACGAATCCGATCGCCCCGCGCAGGACGGCGAGCGGGAGCTCTCTGACATCGACCCCGTCGATGAACACCGTGCCGGGCGGCGGATCGTGCAGGCGCGCGAGCAGGTTGATCAACGTCGATTTGCCCGAGCCGGTCGGTCCGACGAGCGCGACGGTCTGTCCCGCCTCGATTCTCGCCGACACATGGTTGAGGACCGGCGTGCCGTCGTCGTAGGAGAACACGAGGTCCCGGAACTCGATCTCGCCGCGGATTGGTGTCGGGCTCAAGCCGGACACCACGCCGGAGAGGAGAGCGCCTTCAGAATCCGCCTCTCCCGCCCCTCCCCTCCCTCGCCTATCGGGCGGATCGCCTCGGCGTCGCGGATGGCCGGGTCGGTGTCGAGCACCTCGAGCATCCGCTTCCAGCTGGCCATGCCTCGCTGCAGCATGTTGGTGACCCACCCGAACGCGATCATCGGCCAGCTCAGCATCGTCAGATACGTGTTGAAGGCGACGAACTCGCCGAGTGTGATCCGGCCGTTGATGACCTCGCGGCTGCCGAGCCAGAGAACGACGAGCGAGCCCAGGCCGAGAAAGAAGCCCATGCTGGGGAAAAACAAGCCCTGCAGCACGATCAGGAGCCGGTTGCGGCGCAGGTACTCCTCGTTCGCGCGCCGGAAGCGCTCGACCTCGGCTGCCTCCTGCCGGTAAGCGCGGACGACACGCACCCCCGAGAGCGACTCCTGGGCGACCGCGCTCACTTCAGAGAGCTGCGCCTGAATCTGCTCGAACCGCTTGTGGATGGCGCTGCCGAAATACTTGACCGACAGCGAGACGAAGGGCAGCGGGACGAGCGACACGAGCGTCAGCCAGGGGTCGATGGAGATCATCACGGCGATCGCCGCGAGGAAGCCGAGGATCGTGTTGGCCGAGTACATGACGGCGGGCCCGACCATCATCCGGACGGCGTTCAGATCGTTGGTCGCCCGCGACATCAGATCGCCCGTCCGATGGGCCTGGAAATACGACAGTGGCAGCGTCTGGAGATGCGCGAAGAAATCGTTGCGCATCTGGTATTCGATTTCCCGGGAAGCGCCAATCAGAATCCGGCGCGTCCAGAATCGAAAGACACCGCCCACCAGGGCGAGGCCGAGGAGGATGTTGGCGTAGAGCAGGAGCTTGGCGCGAGTGACGCCTTCGGTCAGATCGTCGATGGCGAACTGAAGCACGAGCGGCGCCACCAACCCGATGCCGGTGGCCGCGAAGGAACAGATCAGCCCGAGCGCAAACGCACGTCGATGCCGGTCGACGTAGCCGAGCAGGCGTCGAAAAGGGGCCACATCCCGAGTATAATTCCGGCCATGCCTGCACTGTATCTGGTCATCCCGGCGCTCTGTGTCGGGGCGATCGCCTATCGCTACTACAGCGCATTCATCGCCGCGAAGGTGATGGTGCTGGACGATACGCGACTGACGCCCGCTCATTCGAAGTACGACGGAGCCAATTTCTATCCCACGCAGCGGTGGGTGCTCTTCGGCCATCATTTCGCATCGATCACGGGCGCCGGGCCGCTGCTCGGTCCGGTGCTGGCGGCGCAGTTCGGCTGGGCCCCGGGCTTCATCTGGCTGCTCGCCGGGGCATGCCTGGCCGGCGCGGTCCACGACATGATCACGCTCTGGGCCTCGACGAGACGCGGCGGCCGCTCGCTGGCCGAGATCGCGCGATCGGAAATCGGGCCGGTCGCGGGCACGACGGCCATCATCGCCGTCCTCTTCATCCTGATCATCGCGCTCGCGGGCCTCGGCCTGGCGGTGGTGAATGCGCTGGCCGAGAGCGCCTGGGGCATCTTCACTGTCGGCGCCACGATTCCGATCGCGGTCTTCATGGGCTTCTACATGTTCGTCTGGCGCAAAGGCAAGATCAAAGAAGCCACGGCGATCGGCGTCACGCTGATGTTCCTCGGCGTGATCTTCGGCAAGAACGTCGCCGAGTCCTCAATCGGCCACTGGTTTGTGATGACGCCCCATCAGATCACGATCGCGATGGGCCTTTACGGGCTGGCGGCGGCCACGCTGCCGGTCTGGATGCTGCTGACGCCGCGCGCGTACCTCAGCACCTACATGAAAATCGGCACCATCCTGTTCCTGGCGTTCGGCGTGGTGATGGTGAACCCCCGCCTGGAGGCGCCGGCGTTCTCGCAGTACGTCGGGGGCGGCGGGCCGATCATCCCCGGTCCGATGTTCCCGTTCGTGTTCATCACGATCGCGTGCGGCGCGATCTCGGGGTTCCACGCCCTGATGGCATCGGGCACGACGTCGAAGATGGTCGACAAGGAAAGCGACATCCGTTCTGTCGGGTACACCGCGATGCTGTTCGAAGGCCTCGTCGGCGTGATGGCGCTGATCGCCGCCTCGGCGCTCCATCCGGGCGACTACTTCGCCATCAACACGACGCCGTCGGTCTTCGCGACCCTGAACATGCCGATGGTCAATCTCATCGACCTTCAGTCGCAGGTCGGCGAGAACGTCGTCGGCCGGCCGGGCGGCGCCGTCTCGCTCGCCCTGGGCATGGCGCAGATCTTCGCGAACATTCCCGGCATGCGCAGTCTGATGGACTACTGGTACCACTTCGCGATCATGTTCGAGGCGGTCTTCATTCTCACGACGATCGATTCGGGAACGCGCGTGGGACGTTTCCTGCTGCAGGAAGCCGGCGGGCGCCTGTGGAAGCCGTGGGGCGATACGAACTGGATGCCGAGCGCGCTCACGTCCTCGGCGGTGATGGTGCTGGCCTGGGGTTACTTCATCTGGACGGGCAGCATCGATACGCTGTGGCCGCTGTTTGGCGTCGCGAACCAGTTGCTCGCCTCGGTCGCGCTGGCCGTCGGCACGACCGTCATCATCAACATGGGGCGCGCCAGATACGCCTGGGTGACCTTTCTTCCGCTCTGCTTCCTGGCCATCAGCACCTTGTATGGGGGCTTCCTGAGCATCCGCGACAACTACTGGCCCAAGGCGATCGGGGCGAATCCGGCGCTGCACACGCAAGGGTACGTGGATGCCATCTGCGCGGCGATCATGATGGTCCTCGCCGTCGTCATCCTGTTCTCCGCCGCCCGTCGATGGATCCTGGTTCTCAGCGGCAAGGTCTCCGTGCGTGAGCTCGCCGCAGAAACGTAGCGGTCTGTAGTCCGTCGTGTCCGGGCTCTCGCCGTGCCATCAGGCGCGGGCGAGGCTCGGACCGTCCCGGTTCGCGTGGAGACCTGACTGCGGGAACCTCGGTGTGGTACTCTGAGACTGCCTTCCCCGGCGGGCCCGAGTTTCCTTTTCAGGAGCAATTCAAAGACTGATGCCCACGAGACCCGCTTCCTGCGCGTGCGCCGTCCTCGCCGCCGCGCTCGCCATGACCGCGACACCCGCGCTGGCGCAGTTCAAGCCGCGGCCGATCAGCAACCCGAACGAGCAGTTCCGCATCGAAGGCTCCGCCGGCTTCTGGAATCCATCCGCGACGATGTCGATCTCGAGCGAATCGCTCGGGATTGGGGGGACCACGATTGATTTCAAGAAGGATCTCGGGCTCACCGACAAGCGGTTCGGTGAGCTGCACGCGGTACTGAAGGCGAGCCGAAAGCACAAGTTCAGGTTTCAGTACATCCCGATCAAGTACACGCAGCAGATAACCGTCCCGCGCGATATCGTGTTCAACGGACAGCTGTATCGCGTCGGTTTCCCGGTCAACTCCTCCCTCGAATGGAAAGCGTACCGCTTCGGCTGGGAATACGACTTCATCGTCACGGATCGGGGCTTCGGCGGCTTCATCCTGGATTTCAAATATACCGACGTGCATGCGTCGCTGCAGAGCCCGGTCAACAGCGAATTCGCGAATGCGCGGGCGCCGATTCCCACCATCGGCGGCATCATGCGCGTCTACGTGGTTCCGATGGTCTCGATCACCGGCGAGCTCACCGGTATCAAGGTTCCGGACAGCATCTCCAAGGACTTCAGGACCCACTACGCGGATCTCGACATCTACGGCACCGTGAACGTCACCAGCAACATCGGCGCGCAGATGGGCTACCGGAGCTTCGATGTCGGTTATCTGGTGGATCAGGACACCGGGTCGTTCACGCTGAAGGGGTTGTACTTCGGAATCGTGGCCAGATACTGAATCGCCGGCCGGCGGCGACAAGGGTTTTCGTCCCTTGTGAGGCAGCTTTGCACAATCCGGCGGTGCCAGCTCTCCATCCCGCGCAGTTCGCGCGAACCTCCCGTGGCGTGGGCGTTACTTTTTCGGCGGGAAGCGCTTCAGGAGATCCCTCACTCCTTCACGCAGGAGCGCCTCCCGCTTTTTGTCGTCGGCATCGAGCTTGATCTGCGCCTGTGCCACACCGCGCCAGATCACCGTATCCTTGGCGCTGAAATCCAGGACCAGTGAGCCCTGGTTCATCACCTGCAGAGACTGGGTCGCAGGGGCGAACGGCGGCAGGCCCCACGCCGTCGTCGCCGGCAGAAACTGACCCATGGTCTGCGCGGACGTGCCGGTCGTCAGCAGCAGGTAATAGGTAATGGTCACGTCGGGGTCCGCCGTGGCCTGCTGCAGTTTGCGGCTCGCCATCTGGGTCGCCACGGCGTCCTGAATCCACGGCTCGGCTGTCCGCTTCATCACCTCTGGCTTGTCGTCTGGCGTTCGTCCCATGATGACGTCGCCGGCTCCCTTGGGATTCCAGGCCCAGGTGCGCACCGCCGTGAAATCGAACGCCTTGTCGAACCCGACCCGCACGGTCATCCCCGAAAGGCTCACCTGAACCGTGAGGCCGACTCCCGCGACGATGGCGAGGGCGACGAACCTGTACCTCGGCAAGATTGGATCCCTCCGTTTTCTACACTCTGAACGCCGCCACACTTCTTCCGGCTGTCACTGAGGTGAATAGCCCAGGCAATCGGCATCCTACTGGCGCAGCGCGTGCCAGAGGGCTTCGACCAGCTGGGTCCGCAGGTTGTGCTTGAGCACGTATCCTGACCCGCCCGCTTCTTTCGCCCCGTCCACGAAGTCCTGGTCCTCGTGCACCGTCAGGAACACGATTCGCGGAGGATCAGGCAGAGCCGAGAGCCGCCTCGCTATTTCGAGACCGCAGAGGCGCGGCATCGAGATGTCGAGCACGACCGCATCGGGTTTCAGGACGAGCGCAGTGTTGAGTGCCGCTTCGCCGTCGAGCGCCGTGCCAACGATCTCGAACTCGTCGGCAAGATGACGACCCACGTGGTCGAGGATGCCCTGATGATCGTCGGCAAGCAGAACCCTCGGTCGATCCACGGTTCGAGAACTCTACCTGCCCGAGACGGCGAATGCTACTCGCCATTCTGACAGGTGCAGACTGTAACACGACATCACGCAGATGCGCATGGTGCCGCAAGACGTCATTTGCTGTTCCCGATCTGGGTCTTCACGGCGGCGCGCCGCTCCCGCTGATCGGAGACCAGACGGTAGGCGATGTAGTACTTGTAGATGTTGCTCACGTAGGTGACCGTTTCCCGGCCGATACGCTCCGAGGCCACGCGCTCGACGTTGCCGAACCACACGTTGGGATCGAGGCCCCTCTTCTCCGCCTCACGCCGAAGCTGCCTGACGCGTCCAGGCCCGGCGTTGTACGCCGCGAACGCCATGAGGCCTTTGTTCAGGTCGTCCATCGGCTCATCCTTGAAGTACTGGTCGATCATGAACCGCATGTACTTCACGCCTGCATGGATGTTGGGTTCGAGTTCGTTGATGTCGCCGACGTTCAGTTCCTTACCGGTGGGGGGCATCACCTGCATCACGCCAATCGCCCCGACCGGGCTCTTGACGTCGCTGGTCCAGCGTCGACTCCTGGTACCCCTGAGCCGCCATCAGCAGGTAGTCGAGGTTGTACCTGCGCCCCATATTTCTTGAACAGCTCGACCACCGCCAGCAACTTCTGGCGCTCGGTCTCGGCCGCGGCGTTCTTGGCGTATTTGACGCTGTCGAGATAACGACGCTCGATCGTGTTTCGGAAGGCGTCACCCTTTGGGTGCTTCCGGAGGAACGTGTTGACCCGCTCCCGGAGCCGCGGATTCTCCTTGCGAAACGCCACGGCCAGGGTGCCGCCGGACCGCAGGGCGATGTCTGGTCGCACCTTGATGCTGGTGAAGACCTGGTTCCAGAACCCGGCCAGATAGTCGTCCACGACGGTGATCGGGGCGAGGCCGGCGTTGACCATCTCGAGCACGTCATCGTCTTCGAGCACGCCTGGGGCCTCGTCGATCACGATTGCCGGCTTGCCGCGCGCCTTCAATTGCTCGTTCAGGCGGGTGAGCGTCTCGTAGTACACGCTCGCCTTTCGGACGAACACGTTCCTGGCCGGCGAGATCGTCCACCGTGGCGATCGGCGGCGCGCCCGGCCCGGTAACCACGACTTGGCTCACGTTGGTGCGGGTCGGCTCCGAAAAGGCGACGAGCTTTTCTGCTTCGGGCCTGACCGTCACCATCGCCGCGACCATGTCCACCTTGCCGCTCGCGAGGGCGGGGTACAGCTGTTCGCGCAACATCGGCACGATCACCACGTGCACCTTGAGATTGCCGGTCTTCAGTTCCGCGTTCAGATCGTTCTCGAAGAGCTTCAAGGACTCGTAGGCCAACCCCCGCTCCTGCCCCTTGTCGATGAAGTAGTGCGTGCGGTTGAAGGTCACGGCCACGCGAATCGCGCGACGCTTGACCATCGCGTCGAAGTCATCCGTGAACGGCTTGCCCATCGCGAGACGTACGGCCTCCGGAAGGGCGTCGTACGGCGACACCGTTTCCGGGATTGGCGCGTCGGCCACTTCCTGGATTGGCGCTTCGGCCACGGACCGTGGCGCGGCCGCCGGCGGCGCCTCCTGCTCACCAGAACAGGCCGCGGCAGCCGCGACGACCACCAGCGCGAGAATACGCCTCGTCGAGAATATTCCAATCATCGCGTTTACTTGGGAGCGTCAATCGAGATCAGGACCGCCATTGTCCACGTGATGTCCACGCGATCGCCGACCTTGACCTTTGCGAGCGCCGCTTTGTCTTCAACGCGCGAGCTGTAGGTCCAGCCGTTCGGCCCGCTGAAGGTGATCGACGGCACTTTCTGATCGATATTGGTAATCGTCGCGGTGATGGTCCGCTGGGTGGCTGCCGTCCCCCCGGCTTCTCGCCGGGGCTCGGCGTCACGGCCGCGGAGCCGGTGTCCGTTGCCTGCTCGCCCGGCAGCTTCAGCCGCAGCACGATGTTCTCGTAGTACTTCGCCGTGATCTTGTCGCCGATTTTCATTGTGTCGAACCGCTTGACGTCGGCCGGCACGCTGATCTCGGTGTACTGACCGTTCTGCTCTTTGAGCGTCACCGTGCGGGTGCTGCGCTCGATGGCCTCGACCGTCGCGGTGACGGTCTTCTGCTCGCCGGTGACGGTCTTGGTCACTTGAGCCTGGGCCGTAATGGCGAGCGGCGCCACGAGAGCCGCTGTCGCAACCGCCGCATACAGTACTCGTTTCATAACTCCTCCTCTATTCCACGGACAAAGCCATCGCGTCTATTTCGGAGCTTTTCTGACCAGTCCCTGTTTCTGCAATTCCTTGACGATGACGTTGACGAGATTCTTCATGAACGTGCCGGCATCCTTGGAATTGGTCGTCTCGCTGATGCCCGCCCAGAGCAGCGTGGCATCCGACACCCGGAACAGCAGCGTCTCCACCGCCAGGGTGGTGTCCACGCGGCCCTTGCCAATCGGCGTGACGGTTGCCCAGCCGGTGCCGTAGTAGTCCCAGAAATTGCCGTAGTACCCGCTGCTCCAGACGACGGCCGAGGTCCGATCTCGTCTTGTCGATCCCGACGATCCGCATCGCCACGACGCCTTCGACCGCGCCTCGCTCGAACCAGCCCCTGGCCTTGTCCTTATCCGTGAGCTCCTCGCGCGGAACCAGCGTGTACGCCGCCACGCCCTTGGGACCTCGGGCCGTGATCTCGCGGGCGAGCGCTTCCTCGGCCGACACGCGGAGGGCGTCGTCGGTCGTGATCACCAGCGCCGCCACCCGCTTGCCGGCGAAGTTGAGCGGGCCGGCTCCAGGGGCTTTCCAGGTCGATGTCAACCTGGGTTGAGCGGCCACCAGCCCGGCGGCGCAGACCGTCACCATGACGAACGTCGCCGCCCGGACAGAGCCACCGCGCATCCTAATTCCCAAGGAACCTGAACCCGAACGTGATCGGGAAGTAGTTGCCATCCGCTGTCCGCGGGGCGCCGGTTGCGTCGTTGAACGACGGTCCGTTCGTATGGATGTAGCGAACTTCGGCGTAGAACCTCGCCGTGTCGCTCATCCTGATCGAGACACCGCCGCCCACGTTGAAGCCGAAATCTGTGGCGCTTCGCTCGCCGATGATCTGGTCAACCTCGACCGGCGTGGGATAGCAGATGAACAACCAGGGGTCGCAGACCGTGGCCAGGCCGACGGCCGGCGTGGTGATGTTCACAATCCGGTGAAAGAAACCGATGCCGCCGAGGCCATAGGCCACGGCCACGTTGTCGCCCTGCGGCGGGCCGACCACGAGGTTGAACACGCCGCCGTGCATCGAGTGGTTCGCGTCCAGCTCGATGTTCGAGACGATGCCCGCCCCCACGCCGGTGCTGATATCCTTGCTGGCGAGCCTGTGGTAGTCGTATTCGGCCTGGATCTTGAACAGGGGCGATACTCGGAAATTGACGCCGAACTGGAAGTTCCCGCCGGTGCCGAAGGAGTCCTTCAGTTCGTTATTCGGCATGGTGAATCCGGCGCCAAGGTTCACGCTGAAGGGCGAATCCTGAGCCACTGCCGGAGCGGCCAAGGCGAGCGCAAATACGATCATCAATCCAACGGTGCGAACCATCGTTTTCCTCCTGGTTGTCTGTCGGTCTGTCGTGACGAACGCCGCTGAGCATCTTCGTGCCGAGGATACTTGGCGCGTGTACCCCCGGACTATGCGGATTCGGCAACTCAAAACGTCCAGCCGAGCGACAGGGAGAAGCCGACGTCGTTCTCATGAACCTCCGTCCCCGGCGGCCGGTTGTCGAAGGAGTCGTAGCCGGTCATGCCGAGGTAGAAATCCTTGAGCAGTTCGCGCTTGAACTTGGCGTTCACGTTCACGCGAACCCGTCCCGCGTCGTTCAGCGACGGGAACACCAGCACGGCCAGATCGATGGATGTCTTGGGATAGTCGTAGGTGAAGAGTGACGACGACAGCGATATCAGGGCGTCGACGTTCGTGGTGGCGCTTTCCCCGACCGGCAATTCTTTGCCGACGGCGGCGCCGGCTCCCAACATCACCTCCGCCCGGTTGGACTGGACCACGAAGCGTCCGAACGTCATGGCCGCCGTGCTCCGCAGATCGAAGCCCAGATCGGGGTTGTGTTCGATGAGCACGAAGGGCGCCGACACCCAGCGGTTGGCGTGAAACTGCTTGTAGCCGAGGTTCAGCGAATAGCGCGCCGAGTCCGGCGAGTCCACCGAGTCCTCGTTTCGTGTCAGGCTCGTGGAAAACGCCACGGACGCCTCGAACGCCGGCTGACGGTACGCCGCCTTGGTGTCGAACGAGGCCTGCGCGATACCGCTCGACTGCGTATAGCTCGCGCCCAGGTCCATCGAGCCGTCGATATTCGCGAAGAAGCGCGATCGGACCGGACCGAACGACACCACGTCGAGAAACGAAAGCGTCACGATCCGCCCGTCGGCGTCGACGACACTGACGCCCGACTGGCCGGCGGGTGCCGGCCTGAGGGCCCCGACCAGACGCCTGCCGTCCCCCATCGCAATGTCGAATTGTCCCGCCGTGGTCACGGTCGCGATCTTGTCCCACTCGATCGATATTGAACCGATGTCGTCCGTCGTGACTTGCACGCGCCCGTGGCTGAGCGTCTTGACCTCGCAGGTGATCCGGTCGCCGTTGAGGAGCACGATCACGTCGGTGCTGGCGGCCAGGGCCGGCCTCGCGAGGGCAAGCAGGAACAGAACTGGGACGATCGCGAGCCGGCCGTGAGGCACTCGAAACGGTATCTGCCCCGGGCGGATTGCGGCTATGCAAAATCGGCAGGCGGACCCCGTGCCGAAATTGCATAGACCGCGCGACGCAGCAAGCGTAACCTCGGCAGACACGGTTTCCTGATCAACGGACGCGGAACTCGAGAACCACGGGACCGAGCCGGTCGGCTGACCGAAGTGAGGGTTGAACAGTGACAGGGGCGCTCGCGTGAGCCATCGATGAGCGTCGACGAACCAGGCAGGCGGCGCGCCGCGGCCGGATCTCGGATTCGCGACCCTCGCGATTCTCCACCTCCCTCCGTCGAGGTGCAGGTCGAGTTTGGCGCGGCGTCGCGCGGGAGCCCGCTGCATTCCGGGAACGAGGATCACTATTTGATCCTGCGCATGGGCCGGGATCAGGAAACGCTCATGACGAGCCTTCCCGGCGACGCGATGCCTGCGCGCTTCGACGAGCACGGCTACGGGATGATCGTCGCTGACGGCGTGGGTGGCACGGGCGCCGGTGAAGCCGCCAGCCGGCTCGCCATCGCGACGCTCACGCACCTGGTGAACCATTTTGGCCGATGGAACCTCCGAATCGATGAGGACATCGCACGCGAAGTGATGGACCGGGCCGAACGGTTCTATCGAATGGTCGATTCCACGTTACTGCTCCGAGGCGCCGACATGCCCGCCCCCGGTTTACGGACGACGCTCACGGCGGTCTACTCGGCGGGCCGCGATCTGTTCCTCGTCCATGTGGGGCATTCGCGCGCCTATCTGCTCCGCGGCCGCCAGCTCACCCGGCTGACCCGCGACCACACGCTGGCGGACGAGCCGGCGGCGGGAGCGGGGCCGCTCGTAGACATCGCGGCCTCGGCCCGCGACCTTCACCACATCCTGACGGAGACGATCGGATCCACCGACCTGTCCGGTCCGATGATCGACATCGACCGCTGCCGCCTCGAGGACCGGGACCTCGTTCTGCTGTGCACCAACGGTCTCACCGACATGGTCGGCGAGGAGCAAATCGTCGACGTCCTCCGGTCCGATCGCACATGCGCCGAGCAGTGCGCGGCGCTCGTCAGTCTCGCTGTCGAAGCGGGAGGAGAGGACGATGTGACCGTCCTCGTGGCACGTTATCGCATCCCGGAGGAAAAGGAGGCATCCGTCCGATAATCGTCTTCATCGCGTCGCGCCGCCGCAGCACCGCGTCGATCTGGTCGGTCGGAGCCACGGGCCGAGAACCACGGTCAGGCCGTTCGGGTCGAGCGCTTCCGGGACCACAAATCGGCGTCGATCCGCGTCATCTTGTGGCTCATCTCCTGGGTGGAGGTGAACGCACGGGAATGGTCCATCCTCGCCTCAGGGACGCACGGTCACCGCCGACGTCAATTGAAACTGGAGGCGCGTTTCGGCGGGGAGCTTGAGATGCTCCGTGCCCTGGCTGGCCACCACGGCGCCGGTGGCCCCGCCAACGGCGGCACCGATCGCGGCGCCCGAACCGCCGCCGGCGATCCCCCCGATAACGGCCCCCAGGCCCGCGCCACCAGCCACTTTCCGGCCGGTTTTCTTGCCTTCCCCGCCGCCTTTCGACTCGACCTGCGAGGTCACGATATCGTATTTCCGGCCGCCAAACGACAGCGAGTTCGCCTTCAGGGTGATCTTGTCGGCGCCTTTCATCTTGCCGGCCTGCTCCACCTTCACCGCTTGAAGCACGACCGCCGTGTTGCGCGGGACGATCACGCGCCCCTCCAACATCACCGGATCGTCGAGGAGGCCCTTGAAGGTCATCCCGGACTTCGCCGCATCGACGTCAACCGCCTCGGTGAGCATGACATTGAGCGTGGTGTTTGCGGGTACCGTCACGGGCGCCGGCGCCTTCGACGGGTCGGGTGCGGGAGCCGGCGGGGCTTTGCGAGGCGTGAACTCCACCGCGCTGATCTCCTCGACCGGGAATTGTGAGATCGCTCCGTTCGCGAGAAGCACGCGAACCATCTTGACGTCAGCGCCCATGAAGTCGCCGTTGACCACCTGACCGGAGCGCAGCCGCACACGATCGGCATGGAGCGTCGTCCCGGCGACCGCGAGGATGACGAGAATCGCGCCCACGTTCGAGATGCCGGACAGCTTGCTTGTTCATGGTTGTCTCCCGTCGCCTGGCCGCGTCACTGGACGACCGGCAGCGCCGCTGAAATCTGCAGATCGATAATCATGAGAAGCTGGTTTTCCACCTGGAGAAACCGCGCGGCCAATTTCGGTGACAACGCCGACTTGAGGCGATCGTAGTACTTCAGTTTCAGCGCGTGCCGCCGCCCTTCGAGGCCGAGCGCCCCGCTGGCGATCCGATCCGCGACGGCGTCGGTCATCTTCTCGTAGTTCTTCGCGTACTCCTGAATCAGGGTGACGCGGTCGTCGTTGATCTTCGAGAGCTCCACGTCGTACTCGCGGTAGATCGGCCAGAACGTCGCGTCTTCCTTCTCGGTGAAGTCCATCATCTCGGTGAGGATGGCGACTTTCTGGCCGCGGACGTCCGCCCGAAGCAGCTCGACGTACGCGCGCAGGTTCACGTCGCGCGCGTCGGCGGCCGCGGGTGTGGCTGCCGGCTTGGCGGCTGGTTTGGCGGCCGGTTTGGCGGTCTGTGCGGCGACCCCCCGGGCGCCCCCGAGGATCGACAGGGCCAGGGCGAAGCCGATCGTCAGGTGTCTCACTCGGACCATGTTCGTGCCTCCTTTTCCGCCCGCGAATGTCCCCGCGCTCGTGTTCACCGACCGATCCTCGGCTCTCCGAGGTCAAAGCCGAACGATTCAGCGCTTCGCCCCCGGGCGTGCCGGATACTTCTCGAACATCGCTGTAACCGCCGCGTTGATCTGCGATTCGGCCTTGTCGGGCTCGATGGTGATCGGCGTGTCAATCCTGACCCGAAACAACGGCTCGCGGGTCGCCGGGTCGCGCAGGTCCACGACGAGGGTCCCGACCTCGTAGGCCGGCCGGGCGCCGCTCTCATTGGCCTTCCCCTTCAGATTCACGTCGGTCCGCCTGGTTGACGCGTACGTGGCCAGCACGTCGCCCATGCCCGACGCGACCTTGGTGAACCCCAGCGCGCCTAGCTCCCGGTCCACCGCCGCCACGATCTGCGCGTCGACGGTCTTGTCGGGTGAGGGCTGAGACACCGTCCACGAATACGTCTTGGCCTTCGCCAGGTCGGCCGTCTTGGCCACAACGACCTTGACGCCGTATTTCATCTGCTGGGCGCGGGCGGCCACCGCGAAACCGCGGACACCGAAAAGCACACAGGTCAGGATCAACGCAAGACTGGTAAGTCGCATAAGGCTCACTCTAGAAAGAACGTCGGTCCGAAGCTATGCAGTTCCGGCAACGGACACCTACGCTCCAAGCGCCCGTTCACGAGGTGCGCCAGCGAGAAGCTCGACAAGATCGTCGACGGTTCGCCGCCGGTCGCAGTGATGATCACGTGGTAACACGTTCTCGCCGCGGGAATGCCTCCACTGCGCTCCTGAGCGTGGGGAACACCGAGCCGGCGCCGAGCTGTGCGAGCGCCCCGCTGCGTTCGAGCATCCCCTGCACGTGTGTATGCACGCCAGCGATCACGAGACGCTTTCCCGCGGCGGCGAAATCGTCGGCGAGCGCCGCGATGGTGTCGGCGCCGGTGCTGTCGAGGTGCACGATCGGGGCACCATCCAGGACGAGCCACGTCGCATCCGGGCTGGTTGCGGCGGCCTCGAGCACGCGCCGCTTGAAGTAGGCCGCGTTGTAGAAGATCACCGACGCGTTGAAGCGATACAGCACCATCCCGGGGATGGTGGTCGCGCCCTCGTGGCGGGCGATGTTGTGAAAGCTGGCGAGTCCCTCGACGCGGCCCAGGACGGCGTCGGCCGGCCGCGACGAACGGATGAGCAGGATCAGAGTGAGAGCGCAATGGCCACGAGGATGCCCTGCAGCGCACCGAGAATCACGACCCCGAGCATCGCGGCTACACAGACGGCGAGCTCGCCCTCACGGATCCGATAGAGACGAACCATGGCCTTCCAATCGAAGAGCCCAAGCGCCGCCGAGATCAGCACCGCCCCGAGTCCACAGACCGGCAGGAACGCAAGCGGTTCAGTGAAGAACAGCAGGACGGCCGCCATCGCCGCCGCCGCCACCAGACCGGTGACCTGGCTCTTGCCGCCCATCGAATCGTTCACGGCGGTGCGGGAGTCCGCGCCGGTCACCGCGAAACCCTGGGACAGTCCCGCGGCGATGTTGCAGGCCCCCAGCGCGATGAGCTCCCGATCGGCGTCGATCTCGTAGCGATTACGAGCGGCGAAGCTACGCGCCGTCACCATCCCGCTGGTGAAGCTGACGAGCGCGAGCCCGACCGCGGCGGGCAGCAGATCGACCAGCATTTCCGGCGGGACGCGGGTCCAATGAAGCGAGGGCAGGCCAGCCGGTACCGGCCCGATGGTCATGACGCCCTGCAGGTCGAGACCGAGCCCCTTCACGAGGGCGACTGCCGCGACGAGCGCGACCATCGGCGCCGGCAGCTTGGGAAAGAACCGGCGCACGCCCCGCAGGATCAGCAACGTGGCGAGCCCTACCATCAGCGTCGGAAGGTGCGTTCCAGGCAGCTTGGAGAAAAACTCGATCACCCGGGGGATCACGCGGCCGGACTCGATCGTGAAACCGAACACCTTCCCGATCTGTCCGAGGAAGATACTGATCGCGATGCCGTTGAGGAACCCGACGAGCACCGGCTTGCCGAGGAAGTCGGCGAGGAACCCGAGACGGAACACACCCGCCGCGATGCACGCCACTCCGGTGAAGACGGCGAGCGCCATGGCGAGCGTGAGGTACAGATCCGCGTTCCCGGCCGCGAGCGGCGCGACGATGGCGGCGACCATGGCGCAGACCGCGGCGTCGGGGTTGACGATCAGCTGCCGCGACGTGCCGAACACCGCATACGCCACCAGAGGCAAGATCGCCGCGTAGAGTCCCACCACCGGCGGGAAACCGGCGAGCTGGGCATAGGCAATCGCAGTCGGGAGCGCCACGGCGGCAACCGACAGGCCGGCGCCCACATCGAAGCGAAGCCATTCATACCTGTAGCCGCGCAGCATCGCCAGGCCGGGCGCGACCCGGCGCCATCGGTCTGATTCAAACCCGGCCTTCGACACCGGCTACGGGACGAGAGGAATGCTCGCGGCCAGTTCGTAGCGCACGACCGCCCGAATCTTATTCTCGATCTGGATGTACCGTGCCGCTTTCGTCGCAGGGAGCGCCGCCATGATTTTTGGCACGAACGCGCTCTTCAGCGTGCCCTCGGCCGCCTCGATCGCCAGAAACTCATCCAGCAGCTTTTTCGCGGTCTCGTTGGTCACCGGTCCCTTGTTGTAGGCGTCCGCGTAGGCGAGGATTCCCGCGGCCATGCGCTGGTTGATCTGCTGCAGTTCCTTCTGGTACGCGTCGTAGACCGGCCAGAACGCGGTCCCTTCGGCGTCGGTGAGACTCAGGTTCTGCGCGACGACCAACTTCTTGTCCGCCTTGATTTTCTGGCGGAGGATGTCCATATTCGTCGTCCCCGCGCTCTGCGCCAGCAAAGGCGCCACCAGACCCGCCACGATCGCCACCGCCGTTGTTAGTCGGAGCATCATCAAACTCCCCTGTTGTCGTGACCGGTTACCGCGGGAACAGCCGCACGAGCAGAATCGCCGGAGCCGTCAGAGCGCGAGCGCACGTGTCGTCTACTTGCTGCCCGGCGCGGGAGGAAACTTCTTGAACATGTCCTTGGTCGCGTTCACGATCTTCTTCTGGTTCCTGTCGACCTTATCCGACAGTTCATCGACGCCGATGCCGCGCCAGATGAGTGCCTTCGTCTTGGCGTCGAAGATGTCGACGACCATGGTGCCAACGGTGAACTCGTCCACGGTCGTGGTGCTCGTACCCATGCCCATTGCGCCGTAGCGATACCCGCCGTAGCCACCGCCGCTGTAGAACGTGCTCAGGCTCTTCTTCTCCTCGGTGGCGCCGTTGATCACGACATGCGCGTCCGCCGAGGCCGCCTCGGTCTTTTTCCACCCTTTGGCGACGAGGGTCTTCTCGACTTCCTCGATCGCGCGCTTCTCCGCGAAGGGGCTTCCCCACGAGGTCGCGATCTGGGCCGAAAAGCTCTTGTACTTGGTGAAGTCGGCCGATTTGTCCCAGTCGACCTTCACGTCCTGCGCCGCCGCCGTAGCCGCGAGGGCGACGAGGAAACCCACACCCAGCATGACGCCGCTGCGAACTCTCTTTGACGCGTTCATGGTCGTCCTTTCATAAATGGGAAGGTTTTTGAAACGTCCTCAATGATTACGGCTACGAGACTGATTACGACTATGAGATCTTTCTCCAACGGCCGATCGACGTCGCATTGCCGGCGTCGTCCTTCGTCGTCAACGTCAACGTGGTGCCCTCTACCTGCCAGTGGCGGGGACGACTCGGCGCCAGCGGACCGGTGCCTGCCACCGGCTGGCCTTCAATCACGTACGTCAGCGTCCGGTTCTGCATGTCGACGGCTGTCCGGCCGCTCGACGAGATGGTGCCGTCCCGGATGTCGATGCCCGCAGCCCGCAGCTGATCGGACGTCGCCACATCGGTCCGGATCTCCATCGCGAGGTTGCCAAACGCGTCGTAGGTCAGGGTTCCCTGGCCTTTCAACGTGACGACCGGTTTTCCCGGTGCGTGCACTTCGAAAGATTCGAGCGTCCAGCGTCCTTCGAGGTATTTCCGAGCTGCGGTCAGGGAGCCGGCGCCGGTGTCAACCGGTGCCAACTTGACGTTCCGTTCCCTCGGCCCCCCCGCACAGGCCGAAAGGCTGAAAAGGACGGTCGCCAACAGCGCGAGCTTCAACGCCGATTGCAGCATCATGCGAGGAGTTTAGGAAGAACCTCACCGGCAAGCTATGCAGTTCCGGCAACGGGACCGATCGACCCCCAATCCCGGGGCGGTCCGGAAGCTCAGCTGGCGCTCGCAGAGAACCAGACGCTCAACGGCTTCGTGAAGGTGAACTACCAGTGGGAGGTCTAGGCCAGAGCGACGACGCAGGGCAGCGCGATGGCGATTCTGGCCACCCCTTCTCATGAAGCCTCTCGAGCTACCCAATCCGTCGGCATCGGTCCCGCAGTCCAGCCAACGAACCCAACATGTCGCTGACTAGCTGTGCAGAACCACGGCGATGAAGGCCAGAATTCCGAGCAGCGAAATCAGAGCGGCCACGATCGCCGCCGTCGATGCCGGAACGTGTCCGAACTCCGCGCGCATGGCCCGCATGCTCCGGCGATGCTCGAGCGTGGACAGCAGCAGCGCCACCAGACCCGTCGCAATCATGATCAAGGCGAACCCGCGCGCCCCGATGAGAGGTTCCGGGCTCGGTGGTCGGTCTTTGAGCTCGAACTGAAAGAACTTGTAGATGGTGAAGCCGAACGAGATGAGCGACGTCGCCGTCCGGACCCAGGCCATGAGCGTCCGTTCGTACGCGAGGCGCGTCCGATCCACCGCGAGCCGCGTTCCGACGTCCAACGTTTTTGCGCTCAAGTTCGTCATCTTGGTCAGGGCGACTGCCACATTTTGACGATGCGCCCGGCGAGACCCCGAATGAGGAGGTAGGGCACGAAGGCCAGGACGACGGCTACGATGACCGCTTCCAAGGGATAGAACCACCGGAGGTTGATGATCTGGTAGATGATGTCGATGGCGACGGCCATGACGAAAATCTTGGCGACATCCTTCCACCCTTCACGCAGCAGGTCCCAACGATGCTCGCGGGAGGTGAGGATGGCCCAGAAGTACGCAGGACGGCCCGTGAGCGCGTCCTGCCGGCCGGCACGGACCGCGAAGAACACGGCCATCGCGGGCTGCAGGATGAGCCGGAACCACATCGGTCCGCGCACCCGATCGTCCAGGTTGCCCAGCAGCCGCGCGATCAGCGCTTCCACGGCCAGTGTCCTTCGATCTCCACGACCAGCGACCAGCTCAGGAACGTCCGGACGACCACCAGCACGGCGAGAACCATGACGTTTGGTAGTGTCGGTTCGAGCGCAACGGTCCTGATGATGTCGGCCGCCACCAGCAGCTCCAGACCGAGCAGCAGCGCCCGGCCGAGCCTGACCTTGTACTGCTCGTAGGCATCGGGGACCTCGCGCCGCATGTTCAAGATGAAACCGATCGTGCCGTGTGTCGTGGCAATCAGGATGATGGCGACCGCCAGACTCTCGATGCCGAGAGCCCCCATCTCAATCCCACGATGAATCGCATCCATGCGCCCGACACTCTAGCGACTCGTGCCCATCGGAAAGTATGCGGTTTCGGCACCACCTGCGCGGAGCGCGCATCAGCGCACCCGATTCCGCTGCGCGACAGCCTTCTCGTTGATCCCGAGCTGCCCGTGCACGCCGCTCCCGATCGACAGGTCAAGACGGATCATGTTGACGTAGGGCACGAACAGGCGCAGGCCGATGCCGCCGCCGCTGATAAAGCCATCCGAGAAGCCGTCGGGATCGTCCCAGGCGGCGCCAAAATCGGCGAAGGCGGCCACGGCGAGCCCACCGTAGAAGTTGAGCCCGAACACGCGAAAGCCTCGAGTGGGCACGGCCGTGTAGCGGTACTCCAGGGAGTTGACGAACTGATTCTTGCCCCGTCTCGCGCCGAAGTCCCAGCCGCGCACGGTGTTCTCTCCCCCGAGCGCGAAGTCCGTGTAGGTCGGGATCTCGACGCCGCGCGTGCCCGACTGGAGCGTCAACAGCGTGGTCGCGACGATCGTTTGACGGGTCGCCACCGGTTGAAACCGGCGCAGGTCGACATCCAGCGTCGCGTACTGGCCGCTACCGGTCCGCCACAACGCATCGACCGAGTTCCACCAGCCGCGCGCCGGCTCCTTCCATGAATCGCGGGTGTCGTACTCGACGACCCCGCCGAAGCTCACGAACGTGTCGTGATTGTCTGGGGAAAGGGTAATGCCGTCCTGGTTGCTGCCAACGCGATAGACCTGGACAATCGCGCCGGTCTTCCATGGCTCGGAGGCGCGGAGCCCGATGCGCGCATCAAGATCGAGCGAGCGTTCGTCGAATTGATCCAGCTTGTTGAACCGATCGCGTCCCGACACTTTCGCGCTGTGCCAGAGCCGCCGATCGTGCAGCAGCGGGGAGACCTCGTTGAACTCGACCAGCGTCTCACCGCCGAAGCGCGCCGTGACCGACACCTCGTGCGGCCGTCCTCCGACACTCAGGAACCGGACGGCCGGTCCGGCGGACGCGCCATTTTCGTCGGTGACGGCGACGGCGAGGGACGGCAGGATGCGCAGCGTCTCGGTGACCGCCAGGTCCATCTGCACGCCGTCGTCCAGTGCGCGTGCGATCAGCGAGATCTCGCCGAAGACCCCGAGACGATCCAGGCGGACGCGGTCCCGATCGGCCGCGGCGCGGCTGAACGGCCGTCCTGGCGCCGATTCGAGCTGCGCGAGGACAAAAGGCTCCGCAATGTGTCTGAGCCCGGACACACGAACGACCGTGATGATCCGCCCGTCGAGCGGGTCCTGGGCATGGACCGAAGCTGGCCCCAGGACGAGAGCGATCGCCAGGAGCGGAAGCTTCATGCGCGCCACCGTTTGACCGGCACCGGATCAGTTCTTCTTCGAGGAACCCGACGCGTCCAGCGTGTGGCATGCGGCGCGGCGTTGCGGGGACAACACCAGCTATTTGCGTGTGACCTTTGCCAGCGTGATCGGCGCCTCGGCATAGTCATCGATCTGCACGCCGGTCTCGCCACCTGGCCTGACGCGCGCGGCAGCCGCCATCGTTCCGGCGCCCTCCCCGCGGCCGTCGACCTTCAGCTGGATCACCGCGACCTCGAAGCCGGCACGCGGCTTGGCGTCCGCCTGCCCGCCGAGAAACGCCACCGGTCTCTCGGTGACGACGACAATCGTCCGGCCCGAATCGGATGCAGCCTGCCTTGCCCACCGAATGATGGTCTTCCGGCCGGCCAGCTCCACGTAGCCCACATCCGGGGCTTTCCTGAGCGCGGTGAGGAATCCGGGATATCCACCGACTCTGAGCGCCTCTTGGACGGTGGTGCGATCGAAGTCCGGCGTGAAGCGCTCGACGTGAATCAGGATCGGCGCCGAGACGGCGACCCCGGCCTTGTTCTCCGCCTGCGCCCTGGCGCTGAACGTCTCTGGCGCCCCGGCGCTTGCGGGTTGCTGGGCCGCGGCAGGTGCGGCAGCGCAGGTAGTCAGCCCGAGCAACAGGAGAGACAACGCCCGCACGGGACATCGTCGAGTCATGACCCCAGCCTAGAAACATTGTCCGGGACGCGCTATGCAGTTTCGGCATCCGGAGAGCCGCGGGACGAGCATCGCGATCGGACCGGGAACGGTGGTCAATGGCAGTCCCGCTCTGGAAGAATTGACAGCAGACACGGCCTCGTCATCTCGCTTGCAACCCGCTCAAGAGATCGACGAGAGCGACTCTGTTCTGTCATCTGCACATTCTTCGTGCTCCAGACGCACGTCAGCTACAACGTCACCCGTCGCGCGTGGGCGGCGGTGAACGCCACGTGGTACGAAGGCGCCGACATCAGCGTGAATAACCCCCCGCCGGCAAGCCGGCAGAACAACGCCGGGCCAGCCAGCGGTCTCGCAGTGCGTGCGCGCTTCCGGCCGAGGTTCCGACGCGGGAAGCAATTCAGCCCTCGGCAGGCCACTCCCGCCGGACACCTCGGAGTAGCTCTGCGGTATCGGACCTCCATGGGGAACAGACACCCGTGCATGTGCACACGCTCAGTCGTCGATCGGTGGTCCGAGATTTCGGAGCGTCTCCACGTTCGGGCGTAGGTCGAACAGCGCCGCCGACGCATGCGGTCGATTCGTGGGTAAATGCGTCCGGTGTAGACGCGGGGCGGCCGGTGCCGCGCGGCACGAGGCGTGCCTTCGAAATCGACGGCCGCACGCCCGCGCCCGCGGCGACACCGCGAGCGGAACGGCTGGCGAAAGACGTCAGCGCCGGAGGCAGCGATGCGCAGCCACCAAGCGAAGCGAAACGAACCACGCGGCGAAGAGCGCAAACGTCTGGCCGCGAATGGCCGCGGCGACGCACCCTGGCGGAATGCAACGACCTGGACGCGCACCGCTGGCTCGGCGAGCACGGCGTCGAGCCGTTTGCCCCGTCGAGCGGCACGCCGCCGAGGAACAGCGCCTGGGCCCACATGTTCAACGCCGATGTGATCTCCATGCCGGACAAGTGGGAATACCCGTGGCTTCATTTTGATCATGAACGCGTTCTGGGAACCGCTCGACTTCGAGCTCCCGAACCCGCCCGATCGCGAACCGTGGCGGCGATGGATCGATACCTCGCTCGACTCGCCCGACGATATCATCTCCTGGCAGACGGCGGCGGTGGTCACCGATCCGTCGTCCTATCACGTGGGTCCGCTCGATCGTGGTGCTGTGGCGGTTTCTGAGGAACGCCCGGGCCGGCGCGTAAACAGAATGGATATCCCGCAGCCGGTGGGATCGCCGCGGTCGAGACGGGGACGCCGATTCACGCTCGCGTGCGTGATGCTGGGCGCGCTTCTGCCGGGCCCGACGGCCCGGGCGCAGCGGGGTGCGGGCACGCCCGCCACGCCATCGGCTCAGGCCGCGCCAGCCAGAGATCCGCTCGGCCGTGAGACGCCTCGCGGGACGGTGCTGGCATTCATGAATGCTGCCCGCAACGGGCGCGACCAGGTGTCGCCGCTGTATCTCAACACCCCGCTGCGCGATCGGGAGGCCCTCGACCTGGCGCACAAGCTCTTCCAAGTCCTGGACAGTCGCCTGTCACCCCGACTCAACGAGCTGAGCGACCGGCCGGAAGGGTCGCTGGCCAACCCCCTGAGACCCGATCAGGACATCGTCGGCACGATCGCCACTGTCAACGGCACGATCGACCTCGTCCTCGAGCGCGTGAACCGTGGCGCACTGGGGCCGGTGTGGTTGTTCTCGCGCGAGACGCTCGCGCTCATCCCGGGCGTGTACGACGATGTCGATCTCGTGGTGGTCGATCGGTTTCTTCCAGATTTCCTGACCAGGCCCCGCGTCGCCGGCATCCGTCTGTTCGCGTGGCTGGTGCTCCTGCTGGTCGTCCCCGTCGGTTATCACCTGACAGGGTTCCTCGGTCGTCTGCTCCGCCCGGTCGTCGCCGGGTGGCGTCGCCGTCGTGGTCAGGCGGGTGAGACGCCGGCCGACCTCGTGCCCGGCTTCGTTCGGCTGCTGCTGCTCGCCGTCCTGATTCGCTGGCTCCTCGGCATCATCGAGATTCGCCTGCCCGAGCGGGTGTTCTGGTCCGGGATCGCCGCGAGCCTCACCGTCGGGGGCATCGTGTGGGCGCTGCTGCTGTTGAACGGGGCCGCCGAGCGATCCATCCACCGCCGTCTTCGCACGTCGGGCCGCCGCGAGATCGCCGCGATCCTGCGGCTGGTACGCCGGGTGGCCGATGCGCTCGTGATCGCGGCCGCCGGGCTGGCGGCGCTGCACTACTTTGGAGTCAACCCGACCGCAGCGCTGGCCGGGCTGGGGATCGGCGGCATCGCGGTTGCGCTCGCGGCGCAGAAGACGCTCGAGAACGTCATCGGCGGGCTGTCGATCATTTTCGACCGAGCGCTCAGCGTCGGCGATTCCGTGAAGCTTGGCGACACGCTGGGGACCGTCGACTACATCGGCCTCCGGTCGACGCGCATCCGCACGCTGGATCGCACCATCCTTACCGTGCCGAACGGGCAGATCGCGACCGTGAACATCGAGACGTTGTCCGCACGTGACAAATTCTGGGTCCACCACATCGTCGCGCTCCGACTCGATACGACCACCAGCCAGATGCGTACCACCATCGAGGGGATTCGCCACCACCTGATCGGCCATCTTTCCGTTGACAGACGCGAGCCGATCCGCGTGCGATTCTTCCGCTTCGGCGAGTTCTCGCTCGACATCGACGTGTTCGCGTACGTCTTCGCCCGCGACTGGGACGCGTTTCTGGAAACGCAGCAGGACCTGTTGCTCGAGATCATGGGTATCGTGGAGCGGAGCGGGGCGAAGATTGCGCTGCCGTCGCGGACGCTGCACATGGCCGACGCGCGTGAAGACAGGAGCGACGCCGTCAGGAGGCCATCCCCTGGGGAATCTCCGAACCACGCAACGGTTCCGTCGCGATGAGCGTGCCCCTCGCCGCCCTGCGCCCAGGCCCGCAACGCCTTGCCTTCCGCGAGCAACTGGCCGAGGGGCGTGCGGTGCGACCGAAGGCCCGGACCCTCCGTGGTGCCAACGCCCGGTACTCAGCGCGCCTGCGGTAACGTTATGCGCCGTGTGTCCTCCGAGCCGACGTTTTCGCGGCGCTGCCACACGAACACCGGAAGTCCCAGCAGGAGGAGGACCAACCCGTACAGGACCGGCTCGGGGCCGCAGCCGTAGACCGTGAACATCGCGAACACGAACGCGATGACCTCGACCGGCGTGATCGTCGGCTTCGTGCCGGAGCGCCCGGGGATCAGTCCCGGCGCCAGCGAGCAGAACACGTACGGGATGACGGCGGCCATCGTGCTCAGGCTGACAATCATGTTGTAGATGGCCGCAAACTTGGACCCGCCTGATACCCCACGAGCACCAGCGCCGTCGCGAGGGCGGCCGAAATCACGAGGCCGACCGCCGGCACGCCGCGCGGCGAGCGCCGGCCGAACACCGCGGGGAACACTCCATCGGCCGCGGCCGCCATCGGCACCTGTCCCATCATCAGCGTCCAGCCGTTCAGCGCGCCGATCGACGACAGCATCACCGCGAGCGCAACGACGGTTGCGGCCCACGGTCCCCACATCAGCCGGGCCGCGTCTGCAAACGGCGCCCCGGACAAGACGAGCTGGTCTGGCGGGACGACGCCCATGACGACGGTCGTGCCCAGCACATAGAGTAGCCCCGCGATCAGGATCCCGATCATCGTCGAGCGGGGAATCGTCCGCTCGGGATCGCGCACGTCGCCGGCCGGCACGGTCGCCGACTCGAGCCCGAGATACGCGAACAACCAGATGGTGAAGTCCGCGCCCTTGAAGCGCGGATGAAACTTGTAGACGGCGCGCTGCAGCAGCGTTTCCGGCTGGCGCGCCGGGCCAGAACATCGGGTTGACCGTCACGCCGTTGTAGATCCAGCAGGAAGGCTCGCGCTGGAACAGCGTGTTCGGCACCGGCGGCACGATGAAGTCGGTGCCGTCGAACGCCTCGGACAGCATCTTCACGCCCTCCGACTTCGGCAGATCGAGAATCGCGATGCCGCCGATGAGGTGCTCGGCGAGCTTGGGCGCGGGCAGCCCGTCGAGCCACGCGCGGAGGGTGGGCGCCAGGCCCGGTCCGACGTCGTTCGCCGTGATGCGCCGGTCGAGGATCCAGCCGCGCGCCTCCTTGTCGGAGACCGTTTCGGCCAGCAGGTCGTGCAGTTCGAGCACCTCGACGCCGCGCGCCTGCATCTTGAGCACGAAGTCGTAGTGGTCCTTCTGAGCCTCGTCCACCCACAGCACATCGTCGAACAGCAGATCGGCGCGATTGCCCGGCGTCAGCCGCTGGTGGGCCATGCCCGGGCGACAGACCAGGACCGTCCGCAACGTGCCGACTTCACTATGAACGCCGAGCGTTGCCATCATCTTCTCCGTCGAAAGCGCGCGGGACGTCGTTCCCTCAGCTCAATAGCTGTAAGCAAGGTAGACCATCCCGTAGCTGAAGTTCTCGGTCCGGCCGGTGAGCCGCTGCACCGCCGCGCCGGGATCGGCGAACGCCGCCACGACGCTCATCAGGACGTTCCTGGTCAGCTTCCAGTCGATGTACACATCTCCTTCGAACGCGACGTGGTTGTCCGTGATATCCGGGCCGAACGCCTCCGGATGATCGAGCCGGAAGTCGTAGAAGATCAGCCCGCCGCTGACCTTGTCGCTCGGCGTGAGGTGGGCGCGAATCTGACGCGAGATCAGGTTGGAGTTCGACAGGAAGTACTCGCCCGCGATCTCGCCCTGCCACCACGAACCCCAGTCGCTGAATCCGAGCAGGAGCGGATCGAACGCTTCGTTGGCGGTCGTACTCGGGTTGTCGCCCTGGAAGGACGCGTACCGGTAGGAGAACTTCGGCTTCCACGCGACCGCGCTCATCTCATACGCCCCCTGCAGCGTCCACGCGTTCGAATCGAGCGCATCCCCGTTACGCTCCGCGGTGTACTCGAACTGGAACGACAGGTCGGGCGCCTTGGGAATCGGCGCACTATCCGCTCGCACGTTGAACACGTTGAGGCCGTCGCGCCCCGGCTTCACGTCGGCGTCCGAGAAGAACTTCATGTACGTCGCGCCAAGGGTCGAGCGCTTCCCGGTGACCTCGTAGTTCACGCCCGAGAGGCGCGTCCCGGTTTCGTTCTCGTCGAGATCGTCCTTGTCGAGATAGAACGCTTCGATCTTGTGAGGACCCGGCTTGACCCGCCCGATCGCCCCGAACGCGAAGGCCTTGCGTGCGTTGGTCCAGTAGCCGCCGCGGCTGCCACCCTCGGCCGCGCCGTCCCACAGGAGGAATCCGTGTCCGAGCTGGTACGGCACGCGCCCGACGCTGAAGTCCAACAGGTTTTCGCTCGACCCGATGGACTTCCCGGATCTCCACCCGATGGAGGCGTCTTCCGGGCCGAACGACGAAACGTCTGGACCGTAGAGCTCCGGCGCCGATCCATATGTCCGCTCGCCGACCACGCTCACCTTGCCGTAGAGCTCGCTCGACGAAGCCAGCTTGTATACGGCGGAGAGCGACGGCTTGGCGTATCCCTCGAACCACTGGTCGGAGAGATTCTCTGGTTCGGGGCCCTTCGGATTGTTGTAGTAGGAGTTCGCAAAGCCGAAGGTGCCCCAGCCGGCGTCGAAGTTGAACGTCCATTCGACGCGCGGCGGCAGTCCCGACGAACGTGCTTCGGGCGTGTCGGGCGCTGCAGGCGGGGGCACGCTCTGCCCGGCGGTCTGCGCGAGCGCATACGACGGCATCAGCAGCGCCGCTGCCATCAGCAGTGAATGGATCGTGCGGTTCTCGAAGGGTGTCATCTGCGTAGTCTCACGGTCGGGTCAAGAGGCACTGCACGTGATAGATGCCGTTGCGGTTCTCTACGCCATGCGTGTCGTGCCCGAGACCGGGGAAGCGCGCGTCCCACGACGAGAGCGCGCGGAGGTAACTCAAGTAGGGGCCGTCCTCGGACCCCGTCGCCTCGCCGGGCATCAGCATCGGAATTCCGGGCGGATACGGCACAACGCTCGTGGCCAGGACGCGGTCGGCGAGCTGGTCGAGCGGAACGTGCTCGATCTGGCCGCGCACGAGGTGCTGATACGCCGCGCGCGGCGTCATCGCCGGCTCGGGCAACGTCGAGAACGCCTCGGCCAGCCAGATGAACGATTCGTTGAACCGGGCATGCGGGGCGGGAGGAGCACCGAAATGCCGTAGGACTCCGGCATACCGTAGGCCGGCGTCTCACCGGCGAACGCGCGAGCGACCGAGTCTCTCCAAGCGTCGTGTCACGGCACGTGACGGCGGCGCTTGACCTTGAGCTGCGCCAGCGATCGGGCCAGCGACGCGTTCACCGTCGCGACTTCTTCGTCGGAGATCTTGTCGCGCAGGCGGGCAGCGGCGCGCTGGCGCGCTTCCTCGGCCTTCGCTTCGTCGATGCTCTCGGCGGCGACGGCCATGTCGGTGACGATGGAGACCTGATTCCCGGTGACGAGCACGAGCCCTTCGCCGACGGCGAGGAAGGTTTCGTGGCCATTCTTGCGCACGATCATCTCGCCGGGAATCATCTGGGTCATCAGCGGCACGTGGTGGGGCAGCACGCCGATCTGGCCTTCCAGGGCGGGCAGCGTGACCATGTGCACGTCTTCCGAGTACACGGTGGCGTCCGGCGTGACGATTTCCAGCTTCAGCGTATCGGCCATCGCGTCAGCTCCCGCTGATCTCCTCGATTCCGCCCTTCATGTAGAAGTTGTCTTCCGCGACCTCGTCGTGCTTGCCCTCGAGGATTTCCTTGAATCCCCGCACCGTGTCGGCGACCGGCACCTGCCGTCCCTCGCGCCCCGTGAACACCTGGGCCGAGCTGAACGGCTGGCTGAGAAAGCGCTGAATCCTGCGCGCGCGGAAGACCGTCTGTTTGTCGTCCGGCGCCAGTTCGTCCATGCCGAGGATGGCGATGATGTCCTGGAGATCCTTGAAGCGCTGCAGCACCTTCTGCACGCCGCGCGCGACCTCGTAGTGCTCCCGCCCCACGATCTCCGGCGCCAGCGCGCGTGAGGTCGACGCCAGCGGATCCACCGCCGGATAGATGCCCAGTTCGGCGATCGCGCGCTCGAGCACGATCGTCGCGTCCAGGTGGGCGAAGGTGGTCGCGGGCGCCGGATCCGTCAGGTCGTCGGCCGGCACGTACACCGCCTGGAAGGACGTGATCGAGCCCTTCTTGGTGGAGGTGATGCGCTCCTGCAGCGTGCCCATCTCCGCCGCCAGCGTCGGCTGGTACCCGACGGCGCTGGCCGTGCGGCCGAGCAGCGCCGAGACTTCGGAGCCCGCCTGCGAGAAGCGGAAGATGTTGTCGATGAACAGCAGGACGTCCTGGCCCATCTCGTCGCGGAAGTACTCGGTGATGGCGAGGCCGGAGAGCGCGACGCGGAGTCGTGCGCCGGGCGGCTCGTTCATCTGGCCGTAGACGAGCGCGATCTTCGACGCGCTCAGGTCCTTTTCGTTGATGACGCCGGCCTGCGACATCTCGTGGTACAGGTCGTTCCCCTCGCGCGTGCGCTCGCCGACGCCGGCAAACACCGACACGCCGCCGTGCAGCTTGGCGATGTTGTTGATCAGCTCCATGATGACGACGGTCTTGCCCACGCCGGCGCCGCCGAACGCGCCGATCTTGCCGCCCTTCAGGAAGGGGCAAATCAGATCGATCACCTTGATGCCGGTCGAGAGCACCTGCGGCGACGTCGACTGGTCGACCAGCGCCGGCGGGGGACGGTGAATCGGATAGCGTTTGTCGGCCTGCACCGGCCCGCGCTCGTCGACCGGGCTGCCGGTCACGTCGAGCACCCGCCCCATCACCCCGGGACCGACCGGCACGGTGATCGGCCCGCCGCTGTCTTTGACCTCCAGGCCCCGTTTGAGCCCCTCGGTCCCCGCCATCGAGACGGTCCGCACCCACCGATCGCCGAGGTGCTGCTGCACTTCGAGGGTCAGCGTCATCGGCCGGGCCTGGACCGTGTATTCCACGGTGAGCGCGTTGAAGATCGAAGGCAGCGTACCAGGAAACGCGACGTCGACGACCGGACCGTCCACTTGAACGATCGTGCCTGTGTTCATGTGCATAGCCTCGAGCTCATTGGGACTGTCCCCCGGCGATTTCGAGCAGTTCCTGGGTGATGTGGCCCTGACGCAGCTTGTTGTAGGCGAGCGTCAGGTCCTTGATCATCCCCTCGGCGTTGTCGGTCGCGCTCTTCATCGACACCATGCGCGCGCTCTGCTCGCTGGCCTTGGCGTTCAGGAGCACGATGTAGGCCAGGATGTTGAGATACCGGGGCAGCATGTGGCCGAGGAGGGCTTCGGCCCCCGGCTCGAACACGAACTCGGTGGTGTCGGTGGCCAGCGCCGCTTCTCCGGCTTCTGCGCCAGGTATCGTCAAGCCGTGGATCTCGCCGATTGGGAGAAACTCGATGGTTACGGCCTGCTGCGTGAGCGTGTTGACGAAACGCGTGGCGACGATCTTGACCTCGTCCACCTCGCCCTTCAGGAAGAGATCGCGGGCCAGCACCGCGATCGCGCGGGCTTCGGCGAATCGGGGCGTGTCGCCATAGGGGAATTCGGCGATCAGCTGCCGCCGCGTTCGGGCGACGAACTGCGACGCCTTGCGTCCGGCGGTGATGAAGACGGTCGACTTCGGATCGAACCGTCCCGCGAGACGGAACACGTTGCTGTTGAGCGCGCCGCACAGCCCCTTGTCGCCTGCGACCAGAATGACGGCCCGCTTCTTGACGGGGCGCACCTCGAGCAGCGGATGCTTGAAATCGATCGCGCGCGTCGTCGCCTTCCGCTGGATGCGGTACAGCAGGCGGATGAACGGCCGCACGTTGATGGCGGCCTGCTGGGCCTTGCGCATCTTCGACGCGGCCACCATCTGCATGGCCTTGGTGATCTGCGCCGTGCTGCTGATGGAGCGGATCCGCCGGCGGAGTTCGCGTGTGCTCGCCATGGCTCAGGACCAGAGCGGCTTGAACTGCTCGGCGGCGTCCTTCAATTCGCTCACCAGCGCATCGTCCAGCGCCCCGCGTTCGACGATGTGGGCGAGCAGGGCCGCTTTCGAGGTCGTCAGGAACTCGGTGAGCCGGCCTTGAAAGTCCTTGATGCGCTCCACGGGGACGTTGTCGACGTGCCCGTTCTGCACCATCCAGAGAATGGCCACCTGAATCTCGACCGGAATCGGGTTGTGCTGCGGCTGATTGAACAGCTCGATGATGCGCCTGCCGCGGTCGATCTTGGCCTGCGTCGTCGCATCCAGATCCGAGCCGAACTGCGCGAAGGCGGCCAGCTCTCGAAACTGCGCCAGGTCGCCTTTCAGCCGTCCAGCGACCTGCTTCATCGCCTTGAGCTGGGCGGCCGACCCGACGCGGGAGACCGAGATCCCGACCGAGATCGCCGGGCGGATGCCCTGGTAGAACAGATCCGTTTCCAGGAAGATCTGGCCGTCGGTGATCGAGATGACGTTGGTCGGAATGTACGCCGACACGTCGCCGGCCTGCGTTTCGATGATCGGCAGCGCCGTCAGCGAACCGTTGCCGAACTTCTCCCCGACGCGGGCGGCGCGTTCGAGCAGCCGGCTGTGGAGGTAGAACACGTCGCCCGGATACGCTTCCCGGCCGGACGGCCGCTTCAGGATGAGCGACACCTGCCGGTAGGCCACGGCATGTTTGGAGAGATCGTCGTAGACGATCAAGGCGTCCATGCCGTTGTCCAGGAACCATTCGCCCATCGCCGCGCCGGCAAACGGCGCGAGATACTGGCTGGTCGCGGAATCGGCGGCCGGCGACGCGATGACAATCGTGTACGGCATGGCGCCCGTCTCTTCGAGCACGGCGATGAGGCGGGCGATCGTGGACTGCTTCTGGCCGATGGCGACGTAGATGCTGTAGAGCGGGCGGTAGTCCTTGTCGCCGCTCGCCTCGGCCTCGCGGTTCAAGCGTGCCTGGCTGATGATCGTGTCGATGCAGATGGTCGTCTTGCCGGTCGAGCGGTCGCCGATGATGAGCTCGCGCTGGCCGCGGCCGATCGGGATCATCGCGTCGATCGCCATGATGCCGGTCTGCACCGGCTGGCTGATCGGCCGGCGCCGCATGATCCCCGGCGCGATCTTCTCGACCGGATAGGCGACCTCGCTCGCGATCGGCCCCTTGCCGTCGATCGGTTGGCCCAGCACGTTGACGACGCGTCCGAGCAGCCCCTTGCCGACCGGCACCTGCAGCAGCTTGCCGGTGGCGCGGACCTCGCCGCCTTCCTCGAGGATCGTGTAGTCGCCGAGAATGATGACGCCGACTTCGGTTTCCTCGAGGCTCAGCGCGAGGCCGGTGACGCCGCGGCCGAGATCGAGCATTTCGTTCAGCATGACGTCGCCAAGCCCCTCGACGCGGGCGACGCCGTCGCCGATCTCGCGGATGACGCCGATGCTCTGTTTGAGGGTGGCGGTCTTCGCGCCGGCGATTTGCGCTTCGATCTCCTGAATCAGGTTGGCCATGCGTGTACCTCACCGCTCTCCGCGAGACCGGTGCTCAAAAGTGCGTCTCCAGTGCCGCCAGGGCGCCCCTGACCGTGCCGTCGTAGACGTCGCTCCCCACGGTGACCCGCACGCCGCCGATGAGCGCCGGGTCCTCCGCGAAGGCGGTGACGATCCCCGGGCCATACACGCGCGCGACGCCCGCTTCGAGCGTGGCGCGAATGTCCGGGGGCAACGGCACGGCGCTCGTCACATCGGCGCTGTGTTTCGTGCGGTCGAGCCGCACCAGGCGCTGAAAGCGCGACAGGACGGGGAGCGTCCCCGGCCGGGCCGCGTCGACGAGCCGTTGCACGACGCGGCGCGCGCGGTCTTCGTCGAGCGATCCGTCCGTCAGACACAGCCGGAACAGCTGTTTGGCGTCGCGCTGCGCCTGTTTCGCGGTTTTCATCCTGCACGTCCTGCGCTACGAGGGTCTCAGCTCCCGGGCGGCGTCTTCCGCCAGGCGGCGCTGATCATCCGGCGTCAGCACCTTCCCGATGACCGCCGCCGTGGTCTGCACCACCAGACGGCCGACTTCGCGACGAAGCTCGCCGAGCATGCGTGTGTGCTCCCGCGCCGCGGCCTCCCGCGCCTGAACCATGATCTGTTCGGCGGCGGCGAGGGCGCGGTGCGTTTCCTGCTCGCGCAGGCGCGTGGCGATGTCCCGGGCTTCGGCGATCAGCTTGGTCGACTGAGCCTGGGCTTCGGCCAACACGCCTTGCCGCTGCGCTTCGATGCCGGCCAGCGCGGCGTTGATCTTGTTGGTGTTTTCCAAGCCCTGGGCGATCTGCTGCCGCCGCGCGTCGAGCATTTTCAGCACCGGCTGATAGGCGAGCCAATACAGCAGCGCGCAGACGATGCCGAAGCTGATGAGTTGAGCGGTCAGGTGCGGCCAGTCGACGCCAAACGTCCTGGCGATCTCCTGGACCTGCCCGCCGCCCTGCTGCGCCATCAAGGCAAAGACCGTCATGGTTTTTTCCTCACGGCCTGCGGGTGCGTCACACGCGCCTCACTGGACGAGGAACAGCGTGTAGAACACGATCGCTTCCGCAAACGCGATGGCCAGAATCGACTGGACCAGCACCGGCGTCGCGGCGCCGGGATTGCGCCCCACCGCCTCAGCCGCCTTCATTCCGATGGCGCCGACGGCGAGGGCGGCGCCGAACGCCGCGAGTCCGATGTGCAGATTGCCCATAATGTCTCCTCAGTCCTTCAGTCGTGCGCGACGACAGATGCGTCCTCGTGGTGCTGACAGATCAGCAGCGTGAAGACCGCGGTCAACAGGGTGAACACCAGCGCTTGCACCAGCCCGACCAGCAATTCCATGAAGTAGAACGGAATCTGCACCAGCCAACCGATGCTCGGAACCCGTGCCATGGTTTCCAGCATGGTTTCGCCGGCGAAGATGTTCCCGTACAGCCGGAAGCTCAACGAGACCGGCCGGAACAGGATGGAGACGACCTCCAGGCAGCCCGCCCCGAAGAACACGACGATCAGGAGAATCTTCAACGCGCCCGTGCTCTCCCCCTTGGGCCCGAACAGCTCTTTGACGAACCCCAGTGGGCCGGCTTCCTGAACGCCCCAGAGAATCCAGCTCGCGAAGAACACCAGCGCCATGGCGAGCGTCAGGTTCACGTCGGCGTTGGCGCCGCGGAAGAACGGCTCCTCGAGACGGAATCCTTCAGCCGTCTGATGCCCCCAGCCCATCGAGCCGACGCCGGGAACGAGGCCGACCCAGTTCGCGGCGAGGATGAAGATGAAGACGCTCCCGAAGAACCAGAACGTCCGTCGGACCAGATGCGGACCGATGATGCCTTCCAGAAACCCGTAGAGGCCCTCGATCAGCCACTCCAGAAAATTCTGCGCTCCGTCCGGAACCTCTTTCATGTTGCGGGTCGCAATCTGCGCGAAGACGATGAGGCCCGCGGCGACGATCCACATGACGAGCATGGAGTTGGTCACCGGAAAGCCGAACGGACGCGCGATCTCCACGGCCCGTTGCGACAAGCCATGTTCCTGGCCCGCGGCGGCCGCTTCCTGGGCTGCGGTGGCGGCCACCGTGGCGCCGGTTCCGAGGATCCAGGCCACCAGGCCGCACGCCGCCACGATCGTGCATCTGGGAGTCACGTCAGTCACCGTCTTGCACCGAACCTGCCAGCCGGGCAGCGCCCACGGGCCCCGCGCGGGCCACGGTCATCAGCTCAAGGTCCATCCCTCATCCCCCGAGCGCCATGGTGATCCCGACCAGGACGATCCCCACGGCCACCATGCCCAACCCCGTGCGCCAGCCAGGCCTGCCGGTGTACCGGCCGAGCGACCACCCGGTGGCGAAGAGCATCACGAGCGCGACCGCGTTCGACGCCCGGAGGGCGGCGGCGATCTCGCTCGACGACGAAGAACGGGACAATCACCGGGAACGTCGAGAGGAACACGAGGAGGAAGACGCCCGCGGCGCCGATGAAGTCGGCGCGGTTCAGCGATACGAGGGCCTCCTGGTCGGGCAGCCGGTTCAGCCGCTGGCGCAGGGTCTCGACATCGGCCGGCGTCAGCACGCTCGAGACGACCGGCGGCAATGGGTCGAGGAGGCGATGCGCCGCGTCTGGCCCGGTGTCGTGGCGAATGGCTCGAAGCGTCGCCAGCCCCCGCGCGCGTCTGCTGAAGCTCCCCAACAAATACATCGCCGCGTCGACGATCCCCCACGCCAGATTGCAGCCGATTGCGCCGGCGAGCATGGTCCGCGTGTCGGCCTCGGCGCCCTCGGCGACGCTGACGGATCCGGTGAACGTCATGACCATGATCACGCCGAACAGGATTTCGCACGCGCGCTCGAGCGGATCGAGCACGCGTCCCGACGCCCACACGCGTCCACCTGCTTTCCGACCACCTTCGACAGCTGCATACATCTGATGGGACTCGACTCAGCACGCGGCATGCCACTGCGCCAAGACTGGCATCGGACCAAGAGGTGCGTTCGCGACGACGTGGCGCCGGCGCGACTCCGCCGACACTCCGAAGTTTCGGAGTCTCTCCGCTTGGATAGAGCACCCGTCAGCACCCGCCGGGATATGTCTTCCGCCTCAGGCGGATGGGCGGCTGGTCGATCGGCGAGGTGCTCGCGCTCGACGAGGCGTCGTTCGAGCGTAGCGCCAATGACGGTGGTAAGGGGCCCGGCCTGATTGGCCTCATGTAACATCAGGCGGGCGAGACGTCTCTGGCCGGCTCGGCAGACTGATCGGTCGGACGGCAAGAGCGGATCACGTCTTGCGTGCCGCCATCCCTGTGCCTGCCGGACCCACGCTGGACCCGGCGACGGGTGAGGCTTGAGTGGTACGGCCTCAATTCCGGCAGCTTGACCTCGAGATTCTCGAGCGCGACTGCGGACGGTCATGGCGGGTATGGGTGCTCACCAACACGAGCACTGAGCCGCGCGTCGTCGGCGCCGTGGCCGCCGAAGGCCCGACGAGATCGTGACGTGGTTGCCGCGATCCGCGGTTTCGCCACTTCGCGTGGCCGTGGCCACAGCCATCGGGCTGGCCGATGAACTGTCGTGGCCATCCGCGATTTTGGATGCCCGCCGTCGTCGTCCACCACCGAGCTGCCGCCGCAATGCGTCGAATCTGTGGTGATCATGGGCTGACGGCATTGGTGCGTCTGGAGATCGGATACGCTACTGTTACCGGAGCAGGCTGCAGCTGCCGGAGTAGCCTATGCGCTCCGCGCGAAGGGAAGGAAGGACGTGAGCATTCAAGCCAACCGACGATCGATGCTCGTTGCCGCGGCGATGGCGGCCGCGCTGACTCTGGCGTGCGAGAAGCCGGTCGCCGTCGTGCCGCCGCCACCCGAAGTGTACGTGGCGGCCGTCGTCCAGCAGGACGTGCCGGTGTACCTGGACCTGGTCGGGCAGGCCGAGGGGTTCCAGGATGTCGACATCCGGGCGCGCGTCGAGGGGTTTCTGGAGATGGTCAGGTTTCGCGAGGGCTCCTTCGTTCGAGCGGGGGATCTTCTGTATGAGATCGACCGAAAGCCGCTCGAGGCGATTCTCGCGGCGGCGAAAGCCGACCAGGCGACGGCCGAGGCGCGGCTCGCAAGGGCTTCGAACGACGTCGCCCGGTACACCCCGCTCGTGGCGAAACAGGCCGTGAGCCAGCAGGAGCTCGACGACGCGCGGGCGGATCAGGACGCAGCGCGCTCACAGGTCGAGGCCAACAAGGCGGCCGTGGAAAAGGCGACGCTCGACCTCAGCTACACCAGGATCGTGTCGCCCATCGGCGGGCTCATCGGCACCACGCAAGTGAAGGCGGGCAACCTCGTCGGACGAGGCGAAAGCACGCTGCTGACGACAGTGTCGCAGATCGATCCCATGCTGTTCCGTGCCGGGGTCACCGAAGCCGATTACCTCCGGATCGCCAGACGCGCACCGGGCGCGGCCACCGCGCAGGCCCCGCGCGCCCGGGAGGGTATCGAGCTCACCCTCGCCGACGGGACGAAGTATCCGCAGACAGGCCGCGTCAACACCGTGGAGCGCGCGGTCGATCCCACCACGGGAACCCTGGGTATCGAACTGCTCTTTCCCAACCCCCAGCAAATCCTCCGCCCCGGCCAGTACGGGCGAGTGCGGATCCTGATCGAAACCAAGTCTGGCGCGCTGCTGGTTCCGCAGCGCGCCGTGCAGGAACTGCAGAATCTCTACAGCGTCGCCCTGGTCGACAACAGCGGCAAGGTGGAGTTCCGCAATGTCAAGGTCGGCCAGCGCGTGGACTCGCGGTGGGTGATCGAGGAAGGCCTGAAGCCGAATGAGAACGTCGTGGTCGAAGGCCTGCAGCGGATTCAGGACGGCATGACGGTGTCCGTCAAGCCCGCACCGGCAGCGCCGGCAGGGAACGCGGCCGCACCAGCCGCCGAGGCCAAGTAGATCATGGCTCGATTCTTCGTCAACCGTCCCATCGTCGCGATCGTGATCTCGATCGTCACCGTGCTGCTCGGCGTCGTCGCCATGAGCGGCCTGCCGATTTCGCAGTATCCCGAGGTCGTGCCGCCGATGATCCAGGTTACCACGACCTTCATCGGCGCCAGCGCGACCGATGTCGAGGCGTCGGTCGCGACGCCGCTCGAGCAGAAGATCAACGGCGTCGAGAACATGATCTACATGAAGTCGACCAACGCCAACGACGGCACGTTGACGCTGAAGGTCTCCTTCGAGGTCGGGTCGAACCTCGACATGAACAACGTGCTGACGCAGAATCGCGTGTCAGAGGGCATGCCCCAGATGCCCCAGTCGGTCAAGAACTACGGCGTGTCGGTGAAGAAGGCCCTGGCGTTCCCGCTTCTCGTCATCTCGATCAAGTCTCCGAAGGGCACCTACGACAGCGCGTTTCTCTCGAACTACACCACCATCAACATCAACGACGCCATCGCCCGCATCCAGGGTGTGGGGCAGATCAACCTGTTCGGCGGCAGTGATTACGCGATGCGCGTCTGGCTCCGTCCGGACGTCATCGGTCGGCTTGGCATCACGATCCCCGATATTTCGAACGCCATCGCCCAGCAGAACCAGTTGACGCCGGCCGGTCAGATTGGCGGGGCGCCCGCAGCCACCGGCACCGAGTACACCTATACCGTCCGTACACAGGGGCGCCTGCTCAACGAGGAGGAGTTCTCGAACATCATCGTGCGGACCAACCCGGATGGCTCCGAGGTCCGCCTCAAGGACATCGCCCGCCTCGAGCTGGGGACGATGCTCTACAACTCCATCGGCCGCCACGACAGCACACCGTCGGCGGTCATTGCCGTGTTCCAGATTCCCGGCACCAACGCGCTCGACGTGGCGAACCGGATCAAGGCGACGATGGAGGAGCTGAAGCAGCGCTTCCCGCGGGACATGGACTACCTGGTCTCGCTGGATACGACGCTGCCGATCACCGAGGGCATCAAGGAAATCGAGCACACGCTGTTCGAGGCGGTCGCGCTCGTCATCGTCGTCGTCTTCATCTTCCTGCAGAACTGGCGTGCCACGCTCATTCCGCTGATGACCGTGCCGGTCTCGCTCGTCGGCGCGTTCATGTTCTTCCCGCTGCTCGGTTTCTCGATCAATGTGCTCTCGCTCCTCGGCCTGGTCCTCGCCATCGGCATCGTCGTGGACGATGCCATCGTGGTGGTCGAGGCGGTGATGCACCACATCGAGCACGGGATGGCGCCGAAGGAGGCGACGATCAAGGCGATGGAGGAAGTGTCGGGGCCGGTGATCGCCATCGGCCTCATCCTGTCGGCGGTGTTCGTGCCCGTCGGCTTCATGGGTGGCATCACCGGGCTGCTCTACCAGCAGTTTGCGATCACGATTGCGATCTCCGTGCTGCTGTCGGTCGTCAACGCGCTCACGCTGAGCCCGGCGCTCGCGGCGCTGCTGCTCAAACCGGCGACGGGTAAGAAATCATTCCTGACACCGTTCTACAACGGCTTCAACCGCGTGTTCGGCTGGTCGACGGACCGCTATGTCAGCTTCGCCGCCATCCTGGCTCGAAAGATGTTCCGGAGCCTCGCCTTCATCGGCATCCTGATCTACGCGACCGTCATGCTGGTCCAGCGGATCCCGGGCGGCTTCGTGCCCGAAGAGGATCAGGGATACATCCTGGTGAATGCGCTGCTGCCGGATGCGGCGTCGCTCGAGCGCACCGACGCCGTCATGCGGAAGGCCGAAGCGATTCTGGAGAAGAACGAGGCCATCGAAGGCTTCAACACGATTACCGGCTACTCGCTGCTCACCGGCGCCTACTCCTCGAACATGGGCTTCTTCTTCGTCCAGCTCAAGCCGTGGGAGGAGCGCACCACCGAGGAGTCGCATGCCAACGGCGTGCTCGCGGCGTTGAACCGCGCTTTCGCGCAGGGCATCCCGGAAGCCGGCGTGGTGGCTTTCGGCCCCCCGGCGATCCCGGGACTCGGCACCGGTGCCGGCTTCACGATGGAGCTGCAGGACCGCAGCGGTGGAACGCCGGACTATCTGGCGCAGCAGGCCGCGCGCTTCATGGAGGCTGCCAGGAAGCGGCCCGAGATCGCCCGGATCAACTCGCTCTATCGGGCCTCGGTACCGCAGATCTACGCCGACATCGACCGGAGCAAGGTCCTGAAAGCGGGCGTCCCGTTGAACGACGTCAACACGACCCTGGGGGCGCTGCTCGGCAGCTCCTACGTGAACGACTTCAACCGGTTCGGCCGTGTCTACAAGGTGTACGTGCAGGCCGAGCCGGAGTTCCGCCAGGATCCGAAGCAGCTCGGGCTGTTCTTCGTGAAGAACCAGAAGGGCGGCATGGTCCCGCTCGACACCCTCGTCACGACCGGGCCCAGCAGTGGGCCTGAGTTCACCAACCGCTTCAATCTGTTTCGGACCGCCGAGCTCACGGGGGTGCCTGCCGCGGGTTACTCGTCAACGCAGGCGCTCGATGCCCTCGAGGAGACCGCGCGCGAGGTGCTGCCGCCGGACGTGACCTTCGATTGGGCGGACCTCTCGTTCCAGGAACGGCGGGCCCCTGGTGTGGCCACGGTGTTCGCGCTGGCGATCTTCCTCGTGTTCCTCATCCTGGCCGCGCAGTACGAGAGCTGGGGCCTGCCGTTCAGCGTCCTCCTCGGCACGCCGTTCGCCGCGTTCGGCGCGTATCTGGGGCTCTACCTGGCGCGCCTGTATATGGGGCCGAGCTACGTGAACAACGTGTTCGCGCAGATCGGACTGATCATGCTCATTGGCCTTGCCGCGAAGAACGCGATCCTGATCGTCGAGTTCGCGAAGATGGAGCTCGACGCGGGAAAGCCGCTCATGGAGGCCACGATGTCAGCGGCGAAGCTGCGCTTCCGCCCGATCCTGATGACCGCCTTCGCGTTCATCCTGGGTGTCGTTCCGCTGCTGACCGCGTCCGGCGCAGGCGCCGAGGGGCGCAAGGTGATGGGGATGACTGTCTTCGCCGGCATGCTCGTCGCGACGATCCTGGGCGTGTGCCTGATTCCGATGTTGTTCGTGGCTGTCGAGAAAGCCACCGGCGGCTCGAAGCACCCGGTGCCCGCGCCCGCCGCCGCGCCGCCAGGGACGCTGGCGGCGGAGCACGGACACGGGGGGCACTGAGATGGCGCGACGCAGGAGTGCACTCGTTTCCCTGGTGTTGATGCCGGCACTCTCGCTGCTGGCTGGATGCGCGGTCGGTCCCAACTACGCGCGTCCGCAGATGCCGAGTCCCGCACAATTCCGTTTCGTCGAGAACGCAGCCGCGGAATCGATGGCCGACGCCCCCTGGTTCCAGGTTTTCGACGATCCGACGCTCCAGACGCTCGTCCGGGAGGCGATCGAGAAGAACCTCGATCTGCGCGTCGCGGTCGCCCGCGTCGAAGAGTTGCGAGCCCGCGCCGGCATCGCGAGCTCGTTTCTCTACCCGCAGATTGATGGCACGGCGAACTACGGCGTGCGTCAGGCGTCGGACGCTCAAAAGGAGAGCACCTCGAACGGCGAAGACACCACTCATCAGAGCGGCACGTACGGCTTTCAGCTGTCCTGGGAGCTGGATCTCTTCGGTCGCATCCGGCGCGAGAAGGAAGGCGCCCTGGCGTTCGTGCTCGCGAGCGACCAGGCTCGCCGGGGCGTGCTCGTCACGCTCGTCGGCGATGTCGCGAGCAATTACTTCCTGCTTCGAGAGCTCGACCTGCAGCTCGAGATCGCGCGGCAGACCCTCCGCGTCAACGACGAGACCGTCACCTATTTCCGGAACCGTCTGGACGGCGGCGTGTCGAACCGGCTCGAGCTCGATCGGATCGTGGCCAACCGCGCGCGGACTGCCAGCGCCATTCCCGAAATCGAAACCGCAGATCGCCATCGTCGAAAATGCGCTTTCACTGCTGCTGGGACGACCGCCTGGACCGATCACGCGAACCCCTCTCGTCGTCGGAGAAGCCTTTCCGCCGCCTATTCCGCCCGGCCTTCCGGCGTCGCTGCTCGAGCGGCGCCCTGACGTCGCGCAGGCCGAGCAGTTCCTGGTTGCCGCGAATGCCGACATCGGCGTGGCGAAGGCGCTGTTCTTTCCCACCATCAGCCTGACCGGATTTCTCGGCGGCGTCAGCGGCGATCTGTCGACGTTTCTCGGCGGGCAAGGCGGCGTGTGGTCCGTTGGCGCCGGGCTCTTTCAACCCATCTTCCAGGCCGGACGCATACGAAGCAACCTCGAGGCGATGCAGGCGCGCTTCGACGCGGCCCTCGCCGAGTACCAGAAGGCCGCGCTCAACGGCTACCGTGAGGTGGCCAACTCGCTCGTGACGATTCAGAAGCTGGCGGAAGTCCGCGTGCAGCGACAGACGGGCGTGACGGCCTTGCAGGACGCTTCCGAACTGTCCCGTGAGCGCTACGATTCGGGGCTCGCCAGCTATATCGAGATTCTGACAGCCGATCAGGACCTGTTCGAAGAGCAGATCCTGCTGGCGCAGGCACGTGGGGCGGAGTTCAGGGCGCGTGCCGAGCTCTATCGCACGCTCGGAGGGGGCTGGCAGCCCTAGCAAGGACAGCATCAATGGCGAAGAAGAAGCTCAAGAACAAGGAGTACGCGAAGGAACTGACCCGGCTGCAAGGCAAGCTCTGCGTCCTGCAGGAATGGGTGAAGGCCAAGGGACTGCGCGCGGTCGTGATCTTCGAAGGGCGGGACGCCGCCGGCAAGGGCGGCACGATCAAGGCGATCACCGAGCGCGTGAGTCCGCGAGTCTTTCGCGTCGTCGCGCTGCCCGCGCCTTCGGACCGCGAGAAGAGCCAGATGTACGTGCAGCGGTACCTGCAGCACTTCCCCGCCGCCGGAGAGATCGTCATCTTCGATCGCAGCTGGTACAACCGCGCCGGCGTCGAGCGCGTCATGGGCTTCTGCACCGACGAGCAGTACGAACGGTTCCTGGAGCTGACGCCGCTGTTCGAACGGCACATGATCGAGGGGGGCTTGGTCCTCATCAAGTTCTGGCTCGAGGTCGGCAACAAGGAGCAGGAGCGTCGGTTCAGGGCGCGTATCGACGATCCGCTGCGGCAGTGGAAGCTGAGCCCCATGGACCTGCCGTCGCGCGCCAAGTGGTACGAGTACTCGCGCGCGCGCGACGCCATGCTCAAGGCGACCGACACGCGCGTGTCGCCGTGGCACATCGTCAGGTCCGACGACAAGAAGCGTGCGCGTCTGAACATCATTGCGCACCTGCTGAAGCTGATTCCGCACAAGAAGGTCGACCATCCGAAGGTGAAGCTGCCCAACCGATCGAAGAAGCATGCGTACGACGACGAGGCGACGCTGGCCCGGCGCAAGTTCGTGCCGTCGGTCTATTGAAACACGGCCTTGCAAGGCTCAGGTGCATGAGATCCTCGCGCCGGACTAGCGCGCTTCTCGTTGTGTGCCTCGCCGTCGGGTGGCGCGCGCCCGTCGCGGCGCAGACGGCTCCAGCGGCGACAGGGCCCCCTGCCAGGCCCCGTCTCGGCGGCCATCCAGGCGGAGCCCTCGGGTCAGTCAGCGACCTTCACGTTCTTCAACCGTCCGATCGTCGTGCTCAGGGCGCGGGTTCTGGGACGCGGTCCGGCGGAACGTGCCGAAGGCGCCGGACGCGCCCTCGATGTCCTGATCGACGGCGGGATCACCGGACCCGTCGAATGGCGATCGTTCGACGGCGGCGCACTGATTACCGTCGCCTCCCGAGGCGTGCTCGCGCTGACGCCGCCGGACGTCGAGGAGTTGTCCGGGGAAACCGTCCAAGGCGCCGCCGCCCAAACGGCCGAGCGCCTGCGGCGCGCGCTCGACGAAGCCGTGGAAGCCCGTACGCCGCGGCGCGCTGCTTCGCTCGGGCGCCGCCGCCGTGGCGGTGCTCTTCCTGGGGATGCTGGTGGTGTGGGGCGTCACGCGTGCGCGTCGAGCTGTCGGCCGCAGGGTCCTTACCATCGCCGAGCAAACGGTCGCGCGATCCGGGATCGCCGATGTCGAGGCGGTCCGTGCCTCGCGGCTGCCGGTCGTGGGAATCGCGGGTGGTGACAGCGCTGTCGATCGCCCTGGATCTCGTCGTGCTCTACGCGACGGTCGGGTTCGTGCTGCGGCGGTTCCCCTACACGCGGCCCTGGGGCGAATCGATGCGCGGGTTCCTGCTGACGACCGCCAAGAACCTTGGCCTTGGCATCGCGGACGCGATCCCCGGGCTGTTCACGGTGCTGATCATTTTCTTCATCGCGCGGTGTGTGGTCCGACTGATCGGAGTTCTGGTTCAACGCGGTTGAGCGGGGACGGCTGACACCGCGCTGGATCTACCCCGAGACGGCGCAGCCGACGCGCCGACTGGTGACCGGGCTCGTGTGGGTCTTTGCGATCGTCGTGGCGTATCCGTACCTGCCCGGAAGCGGGACGGACGCGTTCAAAGGCGTCAGCGTCTTCCTCGGCCTGATGTTGACGTTCGGGTCGAGCGGCCTCGTGAACCAGGTCATGAGCGGCTTCATGGTCACCTACTCGCGCGCGCTGCGGGCGGGCGACTTCGTGCGCATCGGCGATGTGGAGGGGACCGTGACCCACCTCGGTGTTCTGTCCACCAAGGTGAAGACTCTTCAACAGGAAGAGGTGACGATTCCGAACGCGGTCGTCGTCGCTCAGACGACGACCGACTACTCACGGACCAGCGAGACCGAAGGCGTCTTCACGCCGACGTCGGTGACGATCGGCTACGACACGCCCTGGCGCCAGGTGCATTCGCTGCTGCTGCTGGCGGCCGGACGGACGCCGGGCCTGCGCCGCGAGCCGAAACCGCTGGTACTTCAGACGGCGCTCGAGGATTTCTACGTGAAGTACACGCTCTTCGTCTGCCTGGAACGGCAGCAGTCGCGGCTCGTCACACTGGACGCGCTGCACGCGAACATCCAGGACCTCTTCAACGAGCACGGCGTGCAGATCATGTCGCCGAACTACGTCCTCGATCCGGCGGCGCCGAAAGTGGTGCCGAAGCAGAACTGGTTCGCCGCGCCGGCCGGCCCCGACCTGGCGCGACTCGACAGGTGAATCGTGCCGCGCTGAGGCAAGCGGTCAACGAGATGGCGCACGGCGGGCTGCGGCCGTCGGCGGCCTGGGGCTCGCTGTCGTGGCCCGGATTCGCAGCAGGACCTTTCGGGCGCCTCACACCAATGATCTCGTCCTGCCGCGAGCATCCGGCGCGCAGGTATCCGGCGTCCTTGAATTCCGAAGCCGCCCGTCTCGAGCGCCAGGCTCCTCAGGTACTCGCGGAACAGCCGCTGCATGTCCGCCGCGCTTCGTGACTGCAGCAGCGCGAGGCGAAGCAGGACGCGGGCCTTTTGCGGGTTCAGGTCCATCGACGCCACGAGTCCCAGTTTGTCGTCGTCCAGCTCGACGTTGCGGCCGACGTGTCCGGTTGTCACCCGGGACGCGCGCACGCAGACGATGCCGGCCTTGGCGTGTCTGGCCAGTGCTTGCACGCCCGCTTCCGTCAGGTTGCCGTTGCCGACCCCGGCGATCACGACGCCCTTCGCGCCGGCTGCGACCGCCGCGTCGATCAGCGCGCCGTCCATGTTTTCGTAAGCCATCACGATATCCACGCGCGGCAGCGCCGTCAGGCCGTCGAGAGAGAACTCGGACTCGACGGTGTGGCGGCCCACGGGTCCGCGGTAGAACTCGGTCTGCCCGTACGCGACGGTGCCGATCAGGCCGGTCGCCGGGGAGAGGAACGTCTGCACCGCCGTCGTGCTGGTCTTGGTCAGCGAAGACGCGCCGTGAATCCAGTCGTTCACCACGACCAGGACGCCGCGTCCGGCCGCGTCCTTGTTGGCTGCCACAGCGACGGCATTGAAGAAGTTCAGCGGGCCGTCGGCCGAGAGCGCCGTGGAGGGTCGCATGGCGGCGGTCAGCACCACAGGCTTTCTGGACTTGACCACGAGGTTCAAAAAGTACGCCGTCTCCTCGATTGTATCGGTGCCGTGCGTGATCACCACGCCGCTCACCTCCGCCATCGCGGTCAGCTCGTTGACGCGGCGCGCCAGCTTCAGCCAGACCTCGTCGTTCATATCCTGCGAGCCGATATTCGAGATCTGCTCGCCCCGGAGCACCGCGAGCTTCGTGGCCTGCGGCACGGCGGCGAGCAACTGCTCGACGCCCACCTGGCCCGAGGTGTAAGCGGCCTGAACGTCGCTCGCCGCCGCGCCGGCAATCGTGCCACCGGTGGCGAGCACCACGACGGTCGGCAGCGCGGACGGCGGGGACTTCTGCGCCTGGCCCTGTGCCAAGGCCACGGTGCCAACGGTGAGCGTGACAAGGGCGGCGAGCGCGCGCGTGGCTGAACGGATGTCTCGATTCACGATGGCACACCTCGCGAGCCGTGCGCACACGGCCCGTGCTTGAAGGTCAACGGTGTCGAGTACGATGCCGGCGCCCGAGGGCGCCGATCATCGGGCGACCAGCAGCAGCCACGGCGTGCCGACAACCAGGTAGAGCACGAGGTTGAACGCCGTCACCTGACCACCCAGGCGGTAGAGGTCCCGCTGCGACAGAAATCCGCTTCCGGCAAAGAGCAGGTTCGCGCTCGAACCCTGCGGCGCGATTGCGCCCGAATAATTGGTCGCGAACAGCAACTGGAATGCCAGCGGCGTCGCCGGCACGCCGAGCTTGATGCCCACGTCCAGGAAGACGCCGAACAGCGCGAGCAGGTGCGCCGTCTGACTGACGAACACGTAGTGAAGCAGCACGTAGGCGCCGATCAGGGCCAGCCCCGCCGGGATCACGGCCCAGCCGGCCATGGCGTACGCGAGCCGCTCGCCGAGAAAGCCCATGAACCCGAGGGCGTTGAGCTCGCTGCTCAGCGTGAACAGCACGGCGAACCAGATGAAGGTTGCGAGGACGTCGCCCTGCTGCGCGATGTCTTCGAGCGTGAGCGCGCCGGAGGCAAGCAGCAGGCCGAGCCCGAGAAACGCGATCGCGGTCGAATCGATCGCCAGCGTCGCGGCCGACGCCCAGAGCAGCACCATGCCGACATAGGCGACCAGGACGATCTTCTCGCGGCGGTCGAGCGGTCCCATCGCGATCAGCGCGCGTCGCGCCGCCAGCGGCGCCTCCGGTGTGGCGTTCAGCTCCGGGGCCATCAGCCAGAAGAGAAACGGCGGCGTCAGCGCGATGCCGACCAGCGTCGGCACCGACGAGGCCAGGAGCCACGAGTTGAATCCAATCTTGACGCCGAAGGTGCTCGCAATGGCGGTGCCGATCGGGTTGGCGGCCATCGCCGTCAGCCAGAGCGCTGATGAGAGGCACAGGCTGACCATTCCCGACACCATCAGGAACCCGCCGAGGCGCCGGCGGCTTTCCTCGCCCGGTTTCGCACCCGCCGCATCGGCCAGCGCGAACGCGATCGGATAGATGACGCCGGACCGCGCCGTGTTGCTCGGGAACGCCGGCCCGATGAGACCGTCGACGAGAAAGATGCTGTACGAGAGACCGAGGGTCGAGCGGCCGAAGCGCGTCACCATCAGATGCCCGACACGCGTACCCAGGCCGCACTTGACCGCCGCGCGCGCGACCAGGAACGCGAGCACGATCAGGAGGATGGTACCGTTCGCGAAGCCGGCGTACGCCCTCGCCGCCGACAGCAGCCCGCTGAGCACCGCCGCTGCGACCGCGAGGACCGACGCCGTCAGAATCGGAAACGCGTTGACCACGACCGAGAAGATGGCCGCGGCGAAGATGGCGAACAGGCGCCAGGCCTCGACCCCGAGCCCCGCGGGCGGTGGCACGAACCACACCACGGCGGGGACGGCAACAACGGCCGCCTGCAGGAGGAAGGCGCGGCGCTGACCGTTGGCGGAGTTCAACGCCCGCTCTCGGCCAGGCGGAACGTACCCCGGAGATCCACGGTGCGCCCCTGGACCGCGTCGTCTTCGCCGTCAACCACGTACTGCCACGTGAGCGCATAGTCGCCGGTCACGGCCGCGTAGCGGCCGGTTCCACCGGTGATCGTCCCGATGATGCGCCGTCCGGTCAGCAGCGGCCCCCCTCTCAGCTCGCTGAACACGCGGTCGCCGCGGGCGTCGGTCCACACCGCCCGCCCGGCACTGACGCCGCGGCCGTCGTCGAACCCGATGACCTCACCGCGAAACCCGAGGGTCGTCGAACCCGGCGCGGTCACCACGACCGCGCCGGACAGGTGAACGATGGCGGCACGGTCTCCTTCCGTTGGCAGCGTCTGCCGCCGGCCGCCGGCCGACCAGCTGCCGCTGAACGCGAGCCGGCCGTCGGGTGATGACGAGGACTGCGCGGCGATGGTCACCAGCGCACCGCCAAGCGCGAGCAGCGCAGCCAGCGCCCCGGCGGACGCGCGACGTCGGCCGCTGCGCATCAGGTCGGCCGCTCCTGCCCGGTCATCCCCATGGGGTCGAGGAGGTCGGCGATCTGCTCGTCGGTCAGGATGCGCTTCTCGCGGACCAGCTCGAGAATGCCGCGGCCGGTACGGCTGGCCTCCTCGGCCAGCTCGGTCGCGCGTTCGTAGCCGATGACGGGGTTCAGCGCCGTGACGGTGCCGATGCTGTGATCGACGTAGTGGCGGCAGACATCCGGGTTGGCCGTGATCCCGTCGACGCAATTCACCCGCAGCGTGTGCGACGCGTTGATGAACAAGGTCTGCGCCTCGAAGATGCAGGCGGCGATCACCGGCTCGAAGACATTCAGCTGCAACTGGCCGGCTTCAGCGGCCATCGAGATCGTCAGGTCGCTGCCGATGACGCGGAAGCACACCATGTTGACGACCTCGGGAATCACCGGGTTCACCTTGCCCGGCATGATCGATGAGCCCGGCTGCCTTGGCGGCAGGTTGATCTCGAACAGGCCACAACGCGGTCCCGACGACAGCAGCCGCAGATCGTTGCAGACCTTCGACAGCTTGATCGCCAGGCTCTTCATGCAGGAGGAATAGAGCACGAACGCCTGGGTGTCCTGGGTCGCCTCGATCAGGTTGGCGGCCAGGTAGATCGGCAGTCCGCTGATCGCCGCCAGATGGATCGTGCATTTTTGCGCGTACCCCGCCGGTGCGTTCAAGCCGGTGCCGATCGCGGTCGCCCCCATGTTGATCTCGGAGAGTACCCGCTGGACCGCTTCGAGTGCGCGCACCTCGCCGGCCAGGGTTTCGGCAAAGGCCGTGAACTCCTGCCCGAGCGTCATCGGCACGGCGTCCTGGAGCTGGGTCCGCCCCATCTTCAGAATCGCGGCGAACTCACGCCCCTTGGTCCGGAATGAGGCGATCAGCTCGTTGATCGCGGCGAGGAGACGAACGTTGCCGAGCGCGATGCCGACGTGCAGCGCCGTCGGGTAGGCGTCGTTGGTCGACTGCGAGGCATTGACGTGGTCGTGCGGGTCGCAAAACTGGTAGTCGCCCTTCTCGTGCCCCATCAGCTCGAGCGCACGATTGGCGATCACCTCATTGGCATTCATATTGGTCGAGGTGCCGGCGCCGCCCTGGAGCACGTCGAGCCGGAACTGATCGTGCAGTTTTCCGTCAATCAGCTCCGCACAGGCGGCGGCGATACCGGCGAGGATGTCGGCGCTGATCCGGCCGCATTCGAAGTTCGCTCGCGCAGCGGCGAGCTTCACCATCGCCAGCGCCCGGATGAGATCCGGGTACAAGCGCAGTTCCACGCCTGAGATGTGGAAGTTCTCGAGACCACGGGCGGTTTGCACGCCGTAGTACGCGTCGGCGGGTAACCGCTTGGCCCCCAGCAAGTCATGTTCGATACGGGGTGCTCGAGCAGGCACGGCACCGCTCCTTCGAAGTCAGATGTGCGCGCAGGTTGTCTGCCGCCGGCCGCGATTCGTCAGACGACCAATGAGATGCCGATTGTCAGGCTTTCAATCGAACCACGACCTGCCTCCGTGACCACCAGCTGCCGGCGCCCGAACGCGCCGGAGGTCACTCCGGCAACCGTCGCACTTCCTCGACGAAATCGAGGCCCCGGGTGCCGGCGGGCAGCGCAAACTCGATCCGCGGCGGTTGCGGGGCGACCTCGATCAGCGTCACCAGCTTCATGAACGTGTCGGACTGCAGGCGGTGGCGCAGGTCCTCCTCGGTCTTCCATTCCTCCATGTAGCGCACGGCCGCCCGGGGTCCGATGTCGGTCGAGACCGAACAGCCGATGCAGCCTCGCACGGCGCGGATATCGGTGGCCAGCGAATGCAGCGCGTGGGTGATCGGCATCATCTGGCCAAGCGGCAAGAGCCATTCGACGGTCATGCGGACGCACTTCGGAACCATAGGGCGCGGCAAACTTCACTTCCCGAACGAGCAGATTGGAAACGCGGGCTGCTCGAACGTTCTTGCTTATGAGCAGTCAGCATGCCATCGACTCGCGGGAGGGCCGAACCGTGTTTCCCGTTCCCCCGGCGGGAATTGGCGATCCGCCTTCAACGCCGAGCAGGTCCGGGTGCCGGCCGTCTCCAGCGGGGTGGAGTGACTCCGAAATGTCGGATCGATGTTGCGTGCTGGTGATGTGCGGCAGGGTGCTCGTCGCCTTTGTCCCGGCGGCGCCGGGAGAGGCCGCGACGTCCGATGACGCAAACCGGGCAGCGGATCGGCTGGGAGGTCCCAGCCGTGATCCCCGGTTTAGTCGATTGGCTGTCCGGGTAAGGGGCTGCCCTAGGCGGCGGTGCTCACGAGAGCTTCTTGCGGGTGATGCCGAGCCTCGACATGCGGCTCTCGAGCGTCGTCGGCTTGATGCCGAGCTTTTCCGCCGCGCCACCCCGTCCGCGAATCCGCCAGTTCGTGCTCTCCAGCACGCTGCAGATGTGTTCGACTTCGAGCGCCACCAGCGTCATGGCCGAATGAGGGAGTGTCGCGACCGATGGCTGTGGCATCGGCACGACCAGTTGAGGGCCGGTGGCGAGGATCACCGCGCGTTCGATGACATTGCGCAGCTCTCGGACGTTGCCGGGCCAGGGGTAGCGTTGCAGCTCCTGGATGTTCTCCTTGGAGATCCACTGGATGGTCTTGCCGAATGACCTCGAATATTCCTTGATGAACGTCCACACCAGGCCGGGAATGTCCTCGGTGCGCTCCCGGAGAGGCGGCACGACGATCGGGAAGACGTTGAGACGATAGAACAGGTCTTCGCGAAACGTCCCGTCGTGGACGGCCTTCTCGAGGTCGCGGTTGGTGGCGGCGATGATCCTGACGTCGACCTTGATGGGTTGCGTGCTGCCGAGCCGTTCGATCACCCGCTCCTGGAGCACCCGCAGCAGCTTGACCTGCATTTCCATCGGCAATTCACCGATTTCATCGAGGAAGAGCGTCGACTGATGTGCCGCCTCGAAACGCCCGATCTGACGCGACAGCGCGCCGGTGTACGCGCCGCGCTCGCGGCCGAACAGCTCGCTTTCGATCAGCGCCGATGGAATCGCCGCGCAGTTCGCCACCACCATCGGTCGCCGGTGCTGCGGGCTGAGGTCGTGAATCGCCTGCGCGAACACCTCTTTGCCGGCCCCGGTTTCGCCCAGCAGCAGGACCGTGGCTGGCGTGGCGGCGACCTGTTCGAGCTGAGAGAGAGCGCGCGCGACCGCCGGGCTGTCGGAGACGATCGGGTGCGCCGGCGGCGGTCCGGCGACCTTGACCTCGCGACCCACCTCGGCGGTGCGCTCCGTCAATCGACCGCGCAACTGCTGGATCTCACCGAGCGCTTTCTGCAACGCGGCGTCGCCGGCCTTGCGCGCGAGCGCCTGGCCGATGACGCCGGCGACAAGGCGCAGGCGCTCGATGATCGCGGGCACCCACGCGTGTTCGGTGTTGACCGAGCTGAACGCCAGCGCGCTCACCTCCCCAGTTTGCGCTCGCGTCAACGAGACCGGAATCATCGCGCCGGATCGGGGCCCGTTCCGGAACGACTCGCGATCGACCGGGTCGGGCAGATCCTCGACTCGCGTGAACCACACTGCCTCGCCCGCTTCGAGTTTCGACATCACGAATGGAATCGCGGCGACGCGAAATGGCGGAGGAGGGGTTGGATTCGGGGGACGCCCCCAGTAACAGAGCGGGAAGGCGAGGGCGTCGCCGGCTTCCCGACGCCACAGGATGGCCCGATCGAGTTGCAGCGCCTCCACGATTTGCCGCAGGCTGTCGACGATCAGGCCGTCGACCGCGTCCGGCTCGACGCCGGCAAACCGGGCGGCGATGTCCGCGAGCAGTCGCTGGAATCCGAGGTGCTCGTGGGTGGCGGCGCTGAGCCGCGCCTCCAGGTCCAGGCGTTCCGAGACGTCGAGGAATGACGCGACGGCGTAGCGTGAATCTGCCGTGACAACCATGTTGAGGCCGACCTCGAGCGGCACCGCGACGCCATCACGGCGCATCCCGTGGACCATCCGGTCGGCGGCTATCCTGCGGAATTGCGGGTCGTTCCAGAAACGCTGCCACAGATCGCCGTGTGCGGCCCGATCCGGCTCCGGCACAAGGGTCGACATCGCCTGACCGACCAGTTCGTCCGGGTCGTAGGCGAGGATCGAACCGGCGGCGCGATTTGCGTACAGGATGGTGCCGTTCTCGGCGAAGACGACGGCGCCATGCGGCGCCTCCTCTAACCAGTGGAGGAGGACGCTCAGCGTGTCGCCTGCGCGGCGGGGGTCTGCCACATCGGTCGCCGGAAGATTGGTGTTGTAAGTCGCCATGCTTCTATCGTTTAAGACACCAAAGCCAAAGCAACACCGCATCGAAGCGAATCGGTTCGAAACATGGCGCCGTTGCCGGGTCACTCGATGCGCACATCAGTGCAAAACTGGGCCAGTGAGCTGAAGGCAGTATGCCATAGGGGCAAGGGCTACGACATATCGTAGAATGACAGGTAGACATACGTAGAAATGACAGGTGCGAGGATCTTCGTGAAGGTAGGGACGGACCTCGGTCGCGCTTGCAGATGCGACTCGCGAGAGAGGGCTACTGACAGTTTTGACAGATGTGGCGCGTGTCCGGAACAGGCTACGCTACTTTTCGGTTCAGCTGGCTTCCGCAGATGGCACGTCGCGGCAGTCGCCAATTGTCGTGATGAACGGACGAGATCCCGCGAAACCCGCCCGCATTCTGATCGCCGACGACCACGAACTGGTGCGGCAAGGGCATGCGCGCGCTGTTCCAGGGCGAAAGAGACTGGGTTGTGTGCGGCGAGGCCGCCACTGGACGGCAGGCGCTCGCCCTGGCACTCGAGCTGAAGCCGGACCTTGTGGTCCTCGACGTGGCGCTGCCGCAGATGAATGGTATCGAGGTGACGCGACAGATTCGGCGGGCCTTGCCAGTCGCCGTCCTGATCGTCACGATGCACGATTCCGATGAGATTGTGCGAGAAGCCATGGAGGCGGGAGCGAACGGGCTCGTGCTCAAGGCCGAGGCCGGGCGCACCCTGGCGGACGCGGTGCGCGCGATCCTGTCGCAGGGCGAGTTCGTTTCGGAACGGGTGGGCCGGGTCACGGGACGCGGTCCTTCGGACGACGACATCCGGCCAGGTCCACGGAAACCCCTCCTCCTGACATCGCGCGAACGTGAAGTCCTGCAGCTCCTGGCGGAGGGTCAGGCCAACAAAGAGGTTGCGACGACGCTGTGCATCAGCCCGAAGACTGCGGAAACGCATCGTGCGCGGATCATGGCCAAGCTGAACGTCCATTCGATGAACGAGCTGGTGAGGTACGCCATCCGCAATCACATCGTCGAACCCTAGCATCGCCACCCGCCTGCAGTAGCTACAGAATCCACTGTATTGTTCAGGCGGCCCCCCTCTGCTACAAGTTCGGCATGAACAGCACTATCACCGTGACGCAGCCTGACGGTGGGCTCAGGGAGTTGCGGCGCGTCGCCGTGCTCACGAGGCCCGATCCCGTGAGCGTTGTCCATCCGATCGCCTCGACGACCGACTCTCGGCCGGCCGGGTGATCTCGAGGCCCCGGTCTCCGCGAACGCGCAGCTGTGTTTCAGCCGGCTCGTCGCCGACGTGGCCGCGCGGTTCAGCGCCATCCCGCCCGAGGCCTTCGACGACACGATCGTCGAAACTCTTCGTCGAACTGGAGAAGCGCTGCAATTCGAATGGGCCGTGCTGTGGCAGAAGAACTCCGACGGGGCGATGGCAGTCCCCACGCACTATTGGGTGCCGCCATGCGCCTGGGCTCCCGAGCCCGTGTCGATCGCATCAATCCCGTCGATGATCACGCGCCTGGAGGCAGGCGACGCCTGCTGTTTCGGGACCGTGGACGACCTGCTCGAAAGCGATCGCGAGGTCTTCCGCCGGTGCGGAATTCGATCCGGAGTGATGGTTCCCCTGCCGGCGCTCGGGGACGAAGAAGTGGTCGCTGCGCTGACATACGGGTCGACGACGCGGGACGAGACCTGGTCGTCCGCGATCGCCGACCGTCTGCGTCTGGTCGCCGGCGTTCTGGGCCAGGCGTTTGCGCAGAAGGCGAGCCACGCTGCGCTGCAGCAGGCGCTCGGGGAGATCAGCCGGCTGCGCGATCGCGCCGCGCCCGACAGGGTGGAGCTTCACCGCGAGGTGAGGACGCTGGGGATGGCGCCTTCGATCGCGTCGAAAAGCGCCGCGATCCGGCAGGTGCTCGCGCAACTCGAGCAGGTTGCGCCCACGCCCGCGACCGTGCTGCTGCTCGGCGAAACCGGAGCGGGCAAAGACGTGCTGGCGCAGGCGATCCACGACGTCAGCCCGCGTCGAGGACGCCCGATGATCCGCGTCAGCTGCGCGGCGATTCCGGTCGAGCTGATCGAAAGCGAGTTGTTCGGGCGTGAGCGCGGCGCGTACACGGGCGCGCTGACGCGGCAGGTCGGCCGCTTCGAAGCGGCGAATCAGTCGACGTTGTTGCTCGACGAGATCGGTGAGCTGCCGATGGCGGTGCAGGTGAAGCTGCTCCGCGTGCTCCAGGAACGGGTGATCGAACGCCTCGGCAGCACGCAGCCGATCAAGATCGACGTCCGCATCATCGCCGCCACCAACCGCAATCTCGAAGCGGCCGTCCGCGACAAGACGTTTCGCGAGGATCTGTTCTATCGCCTCAACGTGTTTCCGGTTGCCGTGCCGCCGCTGCGCGAGCGCGTCGAGGACATTTCGTCACTGGTATGGACCTTCGTCGATGAGTTCTCGCGATCGTTCGGCAGGACGATCGAGTCGATTCCAGAGGAGTGCCTGCGCGAGCTGCAGCGCTACCCGTGGCCCGGCAACGTGCGCGAACTGCGCAATGTGATCGAACGGGCGGTCATTGTCGCGACCGGCCGCGAGCTCGAAGTGTGGCCACCGCGGATCGCACAACCGCGGCTGCCGCAGGCCGACACGACGCTGTTCGCGCGGGAGTGCCACCACATCCGCACCGTGCTCGAAAGTACGAAGTGGCGCGTTCGGGGGCCGGGAGGCGCGGCGGAACGTCTGGGCCTGAAGCCGACGACGCTCGAGAGCCGGATGGCGCGGCTGGGGATCATGCGAAAGCAGGCGAGCTGAGCGCGGTCGTCATGTCGCTGGGACTGACCGATCGGCGACCGATAACGGCACACGCGCGTGGATGGACGTTCCCGCACCAGGTCGCGACTGGATCACCAGTTCGCCGCCGACCAGTCGCACGCGCTCCTGCATGCCAGCCAGTCCACGGCCGGACCCGTTCAGAGCCGCGTCCACATCGAAGCCGATCCCGGCGTCCACGATCTCGAGCTGAATCGCATCCGGACGTCCGTACAGCGCAACCGCCATCTGACCCACGCCGGCGTGCGTCACCGCGTTCGTGACCGCTTCCTGCAACACACGGAACACCATCAGCGCTACGTCTGCCGGCACGCCGTCCGGAATGCCGTCCTGGCTGAAGGCGACGTCGACGTTCCGCCGCTCTGAGATCTCGCGGCAGAAGGCGGCGGACGCGGCGGCCACGCCCAGGTAGTCCAGCCTCGGGGGATGCAGGCGGTGTGACAGAGCCTGGATGTCCTTCGCAAGGGTGAGCGTTCGATCCGACAACGCCCGGATCCGCTCGCGCGCCTCTGGCGTGGGGAGCGGCAGCGCCTTGGCCAGGAGGTCGAGATCCATGGTCGTGATGGCGATGCGCTGACCGATGTCGTCGTGAAGCGCTCTGGCGATGCACTCCCGCTCTCGCTCGTGAGCCTCAATCAATTTGCGGCTCGCCTTGCGCAATTGCGGTTCGCTGGTCATCGCATCCGCGACACGTACGGCCGGCCGGCGCACGCCTCATTGACCGCGATGACGAGATCCGACGGCAGCAGGGTTTTCTCGACGTAGCCGATTCCACCCGCCGCCTGAGCCGCCCGCACCAGCTCATCATCGTCGTGGATGGTGAGGAACACGATCTGGACGCGCGAGCCCGCTCGACGAAGACGGAGCGCGACATCGAGACCGCTCATGCCCGGCATCGAGATATCGAGCACGACGACGTCCGGCCGCAGCGCGAGGACGGATTCGAGCGCGGCCGGCCCGTCACTCACCGCGCCGACAATCACGCACGTCGGCGAGAGAATCGCGGCGGCACGGTCGAGAATCTCCTGGTTGTCGTCGACCAGGAGGACGCGCGCCTGCTCGGTTGCCCTCATAGCCTGCCACTCACCTTCAGGTGCGCCCGTTGGGACGGCACGCCGACTTCGACGCAGGTGCCGCCGCCGCGCTGCGATCGAATCTGCAACGTCGCCCCGACCTGCGCCGCGCGTTCGCCCATACTGACCAGGCCGATGCCCACGCGCGACCTGTCGACGTCGAATCCCGTGCCGTTGTCGGCGACGGTCAGAACCAGACCATCCTCCGTGCCGATCAACCGAATGGATGCTTCAGCCGCATGACTGTGCGCGACCGCGTTCTGCACCGCCTCCTGCGCGATGCGAAACAGGCACAGCGTCAGATCAGGCGGCAGCGCCGCCGGCACGCCGTCGTGCGAGAAGGTCACGGCCCACATTGGCGGTCGACAGCTCACGTCGCAGGCGGCTCAGCGCAGGCACCAGCCCGATCAGTCGTAGATTCTCGGGATGCAGCCGGTGCGAGAGGGCGCGGACGCTCTTGCTCAGGCCCTGCGCACGGTCCAATGCGCCGTTGGCAAGCCGTGCGGCATCGGTCGGCCGCGCCGGTCCACACTGGCTGAGGAGCTGGAGATCGCTCGTCAGGACCGCCATTTTCTGCCCGATGTCGTCGTGCAGTTCCCGCGCGATGCGCGAGCGTTCGCCTTCCTGCGCGTCGAGCAGGCGCCTTCCCAGATCGCGGATCCGGTCGTAACTGGTGCGCAGCTTGTCCTGGCTGGCCTGCAGCCCCAGTTCTGCGCGCCGCCGTTTCTCGCGTTGCCGGAGCAGTTCCCGCAATCAGCACCGCCTGCGCCAGCAGAACCGAGACTCCAACGAGAATGGAGACCTTGTAGCGGTCCCACACCGAAGGGTCCAGGAACCGGACGGGAGTATCCTGAAACAACACGTCTCGATATCTCTCGACGAAATCGAAGGGCGTGTCTCCCATCGCGATCACGAGGTCGAACACCTTGCCCGCGTACCTCAGTCGCAGGAAATCCCGGAAGACGTTCAGGTAATCCGTTTGCGAGAACCTGCCCTGCTCGATGAATTCGGAGTAGTAGTCCAATACTTCTGCGAGGCCGTTCTCGAGGATTCTGGGCAGCTCGCGGTCGCCGACGATGGCGATCTGGGCATCCTGTCCCGTCGCGTAGAGAACGAGGACCGGCTGGCGATCCGCGGCGCTCGCGCTCTCGGCGAGGCCGAGGCCGCCGATGGTCGCCGCAATCGCCAGCCACCGGCGCCACGCACGGTCTGTGATCTTGTTGCGCGGAGTCACCTGCCACGTGACGCGAGCGCTGGCATTCTCGAAGGTCCGGTCCGAATACTCACGACGGGTGACGTCCGGGGCATACAGCCACTTCGCCGGATCGCCGGCGTTGAGGTTGTAGTGCACGTTTGCGCTCGCCCTCGTGCTGCCGCCGGTATGTGCGTTGATGAAGTACCACACGCGATCCAGGACGATCGGACCTCCGAGCGCACCCGAAATGTCGTAGACCTCCGTGAGGGGCGTGGGCGCCACCAAACCTCGATCCTTCAGCGCCTGAGTGAGATTGTCCGCCTGGAGCGCTTCGCCCGTGCCACTAGCAAAAACCGAGCCCCGCGTCGTGTTCCCCCCGGCTCTGGGCACGATGTTCATCACCAGTCCCGCAGTCTCGGCCTCGCCCATCGCGCCGGCCTCCGAAAACGTGACTTCCTGAGCGTTCCCGACATCCACCGTATAGGCCGGTGCGGAATTGCCGGCAGGCGGGCTCCCGACGTTCAACCCGTCGAGCAGGAGGCGCCCTTCATTCGATCGACCGCCGTGAATCGGGAACGGCTGTGCAGCTTCGGCAAGCCGAACGGGACGGTTTCATACCGACGCGCGCGATCGGCTGGGTGTTTCACAGAGGTGCCGATACCGCGGCGTTAAGCCATCAGGGAGACGGTACCGGCGCGATAGCGAGGACCGCCAGAATCCAGGCCGGCCATTCGAGGAGCGTAGTCAGCGCGTGCGGACTCGGACACCGAGCAGCAGAGGCCGTCCTCCTCGCCGCCGGTTCAAGCGCGTGGATCGCGACCACACCATCACGGCTCAGAATCGGAGCACGAGTCCGAGCGACCCTCTGGTGTAATCGACGGCATCGGTGTCGCCGGCCATGATCGGACCAAAGTCCACCTCGCCGAACGTCCGGAAATAGCGAATGTCGCCGCGAATGCCGACATGAGCGCCGAAAAACACCATCACGCCCCCCCCGAAGTTCCACGCCACTTCGGTGTTGTCGAGCCCTATCAGGTCGTCGAACGACTCCAGGTCGGAACGGATCACCCCGATGCCGACCAGGCCATACGGGCGAACCCCGAACCCCTGTTGCCCGCCAAACGGCACGCCCACCAGCACGTTCCCCATGAGCGACAGCACGCTGCTGCCGCCAAGATCAGTCTTGCCGTAGAAGTCGGGGCTGTAGCCAATGTCCCCTTCGAAGCCGAACACACCGCCGCCCATCCACGCGAAGCTGGCGCCCCAGTCGAAGCGCTTCGCATCAACGCCATCGCCGAGCGACTCCCCGGCGTTTCCGCCGAAGTTGATGCCCGCGAATGGAACGATGAGACCATCGGCCCGCGCCGCTGCCGGCGTCAGCGCCATCAAAAAGAGCCCGATCGAAAGCGTTCGTCGAAAACACATCTGCTGTCCTCCTCTGGTTGATCGAGATGTTCCAAGCATCACCCGATGGGCGCTGCTCGTGTCAGGCGGGCGTCCGGCCCGGTTGCGGCGGCTGGCGCCGCGAACCATTTGTCGGGCGGCACGATCTTCGGTCCGCTCGGATCGGCTTCGTAGTTGGGCGACATGATCTGGACGCCGTATTCGTTGAACGCGTCCTGGATGTTGGCGTGCAGCGCGTCGAGCACGAGCCCCTTGGACGCCGGATCCTCGAGGCAGACGAGCAGCGTGTAGTTGACATAAAAATCCTGTAGGCCGGCCTGTCGCACGCTCGGCGGTGGGTCGCGGCGGATGCCAGACGTGCGCTCCGCAGCCAGCACCAGCAGCGCGTGCACCTGTCGCCATGGCGTATCGTAGCCGATCGTGACCGAGGTCGGGATGAACACGCCCCCCTCGCGCTGCAGCCGCGAATAGTTCGTCGTCACCGTCGAGATCACGACCGCATTGGGGATGGTCAGTTCCTCCCGGCGCGCGGTTTGCAGCTTGGTCGAGAGCATCCCCAGCTGCGTGACGGTCCCCTCTACGTCGCCAATCCTGACGAATTCGCCCTTTGTGAGCGCGCGTGAGTAGGTCATGGTCAGCCCGCTCATCACCTGGTTGACGATGCCGCTCGAACCGAGCGAGAGCATCAGGCCTACGAACACGCTCACGCCCTTGAACGCGTCCGTATTGCTGCCGGGCAGGTGCGGGTATGCCAGGGCGAGTGCAAACAGCCAAAGCAGGGCCGTCGTTAACCGGCGGGTGGTCTGGGTGGTGTCGGGATGTACACCCGGGACGTTCGCCCGCCCCTGCTCGACCGCCTCGAAGAGCAGCCCGGTCAGCCTCATGGCGAACCGCGTCACCACGACAATCAGCAGCACCGTAAACAGGTCCGGGATGGCGGCGACCATCGACTGGGCGAATTGCACGAGCCGGTCGAGCAGGAATCCGCGCAGCGCTTCGCCCCAGGGGCGGGTGTAGGGGAAGCTCCGGAGCACGAAGGACAGCCACCAGTAGGCGACCAGCAATCCCGCGGCGGCACACACCATCGTCACCAGATGGCCAAGCAAACCGGGCAGGCGCGAGGCACGCACGACCTCGCCACCAGGCAGACGCTGCAGCTGCCGAGCCGCTAAACTGGCCGTCCGCGTCACCGCCCAGCGGCGGCCCCGCATCAACAGGCGGCACAGCAGCACGAACACGACGGTGGCCAGAAGCGCCCAGCCCAGGCTCTTCGCAATCCGCGACGGGGTGCGCAGCTCGACGGCTTCATCCAGGGCAAGTTGCAGCGACGCCGCGGCGCGCCGCGCGGCATCCTCGATCGTATCGGCGCTGAGCGGATCCAGATCGGCGGTGACGATGCCGAAGGCATCCACCGCGCCCACGCTGACGATCTGGGCGCCGCCAAGCGGACGGGTCATGACGCGCTCGAGGCGCGCCTCGTTGACGAGGGTTCGGAGAAAGCGCTCGGCGGCCGCGGCGCGCATCGCCGGCGTGCGCGACAAGACCGTTGCGCGAAACTCAACGATCGGGCGGTTCTCAAAGACCAGCGTGGCGCCAGGCGCGTTGACGGCGGTGCTCTCCGCCGCGGCGCGGGCGAAGTCGGCGGCCGGATCGGCGCTGGAGGTCTGCTCCTGAGGTGGCGCCGCTGCGGGCTGCCCGAAGGCCGACCCGGCTAGCGCCACGTATCCGCCGAGCAAAAGACCCGCGAATGGACTCCGACGAAACGACATCATCACAGCCGTGCTTCGAGAGATGGTTTCATGTTCGACCGCCTTGCCTTGTTCCTCATCGCAACAGCCGTGTCCAACGGCCGACGCGCTGACGAAATGGTTCTTTCGGATCTAGCGGGAGAACCGCTGTACCGGCCGCGCGCTGAAGTGAATTCGCTCGTCGTACCGGGCCAGGTCTTCGCTGGATATGGTGAAGGGAGCCTTCAGAACGATCCAGCGCACTCCTTCGGTGCACGGGCCTCGGACAGGACTCGAGCTTAGTAAGACGCAGTCGAGGGTGCTATGCAGTTCCGGCAAGCCGGACGACACCGCCGTCGGATTCACGAAGTCATCGTAGTCCAGGTGGCTCTGCTGCGGCGCACCCTGACCGGTCGCGGACTCGCCGGCTTTCAACGCCGATGCGATCAGGTCGGCCGTTATTCACCGTCATGTCGAGTTGCTGACACCTCAGCCCTCCGACAACGCTTCACCGCTGCCGAAACTGCATAGCCCCCTCTGGGCTCAGTCGCCTACAGTCCCAAGTAGTCTCCGGCGCGAGTTCCGACCGTTGAAAGGGAGCCGAACATGCACCGAATTGCCTGCGCTACCGTCGCATTGGTCATCGTCTCGATCGGAGTGACAGAGCGGCCGGCGTCCGCTCAGATGATGGCAAAGGCTCAGGTGGGGAACCTGATCAGCAAAGTCGAAAACGGCGTGGACGAGTTCAGGGACTACCTCGAGAAACGAGGCGACAATGCGCGCGACGCTTCGTCCACGGCCCAGGCGTCAGGCCGCCGCAAGCGGCAAGGGGCCACCGAGAATCAGAAGGCCGCGGCCAGCAGCAAGAAGGACGACCTGGACGATGCGCTCGGCGATCTGAACCGATCGACCAATCGCTTGCGGCGAAAGTTCGACCCGACCGACAAGTGGATGGAAACGAAAGGTCAGGTGGAGAATGTGGTCGACGATGCGCGAAAGATCAATCAGGTCGTCGCGCGTGGCAGCTACGGGCCCGACGCGGCCAGGCTGTGGGCATTGCTCCGAACGGGCGTCAACGATTTGGCGCGCGCGTATGGCGTGGCGCCGCTCGGGGTCTGAGTCCGTTGGACCAACCGTAAGAGGTGTCGGTGTGCTTGTTCACCGGCGTGCGATTCCTAGACGAGATGGTGGATGACCGCGAACTGAATCAGCTCGGCGTTCGACCGGATGTTGAGCTGCTCCATCATCCGGTACTTGTGAAAGGCGACCGTGCGCGGCGTGACGTTCAGCAGCGCGGCCACCTGTTTCATCGAATGGCCCTCGGCGAGCAACTGCAGCACCTCGCGCTGCCGCGGCGTCAGGTCGTGCGACGGCTTCCGGTTGGCCGCGTCCATGAAGGACCCGACCAACCCTTCGGTGACGAGGGGGGTCACGTACGACCGCCCCATCATCACCTCGCGGATCGCGAGAAGCAGCTCCGAGGCCGCGGACCGCTTCAGCAGGTAGGCCGACGCGCCGGCGCGAAACGCCTCGGCGGCCAGGTCCGAGTCTTCGTTCATGGTGACGTACACCAGCTTCGTGCTCTTCTGCAGCTGTTTGATTTGACGTCCGGCATCGAGCCCGTTCAAGAGCGGCATCGCGATATCGAGGACGACCACATCCGGTTTCAGCCGCTGCGCTTCGACGACGAGCGCCCGCCCGTCGGTTGCGGTCCCGACGATCTCGCATTCGGGAGCCAGCAGCTTCTCAAACGCGCCGAGAAGCAGGTTATGATCGTCAGCCAGTAGGACCGGGGACCGGCCATGTTGTCAGTGAGTGTCCAGACCGAACATCCTACGTATCGAAGGGCTCATCGAATCCGACCGCCGATTGCCCCGTCCCCGTAGCCTGCCCGCGGCGTCGGCCAACATTAAAGGGTCGCCGCGTCACGGGCTATGCAGATTCGGCATGACGATGGGAGGGCGGTGGCGTTACTCCCCCCCTGTCACTTTTTACCTGTCAATTCTGCCACTTCCGTCAGTTAACCTGGGGCTCAGCGGCCCGCTAAATTGCCGAGCATGGCTTCAACAAGTGTCCGTCACAGCACACAGGCGCTCACGTCACGGCGGCAGGTGGTCGATCGGGCCGAGGCCCTGCTGCGCGCGCGCGCCGGCCAAGGGGTGTCGATCGCGCAGCTCTGTCAGGTCGCCGGCGTCAGCGAACGCAGCCTGCGCAACGCCTTCTACGACGTGCGCGGCATGAGTCCCAAGCGCTGGGCGCTGCGCGCACGGCTGACCGACGTGCGGCGCGCCTTGAGCGATGCCAACGGCACGCGCGGGGCCGTCACCACCATTGCCACCGATTACGGCTTCTTCGAGCTCGGGCGATTCGCCAGCACCTACAAATCGGTGTTCGGCGAAACGCCGTCGGAAACACTGCGCGGCGGACGGGAACGGATGGCGGTGGCGTCGTAGCGTCGACGGCCCCGGCTGTGCACGGTCCGCCGACCTCCCGGAACCGATCGTCATCTACGCCAGCGCTACGGTTTCGGCGGCGGTCAGGCGCCCCTCCGGCGCGAGTGGCACGCGCGCATCGATTGTCGTCCCGCGCCCAGGTCTCGACCTGATCGTCACCTCGCCGCCAATCAACCGCAGCCGCTCCGCGCATGCTGGCCAGACCCAGCCCATGCGACCGGCGGAATCAGCCTTTTCGAACCCGCGGCCGGAGTCCACGATGCTCAACATGAGCGCGTCGCTCGTGCCCCGGAGCGACACCTGCGCCGCGTCGGCGCCGCTGTGCTTGATCACGTTGTTCAGCCCTTCCTGAACGACGCGGAACAGGCACAGCGCGACGTCGTACGACAACGCGCCGGGCACGTTCTCGACCAGGGACGTGACTTGAAGACCTTGGCCGCGCAGCTCGCGGCAATGTCCCTGAACGGCCACCGCAAGGCCAAGCGCCTCCAGCTTCGCCGAGTGGAGCCGGTGGGACAGGTTGTGAATCTCCGAAGAAATCTCCGCGGTCCGCGCGGCGAGCTGTCGCAGCGACCCCGCTACAACGCTCCGGGACTCCGGGAGCAACGCCGCCTGCTCGATCTCGATGGCGAGGAGCGAGACCTGCTGGCCCAGGTTGTCGTGCAGTTCGCGCGCGATCCGGCGGCGCTCCTCCTCCTGGGCCGACAGCAGGCGGCCGCTCAGCGTACGGAGGGCGAGCTCGGCGCGTTTCTGCAGGGTGACCTCCCGAGAGGCTTCACGGATCAGGACCGGCTGGCCGGTGGCGTCGCATTCGACACGGCCCTGGGACGAGATCCACCGGGTCGCACCATCCGGCAGCATCAGCCTGTATTCCGTCTGATATCGGCCGCCATCCGCACCCGCAACCGCCATCGCATGAGCCTGCTGGAGCGCCTCGCGGTCGTCGGGGTGCAGCCGGTTCAGGATGGCGTTGAATTCGAGAGACTCCGACAGCGCGAAGCCAAATAGTTCCCGCCATTTCTCGCTCGCCCACACTTCGTGTCGCACGAGGTCCCGGATCCAGATGCCGAAGTCGGCGACATCGACGGCCAGGCTCATGCGCGCCTCGCTCTCGCGGAGCCCCGCCTCGCTCACCTGGAGCTCCTGGACAAGCTGCGAAGCGCGGAGCACCTCACGGCTCAACTCGTACCCCATCGCCGAAACCAGCCCCATGTACAACAGGCTCAGGGTAATCGGCATCTGGACGTTCGCCCAATAAATGAGGATTGACTGACTGAGTCCGAACAGAACAAAGAACCCGATGGTCCCGCCGACCGTCAGCGCCTTCCGGCGGTCGCCCCACCGCCAGGCGCTGACGCTGGCATCGGCGACGAAGATAAGGAGCAGCAACGCACCCAGATGGCCGACCAGCATCCACGGATTGGGGACGCCTCCCGGAACCGTGACCGGTTCCCCGAGGAACTGGACGTGCCGCAAGGCCGTCACCTCGCGGTAGTTGAGATTCTGCCCCACTGTGAAATTGAGCAACAACGAGCACGCGCGCAGCCCCACGACGGCCCATACAAGCCATCGTCGTCCGGTACCCAGATAGAGCCACACGAACCAGGTAATCGACACGAGCCAGAAAAACAGCGGCACGTGCCCCCATCTCATGGTCGCCGCGAGTTCACCAGGCGTCGCCGCCCGCATCATCGTCAATTCACAGAAGGCCATGCCCGCGGTCGAGACCGCCGTGATGGAAAAGAGCAGATTTGCCCAGGCGGTGCGGTTGCGATACCACACCAGCCAATAGATCGCCGCCAGCGTGAGACACGCCGACGCGATCATCGACCAGATGATGGTGACCCAGCTCATGATCTCAGTGTTCCTCCTTCAAGGGCGAATCGTGCCGACCCGGATACCTTCTACCTCGTTGCCGTTCATGCCGGTCCCGCGGCGGATACAGCCAAGGGGGGTGCCACTGAAGACAACGCCGCGGCCCAGAGCCCGATTCCCGCAGACAGCAGATGCAGACAGATCCATAAATGAAATATCCATGAATGAAATACCGTGGACGCGCCGGTGTTTCTGCTCATCCTATCAAGTGGATCATTTGAGTTTCGCCTAGGCTGGCAGAACCCTACGCGACGCGTACTGAGTCGGCCGACTGACTCTGCGAGATTCGGAGCGGCACGCGCGCGTCGATCCGGGTGCCTTCACCGGCTTGGGACCTTATGGTCAACTCGCCGCCAATCAGCCGCAGGCGCTCGCGCATGCTCTCGAGCCCCAGGCCATCGCGGCTAGCCGCAGCGCCTACGTTGAACCCGCGGCCGAAGTCCGCGATGGTGAGCATGAGTGCATCGCTCGCACCGCTCAGTTGCACGCGCGCCTCAGGGGCGCCGCTGTGCTTGACGACGTTGTTCAAGCCCTCCTGGACGATGCGGAACAGGCAGAGCTGCACTTCGGGCGACACCGACCGTGGTACAGCAGCGTCCGAAAAATGTACCTGAACGCCCTGCGCCAGGACCTCGCGACAATGCCCGCGGATGGCCGCCACGAGGCCGAGGGCCTCCAGCTTCGACGAGTGCAAACGATGGGAAATATTGTGGATCTCGTTCGAAATCTCTGCGGTCCGTTCGCAGAGCTGGCGTATGGAACGCGCCACCGCCGCAGGGGACCGGACCGACAACCCCACCTGCTCGATCTCGATTGAGAGCAGCGCCACTTGCTGGCCCAAATTGTCGTGCAGCTCCCGCGCGATCCGATGGCGCTCGTCTTCCTGCGCCGATAGCAGACGTCCGCTCAAGCTGCTGAGCGCCAGCTCGGCGCGCCGGCGCCGCCGCCCCTGAACAAAAAGGCCGCCGATCAACAGGAACTGTCCGGCCAGCACCGCCCCAATGACGATGACGGTTCGCTTGTACGTCTCCCAGAGACTGGGCTCGCGGTTTACGACGACGGCGCCCACCGGGAGCCGCGCTTCGTCAACGCCGAACCGCCGCAGTTCGTGCCAATCGAAGCCCACCATGTTCAGCGACCGCATTGGGGCGAGGTCAGCTGCCCGAGAGCCGGCCAGGATCTGGCGAGCGCGCTGTCCCAGGTCCAACCCGTGGCGCTCCATGTCCATGAGCACACCGCCGACGACGCCACGACCAAGGAAATTTCTCGACGTGCCGTAAATCGGAACTCTCGCCGCGCGTCGCAGCGCTGCGAGGACTTCGGGGCCCGTTCTCGCTACGCCATCGCCGTCAGACTGCATGCTCAAAAACAGCACCAGCGCGTCGTCGCGGAGCGCGGCGACGGCGTCGAGGACCTCGTGCAATGGTTTGTCCGTGATGTATGTGATGGCAGCACTCGACTTGACGCCACGTAAGTCCTCTCGGGCTACTTCTATATATCCTCGGTCGAGCCGCGACGTTCCCCCGACGACGAGGATGTGGCGCGTCGCAGGATGCAGGGTGAGCGCCGCCTCGAGCGTCCTGCGCGCGTCAAGGGGGCTGAACACTCCCGTGACGTTCGCGCCGAGATTGCGAGCGCGGAGTGCCCGCTCATCGACGGCTCCGAACAGGAGCGCGGCGCTCGGAAACAGCTCGTGCCGGTGACGCAGCACGAAATCGAGCGCCGGTTCCGTAATCGCGATGATGAGGACAGGCGCCGCAGTGCCATACTTGGCGTTGTAGAAGGTCACGAGCTCCCGGTCGTACTCGTCGCTGTCCAGCCTGATTCGGTCGATCAGCTCCTCGTAGACGTTCACGGGCTCCGCTCCGTCGTGCCGGAGCACCCCGACCAGGGTCTCCCCCAGCACGACGCCATGAGGCAGGACGGGCCCTTCGGACAGGATGAGCACGTTCTTCGGAGCGGCGGGCTCGGCCGGCACAACTCCTCCCAAGACGCACAAACCGATCGCGAGGCCCCAGGCCGCCGCGGGGCATCGGCGCACAGCCAGACGCTGGTCGATGCGGCACCTGCCAGAATGCACAGGGCCAACACTGCGTCCGCCATCCCCGACAGGGAGCAAAGAGGTCAGAAAATACGAATGAAACAAGGGAACCAGCCCCGATACTAGCATCGGACCGGCCCTGATGAAGGCTGTAAAGTTTTACAGATGCACGGGATTTACGCGCACCCGCGACGACCCAGGCACGTGGAGCGACGGCAAGTGGCTGGCTCGCTTGGGTATACGCCTCAGGTCACGATCCCTGCCTTCGGGCCTGGCCCGGCACCGGACGGAGCCGCCGACGTGACCGGAAACCGGCGGACTGTTTGCGCGCGAGCGACACGTTCAGCATCGCGACGACTCCCAACCAGAATCCGGTCAGCACGATGTTCAGGGCAGCAAACGAGAGCACCGCAAGCGCCAGCCGCTCGCCTCCGAACACGATCCCGGCCTGAATCACGCCGCCGGCGCGCAGTGCGCGCTTCAGATCCTTCATCTGCTCGTCGGACACCTTGGGGACCCTGAGCTCTCTCGCCATGGATCTCCTCCGTCGCCCGTCAGGCGACCCAACGCAGCACATTCCGGATCACCGACCACCGCGGCCGGCGGACCGAGGCGTCCCGGCCCAGGATCCAGTGCGCGAACAGGGCGTCGATCGTGCCGTCTTTCTGTTTCAGCTCGATCCAGGTGCTCACCAGCTTCGCCAGCGCCTCGTCGCGAGCCGCGATTGGGTATGCCAGGGGGACCTTGATCGGCGGCGGCCCCGGCACCGCGACCGAGTATTGCGGGTGCAGCAGCGTCCACGCGGAGCCGCGCTCGGCGGTCAGTGCGACCGCGTCGAACCCGATCGGCTTGTCCCCGAAAACCTCGTCGAGGGCGTCGATGGGCACGAGCTCGACGTCGGGCAGCTCCCGCCGGATTTTGGCGATGTAGGTCGGCAGTGGCATGACGCCGATCCGCAGCCGGCCCCGCGACCGGATCGAGTCCCAGCTCGAGAACGGCTCGCGCATGCTGTCTGGGACGATGAACGCCAGCGTTTCGTCCAGGTACGACGCCGAAAATGCCATCTGCGCCGCTCGTTCAGTCGTGACGGCGACGCCGGACATCACGAGGTCGCACACGCCGCCATCGAGATCGGCAGCGAGATCGCGGCGGGAGACCGGCGTCAGCGTCAGCGCCACGCCCAAATCGGCCGCGAGAACGTGCGCCATCTCGACGTCGAACCCGACGAGATCGCCTCTGGCATTGACGAAAACAAACGGCAGGCTGTCGGGCAGGTAGCCGACCCGCAGCACGCCACGCGCACGTATCCGCTCGATCGAGCCGCCGGCCGCGACACCGTCGGGGGACGCTCGACGCATTTCGTCCACGTCCTGGGAGGTTCGTGCCGGCGGGTATTCCCGCAGCATCGTCATCGTCATCAGCGCCCGATCGCCCTCGTAGCTTCCGCCGACGGCGCGCGCCGCGATGGCGCGCGTGGAGACGACGAGGACGAGGGCCAGCGTGGCAGTGATGACGCCGTAGCGCAACAGTTTCCGCGCGCTCACCTCCAGAAGGCCGGCGATGGCGCAGGTACCGAGCAGCCCTAGCGTCAGCGTGTGGACCGCCGCGACCAGCGTCCCGAACCGCGCGTTGACGATGCCGGTCGTGAGGAACAGCTGAAACGTGTCGGCCGGGATGCCGAAGGTATCGAGCAGGAACGGCACCGCGCCGTTCACGCTGCCGAACAGGACCAGAAGCCCCGTCGCGGCCAGTTGCGGATACTGTCCGATTGGCACAGACGCACCCGACGACCACGCGGCAAACAGCACGAAGCTGATCGCCAGCAGCTTCCCTGTATGCGGGAAATTGAACGAGGCCGGCACGATCACGTCGGCGACCCCCTCGTCGGACGCGTCCGCTCCGCCATGCTCGCGGAGCAGCGCCTTGGTCTGCTCGGCCAACGCCGGGAGCACGATGAACAGGCTGGCGGTCATGAACGCCGTCACCAGCGGATCGCGCGTCCGGTTGAGCACGGCGCGATAGGGGATCGGCGTCAGCGCGGCCACGAGGCCCGGGAGCACCCAGAGGCTGAGGAACAGCGAGATCACGATGTAGGCGATGAGATACACCTGGACCCGCTCGAGATCCTCGAGCGCGAGGGTACCGGCCGCGACCGCCGCGACCGCGAACAATCCGTACGGTGTCAGGCTCACAATCAGGGCGGTCGCTTTCGACACCGCGGCGCCCGCAACCTGGAGCACGTCGAGCAGACGCTCCTTCCCGGGCACGGGGATGAGCGCCACGCCGAGGACGATGCTGAAGAGCACGACGGCCGGGACCACGTTGTTGGCCAGCGAGGCAAAGGGGTTCGACGGGATGTACGAGCTCACGAAGTCGATCGGCTCACGCCCGTCGAGGAGCGTCGTGCTGAAGAACGACGCCGTTTCGATGCGCGGAAAGATCAGGGGAAAGAGAAAGACGGCGGCGAGCGCCAGGCCCCAGAGCGCGAGCATCAGCGCGCCGCAGCGCAACGCAAGCGTCTTGGCCTGATCGAGGCGGAGGGCGCCGAGGCCGGCCACGAGCGACAGGGTCACGTAGGGCAGAACTGTCATCTGCAGCAGCTTCAGGTAGATGTCCGCGACGACCTGCAGCACGGCCACACGCTCGCCCAGGAAGAGACCGAGGGCGACGCCAAGTAACACACCGACCACAAGCTTCAGCGAAAAATTCATTGCAGGTACCCATCGGAAGGTCCCCCCGGGCGCCGGGAATGAGGGACTGTAACAAATGGTAGGTCACCTCTGGAAAAAGTAGCAGCCACCTTCGTGCCGATTCCGCATAGCCGCGCGGCGGCGCGGCAGGTAGTGTGCGAGTCGAATGGGTGACGTCGTTCCTCGAATGAGCGATTTCGTGGCGCAGTCGCGATTTCTCGCCGGAATCGCCTCGCCTGATATTCAGAGCATGCTCGCCAGTGCGACCCCCCGGCGATTCCCACCCAATTCAGTCGTCACCCACCAGGGCGCGCCCGCAACCGAGCTGTTCCTGATCACCAAAGGCCGAGCCAGGCACTTTTCAACGACGCCTGACGGGCAGAAGATTCTCCTGCACTGGCTGGCCCAGGGGGAAATATTTGGCGGCGCCACGCTGTTGGCGGAACCGTCAACGTTTCGCGTCAGCACGGAGACGGTGAAGGACACCTGGGTGCTGGTGTGGAACCGCCCGGCGATTCGCGCGCTCGCCTCGCGGTATCCACGGATCGTGGAAAACGCATTGTGGACAGCATCGGACTACATCGACTGGTTGCTGGCCGCGCACCTCGCGTTGAGCAGCCACACGGCACCCCAGCGGCTCGCGGGCGTGCTGGTGTCGCTGGCCCCACTTCTCGGACGTGCCGTTCCCGGAGGCGTCGAGCTCGAGGTCACGAACGAAGACCTGGCTGGCGCCGCGCACATTACCTCGTTCACCGCCAGCCGTCTGCTGAACGAGTGGCAACGCCACCGCGCGGTGATCAAACGCCGGGGCAGGGTCGTACTGCTTTCGCCAGAACAACTCGTCAAACTGACCGCCTGAGGCCGGCCTCGTTGCGCGCGCTCACCTTCGAGGTTGCCCTGGCGCAGCGACTGCACCGGCAGATCCTGTCATCCTCTTCGCTCGGGCGCCTGAGCCCGTCCGAAGGGGATCGATATGGACGACCTTTCAGCGGTACGCGTGCTCCAAGTCGATGACAATGCCCCGTGGCGGCGGTTCGTGACAGCACGATTACTGGAAAGCTCGGTGCAGGTCGTCGGGACGGCCGTCGACGGATTCGAGGCCGTTCAAAGAGCGCGTGCCCTGCAACCGGATGTCGTCATCATGGACATCTGGATGCCCAGACTGGACGGGTTGGCAGCCACCCGTGAAATCGGCACGCTCACCCCGGCGCCGAGAATCCTGATCGTCAGCAACGAGGGTGATCCCGACATCGTCGAGGCGGCGTTCGCCGCCGGGGCTCGCGGGTATGTGCTCAAGTCGATCGCCGCTATCGACTTGCTCCACGCTGTCGATGCGATCGTTCGGGGCGACCTGTTCATCGGACGCGGCCTGACCCGAGTTGGCAGCGACAACCCTCACCGGCACTAAGAGCGCGTCGCCAAATCCAGTATGACCCTTCAGGTGCGCCCCGGATAGGCAGGCCTGAAGGCGTGTACATCCGATTGTTCAACGTTCACAGAAACTGGCTGCGAAACCTCGAAGAACGTGGAGCTGCTCGTGAAACGACCGCGCGTCGTGCTGGCCGACGACAACAAGGCCATCCTCGAGTATATTCGCGAGTTGCTCTCCTCGGACTTCGACGTGGTCGCGACAGCCCATGACGGCCAGCAGGTGCTCGAGGCAATCGTGGCCTTGCAACCCGAGGCTGTGGTCCTCGACATCTCGATGCCGCGCTTGAGCGGACTCGAGGTCGCGAAGCGCCTCTCCGCGCTGGCGGATCCGCCACAGATCGTCTTCCTGACCGTGCACGAGGGCGCCGACTTTCTGACAGCGGCTCGCGAGGTCGGCGCTTCGGGTTATGTGTTCAAGCGGAAGGCAGGCAGCGATCTGATCCGCGTGCTGAAACAGACGCTGTGCGGCAACGGGGCGTTTCCCGAGCGAAACGACGAACCGACAGCCGTTTCCGATTGACGGGCTTTCGCCACCGCGGATTTCACCTCGCCGTTGCAAACGGCGCGAGCCTCCGTTCGTGGCTCCGCAATCCGTTCGCTCTTTCTCCTGCGTTGGCTACAGGGTGACGAAACGAGAGCGCGCTCCGCAATGCGTGCGCCCTTCAGGTCCGCGCCGCCGGGTGTGTTGAAGGGCTCGAGACCTTGCCGGTGTAAACTGTAAAAAAGGACAGGCCCCCGACATCTACCGATGAAACGTCAAGGTCCCGCGCGGCGACGACAGCTCGAACGTATCGCCCGAGGCGGTCACGACGTTCTCTCCGCCGAGCAGCATCAGAAACCGTTGATCCACGGGCGCAGTGGCGCAATAGGCCCTTGTCGACGCGATCGGACCAATCGACAGCGTGTGACCGCTGATACTGTACCCGCCTGAGGCACGGTTGCAGTCAGCCCGGGCGCTCACCTTCCCATCGCCGGTCAGCATCAGCGTGAACACACTTGGGTCCGCGATTGGGAGGAGTGAGCCATCGGCGCCGACAATCGAGTGCAGATGCCAGACAACATTCGTTTCGATCGCGAGCGATGCGATCGGTGACGACGTCACCTTGGAGGGCTCGGCAATCGTGCCGCTGCAGGCCAGAAGAGTAAGCACGGCGATGAACGCCGCAGTGAAGCGTACCAGACGAAGGGGCATCGAGTGACTCCCGGTTGGATATGTCCGCGAACTATCGCCAGCCCTCACGACAGCAAGTCTCACGCCACGGTAAGTCATGTGATTGCGCGCGAGACCCTGTCTCGCGCCGGCGACAGACGCAGCGCTTTGTCATCTGGGCAGGCCGGAACGTTGCTCCAGCGCAAGGTGGGGAGCCACCGCGAAGGCGCGAGGCGGTTGCCGTTCCTGCAAAGTCCTGGCGCGTCCGGAGGCCGACGCTGACATCCTGACCGTGAACGCAACCAACCGGGGAAGTCAGCGATGGCTTCAGCCGCCGGCAGGCAACACGCAGATCTCGAAGACATGCTGGAGCTACCTGACACGCCATCCTGAATAGTGGCTTCAGGGGATCCGCGAGGCGTTTGACAGAGCTCCCCCGCAGATGAAGCGCTCCGCGTCGCGACGCAGGCCCTGATGAGCTGCCCTCCTTTCGAAAACGGCGGGCCAGACGTACGGTAATCTGTACTTTCAGTGGCCCGTATTCCTGGGGATGGCCAGCGGGCGAACGGTTACGGTGCACTTGCGAAATCAGTCGGCCTCGATTGCGCCCTGGCGGTCGCCGGCGGCGGCGGTGTGACAGTCAGGTTGCAGATGACCCCATGAGACTCAGCTTCTTGCTCGGCACCTTCCTCGTCGTCAGCCTGGCCACCTCAGCCGTCGCGCAAGAGCCCGAAACGACGACACGCACCTCGCTGATCGAGGAGGCGCAGGCCGAAAAGGCTGCCACGCTCCAGCCGTACGAGCCTGGGCGCGCGGAAAAGTATCTGGGGTTCGCCCAGAACTACCTGGCGGGGGGCCAGCACCACTGGCATCCTTTCTTCACCAGCGCATACGCCGGCGGCGGCTTCACGGTCGGCGCCGGGTACCTGCAGCATCTGGGTTCCTACAGCGTCCTCGATGTGCGGGGTTCACTCACGCCCTCGGGGTACAAGCGGGTCGAGGCGGAGTTCACAGCCCCGAGCATGGTGTTCGGCCGGCGGATGAGTCTCTCCCTTATTGGCGGGTGGCGAGAAGCGACCCAGGTCGGCTTCTTCGGCACGGGATCCGAGACAGCGAAGGACAGTCGGGTCAACTACGGCTTCAAACAGCCGTATGGATCGGCGTCGATCGAAGCCTTCCCGGAGCGCAGTCTCCTGGTGCTGCGCGCTGGTTTCGAAGCCTCTCAATGGGAGCAGACCCCGGGGTCCGGGAGCGTCCGGTCCATCGAAACGGTCTATACACCGGAGAGCCTTCCAGGGCTCGGCGCGAAGACCACCTACCTTCACTCTCAGGCCACGGTCGGAATCGACTGGCGCCAGTCGCCCGGGTACGCCCGGCGCGGCGGATTCTACGGCGTGACGTTTCACGACTTCGCGGACCCTGACAACGCGCACGGTTTCAAGCAGGTGGATTACGAAGCGATCCAGCACATTCCGCTGCTGCGCGAGGCGTGGGTGCTCTCGTTTCGGGGCGCCGTCGAGACGACGATCGCCAAGAGCAACGAGCAGATTCCCTTCTTCATGCTGCCGGCGCTCGGCGGCGGATCCAACCTGCGCGGGTTCTCGAGCTGGCGGTTCCGCGACCGCAACAGCCTGCTGCTGCAGGGCGAATGGCGCATCATCGTCAACCGGTTCGTTGACATGGCGGTGTTCTTCGACGCCGGGAAGGTGACACAGGACCGTAGCGATCTGAATCTCGATGGCCTGAAAGCCGACGGCGGCCTCGGGTTCCGGTTGCATGGGCCGCTCGCGACACCCCTGCGCATCGAGTTCGCGAAGAGCCATGAAGGCCTGGTCATCGTGTTCGCATCATCCGCCGTCTTCTAAAGTACCGTTCTGCACTGAGGTTGACATGTCTGCACCTTTGCTTCACGTCGGGCGCTTGCCGAGAAGCGACCTTGGACTCCGCGTCGGCGTGTCGAGCGTCGTGCTCCTTATCGGGCTGGTTTGCGAACCGGTCTCCTCTCAGGCGCCGCGCTTCTACAGCGATGACCCGATCGCCAGGGAGCCGGCCAGCCGCGACGCGTCCTCCGCCCAGCCGTGGGATATTGGCCTGATGTACGAGGTCGCGACCAACCTCTTCGTCACGGCGAACTACAAGCCGTCGAACACCCGGGCCGGGAACATCAACACCATCGACGAGGTGCCCGACTCGAGCTGGTTCACGAACCGTATCGGCTCGGCGGAGGTGTCTGCCGCCGAGGTGGCACGCGGGCCCGAGATCGGAGAGCCTCCCGTCACTGAGAAATGGGTGATCATCCGCGAGAAATCAGCGGGCATCAACCCGGGCTTCACGGCGAGAGATGGCGCCGGCGAAACGTGGTTTCTCAGCTTCGATCCTCCCAGCCGGCCCGAGGGCGCGACGGCGGCGGTCGTGGTCGCCACCAAGCTGTTCTGGGCGCTGGGCTACAACCAGGTCGAGACGTTCCTGACAACGTTCGATCCGAAGCGCGTGGAGATTGATCCGAAAGCGACCATGCGGAGACCGTCTGGCAAACGGACCCCGTTCACGCGCGACGATATGAACGCGGTTCTCGAGAAGGTCGCGCGCAACGCGGATGGCACCTACCGTGCGGCCGCGGGCCGCGCGCTGCCAGGCAAGATTCTCGGCGGCTTCCGGTACGCGGGCACGCGGCCCGACGATCCCAACGACATCGTGGGGCACGAGCATCGCCGCGAGCTGCGCGCGTTGCGCGTCTTCGGTGCGTGGACCAACCTGACCGACCTGAAAGCCGGCAACACGCTCGACACGCTCGTCACCGAGAACGGGCGGGAGGTCGTGAAGCACTACCTTCAGGACGTGGGCTCGACCTTCGGCATGGCAAACAGGGACCACGAGTGGGACATCGGCTGGGAGTATTTCTACGAGGGCAGCGCGAGCCGGCGACGGCTCCTCTCATTTGGCTTCGCGCTGAGTCCATGGCAGACCGTTCCCTATACGGAGTACCGCTCGATCGGCCTGTTCGAAGGTGATGCCTTCGATCCGACGAAATGGAGGCCGCAGACGCCGACGACTGCGTACATGGAACTGCGAGCCGACGATGCCTTCTGGGCGGCTCGACGGGTGATGGCGTTCAGCGACGACCTCATTCGCGCGGCGGTTCACACCGGGCAGTTCAGCGACCCGGCCGCCGAGCGTCATCTCGGTGCCGTACTGATCAAACGACGCGACACGATCGGCAGGACCTACCTGTCCGCCATCAACCCGGTGGCAAACCCGCGCCTCGATGCGAACGGCGCCCTGACTTTCGACAACGCGGCGGTCGCGGCCGGATTCGCCCAGCCGCCATCGGAATATCGGGTCGCGTGGTCGCGCTTCGACAACGCCACCGGAATGGCCACAGCGATCGGTGACACGCGTGGCCCGACGACGAGCCACAACGCACCGCGCGATCTGCCATCCGCTGTCGGCGGCTTCGTGGAGATCCAGATCTCGGCCGACAGCGCCGCCCATCCATCCTGGGCACAGCCCGTACGCGTGCATTTCCGCCGGACGGACAGCGGCTGGAAATTGGTCGGCCTGCAGCGGCTGCCCTAGACGCCCGCAGGTGATGGTCTACCGGGCGTTGCGTACGGCCCCCTACGTGGCGCCCAGGCTGGAGCCGGACGTGCCAACGGCTGTCTGAAGATTTCTCTGAGGCAATCGCTGGTGAGGCGGGTCGTTCACGCCGAAGGGGCTGTGCTTCTGAGTCGTAGCGAGACACCGAATCGCCGGTCGGCTTCCGCGAGCGTTTCATCCCGTTTGCAGAAGCAGAACCGCAGCTTTGTGCGGCCCGCCGACGGGTGCCGGTAGAAACTGCTGCCGGGCACCGCTGCGACGCCGACATCCGTGATCAGATACCGCGCAAACTCGACGTCATCGCCACGATCGAATCCGGCGATGTCGGTCATGATGTAGTACGCACCGCAGGGCGCGTAGCACGCGAAGCTGTGGCGTTCGAGAATCTCGAGCAGCAGGTCCCGCCTGCGGCCATAAGCGGCTGCCAGATCGTTGTAATAGGAGTCCGGGACGCCGAGCGCAGCGACGCCGGCTTCCTGGAGCGGTGCGGCCGCCCCCACCGTCAGAAAGTCGTGCACCTTGCGGATCGCGCCCGTCAGCGACGAGGGTGAGATCGTCCACCCGACCCGCCAGCCCGTCACACTGTACGTCTTCGACAGGCTGTTGATGGTAACCGTCCGCTCCGCCATGCCATCGAGCGTCGCGATCGGCACATGGTGCCAGCCGTCGAAGATGATGTGCTCGTAGATCTCGTCCGAGATCGCAATCGCGTCCCATTTCCGGCAGAGCGCGGCAATCGTCTCGAGCTCGTCGCGCGTGAAGACCTTGCCGGTCGGGTTGTTCGGCGTATTGATGATGATCGCCTTGGTCCGGTTGTTGAAGGCGGCCGAGAGCTCGTCGGGGTCGAACGTCCAGGCCGTCTCGGGCGGCGCCGAGGGGCCTGTTCCTGGCCGCGCCGGCACACGAGGCTCGTGGAGCGTGACGAACCGGGGCGTGGCGCCGGACAGGATCACGTCGGGCCCGTAGTTCTCGTAAAACGGCTCGAAAATCACGACCTCGTCGCCCGGATCGATCACCGCCATCATGGTGGCCATCATCGCCTCGGTCGCGCCGCAACAGACGGTCACCTGTTCGTCGGGCACCACCGCCGGACCATATTTTCGCGTGAACTCGCGGGCGATCGCCTCGCGCAACGGGCGGGCGCCCCACGTGACGGCGTACTGGTTGAAATCGGCGGTGATGGCGGCGCAAGCTGCTTCCTTCACGACCGCGGGGGCGGGGAAATCCGGAAAGCCCTGCGACAGGTTGACGCCGCCGTGCAGTTGATTGAGCCGCGTCATCTCGCGAATGACCGACTCGGTGAACTGGGTCGCCTTCTTCGAGCCGGTCAGCTTGGACATCGATGAACTTGATAACCCGTACGCGGTCCCTTGACCAAATGACCAGATTCAAGATCCGTACAACCGCCTGTAGTCCTCGACCGTTCCGAGAATTCTCTTCACGTAGTTCTGCGTCTCCGGATACGGGATGTCATCGATGAATTCCTCGTCATCGGTCACGTCGGGTCGCTCGGCCATCCAGCGGCGGACCGCACGCTCGCCGGCGTTGTAGCTGGCCAGTGCCAGATGAAACCTCCCAAATTCGCGGACCTTGTCGGCGAAGTAGGTGGTGCCCATGCGCAGGTTGGCTTCCGGGTTGGTGAGCAGCTGCGACGAGTATGGGAGCTTGAGCCGGCGGGCATACTGCCGGCCTGTTGGGGCCATGAGCTGCATGAGGCCGACCGCGTTCGCCGAGGAACGCACGTCGGGCACGAAGGTCGATTCCTGCACCACCAGCGCAGCGATGAGATAAGGGTCGAGGTCCTGCGCGGCCGAATACTTGCGAATCCCGTCCCAGTAGGCGAGCGGGAAGATCACGGTCAGGACCTCGCGCGGCAATCCCTGTCCGCCCGCCGCCAGAAACTGGGGATAGGCGCGCCGCATCATCGTAATGGACCCGCGGAGCAGCCTGAACCGTTCGTAGCCCGAGGCGACCAGGCCCTGCTGCTGGTAGATCCAGGCGATCGTCGCTTGAATCGCCGCCGAGTCGCCCCACATCCGCTGCGCGTACCGAAGCTCGTTCAACGCCTCATCGTAACGGGCCAGCTGGAGCAGCGTTCGCACCAGCGGCTCGTTCGCCGGCGGGGCCACCAACTCCCCATCGTCCCCGAACACTCGCGGCGGGGGCGGGATCGGGAGCCGTTTGGCCGCAAGCCGCCCGTAATATGAATTGAGATAGTCGGTCGCCACAAGCGCGTAGCGCTCGCGCGCGAGCGATGCCTGGTGCAGCGCTTCGTAGGCGCGCCCCGCCCAGTACAACCACATCGGTCTGTAGTCGGAGCGGGGAAAGTCGCCGGCCGCACGCTCGAAGACCGCCGGGACCTCCTCGTACCGCCGCTCACGGTACGAGCGCCAGCCGATCTTCCATGCCGCGCGCTCCGCGTGGCGGCTCTTCGGGTACTTCGAGTACAACTCTCGAAAGACCGCGTCAGCCTCGGCGTCGTTGTCGGCGCGGACGTGGTACGTCGCCAGATTGTTCAGCGCGTCTTCCGCCCAGCTCTGGGTGGGAAACTCGTTGGGGATCCGGCGGATGATCTTCAGGTACTCGGCAGGCTCGCCGAGCTCGCGCAGCGACACCGCGTAGAAGTACAAGGCCTCGGCCCGTCGCGCGGCGCGATCGACGTACGGCCGAACCTCGTCGCGCGCGACGCGCCAGCGCTTCAAGAAGAAGTCGCTTTCGGCGATCCGCAGGTTCACGAGCTCCCGGTCGTCGCCCTCCGCGAGCGGCGCCAGACGTTGAAACGCCGCCCGCGCATCGGTGTACCGCCGAGCGTCAAAAAGCCGTTCGGCGCGGGTGAGCTCGAGCCGGTAGCGTGCGGTCCGCGGCCCCAGCCGCTGCGCTCCCGGCAGCGCGTCGTACTCGGCGCCGGCGCTCGGAGCGAATTCGCTGGTCGGAAAGTCGAAATACACGCGAGCAAGGACGTCGACGGCTCGTGCCGTGTCGCCGGCGGCCTTCGCCGCATTCGCCAACCGCATCAACACCTCGTCGGGCGTCGCCGACGGGAGCTTCGAGAGCGTGTCGTAGATCTCGACCGCCGCCCTGTAGTCGCCGAGCGCTTCAGCGGCCTCGGCTTCTCCGAGCGCCGCTGCCTCGCTGAGGTACCCGACCGGCGGCCGAGCCTGAAGACCGCGGAAAAGGCGCAGGGCCTGCGTCGGACGATCGAGCCGCAGTTCGGCGACTGCGGCGTAGTACTGCGCATACGCCCCGACCGGACTGAGCAGCACCGAGGGCTGCATCAAGAGGGGAAGCGCCTTCGAGTACGACTGTTGATCGACCAACTGTGTCGCCTGAGCGAAGGTCTTGAGCGCCGCGGAGGTCGATTGGCCCGCGACGCCGCCTGGCACGAACCACAACCGTGACACGTCGCGTGGCAGGAGTCGATGGTTCGTTGGAGCGAGTGTCGCGGTGGGCTCGCCGGCAGATGCGGAGCCCGAGCCGCTCGGCGACGGCTGCTGCGCATCCAGGTGCAGGGTCGCCGCAACGAGCATCACCGGCCACAGCACGGGACCCGTCTTGTTCATGTCGTCTGGCCGAGAAGCGAAGGATCGCCGTCGGCAAGCGTCCGCACAAGTTCGGCGTGAAAGTGGTCGGTGGTGCTGCGTATATGGGCGGGCACGCGCAGCTCGTACAGCACTCGCGCGCGCGCGATTTCGCCGCCGAGCCTGGAACCGACGTCGCGATCGCGACGACCGGCGATGACGTCCGGCTCGTGATACAACTTGATTTCGGAGATCAGGAGCCGCGCGTAGCGCCGCGCGGCCTCGTCCTGGTCGCCTTTGTTCGTCTCCTGCCCCACCCTTGCCGACTCCGCGTTCTGCGTATCCTGAGCGGCCGCGTCGCTGCGCGGTGTCGATCGATCCGGGCCCCAGGCGAGGAGTTGCGTTGCCCTGACGGCGGTTGTTGCCTCGAGACTGCGTGTGGCGTGACGCGCCAGCACTTCGAGAACGGCCGGCCAGACGACGAGCGATTCGAGATGAGGATCGGTAGCGGCCTCGTCTGACGCCTGGTCAGCGTACAGGACGGCGACAACCTCTCCGCCCAGCGCGATCGGCACCGCAAGCATCTGACTTCCTGGCGGCACCCGGGTAAACGACGGAACCATCGTCGCGTGTCGACTGTCGGCGAAGGTGGTCTCCCCCGCCCGGACCGCTTCGGCGATGATGCCGCCCTCGTCGAGCGGCAGCGCGATCGTACTGGCGTCGTCCGAGGCGCCATCGAAGCCGATCAGGCGCCACGCGCGCAGCTGTCCGCCGTGAACAAGGAGGACGCCAACGCGCGCCGCTTCACGGCCGGCCCAGCTGACCAGCGTATCGAGGATCTCGGAAAGCGAGCGCGCTCGATCGATCGCGCGCACGGCTTCGACGAGCCGCTCGCCAGCGGCCCGCGCCTCGGCTCGGGTATCGCCGCGACCCTCCTCACGCCCCTCCCGCCGGCCGTCCTCTCGACCCGCGAGGCGGCCTCGGTCCTCGGCCGCGGCGACCGCGTCGGCCAAGCGACCTGCGGCCTCCTGTTCGGCCGCAGCGACGGCGTCAGTCAGGTGAACCGCGGCGGCGCGCTCGGTCGCGGCGATCGCATCGGCCAGACGACCTACGGCCTCCTGTTCGGCCACAGCGACGGCTTCGGTCAGGCGGGCCGCGGCGGCACGTTCGGTCGCGGCGACCTCCTCCGTCACGCGGGCGGCGACGGCTTGTTCGGCCGCAGCGCTGGCGCCGGCCGCGGCCTCTAAGGCGGCAGCGGCTCGCCCGGCATCAGCGGAGGCCGTCAACTCGCCGGTCGCAATCGCGAGCTGGCGCGTCATCTCGTCGTGGATCCGGTCCGTCAGCGTTTCGAACTGACGCCGAAGGTCTTCATCAAACGGCATATTGAGATAGGAGTGGCGTGTAAATTATGCGGTCGCGGCCTCCGGAGAGTCAAGCCCGTGCCAGCCCAACAACTCCAATTGGTACATATATTTGACTGACATTTGCGGCGCGCGTACAATGAAGGTTCGGTTACGCCGGCTCACGCTCGATCAGTACGTCCCGAGGGGGCGATACGGCTTCGACGGGGGTAAAGACTCGCGGGATGCATGCCGAGCCCCATTGACTCGTAAATCCGATGGAACATCCGTTAACTGCGGATACTCAGTACGCTCTCGCAGCTTAATAAGCTGTGAGCGTCTGCCCCGACCTCGCCTGGTGGTTGGGGGTCAGATGCCATTAAACAGGCTGGCGATCAGAGGGCGGCTCGGCGCCTGATCGTGAGATTTACCGGGTCTGGTGCCTGGCGGTTTTTAGCCGTTTCCTCACGTTGGGCATGAGAAATCAGAAACGGACACGCATGTAGAGTCCCACGGGGACGTACTCTCGGACGCGGGTTCGACTCCCGCCGCCTCCACCACTTAACTGATTCTACCGAGAGGAGTTAACGATCTCGGTAGATCCCGTTGCCACCATATTGCCACGACCGGACGACTGATACTCGATCGCATCGAGCAGCCGAATCGCGCCCTCGATCGCCGCCGGACTGAGGTGCATGTATCGCTGCGTCGTCGCCAGATCCTTGTGCCCGGCCAGTTCCTGAATCGCCCGTGCCGGCGCCCCTCGCATCGCGAGATGCGAACAGAACGTGTGCCGCAGGATATGTACCCCGGCCTGCGCAGTCCGCGCCTTCAGAGCTGAGCGTGCGACCGTGGTCCTGGACGATCTTCTGTGTGAGCGGGAGCCGACTCGCCTGACACAGCACCCGATTCCCACGCAAATGTCGATGCTCACGGAGTGCCGCCGCCAGTCGCTCGGTCAGCGGCACATGTCGCAGCCGTCCTCCCTTCGTGTCGGTGACGTGCCCCTTCCAGTCGGAGTCGCTGCACGCAGAGCTGCCGCTTCGCGCAGATCGACGTCGCTCCATTCGAGCGCCATCATCTCGCCGCAGCCGCAGCCCGGCTTCCCCACCCAGGAGCACGATGAGGTACGTGTTCATGGTCCGATCCTGTTCGCCGCCTGTCACCAGACTGCTCGTACTCGTCGAAGTCGTGGAACCCGGCCGAGGTTTCGGAATCGGCAGCAACCGAATCGTGCACGGCATCCGCTCGATCACGTCCCACTCCACGGCCTTCTTCAGCAGCACGTTCAGCACCGTCAACACGTTGTTGACGGTCTTCGGTGCCTGACTTGGTCAAAGCCGCGTGCTTCAGCTGCTGCACGTCCTCGTTCGTGATCGCGTCGAGCTTTCTTGTGACCCAGCAGCGGCACCAGGTGCACCTTGAGGATCGTCTCCTTCGCGGCAATCCCGCTCGGCTTCTGACGGTTCGCCCGCGCGTGGCCGTCCAGGAACCTCGGCGCGAACTCGTTCGAGCGTGGGCACCTCCTTCTTGGGTCTGGGGCGGACCGTGCTGCAGCAAGTGCCGCTCCCGGTCCTGACCCCATCGTTGAGCCGCCGACTTCGAGCTGACCGATCAATCGCTTCCGCTCTCGATATCGACGCCCGTTGGGCAGCCGGGTGTTGATGTCCACCATCCACCGCCCCGTCGATACCGTCTGACTGTTACGCTCATCGCTCCCTGCTTTCCAGCGATGGCGTGGACTTCCACTTGAACAAGGTCAGTCTTTACTGGTCGAATCTGCATTTTTTGGATCGGAACAGCTTTTCGGCTGTTCCAGTTTCTACAAATGCAGGTTCAGGCCCATCATTATTGGAGATGTTCCGCTGTTCCGGTTTGAGGGGCGTTTTAACGCGCCCATGCGTCCTCGAACATACGGCGGGCATAGCCGTTGGCGGTGTCGGCGCCAAACCTGATCTTGACGGGATGGATAGCGAAGTTCTTCAGGAGCCGGGCCAGCGCGTGTGACGTCAGCCCCTTGTCGTCCTTGCCCCAGGTCGCCCACGGGCGCGAATCCAACGCCCGTAACGCTTCCACGAGGTCGGCTGACGAGATGTCCTGCGTCACGGTGCCGAAGATGGTCCGCACGTCATCGAGCAGAAGGATCGCCACCCCTCTGCTCGCCCTCGTCGTCCACGCCGCTGATCGCCTTCGCTGCCTCACGGGCGGCAGCTGGCCAACGTCCCCCGACACGATCCGCAATCGCGAACAGCGGGCGCCAGCAATCGGCCGCCCGATCATGGAGCACGGTCGGCACGTCTGGATCGGCGTCCTTCTAATTCGGTGAGATGGTCATTGGCCCAACGGGCCACCTTGACGTCGGTGGTTCGCCGCATTCGTTCTCGATCCAATCGTGGCGCAGCCGCTGACTCGCTCGCCGGTCGTCCGTCGCCGCATGGCGATTTCAATCGCCCGATCGGCTGCGCGTGTCGGGAAGCCGACCAATGAGGGCGACGGCCTTCGGACACCAGGTCGAGAACGCTCGCGGATCGTGGTCGTCGCCCACGGCACGAATCACGATCGCTGTGGTCCGCGTGTGCCCGCTATTGAGCACGCCTCGCAGTTCATCGTTCTCTCGGATGAACATGTCGGCCTCGTCAATCAGCAGCGTCGGGCGGTACTTCTCGATCGTGCGGAACAGCACGGCCGGTGTCACGTTGGACGCGAACAGTCGCCGCGGCACGATTGCCCCGAGCACGATCAACAGGAGCGTCTTGCCGCAGCGTTTGACAGGTGACGTGATGGCGAGGAAGGGCGAGTCAACCACACCTGGAAGGCGTAGGCGTGCAACACCCAGAGCGCGATCGCGGTGTTCGGCGTGCGTGGGCAGCGCGATATACCGCGTGAACGTGGCCGCGATCGCGTCGAGCAGACACTTCAAGCCCCTCACACGCCCTTCGAACGCGCTGCGCAAGACCTCGTGAACTGTTTCGTGCGGAATTTTCGCCTGTGGGATGTGCGCACAATAACCGCTGCAAGCTTCGCGCGCAGCAACGTAATGGAGGACGTATGAAGAAGATGAGCATCGGTAAACGCATCCTGGCCGCCAGCGCGTTCGCGCTGGTCCTATCGTCGGTCGCGATGGCAACGCCAAAAACTATCGATTTCGGGGAGGAGGATTTGGAATGCCGGACTGTTAGTTGGTCCTTCCTCGGGTTCTACATGGGCGACTCCGGTTTGCTACTGACGGCAGACACGTCGGTCCCTCGCTCGGGTCTCCGTGGGCGCATCTGACGCCTTCTGGCTTCTGAGAGAGTCGCAGGAAACTCGTTACGACTCGCCGTGGACACGTTCACACAGACGAGCGTGCGGCCTTGTCATCCACCGTTTCAGTCAATCGTTGCATCGCAGTGTATGAGGAGAAAAATCATGACTAGAGTTCCATGCACAAGGTCAGTTCTGGCAGCTCTCTCCGTATTGTTCATGACCCTTCGGCCTGGTATCGTCGATGCCCAAACGAGTGGCCTTGGCGGCGATGGGTTCACGCGTGTGCTTCGGAGGGGCACTGACAGCAGTGTCTCTTTGTGGAGACTCGACAGTAATCTGGATCCCCAATTGTATCGAAATTACGGACCATTTCCTGGATATGCGCCCATCGCACTTACCGTAGCGTCCAATAACATCGCTTACCTGTTATGGCGGCACACGAACGGTCCATATCCCTGTGGAGATTAAACGCCAGTTTGAATGTCTTGAATTCTCAAGTGTACGGTCCATATGACGGGTGGACGGCACAGAGCCTGAGCGTCGGCGAAGGCCAAGTGCGGATAATCTGGCGCTACACTTCGGGAAACGTGTCCGTCTGGCGGGTGGATGGCACTAACCTTGCGAGTGCATCATCCATGAGTACGGGCCATACTTTGGTTGCGATCCCGGCGCGCCCTAATAGTTGTGGTGGCGATTACCGACAGCGCCGCGAGGTCACGATGCCGCGGCGCCGCTCGGCCCGAATGCGGATTTTCGCGTGACCTACTCTGTCACCGGGCGCGCTACGATAAGCGCCCGATGGACGTCGACGACCCCTTTGCGTTCGCGAGCCCGAACCGGTCATCCCGCCACGTGTGGCGCGCGTCGGTGAAAAGCTCTTCGACTTCTTGCGCGACTCCCGCCGCCTCCACTATTTCTCCACGGCCGCGCGGACCGTTTCGGTCCCGGTCTCCAATAACCGAATCGCCGTATCGAGCGCCGCCGGGCTCAGGTGCATGTATCGCTGCGTCGTACCCAGGTGCTTGGTGTCCAGCCAGTTCCTGGATGGTCCGTGCCGCCGCCACACGCATCGCCAGGTGCGAACAGAATGTGTGCCGGAGGATGTGAATCCCTGGCTTCACGTTCGCTCGTCTGGCGGTCCGCCGTAGCAACACCTGGATGACCTTCTGCGTGAGCGGCTTTCCCGTTCCATCGCAGAGCACTCGCGGTCCACGCGGATGTCGCGCCTCGACGACTCGAGGGACCGTGGAAAGAGTACTCGGATGGCCACAAGCCCAAGGCGTTGAGCAACTCGAGATGCCGCAGGATGAAGACTCGAAAAAAGACCACCCAAGGCGGTCGGGTTGGGCGAACAAAGAGCCTTGTCTGCGTGCTTCGACCAGGACCTGAAGGGCCTCGCTGCGGGCGCCCTAGACGGATTGTAAGAACGGTCAATGCCGCTGCCCTGTCGTGCCCCCGCGCGACGACACTGGACCAAACGCAGGCGGCTGCGTGCGATGGTGCGTCGCCACCTCGTAAGCCGTACCAATTCTGATCAGTGCCGGCTCCTCACCCTGCCCGGCGAAGAACGTGATCGCGATCGGCATCGGGTGCGGCAGCGTGGTCTTCGGTGTGTTCGGCGCGAGTTCCGAGACATAGTCCGTCTTCGTCGCGTTCAGCGAGTACCGCGGCTCGTAGACGACGTCCGTCATGCCAGCCGGGACCACGACGCGCGGAATCTGTAAGAAGGGCGTGATGCCTTCGAGGCTGATCTGGCCGACGTTCGGCCCCTGGATTTTCGGCGTCGGCACCGTATTCTCGGGATGCACGAATGCGTCGATACCGTTCTCGGACATCACGCGCTGCAGCGCCAGACGCGCGATCAGGCTCCGCGCCACCTGATCGGCCTTGCCCGGCGCGTGGTGATTCTTGAGGGCCAGCCAGTTCTCCGCCCCGGCGCGCGACGCGTCCTCGCGGAACCGGGCGTTGGCAACCCAGTCGGCCCAGCGCCTGATCCTCGCATCGCCGCGATCCTCGAGGTAGCGCTCGATGTCGAACATCAGATCGTTGCACCGCCAGGGCTCCAGCGCGCGCGGGTAGCACGGCTCGGCGCCGTAGCTGACGATGTTGGTCAGGTTGATCCGATCGGTGAGTGGCGCCTGCCGCTTGCTCAGCTTTCTCAGGTAGTCGTATGACGTGACGTCGTGGCCCGGCACGGCGAACAACAGGGCACCGCCGGCATCGCGGCGCGTGAAGATCTCAGGCATCATCCGCGGCAACAGTTCGGACAGCGCGTCGGCCAACGTGTACTTCAGGTTCGGCACGCCGGGATCGTCGGGATACGCTGGCGCTATGGTCTCCACGAGCTCGGCTCCGAGCCTGTCGCGCAGCACCGACTTGATCTCGCGATCGACCTGGTCGGAAATGGTCACGTGGTTCTGCGTGGGCTTGACCATGTGCTCGCGCAGGATGGCAATGCGAAGTCCCCTCAGCGGCTTCGGCGTTGTGGCGAGCGTCGTGTCGTCCAGCGAAAAACTGGCGTACGGCTGCACCGGAATGAGCGCCTTCGAGATGGCCGTGAACGGCTCGCGGGGATCGTAGTAGCTGGTGGACGAAACCCTGACGGCGTCGAGCACCTTGGCCGCGTCGCCGAGCGTGCGGGCGTGAATGCCGGCCCGATCAACGAACCACTGGTTGCCGATGCCGCCGTTGTCGGGCATGACTCCCGTGGTTGCCAGCAACGTCGCAATTCCGTTGCGAGACGCCGGCCCCTGGCATGACGCGATGGTCTGCTCGCAGATGCCGATGGTCGCCAGGTTGGCCGATATCGCCACCCCCGAGCCGCTACTCGATCCGCGAGTTACTCGCTCGGTGTCGTACGGATTGCAGGCCTGCCCCGACCACGCGCTAATGGCCTGCCCTCCCGGCACCAGATTCGTCCGGCTCTCGGCCAGCCCGCCGGGGTTCCCCGGGCCGGCATTGAACTCGTGCGCCACCGACTTCGCATAAATGATCGCGCCCTTCGCACGCAGCCGCGCCACGAGGGTAGCGTCGAACGGCGGCACATCCATCGCGAAGGCTACGTCGCTGTTTGCCGTGGTCCGCATGTCCTTGGTGTCGAACGGATCCTTGAAGGCCGTGACAACGCAGTACATCGGCATCACCTCCAGGTCCGGATTCGGGCCGTACTGCGTATCGAGCTCGGCCGCCCGCTCCAAGGCGTCGGGCTGCTGACGAAACGCCTCGCAGGCGACCGGCGCGCCGGCGGGCAACGGTCCGGACGAGGGATGCGCATCGAACGCGCCTTTGCACGTGACCGAACGCTCCCCGCGGATGTTGAGCGTTTCGAGCGCGTTCAGTTGTCCGGCGTTGGGAATGCCCACGCGCATGCCCATCTGCGCCGCCACGCTCGGATCGGAGATCGTCGGCTCGATGCGGCCGTAGTCGAGCGGCTTGCCGCGGTACTGATCCAGGTCCGGAAAGATCGTCGATGCCTTCGTTGTCCGCGTCGGAAAGGTCAGCGGCGCCCCAGCGCGCACGTAGCCGGTGGCGGATGCGATGTCGGCACCGTCGGCCGTCACGAGACTGGTGCACACGCCGTTGTAGGCGCGCGCGCGATCGATGTAAGCCTGAACGATCGCGGAGCAGGTAGTCCGCCCCGACCGGATCGCGGCATGGATACCGTCGATGGTCACCTCTTCAACGCCGAAGACCGCAGGAGGCGCAACCTGTGACGAGGGTTCGCGACCGCACGCGACGCTTCCCGCTGCCACACTCAGCGCCACGAGCGTCAGCAGTCCGTCTCTCACCACCATAACGACCTCCAGTCATGTGTCTCCGGATGGGCAGAAGATGATAGCCCGTGCTGCTGCACCTGGCGCATCCCGAGGGCGATGACCAATGTGACCGGGATCGAGCCTGGATAGACGCCCCAGATGACTGCGCTGGAAACACCGACCGCAACCAGGGACCAGAACACCGCGTAGCCGCTCTCGGAGAGACTCAGCCATGGCTGACTGAGGGTGGCCGACACTTCGTATCTGTCACGCAACCCTCCTTACTCTGGTCGTCCTGACCACCAGCCGCACGCCCACACCGAGCCTCGCCAACATGTCGATTAGGGCATCAGTGCTGAAGAGATCGATGCGACCGCGCAGGAGGTCGCTTACTCGGGGCTGCGTGACCCGAAGCACTTTCGCGGCCTCGGCCTGCTTGAGCCGTCTCGACGTGATCGCCTTCTGCACCTGAATCAGCAGGTCGGCACGGACGAGAAGGTGCTCGGATTCCTCCTTCGAGAACCCGAGATCCCGGAAGACGTTTCCCGTGGACGACGTGACCCTAACCGCGCCTTTCTTTGCCATGCTGTTGCCTCAACTTCCCAAGTGCACGGAACCGGTCGCAGCCGATTCGTAGATCTTGCGAGCTCGTCTTTTGCGTCTTCTTCTCGAATGCGTGAAGGACGTAGATCGCCTCGGCTCGCGTGGCCAGGTAGAACACTCGGTGTGCACCGGCGATGTGAATGCGAATCTCACGGACTCCCGGTCCGACCATCCGCATTGGCTTCCAGTCGTCAGGATCGAGTCCCTGCTGGACTCGCCGTAGTTGGAAACCAGCCAACCGGCGCGCGAGAGCAGCGAGGAACGCAGCCCGCGATGATGTTCGGGCAATCGACGGCGCACTGACGCTCTTGTTGACCTAGACGGGCGTCTGCAACGACGCCTTTTCGCGTGGGAAGCCCCGTGGGGGTGGTGACTCATCTTGAAACTCGCGGTGCCACCGTTCCGAAGAACGAACCCGTGAAGGCCGGATGTAGTTCAAATGAACGACGCGGCTCACATGGATGTCACTGCCCAGGAGCAACCAACCATCGGCGAACTTTGACGTGCGCGCAGTATGCCAGGAGCGCGTCGCTTGTGCGTCGGCTTTCCGCAGAGTTGATCGAGTCTCAACCGGCACCTGCGGGTCGGCCGCGTGCGACAGCAGAGAGGCCAATTGGCCGGCTGGTCGTGGGACATCCCTCGATGTTCCAAGACATGACAATGGCGCTGCATAAGAGAGGACTGAGCTGGCAGACTCTGTCCCGCAACGGGATCGTGCCGGGGTAACGAACGACGCCTTCTGGCACCCTCGCCTGGCGCACACTCGGCCGAGACTACATCCTCATCTTCACCGCTGACGGGAAATGACCGCGAGCTCATCGGACGACCCGTCTGTACCTTAGCCTCGCCACAAGCTCTGGAGCTTTCCTGTCAGGGAAGCGGGCGCGGCGACCAACGAATGAGGCGACGCGAGAGATATCCGCGCACAAGGTAGGTTCGTGGGTGATGTCTGTGTCACACATGCGCTGCCAATCCCCGACGTCGCAGCCAACGACTCGCTCCCTCGCGCTGCCGTCGTGAATGTCCTCGACCTGAGTTCCCACGCGAAAGTGCCGCATCAAAACCACAGACAACTGACAACAGTTCTGTAAGTGCGGCCGCAATTGTGGGGTCGGTCAGATGGAGAACCCCAGTGCCATAAGCCGTTAACTACCTGCGAACAGACGTGTTATTCCCAATGAGCTACGAGGCTTCGATACGGCACTCTTGTTGACGCTAACACCTATCTAGATGCCCAAATCAAATCGAATTCCGACCATCGTTTATCTGTGCTGCGGTTTGCTCGGAAGTGATCTCGCGGCCAGAACCAATCAGAAACCTCCCGTCCCGGAGGCCGAGCGAGCGCAGGGGGCCGAGCGGATCGTCGTCGGACGTGTCGCCTCGGTCGCTCCTCTCTGGCGGGTCAACGAGTTTGGCGATCGGCTGATCGTTTCGGTGGTGCGAGTAAACGTGAGCCAAACGCTCAAAGGGCAGCCGCTACCGACGCTCGACGTCGAAGTGGAGGGGGGCACGATCGGCGAGCTCACGCTCCGCGTCTCGGACCAGATGTCGTTCTCTCCGGGCGAGCGCGCAGTCTTCTATCTGAAACGGACCGCTCGCGGGACCTTCGCGCCGCACTTGCGCGGGGAAGGTCTGTTGAAGCTCGACGCCGCCGATCGTGTCTCAGGCAGCAGTCTGACGCTCGAGCAAATTCGGCGCGAGGTCGCTGCTGGAAAGGTGCGATAGGTGCTGACAATGCCACATGTCATGAGAGCGCGCGTCGCGTTGGCGGCGGTGGCAATTGCGGCCACGGTGTTTTCCGGAGATCCGTTGGCCTACGTGGCGGGCGGGTCGACCTGGAACCAGGCGCAGATGCCTTACTACATCAACTCGGCGAATCTGGATCTAGCGGGTGTCTCGGCTGAAACCGCCATACGGTCGGGGGCAGATGCCTGGCAGCAGCAGTCTGCTGCGTTTCGCTTCGCGTACAGCGGCCTCAGCTCCCAGACCACGACAGGTACGACGGAGTCAATCTCGTGTTGTTTCGGAACGCGTCGAGCGGCTCGGCGATCGCCACGACTTACCGGTGGTCCAGCGGCTCGCAGATCGTTGATGCGGATATCGTGTTCTGGGACGCAGCGTACAGATTTTTCGCTGGTTCAAGCGGCTGCTCTGGCGGCTTCTACATCGAAGACGTTGCCTCGCACGAGTTCGGCCACGCGCTCGGACTCAGCCACTCGATATCCACGAACGCGACCATGTATCCCTCGATCTCGAATTGCAACATGGCAAACCGGACGCTGGATGCGGACGACATCGCAGGCGTAAGAACACTTTACCCCGGACAACAACCCCCCGCGGAGCCAACAGGACTCCGAATCGTTTCTTGAAGTCGGGCGTGGGACGGGCCAACTTTCAGAAGTCGACATACTGAGACAGAGCGCTCCGATTCCGTCGCTGATCATCTCGTACCGGTCACCTCAGCGCACGGCTAGTCGCGCGAACATCGGGGCGCATGGAAGATTGCAATCCACGAGGGCTGAAATGAGCGTACGGGAGCTCACCCGATCGAACTCCCTTGGCGGAGGGGCGGTATATTCGCGTCGGGACCGGAATGACAAAGCACCCTTCAGGCGGCCCGTGCGTCAGATTTCAGACCATGCGCCCGTGTCGAGGTTCCGGAAGTAGATCCGTCGTCCTGCGAGGACCGTTTCCCACGTCGCTTCTGCAGTGGCGCGGTCGCTCGAATATGTCGGGTCTGCTTCCCATTGAATCCTGCTGATCGGGCCGAGCCACGCGTCCAACCCAGTACGGAAAAAGACTTGGTCGTGCCGCCGGATCGTTCATAGCGGCTCTCGACGGTACGATCCACGCGGGCCGCAGATCGTCTCGTAGTGACGGAGTCGCACGCGGGGTTCGGCGTCGTTGGCGGCGTCGAGGAGCTTCGCGGGCGGTCAACCGACGTTTTTCATAGACCGACTTGCTCGTAGTTGTGCTTAATGACTTGGTAACAGTCGCACGACGCCTTGAGCAGCCCGTCGCGATTGCCAATCAAAATCCGACCGCGTTCAACTTTCAACATTCCTCGCCGAGTAAAGTCTTCGATCACGACACTCACACTCGGCCGACTCGCGCCGAGCAGCATCGACAAGAACTCATGCGTCATTGAAAAGCGGTCCGCGCTCACGCGATCCAACGTCGTCAGAATCCAACGGGCACAACGCTGATCGAGCGGGTGCAGGCCAGCGCATCCAGTCATCCGCATGCTGTGGATGAGCAGTGCGTGTGAATACTGTGTCAGCACATCGCGGAAGTGCTCGTTTTCCTGCATTTCTCGGTCAAGGTCGTGGATGTCGAGCGCGTGGGCGTTACCGCCGATGGCGACGACGGTTTCACACGGCATGCTGGGAGCGCCGATGCTGGCCGAGATCCACGAAGCACCTTCCGCCCCTACCGTTGCCGTCTCCATCGTGTCGCCGTTGAGCATGACCGCCATCTGACAGATGACGGCGTTCTCGGGAAAATAGATCGTGTGTATCGCTTCGTTAGGCCTGTAGAGCACCTGCCTGGCCTCTAGAAGACTAGGCTTCAACTTTGGTGCAAGGCGTGCGAATGCCTTCGGTTCTAACAGACGGAGGAGCTTGTTAGCTGGGCGGGTCGTTGTTGACGCCATAAGGGCGGCAGTCTAGCGCAAATCACCGTTGGTGCCCGTCTGGCGAAGGTCGTTGTTCGTGACCCGCCTCAGCAGTATGCTTTGGCCACATTGGACGTCGAGGCAAGGCTAGAACTCGAGCGAAGCGGTTCGATAAAAACTATCGAAGCGGAGCGTGCACTCGAAATCCGCGGGGGTTACTTCCCGTACCTAAAAATGATGCTCGTTCTGTAATGCACCGTCGAACAGGCGTTCCGTGACGTGAACGGCTTACTTCATTTACTTACGATTCGAGGCGCTCAGGCGGCGTGAATCGGGTACTCCGGTCGCCATGCAGCGACACACGCTTTTTCGGCATCGCTTGGCAACCGACCGGCATACCAGCCCTGACCCATGTCCCGATGGCGAGCGTGAGTGACGCGACAACCGAAGCCTTTGTGACGTGTCGCCGCAGAAAGTGATCCAGTCGGCCGATTCGGTTCGCGAAGTATCCGAATGCTGCCGCCATTCCGATCGTCAAGAGCGCTTGGCTGAGACCTTGGAAGAAATTCTCCAATAACGGCAAAGAAAGAAGAATCGTCAGTGGTTTCGCCAGAACAGGTCGGTGGGTGGTCGGCTCGGTACAGCGTGTTGATGGCCGACAGGTCGCCTGCGTTGAGCACGTCCGAGGGCGCCAGCTCGTCGAGCCGCGACGAGAAGTCGTAGAGCGCGCGGTCCGCGTCGAGGTCGGTCGACGTGCCGGCACTCACATCGCCATCGGTGTACCAGGCGTAGACCGAGCCACTCGGCGCGATGCCCACGCCGAGCACGTGGCTCACGGCCCGACCGGGCGCGAGCGTGAAGACCGTCGGCGCCGTATACGCGGCGAGATCCGTCGAGGTCCCGGTCGAGACACGGCCGTTGTCGTAGTAGGTGTAGACGCGGCCGTTTGGCGCGATGTCGATCGCGATGATGTCCGACGGCGCGTAGCCGAGCGGCAGCGTGTAGGTCACGGGGCCGGAGATCGAGTCGAGGCTCGACGTCGAGCCGATGCTGCGCTTGCCGTCGCGGTAGAAGGTGTAGGTGTTGCCGTTCACCTTCGCGATGCCGATGCCGACGATGTCGGTGTTGCTGTAGCCGGAGGGGAGCGTGAACTCGTAGCGCGCGCGATGGAGCTCGAGGTCGTCGCTCGTGCCCGAGGTCACGTAGCCGTCGGTCCACCACGTGTAGACGTCGGACGAGCCCGCAATCGACATATCGATCACGTCGCTGGCACTGACCGAGGCACCATCCGGGACCCGGCGCAGCATCGTCGGCCCACCATTGATCGAGTGCGTGTAGTTGGCGTAGTGCATGCGCGACGTCGGGTTGTAGGCGCCGATCGACTGGAGGCCGACCATGCCGCATAGCCGATCGAAGTTCGCCGCGAAGACCGGGTCCATGTTGGCCTCGAAGACGCGGACGTAGAGGTCGCGATCGCAGCGCTGGTGCTCGTGCTTGAGGCCGATCGTGTGGCCGATCTCGTGGACGATGCTGGAGATGCTGCATTCCTTCGGCGTGTTGAATTCGAACCGGTTCCGATAGACATCGAAGTCGGCGCTGGTGCCCGCGCTCGCCTCGCCGTTGGTGTACCAGGCGAACACGTCACCCGTCGGTCCAATGGCGATGCCGACGCTGTGGAACGCCGTGAGGCCGGCCGCCGTGGTGTAGGCCGTCAGTCCCTGGTACAGGTCGAGATCGGTGCTCGTCCCGATGCTGTACGTGTTGTCGTAATACCACGTGTACACTTTGCCATCGGGCCCGATGTCCATTTCGGCGATGTTCGAAACGGACTTGCCCGGAGGCAGCGTGAACGGTGAGGGCGTGCGGTAGACGTCGAAGTCGGAGCTCGTGCCTGCGCTGACGTGGCCGTTCGAGTACCAGGCGTAGACCCACCCGGTCGACTTTGCGATCGCGATGCCGCGGATCTGCGAGATCGTGTATCCCGACGCCGGCTGGTACGCGTACTGGATGCGCCTCGAGTCGAGATCGGTCGCCGAGCCAGCCGACACCATCCCGTCGGCGAACCAGGTGTAGACGTCGCTGACGCGCGAGATGCTCGAGCCGACGATCTCGTTGGGGTCCTTGCCCGAGCTCAGCACGATGTCCTGGCGGCCGCCCTGGCGACCGACCTCGGATGCGCAGTGGTCGCCGTTCGTGAAATAGACGTAATCCGCATCGTTCGGGGTCTTGAGATCGAACTCGAGTGTGGTCGCCGCCTCCCACTGTTGGATCGCGGCGGTGATCCGTGCTTGATCCGGCAACGTCGAATCGATGAGGTATGGCACGCGTCCGTTCGGCCACAAGCTGAATCCCGGGACCACGCCGTGGCCGCGCGGCTCGACGCGTCCCGCACTTCCCCACGGGCGACCCGCCGCGCAATCGGCCTCGAGCTCGTCGAGCTTGCCGACGATGATGTCGCCCTCGACGATGTGCCCCGTCGACATGACCGTGTAGCCCGCCGGCACGCTGCAATCGATCGGCTGGTCACCCTTGGTGCCTGGCGCGTCGGGATCGAGGCCGGCTGGCGTGTATACGCTGGAAAATGTCGAACTGGCAACGGCACTCTGAACCTGAGTGTCCGCCGTACCTCCAAGCAGTGTGACCAACATTGCGGCGACGACGGCGATGGCAGCAGGTAATGCTTTCCTCGTGTTCTGGTCTCTCATGCCCCACATCTCTTTCTTATTGTCTTGCTGTTAACGTGTGTCTCCAGCTGTTCCTCGCGTCGACCTCCGAGGGACGAGTTCTTTGCCTCGCCAAGAAGGTGCTTGCGGCCGTAGTTGCCCAACCCCCATCGTCGAGGCAGCAAATGAAGCGACACGTTCGTTTCAGATGCTGCGATCCGTGTCGCCTACAGCCCGCTTCTTCTCATAACGCCCCGAACGGGATTCGAATCCCCTCATCAGCGAACGGCTGTTCGTTCGCGCGCCACTGATTTGTTCTCCCTCACCGGGGGGCAAGGTTGTGCCAGAGCCGGGTCGAGCCGCGGTTGGACAGAAGCGGATGTCGGTGCCGCCCATCGTTGCCCGGGACATCCGGCCCAAGCGATGGCGACCGTGTTGGAGGCGACGGTATTCGAGGCCGCGTCCGACGGTCTGGAGGGCGGGACCCGACGGCGCTATCCAGCTTCGATTTGTCAAGTTCGCCTACAAGCCGCACCGGTGGCCGGACGCAATCGCCGGCTCCGTAAGTCGGTGCGGCATGCTCCCCGTGGAGGGGGAGCGTCGTGCCACGCCGCTCCTCTGACCACGTGGCAGGCGCGGGGTCCAGGGGCGCTGCAGGCGCCGCCAAAAGGCGCGAAGCCCTGGACTCCGTGTCCGCCACGTGGTATCTCCGACGCAGGTCGGTGCTCGGGCCGCGGAGACGAAGGATGATCGAGGGCGCTGTTAAAGGGGAAGGGCGGGGAGGCGTCCCGACCAGGGACCGAGAACGTGCGTTATGCTAACCGCGAAAGGGCTCTAGTGCTTCTTATCGTCCATCCATTACTAATCCGTGTGGCACCCGCATTGACCTGGTTCAACGAGTCCCATGCGCTAGAAGTCGGTTTGCAAGGAACGTCCGAGAAAACGCGTTGAGGAAAGGAGCACCGATGTCTGTCTCAGGTTTCGCGAGATTCTTGACCGCGCCGATCGTTGTCTGGTTTGCCCTGCAGGGAGGAGTAGCAGTCTACACTCAGGACATTGAGCCCGTGAACAGCGGCGCGAATCCGTATCGCAAGATTCTGAATTGGGGGATCGAGCCCGAGGGTCGGCCGTGGGGATCGGCAAACGGCGTGGCCATCGACCGCGACGGGAAGTCGGTGTGGACGGCCGACCGCTGCGGGACACTCACAAGCTGCGTCGGTTCGAAGGTGGATCCGATCCAGAAGTTCGACGAGAACGGAAAGCTGCTCAAGAGCATAGGGGCGGGCTTGTTAGTGTGGCCACACGGCCTGCACGTTGACCGCGACGGAAACGTATGGGTTTCCGACGCGCGACGGCCGACACCGGACGAGCTCAAGGCCTTTCCTGCAGAAAAGAACAAGGGCAGCGCTGTGCTCAAGTTCAGCCCCGAGGGCAAGCTGCTCATGACGCTTGGGACGCCCGGCATGTCGGGGAATCCGCCAGAAGCCCTGACCGACCCGACCAACGTCGTCACCGACACGAACGGCGACGTTTACGTGGCTGAAAGCCATACCAACGTCGAGGATCCGAATCTCGTCGGGCGCATTTCCGTGTTCGACAAGAGTGGAAAGTTCCTCAGGACGATCGGGAAAACGGGAACGGGCCCGGGCGAATTCCGGACGCCCCACGCGCTGGTTTTCGATTCCAAGGGACGGCTCATCGTCGCCGATCGCCACAACCATCGCATTCAGATCCTGACCAAAGAAGGGAAATACCTCGGCGAATACAAGGAGTTCGGCCGTGTGAGCGGGATGGCGATCGACAAGAACGACAACATCTACACGGCTGATTCTGAATCCGACGCAAAGAGACATCCCGGATGGCGCAGAGGGATCCGCGTTGGGAATCTGAAGGACGGCAAGGTGACGATTTTCGTGCCGCCGAACCCGGGGCCGACGCCAGACGGAGCGATGGGCGAAGGGCTCGCCCTCGACGCGGCCGGTAACATCTACACGGCGGAGGCGACCATCAAGGGCATTGCCAAGCATGTGAAGAATTGACCGGTGGCCCCGGCGCAGCGACGTGCCGGCTTGGCGCCCACATCCACACTAATTCTTCATGCGCCAAGTCAGTCGCACGCTGACCGCAACCGATGACGGGACATCGATCGAGCACTCAATCAGCTGCTCCATAGGCTACTGAACGAGAGGGTGACGAAGAACCCGTAGAAGAGCATCATCCCCACGCGCGAGCTCGAGAAGTCCGCGCGTGTGCGGTGCGTCCGGCCGCGCAACATGACGGAGCACATGTGCTTTCCGACGATAGAGGTCTACCGCACGCAGGGAAGCCCGCGAGACCTTTTTGTACGAGAGCCCACCTCTCGGCCCCGGCATGACTGCAGCCGACCTCGTTAGGGCCACACGCCCCATCTTCACAATCACCTTCCTGCTCCTCCTCGGCCCAGGTCGCATCGTGGCTATCGCAGAAGTCGGTGGTCCTCAATACCGCTACGAATGTCGCTGCGCCTGACGGCCACGATCCGTGAAGCGATCCTTCGCGAGCGCGTCGTATCGGCCGTAGAAATACTGATGATCGTGATTGCCCGCAGCGGACCAAGTTAGCCATTTAGCGAATCATGAAATGTGCTGGCAAGGCATTCGAAACGGACAGTTCGAACGAATCGTTCCGCGATCCCGTTCGGCTGTGGGGCCTGGGCCGGAGTACGAATGATGCGAATCTCTGAACGCTGTAACACCTAGTCGAAGCGGCGGGTGAACTTGCGGTCTCGATCGCGAATCAGGAGGCGAACCGGTTCCGCCTGGTCGGCACAGTGTCCATGAAACCTGGCAGGCTTGCTGCGTGACCTACTCCTCGTCGGGATGCGCGGTGCATCCTACAGTGTCGAGACTCAGGCTGTCGTCAACTGACCGGCTGTTTCAACGCTTTTTGCACGGCGCTTCAGATCGCGCGGGTCCTGTTGATGTTGCCCGTCATTGCACACTCCGTGTATCGCTGTGCGGAAAGGCACAGTGTTCCCACGCTCTAATAGGCGACGATAGGAGGGGATGGACAGTGATAGACCGAACCAGAAGTGACTTGTTCGTCATTGCGATGGGGATCGGCTAACGTCGCCAGTCAGTGGTGTCCGGTGCCGGTAGCGGCCCACCGACTTGCTCCAGTGTCAGTATCGGCCCCGATCACCGGGAACTCCGACCAAGAATCTACAGGTGTAGTGAGCAGGAACGCGCACGACAGGCTGCTACATTGGGTCGAGAGCGAACTCAATTTGTAGCTGATCAAAGACGCTACCGAGGCATCTACAAAGGTACCGGCGCGAACAAAGGACTTTGCTAATGAAGGCGATGAGCACGACGCCCCATTCGACGCACCTGGTCGGCCGCTGGCGGCAGCGTCGGGGCCTCGGGGACACGGTCCTGCACCAGGTCAGGGCGACGGTGCCGCGGTGTATGACCTGTCAGATCCACGCCCAGCGCCAGAAGGAGGACCAGGCCGCGCTCGACGCGCTCGTGAATGACGAAATGGTCCGCCTAGTCACGGCGTGGCTGCAACGAAAGGGACTCACATGAGTGCCATCTGGGCCGACTGCTCCGGCTCGTGTGCTGCCGATGGCCGCCTTCGCCCCAACCGCCGCCGGTCTATCAGGTCGGCGGTTTGTCGGGACGTGCTCCGCCCCAGGAGGGCAGACTTGACTTGGCATCGCAGAGGTGAAGGAAACGCAGCAGTACTAGCCGCCCTTGAGGATTCGATTCTCCTCGCGCAGATACCCTAATGCCTCAGACTGTTCGCGTTGGAGTAGAGAGAGGCAACGACCAGCCGTTGAGATCACAACTCGAGGATCCGTAGATTCGCCTGCCACTGGTGGAATCGATACAGCGGATCGTGGTCTGCGCTGAGGTATGTCGAGAACGATTGTGGAGCGAATCAGACGCCCGGCGCGCATGAGGAGCGCACACAGACAAGCGACCATCCGATCAGAGAGGCGGAGAGAGGGTGACCGTTGGCGGGAACGATTGAGGACCAGCAACAGGACGTTCAGCCGGCTCCCCGGCGACCCCAGCTCCTTACGCCTTTTCAGTAGGGTCACCCCCCCTGTGTGAACAACGCCAGATGCGCGCGCGCATGCGCGCAAAAGTGATGTGATCACTGGGACCAAGGCGTTATCGGCCGGATCTGCAGCTCTCCGTCGACATAGAGGTCCACGCGCTCATTGAACACACTCAAGAGGCCCCGGATCTTGGGGCACTCGGCGATCGGATTCTGATAGCTCCAGAGGATGTTCTGAGCAATCCGCTGTCCAACTCTGACGTTCCAGTACGAAGCGATGCCCTTGTATGGACAACGGGTCGTCAAACCGGTCGGCTCGAGAAGCTCCATGCGCACATCCTCACGCGGAATGTAGTAGCGCGTTGGCAGCGTCGTTTCGAAAAGCAGGTGCGGCCGTCGAGTCTCGGCCACGACCACGTCATCAATCACCACGCGAACGTGCCGCGAGCTCGGCAGGACGTCGACACGCATATGGGGATCGCGCGCGTGAACGAAGACCTCCTCCTCCTCCTCGGACCAGCCATCCATCTTGCCCCAGGCGAATGAGACATGCTCCGACAGCGCCGTCAGGATCGAAGGCGGCCGAAGAACGATCCACGCCGCGTTCGTTGCGACCTGGTCGCCAATCCGCACCGACCTCCAGCTGACCTCGTCGTCTGGGTCAGCATGGGCGCTTGGGACCAATGTCTCCGTTCGCACGTCGCTCTGTGGAAAGTAGTAGGCGGGCAGCTGCTCACGGCCTGTACTGCCTCAGTAGCAAGGCCCGCCGGCTGTCGGCGATGACCTGGCCCGCGAACCGAACGCGAATCCAGCGCGCTGTCGGCTCCACCGCCGGCCCGCGATCAGCGTGTTCCTCGTCAATCGGCGCGAACGGCGATTTCAATATGCTGGGAGTATGCCATACGGAGCTCCGTCAGCGGCCGCGAGTCGACGACTAGACCGTCGGCGCCGATCAATAGTTCGAATACGACCACGCCCGTGAGACGCGCGCTGTGAGCAATCGCTGGATATCGCGGCCGGTTGCCCCATGATATGAACTCCAATTCAGAAGGCGTCAAGGACGCCGGAGGGGGCGACCATCACCACTGCAGGCCGTGATGACGGCGAGATTCGGCTTTACAAGTACGCACGAGCCGACTCATCTCGGCGCCCGTGAACTACTTCGATGGCGCCACTTCGAAGGTACGGAACATCGAGGCACCGGAGCTATACATACCGTTGCTCGCGCATGTCCAATACGAAGGAGTGCCGCATTTCGCAAGCGCTGCGCAGATTGATTCTCAGCGCCTGATGCATGTGCCGATCCCGTCCTATCGCGCCGGCAACGAGACGACCATGAGCTCGACACTCCGATTGACGGCTTCGGCGGTTTGCGCCGACGTGAGGCGCGGGAGGTCGGTCTTGGGCAACGCCGCGACGAAGACGCGCGATGGCTGCAGGCCGCCGGCTTGCGTCAATGTCCGCGGCACCCTGGCGCCACGGCGGGCGGCAGGTCGCGATTGAAGGGCTCATTCCCGAGCGTATCGGTGTGCGCAAGCAGCAGAATCCCGGTGTCGGGATGCGCGCGCAGGAAGTCGCGCGCCGCCGCGATCGCCTGGATGGTGGCCGCATCGAGGTCGGCCTTGCCGATCGCGAAGAGCACCGGTGCCAGCTGCGGCAAGACACTTTTTTCCGGCATGGCAAACGGCGTCAGCACGGTGACGCTGCTGCCGAACGACGCTGCGGTGCGTCGGCCCTGGACAAGAGGCTCCGAAATATCGGATACGAACGACGACTGCCCAATGGCTCGATCGCATCATCCGTCGTGACACGAGCAAGATACGGGACAAATCTCAATATGGTTCCTTGGCATCGCGAATGCACCCAAGACGCTTGTCGGCTGTCCCAACCACGCAGGCAGGGTCGAACGAACGTCATCTTTCATGGGAGGAGCGTACTCAATGCGGAAGCTCGGTCTCGCAGTCTTGGCACTTACGATGGGAGTGGTTCCGGCGAGCGCTCAGGACAAGCCCCCCGTTAGCATCAACATCGGTGCGGGCGTGCTGTTCCCGGTCGGAGGCTTCAACGATGCCTTCAACACCGGCTGGAACGGCGGCCTCGGTGCCACGTTCAATCTTTCGCCCACCTTCGGTGTTCAGTTCGAATACATGTACAACTGGATGCCCGGACCGGAGAAGACCTTTACGTTTTTCCCTGGGCCAGAGGGCGGAATAGGCACACAGCAGCTGATCGAGAGCAATCATCACATGCACACCGGCACGTTCAACGCGGTCTATACGCTGCCGCGCGCGTCGGGCTCACGAGTCGGCGCATACTTCCTCGGCGGCCCTGGGTTCTATCATCGAACGGTGCAACTGACGTCGCCCGCCACCGGCTATACAACGGTATGCGATCCGTACTGGTACTGGTGTTATCCGGCGTTGGTGTCAGTCGATCGTATCCTCGGCGACCGGTCGTCGACCGATTTCGGCATCAATTTCGGCGGCGGTGTCACGTTCGGCGGCGAGGGTGCGCAGTTCTACGTCGAGACGCGGTTTCACTACGTGTGGGGTCCGGAAGTGACGCCCCAGGTGACGCCCGTCAACACCACGGTTCCGTCGAATCTCTCCACCAACGCTCAGTACTTCCCGATCACGTTTGGGGTCCGGTGGTAACTCCTCGCTTTCGAGCATCTCCCTGAACGTCGAAGAAGTCAGTCAGCGGCGCAGCGCGCAGAACCGAGCACCTGGCGGCCGATCGAGAAAAATTGATCGGCCGCTTGGGTGCGTCCTCGTCGGGTGCGGCCGCCGGCGCCGCACTCGGCCAGTGCTCGACCGGACCGGCGAGCTGCCAACGGCCAGCCGGTGAGCATTTGTCGGACCGGGGGACGCTGGGTCAGCCAGACACGGTGAGCGCGACTCCTGCTCCCTGCCGGAAGCGACCGCGGCGTGGGGCAGCCTAGGCGGCCGCGGTATCTTCAGCGGGTCGTTGTTTGTGACGCAGTGGGCGAACGAGCAGCGTCAGGACGAAGCCGACCGCGAGCATCCCGGCGAGCACCTGGAGCGGCGTGTCGTAGATGTGGAGCCGGTCGGCCCCCGGAGCGAGCGCGCCCTTGGCGCGGTTGGAGAGTTCCGTGATGATCAGCGGACCCGCTACCGCCGCGGCGCTCCACGCCGTCAGCAGCGCACCGTGAATCGCGCCGACGTTCTCGGGGCCGAAGATGTCCGCGAGAAACGCCGGGATGGTGGCAAACCCGCCGCCGTACATCGTGAAGACGGTAAAGAGACTCACCTGAAACAGCATCCAGTTGCCGCTGGCCGCCAGGTGCGGAATCAGCAGGAAAAGACCGAACTGCGCGAGGAAGAAAATCGCGTAGGTGTTGCGGCGTCCAATGTAGTCGGAGCCGGAGGCCCACAGGAATCGCCCGGACGCGTTGAAGATGCTGATCAGCGACACGACGGTGGCCGCCTGGAGTGCGGTGCGGTGAAACATGTCCTGCATCATCGGTGACGCCTGGGCCAGAATGCCAATCCCGGCGGTGACATTGATGAAGAGGATGCCCCACAAGAGGAAGAACTGCAGCGTCTGGACCGCCTCGTTCCGCGTGACGCTGCGGTCCGCGATCATCGCGCGCGTCGCCGCCGCCGGGGTCCATCCCGCCGGCTTCCAGCCAGCGGGCGGACGCTCGAGCAGGCGGGAGCCGATCAGCATGATCGCGAGGTAGGTGGCACCGAGCGTCATGACCGTGTTCGCCACGCCGATGCGGTCCATGAAGAAGACGTTGAGATAGCCGGCGAGAAAGGCGCCGCCGCCGAAACCCATGATGGCCATCCCGGTGGCCATGCCGCGGCGGTCTGGAAACCACTTCACGAGCGTGCTGACGGGCGAGATGTATCCGAGCCCGCAGCCGATGCCGCCGATGACGCCCATGCCCAGGAACACGACAACCGGCTGCCGGATCGCCAGACCGACGCCGCCAATGACGAGGCCCACGCCGAAGAACAACGCGGCGGCGGTGGCCGCCACGCGCGGACCGCGACGCTCGACCCAGGGTCCGCCGAACGCCGCGCTCAGGCCGAGCAGGACGAGCGCGGTGGTGAATGTCGTATAAGGCGGACTGAACCACCAGGGCTCGTCGGGAAACAGCGCCTGGATCGGCCGGTTGAACGTGCTCCAGGCGTAGACTGAGCCGATGCAGATGTGAACCGCAACGGCTCCGATCGGAATGCGCCAGCGATTGGGCGACATGGTGGAGAGCCTCCTGAACGACGCGCCGCATTGCGTGATGCGCGGCACTAGACTATCACCAGAATTTTGCCCGCGATTCCCTTGACCCCGGCGCGCCTGCCCAGGGCGGTACTTCACCTGCCGAGACGAGCCGTTGCATGGACTTCGTACCGTCACGCTGTCACAAGTGCCCTCGTGAAGTGGATACGGCCTCACACGGACGAATCACCGTCCCGGGCACGACTCCGGTATGGTGCGCCGAGCGCGTCGCAGCTAGAATGCCGTGTTGGCCGAGGTATTCCGCGATGTTGAGGTCATCCGCATCAGGAGCGGCGCGCGCTCGATTGACGTTGATCGGGCGGCGACCGAGGAGCCCCTCGAAGTACGCCTGCACAACCGGCCGTTCGCGGTCATCATGCGCACGCCGGGTGCCGACCGCGACCTGGCTGCGGGCTTTCTCCTGGCCGAAGGCGTGCTGAAGAGCGCCGACGATCTCGGCCTCATCGAGCACTGCACCGATCCGAAAGCGGATCACCCCGAGAACATCGTCAACGCCAGCCTCACCAACCAGTCGGGTGACGCGCTCGATCGCCTGCTGGCCGAACGCCGGAACGTGACGACGAATTCGTCCTGCGGCTTGTGCGGGCGCCTGACGATCGAATCGCTTCGGACCGACGCGCCGCCGCTCTCCGCCGCGTGGACGATCGCCTGGTCGACGCTCCTCGACATTCCCGATCGCCTGCGCCTGGGGCAGGCCGTGTTCGACTCGACCGGTGGGCTTCATGCGGCCGGCTTGTTCACGCGCGAGGGACAACTCGTGACGATCGCCGAAGACGTCGGTCGTCATAACGCCGTGGACAAGGTCGTCGGTCGGATGCTGATGCAGGAGCGGCTACCCCTGTCGGACCACCTGCTGTTTGTCAGCGGGCGCACGTCGTACGAAATCGTGCAGAAGGCGTTTTTCGCGGGCATCCCGATCGTGGCAGCCGTGTCGGCGCCGTCGAGCCTCGCGATCGAGCTGGCCGAGGACTGCGGCATGACGCTGATCGGCTTTCTGCGCGGGACGAACTTCAACATCTACTCGCACCCGGAGCGCGTCGTTTCGCAAGGCGGATAGTCATTCCGATCACCGGGTATACGTAAAGTCATGGCCCCACTTGATTCCGAAGTTGATGACATCGTTATCGGCGTCGTCGGCAGCCTGAAGGACAAGCCTGGCGCGCTGCTGCCGATCCTGCATGCCATTCAGGATGCGCTCGGCTACGTGCCGCCGGCGGCCGTGCCGCTCATCGCCGACGGGCTGAACCTGTCGCGCGCCGAAGTCCACGGCGTCATCAGCTTCTATCACTACTTCCGCGACGACGCCGCCGGGGCGTCACACGATTCATCTGTGCCGCGCCGAGGCCTGCCAGTCGATGAACCAGCGGGCGCTCGAAGCGCACGCGAAGCAGGCGCTCGGCGTCGATTTTCACGGGACGACGGCGGACGGCGCGTTTTCGCTTCGAGCCGGTGTACTGCCTGGGCAACTGCGCGTGCTCGCCGGCGATGATGATCGACGGCGAGCTGTACGGCCGCGTGACGCCCGAGCCGCTTCGACGAATCGTCGTCCGACATGGGAGAACGCGCTGATGCCGCCGGTCACGGTCTACGTGCCGCGCGACGCCGGCGCGCTGTCGCTCGGCGCCGACGAGGTCGCGCGCGCGATCGCGGCCGAAGCGGCGGCGCGCGAGGACTCGACATCCGCCTCGTGCGCAACGGCTCGCGCGGCATGTGCTGGCTCGAGCCGCTCGTCGAAGTCGCAGACGCCGGCCGGGCGCGTCGCCTACGGGCCGGTCGACGCCGGACGATGTCGCGGGCTGTTCGACGCCGGCTTCCTCAACGGCGGCGACGCACCCGCTGCGCCTCGGTCCGGCCGAGGAGATCCCGTATTTCGACACGCCAGGAGCGGCTCGACGTTCGCGCGCGTCGGCATCATCGATCCGGTCGAGCCTCGACGACTACCTCGCGCACGGCGGCTACAGCGGGCTTGAAGCGCGCGCTGGCGATGAGCCCCGCGGACATCGTGCAGGAAGTCACCGACTCCGGGCTTGCGCGGGCGCGGCGGCGCGGCGTTTCCCGACCGGCATCAAGTGGAAGACCGTGCTCGACGCGCCGTCGGACCAGAAGTACGTCACGTGCAACGCCGACGAAGGCGACTCGGGCACGTTTGCCGATCGCATGCTGATGGAAGGCGATCCGTTCGTCCTCATCGAAGGCATGACGATCGCCGGCCTCGCGGTCGGCGCGACGCAGGGCTACATCTATCTGCGCGTCGAGTATCCCGCACGCGCATCGCGCGCTCGACGGAAGCCATCGCCGCGGCCTACGCAGCGCGGCTATCTCGGCGCCGACGTGCTGCGGCAGCGGCAAGCGCTTCGATCTCGAGGTGCGGCTCGGCGCCGGCGCCTACATCTGCGGCGAAGAGACGTCGATGCTCGAGAGCCTCGAAGGCAAGCGCGGCGAGGTGCGCGCCGCGTCCGCCGCTGCCGGCCGATCAAGGGCCTGTTCGGCAAGCCGACGATCGTCAACAACGTCATCTCGCTCGCGAGCGTGCCGATCATCCTCGACAAGGGCGCGGCGTTCTACCGCGACTTCGGCGTCGGCAGGTCGCGCGGCACGCTGCCGATCCAGCTCGCCGGCAACATCAAGCGCGGCGGGCTCATCGAGAAGGCGTTCGGCCTCACGCTGCGCGAGCTGCTCTACGACTACGGCGGCGGCTGCGCCTCGGGCCGCCCGATCCGCGCGGTGCAGGTGGGCGGACCGCTCGGCGCCTACCTGCCCGAGTCGCAGTTCGACACGCCGCTCGACTACGAGGCGTTCGCCGCATCGGCGCGCTGCTCGGCCATGGCGGCATCGTCGTGTTCGACGACACGGTCGACATGGCGCAGATGGCGCGCTACGCGATGGAGTTCTGCGCGATCGAGTCGTGCGGCAAGTGCACGCCCTGCCGCATCGGATCGACGCGCGGCGTCGAGGTCATCGACCGCTGATTCCGGCCAGGATCGCGCGCGTCGAACCTGGCCCTGCTCGACGAACTCTGCGATACGATGGTCAAGGGCTCGCTGTGCGGGCTGGGCGGGCTGACGCCGTTCCCGTGCAGAGCGCGCTGAAGCATTTTCCGGCAGGACTTTCGAACGGGACCGCTAGACCCCGGAGCCGGCGCCTACGGGCATGTATTCACGATCAACTACAACGACCTCGGCACGCCGCGCACGGACCGGCGCCGGAGCCAGGCTCGTCACGCTCGAGATCGACGGCGCAGCCGGTCACGGTGCCCGACGGCACGTCCATCATGCGCGCGGCGGCGTCGGCCGGCCAGCAGATTCCGAAGCTGTGCGCCACCGACACGCTCAAGGCGTTCGGCTCGTGCCGCCTGTGCCTCGTCGAGATCGAAGGCCGGCGCGGCTATCCGGCGTCGTGCACGACGCCTGTCGCCGACGGGCATGAAGGTCCGCACGGAGAGCCCCAAGCTGCACGCAGCTCCGCCGCGGCGTGATGGAGCTCTACATCTCCGACCACCCGCTCGACTGCGTGACCTGTCCGGCGAACGGCCACTGCGAGCTGCAGGACATGGCCGAAGCGCTCGACATCACCGAGACGCGCTACGGCCTCGACGGCGCCGAACCATCGGCACGCGGCCAAGGACGCGAGCAACCCGTACTTCACCTTCGATCCCGACCATGTGCATCGTCTGCTCGCGCTGCGTGCGCGCGTGCGACGAAGTGCAGGGCACGTTTGCGCTGACGATCCAGGGCCGCGGCTTCGGCTCGAAGGTCGCGGCGAGCCAGAACGAGCCGTTCCTCGCCTCGGAATGCGTCTCGTGCGGCGCGTGCGTCGAGGCGTGCCCGACCGTCGCGCTGACCGAGAAGTCGCTCATCCAGATCGGCCGCCCGCAGCGTCCGTCACGACGACCTGCGCGTATTGCGGCGTCGGCTGCTCGTTCAACGCCGAAGTGAAAGGCGAACAGGTCGTGCGCATGGCGCCGAACCGGGACGGCCACGCCAACCACGGCCACGCGTGCGTCAAGGGCCGCTTCGCGTTCGGCTATGCCACGCATCCCGATCGCATCACGACGCCGATGATCCGCAAGTCGATCGACGATCCGTGGCAGCAGGTGGGCTGGGACGAGGCGATCGGCCACGCGGCGAGCGAGTTCCGGCGCATTCAGGCGAAGTACGGCCGCGACTCCATCGGCGGCATCACGTCATCGCGCTGCACGAACGAAGAGACGTTCCTCGTGCAGAAGCTCGTGCGCGCGGCGTTCGGCAACAACAACGTCGACACCTGCGCGCGCGTCTGCCATTCGCCGACCGGCTACGGCCTGAAGAACACGCTCGGCGAATCGGCGGGCACGCAGGCCTTCGATTCCGTCATGAAGGCCGACGTCATCATCGTCGTCGGCGCGAACCCGACCGAGGGCCATCCGGTGTTCGCCTCCCAGCTCAAGCGGCGGCTGCGGCAGGGCGCCAAGCTCATCGTCATCGACCCGCGCGAGATCGCGCTCGTCAAGACCCCGCACATCGAGGCGGAGTTCCATCTGCCGGTGCGGCCCGGCACCAACGTCGCGCTGTTCAACGCGATCGCGCATGTCGTCGTCACCGAGGGGCTCACCAAGGAACAGTACGTCGCCGACCGTTGCGAGGTCGACTCTTACAACAAGTGGAAGGCGTTCGTCGCCGAGGAGCGCAACTCGCCCGAAGCGACCGCGGCGTCCACGGGCGTGATGCCCGAGCTGGTGCGCGCGGCGGCCCGTCTCTACGCGACGGCCGGCAACGGCGCCATCTATTACGGTCTCGGCGTCACCGAGCACAGCCAGGGCTCGACGATGGTGATGTGCATCGCCAACCTGGCGATGGCCACCGGCAACCTCGGCCGCGAAGGCGTCGGCGTCAACCCGCTGCGCGGCCAGAACAACGTGCAGGGCTCCTGCGACATGGGATCGTTCCCGCACGAGTTCAGCGGCTACCGTCACGTGTCCGACGACGCGGTCCGCGCGAGTTTCGAGAAGGACTGGGGCGTATCGCTGCTCGCCGAGCCGGGACTGCGCATCCCGAACATGTTCGAAGCGGCGCTCGACGGCAGCTTCAAGGGCATGTACATCCAGGGCGAGGATCCAGCGCAGTCCGATCCGGACACGCAGCACGTTACCGCCGCGCTCGCCGCGATGGAATGCGTGGTCGTCCAGGACCTGTTCCTGAACGAGACGGCGAAGTACGCGCACGTCTTCCTGCCGGGTTCGTCGTTCCTCGAGAAGGACGGCACGTTCACCAACGCCGAGCGGCGGGTGTCGCGGGTGCGCAAGGTGATGGCGCCGCGGGCGGGCTTCCAGGACTGGGAGGTCACGATCCTGCTCTCGAACGCGTTCGGCTATCCGATGCACTATGGGCACCCGTCGGAGATCATGGACGAGATTGCGCGCCTGACGCCGACGTTCACCGGCTTCAGGTACGACAAGCTCGACCGACTCGGCAGCATCCAGTGGCCGTGCAACGACAAGGCGCCCGAGGGCACGCCGACGATGCACGTCGGCGAGTTCGTGCGCGGCAAGGGCAAGTTCTTCGTCACCGAGTTCGTGCCGACGACCGAGCGCGCGACCCGGCGGTATCCGCTGCTGCTGACGACCGGCCGCATCCTGACGCAGTACAACGTCGGCGCGCAGACGCGGCGTACGCAGAACATCGTCTGGGCAGCGGCCGACGTCCTCGAGATCCACCCGCACGACGCCGAGGTCCGTGGCATCACGCAGGGCGACCTGGTCGGGGTGACCAGCCGCTCCGGCGAAATCGTGCTGCCCGCCGATGTGACCGACCGCGTGCGTCCGGGCGTCGTCTACACGACGTTCCATTTCCCGGAGTCCGGCGCCAACGTCGTCACGACGGAAAACTCCGACTGGGCGACGAACTGTCCCGAGTACAAGGTCACGGCCGTGGAGATCGTCAAGGTGAATCAACCGTCGGCGTGGCAGAAGCGATTCCACGACTTCACGCAACACCAGCTCCAGCTACTGAAAGGCCGCCAGGCGACGCACGCGTGAGGGCCGAACGTCTCGTGTCGATGGCGAATGACATCGGCGCGTTCTTCAACGCCGATCCTGACAAGGCCGCGGCCGCCAGCAACGTCGCCGGACACATCAAACGGTTCTGGGATCCGCGCATGCGCCGGGAAATCATCGCGCACTATCGTGAAGGCGGCGCCGGCCTCGACCCCGTGGCCCGCTCCGCGATCGGTTTGCTGGCCAGCAGCACAGAGACAGGCGGCAAGCGAGGCTGACAGAAGTCGCCTCAACGGCGCCTGATCGATAGCGCCCCTTCGACAGGTCATCACCATCTGCATGGGCACGCGACGGCCGCGCAATCTCCGGTCGGTGGTCGACCCCGCCGCGCGTGGACGTTCAGTCGACGACGGACGAGCGGCGCGACCGCGGAGACCTACCGGCTCGACATGACCGAACGAGTCGGAGCAATGACGCAGTTCGTCACGCGGGAGCCCAGCGCCCGTTGGCTCGGGCCGGGTCAACGGCTCCATGTGAGAGGATTGGTTTGGTGGAGATCTCGGCCAACGTGGCGTGCACGGACAGGCGCTTCAGCGCCCGAAGGATGCGTGTGCCCGGCGACGTGACCGGGGCAGATCTGGTTCTGACCTGGCAGACCGGCTACCCCTTCAGCGTCAATCTCGCGAGAGGCTATCCCCGCTACAACCCCGGCGAGTTTTCCGCCCAGGGCATGCTGGAGCGTGGCGATGTCGATGCCGGCTTGCTCGTGGGCAGCGAGGGCATCGCTCGTTTTTCGGAGAGGGCCGTAACTCACTTGCGCCGGATACCAACGGTCGTCCTGGATTACCCGACCATCCAGGCGTCGATCGCACTCACGGTCCGTTTCACCACAGCCATCTACGGGATCCACCGCCCTGGCACGGCCTACCGGATGGACCGAATTCCCATTCCGCTCCGAGGCGTGCTTCCTGATGACTATCCGAGTGATAGCGAGGTAATGGAGATGATCGAGGTCAGCTCGTAAGGGGTCTAATCCGTGAACGGCGGCGGGATCATCCTCTGCGGCGGCCGGTCGACCAGGATGGGGACATCAAAGGCGCTCCTGCCTTTTGGGCCCGAGACGATGTTGCAGCGCATCGTCCGCCTGCTCTCTAGTGTCGTCTCCCCCATCGTGGTCGTCGCCGCAGCCGAGCAGTTGCTGCCCGACCTGCCGGCCGATGTGATCGTCACCCGCGACGAGGAGCAAGGCCGCGGTCCAGTGGAGGGACTGCGTGCCGGCCTGAAGGCTCTGCCCGAAACGGTCGACATGGCATACGTGACCAGCTGCGACGTCCCGCTGCTCGTTCCCGATTTCGTGCGCCGGATGATCGATCTGCTGGCCGATCACGACATCGCGGTGATGGAAATCGATGGCTTTCCTCATCCGCTGTCGGCGGTCTATCGCCGCGCCACGCTGTCGCATGTGGAAGCATTGCTGGCGCAGAATCGACTGCGGCCGGTTTTTCTCTTCGATGCGGTCCGAACCCGCCGCGTGCAGCCGGCGGAGATGATCTCGACGGATCCGGAACTGCTGACGTTGCGGAACCTCAATACCGGGGAAGACTATCTCGCGGCGCTGTCGATCGCCGGCCTCGCGAATCAGCTGTAATGCAGCCCCGGTGTCAGATGGAGTGCCGGCTGGTCGATGTCCTCAAGCGGCAGCGCCGATACCGGCGCTGGCACCAGTGATGACAATGATCTTTTCACTCATGATGGCGTCCTGTCGCACGGCGTGTGACGTGGTTGGAGCGCGAGGGCTGTGAACGTCCACGTCCTCCAGCACGCGCCGTTTGAGGATATCGGCAGTATCGCCGGTTGGCTGACGGCGCGCCAGGTCAACATTTCGTATACCCGTCTGTGGGAGGCCGCGTGGCTACCCGACCCCTCCAGCGTCGACCTGCTGATCGCGATGGGCGGGCCGATGAGCGTCAACGACGAGGATGCACTGCCGTGGCTCCGCCCCGAGAAGCGGTTCGTCCGTGACGCCATCGAACGCGGGATTCCGACGCTCGGCATCTGTCTCGGCGCCCAGCTGATTGCAAGCGCTCTCGGCTGCCCCGTCTACCGCAACGACGACAAGGAGATCGGCTGGTTCCCGATCGAAGCGACCGTCGAAGGCTCGACGTTCGGATTTCCAGCTGCCCTCGACGTGTTCCACTGGCACGGAGAGACCTTCGACCTCCCAGCCGGCGCGGTTCGCCTGGCGCGAAGCCGCGCGTGCCAGAACCAGGCGTTCTCCCTCGACCGTCATGTGATCGCACTCCAATTCCACCTTGAAGCGACGCCTGTGAGCGTTGGCGAGCTGATCGCGAATTGCGCCGACGAGCTGGCCGACGCGCCGTACATCCAGCGGCTGTGCGACATGCGGACGACGCCGTCCGCCGTGTTTCGCACCGCCAATCGTCTGATGGATCAGCTCCTGGACGCTCTCGCGAGCGGCGCGCTCGGGTCTGCCCATCGTTCGTCGCTGCGAGCAGCCGTGGAGGGCTTGGCGATTCGGTCGTCCGCGTTCGACTGGGTCGGTGTCTACCTGGTGAACGGCGAAGCCCTGTCCCTGGGGCCTTACGTGGGCGCGCCGACAGCGCACACGCAGATCGAGGTTGGCGTTGGCGTGTGCGGAACGGCTGTCGCCGAGCGTCGAGACATCAACGTGCCCGACGTTCGCGCGGTTGAGAACTACCTCGCGTGCAGCGCGGCCACCCGATCCGAACTGGTTGTGCTCATTCGTGACCGTCAAGGGCGGATCGTCGGACAGATCGACATCGACAGCCACACGCCGGAGGCGTTCGGCCCTGAGGAAGAGCGGGTTGTCCGGGAGGTCGCGCGAGAACTGGGAGAGAACTGGCCGCCCTGAACACACAGCGACGGGAAATAGCGGACGCACAACAAAACATCGGGCGATCGGCGAAGTTATAGCGAATGGAGTCGTCTCCGCCACCTCGGCAGCTTCTCCGCGCCGCTCGTGCGCAGCCTCACGTCCACCGCGTCACAAGTCAGCGTCAGCGGCCGGGCGGAAGTCGGAGCGTGGCCTGGCAGATTCGTGCCGAGCGTACCGGCACGGCGACCTTGACGATGACGCCACGCAACTCCAGCGGCACGACGTGGGGGACGGCGACCCGAACGCTGACGATCAACTAGAGATCGGCTTTTGGCTCCAGGCTACGGGAAGATCTCTGTCGGTGATTTTCCAGGAGCCTGAACCTTCGCAAGACAATCGACGGCTGCCGCTGGTCCCGGAATGGGCAACCTGGCACTGCCGTCCAGTCCACAGCACCGCACGTTTTCCAATCGGCGCGGGATTAATCCGAGCCCGGCGAATGGAGTTTTGCCCCTTTGCCGTTCACCTGGGTATTCGTGTCGAGCACCTCATGGGGTTTCAGCGCACCCAGTTCCCGCGCAAGCTGTTCAAGATTGACGTCCTTCCCGAGAATGAGGCTTCGCTTTTCGTCGATTGCGTAGAATGCGCCCGGTCCCAGACGCACACGCTCGCTTCGCGCCCGGCACACCCTCTGGTCGTTCTCGCGTAGTCTACGATTCACTCGTTGAAGGAGCGCTTTGACGGTTGCGCCGACCCTCTTGCTCGCCATCAACCCTCCCCTGGAAAATCTATCGCTTCCGCATGTACTGGACGTGTTGGCTCTGCGCGCCCTGTTTCGTGACGACAAGGACGGAACGGTCTTCGGCACATTGGACACTATGTAGACGCTGACGCTGGGGCACGCGCTGATTGAATTCTTCATCGGTCACCGGACGGCGAAAGAGATAGTTGCTGATGTCGTTGCGGAAGTAGGAAATCTCACCAGACGCGCGAGCCGATCGCCACCGCAGCGCCAGATCGACACCGAATGCATGTTCTGGCTCGATCGCGGGGTTGCCGATCTCGAAGGCGAAGTTGCCGGGGATGCACCCCGCAATAGAATAGCGAGAGGAGCCATCGCGGTGCGCGACGAATCCGCACCAATCGTGCGGCAGATGCGACGCGCCGTCGGGTCCACTCCGTGTGATCCCGCATGACTTGCACCGCGCCCCCAGAAGCGGCTTACCTTAGTACCATGACGCTCAATGAAACGCTCAAGCAGCTCAAAGCGCTCGCCAACGAGACGACGCGGGCGCACAACACCAGGTACGGTGCCGGCGACAATCAGTTTGGCGTTAAACACGGCGACATCCGGGTGGTGGCGAAGAAGATCAAGACAAACCATGAGTTGGCCATGTCTCTCTGGGAGACCGGGAACGTCGATGCCCAGCTCCTGGCAACCCTCCTGATCAAGCCCAAGGCCCTGGCAGCCCACGAAGTGGATCGGATGGTGCGGTCCGTCACCTTTGCGCACGTGGCGGACTGGCTCAACTCTTATGTCGTCAAGCAGCACCCCGACAAGGAGACTCTTCGCCGGGAGTGGATGGCCACGGACGACCGGTGGGCCGCACGCGCCGGATGGAGCCTTACTGCCGAGCGGGTCGTGAAGAGTCCGGAGGGGCTCGACCTCCCGGCGCTGCTGGATCGTATCGAGGCCGAAATGGAGAACGCCGATCCGGTCGTACAGTGGACGATGAACAGCACCCTTGCGGAAATCGGCATCCACTTCCCCAAACTCCGCAAGCGGGCCATCAGCATTGGCGAGAGGTTGGGGATCTATCGGGATTACCCCGTTTCGAAGGGTTGCACCTCACCCTTCGCCCCGATCTGGATCAACGCCATGGTGAGCCGCCAAGGCTGAATCAACGAGCTGCTCAGAGTGTTGAACGAGCAAGGCCAGGTGGCCGTGAGAAGTGAATGACGACCGGGCCGACAAGTGGTGGAAAAGTGTGAGCGCGTCATGAACCGGCTCTGAGCCATTAGCTACGCCGCCTTCTCGACGCGTGCCATCTCCTCCCAGCCGTCGATCTTCCGGAGCTTCACATGACCGCTGCGCAGCAAACCAAAGAGCAGCAGGAGGACGGCCTCTTGCCCCGGCAGGCTCGCTTGGGTTTTGGTCCGGCGTCGAAACTCCCCGTTGATCCGCTCGAGCGCATTCGTCGTGCGCAGCGCCTTCCACTGCACGCTTCGGAAAGCGCAGAAAGGTGAAGAGATCATCGCCGGCCTCGTCCAAGCACTCCACGACGGCTGGACAGCGAAGGCGCCACTTCTTCGCGAATCTGGTGCGCGCCTGCTCCACGGCGGTCCGGCTCTCGGCGTAGATCATCCGGCGATAGTCCTCGGCGAGTTCCTCGCGCAGGCGGACCGGCGCCTTGGCCTCGAGGTTTCGCAGCTTGTGTGCCGTGCAGCGTTGAACCGCCAGCGTCGGCCATTGCTCACGCAGCGCGGCCGCCAGGCCGGCGCTCCCATCGACCATCGCGAGAGCCGGCGTGCCCACGTGGCGCTCGACGAGACCGCGAATCACATCGCGCCAGGCGGCCGTGCTCTTCATCGCCGGCGAGGCGGAAATCCAGCACGACCCGCTGGCCATCGGCGCGCACGCCGAGCGTCACGAGCACCGGCACGCGGACGCGCCGCTTGCCGATGCGGACTTTCGGGTACCAGCCGTCCATCACCAGATACTGGATCTGGTCCTCGGCGAGATCGCGGCGCCGCCACGTCTCGAAATCGTCCGCGAGCCGACCCACGAGGCGCGAGACCGCGTCCTTCGACAGCGGCCCCCCACGCAGCAGCGGGGCCAGCGCCCCTTTGATGCGCCGGGTGTTCGTCCCGCTCAGATAGACGCCCAGGATCGCTTCATCGACCCGTTCGGAGCGGCGTTGATAGCGCGGCACCAGCTCGCTCCGCCATTCGGTGGGCGCGCCCTCCGCCGTCCGCACGCGGGCCCGCGGCATGGCGACGGTGGTCGGTCCAAGACTCGTCGTCAACGTCCGCTCGCGGGTCCCGTGCCGATAGCCCTGGCGCGCCGGGCCGACGCGGGCCGAGGACGCCGCTCCCAGTGCGGCTTCCAATTCTTCTTCGACGATCGCATCGATCAACCCGCGAGCCCGCTGCCGAATGAGCGTTTCCAGGGTCGTCGCCTCGTCTGCACGGACGGCTTCATCGGTCGAGACCTTCCTGCTATCCTTCGCCATAGCGTCATCCTCCGGCACCCGCCGCCAAGCGGGCGCAGCTGCTGGTTAACAACTGCGCCGGATGATGACGCGCTTTCTACTTTTCCACCAGACTCAAGACACTACTGCTGTACTTCACTGCGGAGTTCAGACATGGCGCTCCCGCTCACTGTGCAGGACGTTTTGCGTCACTGCATCGTCGCATAGTGAGCGGGAGCGGCGCGTCCAGTCCCCTGGTCATCGCGCCGGTGGCATCGGGGTTTACGGAACAGCGGCAGCGGTTCCATGGAGCGACGTAGACCGTCTGCTGGTTCGTGCCAAGTCAGCGGCTTCACGTCCTCGACGCGCTATCGACCCGAACCGGCTCCTCCGCAGTTCTTGATTCGAGCTCTGCGCGGTGCGGTGGTATACATTGGCACATGCACGCTCGGGACCTCCTCGTCGACAAGGCCGCGCACAACTCGCACCATCTCGGCCAAGTCGTGCTGCTGCGCCAGATGCTGGGCTCGTGGCCGCCGCCATCGGGTAGCTACACTTGGTAGTGGGCGAAACCTTATTTGGCTGGGGCCGCCGCGCGTGCCGGTTGGCCGCGAGCTACGCCATGCGGTCTACTTCAATACTTGTTAGACAGATGCAAGAACATCGCTTTTCTCGGAGCATTCTACGGCATGCGGATTCTGTGCTGCCTCAATCGTGATCTGGCCAGCAGTATTGCTTTGAATCTTCTTCTGCCAACGTTCGAGCGGCATGAGGTATTCGTTGGCCTAACGGAACGGGTGGGGCAGACACGATTGCAAGCGGAGGAGCCGTCCGAGCGAAGAGAGTTGCGCGTTGCTGAACAGCAACTCCCTAATGAAGTGCTGTTCCCACTCGTGGAGCGGGCCGGTCTGCCGGATAACGGTGATCGATACCTCACGTTTGCGGAAGTAGAACGGCATCGCGGGATTCAAGTCGCGTCGCTGCCGAATCCCAATACGGAGGCTGGGCTAGAGGTAGTCCGTGCGTTCGAGCCGGATCTAGTGGTCACCATCCGCTATGGCGCGATTCTGAAATCCTCGTTGATCGCGATTCCACGGCTCGGAGTCCTCAACCTCCATTCCGGACTGCTGCCCGCCTACCGTGGCGTGCTCGCGACGTTCCGCGCGCTGATGCACGGCGACACGCAGATCGGTTGCACGCTGCACTACATCACGGACGACACTATTGATACTGGGCCGATAATTGAAACAACACGTGTACCCGTTGTGCCGGACCGCTCGTTGCTGTGGCATGTGCTCGCGTTGTATCGGCCGGGTGTGGTGATGCTCGTTTCTGCCCTGAATCGTCTAGAGAGCGGCTTGGGACTTCCCACAACAACTCAACCGACGACTGCTGGAGTGTACTACTCGTCCCCAAGTGCTGATGAATGGGCGGAGTTCACCAAGGATGGCTGGAGTGTGGCGCAGCCGAGCGATTTAACTGAAACGCTTCGGCGGTATCTTCCTGCGCATGGTGGAGGGGATGTCATTTTCAAGCGGCCAGGTCGGAACTAGCAGCGGGCGCTGTTTAAACGGGGCGTTGCTGCTGCTAAGCTGACAGCCATACTGCCTAGCCGGCTTGGGTTTCACTATGAAGCAGCGATGGGCAATGTTTGTGATGGGGGCGTGGCTCGCCGGTAACGTGATGGTCGCCGTCGTTGCGGCGGAGAACTTCTATACGATAGACCGGCTCCTGGCTGGATCGACGAACCGTGCCTTCGCCTCCCAGGTAGCGCGAGTCGGTCATACAGAAACGCGCGACCTCCTACGCTATTTCTCGTCGGAGTTGAATCGCCGTTATTTCCAGCTCTGGAACGCCGTGCAGGTCCCGATAGGTCTTCTGGTCCTGTGGCTCATCGCGCGGGGATCGTCCGCTGCCCCAGCCCGCTGGGGCGTCTTGGGAATGATGGGGCTTGTCGCTGTGACGATCGTATGGCTGACGCCCGAGATCATCTCCATAGGGCGGAGCCTCGACTTCGTGCTTCGCAATCCGCCGCCGCCAGCGTTACGTCGGTTTTGGATTTTGCACGGGGTCTACACTTTGCTCGAGGGATGTAAGCTGGTGCTCGGCGTGATCGTCGCCGTCTGGATTGGCCGAGGCAGACCGACTCAACCAGCCGGCTACGTCGCTGCATGATCCGAGATTGTCAAACATGCGGTGAGCCGCCGGGAACATAGGGAGGGTGCCTAACACGCATGCAGCAGACGCGCTCAATGCGAATCCTGAAGCGCCGCTGGTGATGCCGAACCGTTAGTCAGACGTGATTCCGAGATAAATTCGCAAGGGTATGAAGTCAGACTGGCGGTGCCCGAGGATGTCGCTCTCCTCCCCGAGATAGAGCGGCTTGCCGGGCTACAGTTCAAGACTTTCCCTGGTGATCTTGGTATTCCCGAGGAGATGTACGAACACCCGAACTCTGTCGAGACTTTCGCAGCAGCCCAGCGGGCGGGGCGCCTTTGGGTCGCGACAGCCTCCGGCGTGACGCCCGTCGGATTTGCTCTGATCGTGGAAATCGAGGGCTATGCCCACCTCGACGAACTCGATGTGCTCCCTTTACATGGACGCCAAGGGATCGGTTCGAGACTCCTCACCATCGTGTGCGCCTGGGCCAAAGACACGGGGCATCCTGCCGTCACGCTCAGGACTTTTCGCGATGTCCCTTGGAACGCCCCGTTCTATCAGCGGCGGGGTTTCCATGTCGTCGAAAGCACGGCGTTGTCGGCGGGGCACTTGGGGCTTGAGGCTTCGGAAAGGGAACGTGGGCTACGGACGGATATTCGCGTCACGATGGCGTACGACACAGCTGGCTGACCTCCAAATGGATCCCAGTGGCGAGTGGTCCTGTTTGTGTGCAACTCGTTCCGCGATGACCCTGTCCTCAACCGAACCAAGACATTACCTTCGAAGTCGGCTGGCGCCTCTCGGACGATCTCACCGAAGGCCCCTTTCCGGCTCGAAGCGGCTAACAACCGCCCCGACTGGGGGCTGAGCCTGCTCCAATTCATTTCGGCTCAACCGAGCACCGGATCAGGCGAGACTGAATGTCGCGCGCAAACGCCGTCGACTGAGTTCGACACGCTGTCGATTCTTCGGATGTTTCCTCTGAACGCGTGAGTCGTACGGCCATCCGCGCCAGTGTGCGGACTGCGCCGCTTCTTCTGGGGCGCTCGCACGCCGCGGGTGTCTCACGGCTTGCCGGTCATTGGTACGAACCGGACCGGAAGGGTGCTGAGCGTCTCCATCCCCATCGCCGTCCGTCGAAGGATGCGGAGCTGCTGGGTCACGGTGCCAACGGGGATCGCCATCAGGCCGCCGACCGCGAGCTGTTGCACCAGCGCCGCTGGCACCGCATCGGGCGCAGCCGTCACCATGATGCGATCGTACGGCCCGTGCTCAGCCCAACCCAGGTACCCGTTGCCGATGCGCACCTCGATGTTGCGGTAGCCCAGATCGGCGAGCGTAGCGCGCGCCCGTGCCGCGAGCGGGGCGACGATCTCAATCGTGTACACCTGGCGGGCGAGCAGACCGAGCACCGCGGCCTGATAGCCGGACCCCGTTCCAATCTCCAAGACCCGATGGCCCGGCTGGACGTCCAGCGCCTGTGTCATGAACGCGACGATGTAGGGTTGAGAGATAGTCTGGTCGTATCCGATCGGCAGCGGCGAATCGCGGTAGGCTCGTGGCCGCAGCGACTCAGGCACGAACAGGTGACGTGGCACGTTGAGGATCGCGGCGAGCACGCGAGGGTCGCGAATGTCGCGTCCCTTGAGCTGCTCGTTGACCATGCGGACGCGCTCGGCTTCGAAGCTGCCGCCTGCGAGCTGAAGTTCATCTGCGCTGGAACCCTGCACGAAGACGGCGACGATAAGATTCGCCCATGAAGCCCACCTACCCATCGCTGCCATGATCCTACCGCGTCGGACCAGCCCGCCATACTGATCACGCAGCTGCAGACTGGCGCCCCGAAGTGAAGAAGTAGCCGTCGCGCCGAGGTTACATCGTCACCGGTCGCGCTGCTTGGAAGCCCATGTCTAGACCGTCCACGGCACGACAAGAAGAACCCCCGCCCAGCTTCAGTTGGAAAGGATTCGGCAACACAATTGCATCGAGGAACCTCTTGTGTTGTGCGTCCGGAGTGCGGCGAACCATACCCTGAAGCTCACCTGTCGTCTGGGCCAGCTTGGTCCAGTTGCTCGGCTCCCCTACTCTGCCGCTAAGGGCGCGCTGGCGGCGCGCCGCGCCTAGAACGACGCCCAGACGATGGACGGGGCGTCGACGCGGAGGTACGGACTGCTGGTCGAACTCCTCTTTGTAGGCCGCGCGGATTCGCTCGATTCGCCGGGAGCCCATGTCGAGGGTGTCGTAGGGGTAGAGCAAGCCGCCCACACATGGAGGGAAGGACTCGCCAACGCGCTGGCCAACGCCGGCCGACCCGCCGACGCCGCCGAGGCTTACCTGCGCGCGGCGGATGGCGCAGGCGATCTTCAGCGAGTCGAGCTGCAGCGACGCGGGGCCGAACAATTCCTGATCGGCGGACACATCGATCGTGGGCTGGACCTGATTCTGTACCATGCTGGCGAGCATGGGGATGAGTGTGCCGCAAAGCCCCCGCGCGGCGCTGCTGCCGCTGCCGTGAGCGCCGGTTGCGATTGGCGTGCCCGCCGGAGCTGCCGGCCGATCTCAGTATGGGCACGGCCCCAACGATTCAGTGACCTCATCAACTTGCCTTGTAATGGCTCGAGTCCAACTTACGTGAGAGTGGACTCAGTATCAGTTTGAGGTAGACTACGGCGCTCGCTCCCCTCATATGTGAACCCACAATCGGGAGTTTCTCGATGCTGCAGGTTCGTGTCGCTCCGTTTCAAGCGTCTTTCCCGGTTTCTTTCGTGTTCATTGGCGCGCTGGCCGCGGCCGTTGCGCTGACCGGCCGCCCGGTTCTGGCGCAACCCTCCGGCGCCACCGTGAACGGCACTGTCACCGACGAAAGCGGTGGAGTCGTTGCTCGCGCCGACGTGACGCTTGCCCAGGCGTCTAGCGGCGTGCAGCGCCGGGCCGTTACCGACGATCGCGGCACCTTTCAGCGTCACGGTGCCGGTTTCGCGCCCGCGCGCGTCGAGGGCGTCACCCTTTCCGCCGGTGAGCAGCGGTCATTTACGGTGACGCTGAAGGTTGGCTCGCTGGCCGACCAGGTGTCGGTGACCGCGACTCCCGACGCCTACGTTGCTGGACCTGTCACCGTCGGCAAGATTCCTGCGTCGCTGCGCGAAACCCCGCAGTCGATCTCCGTCGTCACCCGCGAGCGACTGGAGCACCAGAACTTCACCGACATCGGCGAGGCGCTTCGCTACACGACCGGCGTCACTGTGCTCTCGGCGGGCGGCGCCTACACGGACTATGGCGCCGACGCGCGCGGCGCGGCCGGCGACTTCCAGGCCGACGGCATGAACCTGTTGGTGGACACGCGCGCGGCGATGTTCGACCTGGCGCTCTACGACCGCGTTGAGGTACTGCGGGGACCGGCCGGTCTCTTTTAAGAGCGCCGGCTCGACTGGCATGACGACCAACCTGGTGCGCAAGCGCGCGCTCGGTGCGCGTCGTTTTAGCGGCGCGATCAGCGGCGGGTCCTGGGGCACCGTCCGTGCCGAAGCAGACGCCACCGGCGCGCTCACGGCCTCAGGCCGAGCCCGCCGCCGGACGTGCTCACACAGTTGTGAACAACTACAGCCTGAAGAGAGATTCGAGAACGGACATCCCTTGACGGTCCCGTATCTGCTTTGAAACGCATTCGGGTGCAAAGGAGTGAACATGTTGCGTTTTGTTGCTGCCGCTGCGTTGGTCTTCATCTCGGCGGTGACGGCGAGCGCGCAGACCGCCCCGCAGAAGCCAGGACCATTGGACAATCTGGTGCCGACGCCCAATCCCGTGGCCAGCCCTGACCAGGTGGACGCCGCGGTTTCAGCCCAGTGGCGTCGGATCATGCGCGAGAAGTACGAAGGCAAGTTCCCTGGTCCGGCACCGCGCACGCCGGACGGCAAGCCGGATTTGAACGGCGTCTGGATCGTGCAGGGCACGCCTGAACGACCCGCAATGACCCAGCTGGGGCTCACGCTGTTGGAGGGTCGTTACAAGACGAACATGAAGGACTTCCCGTATTCCGTCTGTCTGCCGCCTGCGCCGGTCCCCACTGCCCTCGGAGGTGGGCTCTGGGTGGTGATGCACAGTCGGATGCACTTGGCCACGCTCTTTGAACACCCACCGAATTATCGTCTGGCGTTTCTTGATGGTCGGCCACATCCACCAGACGTTGAGCCGACGTGGATGGGGCATTCGATTGGGATGTGGGAGGGCGATACGCTGGTTGTGGACTCGAGTGGATTCAATGACAAGTCGTGGCTGGACTCCTCGCTACCACACACGGCGAACCTGCATATCAGGGAACGGTGGACCCGCACGACGATGGGCACCATGACCGTGGAAGTGATACATGAGGATTCCGACATTTTCGTCAAGCCGTGGAAGGTCGTCTACACGTTGGTTCTCGCGCCTGGCGAGAACCTGATGGAAAACGTCTGCGAGAACAACAAGTTTCCGCAGCTCTCAGCGGGGCAGAATCCATGAGAGTCGCCGGAGCCGCTGGCCCGCCCGATCTGCGGCGTTCGAGGAAGATATCAATCAAGGGAACGCTCTCGCGGAGCAAGCTTGCCGATATCCCGGTGTCCGATTGTCTCGTTGGCAGAATTCAAGAATTGTCCCGCCCAGAAAACCCGAGCAGTCCGAGTGATTCGCAAGACCAAGAACGCGAGTTCGATCGGGTTGAAGTCAGGACTGTAAGGCGGGAGAAAGCGGAGCTGGGCGCCAGCCGCCGCGATAGCCGCGCGGACCTCCGGTTGTTTGTGCACGGCCAAGTTATCGAGGACGACGACGTCGCCGGCGCGCAACGTGGGCCCCAGCACCTGCTCGACGTAGGCCAGAAAACTGGGATTGTCGATGGGGCCGTCGAACAGGGCCGGCGCGCTCAGCCCGTCCGGCCGCAACCCCACGATGACCGTCTGGGTCTGCCAGTGCCCGGAGGGCGTGTGATCGCGGAGTCGCTGGCCCCGAAGACTCCGACCATAGCGGCGAAGCAGGTCCGTCGTGACGCCGCATTCATCGAGAACGGCGAACTCGTTCGTGTTCGGATTGAGATATCTCTGGTAGCTCTGACGAAGGCTCGCTGATGTCCTTGGAGGTTCCATGCTGACGAAATTAAGACGAAAGACTCTGTTGACCACGGCGCTGGCGCTCGGCACGGGAATAGCCTGCGCTATCGCACGCCCGGTATCCATCGATGGGTAGACTATAATCGTCATCGGTTCTTGACCGCCGCGATGACGAGCAAAACACGACGAAAACCGTTTGATGTAAGCTTTGGCAAGTCGGATGCTCCCATCAGGAGCCGTCGGCTGTCTTCACGATAGGGCAGACCATTACTCTCAATCTAGAGGAGCGTGCTCATGCGGAAACTGTTGGTGGCGCTGTTCGGGCTTCTGATCATGTCGGCACCGGCTGGCGCGCAGGACAAGCCGGTCAGCATCAACATCGGGGCGGGTGTCTTGATGCCGCTCTCCGGCCTCAACGATGCCTTCGACACCGGCGCGAACGGTGGGATCGGCGCGACGTTCAATGTGTCGCCGACTTTCGGCCTTCAGGCGGAGTACATGTACAACTGGATGCCAGGACCCGAGAAGACGATTCTCGTGTCTCCGGATCCGGGCGGAATAAATGCCTCGTCCCAGTTGATCGAGAGCAATCACAACATTCATTCGGTCACGTTCAACGCCATCTACGCGTCGCCGCGAACCGCGAAGGTTGGAGGATACGGCATCGGTGGCCTCGGCTATTATCATCGGACGGTACAGCTAACGTCACCCGCCGTCAGGTACGCCACGGTCTGCGATCCGTATTGGTACTGGTGCTATCCGGCGGCGGTGTCGGTTGACAACATCCTGGTCGACCGATCGTCGAACGACTTCGGCATCAACTTGGGGGCTGGCGTGACGTTCGGCGGCGAGTCCGCGAAGTTTTACGCCGAATTCCGCTATCACTACGTCTGGGGCCCGGAGGTCCGGGCGCAGGGTGCCGTGGTGTCGGGTGGTCCGTGCGAGCAGGGTTGCTCGACCAACGCACAGTACTCCCAAATCAACTTCGGAGTCCGCTTTTAGCCACCCCGAGGCGGTCAGTACCCTTCCACAGCCCGGGCTCTGAGTCGAGCGCCGGGCTGTAGGGGCAACGGACGAGTCGCTGGGATGATATCCGCCAGGCTTCGGACACTTGCGGGAATTGCGATCGGAATTGCATGATTCGCGATATGCGCCATGCTCGTTGGGCTGAACGGCTGAAGCTATAACCCATGCGGTTGAAGCACCCGACTGGTGCCGCGCCGAAAAGCGGCTTGACAGCAAACTGAGGGCTCTTAGCAAGACCTTCCTGACGAACGAGGCGCAGCTTCGTCGTTCGGAAGCTGCGCCATCGTGATGTCAATCGTCGCTGGATCGGGCGCCTCTCCAGTGCCAGATCGTGCCGTCTACTGTGGTGACGGTCACGTCGGCTTTGAACCCCTTTAGCGAGCCGCTGCCTCCGGTGAACTCGCAGGCTCCCAGCGCATCCGGCACCAACCTGAGCAGGCAATGGCCAAAAGCCGTGCCGCCGCCTTGTGTGCTCTCGATGACTACCCGACTATCGAGGAATCGATGGGTCGCAGGCCTCTTGGAGCCAGGCGTCGTGCCCGGCGCGAACCGTGCGTTTCACCGCAAGGCGACTCAGCGAGGCGAGAGCGATCGCTCGATCTTATCCAGGCGCGAGTGGCC
>CAWFFB010000034.1:0-130111 GCA_963814975.1 uncultured Acidobacteriota bacterium | reverse complement strand
CACGGCTCGCACGCCACCGGGGCCACACAACTTCGCCGTCACAATGGCGACGTGCAGCACGGTGATCAGGAGGTTCTTCATGCGCGAGTCAGCGTAGGTCAGACGCCGGGCGTGAGGCAACGTTGCCTATGTCGGGATTCAGCGCGAGAATTGGCAATTCGAGACCCACGGGCGTATCTCAACGCCGATTCGCCCTCCAGGATGGAAATGGCGCTCGTCCAAGTTGCCATTCTCTTCATAGTCTCATTCCGAGTCGTACCGCGGACTGCGCACGGGCGAGTGTCCATTCGTACCGATGGCCGCCGCACTGTCGCGGGCTGTATCAGACGCCGATGGCGGCGCGACGTGTGTGCCACCGGAGGCATCAGCAACCTCCGAAACGCGCGTCGTCTCGATCGGTTGAGTGCCGTGACTGCTGGGCCCTCTCGCCGTTTCTTTAGAGGCGATTTGCCTACGTGCGAAGTACCTAAAGTCTGCGTCGAGAAGGCTTTGTTCTCACTGCGCGGCGACTACCCTGCGCACAACGCAGTTGGCATTACCCGATCGCTTGGTGGCCGTCTTGCATGGTCGTGGCCACAACTCGGTAAACGATGCGTGGGGAGAATGTCGGCAAGCAGGCATAACTCCCAGGCCTGGTGGTAGAGAGCATCTCACCTCGCCACCAGCACGCTGGACTAACCAAGGGGACGCTATGAAGACCGCTATGAAGAGATTGACCATGTTCGCGTGCTGGTTGGCGATCGTCGCAATGCCTGCGGGCGTGCTGGGCGCACCGGAGCAACAGAGCAACAATGCGCTCGTGAAGAAAGAGACGCTCGTAAAGAACGAGAAAAAAGAAGAGAAGGAGAAGACTGTGCCGGAACCATCGATGATCCTGCTGGTCGGTGCGGCGGCCGCCGCCTTTGCTGGTCTTCGTAAGCGGCTGCGGCGGACCGAGGGCTAATCTTCGATGATGGTGATCTCGGGTCACAGACTGTAGAGGTTCGCCTGGCGAGTGCCCCTACAACTCCTGACGTGGAACTGCCCGGCCTTCTGACTCAGGCGTAAAGATGTTATCGCCGTCTATCGGTCGCGCGTCAGGGCCGTCTGTGCTCTCCCGTGTAATCAGATCGGGGTCGCTGACCACGGTATGGTGGATGCACCCGGACATCGTCCTGGGCTGTTGTCTTGTGCTCATCGTTGTTTTCCATCGCTCCACCGTCGTATCCATGGTGTGGACTTGGTCGGAGGACCCCTTTGCGCACGGGTACCTCGTAGTCGCCGGCGCCGCGTACTGGCGTGGTCCCGGCGCAAACGCGTAGCGTCGCTGAATCCACGCCCGGCCTTCGTGGGCTCTCCGCTTCTGGGCCTCCTCGCGTTTCTTTGGTCGCTGGCCAACTCTGACGAGCACACGCAGGTTCAGCAGGTCTGCCTCGTGGCGATGTCCGTTGCCGTAACGTGGGCGGTTTTGGGGACCGCCGCCGCGCGGGCTAATCTTTCCCCTTGGACTTTTGTTTTTCCGCTGCCCTTCGGCGGTCGGATCGCCCCGGCGCTCCAGGAGATCACCTCGCGCGTCGCACTCGCGATGCTCACGCTCAGCGATGTCGTGCGGCGCTCGATGCCTGACGTGATTTCGATCGGCGGGGACAGGTGGCGCGTCACGGAAGCATGCGGCGGCATCATTTATTTCGTCGCTTCTCTCGCGGTTGGCTACCTGTATGCGGGCGCGGTGTATCGTCAGTGGGGCCACCGTGCCGCCTTCCTGGTCGCGTCGGCAGTTGTGCCGCTCGCCGCCAATGGGCTTCGCGTCTATACGACGATCCTACTCGACCATCTGGGTGCGACCCGCGTGGTCGCAGGCATGGGGCACTATTTCCACACTGTTTTCTCTTCGGGATGGTCATGGGCGTTCTTGTTCATGACATGTGGGCGCTGGCGTGAGGGACCTTCTACCGGGGAGGCTCCTGTCTCCTTCCTCTCGGACGAGCTGCCGTCATGTCTACCGCGTCAGCGCGCCGCACCCTACTGTCCGCCGTAATCGGGATGTTGCTTGTTGCACTTGGACCGCTGTCCGTGCGAGTCCTTCGGCTTCCGCGTGGCTCTGAAGAAAGGGTCCGTCCCAACCCGCCAGCAGCTTCCGGTCGTGGATGAGCCAAGATCCAAGATCCATCACCGACGGCGATGTGGTGACGCTGTTTTCAGCCCGGCCGCACTCCGCACATTGTTCGCCCGTACTGTCCCACAACTCGGCCGACACGGTCCGAACAGCCGATTGTGGCTGCGTGTTGTAGACTCCCGCGGTGATCGACGCGTCGGCTCTCCACATGGTGCTCGCCGTTTTCACCGGCTGGTTGGATCGCCAGGATCGGCAGGCGATCGCGTATCTGATGGAGGAGAACCGCGTCCTTCGACGCCAGCTGGGTCATCGGCGCCTCAAGTTCACTGACACCGACCGGCGACGCCTGGCGGTCCGTGGGCATCGGCTGGGACGGCAAGTCTTGCGTCAGATCTCCACCATCGTGACGCCAGACACGATCTTGCGGTGGCACCGGCAGCTCATCGTGCGGAAATGGACGTACCCGAGCAAGCGCTCTGGCCGGCACGGTGTCCTCGCCGAGATTCAACGCTTGGTCGTCCGGATGGCGGAAGAGAATCCCACGTGGGGCTACACGCGGATCCAAGGAGCCCTCAAGAATCTTGGGCATCGTGTTGGCCGCTCGACGATCGCCCGGATTCTGAAGAGGCACGGACTGCCGCCGGTGCCGGCGCGGCCGACCTCGTGGCAGACGTTTCTTCGTGCGCACTGGGGCGCGGTGGCCGGGGCCGATTTCTTCACGACGGAAGTCTGGACGTGGCGCGGATTGGTGACGTTCTACACTGTCTTCGTGATCGACCTCGCATCACGGCGTGTTCAGATTGTGGGGTCCACACCGCATCCCAATGATCTCTTCATGCGCCAAGTCGGTCGAACGCTCACCGCAACCGACGGCCTGCTGAGCGATCATCGGGTGTTGATCTGTGACCGTGACCGGAAGTGGAGCCGGGATGTGCAACGCTTGCTGGGCGAGGCCGGAGTGCACGTCGTGCAGACACCGTTTCAGGCGCCCAATGCGAACGCCTATGCCGAACGATTTGTGCGGTCGATCAAACACGAGTGCCTCGATCGGATCGTGCCGCTCGGGGAGCGCCATTTCAGACGGGCCCTCCAGGAATTCGTCGATCACTATCATCGCGAGCGGAATCATCAAGGCCTCGAGAATCGGCTCATCGAGAGCCGGGCACTTGGTCGACGCGAGGGCGGAATCCGTCGGCGTCCACGGCTCGGTGGCTTGCTGAATTACTACGAGCGAGCGGCGTGAAGTGTTCGGCCAGCCGGCCGTAACCGCTCGGCCGCGATTTGGGACAATACGGGGCTGTGGTCATCGGCGGGACGACGCCGGGGATGATGCGGCGGCCGCCGGCGTTGGCGGGATCGCTACAAAAAGTAGAACGTGGTCACGCGTGGCAGCGATGGCGACAAGCGATCACGATTAACCGCACGGCCGCGATTGGGACAATACGGGGCTGTGGTCATCGGCGGGACGACGCCGGGATGATGCGGCGGCCGCCGGCGTTGGCGGGATCGCTACAAAAAGTAGAACGTGGTCACGCGTGGCAGCGATGGCGACAAGCGATCACGATCAGTACCAGCTGGGTTTCTTAGCCGGGGGATACACCGGCACTGTAGGAACAAAGCCATTCCGATTCGGCATTTGGACCTTCGGCAAACTCCCGGCGTCCATGGCGTCGCTCTCCTGGATGATGCCGTTCCGAAAGAGGAGATAGGCGGTCACGGCGTACACTTCGTCCGCGCTGAGCGATCCCGGCTTATTCGCGGGCATGGAGCGGTTGATAAAGTCCCACGCGATCGTCGCATACGGGTAGTAGGCGATAGACTCTTCAACGGGGCCGTTTTGCGCGTTGGCGGGGGTCGTTGCCACCAGACGAGCGGCCGTGCCTCCGGCCCCGTTCGGCCCGTGGCAGGCCGCGCACCGCTGCGCATAAAGCGTCGCGCCTTCCTTGGCAGTTCCACTCCCAGGAGGAAGTTCCTTTCCCGAAGGGCCGACCCTGACGTCGAAGGCCCGGACTTCTTCCGGAGGTGGGACCGAGCCCACGTTATAGGGGCGCGACTGCGCCAGTCCCGTCACGCAGGCTGCCAGGATCATCACCGGCACGAGTAGCTCATAAGAACATCGCATCGCGCACGCTCCCATCGCCGTTCACCTTCCAGCGTTGAATCGCATTGAAATGGAAGGAGTGCCCCATGGTTTGCCAAGTCTTCTTCCCGGTGATGCCCCAGTGCTTGCTCAACTCCTCTAACGACGGTTGGATCTCACCCTTCTCATCCGTGCAACGAGCCTGGATCATCGTTTCTCTGCCGTCCCAATTCCAGGGGAAGGTAAACCGGGTGTGCGCCATTCGATGCACCGGCCCCTGAAGCTTCGCGTCCTTCCAAACCTTGCCGCCGTCGGTGGATACCTCAACCCTGCGGACAGTGCCCGCCCCGGACCACGCCAGGCCAGAAATCTCGTAAAATCCGGCGCCGGATAGCTGTTGTCCGCCCGAAGGGCGGGTAATTAACGATTTCGGTGGCATCAGGAAATTGTGCCAGCGCGCTTTGTTGCCCAGATCGGGTCTCGCGATCGAGTGCGAGATGGCTTCGTGCATAGGCATGTAGGGCTCATCCACCACCTTGATTTGCCGCAGCCATTTCACGCTGTAGGGTGCTTCCCAGCCTGGGACCAACAGCCGCACCGGGTACCCTTGCTCAGGACGCACGGCCTCGCCATTCTGGCCGTAGACCACCATCGCGTCGTCCAGGGCCTTCGCCAGCGGAAGGGAATGAGTCCACTTGCCCCCGTCCACGCTTTCAGAAATCAGCCACGTCCCCTCTTTCTTGAGGCCAGTCTCTTTGAACAACACGGAAAGCGGCACCCCGGTCCACTCGCTGCAACTGGTGCCGCCGTGCAAGCCCTGGACAGTCTCAAAGTCCGACTTTCTGTGGTCGGGGGAGCTGTTTCCCTGACACTCCAGGAAATGAATCCGGGATTCGGAAGGCAGGCGCTTCAGGTCGTCCAGTGTGAAACTCAAAGGACGATCCACCAAGCCGTGGATCAAGAGGCGATACTGCTTGGGATCGATGTCCGGCAGCGTAGTGTGGCTACGGATGAAGTGGACCGAGGACGGTGTGATGATTCCCGTCACGTCCTGAAGCGGCGCCTGCTTACGCCGGCCAAAATTCCCTTGCCCCCCGGGACGGTCGTCCGTTCGTCCCGAAGTCACGAAACGCGAGCGCTCGCCGTAGGGGCCGGGGTTGCGGAATTCGCTCGCAGCTTCCTGGCCGCTCGCGGACCCTGCTCTTCCTACGACCAAACCAACCAGTGCAACACCCTGTTCCAGGAACCGCCTCCGGCCAGATCGATTGGAATCCATGCTCCCCTCCCGTCACGTCGAATTTCTGCTCCAGGCGTGCGTTGGCGCGGATGTCGTCGCCAGCGCCTTGTGGTGGCAGGATGACGATAGGCAGGATAGACGCGTTTGTCAACGAAATCTGCCCCCTTGTGATACCTATAAAAATCCAAGGAAAAGGGGGCTTTCATCTGAAACGGCAAATGGGTTTATGGGCCTGTCTGGCGCTTGTTCCCGCAACGCTTGCGGGCCAGACGCCGCCCTCTGGGACGGCGCCGAATGGGAGCGGCACTGTCGTGAGGGGGGAGGGGCTGCGAAGTGAAGCAAGGTGATCAGCAGGTTCTTCATGCGTCAGTCACAGCGTAGCTGGCGATATTCACAGCTCTCTTTCAGCAAGGCGTCGGAACTCGTCAGGGACGGAGCGCACAACCCGCATCGCTGACCCATAATCGACCGCTTGTCCTCCGAAACGCTTGCGGATCGCATCGACGGCCCGGTCTGCGCGCGATCGCGCCACGCCCTTTTTTGTGCCAGGACGGCGTCCTTCGTCAGCAAGCCCAAGCGGCAGCTCCAGTTGCACGATCGCATGCGCTTCGAGATGTGAGACGGAGATCGCCAGCAGCGAGATCGTCCTCTCGTCAAGGTGATCCGCAAGGACGCCGCGCACCAAGTCTTCGGCGATCTCAGCGAGAGCCCTCGTTGCAGAAATCGGCGCTGACAGCGTGAGCGAGCGCGTGACCGAGCGCAAATCGGCAAAGCGCACGCGGACCGTGATCGTCCGGCCCGCCAGGGATTTGGCGCGGAGCCGCGCGCCGATGCGGTCGGCGAGATGATGGAGCGTCGGTTTGAAGACGCGCTCGATCGCAGGCCGTCGTCCGAGCGCCGATTGTGCGCCGGCAGAGCGCGCGCGCCGGCGCGTCTGGATTTGCCGCGGATCGCGGTTCCACGCGAGTGCCGTCAACTTTCTTCCCGCCGCGTGCCCAAGCAATCGCTCCACGGACGCAGGAGAGCTCTCAGCCAATTGACCGATGGTGGTGACGCCGATCTTGGCGAGCCGCGCCTCGGTGGCGGGGCCCACGCCCCACATGAGCGCGACGGGCAGTTTGTGAAGGAACTCGAGTTCAGTATCTGGATCGACGACGACCAATCCATCCGGCTTCGCGACCTGCGATGCGATCTTGGCCAGGTGCTTGGTACGCGCCACGCCGATTGACATCGGCAAGCCAAGCTCGGCGCGCACGCGAGCCCGAACCGTCCTTGCGATCTCTGCCGGCGAACCGAAGAGATGCGTACACCCTGCAACGTCGGCGAAGGCCTCGTCGATGGAGATGCGCTCTATGGAAGGCGTGAAATCGCTCAGGACTCCGATGGCGGCGTCGCCGAGCCGTTGGTATTCGTCGAAATGTCCGCCGACAAAAACGAGGTCGTGACAGAGTTGCCGTGCGCGCCGTCCAGGCATGCCGCTTCGTACGCCGAAGGCCCGCGCTTCGTAGGAGGCCGCGAGAACGACGCCGCCGCCGACCGCAATCGGCTTGCCGCGCAGGCGAGGGTCTAGTAACTGTTCGACCGACGCATAAAAGGCGTCGAGGTCCGCGTGGAGAATGGTGGCTGTGGAACCCATCTCGTTGACTCCTCGCCCTGGACCCTCACTGCATGATGGCGTACTGGACGACCGTCTCGCAGTGGGTGTATGCCCATACGTCGACTGCGGAGAGCCTGTCCGTCCATCGGTCGACCATCTGCCAGCCACGCATCACACCCACCACAGCGCAGACGCGAGTCGCGACTCGTCGAGTGCCGGTCCGACGCCCAGGCGCAGCGCCACTGGAGCGCCAGCTGCAATCAAGCGCTTAAGCTCCGTAGTCAATACCCGTAGGCGATCGAAGGAGCCGAGGGTGAAGGCCTCACGACGTGCGGCCACTGGACGGCGGTAACCCGGTGGAATCGGTGGCGTCGCGTTTGCGTCCACTGCCCCGCTCAACACCACCTCGCTGTTCTCGATCACAATGAGCCGCGCACAACGGTCAGCGGGCTCGCGCCACACCACGCTCGAATCGAACAACCGCGTCAACCAAATCGCGCGGCGGCGCGCGAGCGCCGCCCGCAAAGCGAGCCACTCCAGCGACACTTGCACGAACTCGCAGTCGGCAATGAAAGCCGCACGTCCCGCGGCATCGGCCAGATGCGGCGTCGGCGCCTAATCGGTGTTGCAGGTCCGGCGAGCCAATCGTGGAGCGCGCCCCAGGTCGACACGCCGTGCCTGTCGAGCAGACCGACCAACTCGTGCCAGACGAACGCTGTCGCCTCGACGTGATCGGCGCTTCGACGGAGCGCACCAACCGCGCGACCGAAGTATCCAGCGAGGGCGCGCAGGCTGCACCGAGGCAAATTCGGCAGAAGGCGCCTGGCGATGTCCCGCGTGCAGACCACGTCGAGCGGAAACACGCCGGCGGCCAACGTGCGAAGGAACGGCTGCTCGAATCGAGCGAAGTGGATGACAGTCGGCGCGGGCTGCTGCGTGAGACTCGCGGCCTGGTCGGTCAGCTCGCGCCAGGCGCAGCGTCCGTCGACAGCGGACCGAATCATCGTGCTCGGAGATCCCAGTGATCCGCGCAACAGCTGGCGGAATCTGCTCGCCATCCGGCAGCGCGATCAACGACGCATGCGCAGTGCGTGACTGTCGTGCCGAGGACGCGGGCCCAGCCGATCTCAAGGAGATGACCTCGTGGAGCGGCGGCTGTGGCCTGGCAGTCGACCACCAGCACCTCGAGTTGCGAGAGCGGCTCGGAAGGACTGGCTAGCACCATTCGCCACGACCGGAACTGATTACGCCACCGCCGCTTCGATGCAGCGCACTCGCTTAAGCGAGCAGTTGCTTCAATCGTCGCTTCTTCAGCGTCTCCTTAGGGCTGACCGCGACGCCATCGCACCAGCGACGAATCTGGTGCGCACGGTGAGCCGATGACAGATAGCCGGCCCGCGCACCTGAACCTCGAACTCGGTTTCCGGTGCGATGGCGTCGGCCAGCCGCTGTTCTTCAGCGCCGAAAACGTCAAGAGCGGCGGCTTCCTCTAGATCGATTCGGCCGTCACCTCAACTGAGAGCCGAACGCCGGACGGACCCGTAAGCTGACCGTGCACGTCCGAAAACGCTGCGGCGCGTCCAGCGTATCACATTCGCTGTTTGTTCGTCTCATGAGCCTGTCCCGGCGGTAAGCTGGAAGCTGACCACATATGTTGCCTGGACCGCGGATGGGCTCTCGCAGACGCCGTGGCCGGACGGTTCGCGCACCAACCAAGGACATCAGATCCCGGCTGGTCACGACGTGATTGCCGCCCCGATCCTGGCAGGGATTGCATCACGAATATCGCCTGGCACGATTAGCGGCTTGACCGCGGAGGGTGGTCCTGAAGCCGGCTCTAAATTGTTGCGGACGCACAGGTCGATCGGGTTATTGGACATTACGGAGCGGAAGGAGATTGAACGACCGACTCTCGCGAGTTTCGGTTCCGTGGTATGAACGGGCATCGCCGCAAATTCCCTCGCGCCCCTAGCCTCGCCATCAGCTGTCCGTCCTCAAAACGACTTCTGGAAGCTCTTCGCAGCACGTATTTAGGCCTTCTCCTGCGTGATCTCACCGACTTCCTCGAAGAATGCCAACACATGCTCCGTCGCTCCAGCGGCGGATTCTTAGGACGGCGAATTTCTCGTATGATCCCTTGAACGGAGGGTTTTCTGGTACTTCGCCTGCTTCTGATTGTGCTTGCGATATTCGCGGTTCTGTTCGTACTACGCTTGTTACGCGGAGTACCGCCAAGCCGTTGACCGCCTCTTGAAAGCCGGATCCCTTAACAACTGTAGAGCGACAGTGATATTCAACAACCTTGACCAGTAGCTCTACACACGCCCTTTCGCATCACAATTGAAGTAATACCACTTACCGTCTAGCGCGAAATTGCAAAGGGGTCTAATTGGCCCTGCCGCCGTGCGTGAATCCTCGCCGGTGCGGCCAATCTGGACTTCGAGGATCTTGAGAGCTGTGCAAAGTTGATACGGCTCGCCGCCGGGCGCGTCCCGGTGAGCGGGATGGCTGCCCGTGAGAAAATGCCGCGGAATAGGGCAGCTGGACGGCTGTATTGGAAACAGGGAATCACTTGCGCTGACTGCGGGAGAGACGCCATGAAGATATCTGCGTTGGCTTTGCTCGGTTTGTCCGCGACGATGGCGCTCGGATGCAGCGCTGCGGAACCACCACGCCAGGCTGCGGAATCCGTGCCGCAAGCTGCGGCGCAAACCGCGGTTCAGGCCGCCCCCGAATCCCGACGGACCGAACCAGGCTTCGCCCCGCTCGGCGTCACGCCATGCACGCCGGTCGACGACATCCAATTCATCTGCGACCTCGCCAGTCCCGAGGATCTTGCGGTCGTGCCCGGCTCAGAGTGGATCATCGCGTCCGGGAATCGCGAAGGTGGACGCCTTCATCTGATCAACGTCAGCAAGAAGACGTCGACGGTTCTCTTCCCGACCGCGACGCGAACCGAACGGCTTGACGCCGCGACTTACCCAACCTGTCCCGGTCCTCTCGATCTCACGGACCCGGATGCGTTCCGAGCGCACGGGCTCTATCTCAAATTGGGGCAGGGTCGCGTCCACACCTTGTACGTCGTCCATCACGGCACCAGGGAGTCGATTGAAGTCTTCGAGGTCGATTCGGGGGCGACGCCGCCGGCGCTGACGTGGGTCGGGTGCGCACCTGGGCTGTCGACGCATACCTTCAATGCCGTGGTCGCGCTGCCCGAGGGCGGCCTTGCAGCGTCGAACAGCCGTGCGGGGGACGTGTGGCAGTACCAGGCCGCCACGGGCTGGAGGCGCGTAGAGGGCAGCGAAGGGGCGGCATCGAACGGGCTGGAGATCTCGAAGGACGGGCGGTGGCTGTACGTCGCTGGCTGGGCCGAGGAGAAGCTCACCCGCCTGTCGCGCGGCCAGAGGCCCATCAGGAAGGACGTGATCAAGCTGGGATTCCGCCCCGACAACGTTCGAATGTCGCTGGATGGGACGGCCATCTTCGCCGCGGGACACACCGACAAGGACGGGCACTCGATCGTCGAACCGCGCGAGCCGTTGCGAGAACGGTCGAACGTCGCCAGGGTCAACCCTCAGACGCTGGAGTTTCAGCGGATATTCCAGCACGTCAGCATCGACGGGTTCGTCGCCTCTACGACCGCGATCCAGATCGGGAACGAGATGTGGCTGGGTGCGCAACGCGGCGACCGCGTCGCCTACTTCCCGGCACCGAAATAGCCGAGGGTCTTCAGGGCTCTGAGATCGGACAGTGGTATAGATTTTCCCGCCGTGCTCAACGCGACGTCTCTTCGTTTTCTGTATCTCACCACTACCGGCCGGCGCAGTGGCTTGCCGCGTGAAATCGAGATCTGGTTCACGGAGCGCGAGGGCCACTACTACCTGATCGCGGAGCATCGCGAGCGCGCCCACTGGGTCCGCAACATCCAGGCGCAGTCTCGCGTGCGCGCCCGTATCGGCGGGCAGCGGTTCGAGGGAACCGCCCGGCTCGTGCACGATGAGAGTGAGCCGGAGCTTTCCAGGGCCGTCAAGGCGCTGTCCGACGCGAAGTACCGCTGGAGCGACGGCCTGATCGTGGAAATCACGCCAAAAACCTCTAGACTGTCGGGAAAGCGGGCGGTGTGGTCCGCAAAATCCCGTCCCGAGTGAAATCCGGCACGATAGATCCGAGTCCCGCCAGGGGGATGCGAGATTGAGCGGTCTGTCGAGTCTGGAATTGGCGTACCCTCCTGCAGCATGAGCCAGTCCGCGTTCCGGCGCACGTTTGAAAGTTCTGTGCGTGGCCAGCGATGTCGTCCGATTCGCATCGCTTGCCCTGCAGTCGCGCGCGTCCCTGGCCACCGTAAACCTGTTTCTGCGCAAGCAATGGGCCTTGTATCTAGAGCGGCAAGAGAAGCCCCTGCGGGCGGATGATGCCACCCGAATCACGCTGGTCGCGTTATCTGGGCTGGTGAACTGGGGTCGCCTCCTCGTGGTCTAGGTCGTACTATCCGATCATTCGACCGAGCATCAGGCGGCCCGATAGTAGTACCGAAGCAAGCCACCGAGCCGCGGGCGACACCGGATTGGGCCGCGTAGTGGCGGGCTCGGCTCCGACATGATCAACCGGTCTTCCAAGCCCTGATGGTTTCGCTCCCGGTGATCGTGTTCAGTGAAGGCCACAAGCGTGCGATGGAGATGCGCCTCGCCCACGATCACCAGGCGGTTCAAGCATTCTTCCTTGACCGATCGGACGAACCGTTCGGCGTAAGCGTTGCAGTTGGGCGTCGCGTGGTGTCTGGATCACACGACTGCCGGCGACCGCCGTTCTCGACCGTGCCGCAGGTGACTCCGGACCGGAACCTCGCCGGCCTGATCGGTGAGCAAACGCTTCAAACAAACCTCAACCAGAGGACCTCACGACGGGCCGCCCAGACCATGAGGCCTAGCTCTATCCAGCGTCGAATCGGCTGTGGCGACTCCGACCGCGCAGGCCCATTCCAGCGGAATTAAGAGTGGCAGGGCGTTTGCTCCTTAGTCTGGCTCGGCGCTCTCCGCCGCGGCTACTCAAGCGCCCCGTCGCCCATGCTTCCTCGCCTATGCCGTCGCTCCGCGACAGCGATACCCAGCGGGACACCGTTAGAGCACCTGTAACTGATGCGCGGCGCGAGCGGCCCGCTACAGGGCGGCCTCGGGACGGACGATATGCCTGAGTGTGAATAGAGGGGCGAGGCTTGTCAGTCGGGGCCGCCAGAACGACAGCAGGCTGGTTATCGGCCAAAAGCCTGCGCGACGATCAGTTCAGCCTCAACCGTCAACCGGAACGACCGGTTTGATCGCAACGTCAGTGTCCTGAACGTTGGAGTTCGAACCAGTAGAAGCCGTATGGCCCAAGTGTCAGAAAATAGGGCTTCGACCCAATCGTCGGAAATTCCGTGAACCCCAGCATCTCCACCGGTATCAGACCAGCGAACGCGCGCAGGTCGAGTTCCGCTGGCTGCACCGTGCGGGACAAGTTGGCCACGCAGAGAATGACATCATCGCGGTACCGGCGAACGTACGCGAGCACCTTGCCGTTGCGCGGCGACAGGAACTCCATCGTCCCCCGGCCGAAGGCCTTGAATTGTTTCCGCAACCGGATCATGTTTCGCATCCAGGGGAGGAGCGATCCGCGGTCGCTCTCCTGCGCTTCCACGTTCACCGCCTGGTACCCGTACACCGGATCGACGACGACTGGGCTAAACAGGCGGGCGGGATCGGCACGCGAGAACCCGGCGTTGCGATCGCCCGTCCACTGCATCGGCGTTCGGACACCGTTGCGGTCGCCGAGATACAGATTGTCGCCCATGCCGATTTCGTCGCCGTAGTAAATGATGGGCGTTCCCGGGAACGAGAAGAGTAGGCCAGTCAAGAGCTCTATCCGGGGCCGGCTGTTGCCCACGAGCGGCGCCAGGCGCCGCCGAATACCGAGATTGAGTCGCGCCTGCGGGTCCATGCTGTATGCCAGATACATGTAGTCGCGCTCGTCGTCGGTCACCATCTCGAGCGTAAGCTCGTCGTGGTTCCGCAGAAAAAGCGCCCACTGACAGCTGGCAGGAATGGGCGGTGTCTGCTCCATCACGTCGGTGATTGGCTGTCGATCCTCCAAGTGTAGGGCCATGAAGATACGCGGCATGACGGGGAAGTGATACGCCATGTGGCATTCGTGGCCGTCACCGAAGTACGCGCAGACGTCGGCCGGGAGTTGGTTGGCCTCGGCTAGCAGCATCCGGCCGGGAACCCTCGCATCGATATGTGAGCGGATCGCCTTGATGACCGCGTGCGTGTCTGGCAGATTCTCGCAATTTGTGCCATCACGTTCGATCAGGTACGGGACGGCGTCGAGCCGGAAGCCGTCGACACCGAGATCGAGCCAGAAGTCCAGGACGGTCAGAACCTCGCGGAGCACGGCCGGATTGTCGAAATTGAGATCCGGCTGATGATGAAAAAACCGATGCCAGTAATACGCCTGCGCGACCGCATCCCATGCCCAGTTCGAGCTTTCCGAATCGACGAAGATGATACGCACGTCAGGAAACTTTTGATCGGTGTCGCTCCAAACGTAGTAGTCGCGCTCCGGTGAGCCACCAGGGGCCGATCGTGCGCGCTGAAACCACGGATGCTGGTCGGAGGTGTGGTTCAGGACAAGTTCTATGACGACCCGCATGCCGCGTTCGTGCGCCGCCTGGAGGACCTTCTTGAAATCATCGAGCGTCCCATAGGTCGGATGCACGCTCGTGTAGTCGGCGATGTCATAACCGTCGTCCCGCAAGGGCGATGGGAAGAACGGCAGCAGCCAGAGGCACGTCACGCCAAGGATATGCAGGTAATCTAGCTTTTCGTACAAGCCAATCAAATCGCCGACGCCGTCCGCGTTGCCGTCGCAGAACGACTTGACGGGCAGCTCGTAGATGATGGCGTCCTTGTACCACAGCGGATCGTTCGTGGTCCCCATTCGTCTCATGCGTTCGCTTTCTGGGCTGGAGCTTTGGGGCAGGGTATCACGAGGCGTGGCGGCATCCTCCCATCCGACTGGCCATCATCGAGTGTCCGGCGTTGGGTTCGATCGGCTCGATCGCCATGGACGGGGTTCAGCTCGGCCGGATTCGAGATCACTGGCTGACCGCGCCTTCTGTGACTACGAGGTCGACACGGGGCTGCTGGCTCCATGGCCGCTATATCCCTACCAGGAGCCCGAACTGCCCGCGGATCATGACGCTTCGCCGTCCAGCGGTCTGAGTCAAGCGCCGCCGTCGTGCCTGCTGGCCGACACTGAGGTTGTCGCCCTTGTCCACTCGTGGTCAAGCCAATGCCGAGGTGACCCGATCCGCACGGTCTTGGCTCACATAAGGTCCGAGCCTCGTGTGTTGTGAGGACAGCAGGACAGTGCCTGGCGAGAGAAAGAAGTGGGGTTCAGAAGGCCCCACCTTGTCAAGGTGCGGGGCTGCGCGCCCAATACCCGAGCCCGTTGCGTAGCGCTTTGGTCTTGACAGAACCACAACCCGTTGAGTCCCGCGACATTTTGCTAGATTTGACAACCCCTCAGCTAACGGCAACTGTGGGCAATTTAAGTCCGATCGTATGTCTCAGTCAGGATCCTAAGCTTTTGCACCTCGCGGGAGAGCTGGGCTGGAAGAAGCCTCCATCGCCAATTGCCAGCATCCGTGCCGGGTCGATTCATGCGCGCCTCGCTGCCAAGCCCGAGAAGGTCTTGCGCTGGTACGACCGCGGTATCGGCGACCGAGGCCAGCGCCGCGCGGATCAATTCCCAGTGGACCTCTCGTCCTTCCAAGGACAGATAGCGGCGAGCGTATGCGCGCTCCGTCTCGACCTCAACGGGTGATCGTGTGCTATGACCGATCGTACTGGTCCACCATCCCACCGTCGTGTCGTTGTCGTGTGTCCCGGTGTAAACCACCAGGTCGCGGGAGTGGTTGTGCGGTCTGAAACTTGGGGCCTGAGGGTCGCTGCCGAACGCGAACTGGAGGATCGCCATTCCTGGAAGGCCCAGCCGTTGGCGCAGTGCTTCCACTTCGGGCGTGATCACACCGAGATTCTCAGCCACAAACGGCAGGCGATCGGTCTGCAGGGCCGATTGCACAGCCTCAAAGAATAAGGCGCCAGGCCCCTTCACCCAACTGCCGACCAGGGCAGTCGTGGCGTCGCCCGGTACTTCCCACGACGCCTCGAACCCGCGGAAGTGATCGATACGCACGAGGTCGACGAGTGCGAGCAGCGCACGGAAGCGATCGACCCACCATCTGTATCCAGTTTGCCCGAGCGAGTCCCATCGGTAATGTGGGTTACCCCACAATTGTCCGGTCCCGCTGAAGTAGTCGGGTGGAACTCCTGTTAGAACAGTCGGCCGGCCTTCGGTGTCAAGGCGGAACAGCTCCGGCCGTGCCCACACATCGGCGCTGTCGTGGGCGACGAAGATCGGCAGGTCACCCATGATGGCAATTGAGCGGGCATGGCAGGCCCGACGCAGGCGCTCCCACTGCTCGAAGAACAGAAACTGGGTCAGCTTGTGGACTCGGGCTTCGCGAGCACAGCGAGCCGACCAGCGTGCCAGGGCCCATGGCTCTCGCCTGGCGATGTCCTTGTCCCACATCGTCCATGCAGTCTGACCTTGCGCATCCTTGATAGCGGCAAACAGCGCGAAATCATTCAACCAGCTCGCTTGTGCCATACAGAAGCGGTCGAATCGAGCACGCATCTCCGGGTTGCCGGTCGCTTCGAAGCGATCGAAGACGCGGTGCCACAACGCTCGGCGCTGGCCGATGACGGTGGGGAAGTCGACAGGTCCGACCGGAACCTCCTGGGTGCGCGCCTCGGCCTCGGTTAATAATCCATCTGTGATGAGTCGTTCGAGACTGATCAAGAGCGGATTGCCGGCGAAGGCCGAGAGACATTGATACGGCGAGTCGCCATATCCGGTCGGGCCGAGCGGCAGCACCTGCCACAGTCGCTGGCCGCCAGACGCGAGCAGGTCGACGAAGTCGAATGCGGTGGGGCCCAGATCTCCAATGCCGAAACGTCCCGGCAGTGAAGTCGGATGGAGCAGAATGCCGCTCGTACGGCGACGCGGCATTCAGGCTCGCCCTGTAACGCCGAAGTAAGCGACTTCGAGGTTAGAGTTACGGCGACCGTCGATAGTCAATTCCGGAAACAACCGACTAGGAGTGAGGCGCGCCATCCCGTAGTGTCCCACAACTCGGCCGACGCCGCGGAAGCCAGCAGTCTCGCACGCGTTGTGACGGAACGGTGAATTTGCTCACCACCGCTGCACGCTGCCATCCCCAAAACGCAGAGGTGGGCTCTCTGGTTTAGACCGACGTCTCTTCCCACCCGCGAACCGAATAGAGCAGCGGCTTGGTCCAGAGGCTTTCGAGAGCCTCGAGGATGTGCATGGCGAATTCCAAAATCGGTCAGCATTTGTTGCGCGGATCGCGATCTTGCTAGGATCGACCGGTGCGCGATCTGGCCGTCCTCTTTCTGCATCTGCTAGCGACAGTCGCTCGGCTCGCGGGTCCCGGCGGCGCCCGTTCCGTGGTGGCGGAATCCGTACTCGTCAAGCACCAGCTGCTGATCCTTAATCGGTCTCGGAAACGGTCGCCCAACCTCCGTCCCTCTGATCGCGTCGTCGCCGGCCTATGTGCGCTCTTCATGCGCCCGGGCCGGCTGATCCGCTCCGCGATCGTCGTCAAACCATCAACGCTGTTGACGCCTTCATCGAGCGTTGGTCCAGCGGAAGTATCGCCGGCTCTTCTCGTCCAATGGGCCGACGAAGCCTGGCCCCAAGGGACCCAGCCAGGAGGTCATCGCTGCGGTCGTCGACATGAAACAGCGGAACCCGATCTGGGGATGTCCACGGATCGCGCAACAGATCACCCTGGCCTTCGGTATTCCCATCAACAAGGATGTGGTGCGACGCATTCTCGCGGCTCGGTACCAGCCGAAACCAGACGCGGCGGGGCCGTCCTGGCTCACGGTCCTTGGTCACGCGAAGGACAGTCTGTGGAGTCTTGATCTGTTTCGGTGCGAATCGGCCGTCCTGCACACACATTGGGTGCTCGTCGTGATGGACCACTGTACGCGGCGCATCGTGGGCTTTGGCGTGCACCGTGGCGTCGTGGATGGCGTCGCGCTGTGCCACATGTTCAATCGAGCGATCGGTCGCCAACCGGCGCCGACCTACCTCAGCTCGGACCATGATCCGCTGTACCGCTTCCACCAATGGCAGGCGAATCTGCGAATTCTCGACGTGGAAGCCATCAAGACGGTGCCGTACGTGCCGCTGTCGCATCCCTTCGTCGAACGCCTGATCGGCACGATACGCCGCGAATGTCTCGACCGGACGCTGTTCTGGACGGCCGCTGATTTGGAGCTGAAGCTCCTCGAGTTCCAACGATACTTTAACGGTCATCGCACGCACGCGGGGCTGGGCGGGCTGACGCCGGAACCGCGCACAGGCGAGGACAGCGCGCGAGCGAGTGTCAGTAGGTATCGCTGGCAGCCCCACTGTCGTGGGCTGTATCAGACGCCGATCGCGGCATGACCGCGCGTGCGACGCCGGCTCAGAGGCAAGTCGGTACCTCGCGAGGTGTCGACCGATTGGACGCCACGCGGGCCCTTGTCCCGGACTGAAACATCAGCGTGGAACGGATTTTGGCCCGGGCCGGATCACCGCAATGACGGGTTCCGTTCAGGCGTGTTTGCGGCACGATTGGCAATTCGCCACCGACAGGTACCATCCAGAAACGTCAGCGCCTCGGTGGCCTACTGAGTTACTCCTACCGAGCGGCCTAGACGCAAAGCACAGTTATCGGACAGGACGCGAGCCGCGTGCGGCGACGGCCGCGGCGGGGCGGGCTGCTCAATTTCCATGGGCGGGCGGCCTGATAGGCTCGGCGGAGTTCTGGAACATTACGCGCTCCAGCCTCCGCCGACAATAGCCACATCCACGGGTTTGAGATTCGTCAAACGATTCCCTCCAGACGGTAGCACCGCGCCGCGGTGCCGGCGAACAGGTCGGCTTTCTCGCTGCTGCTGGCGCCTTTCGTCATCAGCTTGCAGGCATTCCAAAAGACGTGATAGCTGTAAGAGATTTTGTCGACCGGGAAATTACTTTCAAACATGCAGCGCGCCGCCCCGAAGCCCGCGATGCAGGCTTCGATGTAAGGACGGAATCGCGCGACCACCTTTTCCGACGATGGCGGTTCGGCATCCCCATCAAAGCGCAAGGCAGTGTAGCTTTGACCCAGGCCGCCGAGCTTGACGTACACGTTGGGCCGGGCCGCGAGGGCCTTGATCGACGATGACCAACGCGAAAACACTTCATCCTGTTTGCTGCGGTAAGAGCCCAACCCAAGGACGCCGCCGACGTGGTTGAGGACGATTCTGGTATTGGGTAACGCGCTCGCAAGGTCGGCAACTTCGCCGATCTGGGTATGGTAGAGCGACACGTCGTAAGAAAGGTTCAGGCGGCCGACCACCGCTACGCCTTCCCGGAACTTCTTGTCGGCCAGCATCCCCGCGCGGGTACGCGGATTCGGTCTAAGGGTGGCAGCCTCAGCCTCCCATGAGACGCCGTGGCGGATCCCGCGAAAGCGATCGCCCCCCGCCCGCATCAGCGCGGTCAAGACCGGCTCCACACGGCTGCCCAACATCAGATCCGCGTGCCCGACGATACCGGAGGCTACCCTGGTCTTGCCGAAGACGCCGCTGCCGCACATGGCCGCGACGCCATTGGCGAACTCGACCTCGCCGACAGGCCTCATTTCCTCCGGGCCCCGGTCACGATACATCGAGCTCGCCTCCATGTACACGGTCGCGACAATATTGTGGCCGCTGCCGGTATCCGCCAGAAGATCTTCCAGCAAGTACCGCCATCCGGGGCGCTGCCACAAATGGTGATGCGGATCGATGATCGGCAGTCCTGGTTCGAGAATCGGTTCTTTGTGCCGCGCGAGCCAATCCAGGCGAGGCGTCGGGTTTCCCGGCGCGGCCTGCTGTTGTTGTGCGGCCTGTTGTGCGCCCTGCTGTGCGTATGCCCGCCGCGGCCATGGGGCCGCTGCCGCGCCAAGGAGTAGGGAAAACTCGCGTCGATTCACGGGTCACCTCCGTTGCTGCGGGAAATCGGGGAACCCCTTCAATTTACCTCAGGCCGAGTTGGGTGGGATGAACGAAGGAGAGAGGCGGGCCAATTTTTCTGCCACGGGGAACGAGGGGCGGTGCGGATCTTCTCGATGCCGTATTGTCCGAAAACACGGCCGAGCCATTAACAGACCCGACCGGCCGGCCGAGTAAACTCGGCCTATGATCGACACCGTCCCCTGCGGATTCTGTTCGTGGCGCTGGCGGGCTGGGCTCTGGCTGGATCAGCGGCGGTGAGGGAATCCCCGGTCCGAGGCTGGCATGCGGGCGCCCTCGACTGTAGTGCGCGAACCCACGCGGTCAGGATTCGTCGAAGATGTCGCTCGTGGAGCGGGATCAACCAGTCCAGACATTCCCGGCGTATGGTCCCGATCAGCCGTTCACAGAAGGCATTCGCTTGGGCTGTCGATTGCACCGCTAGCGAGCGGTGAGGCACAAACCTTTCGGGTTACGATGGTGGGCGCACGCATTGTGGAACATTACGGGGCTGGCGAGACCGTGCATGTCGGAGGTAGTTCAGGTTGTCAGCGCAGTCGATCGAATTCCTCCAGCGAGACACTCAGTTGTCGAAGAATCTTGAAGAACAGCGGTGGACCGATTTCACGCCCACCGTGCAGTGGGATGGTCACGGACCGTCCATCGCTGTGCATCCAGCGTTCGTGGCTGCCAGTCTGGCGGCGCCTCACGAAACCGAGCGCCAGCGCGGCCCGTTAAAACTCGCGCGCCGTCGCGCTAGGCATGCTCGATTTCAGTCGTGTCCTTCGGAAGGGCCTGCCCTCGGTCCAGATGCTCCTGAGCGATCAAAGCAAACACTTGCTCAAGCTCGGCCAACGCCGCCTCACGCGTGTCCATCAGCGCGTAGCACCCTCCGAGAGCCGGGATTTCGGCGACCCACGAGCCATCGTCTTGGCGGTAAAGGACGACCTTGTAATCGTCAAAGCCCATGGGGCCATTATATGGCGCGCGCGGCGGCCGACCTGCCGGACGCAAGTGACGCTGTCCGGCCGCAGGCGCTGGCGCGGAGGTTCATGCGCCAGGTCGTCCGTCAATTGACGCACGCGGACGAGGGGCTGCTGGGGCCGGCGTACGTGCTGATCTGTGACCGCGATTCGAAATGGAGCCCAGACGTCCACCGTGTATTGCGGGACGCGGGAGTCTGGGTGGTCGTCACGCCGATCCGCACCCCGAACGCCAATTTGCATACGCCGAGCGGTTTGTACGGTCGATTAAGGAAGAATGCCTCGATCGGCTGATTCCGATCGGGGAGACCCATTTTCGGCGCGCCGTCGTCGAATTCGTCGAGCACTACCACCGCGAGCGGAATCATCAAGGTCTCGGGAACGTCTTGATTGCAGGCTCGCCGGCAACGAACGGGGCCGGCCGGGTGCGCCGGCACCAGCGATTGGGCGGACTTCTCAACTACTACAAGCGGGCCGCCTAAGTTGTTGGGCCACGAACGGAACATTACGGTCAACGCGTTGAGAAACCCGAGCGCGCGCGATGGGCAACCGCCGGCCGGACGCCTGCTGAAGGTGCTGGGACTCGCATTCGGCCTGGCCGTCCTCGTGGGCAACACGATCGGTATGGGCATCTTGCGCACGCCGGGTGAGGTCGCGGCCCGGCTCCCGTCGGTGCCGCTCTTCATGGCGGTCTGGGTCGCGGGTGCGGTCTACGCGCTGCTCGGTGCGCTGACGGTGGCGGAGCTGGCGGCGATGCGGCCGCGCTCCGGCGGGCTGTACCCCTTGGTGCATGACGCGCTCGGAGAATATCCCGCCTTCATCGTGGGCTGGACGGATTGGCTCGCGACATGTGGAAGCATGGCCGCGGTTGCGATGGTCCTGGGTGAGTACGCGGGACCCCTGATGCCGGGGATTCCTGGCCATGGGTTGGTGACGGCATCAGCCGTCGTCGTAGGCTTTGCGTTGTTGCAGTGGCGCGGCATCCGGATCGGCGATGCGGCACAGCAGCTCACCAGCCTGCTGAAATCGCTCGCCCTGATAGCCCTTTCCGGCGTGGCGCTCGTCATGACCATCGAGTCCAAACCGTTGTCACCCGTCACTGAACTGGCGGCGCCCACCGGTTTCGCATTTGTGGGGGCGGTCATCATCGCGCTGCAGTCCGCGATCTACACCTACGACGGGTGGACTGGTCCGATCTACTTTGGTGAGGAACTGCGCGATCCTGCTCGCGACATTCCGCGCGCGATGATCGGCGGCGTACTCCTCGTCCTGGTCATTTACCTGTTGCTGAACGCCGCATTTCTCCGGGCGGTGCCCATACAGGACATGGCCGGTGACCCATTCGTCGCCGCGACTGTCGCGGCGCGCCTCTTCGGGCCGACCGGGGACATGGTGATCCGGATCGTGATGCTCCTCTCACTGATAGCGGCCGTCAACGCGCTGCAATTGATGGCCGCGCGTGTCCCGTTCGCGATGAGTCGTGACCGGTTGCTGCCGGCCCTCCTGCACCGCGTGAATCCGGGAGGCACTCCGGGGCCGGCGCTTGTTGCCAGTACGCTGGTCGCGCTCGCGTGCATCGCCACGAACACGTTCAATACCGTCCTGGCGATGCTGGCGTTCCTCTTTGTCGCCAACTACGGACTGACGTTCATCGCACTCTTCGCATCGCGGGAGCGCGCGGCTGACGCCCCGCGGCCGTTTCGAGTTCCCGGTTATCCATTCGTGCCCGGGGTCGCGTTGGCAGGCTCGCTGGCGTTCATGATCATTGCGTTGGTTAGCGATCGCACTAACAGCGTGCGGTCTTTGGCACTGCTCGGGATCTCCTGGCCCGTCTACCGACTGATCCGACCGCGCGCGTCCGCGAAGCCATGAAGGTGCTCACGGAACTTGTTCCGGCTGTTGAAACAGTGCCGTGCCGGTCCGGGCGAAGTAGTCCGAAAGGTCACTGCGCCGCGCCCGCCATGGCATCGTCACCGGCGACTGGCCGGCTGGTGTGACTTTCACGGTCCCGACGATCCGATCGCCCTCGACCTTGCCGCTGAACTCGTGCCGCGTGAGTCCCAATTGATCGAGTGTGATGTTCAGCGCAAAGGTGATGTCGGGGCCGCGCAGGGTCATTCCCTCGAGAACCTCGCGGCGGTCACCGGTACGGGCGACCCCTTCCACCTTCTGGAAGTGCTGTTCTACGAAAGACGAGTAGCGAAACCGCCTGCCCGCGACTCTCAGCTCCCACTCCCAGGCCCCTGCGACGCGGGCCGGCACGATCCACATGTAAATGGCCGCCCCGTCCACGTCGGTGGTCGACTTCGTCGGCTTGCCAGGTGCCGAGTTCCCAAGTGCTCGTCAGAACTCGCGTGCCGGGAGCGGCGCGTTCGAGGATGATCGGTCGCAGCAGGCGCATGAGTTCTGGAAACAGCCACATGGTCACGACGGTCGCGTCCCGAAGGTCCACGTCGAACGCGTTGAGGTGCTCGAAGCGGACACGGTCGGCCATGCCTTCGCTCCTCGCGCGTTGATTGGATTCCTCAACTAGATTCGAATCGATTTCGACGCCCCGGCCGCGCAGCCGCGGGTTCATCCGCGCGGCCGTGAGGGGTATCAGGCCGTTGCCGGATCCCAGGTCCACGACGACGTCGTCGTCACGGAGCTGGGCTAATGTCAGCATCCGCTCGACGCTCTCCGGCGAGCTCGCCACGAACAACGAGAACCGTTCCTGGGACCGGGTCGGGACTTCCGTCAAGACCGCCAACATCGTCACGAACACGACACGTGTGAACATGAGTGTTTCTCACCTCACGCATTAAGGACGACTGTCAAGCTCCGCCTCGAGATCGGCGTGCAGCAGACGATGAAAAAGATGCTCTCCGGCTTCGCGACGAACCGACAACCGGCCTGCCTCGTAGGCTCGCGAGCGGAGACCGCGCTGCACGGAGACGCAGATCGAGAGATCCTCCAGCTGAATCTGATGGCTTACGTCGATGCTCGCCCGATTCCGGGCGCTGGCATCCGCCGACACATCGTCGAAGTAGAAATCGAAGATCACATCGGTTCTGTCGATGCTGCGAGGAATCACCAGGTTGGTATCCATCGCTCGACCGTAGCAGTTGATCATGAAGTTCGGATAGATCCAGTAGTAGGATGCGCGATCGCCCTGTCGTACCGCCCCTGTCAGCGGGTCGGCGCCTTCCTTGCTCATCGGGCTCGACTGCAGGCAGAAGCGCTCGCCGGTCTCGATGGTGTAATCGCTGTAGTTCAATACGCTGTCGAGGCCACGGTGCACGAGCGGGATGTGATAGCCGCCATCGAGGTAATTGTCGACGAACACCTTCCAGTTGCAGTCGATCGCATAGTGGCGTCGCTCCATCCAGTGCAGATCGTCCAAGCCTAGCGTGTGAAGCTGCTTCGCCAGGTCGGCTCCGAGGTAATCATCCAGCGAGGGGCCGTCGGCGGCGGGCCTGGCGAACACCCACTTCTGGGAGACCGCGCAGTCGAGCGGCACGAGGCCGTTCGCGGAGCGCTCGAAATCACACACATCGGCAAAATCCGGCGTTCCCTTGAGCGTGCCGTCGAGGGCGTAGGTCCAGCCGTGATACGGACACCTGAACTGCCGGGCGGAGCCGGCGCCATCCGTCACGACCGCTGCCGCATGATGACGGCAGACGTTGAAGAAGCCACGCAGGGTGTCGACCTGGGCTCGAGCGACGAGGATCGGGTCGCCACTCGCCAACTCGCACGCGACGTAATCGCCCTGCGCACGCAGTTCCTCGATCCGGCCGGCGACCTGCCACGAGCGGGTGAAGACGGTGTGACGCTCCAGGTCGAAGACTCGCGGGTCGGTGTACCACGGCGCAGGGATGGTGTGGGCCAGGGCGAGAGGTGCATCCCGCCGATACGCGTTGATGATCTGCTTGAGCGGCCTCGGCATACAGAGCTGATAGACCTGAGATGAATTGTGCAACGAAGTGTGGCGGCCGGTCGATGTCTTCTGGCCGGACGTTGCAGATCGAGGGCGTTTCTCCACGTCCCGCTGCGGCGGCGGAGGGCAGCGCCCATCAGGCCGGCGCCGAACCGCAGGAGTTGCTGGCTCGGGCGCCTGCACGGGTGGCGAACGCAGCGCGGATTTTGTGTTTGCAAAACAGCATGAAGTCCTGACCACCGTTGACTATGTCGCGTCATTTAGACGAGCTGTTCCGCAGCTTATCGCCTCGATGCTTCAAAAGCCGATTCGCAAGCAAATTCAGACAAGTCAGAGAACAAGAATGAAACGTAGTGTTGTGGTCCGCAATATTCCGGCCGACTCGGATTTGCCGACAACCGAGGATCATGAGGCGGAACCCGGGGCGAATTGACTGTGGCATCCTTCCGCATGGCGAAACGATCGTCCGTGTCAATCGTGGGGGGGACCAGCGGCTGCCTGCTTGTCGACGCCCTCAGATTCCTGTCGCCGCTCACGATCGGACGCTATCTCCGGCACATACGAGCCTTGGCCCGGGTGTTCCAGACGCGCCGCCAGGCCGGTTCGCTCAGCGGAACGGACATCTGATCCCCGCTGGTCACGACGTGATTGCCGCACCGGTCCTGGGAGGATTGCATCACGAGTACCGCTTGGAACGACTAGCGGCTTGACTGCGGAGGTAGTCCTGACGCCGGCTTCAATTGTTGCGGAGGACAGGGCTGCGTTTTCTCTAAGGTGCGCCGCCTAGTTGAAAGTCGAGCACCCTTTGCTGGCCCTGGGCGAGGTGAATTATCCGCTCCTCAGTGGCGTACCCCTCCTTGCCCACTCGTATACGCTTGTCTCCTGCCGGAAGATGGCGGATCTTAACCGGGGCGACACCCCATCCGATCCCATTCACCGTCACTCGCGCTCCCGGCGGTTCCGTTGTCACGACGAGTTCGGTGATCGAATCCGGCGATGCTCGGGCTGCGACCGGATCCGCTGTGATCGCTGGCTCGCTGCTTTTGGATGCCGTCGGTGCTCGAGTTCCTGCCGGTTCCAGCCTCGCTATCGCCGCGTCGTCCAAACGCGCCGCCGACGGCGCCACTCGATCGGGCGGCGTGGGTGGGTTAGTCTCGACGACCCCGTGAGGCGGCAGCTCCGGAACGGACGGTACGTCGAGCTGCGGTGAATCAGCGGCGCCGCGCTGCTGACCAACACCATCAAGCGCCGGTTGTCGTCCCGCCATTGCCCGCCCAAACACCGCGGCCGCCACGACGACACCGATCGCGATCAGCACGCGCTGACGTGAGCGCGCGGACTCGTGACTTCGGGATGGCTCTGGTCCCTCTATCGCGGCACGACCGAGCTCCGTGAACCGAAGGTTCTGATCGAAGTGGAGGGCCCGAGCGTAGGCGCGGATCTGGGCCCGTCGGTAGAACCCATCGGGTACAACCGCCAAGTTGTCCTGTTCGAACGCGGCCAGATGCCGTCGCGGAATCCTTGTCTCGTTCGAGACCTGTTCCAAAGTCAGACCGCGATGTTCGCGCGCGCGCCTGAGCAGCGCGCCAAGCCCAGGGGTATCGCGTTCCTGGCTGGTTTGAGAAGGGCTTCCGTGCCCGGTGTTATCAGCGAGCGTGGTCATTGCCGCTTATCGCTTGCGCCGTGCATCCTGAGGCATCCCAGGTTGAATCGATGGCGTCGTCGACTCTGATTACGATCTTTACACTTTTGCACGCAAATGTCATTCCTGAACTGAGCTGCGATCTGACCGGGAACCTGTTTCTACCAGAAAGTCAAACTGCCAGCGGTCAGGGCACTCCGCCCGTCGGTCTGAACCCCGCGCGTCGTCAATTCGTCGTACCCGCTGGCAGGCCTAACGTTGTCGCGCACGTGTCCTTGCTCGTGGTGAAAGCAGGCAATGAGCATTGTCAGGTTGAGACGGTGGCTGGCAGAGTAGGCGGATGACGAGCCAGGTGCCTACCTATGACGGCTGTCGATTTCCGCCAGAAATCATTAGCCACGCAATCTGGCTCTACCCATCCGGCAATGGTGTCAGCGGTTCGGCCCAGTTTACGCTCGACGTCTTCGGCGCCGCCGCGGTCGGATGGGTGACAGCTGGCATCTCGACGAACTGTTCGTCACGATTCAGGGTCGCCGACAGTATCTGTGGCGCGCCGTGGACCAGGCCGGCGACGTCATCACGACATCCTCGTGCCGTCACGACGGAATCAGCATGCCGCCGTGCGATTCTTCCGAAAACTCCTGAAAGGCCAGGGCCGTGTCCCGCGACGGCTGATCACGGACAAGCTCCGGAGTTACCAGGCCGCACGTTGTACGGTGATGCCGTCCGTGGTCCATTGCAGCGATCGGTAAGCGAACAACCGCGCCGAGGTCTCGCATCAACCGACCCGACAGCGCGAGCGCCAGATGCGCGGCTTCAAATCGGCTGCCCATCTGCAGCGCTTCGCGTCCGTACACGGCGTAGTGCAGAATCTCTTCCGGGTCGGCCGACACTTGTTGAGGTCGGTTCACCACCGCTTGCTGCGAACGCGGGCGTTGGTCGAATGGGATGCGGTGACGTCCGCCTACGGTCGGTCGGTGCCGGAACACTGGTTGCACCCGCAGCCGGCCTCAGTGATCCGCAGGGACCGGCTCGGAGGTGTGATACACGAGTACGAGCGTGCAGCCTCAGCCAACGCGAGTTTGTGCACCGTACAGGCGGCAGATTGATTTTCTGATAGCTACAGGCGCCAGCCCGGGCGCCCACTCGGCCCAAATCTGGAGGATTACGGTGGAAACCCGACTCGGTTGCGTCATATGCATCGTAGAGGCATACTGATGCATATGAGGACGACCTTGAACATCGACGACGCGCTGTTGGGACGAGCGACCGAGTTGAGTGGTCTGCGCGAGAAGACGGCCGTCGTGCGCGCCGGCCTTGAGGCACTGGTCGCGCGCGAGAGTGCGCGCCGCTTAGCCGCCTTGGGAGGCACGGACGCGCGCGTGCGACCGATTCCGCGTCGACGCGCCCACACACCGCGCCGACGCGCGTGATCCTCGTCGACACATCCGTCTGGATCGATCATCTGCGCGTCAGCAACCCGCGCCTCGTGGCGCTCCTTCTCGAGGAACAGGTCGTCGGCCATCCCTTCGTCATCGGGGAGCTCGCGTGTGGCTCGATGAAGCGTCGCGGCGAAATCCTCGGGCTCTTGCAGCACCTGCCACAAATCGCTGCCTTGCCTCACCGGGAGGTGCTGGTGTTCGTCGAGCGCCGTGCGCTGATGGGGAGGGGCCTCGGGTGGATTGACGTCCACCTGCTCGCATCGACGGTCGCGTCGGACCACACGCTCTGGACCAGCGACAAACGGCTGGCCGACGCCGCTCGGCGGCTTGGTGTCGTCGCGTAGCCGGCGGACTCCGGGAGGCCACGGTCGGCGCTCGTCCCTGGTGGTGTCCCGCTCAAGAATCGATGAGGAACGACGTGTCCAGCACGACTGGGCGGGGACGGCTCACGACTTCTTCTGCGCCAGACCCAGGCCTTTCCCTTCCGCCGCGTCGACCCTGTAGTGTCCCGGAAATGGGCCGAGGGCCGAAGGCGCCGACCCGATTCATCATGCCGCTCGGTAATAGTAGTGAAGGAGACCACCGAGGCGCTGGCGAGGGTGAATGCCGCCACCATCCTGGCCTGGCCTCTGTCGCACATCGTCGATGAGTTCGTTCCCGAGACCCTGAAGCAATCTGGAACATTACGCGTTCAAATCGGAGGGCGTCGCTCCACGAGAGGAAATAAAACGGGTTTCAGGATGCACTCAGCGGCTTCGTCGACGGTCCGAAATATCCGGGTCCCCTGGCGCAACTGAACATTGTCCGATTCGTCCAACGCGAGGCTCAGGTTGAACATCCGTTCCGTTGGCTCGCTCTCACGACCATCCGTACGCGTCATATTGCAGTACAGGAGATGCGCTTCGTAATCAGGACGACACTCCAGACTTACTCGCGGCAGACGAATCTTGGTGATGCAGAATCCTTCATGTGGCAGCTCCTCGAAATCCACCTCGTCGTTGCTCCCAGGAGCTTTGCACCGGTATTCCTCGATGACGTCACGCACCTCCATCACCAACCGGTGCATGAAGTCCGGCCCCTTCTCTTTGATCACGGACGTATCGTGATGGTGTCGTTCGGAGTCGAGTCGTTCCTGCGCCTCGCGCTCCGGCTCGTGCCGTAGCCCCTCGTCAATCCAATCGCGTCCCATCAACCTACCTCACCGAGACGAATTGCGAGAAACGTTCTGCGATGCTCTCTGATCTCAGGCGGAATCTTTCACAGCTGCTCAAGTCGCCAATCTACCACGTGTCGCCGCGATTCCCGCCGGGGTGATCGCATTGTGAACGCGGGCTGACGCTCGTCGTGCTGGAGCTGTCCTGGCTCACGGTCCTGGGTCACGCGAAGGACAGTCTGTGGAGTCTTGATCTGTTTCGGTGCGAATCGGCCGTTCTGCACACCCATCGGGTGCTCGTCGTGATGGACCAGTGTACGCCGCGCATCGTGGGCTGTGGCGTGCACCGTAGCGTCGTGGATGGCGTCGCGCTGTGCCCACATGTTCAATCGAGCCATCGGTCGCCAACCGGCGCCGACCTACCTCAGCTCGGACCATGATCCGCTGTACCGTTTCCACCAATGGCAGGCGAATCTGCGAATTCTCGACGTGGCAGCCATCAAGACGGTGCCGTACGTACCGCTGTCGCATCCCTTCGTCGAACTCCTGATCGGCACGATACGCCGCGAATGTCTCGACCGGACGTTGTTCTGGACAGCCGCTGATTTGGAGCTGAAGCTCCTCGAGTTCCAACGATACTTTAACGGTCATCGCGCGCACGCGGAGCTGGGCGGGCTGACGCCGGAACCGCGCCTAGGCGAGGACAGCGCGCGAGCGAATGTCAGTACGTATCGCTGGCAGCTCCACTGTCGTGGGCTGTATCAGACGCCGATCGCGGCATGACCGCGCATGCGACGCCGGCTCAGAGGCACGTCGGTGCGAGGTGTCGACCGATTGGACGCGACGCGGGCTCTTGTCCCGGACTGAAACATCAGCGTGGAACGGATGTTGGCCGGGGGCCGCAATGCGGGTGCCGTTCAGGCGTGTTTGCGGCACGATTGGCAATTCGCCACCGACACCTTGACAACTCGGTCAAGGTCCTTGGCTACGTCATCATGCGCGTGGCCCTGGTCTGTCAGTGGCTGCGCGCCGTCAAACAGAATCCGAGCCGGCGACGTGTGCCTGACCTACGCCGCGACCGTGTCGACGGCGCAAGTCGGCTGGGTCGTGCTGATTGTCGTCGGCTTCTCGGCGCTGAGCGCAATCATCTTCGGCGCCATGCTCGTGCTCATTGAACTGGCAGGACCGATGCTCGCTGAGCAACGGAATGGCGGCACTCCCTGGCACGCGCATCACATCACTGGGCGGCATAGCCTGTTCGCGATCATTGCCCTGGGCGAGGGTGTGGTGGGAACGGTCGCAACGCTCGCGGCTGTTGTGGATCAGCAAGGATGGACGTTGGATACGGCGTTTGTCGGTGCGGCCGGTACGGGACTCATCTTCGGGATGTGGTGGCTCTACTTCCTGGTACCTTCGGCGCACGTGCTTCACCGACATCGCAATCGCGCCGCCATTTGGAGGGGCGGCCAAATGTTGATCGTGACGTCCATCGTCGCCACTGGCTTAGGATTACACGTCGCAGCTGACTTCATCGACCACAAGGCTCACATCACACCATTCGCGACTGTGCCTTGCCGTCGTCATCCCGGTCTTGATCTTTCTCATCTTGCTCCACGCCCTCTACTATTACTTGGTTCGAACGTTCCGTCGGTTCGACGCAAGCCTGCTGATCTCTAGCAGTGCTGTTGCCATGGTCTCCGTCGCGGCGGCGGCGTCAGGCATCGCGATGGCTCCATGTCTTCTGATCCTCGTGCTTGCTCCGACCGGGACCGTCATCGCCTATGAGGTGCGGGGATACAAAGACTACGAAGTGCTCACGGACGCGAACGGCCTCGACCATACCGTTGAAGTACAGCACCTCGGCACTCATGCCTCACGACGTTCATTACAGAACTCCGGCGCGGCCCGCCCAGCGCACGATTTGCGGCTTCAGGAACGTCGCGAAGCCGTCAGTGCCGGGCGGCGGCCTGCCGCGTGTTGGCTGATCTGAGGCGCGGCCTCGATCAGCGGACGCGATCATCGGCGGCAGCTGTTTGCACCGGCGCTGTGAGGGGTATAGTCAGCGGCATGACACTCAAGCGGATGGACAACGTCGGCGTTGTTGTGGACGACCTCGGAGCTGCGGTCGCTTTCTTCAAGGAACTCGGTCTGGAACTGGAGGGCGAGGCGCAAGTCGAGGGACGCTCGGTGGACCGCCTAATCGGGCTTGACGGCGTTCTATCCGACATCGCGATGATGCGGACCCCGGATGGTCATGGACGTGTTGAGCTGACGAAGTTCCGGAGGCCGACGGCTGACAGCGTTGAGCCGAACAACGCCCCGCCGAACACGCTGGGCATACGTCGCATCATGTTTGCCGTCGAAGACATCGATGATGTCGTTGCCCGGCTCCGCGCCCACGGTGCCGAACTGGTTGGCGAGCTGGTGCAGTACGAGAACAGCTATCGGCTCTGTTATGTCCGTGGCCCTGAGGGCCTCCTCGTCGCGCTCGCCGAGAAGATCGGCTGACGATTCGGGAACTGTCGAGTCTGAGGAGGCCCACCGAACAGCTGATCGAGCGCCTCAACTGTCGTGGGCACGCGGCGGGAGGGTGGGCGTCAGCGGCCGCCGACTGCTTGAGCCGGCAAAGGCTGCGTCGCTCTTCGAGACTCACCTCGCGAAACCTTGGCGAACCTGTCAATAACAGGCCATTTACGCTGCTTCTCGGATCAACCAGTTGCGGAAATCGTCCAGTGCGGCGAGCCAATTTCACTAATGTGAATCGCATGTCATCGGGCTGGTACTTTCCGCCACCCGTACGCCTCGTCGAGGTCAAGAGGGATAGCGGCGGCACGCGCCCCTTCGACATTTCCACGGTGGCGGACAGCGTGTACCAGACGGTCGCGAAAATGGTCCTGGAGCCGGTGGTCGACCCGTGTTCCATCCAGACTCCTATGGCTATCGATCCGGCAGGTCGGCACTCGACGCAGTCGGGAGGGCAAGGACGGCCTGGGCTATTGATTTGAACGTCACAAGCTATGATCGACTTGACGGGTCGCGAGTGGCGCCGCCCCCGGCTGGGCGGCGTCCTCAACTTCTATGGCGGGCAGCCTGACGGGCACGGCTGAGTTGTGGAACATTACGAGGGTCCGCCAGATCAGCGATGCAGAGAAAACTGTTTCCGACAACGGTCGTCGGCTCGTATCCGCAGCCGGAGTGGCTGATCGACCGATCGCTGCTCGCCGCGAATACCCCGCCGCGCGTGCGGATGCGGCAACTCTGGCGCGTCGCCCCCGATGTTCTCGAGCAGGCACAGGACGATGCCACGCTGATTGCCATTCGCGATCAGGAGCGCGCCGGCATCGATATCGTGTCGGACGGCGAGATGCGGCGCGAGAGCTACTTCAACCGGTTTGCGACCGCGCTCGACGGCATCGACCTCGACAATCCGGTACCGTGATCAGCCGCACCGGCAAGCCGGCGCTCGTGCCGAGGGTGATCGGGCGCGTTCGACGGCTGCGCCCAGTCAACGTTCGGGATGTGCAGTTCCTGCGAGCTAACACCGATCGTCAGATCAAGATCACGGTTCCCGGCCCGTTCACGATGACCAAGCTAGCGCAGAACGAGTATTACGCGTCCGACGCTGAACTGGCGATGGACTACGCTGCCGCGGTGAATATGGAAATCCGTGACCTCTTCGCCGCCGGCGCCGACATCGTGCAGATCGATGAGCCGTACATGCAAGTGCAGCCCGTGGAAGCGCGGTCGTACGGAATCTCGGCGCTCGCAGCGAGCGCTCGATGGGATCACTGGGACAACCGCGGTTCACATCTGCTTTGGCTACGGCGCGATGGTCAAGGGGAAGCCCGCGCGGTATGACATTCTTTCCGAACTGGCTGCAACCACCGTGCAGCAGGTATCGGTCGAAACGGCGCAGTCCGCGCTGGATTGTTCCGTGCTCGCTGACCTCGGCGGCAAGACCGTTCTGCTCGGGGTTCTTGATCTGTCGACGAGCGATGTCGAGTCGCCCGAGGTGGTTGCCGATCGAATTCGGCGCGCGCTGCCGTACGTCCCGGCCGACCGGCTCATTGTGGCCCCTGATTGTGGCATGAAGTACCTCACGCGGGAGGTCGCTTTCGCGAAACTGTCCGCCATGGTCCTGGGTGCTGGATTGGTGCGCGCCGAGCTGCAGTCGAGTGTCGCGGCGAGAGCGTAAATTGCGTTGTCAATCGCGGTCTGGAGGGAGCCCATGACAAGCCTCGTGCAGGGCGTTCACCACATCACGCTGTGCCCCGGCGGCGCGCAGCAAGATATCGACTTCTTTACCCAGATACTCGGGCAGCGGCTGGTCAAGCAGACCGTCCTGATGGATGGAAACATCCCCATCTATCACTTCTACTACGGCAATGCCGACGCCGACGTCGGTTCGATCGCGACGTGTTTTCCGTACTCGCGGAAGCCGGGGCGCGCGGGGTCTGGCCAGCTGTCGTGCACCAGCTACACCGTTCCGAACGGAGCGATCGCGTTTTGGAAAGAGCACTTCGATCGGCATCGGGCCGAACACAGCGGCGTGCAGGAACGATTCGGCACGAAGTATCTGCGGGTGCGGCATCCCGTCGGGTTGCTCTTCGAAATGATCGAGGAGAGCGGGGACAACCGAAATCCGTGGACAACGACGCAGATCCCACGAGACGCCGCGACGCGCGGCTTTTTTGGTGCGGTACTGTCGGTTCGTGACGTGCGCGACCAGGAATCGTTCTTCGTCGACGCGCTGGGGTTCCGCAAGGTTGGCGTGGATGGTCCCTACCATCGATTCGAGGCGACGGGGACCGGTCCCGGACGGATGGTCGACTTGCACGTCGAGCCGGAACGTGCGCCCGGAAGCTGGGGCTTTGGCGCCGGCACGGCGCATCACATCGCGTTTAACGTCGAAACAGACGACGCCCTGGTGAAGCAGAAGGCCGTCTACGAGGAACTGGGTTTCACGGACGCATCGGAGATCAAGGATCGGTTTTACTTCCACTCCATGTATGTCCGCTCGCCGGGTGGCATCCTCGTCGAGTGCACGGCGAATGTCCCGGGTGGTTTTTTCAAGGACGAGGCGCCGGACGAACTCGGGACGAAGTTGCTCCTGCCACCGTGGTTCGAGGACCAGCGCTATGCGATCGTCTCGCAGTTGGAGCCCATCACGGTCCCGGAAGAAAACCGGCCGAGGCCGGGAACGACGTCGGCACCGAGGCCGGTCGTCGTCGCACACACCACTCCGGGAAAAGAGCCGACGGTTCCTTTGTCTCGTTACAAGGCCACGTTCGACCCGGATAAGCAGACAACGTAGCCATGCGCGTCACGCTCTTCAAGACCACGATGCTGTTGGTTCCCTATCGAAAACTTCAGCTGCTGAGAGTGAAATTGAGCGTGATTTCCGCCAGAAGGCGACTGATCGGTATTTATCTGTTGGACACAATGGCACGCATGGGATCAAGCCGGTGGGGCACGGCTTGAGGAACGTACAGGCTGCGGAGGCCGCAAAGCTTTGAATGCCATTGTGCTGTCGGGCGCATTGGTGCTGGCGCTTGCGCTCGCCGCCATGACGACCGCCGGTGCGCAGGCGCAGCCGGACGTCGAAGAACTGCTGGTGCGCGTCGGCGAACGGGTCGCAGAGTTCTACAGGCGCGCGAAGAACGTCATCTGTGTCGAGACGTCCAGAGTACAGGTCGTCGACTTCAATAATTCGCCGGTGGGGTTCGTGCGGACCGTTCAATCGGAGCTGCGCATCGAAGCTGACGGGGGTGAGACCCCTGGCGAAGCCGTAATCGTACGCAAAGTCCGGAACGTAAATGGCCGGGTACCGCGTGAAAGGGACAAGAAGGACCGCGCGGGATGCACCGACCCAAATCCCCTATCCTCCGAACCACTTACGTTTCTGCTGCCGGACCACCGTTCTGAGTACCAATTCAGGACTGCAGGAATTGCCAAGGACAGGAACCAAACCACCCTGATGATTGATTTCGCGTCGGTGGATCGCAGGAGCAACCCCGAGCTGATAGAAGACCCGAGCGGACACGACGACTGCTTCGATTGGTCGGGGCACATCGCATCGAGGGGGCGCATCTGGGTGGATGCCACAAACTATGACGTGGTACGCGTGGAGCGGGGTCTCGGAGGGCCAGTCGACGTGAAGGTTCCCGCGTTGATACAACGCCGTCACCACCTCGCCAGCTGGGTAGTCATCGTGCGGGACGATATGACGATTCGCTATAAAGCAGTCGCCTTCAGCGACCCTGACGAGGTGTTGCTTCTGCCGGAATCCATCGACGCCTTCACCGTGGTCCGGGGCGGCCTCGAGTCAACGCGGCGAAACCAGACGTTCTCCGACTACAAGCGCTTCGTCACAAGAAGCAGGGTCCTCCAGTAGCGGCGGCTTTCAGGGTGTGAATGACTGATTTTCCAGGTCAGGTGACATGCGACAAACGTCCGGCTGGAATCGGGGCGGTCTTGCGAGCATTCTGAAGCCGCTGACCACGACTCAGGACAGTGAACAATCAGTGAACAATTTGCTCCCGAACACCGGGGAACACCGAGTATCAAGGCGTGAGGTAAACCATCGAAGAACCAACAGGATAGAGAACCTGCATTAACCTGTTTAACCGGAGGGTTGCTGGTTCGAATCCAGCCTGAGGAGCATTTCTTTTCGAGTTAGCTCGCTCGCCTTTTCCGGTTTGTGAACAATTGTGAACAATTCGGATCCGACCGTGTCGGCAGCCCTGCGGAGCGGAGCCATCGACGACCTGGGCGTACACGTTCAGCGTCGTATCGACCTTCGCGTGTCCCATCACCTGCGCGATGACCTTGCCCGGCCTGTGGGGTGCGTTAACACGATTTTCGCAATATAGCGGGGCTTTGGTCGTCTTTGGAGGCGCCGTGCTGCTCTCGATTTGTTACGTGGCGAATTCGCTGGGCACGGCTGGGAGACCGGATCATGCGACGTTCGGTTCAGCGGGACATTTACGCGGTCGTCCATCGTCAGCCACTGGTCGCCGGCCGCATAAAATAGTGCGGCTGACCGAGCTATCTCCACGAATCGCCATGCGATAGATCGAAGCGAAGCGACGCCTATTGTTTCGGCGTTGTCACGAGTTGGAGTCCGAGCACCACTGAACCAGTAGGCTCTCGGATTGTCACACCAGCCAAGGCAAGTTGTCGCCACACCTCAAAATTCAGATCGCTTTTGAGCGTTCCGGCGGTCTTCAGGTGCTTGACGCTCCACACGTGGAGCTGAAACCGAAGCGCAGCCAGTTCTGCCTCAACAAACTCCACTTCTGCTGGAGGATCGGCAAGGACGTCGGGGTGACGTGCGGCCGCTGCGAGGAGCACTTGACGCACGAGCTCGGGATCTGACGAATGGGCCACATGGAACGGCAGTAAGTAGGCGGTCAGTTTGGCGGGTCTGCTCCAGTTGGTCACTCGCTCAGAGATCAACTGCGAATTCGGCACAATAATCGCGACATTCTCGTCGGTAACGATGGTCGTCGCGCGGGCGCCGATCTCGCGGACTTCACCAGCAACGGCGGCGATTTCGACGCGATCTCCGATCCTCACTGGGCGTTCGAGCAACAGGATGAGACCGCTGAAAAAATTACTCGCAATATTCTGAAGCCCAAACCCAAGTCCGACTCCGATAGCGCCAACGAGGACGTTGAGCGAGGTAAGGTCGATGCCGGCGCTCTGCAGAATCACGAGCGCACCCAAGGTGATGATCACATAGCGCGCGATGGTGCCAAGAGCCTCGCGTAATCCTACCTCGACACCGCGGCGGGCCAATACGCCGTCGACAAGCCAACGCGTCAGACGACGAGTGACCCAGACGAGCGCCGAAGTCAGTGTGATTACCGTCAGCAGCCGTAGCGGTGTGAACTCGCTGCCCGCGATACCGGCGCGTAGGAATCTGTCGATACGGTCCCACAATTCGGCCAAGGTCTGCATCGAAGAATCTTACCGCCCGCCGGCCCCCAAGCCGATCAACGGATTCGGGCCTTGCGAACGGGTGCGGCTGATGTCGCATCGGCTGGCGAAAAAGCTGTCGGTCCCACCGCAACCACTTCCGCCGTGGGATGATCGTCTTCAGGAAGACCGTGTGCTCGTCCTCGACGAACGGCTGTAGTCCGAAAAAATTCCGTTCCCGAGTGAAAATCCGCCACGATAGACCCGTCCGCCAGGGGATGGCGAGATAGGGCGGTTTGTAGAGTCCGCAATTGGCGTATCCTCCTGCAGTCATGAGCCACTCCGCGTTCCAGCGCACGGTCCGAACCGTCCTGAGAGCGGCCGGCGATGTCGTCCGATTCGCGTCACTTGCCCTGCAGTCGCGCGGGTCCCTGGCCGCCGAAAACCTGTTTCTGCTCAATCAATTGGCCTTACCAGCGATTCCGGATCCTCCCCGCGAACAGGTCGTCGCCAGGGTCGAGCGGCCATCGTCTTCCAGCCGGCTGTCGAGGGGTCGCAGCGCCGATCCTGGGCGGGCTGCGCCACGAGTATCGCTTCACGCCAACGGCGGCGTGACGTCCAGTGCGTCCTCGAACAATATTTGCGGATCACAACCCCACGCAGGTGAGTCAACACTCAATGAGGACTTGACATGACAATCTGGCGCGTAACACTTACCGATCCGAGTTTTGAATACCCAAATGGTCGGCCAAGGAGCGTCACGCACGAGGACGGCACGGCTCCCGAAACGGCGATCGAATCGGATCTGCGTGCGTACATCGAATCCAAGTTGGGTCCTTTTGACGACCAACCGCTACAGCCTTCACACCCGCTCGGGCAAACGGAAATCGAATGGTCGCCAGACGAGAACAAGGACTGATGGCGATGAGCAATTTGCCACCGACAGCCTTCAGAATTCCGTCCTGACGTAAACGGAGGGCACGCACCGCTCGCGGCCGGCCACAGCACCCGCACCGTTATGCCGCGGACTCCTCCGGCCAGAGGACGAGCGGCGGCGCGGCCCCGTCGGGAACCACGGTTCGCGGCACGCGTTCTTCGAGCAGCCGCTCCGTAGCGCGAACCTGCGCCTCCGAATGGAAGGCGTCCTTCAGGCGTTCGCCAAGCAGCACCTCCGCTGCCGCCAGCAGGCTCATCCCCTGGTGATGGGACATCCACGATCGCACCAGCTCCGGATTTCCGCGCGAGTAGTCGAGCGCTTCGAAGAAACCATACGGCCCTACGCAGCCGAGGCGAGCGAGGCGGCGCAGATTCTCGGTTGCGGCACGCCCGTCGACGAGCAGCGCAAGGTAACTCGAATACGGCGATACAACCAGCGTACGGGCGTCGAGCGGCTTGAGTGCGAGCTCGGCGTGGCCGCAGGGGGCATAGCCGTAGTCCGCCGAGTCTGGAACGATGAGGCCGGACTCGGAGAAGCCCCACGGTATGTTGCGGCCGCGTGCGAATTTCCGCTGCACGCGGACCGCCGCACACATGCTGTCGTGCATGATGGTGCGCGGGCGATGGCGGAACCACAGCGCGGGCATCAGGTACTCGAACAGCGTGCCGGTCCATGACAGGACGACACGCTCGTCGCATGTCACCACGTGCAGCCGGCCGAGGTGGAACCAGCTCTCCTGTGGCACATCTCCTTTCGCGATGGCCACGAAGCTCGCGATGCGCGCCTCGGATGCCAGCAGGTCGTACGCCGATCGCTCGATGTTGCCGGTTACGGCGTCGCAGCCGACGGACAGGACCTGGCGCCGCGCGTCGTACAGAAACGCGAAGTCCATATCCGCGACGAGCGTGTGGGCGACGTGCGCGATCTCGGCGAGGCCCGACGATACCGCCGACGACACGCGGCCGTCGCACCACGCGCGCGCGTACCGCAAACGCGCGACGAGCTCGCCGGCCCATGTCCGCGCGTCGTCGCGGGCGCAGCTCGCATACCGCCGCACCAGTGCCTCTAGCTCGGGCAGCGAATGACGCCACTGTGGCCGCGTCTTGAGGACGCGTTCGCCGAGCGCCTGGGCTGCCGGGTCGGCGTCGCCGCCCAGCAGCAGCGCAAGATCGGTGATGCCGTCCCAGAGGGTATCGTCCGGCGGCGGTTGGCGCGCAAACGCCAGTGCCGCCTGTTTCAGCGTCCAGAGCGCCGCGGCGAGATTGCCGCTATCGACCGTCGACACGAATCGCGGCTCGAGCGGGTGTAGCGTCGTGCTGTCGTACCAGTTGAGTAGATGTCCGCGGTAGCGCGGCAGACGCTGGATCGTGCCGAGCGTCCGGCGTGTCTGGGCCACGAACTCGGATAGTGTGAGATAGCCGAAATGCACGGCCGCAATCCGCGCGTTCAGCAGCATGCCGAGGTTCGTCGGCGAGATCCGCTCGGCGATGCAGCCGTCGGCGCGAACCGAGTCGGGAATCAGCCAGTGGTTCCGGCGCGAGCTGTAGGTTCTGAAGAATCTCCACGTTCGCGCCGCGTGTTCGCGCAGGAAGCGCACATCGGCCGCTTCGAGATCGCCGATTTCGGCCGGCGGCGGCTGATCCAGCCGGCGTGCGATCCGCGGGCTGACACCCACATCAAAAGAAGCGGGGCCGCTGCCGGCAGCGAGCCTGGCCGAACGAGTCCGAGAAGCGCTGTGATACCGCCGGCGAACACCGGCGACCATTCGAGGTACAGGTCGGTGGCGCCCCTGGTACGGAGCGACGCCTCCGCCGCGGTTTCCCACTCGAGCAGGCGCCGTCCCGTCAGGAACATTCGCGCCAGTGCGCGGATAATCGCGTCGACTGACAACAGCGCGTCGTGGAGCAAACACGCGACGTGCAGCACGACGACGAGATGCGATCGCAGGAACGTGGTCAACGTTGCGATCGCCCACGGCCGGAACGACGGCGTAAACCACGGCGCGTGGGCCGACGCGAACAATAAGCGCCAGTAGCTTGGCGCAAGCAGGACCACCACGGCGGCCATCGTCCACGCGCCGGCGCGCGGCAGCGAGAACCACGCCACGAGCAGCAGCAGCAGCATCGACGGCTCGACCAGCGTCCGCCGCAGATTATCGAGAATCTTCCAGCGCGCGATAGCGCCGAGCGGGTTGTCGACCGGCCGGCGCTGACAGTCGGGCACCCGGTTGAGCAGCCAGCGCAGGATCTGCCAGTCGCCGCGCATCCAGCGGTGACGCCGGCGGCAGTACGCGCTGAAGTGTGGCGGGTAATCGTCCACCACCTCGATGTCGGAGATGAGACCGGCGCGTGCGAACAGGCCCTCGATCAGGTCGTGGCTAAGCAGCGTGTTCGCCGGGAACCGGTGCTCGAGCGATTCGCGGAACACGTCGACCTCGTAAATTCCCTTACCGGTGAAGATTCCCTCGCCGAACAGGTCCTGGTAGACGTCCGACACCGCGCGCGTGTAGACGTCGAACCCGGTCTCGCCCGAGTAGAGCGTCGCGAGCCGGCTTCTCGCCGCCGCCCCGGTGCTGATACTGACGCGTGGCTGCAGGATGCCGTACCCCTCGACGACCGTCCTTGTGGCGGGATCGATCACGGCACGGTTGAGCGGGTGCGCAATCGTGCCGACGAGGCGCCGAGCGCTATCGCGCGGCAGCTCGGTATCCGAGTCGAGCACGATCACGTAGCGCACGCGCCGCAGCGCGTCGACGTTACCCACCTTCACCGGGAAGCGGTCGCGAACACCGCGCAGCAGCTGGTTCAGGTCGAGCAGCTTGCCGCGCTTGCGCTCCCATCCAATCCATCGCTCCTCGCAGGGGTTGTAGGCGTGGAATCGGTGCAGCAGATAGAACGGCGTGTAACCGTCGGCCCCGTACCGCTCGTTCAATCGCTGAACGAGCTGCTCACAGAGACTCAGGACCTCGTCACGCTCCTCCGGCCGCTCCCGTGAATCTCGTGAGTCGGTCACGAGCGCGAACAGGACATTCGGGTCGCGGTTAGCGAGATAGCGGATCTCCATGTCCATCACCAGATCGCGCACGTGTCGTTCGGTGAGGAGGAGCGCCGGCACGGCAACGACGGTGGCGTACTCGTCGGGCACGCCGTCAGCGAAATCCAGCTTCGGCAGCGGCCGTGGTCGGATCAGAGCCGTCACAACTGCGTTCGCGAAATCGATCGCGGCCTGGGTGGCCGGAATCAGCAACAGTGCCGCAGCGATCGCGGTGTGAGCCGAGTAGCCGACCACGTACAGCAAGGTGAGGAGGATCGCCGCCGTCGTGATCCCGATCGCGGCGAGGTAGAAGGGTGTCGGCTGCGCGCAGACGCGGTCGATGATCGACTGACGCAATGTGGGGCGGTAACGGACACGGGCCCGCAATACCGACACGCCGCGATCGACGAGATAGTAGCCGACGTGGCGGCGTCGCTCGGCCCTTCGGCCGGTGTCGGCGGCGCGTGCCGACTCGCATGCCAGCACGACCGCCTCCTCCGCGACTTCCCGTTCGGACCGGCCGCTCCGTTCCGCCAGCTCCGACACCGCGTGGCGGTAGTACTCCTGCGAGTCGTCATCCATTCGGTCGTACCATCCTGCGGGATCGCTCGCGAGCACCCGGTCGACGACGTTGACCCGAGCGAAGACCCCTTTCCAGCGTGCATCGGCGAGCGCACGCAGGCTGCTGATCAGCACGGGGATCTCGTCGCCCCCGGTCGTAATCGTGGCGATGATCCGCTCGATCAGCACCATCTGCAGCGCAGGGCGGGTCGCCCAGATCTCGCCGAGCGTGAGGTCGCGGACTTCTTGGGCGCCCTGGAGGAACGCCACGAAGCGATCTTCGTCGAAGCGGGAGTCCACGTGATCCAGAAACGCATTGGCGAGCGCGCACACGCGGAGGACAGGGGCCGACGGATCGGGGCCGACGGCGGGAAGGTGATGCGTGGAGCCGGCGAGGTCTTGGATTTCCTTTGCGGCGGCCGCGATCTGCCGTCCGTTCTCGGCGAGCCAATTGCGATGCTTCAGGACCGCGGGATGCGCGGCGACGCCCGAGTAAATCATACGCCGCAGCGATCTGGTGTGGCGCTTGATGGCGCCGGCAACCCAGGGCCGCGCCTCAGCGGGCCCGAGCGTTTCCGCCGCCGCACAGCCGCAGGCGCGCGTCTGATCCAGCGCCGCCGCGTCGCTCTCGGCGGGGCGGAGAGGGTCAGGAGAGGTTGTCACGGTGGTCTCCGCTACGAATCGCACGCTACCATCCGTCTCGCGCACAAGTCAGCGGTAGCTGGATGCCTGCAGCTCGAACATTTCCGCATACTCTCCGCCGCGTCGGAGCAGATCCGTGTGAGAACCCTGTTCGGCAATCCGCCCGTCGGCGAGGACAACGATCCGGTCCGCCATCCGCACGGTGGAGAACCGGTGAGAAATGAGCACCGCTGTCTTCCCGGCGGCCAGCTCGGCAAATCGCTCGAACACTTCGTACTCGGAGCGGGCGTCGAGTGCCGCCGTCGGTTCGTCGAGGACCAGGATTTGCGCGTCGCGCAAGTAGGCACGCGCGAGCGCGATCTTCTGCCACTCGCCGCCCGACAGATCCAGGCCTCCCTCAAAGCGTCTGCCGAGCACCTGGTCGTAGCCGAGTGGCAGCCTGGAAATGACTGCGTTCGCCAGGCTCTTGCGCGCTGCCAGCTCGATCTCGTCGTTGCGCGCTTGGATCTCGATACGGCCCACGGCGATGTTCTGCCGCGCCGTCATGTCGTAACGCATGAAGTCCTGGAAGATGACGCCGAACTCGCGGTGCAGGTCTTCGACGCGATAATCGCGCAGGTCGACACCGTCGAGCAGGATGCGCCCCTCAGTCGGATCGTACTGACGCGCCAGCAGTTTCACAATCGTCGTCTTGCCCTGTCCGTTGGCGCCAACGAGGGCGATGCGCTCGCCGAGCCCGATGCGGAGGTTCAGCCGATCGAGCACCAGCCGGTGGTCCCCGGGGTAGGCGAACGAGACGTTGTCGAACACGACGCCATCACACATCGGGCGAGGCGCAGGAATGGCGTTGGCCTTGGACCGGATCGTCGGCTCTACCTTGAAGAAGTCGACGAGGTCCGTCAGGAAGAGCGACTGGTCGGCAATGTTGGAGAAGGTGGTGAAGAGCGCCTGAATGCCGCCGTTCGCCCCGGCGAGCGCTCCGCCCAGGAACTGCAGGTCGCCCCAGCTCATATCGCCGTTCACCGTCCTGAAGACGACGTACGCGTACGCGCCGTAGTAGCTGCCCGTACTGATGAGCGACAGGAAGAGGCCCGACAACAGACGGCGCCGCGCGAGCCGAACGTTCTGGTGGTAGAGCTGATCGGCGAGCCGCGCGTATTCGCCGGTGACGAACGGCGCAAGCCCGAACAGCTTCAGCTCTTTCGCCGCTTCCTTGCTCGATCCCAGCAGTCGTAAGTAATCGAGGCGCCGTCGAGCGGGCGTCTGCTCGATGTTGAGGGAGTAGCCGAGGAACGCGAAGTGGCTCTCACCCACGAACGCCGGCACCACCGCGAGCACCAGCAAGGCGAGCAGCCACGGCGAGAAGTAGGCGATGCTCGCCGACAGCGTGACGACAGTGACGCCCTGCTGCAGCAGCGAACCGAGCGCGTGGACCATGCTGACGCGGTCAGTGGCCTGGACGCGCGCGCGCTCGAGCGTATCGTGGAATGCCGGGTCTTCGTAGGTGCTCAGGTCGAGCCGAGAGGCGTGCGCCATGACCCGCACACTGACGTGGCGGGTGAAGCGATCCGACAGTAGCGAATCGCAGAAGCCGCCGCCACGGCCGAGCATCGAACCGAACATGGCCAAGACGCATTCGAGCGCCACCAGCCACCAGAAATCCGGCCGCAGCTCGCCCGTCGTCGACCGCAGCTGAACCGCATCGAGAATCACCTTGGCGACGCCCAGCATCGTGACCGGTAGCAGCGCACCGGCGATGCGGCAGGCGACCCCAGCCGTCACGACACCAGGGCCCGACTCCCACGCCAGCCCAAGCACGACAGGCACGTTGCGCAGAGCACGCGCACGTATCGCCCAACTGTCCAGCACGGACTGATTCGGGGATCGATGGGTCGAGGCGACGTTCACGACGCGCAGCACTGCAAGCTTTGCCCCTCACCGTTCGTTGCTTAGTGGGTCGAGGGGGTGTGAACGAGCAAGTTACGGCGGGACAAGAGGATTCGAAAAAACAGCCGCGGTGGGAAACGTCGCCATCATACGCTCCCGACGCGTTGTCGGGCCGTCAAATCACGTAGAAATTACATGGCCAGATTGACGCATCGATGAGCCACTTCGTCCTCCTTTCCATTAATTGTGACATTTATAGATACCTATCTACCTATGCAGAGCAGTACCGTCATCGCCTTCTCGACCGGAAATCCGTCGCGACGGCAAACGGTCGGTGCTCGTCGTGCCTCCACACTCTCGATGGACGCGCGCCAGTCAGCTCAGGGATTGTGCGCGCGTCCAATGGTGGGCAAGTCCTTTCGGAGAGAATTTATAGGTCGAGTTCATCTGCTGCGCGCCGGCCACAGCTTCCGGCCGCTCGCGTATTACGCGATGGCTCGCCTGACATGACGCCCACGACCTCGTCAATTCGTTACCATCGATATCCAATCGGGTGCCTCAGCAATTGCACCATCTCAGCCGATGACAAACTCTGTGTATTGAATCGTTGGGCTGTATGGAAGATTTGACATAGATCAAGATTAGGAAATTCGCGATTCGGGCTAGAATTACACACCGGGAAGGTGTAGAATCTTTCACGCGCTCATCCCACCAGCTTACGAAAGACGGTACGGTACAGCTCGGGCCTGTACGCAGCGCTCTCCGTGGGAGATTTTCTGACTACACGGTGGCGAGACCCAGAAGCCTCGCAACCTAGGCCAAAAGGCGTGTAGTTCCCACCGTGAAGAACTCTGCAGCCATGCGCTCTGCCTTGAGCTCGAAGCGCGCGGACGAGAGCAAGAAGAGAGGCGAGCGATGTACCAGGTCGACGACCAACACACCACGCAGTATCTCCTCGCACGGTATTGGGAAGCGGCCCTCGGCTTCTGGCGCAAGGATGCCAGGCGAACAGCTTGGCTGCTGACGGCCGCGGTGTTTTCGATTGCGCTGTTGAATCTCGGGCTGGGGCTGCTGCTGAACATCTGGAATCGCGTCATGTTCGACGGGCTCGAGAACCGCGACATGCACACCGTGAAGTTTCAATCCATCGTCTTCCTACCCTTGGTCCTCGCGAGCCTGATGATGGCCGTGGCGGACACCTATTCGAAGATGAGCCTGCAGCGCCGGTGGCGAGCCTGGCTCAACGGACACGTGTTGGATCGCTGGGTCAGCAGCGGCCGCTACTATCAACTGACGCTGCTCCCGGGTGAGCACAGCACCCCGGAATCCCGCGTAGCAGAGGACCTGCGGCTGAGTGTCGACGCTCCGGTGGACATCGTCCTGGGCGTCTTTGCAGCGCTCATTTCTCTCATCACCTACATCGGGGTGCTGTGGTACATCGGTGGCGAGATCACCGTCCCGATCGGAACGATGATGCTCCGCATCCCAGGGTTCTTGGTGATCACCGCTTTCCTCTACGCCGTGCTGGCCAGTGGCGCGATGGTGAAAATCGCCCGCGGCTTTGTGCCGTTGGCTGAGAACAGAAGCCAGGCGGAAGCCGATTACCGGTATGCCCTGACGCGTCTGCGCGAGAACGCCGAAAGCATCGCCCTGCTCGGCGGCGATGCCGAGGAGCGCGCAGGTCTCGACTCGGCGTACACGGTCGTCCGCGCGCGCTGGCGAGCGGTGATGATGCAGTCGATTCGGACCACGATCGTGGGGAATACCACAAATGGTCTCGCACCGATCATCCCAATCCTCCTCTGCGCCCCCAAGTACGTGGCCGGAACGATGACGCTCGGGGAAATGATGCAGGCCGCGTCGGCGTTCATCACCGTGCAACACTCCTTCAATTGGCTGGTCGAAAACTACCCTCGCGTGGCTGATTGGACCGCGGCGGCGCGCCGACTCGCCTCGTTGTTGGTTTCGCTGGATGGCCTGGATGGAGCGGACGGCGGAGACCCGGGCCGTCACATCATTCGAATGCCGGCTGAGGAGGGAGCGCTCCGGTTGCGCGGCCTCTCGTTGACGGCGGACGACGGCAGCGCCATTGTGGACGAAGCGGATATCGAGATTGCTCCGGGCGAGAAGGTGCTTGTCGTTGGCGAATCCGGAACAGGCAAGAGCACTCTGGTACGAGCGATCGCCGGCCTGTGGCCGTGGGGTGCCGGAGAAGTCCAGGTCCAAGTCGATGGACTCTTCGTGATGCCGCAGCGCCCCTACGTGCCGCTCGGGACGCTCCGACGCGCCGTCACCTATCCGCTGTCGCCGGAGGCGGTCGACGATGAGGTGGTGCGCCGGTCGATCGAGGATGTTGGGCTCGCGCATTTCCTCGATCAACTCGATGCAGACGAACGCTGGGATCAGGTGCTCTCCGGGGGAGAGAAGCAGCGGCTCGGCTTCGCGCGCATGCTCATACAGCACCCGAAGATGATTGTCATGGACGAGGCGACCGCCGCTCTCGATCCATCAAGCCAGGATCGACTGATGCGGTTGGTCCTGGCGCGCCTCCCCGGGACCACCCTCGTCAGCGTGGCGCATCGCGTCGAGCTCGAAGCATTTCACACGCGCAAGCTCGTGCTGGAATATCGCGAAGAAGGCGCGCGATTGGTCGGTGACGAGGCCTTGCACCAGACGATAAGCGCCGGCACATCAACGTCGCGCGACCATGTTCGCCCGATGCGTCGGCCTCGATCCGCTCAAGATTCCGTGAATGCCGGCCTCACGCCCTCGAGAGCGCCTGCAGTTGAGGAACACTTACCCGAATACGGTGCGGCTCCCGCCCTCGCTCCAAGTGCGTAGCGGAGTTCGTGCCCCCTATCCGGTGCCGTCAGCGAACGGGACCTGAGATCTCCGAACGCGGGAGCGGCTGAATGAGCCCGTTGCCGAAGCGCCTCGGTGGTTGCGTTCGACATGGTGTTGCACGACGAGTCTCCGCCCTCGCACGTCGGAGGTGGCGCTCAGCCATCGATCAGACGATCCAGGTACTTCTCCTTGCTCGACCGCACAAACCGCTCCGCATAAGCGTTGCAGTTCGGGGGCGTGAAGAGCGCAATAATCCACGCCACGTACGCAGTCCGGGATGACACGGGTTAAAGGTCGTTGGGACTAGACAGCATAGCTGTCTGAGCAGAGACCTGCCTCACGTAGTAAATCGTGGGTTACGCGTCGCCGATGGGGGCGACGCGCAGAGCCACATACAACGGAGGCAGGTCATGGCGAAACGTAGCATGTTCGTGGGGATGGATGTCCACAAGGAATCGATCGACGTCTCGATCGCGGAGGAGGGGCGAGCCCTGGATCGCCGTTTTCTATCGACCGCGAACACCGCAGCGTGGTCCGGCGGATTGACGTACAGGCCGATCACGTCGGTCGCTTTCTGTTCGAAGTCGGGATCGTCCGACGCCAGTATCGCTCGAGCGATACGGCTGCAGGCCCGCGCGCTCCCACGCTTTGCGGACTGATTGTGGTGAATCTTCAGCAGGCCCGAGCTTGCGAGTACCCCAATGGGTGCTGGCGTCCGGCGGCGTTTGCCGGGTCTTCTCGATCGCCGAACGGTCGATTGTCCAGATTCCAATTCACGGGACCTCCTCGAGGTATTTCGCTGAGGTGCAATGGCAGTGACCTCGGGCGGCTAAAACTCTTGCGTCGGACCGACTGCCTCCTGTAGCTCTGTGATCTTCTCGCGCAGCCGTGCCGCGAAGCCAACAACTTCGACCTCATCCGCCCCGGACGCCCCGAGGCCTGCCTGCAGCTGCTCGTCGGTGAGCTGCGAGACAAGCCCCGCAAACCACCGCGCGTGCTCCAAAGGGACTTGGTTGATGGCACCGTAACCTTCGTAATCGAGGTCCAGCCTGCCATCTTTGACTTTCTCGATGAACTCTTCCTTCTTGAAATCTTCGACGTTCCACTTGGTGTGCGGCACAGGGAAGGTTCCCATCTTACCGAACGTAGCGCCGATGTCCGACACGATGTACCGCTCTTCGCCGTCGACGCGGAGAATGCGATTGTTCCGCGTACCTCGGATGTCCCAGTTGTTCAGCATCGTCATGAGGATCGCGAGGCCCGACAGCTCCTTTGTTCCCACAAATGGGTTTTTCTCGAAGGTCCATCGCTCCTCAGCGCGCTCGGCAGCCTCGCCGCGCAGACGAAATCGCGCCTTGCTGAACATACCTTTCGGATTGATGTGGTCCTTAGAACGTCCCAGCTTAGTGATGCCGGCCACAGTTCCATTCGCCACGTAGTAAAGCTCTTCCGTCACGAAGCCGAGCGCCCACACTAGTCGGTTCGCGGCAATCTCGGCGTGCACTTCCTCACCGAACTTGACGTCCCACTGACGGCCCGCTTCATCACGAACGCGGATCTTCGGCTGAGTACCGCTGGTGTCCTCGTCGAGAAAAACGAATGGGCCTATCGGGGCGCGCTCCTCGGACCCGCTCCCCCAGAACAGATCGAGGGCGGCGATATTTCCGGGATCTTTCCAAAGCGAGCCATTCCTTCGTACTTCCTGCGCCCCTGCGCTTGCGGCGTGTAGTATCAGCATCAACGCGACAGCGACAACGAGACGCGTGATTGCGGGACGGCGGTGACTGGTAGGCATCATGTCAGTTCGTCTCGATAGCATGAGCCGTGCCCGAATCGATAAGCTCAGCGGTGCCGGGATGCTCTAAGTTACGTTGAAGCGCGCTCGGCAGCCGATGCGGTTACGCGGCAGCGCGAGGTCCGGTGGAAACCTCTTGGGATCGAGTCGTAGGCAACAAGTAGATTCATCCCGGCGGGCTCGCTAAGAGGCGGGCCCGCCTCGCCCTCGCAACCCCGCGCGACCACCTAAGAAGGCCACCCGCTCGGCAAGTGATGCTTCCGTCTCAGCGGGATGAACGCCTCGTGGTACCAAAATGGTCCGAAACATCCACGGCGACCAACGACCCTGGGGCTAGCAACATGGCGAGCGACCGATGCCCAGGGTCTCCCCAGAACACCACTGAGTTGATTGTTCTCGACCGACGCTTCGGTGAATCGCGTCAGCGGCGACGGCGCCAGCGCCGAGAGGCTTTGCCATCCGCAGTGCGCGCGGTTCCCCGAGGCGTCGGTCGGCGTAGGTAGCAAGCATTTATGAGCCGCACGCCGAGTGCAACCGTCTCCGGCATGGCGGCGTTACGATGACCGCCAGCTTCGCCGGCCACCCCACGACGAGCCCGGCGTCCCAGTCAGCACACGAGCGACCTGGCATACGAAGGCGTCATCCGGATAGGCGCTCTCGAACGTGCTCGTGCATGCAGGGGAAGAGGTCAGCACGGCCTCTTCGCCTGAACGTGCGCGCATGCCGATGTGACGAGCAGGGCCACTGGGCAGCGGCGGAACAGTGCGCGTGCGTCGAGGGTCCCGTCGCTGACCTCGTACTGCTCGTTGGTGATCACGTTTCTCAGTCGCCCCGTCGCCAGCATCGTAGGCAGGACGACCACGGTGTTGGCCCACGTCTCGCCCAGTCGGCGTTCGTCAACGGTGCGGCGAAGCGTGGTCGAAAACCTCGGCACCACCGCCACGGCCGCACGGTCTCCCAGTTGCCGCGCGCACGCGACGATATGGTCGCGTCCGGGACCGTCGGCGCCGAGCGGCAGATAGGCGCCCTCGACGAACACCGGCGCCCATGCACGCCGCAGCCTGAGCGCCGCCGCGGTGACGAACATCTTGATTCTACCGTCCGGCCAGGTGTCAGCGAGCTCGGTCACAAACGGCGCCTGGCCCCCATCCCCGGCGACGGGCGTGTGAGTCGGATCGGCTCGATCCACCCAAGGCCGCATGGCGGCGAGCATCTCGACGCGACTTGCGAAATCCACCGGCCGCCGGTTGTCCGGATCCGCGAAGTCAAATTGCCAGAGCTCGGTGCCTTGATAGAAGTCTGGTACTCCAGGCGAGGCGACCTTCAGTACGACCTGCGCCAAAGAGTTGACCATGCCGGCTCGCGCCACCTCTCGTGCGAAGGGGACAAAGCTCTTGAGAAACCGTTCAGCCGTGCTCCCTCTCAAGGTGGTTTCGACGAAGACGGCGACCGCATCCTCGTAGGCGTGATTCTGATTGAGCCAGCTGGTATGCGTCTTGGCCTCGCGAATCGCCTTCAACATGAATGCCTTGAGCCGGCCGACGAAGTCGCCCGGCGCTTCGCGGGGAATCGGTGCGTCGAGCGCCTCGGCCGGCCACGACCCGGTCAGCGTCTGATACAACAGATACTCGTCATTGGTGTCCGGGGCCCACTCGCGATCGACCGCCGTCCGTCTGATGGCGTTGATCCGGCGCCACTGCATGACGGCGCGTCGCCATTCGAGCGGTATTTCCGAGAGCACGTTGAGCCGCGCCCGTGCATCCTCGCCCCGTTTCGTATCGTGCGTCGCGGTCGTCGTCATCTCGCGCGGCCACTGTTCGAGTCGGACCGCATTGCCGGCATGAAATGTGTCAACAGGAGTGCCGAAGCAGGCAGGATCGCCGCCGACCTCGTTGAGTGAGACCAGCGCGTTGTAGCGGTAGAACGCCGTGTCTTCGATCCCCTTGGCCTGAATTGGCGCGCTGAACTGCTGGAACTTCATCGCGAACTGCCGCTTGGCGTGGAGCGATGTCGGATTCTCGGCGCCGTCGGCGAGCAGAACCTGCCGCAGAAACATGAAGACCGCCGGGGCCATCACCGGATTGCACCTCCTCGCGCGGTCGATGGCGACGTCGACGGTTTGGCGATCACTGGCCGAGAAGCCGCTTTCTGAAATGTAAGTCCGATAGACCGGCATGCACGCGACCATTTCAGCAATCGCCCGACTCAGTGCTGTGGCCGTGAAATCGCGCGTGCGCCGATCGGTTTCGGCGAGGCGTTTCAGGGCGTGCGTCAGCATCGATAGCTCGCTCGCCATCGAACTGCGGGCGACGAGGCGCCGGCTCCGATACGACACCTCGGCGAACGACTCGCGCCGGCCGGTCGCACCCGCATAGACCCGTCGCATGGCCTTCTCATTCCCGCTGGCGACGAACAGACCGTTGAGATCGTTAAGGAAGCCGTAGCCGGTCGTGCCGGCAATGGGCCAGCTGGCGGGCAGTCGCTCGCCGTGGGCAAGAATCTTTTCAGCAACCACGTGAAAGGGTGTGGCCGTCTGAGCACCAGGCTCGGAAGCGATGGCCTCGATGGCCTCGTGTAAGGCCTCGAAGTACGCCGCTGGATCGAGTAGGCCGTCCGGGTGATCGAGCCGCAGGCCGGTAATGTGAGCAAGCGCGATCAGTTCGAATACCTTCTGGTGTGTCGCGGCGAATACGTCCGGCAGTTCCATGCGGATGCCGCCAAGCTGATTGACGTCGAAGAAGCGGCGATAGTTGATCTCGTCAAACGACGTTTTCCAGTGTGCGAGGCGATACCACTGCCGCTCGAGCAGCGCATGGAGACGATCCCAGCTGGCCGCATCGCCGGCGTCGCCATTCAGTGCCTGCGGCGCGGTGCCAGGGTCGACGAGTCCATCGAGCGTGCCCGGTGCGATCGGCAATTGGCGGTCGTAATAACTGATGACGGGAACCCCCGCGTTCTCGTCGAGACGAATCTCGCCGCGGTGCAGCACGTCGCCGTAGCCGTCTTCGAGAATCGGCAGCAGCACACGGCCCCGCGGATGGTCATCAGACGCGGTCCAGTCGATGTCGAAGTATGCAGCAAAGGGCGAATCAGGACCGTGCTCGAGCACGTCACGCCACCAGCGGTTTGATCGCTCGTCGAGCCCCATATGATTCGGCACGAAGTCGAGAATCAGGCCCATTCCCCGCGCCGTGAGCGACGCTGCGAGGGTGACGAACTCGTCCTCCGATCCGAGGGCAGGATTGAGCGACGCGTGGTCAGAGATGTCGTAGCCGTGTTCGCTGCCGGTCACCGATTTCAGGAGCGGTGAGGTGTAGCAATCGGTGATGCCCAGTTCGTCCAGATAGGACACCAGCGCCGTAGCGTCCTCGAAGCGGAACCGGGCGCTGAACTGCAATCGATACGAGCTGAGCGGGTCGTGTTGGCGCCGGATACGTGCGAGGTCAGCAAGGGGCGTTCCGCGTGTGCTCGGCATGACTTGTGATCAGGCGCAGTCGTGCCTCGCACACATGAGCCGCCTGCCTTCCCACGCCGCCTGCCAGTCGGCGCGGAGTTCGACCGCCTCGACGCCACGCATTTTCGTGTCTGGGCCCCCGATCATCCCCGCGCCAGCGTCGTGATCCACGACGCTCACGGGGGGGTCGTTGACGAACATCCGCTCGTGCGTAACGACGATGGGTACTTCTCCGCGCGGGTGCAGGGCGTCACCGCCGGCGCCCTCTACCGTTACCGCGTCGGTGACGAGCGCGATGGCCTGCCCGATCCGGCGTCGCGTTATCAGCCGCTCGGACCCGAGGGGCCATCGCAAGTCGTGGATCCTGAGGCATTTCGGTGGACCGATAGCGGGTGGCCGGGGATCAGACTCGAACACCAGGCGTTCTACGAAATGCACATCGGCACCTTCACCGCCGAGGGCACTTGGCGGGCCGCCGCCAGCCGCCTCACCGAGCTTGCACACATCGGGATCACCTGCATCGAAATGATGCCGGTCGCCGATTTTGCGGGGCGCTATGGCTGGGGGTACGACGGCGTGAACCTGTTCGCGCCGACCCGCCTATATGGCACCCCTGACGATCTCCGGTTCTTCGTGGACACCGCGCATCGGCTCGGTCTCGGCGTCATTCTCGATGTGGTCTACAACCACTTCGGGCCAAGCGGTAATTACATCGGCCGCTTCTCGCGCCGCTACTTCTCGTCGCGGTACGCGAACGAATGGGGCGATCCGCTCAACTTCGACGACGATGCGGCCGGCGTCAGAGAGTTGACGGTCGCCAATGCCGCGTATTGGATCCGCGAGTTTCACATGGATGGGCTGCGGCTCGACGCCACCCACCAGATCTTCGACTCGTCCTCTCGCTACATTGTCGCTGAGATTACGGCGGCGGCACGCGCCGCTGCCGGCGACCGTTCGGTTCTCGTCGTCGGCGAAAACGAACCACAGGATTCGCGGCTATTGAAACCCGAGTCGGAAGGCGGCAGCGGGTTGGATGCGCTGTGGAACGACGACTTCCACCATACCGCCGTCGTCGCGCTCACCGGCAGGCGGGAGGCCTATTACACCGACTACGCTGGCTCGCCTCAGGAATTCATTTCGGCCGCGAAGTACGGCTTTCTCTATCAGGGACAGCGTTACTCATGGCAGAAGCGGCGACGAGGGCGGCCGACGCGTCAGCTCTCGCCGCGGCGCTTCATCACGTTTCTCGAGAATCACGATCAGGTTGCCAACGCGCCGGGAGGGCGAGGTGAGCGGCTGTCGCGTCTTTCGAATCCGGCGGCATACCGCGCGATGACGGCGCTGTGGTTGTTGTCTCCGGGCACACCGATGTTCTTTCAGGGGCAGGAGCGTGGCGACGATCGGCCGTTTCTGTATTTTGCCGATCATCACGATACGCTCGGCGACGCGGTACGCCGCGGGCGCGCCGAGTTAATCGGCCAGTTTCGCAGTGCGGCCACACGGAATCTCATCGAAGAGCTGCCGGCGCCGAACGGCAGGATCTTCGAGCGATGCCGCGCCAATGCACACGACCAGGGTAGTCGTGCCGAGCTGGTGAACCTTCATCGAGATCTGTTGCGGCTTCGTCGCGAAGATGCGGTGTTGCGTGATGGGGCAGAGCGGCCGTTTGACGGCGCCATTCTGTCCTCACACGCGTTTCTACTTCGTTGGTGGGGCAAGGACGGCGACGAATCGACGCCGGGAAGCGACACCTCCCACGCCGACGACCGGCTCGTCATCGTCAATCTCGGGGTCGACCTGCGGCTCAACCCGGCACCGGAGCCGCTGCTGGCGCCGCCGGACGGTGCGACGTGGCAGATCCTCTGGTCGAGCGAAGACCCACGCTACGGCGGCCAGGGTACGGCGCCGCTCGAGACCGACGACAATTGGCTGATTCCCGGGTACTCCACCGTGGTCCTCCGTCCGATCCGCTCATGACTGCACCGATTCGGCGCGTCAGCCATCCTGTCGCCGATCCCTCGCGCTACACGACGCGTGAATGGATCGTGACCAACGGCCTCGGCGGCTATTCCTCGGGGACGATCTCCGGCGTCGTAACGCGGCGCTATCACGGTCTGCTGGTCGCGGCGCTGTCAGCGCCGACCGGACGGATGGTAATGGTGAGCCATGTCGATGTGCAACTACGGCTGTCCTCGGGTCGACTGCTGGCGCTCGAGCCGCAATCGCCGGCGGTACCGGATGTTGCCCCACGCGGGCAGGGGATCGAAGGGTTGCCGCTGGTCGAGTTCAGACTCGAGTCCGGGTTGCCAATGTGGCGATTCGAGCGCGAGGGCTTCGTCGTCGAGAAACGGGTGCTCATGCCGCATCGGCAGAACACCGTTCATCTCACGTATCGACTGCTCGAGGCCGTGGTGCCGGCACGGCTGGAGCTCCGGCCGTTCATGCACGTGCGTCATTACGACAGCCCGCTTCGCGAAGCGCTGCCCAACCCGTATGTGCTGTCTGCGGTCGAAGGGCGTTTCGAGGTGATGGCGGGTGGCGATCTGCCGCCGCTCCGACTGGCGTTGGTCGGCAGCGGCTCGGCGCTGACGCTCGAAGGGTCGCACCTGCCCACCGGCTATCTATTGGAGCAATCGCGTGGCTACGAGTATCGCGGCACTCTCTGGAGCCCTGGCTACTTCCACATTCCGCTTGGCGCACCGCCGCTTGGCGCGGACGCCACGCTGATCGCCTCGACCGAGACGTGGGAGATCATCGAGGCGTTGACGCCGGGACCTGCGGTCGATACCGAGGTGGCGCGCCGTCGAGCCGTGTTGGCGCAGGCGCCGGCATCGGTGCAGAGCGGGCTGGCCGCTGAATTGGTGATGGCTGCCGACCAGTTCCTGATTGCGCCTGCCGCCCGGCCTGAGGATGCGGCGCGGGCGCTGGCCCTCGGCACCGAGGCCCGAACGGTCATCGCCGGCTATCACTGGTTCACCGACTGGGGTCGCGACACGATGATCAGCCTTGAAGGTCTGACGATTGCGACCGGGCGGGAACGCGAGGCCGCACTCATCCTGCGGACGTTTGCGAGTTACGCGCGCGACGGTCTGATCCCCAATATGTTTCCCGACGGCGAGCGCAGCGGTCTCTATCACACCGCCGATGCGACGCTGTGGTTCTTCCACGCCGTCGGCCGGTATGTGCAGACGACGGGCGATCGCGATCTGCTGCGGCTCCTGTTGCCGGTCCTCGAAGACAGCGTCGAGCATCATTTCCGCGGCACGCGATTCGGGATCGGCGTCGATCCGGAGGATGGTCTGCTCCGGCAAGGCGCCGAGGGCTACCAGCTCACGTGGATGGACGCCAAGGTGGACGACTGGGTGGTGACGCCGAGGCGTGGCAAGGCGGTGGAAATCAACGCGCTGTTCTACAACGCGCTTCAGCTTCTCGAAGGATGGTTGCGCCTCGAACAGCACGACGACCGCGCCGACGCCATCAGCCGGCGAGCCGACCGGGTGCGCACGTCGTTCAATCAACGCTTCTGGATCGAATCACGGCAGCATCTCTACGACGTGGTCGACGGGGAGAACGGCGATGACCCGGCGTGCCGCCCCAATCAACTGTTCTCGATTTCGCTCCCGCATGCGGTGCTAGAGGAGGCGTGCTGGCGACCGGTGCTCGAAACTGCGCGCGAGAAGTTGGCGACGCCGTTCGGGCTCAAGACTCTTTCCGCCGATCATCCGAGCTATCGGGCCACCTACGATGGCGACCTGCGGTCGCGCGACGCCGCTTATCACCAGGGGACCGTGTGGCCCTGGTTGATTGGTCCGTTTGTCGACGCGTGGCTGAAGGTGCATCCAGGCGACACGTCCGCGGTGCGCACGATGCTCGAGTCGTTCGACGGGCACCTGAACGAAGCGGGCGTGGGGACCGTCAGTGAGATCCTCGACGCCGAGGCGCCGTTCATCCCACGGGGCTGCATCTCTCAGGCCTGGAGCGTCGCCGAACTGCTGCGGGTCCTCAAACGCGTGAACGAGCTGGAGTGAGGTTTGCGCTTGGGTCCCGGAAGCTCCGCGAATGGACCTCGAAGCGACGATCAACCGCGTACGGAATGAGTTTCTCGAGATGCCTGGAAAGCGTCTCAGCCTGCCGCAGGCGATGCGGTTATGGGGTTGACGCGCGACGAATGTCTCGCCGTCATCTCTGAACTCGTAAAGAAGTCGTTCTTGAACACGACGTCGTCCGGCGACGTCATCCGGGCCGGGTGCGTTAGCTCGGCCGTATTCATGTCATGTCATGTCGTGTCATGCACAAACCGTCGCGGAACGCGACATGACGATATTGCTCGGCCGGAAAGTGCTTGCATTCAGGATCCGGTCTGCGAACGAGGACAAACAATGATTCACTCCCATGAAGACATCACCGTGAGCCGCCGATCGACCCGGTTGCTGAAGGCCATCGTCATGTTCAGCGGCGTCCTTTTGCCGGTCACGGCATTTGCCGAAAACACCGTCACCCGTTGGGCGGAACACGCCATGCAGGCGGTACGCGCCGCGAATGTCGGCACGCCGAACGCCGGTCGCTTGTATGCCATGGTCAACCTGGCGATGTACGACGCCGTCAACGGCATCGACACGGCGCAGCACCGCGGGCGTGAACACGCACTTGTTCCGGCCACGGGCGCCCCGAGGAGCGGCAATCGAAGCGCCGCGGCCGCCGCCGCTGCCCACGCGGTCCTCGTCGCGCTGGTGCCGCCACAGATGCAGGTGCTCGATGCGGCTCTCGAAGCGGATCTCGCGTCACTCCCTGCCGGCGATGTGGCGGCCGGGCGGCAGTGGGGGTACTATGTCGGCGAGCAGGTCGTCACGCTTCGCGCCAACGACGGCACGCAGGTCGCCGAGACCATCCCGGCTGGCTCCGGGATCGGCGAGCACCGGGCGGCCTTCGACGCACGCTTCCGCCACATGACGCCATTCGGGATCCACCACAAAAGTGCGGTACATGTCCGGGCCGCCGCCGGCACTGACGAGCGACGAGTACAGCAAGGCGTTCGATGATGTGAAGACATTCGGCCAGCAGGATGGCAACGCCGAACGTGACGCGATGGCGGCGTTTTGGATCGCCGAGGGGGGCACCGTACGCGAACCCGGCGTGTGGATCCAAGCGACCGTCGCCATCATCGAGCAGCAGCGCACCGACCGCGACCTGTCGGACAGCGCTCGGCTCTTGGCGCGCGTCGGCATGGCAGTCGCCGACGCCGTGATGTTGGGCTGGGAAACGAAAGCGACCTATTTCACATGGCGCCCCATCTTTGCGATTCGTGAGGCCGATCTGGACGTCAACCCCGCCACCATTGCCGAGCCGCTCTGGACGCCCCGCAACGTGTCGATTGGCGCTTCCCCGGAGTACAACTCTGGACTCTCCGCCTTTGGCGGCGCCGCGTCCGCGGTCATCGAGGCATTCTACTTTCCGCGCCGCGTGTCGTTTTGCTTCGCCACTGATGCTGCGCCGAACGGACCGCGCTGCTACGACAGCCCGCGCGCCGCGGCGATGGAGGGCGGACGGTCGCGTATCTATCAGGGCATTCACTTTCAATTCTCCAACGAGGATGGCCGACGGACAGGACGGCGCGTCGGACTTGAAGTCGCATTGACGAGGCTGCGGCGGTGTCTTGGACAGACAGGTGTGTGCCTGCCCTGATCCGGAAGTCCACTCAAGCAGGATCGGCCCGCGGAAGAGACAATACCCTGCAGACTGCTGAACGACTGTTGCTCAGTTGATGTGACCACATTGTGTTAGAATTGTAGTTACATAGGTTGAATGTTGAAGTGTGAGGTGACAGATGGACACGGTGGGTATTCGTGAGCTCAAGACGCATCTGAGTCACCATTTGAAGCGGGTTCGATCAGGCGCGCGGTTGCTGGTGACGGAGCGCGGACGATCCATTGCCACGATCAATCCCGTAGAGGCGCCAGCCGACGTCGACTGGGCGCACCAACTCGTTGCAGAGGGACGAGCGCACTGGAGTGGCGGCAAGCCAGCCGGCGCCAAGCGGCCTGCAAAAATTGCTGGGAAGACTGCGTCGGCGATCGTGCTCGAGGATCGCCGGTGACGCTGTACTTGGAGACAAGCAGCCTGGTTAAACTCTACGTGACTGAGTCTGGCTCAGAGATTGTCCGCCAGCTCGTCGGCGATGCGAACGTTGTCGCGACGTCGGTCGTTGCCTACGCTGAAACGCGTGCCGCTCTCGCGAGGCTTCGCCGCGAAGGAGTGCTCACCGCCTCGAAATTGACGTCAGCGAAGCGTGAGTTTGACGAGCAGTGGCCGACCTATCTGAGCTTGGAAGCGACCGATTCCCTGTGCCGCGCCGCCGGCGCTCTTGCCGAGAAGCACAGCCTTCGAGGCTTCGACAGCATCCACTTGGCTTCGTTTGCCGAGGTCTCCCGGCGGGCAGGGACCGGCGACACGCGGTTCTCCAGCTTCGATGACCGACTGAATCAAGCGGCGCAGAAGGTGACCCGGACTCTCGAACGCAGCCAAAAATGATCGGGTCAGCCTTCGTCGTCCACTTTCCGGGTTTGGGCTGGATTTCGCGTTGCCCTTTTCTTGCCCTTTCGATGCATCAAGTGGCGCCAAACGGGTGCAAAGCGCGGCACAAGGCGAAAGCGAAAAATCACCTGACTTGTTGAGTGAGGCGCGCGGATCAGCAAAAGCAAAGCAACGAGCGGCAGATGGCGGCTAACGGCGTTGTGTTCCGCCTCTCCGGAGGCTTGCTGGTTCGAATCCAGCCTGAGGAGCCATTCATTCGAGTTAGCTCCTCGCTGTTCTCCGGTTTCTGAACAATTCGGATCCGACTCGATCGACGGCGGCCCCGTCGAGCACCTGCGTGTAGATGTTCATCGTCGTGTCGGCCTTGGCGTGGCCCATGATGTGAGCGACCACCTTGGCCGGCACGCCCTTCTCGTGCGCCCACGAGGAATAGGTTCGCCTGAAGGTGACCCGTCGACGGCCGCGCAAGATTCCACATGGGAGTCGGTCACGACTCTCTCAGAATCCAGAAGGCGTCAGATGCGCCCACTGATACCCGGTCCCCGCTCGCCGCCGGAGCCTCGCCGGCGGCGAGCGAGGGACCGACGTGTCTGCCGTCAGTAGCAAACCTCGTAGTCGCCCATGTAGAACCCGAGGAAGTACCAACTAACAGTCCGGCATTCCAAATCCTCCTCCCCGAAATCGATAGTTCTTGGCGTTGCCATCGCGACCGACGATAGGACCAGCGCGAACGCGCTGGCGGCCAGGATGCGTTTACCGATGCTCATCTTCTTCATACGTCCTCCATTACGTTGCTGCGCGCTTGAGCTTGCAGCGGTTATTGTGCGCACATCCCTACAGGCGAAAATTCCGCACGAAACAGTTCACGAGCTCCTGCGCAGCGCGTTCGGAGGGCGTGTGAGGGGCTTGGAGTGTCACCAGCGTCCTGGGACGCTGCAAATAGACCCCCCTTGTCAGATCCTCGCGGAATACCGAAGGGATACCGCGCACGGCTTAGGACCTGGCACGCAACGTGCGAACTGTGTTCCTGTTCAGGCGACTTCACCATGAGCGTGCGTTAAAACCGACGCCCGCTTAGATCGAGTGTCTTTCCCTGACCAGAATAAAGGCGCCAAAAATGCGACGTTTGCCGCTTGTCATCCTCTTCGTGCTCTCTGCTTCCGCCGGTTCTGTGTTGTCTGCGGAACCGCACCAAAAGGGCCTCCGGCCGAACGAACATAGGCAAGATCACAAAAGGCGCGAAATGGCAAATAGAGACAAGGAGGGCAAGGGTCCGAAGTCTGTGCCCGAGCCGGCTACGCTGCTGCTATTAGGAACCACCGCAGGACTGGCCGGCATCCGTAAACTGCGTCAACGTAAGAAAGGCCGCTGACCGTGTGTCCGCTTCGGGCGGGGCAAGCCCACCCCAACGTCACTGACGCTCGCACATCGGTCCATCGCCGAGCGGAATTATCGTTGCATTTCGACCCATCGTCGAAGAACGGTGCTGCATTACCGTTCGTGGAGCAATAGGTGGATGCCACCGCGCACGGTTGTCTGTGGCCATCAGGACGCGCGACCTCGTGGCGCACCGCGTCCATCATTCTCGCTGCCTCCCTGGTTCTTGTCGGCGCGATTCATCGGATCCGGTCGGGTCACTGCTGCTGAGCTGGTCGCGAGATCCGTTTTCACATGCGTACTTCGTAGTCGGAGCGGTCGCATACCTCGCGTGGTCCCGACGGCGGACATCAAGTCGTTGAGCCTACGCCCCTCCTTCGCAGCCGTATCGGGCCTCGGCATCCTGACGATGGTATGGCTGGTGGGCAACCTGACCACCACGTCGCTCGTGATGGAGTTGCGCCTGGTCCCCATGTTCATCGCGATGACATGGGCCGTCCTGGGGGACCAGCGGCGTTCGCGTGTTGCTGTTTCCGCTTGGACTCCTACTGTTTGCCGTCCCTTTCGGTGACCTGCTCGCGCCGACACTGCAGGACGTCACGGCGCGCATCGCCGTGACGATGCTCGCCGCCAGCAACGTTCATCCGGTCCTTGAGGGTCGCGTCATTTCGATTGCCGACAACCAGTGGATTGTTGCGGAAGCCTGTGGCGGCATCAACTACCTGGTCGCCTCCCTTGCGGTCGGGTATCTGTATGCCGGCGTCGTGTATCGCCAATGGCGACACCGCACCGCGCTGATGGTGGCGGCGGCGGTGGTGCCGCTCGCCGCCAATGCCGTCCGGGTGTATACAACGATTCTGCTCGCGCACTTCGGTGCGACCCGTCTCGTCTCAGGCATGGAGCACGAGTTGTACGGCGTGCTGGTCTTCGCGTTATGTCAGACGGTGCTGTTCATAACCTGTGGCAGGTGGCGTGAGGCCGTCCCAACCGGGCACGATGTGCTATCCCTTCCGCCAAGAGGGATCGTGGTCCTCGCGTCCCCGTCAACATGGCGGACGCTACTGTGTGCGGCGGTTGGCGTGCTGGTTGTGGCGCTCGGTCCATTGGCCGCCGGCACGTTCTCCATCCCACATGGCGCCAAAAGCAACGATTGAGCACAGGCCTCCGGCTCTCTCTTCCCCGTGGATGCCCATCGAGGGGAATCTCTTGTCGTGGTCACCTCGTTTCCTGGCGCCTCATGCCGAGGCTCTTCAGGCCTACACCGCTGCCGACAGCATCGTGCAGCTGTATGTCGCGCAATACGACGTGAGCCAATCCGGCGTCAAGGTGGCGAGTCGCGGCAATCTCCTGTACGACGACGCCTGGTGGTCGGTCGGTGGACACCCCCGTCCCATTGTTCTAGCGGGACAATCGTTTGAGGTGAATGAGCGTCGCGTGCAATCGTCGTACGCGCTCCTGCGGCTGTGGTCCTGGTATCGCATTGATGAGAGCTTCACCGGGAACCTCTACGCGACGAGGTGGCTCCTCGCGAGGGCACGGCTGCGGCGAGTGGCCGTCGGCGCTGAGGCGTTCGTGCTGGCGACGGAGGAACGGCCAGGTCTCGATGCCGCCGCCGTCCTCGGCGATTTCCTGAGGCATATCTCCCTCGTGCACGCTGCCATCGCGATTGATACGATAGGAGCGCCTGCAACGCCCGCGAGCGTTGTAAGTGCTACCGGCGGGAGAGGCACAATCCGTCTGTTGCGCAAATCAATGTGAGGACGCGATCCTCCAGTCGCATAGTCCCATGCGAAACCGAACCGATCGATAACGTTCGACATTTGTGTACCACGGCGTGTTCTCCCGGCGCATCGGACCGGGCGGCGGCCACTAAACGGTGACTTCGTGTGCAGTGCAGGCGTCGTCCGCCCGGCCAACACGGAGATCAGCCGCTCATGTGCAGACGATGGCTGTGCCGTATTCAAATGTGGGCAATCGCTAGACAACTGCCGGAAAAGGTCGGCGAAAGGCTCGCGCGTCGAGGGGGAGCTGTCTGGTTCTGGCTAGCCCCCCTGACTTCCTACAAGCCGTCGTGGAGGTGGCAAAGCTGACTGTCTCGGCTGACGAATAGGCGTACTATCCGGAAACTCGACAGGCCATCGGCGGCTCGATCATGGTCCCGAGTAAGCCACCGAGCCGCGGGCGACAGCGGATTCGGCCGCGTAGTCGACCAGCCGCCGAGTCTACCGGGATTGGCGCGCGCCTGAATTCTCGGATAGTACGCCCTGAGTGTTTCGCGTGCCAATCAAGGTTTGTTAGAGGCTCTTAGGCTCAGCAGCCCGTCCCCTCACGACAGCATCACGGCACCCGCAAACGGCAAGACACATCGAGGGACCTGGCCGCCGGCAGTCGGTCATGCAGAACGCGAAGCCGACCTGCTCGATGAAGCGCTCCGCCTCGAACGCGGTCTCCACCTGCCGAGTTCCTTCGCGGCGCCAGCACTGATCGCGGTATCTCCTCGACGTCCGCGGGAACCTGCGACGTGGCTCTCATGGAATGTGTCTGGCTCCAGTGGTTCACAGTATTCTGTATCACTCATGAAGCCGTCCGGCCCATTGTCCGGCCTCACGGTGCTCGACCTGACGCGCGCGCGGTCGGGGCCCACGGCCGTCCGTCAGCTCGCCGATTGGGGCGCCGACGTGATCCTGATCGAGCCACCCGCCGAGATGGATAACGACCTCAGCGTCGGCGGCCGCGGCGGATCCGACTTCCAGAACCTGCAGCGCAACAAGCGCAGCATCACGCTGAACCTCAAGAGTGACGAGGGTCTCGCGATCCTGCGGCGGCTGATCGCCGGAGCGGACGTGCTGGTCGAGAACTTCCGTCCCGGCGTGATGGCGCGGCTCGGCGTCGGCTACGAAGCGGCCCGCGCCATCAACCCGCGCCTGGTGTTCGCCAGCGTCTCGGGATTCGGGCAGGACGGACCGTACTGCGACCGGCCAGGATTTGACCAGATCGCGCAGGGCATGGGTGGCCTGATGTCGATCACCGGCGCCCAGGCCAGGGCCCCATGCGCGTCGGCATCCCGATTACCGACCTCTGCGCGGGCCTCATGTGCGCGCACGGTATCCTGCTGGCGCTCCTCGAACGCGAACGGTCGGGCGATGGGCAGTGGGTCACGACATCCCTCCTCGAGTCGCAGATCTTCATGCTCGACTTCCAGGCGTCGCGCTGGCTGAACGACGGCGAGGTCCCACGACAGGCAGGAAACAACCACCCCACCAGCATCCCGACGGGGGCATTCAAGACAGCGGATGGCCGGATCAACATCGCCGCCAGCGGGCAGATCATCTGGGAGCGTCTCTGCCGCGCGATAGGCGGCGACGCGCTGCTCGACCACCCGGCATACGCGACCGAGTCCGCCCGGTCTGTCAACCGTGACGCGCTCACCGGCGAAATCGAGCGTCGCCTGGCCACCGCCACAAGCGCGATCTGGATCGATCGTCTGAATGCGGCGGGTGTGCCAAGCGGCCCGATCTATTCAGTGGACCAGGTCTTCGCCGATCCGCAGGTCCGGCATCTCAACATGGTCAGCACGTTGCCCTCGCCCCACTACTCCCCGCTGCGCGTGATCACACAACCGGTGCATCTCTCGCGAACGCCGCCCGGGGTGCACCGTCGGCCACCCGAGCGAGGCGAACACAGCGCGGAGATTCTCGAGCGGGTTGGTTACACGGCCGCGCAGATCGCTGGCCTTCGCGACCGCGGCGTCATCCAGTAAAGGGACACGATGGACAAGACCAGCAGGATCCTTGCGCAGGTGGACGGCACGATCGGTACGCTGACCTTCAACAAGCCCGAGCGCCACAACGCCATGTCACTCGAGATGTGGCGCGACGCGGCCACCGTGCTCGAGCAGTTCGCGACAAGTCCCGACGTGCGAGTCGTGGTACTGACCGGCGCCGGCGGCAAGGCGTTCGTCTCGGGCGCCGACATCTCGAAATTCGAGAGCGAACGAGGGTCGAAGGAAGCCGTCGCCGTCTACGGCGCCGCCGTCGAGCACCTGCAGCAGATCCTGATCAACCACCCGAAGCCGACCGTGGCCATGATCCGCGGCTACTGCGTCGGAGGAGGCGTGAACATCGCGATCGCGTGCGACATGCGCATCTGCAACGAATCAGGCCGGTTTGGCATCCCGGCGGCGAAACTTGGGCTGGGATACGGCCGGAGCTCGCTGCGGTTGCTCCTGGATCTGGTATCACCCCAGTACGTGCACGAGTTGCTCTTCACGGCGCGGCACGTCGATGCCGCCGAGGCGTTTCACATTGGACTGGTCAACCGCGTTGTGCCGGACGGCGAAATCGAGACCTACGTGCGCGGCTTGAGCGAAACCATGGCGGGCAACGCGCCGTTGACCATTCGCGCCGCCAAGCGTACGGTGCGCGAGCTCCTCACGGACGCGCGCGATCGCGAGAACGGCGAATCTGACCGCCTGGTGCAACAGTGCTTCGATAGCGCCGACTACGAGGAAGGGCGACGTGCCTTTCTCGAGAAGCGCAAGCCTGTGTTCACCGGCGCGTAAGCCCCGACCTCACAGCCAGCCTGGAACGACCAGAATCAGCCAGGCGATCGGTGGCGTCAGCACGACCATCGAGAAACCCCACTGAAGCAGCCGCCGGAAGACCAGGTCGCGCTGATCGTCCGGCGCGTTCGCCACGACCAACGCTCCACTGGTCGAGAACGGGCTCGAGTCCACGACGGACGCCGAGAGCGCGAGCGCCGTGATGAGCCCGATCGCGCTCACGTCCTGCCGTTCGAGGAATGGCACGGCCAGCGGGATTAGAGTGCCCAGAATCCCCGTCGTCGAGGCGAATGCCGAGACGACTCCGCCGATATAGCAAATCAGGAGCGCACCGGTGAGCGCCGAGCCGATCGCCGCGACGTGACTGCCGAGATAGTTGACGGTGCCGAGCGCCTGCAGCAATGACACGTAGGTCACGATGCCGCACACAAGCAGCGTCGTTGACCAGGCGATCTGATTGGTCGCGCCTTTCGCCCCCTCCGGATCGCACGCCGACAGCAGCACCGCCACGACGAACGCCGAGAAGCCAACGTCCAGGCCAAAGAAGAGAGCCCCGACCGTCAGAGCCATCAGCCCCGTCAGGGTCAGCGCGCGGGGCCAATTGAGCCGGACGACGAGGACACCGACATCTGCCGGCGACTCGATCCGGCCGAGGCTCGTGGCACGCTCCTGCCAGCCGAACACCGCCACGATGATCACTCCGAGGATGATGTTGAAGAGCATGCTCGCGGCGAAGAGCGTGATCGGGCTGCCGGCGAGGCCATTGCGCTCGACCACGTTGTTGGTGATCAAGCCGAAGATGCCGATCGGTGAGAACGAGCCGGCGCTCGCGCCGTGGACGACCATCAGGCCGACCGGTACCGGGTTGAGATGGTAACGGCGGGCCAGGCCGGTGCCGATGGGGGCGATCATCGCCACGGCCGCCGGCCCGACTGCGCCGACGGCAGTAACAGCCGCCGTGACGAAGAACATGACCCAGGGCACCAGTGACACGCGCCCGTGTGCCGCCCGCATCGCGACGTCCACGAGCCAGTCCACCGTGCCGTTCTTCCTCGCGATGGCGAACAGGAACGTGACGCCCGTGAGCACGATGAACAGGTCGCCAGGAAAACCGCTGACGATGCTGTCCACCTTCGCAGCGGACGTGCCGGGCAACACGAACATCCCGACGACGAACGCGGCGGAAATCGCGAGCGCGCCGAGGGGGATTGGAGAGACCGTCGCGACGAAAAAGATCGCGGCGAGCACGAGGATCGACGCAAGTTCGACGGACATGAGTGACCCTCGGTTGAGCGGCGGCACCCAAGTCTCGCACAGAAAGAAGTAGAGCGGACAAAGCGTCCAACCTCTCGCAGCGCACTGCCCGCGGCGCGAGAAGGGGTGGGCCCGTCGCGGGCGTTCGATACTGATATGGTGCCGCTCAAGATGACGCTGCCGTGGCGGCACGACAGCTGGGCACCGATTCCATCGATGTCCTGCTCCTGAACACCCTGCCCATCTCGATAGCGGGGCGCGTGCTCGGCACCAGATGCGTCCTTCTGGATCGCGATCCATACGCCCGCCGCCGCTACCCAGACGGGTCACTCGTTACTGCGCGACTGATCCTTATCGATCCCTGGCGGCACGAAGCTCCGGGGCCTCGACTGGCCACCCTCGCTACGCACACGGCCGGACACCGCGTGACGCCACGCCACGGCGACAACGAAACTGTCCCCTGTGTTGCACGACGGTATGATGCCCCGATGTCGATCGAATCCACAGAGCGCCGACCATGGTTCGCGATCTGTTGGTTTGTCGTTTGGGGCGTGTTTCAGGCGTTCGCCGTTCTGTCGGTTCTGAATGGAACCTGGCAGCGACCTGACGCATTTCCGGCAGGCGTATACGAATCGCTCGTCTACGCAGACATGTTCTTCGTCCCACTCTACTGGCTCTCGGCGGCACTCTTGTTCACGCGACACTGGCTCGGTGGCCCGCTGGCGTTCGCGGCAGGTGGAGGAATCCTCTATGTCATGATCTACCTCTTTGCCCTATCTGGATTTTCTGGCACGGTCAATCTGGTCGCGGACGGAGTATTCGTAGCCTTCACACTCCTCTCGATGTGGCAGATCGGTGACCGCGTCCGTCCTCGACGAGAAGCCAGCTAGCGCTTCGGACCTGAATCGACTCCTGCGACCTTCAAGCGTGGCCCAGCCTGTGTTTCGTTGCGAACATCCCGAGGCTCCGTGCATCCGTCCCTCCCCGATCAGCGGCGTAGTGGCGATTGGCGGAGGCGTAAACTCAATTGCGTAGAATAGCGGCCCCTTTCATGGTGAAGTGCCGTGCTCTCAGTGTGCTATGTCGCGCTCCAACGCGTCCTGGAACTCATCTTTCTTCTGTTTCGATCCCCTGAGTGCAAAGAACTCGAGATCGTCGGGCTCCGGCACGAGCTGGGGGTGCTGCGCTGGCAGGTCCAACGGCCGACATTCCGGGGGGCGATCGCTTGTTCCTGACGGCGGCCAGCCGACTTCTGCCACGCGTCAGGTGGTCGTCGTTTCTGGTGACGCCGACGACTCTGCTGGGCTGGGAGTGCTCGTCGGGTAAAGGCGACGCTGCGGAGGCCGTGTTTGTCTAACGACTCTTAAATGTCGCCATGCCGTAGCCGGACTCACCCTGACCACTATCGTCAGGACGCGGCCTTTTCACTGTCCTTCTCGGCGACATCGGGGACGAGCGGGGGGAGCAGGACGCGCCCGATTCGAGGGCCCGTAGACAACTCAGCGGTCGGATTCCTGAACTCCCGGAAATCCGCCCGGCAGTCATGGGTGGTCAGGAAGTTCATGAACCGCTTGTAGTCCTGGGGCGGGATCTGAAAGAGCTCCAACAAACCTCGATAGTTGCCGCGGGTCACGCTCAGCGCCCGCCGAATGAGCTCGCGGATGTCGTGGCGCGTGATGTCTCGGTCCAGAAACATCGGATGGATATGGTCCCAGAAGGAATAGTCGCCGCTCAGTATCGCGCGATAGAGATCGTCGGAGACCTGGCGTCGACGGTCTCGGCCCGGGAGCAACGCCTGCGTCCCGGTTCGCAGCGCTTCGGGCAGCTGTGACAGCGCCACGGCAACGCCCGGTTGCGCCATCCAGACCACCTGCTCGATGACATTTTGTAGCTCCCGGACGTTTCCCGGCCACCGGTACATCTCCAACGCCTCCCACACGTCGTCGCTCAAAGCCACGTCCCGACCGAACTTCTTGACGAACGCCAGCACGAGCGGTCTGATCTCGTCCTTGCGGTCGCGCAGGGCCGGCACGTGGAGATGGATGACTCGAAGCCGGTACAGGAGATCCGCGCGAAACTGCCCCGCGCTGACCATCTCGGACAGATTGCTGTTGGTCGCGGCAATCACCCGCACGTCCACCGCCGGTCTACTGTTGTCTGAGCCGACCGCCTGAATCTCGCCGCTCTCCAGAAACCGCAACAGCAGGGCCTGCATCCGCAAGCTCATTTCGCCCACTTCATCGAGGAACAGAGTGCCGCGGTGGGCACGCTGCAGCATGCCGAGTTTGTCGCGATAGGCGCCGGTGAAGCTGCCCTTGACGTGCCCGAACAGCTCCGATTCGAGCAGCGACTCGGTCAACCCCGCGCAGTTGACCGCGACGTATTCGCCGCTATGCCGGCGTGAGTTGACGTGAACGTGCCGGGCGATCAGATCCTTTCCGGTACCGCTTTCGCCCGTTATGAGCACCTTGGCGTCACTCGCTGCCGCGTGTTGCGCCACCCGGAGCAACTCGCGCATCTGGGCGTTCGCAACCACGATATATGGAGCAGCTACGGCAGTCTTCGAGCGGCTTGGGAACAAAGTCGGACCTGCGGACATGTTGCGGAAACTCCCTTCGCCGCTGCCACCCCGATATGGCGGTGATGCGGACGCTGGATAGGATCGCAACTTCTGGGCCCGACGCTTGTTGTCGTTAAGTGGCTGATAAATATAGGCTTATATACTCACAGATATGTAACAACCCGATCTGTGTCTCATAAAGGGACACATATTTTCGATTCAGAGTCGAGTTGTCCTTTGAATGCAACAAGTTAACGCGTAATGGCTAAAATGAGACATAATAGGTCAATTTAGGACTCAACATGACATTTAACGACACCTGGATCGGACCACTCACGCGTCATCTCCGCCCATTTGATTCGCCTGGCCAACAGAGCGATGACCGAAGCGCATGCGCCCGCTGCAAATATCGGGTGTCCCGAGAGAAGAAAGAAGCTGCCGTAAAGCACAGGCCCATCCAATTCCGAACAGCGCGCCGCGGCGTTCTGGGTACACAGTCGCATCACGAACGGGTGCACCGTCCAGTAAAGGGCCAAAATCGCGCCGGTCGCGGTGAGGGCTGGCGGTATGGTCAGCAGCACGGAATACCAAGCGCCAGGATGAGCGAGCTGTACCAGGGGCAGCAATACCCAGAGGATCTGCCCCCCTAGAGCACTCAGGATCAGATCGGGAGAGCTGCCGAACCGCTGAACCGGTTTCGTGGGTCGCGAGGCGAGGAATTGATGGACGACAGCGGCGGCCCACGCGAACGTGATCACAGTTGTCTGCAGCCTCGCGGTTCCGAGGAGCGTGCCATTCCAGTGCGCGATGACCAGCGTCACTCCCATGCAAGGCACCATTTTCATCACGAGGCGACCCTGCATGGCTAGTATTCGACGGGTCACGGAGCCGCCCAGGCCGGTGATCGCGGCTGTTAGAAGGCGGCGGCTGAAGATTTCAACCCGTCGCCGCTGAGCATGCCGCTCATGGCTCGAGGAGGCACTGCTGGCGAGGTCGGCCGATGGAGAGACGTTGGGATTCATGATGACCACTCGAGCTGAAGTAGAGCAAGTCGGGAGCCCATCCTGCCCACGTCGCCTTGTCCTGTAACCTTCAACAGGACAAGTACTTACATAAACGCGGTACGAACCGCCCCCCGGATGCCAGCCGGCAATCTGGTATCGGCCAGACAATCAACTGTCCGCTCCCAGAACCCGCTTGGGGACCGACGCCCGGAAGGGTGCGGCGTGCGGGATTCGCGGCGGGCCCGACGCGTTACTGTGTCGGAGCATGGTAGCCGCCACGGCTGCGGAAGCGCACGGGCCCCGCCGCGCTGCGTAGTTCGACAGTCCGCCAGGCGCCATCGCGCTTCCCATTGGTGGATGTGTAACCCAGCACGTATCGGCGATGGAGATCCTCGATGACCCGGCGATACTCCGCGTCGAGACTGGCGAGGTCGTTGGTAAAGTAGGCTTCCCCCCCAGTCAGCTCGGCTAACTGCTGCAGGCGGACTCGTTCGACGCGTGAGCCAAGACCGATCGCGTATACGGTCGCGTCCATGGCCTGCGCCGTGCCGATCACCATCTCCCATGTGGCGACACTGCCGGCAGCCGTCGAGGCCGCATTCTCGTCCCGGCCATCGGTCACGACGACGACGACTCGGCGGCCCTCGGTGGTTTTGAGCCGCAGCATCGACAGCTGGAGGGCATCGTACAGCGCGGTGCCGCCCTTTGGAATGTAGTTGGCGAGCGCAGCGTGCGCCTCGTCACGTGCGACCTGGAGATCCGCCACGAGCTCCGCCTTGTCTGCGAACTGCACGACGGCAAGGGGGTCCTGTGCCCGGACGGCATCGACGAAGTGCGCAGCGGCCTGCCGGGCGATCTCCGCAGCCCGTATCATGCTGCCGGAGGCATCGACAGCCAGCACGATGGCAACCGGCGCCAGCGCCTCGTGAAACACGTCCACCTGCTGGGCCACGCCGTCCTCGATCACTTCCAGATCCTCGGAGGCCAGGTCGATGTACTGGCGCGCCTGATCGGTGGCGGTGAACTCCACGGACGCGCGCACGGGCGGCGGGTGCAGCGCCTCGTAGCCGGGTCGCGCGCGCACCTTGTACGACTCGTTGGTGGCGCTCAGGGTAATGACGCGCCACGTGCCGTCCTTCTGCTGGTTGGTGGGCGTGTACGCGAGGCGATAGCGGTGCTGCACATCCGCGGCGATGGCGGCGTGAGCCTCCGCAAGCTCTTTCGGGTTCCAGGGGAAATAGGCGCGGCCGCCCGTCTCCGCCGCGACCTGCCGGAGCAGCTGTTCACCTTTCAGCGACACGCCGGCCACCCCGCCGATCGCCACGACGTAGACGGTCACCTGACTCGCTTTGAGTGATGCAAGCGTCGTTTCGAACGTGTGGCGGCTGTGCTCGTCGTAGCCGTCGGTGATGAGCACCACGACCCGTCGTCCTTCAGAAGCGGCGACGCGCTCGCTCACCTGCTGCAGAGCATCGACGATAGCGGTCCCCCCCTGCGGTGCGACGGCCGAGACCGCGCCCGCAATGGTGGCGAGGTCGCGCGTCGGTCCGGTGATGGCCGTGATGCCCTTGCGGAACAGGGCGACGACGATCTGGTCTTCGTCCCGCAGGAAGCCGGCCAGCTTGGAGGCTGCCTGCCGCACGAACGGCACGTTCGCGGACATGCTCTGGCTGCTGTCGATCAGCAGCGTGAAGGTCGCCGGGGGAGCGTCCGACATCACGAGGTCGATCGTCTGCGGCTCCCCGTCCTCCCGGAGGATGAACTGCGACGCGTCGAGCCCGGCGATATAGCGCCCTCGGGCATCTTGCACGGCCGCGTCGACGCCGACGCTGGTGACGTCGCTCGTTTCCGCAATCGTCAGCGGTGTCAGCACCACGGTGTCGCGGATCGGATTGCCGAGCTCGTCGTCTGCCTCAACCGCGAGCGTGCACGGTTCGAACGGGTTCTCGTCCTGCCACTCGGCGACGTACGGCGGGCCGTCGGCGTCAGTCGCGATCAGCGTGCCGTTCACGTAGAAGCGGACCGCCGGAGAGGCTACCGTACCCACGGGAGTCGTCACGCGCGCAACGATGCGCACCGTTCCCGGGAGACCCGTGCGCCCGAGGGGCGACGTGATCTGAATGCTTTGCGGTATCTTCGGGGCCTTCGACCTTGCCCCTGCGCTCTGCCCTGAAGCGGCCACGAGCATGAGGGCTGAAGCGATCACCAATGCGTGTCCAGAGCTGCGCCGACTACTCAAAAGACACCAGAATCGTCTTGCGATAGCGGACGGGGACGCCGTCCTTCGTTGCCGGCCGGAACTCCCACGCTTTTGCCGCGCTCAGGAACATTCCGCCCTGGACGTCGCGTCGGTTGCCGAGCAATTTGGCCGATTCCACCGAGCCGTCCCGCGCGATGATCAGCTCGATCCGGGAGAGACCTGCACGATCGACCGTCGGCGGCAGCTGCTGCGGCAACTGTGGCCGAACGCCGACCGGAGGAGTCACGCCGTTCGCGCCAATCGCGTAAACCTCCGAATCAAACGGTGCCTCAGACGGTTGTTCCAGCGAGTCCGCCTGCCGAGGGGCTTCTTCGGCCAGGTTGGTGTGTTCATCTGGCGCGTCGTAGGCCGAAACGATGCCCGGCGGGAAGCTCTCCACGCCGCCCTCGACCGCTTCGGCTCGGGCTAGTGAACGGACCCTGGGATTGCGGACCACGGGCGTGGTGGCGGCAGGCAGAGGCGAGCTGTCGGCCGCACTCGCAGGAACGATCCGACCAAGGCCCACGCTGTCGGACACTGTCGAGACGCCTGCCAGCACGGCGGCGCCGACCGCGTCTGCCGCCGCCACGGTGGCGCGAGAAACCTTGCCGCCCTTCACGGTCATGCCGGCGTTTCGAACATATAGAGCTGCCGCGCCCGACAACGCGAGCACGGCGGCGAGGACGGCAACCATTCCGATCGGCCGGCGTGACTTCTTCCTCTGCCGGTGTAGGAGATCACCTGCCGGCTTCGGCTCCGGCAAAGGGGCGATGCGATCGAGCGTCAGGGCGACATCGTTCCCAGTGAGAGGACCGGCCGCCTCCGCCCGTGCGAACAGGGCCTTCAGCAGTCCGACGCGGTCGGGCCGCTCGAAATACGCCAGCGCTTGATCGAACTCGGTGAGCGAGGAGTATGACGGTATCGGCGCGGTCGCTTGTGAGACGATGAGACGCAACTGCACCGGAACCTCACCGCCGGTCAGCATCGCCTGCAGGAGCTGGCCCAGACGGCGCACCGGCTCGTGGGCGCCGATTCCCCCGGTGAGCGCCACGGACCCGTCGGCGACCAGCTCGATCTGGTGCAGCTCGGGGATACGCAGCGCGGCGCCCTGATGTTCGCGCAGCCGCTCGGCGACACCGCGCACGATCGCGATCCCCTCGTACCACTCCACGTACAGGCGCCGCGCGAGAAGATCCGACAACGTCAAGGCATCCATCATCACAGGCTCCCGGTAGTCGACTAGAAGTTTTTGACCCAGCGCGCGGTATAGGTGATCGCTTCGGTCGCGAACGACGCGACCGTGTTGACGAACGCCTCCGGTCCGCCGAGCGCCACCATTACGATGAACAGCAATACACTCAGAGGGATGAGCGACATCCACCCTTCGTGGGACTGACCGGACGTCCGCATCGTTCCCTCCTATGTGACCGAGCCCTCGCGCTCGTCGACGAAATAGCCGGCGCAGGCGGCGTCGAGCAGTTCGGGTGTCAGCTCACGCGGCTCGTCGCGGTAGTCGGCGAGCGAGAGGCTCTGGTCGATCAGATCTCGGGGGTGACACCCGCGCGGCGCGATCTTCCTGGGCTCGAAGTAATGCGTGAGGAGCTGTGCCACGAGCGCCGGATCGAACCGCAGTTTGCGCTCCCGGCAGCAGTTTTCGAAGATCTGCGTGAACTCCCCGACGGTAGGCCCCTGGGCGTAGACCTTGTAGCGAATGCGCCTGAGGAACGCCTCGTCGACCAGCTCGGACGGCTTGATGTTGGTGGCGAACACCACCAGAACGCCGAACGGGATCTCGAACTTCTGTCCCGATTGCAGGGTGAGGAAGTCGACCCGGCTTTCGAGCGGCACGATCCACCGGTTCAGCAGATCGCGGGGGGCACACTGCTGGCGGCCGAAGTCGTCGATCACCAGGACGCCGCCGTTCGCCACGGCCTGGAGGGGCGCGCGATAGAAGCCGGTACTTGGGTTGTAGCTCAGCTCGAGCGCCGGCAACGTCAGCTCGCCCCCGACCATCACCATCGGCCGCTTGCAGCGTACCCAGCGGCGGTCGTGACGGAGCGGCAACTCGAGCCGTTCCCCGTCGTCCTCGACCTCGTCGAGCGGCTCGTGATTGACCGGGTCGAAGAAGCGGATGATGGCCCCTTCCACCTCGATTGCGTGCGGGATGGCGATCGTGCCGGACAGCAGTTTGCGAACGGCCTGCGCGATCACCGTCTTGCCGTTGCCGGGCGGCCCGTAGACGAACATCGAGTGGCCGGAGTTGATCGCGGGGCCGAGCTGATCGAGCACCGGCTGGCTCACGACCAGGTGCGACAGTGCCTCGCGGACCCGTTCCCTCGTAGCGGTGCGCGGAGGCGACGCGATGAAGTCCTGCATGTACCGGCGGTACTGCGCATATGGGACGGGCGCCGCGCCCACGTACTGGTTGGTCCGGAGGAAGAGGGCCACGCGCGTCCGTCCGACGTCCGTGATGCGGTACCGGTACGACGCTGCGCCTGTCATGGCGCCGCCGGCCACCTCAATCTGGTGCTGGCTCTTCAGGAATTCGAGCGCCGGCTCCACCACGGAGAAGGAGAGGCCGAGCCGCGCCGCGAGGCCGGACCCTTTCAGCTCGCCGGCGAAATGCAGGTGCTTGAGGGCGAGCTGCGCCATGAGGTCGAGGGTCAGCCCCGCCTCCTCGAGCGTATTCGGCGCCGGAGGCATGACGCCCGGTGCGGTCGGTAGATCGAGTGTCGTTGTGGACAGCATAAGGAACTCTCAGTCGTGGTACGAAGTGATGGTCAGCATCCGCGCTTCGTGCGCGCGGGTCTTCGCCGCCGTGAACGCGGGTCGCGCGGCGATCGCTTCCTCGAAGGCCTCGGCCGCCCGGATGTACTCCCGGCTGGCCATGAGCACGATCCCGCGGTTGTAGGCCGCACCGGCCGGATTACCCGTCGCGAGAAACGCCTGCCGCGCGGCCGCGGCGTCGCCGGAGGCGACGAACGTGAGCGCCAGGTTGTTGCGGGCTGCCGTCATGCGGGGGTCGACGTCGAGCGCGGCCTTGCAATGCGCACGCGCCTCGACGAGACGGTCCATCCGCAGCTCAACGAAACAGAGATTGTTCAGCGCCCATCCGGCTCTCGCGTCGAGCAGGACGGCACGTGCGAACGCCCGCCGTGCCTCGGCAGGCTGGCCGATCGCGTCCAGCAGCGTCCCGAGCGTGTTCTCCGCCGCAGCCGACGCCGGGGCGAAGTAGGTCGCGCGCGATGCCGGTCCGATCCCGAGCTCGGGGAATCCCCAGTCCCGCCAGATCTTCGCCAAGACCTCGTGCGCCTCGGCGAACCGCGGCTTCTGCAGCAACGCGCGGTTCGCGTAGGTGTGGGCCGTGTCGAGAATCCCGAGTCGCAGATACTCCTGCGCGATCCGCAGATGATTCTCGGCCGAGGGCCCCGCCGCTGCGACCCGCAACGCCGCGGCGAGCTGCGGATCGACAGATTCCGCCTTGGCGCCGGCACTCTCCTTCATGACCGGTCTGTCCGACAGATGCCGGATCATCTGCATGTACTCCTGAAGCGGGAGTTTCGCGCCGAGAGAAGGCCCGCCCACGTCGAGGGCGGGCTTTCCCTGCTTGACGAACTTCGTGGTGAGAGACGCGCCGGTTTTGGTCGCGCACCCGCTCGCAAGGGCGGCGCCAAGAAACAGTGCGACGACTCGCATTGAGGTCATAGGTCACGATCTCCGGTGGTTGTGGCGGTGTCCGGTCTTAGTCTTCGTTGCGCAGACGGGCCTTGCGGCGCATCATGTAGAACACTCCGAACACACCGGCGACGATCAGGAGAATCAGGTTCATGGTGGACATTGGCGTTTTCCTTTTGTGACGGGTTGACTGACGGTTAGTTCGCGAAAAAGCTGCTGCGAAGGAACAAGATCACCGCGGGACCGAGCGTGACGACGTAGAACGCCGGAAACAAGAAGAAGACGAGCGGGAACACGAGCTTGACGCCGACCTTGGCGGCGCGCTCTTCGGCGCGCTGGCGACGCTTCTGCCGCGATGTGACGGCATGGGTCCGCAGCGCCTGCGCGATGCTCGTGCCGAAGCGGTCGGTCTGCACCAGCATGGCGACGAGCGCGCGCACATCGTCGACGCGCGTCCGCGCGGCGAAGTTCTTGAAGGCCTCGACGCGGGGCTTGCCCGCGCGAATCTCCGTCGTGATCGTGCGCATCTCGGAGGCCAGGTCCGGGTGCGCGATCTCCAACTCCTCGGTAGTTTTCAGGATCCCCTGGTCGAGACTGCAGCCCGCCTCCACGCAGACAATGATCAGGTCGAGCGCGTCCGGCAGCCCGTTCTCGATGCGCTGCTTGCGTTTCTTGATCAGGCGACCGAGGACGAGGCTGGGAACCAGATAGCCGACCGCTCCCAGAATGGCGGCCAACGCCCACCCGGTGCGGTCGTGCATCAGCGTCAGCACCGCGCCGGCGAACAGCACCGGAAGCCCAAGTTCGAGCACCGAGTACAGCACGGCGGCGCCGAAGCTGTAGATGCCCGCGCTCGCGAGACGCCGGCGCAGCCGCCCCATGTCCTTGGGCGACTTCGGCAGCCTGCTGGCCACTTTCTGCAGACGCGGGCTCACCTCATCCATCAGCCGGGTCTGATCGATGAGCTGGCCTGCGCCGCCGGCCCCCGCGGCTAGCTCGCGGAGACGGCGCCGCTCAGGAGACGTGCGTGCCAGGAGCGCAGAAACGCCCAGCCCGGTGACCAGGCCGACCGAAACGAACAACCCACCGACGGCGAGCCACAGTTCAGGAGTCATGACGTGTTATCTCTGTCCTCAGTAGGGGATGTTGACCAGCTTGCGGATGATCATCGTGCCGACAATCTGCAACGTCAGCGCGCCGACGATCATCTTGATGCCCAGCGGATCGGTAATCAGCAGGTTCATGTGGCCTGGGGCGATCGCGAACATCGCCGCCGCGAGCGCCGGTGGGAAACCGGCCAGAATCCATCCGGTGATCCGTCCGTGCGCGGTGAGCACGCGCACCTGCCGCTTCACTTTGAACCGATCGCGAATCACGGCAGCCAGGTTGTCGAGCACCTCGCCGAGGTTGCCTCCCGTTTCGCGCTGCGTGAGCACCGCGGTGACGAAGAAGCGCGCGTCGATGAGCGGGATGCGCGAGGCGAAGCCGCGAAGCGCCTCGGGAAGCGACATGCCGAAGTTCTGCTGGTCGTAAAGGCGCTTGAACTCCTCGCCCACCGGCGCGGGGATCTCCTCCGCGGCCATCAACACGCCGGTCGTGAAGGCGTGGCCCGCTCGGATGGCCCGCCCGAGCAGATCCACCGCTTCGGGGAACTGTTCTTCGAATATCCGGAGCCGCTTGTTGCGCGCCCGCCTCAAGAGGATGAACGGGACGAACGAGGCGGCGGCGCCAGCCGCGATCGCGAGCATCGTGCTGAACGTGAAGAAACGCACGATCACGGAGGTCACCACCGCGAGGGCGACGGCCGAGAGCAACAGCGTCGACACGCTGATGGTGAGGCCCGCCTGGGTGATATCCCGCTGGAGCGGCCGGGAGATGCGACCGAGCCTCCGCAGCGAGACGTTCAGGAAGGCGACGCTGCTGAACTGCTGGAGCGGATTCAGCAGGCGTGACGTCTTCGGCCCGACCGTTTCGGTCGAGTGCTTCAGCCGCTTCCGCAGCTCCACACCTTCGGCCTGTTCCCCCCGCGCCACGAACAGCCAGTACGACCCGGTAATCAGGGCGAGGATGACGATGAATGTGATGCCAACAATAATCATGGGAAACCTCAGGCTACGTTCTTCACGTGTTCGAACATGTCCGCCCGGAGGGGCATGCCGGCGGTGGCGAGCCGGTCGCTGCACTTGGGACGGATGCCGGTGGCCCGGAAGCGTCCCAGGACCTTGCCTCCGGGTCCGATGCCCGTCCGCTCGAACACGAAGATGTCCTGCATGGTGATGATGTCGCCTTCCATGCCGGTCACTTCCGAGATGTTCGTGACCTTGCGCGTCCCGTCGGCCATGCGCGACACCTGCACGATCAGGTTCACGGCCGACGCGATCTGCGCGCGGATCGCCCGTTCCGGGATGTTCAGGTTCGCCATCGCGACCATCGTGTCGAGGCGGTACAGCGCGTCACGGGTGGTGTTCGCATGGACGGTCGTGAGGCTGCCGTCGTGGCCGGTGTTCATGGCCTGCAGCATGTCGAGCGCCTCCTCGCTGCGGACCTCTCCCACGATGATGCGGTCGGGCCGCATACGAAGGGCGTTGACCACGAGTTCGCGCGCGCGAACCGCGCCTTTGCCTTCGATATTCGCCGGCCGTGTTTCGAGACGGACAACGTGACGCTGCCGGAGCGCCAGCTCCGCCGCGTCCTCGATCGTGACCACCCGCTCGTGGGCGCCGATGAAGCTCGAGAGGACGTTGAGCAGCGTCGTCTTGCCGGCGCCGGTTCCCCCCGACACGATCAGATTGAGGCGGCAGGCGATCGCCGCCTGCAGGAAGTCCATCATCGGCTGGGTCCACGACTCGCGTCCGACCAGGTCGCTTGCGCCCAGACGATCGGTCCGGAAACGGCGAATCGACATCACAGGACCATCGAGGGCGAGCGGCGGGATGATCGCGTTGACGCGCGAGCCATCGGCCAGACGCGCATCGACCATCGGGCTCGACTCGTCGATGCGGCGTCCGACGACGCTGACAATGCGCTCGATGATCTGGAGCAGGTGCCGGTCGTCCTTGAAGACCACGTCCGTCTCCTCGAGCTTGCCTTCGCGCTCGACGTAGACCAGATCGTGGCGGTTCACCAGGATGTCGGAGACCGACGGATCCCGCAGCAGGGCCTCGAGCGGGCCCAGGCCGAACAGCTCGTTGATCACATCCGAGATCAGCGCCTCGCGCTCGTAGAGGCTGAGCGGCATGCTGGAGCTCTCGCGCTCCACCATCCCGACGATCAGGCTCCTGATCTCCGGCTCTGCCTCGTCCTGGCGCATGCGGGTGAGCCGATCGAGGTTCAGACGATTCAGGAGCTCCTGGTGGATGCGGCTTTTCAGCTCCTGGTAGTGTGAGCTGCGCATGTCCGCGCCAGCGCCGCCGGTGAGTGCCATCAAAGCCATCGTGTCGTCCGTCCTTCTCTCTGCGAGTTACGCCTTGCGCGGAGCGAGGCGCCCGAAGAGGCCTCCCGCGCGTACTTTTTCAGCCCGCTGGGCTGGCGCCGGCACACCGGCCAGATCGCGCGCGAAGGCGGTGAACGCCTTCGCCAGATCGTGCTGACCGTCGAGCACCAGCGGGCGCCCCTTGTTCATCGCCTGGAGCGCCAGACGGTAGTCGCTCGGGAACGTGTGCGCGATCTCGACGCCCACCGTGCGCTCCACGTCTTCGTGACCGATCTCGGCGCGCCGATCCGTCCGGGTGAGCGCCAGGTGCAGGCGGCTCTGGCCGTAGCGCTGCCGCAGGGTGGCGGCCATCCGCGACGCCGTCCGGACGGTCGCGAGCTCCTGGTTGACGACGAGCACGATCTTCGTGGCGCTGTCGAGCGAATCGAGCGCGACGGTGTCGGACCGCGGCACGTCGAGCACGGTGAATCGGTATGTCTGGCTGGCGAAGTCGAGCAGCGTGCGGATGCGCGCGGAGTCGAAATTGCCGGTGACCGGCCGCCCCGACGCCCCCAGCAGGTCGAGGCCCGACTTGGTGCGCACGACGAGCCCCTTGAAGAAGGCGGCATCGAGCCGCTGGACGTTCTCGAGCGCGTCCATCACGGAAAACCGTGGCTCCGCGCCCAGAAAGACCGCCGCGTCGCCGCACGCCACGTTCAGGTCGACCAGCAGTGTCGAGCCCGGCTCGGCCGCGGCCAACGCCGTCGCGGCGTTCACCGCCACCGTCGTGGCGCCGACGCCCCCCTTCGCGCCAACGAACGCGAAGGTGTCGCCTTGCACGGCTGGCACGCGATTCCCCAGGAGCCGCTTGATCGCCACCTGAAGATCGGCGACGGAAAGCGGTTCGGTGACGAACTCGTTCACGCCGGCCCGCATCGCCTCCAGCATGAGGGCGGGATCGAGCTTCGTCGCCACGAGGAGCACGCCCGTGGTCGGATGATGGCGCTTCAGCGCGGCGATCGCGGGCGGCATCCCTTCCTGCCCGCGAAGGTCGACGATCAGCACGTCGGGCTGCGCCCCGCCATGTTGCGCGAGGGTCGAGAGCGCCTCGCGCGCGACGACAGAGCAGGGCATGCCCGCGTCGCGAACGAGCTGCGCGAGCTGGGCGTCGGACGTGATCAACTTGATGACAGCAGGCAATGTGGGCTCCGTTATCGAACGAGGATGATCTTGACGAGAAACGACTGAAGCAGCCGGTGATCGGCGACGAACCCGAGCCCATCGACGGCATCCTGATCAGCCGGCCGATTACCGCTTTGCCGCCCGCGCTCAACGTCATGGAGCCGTCGGCGTTGACGTCGCCCATGCCTTCGATGAAGAACCCGTAGATGTTCACGAGGCGGACGGTTCCGTTCGAACCCGTGGGGTTGCGCGACAGGTAGTCGTCCACGTCCATCACGCCGATCGCGACCACGCGAGGGCTCGCGGTCGGCGGGTCGAACGAGCTCCCGACGATGCCGGAGCTGCCATACGTCGCACCGGGGTCTTGAGTCGGTGAGAAACTCGATGCCCTGCCGCGTCGGACCGACCGTTCCGCCGGTCTTCACGCCGAAGCACCCCTGCGTCGCCCAGTAGGCGGCGTCGCCCTGACCGATGTCGGCCGGACAGGCAGTGCCCGGCGCGGCGATCGCGTACGGCAAACCGCCGCACGTCATGATGTTGTCCCGGTAAACGTTGCCGCCGGTCCAACCGCCGTCGGCGCGCGGAAGCGCGATCTCCCGGAACCAGCCCGAGGAGACGTCGACCCCCTCTGTCTTCACGGCGAACCGCCGCCCCTGATCCGCGGGCAGCGTGAACCCGGTGCCCGCGGAACCGGCGCTCGGCGGGATGTAGATTGTCGGCTTCCTGAGGCGGGGCCTGGCCCTTGCCGTCGGAGTATTTGTCGAACGTCGACAGGGCGGAGAAGGGCTCGCCGAACTCCTCCCAGCGGTCGATGACGGCCCACGGCTTGAGGCAGTCCGTCTTGTTGCCCGTGACGATCTGCGCGGTCGCGGTCGCCCGGACGCCCTGATCCGTGATGCCCACGAGATTACCCAAGAAGGTCGGCAACGGGTTGCCACGGGTTTGGTTGCGGAACGCGTCCACCTTCACACAGGTGTTCGCCAGGCCAGGGGCTCCCGCCGGGCAGGGCGGGAACGTGACGTCGGTCAGCTGGACGTCCGGCGCGGTCCCCCACACGTTGTTCGCCCGCGCAGTCCAGCTCGCCTTGGTCTTCGCGCCCGCGAAATCAGTCGGGCTGTCAAACGCCAGCGAGATTGAGCCGGCGAGCGCTCCGGCATCGGCCGAGGTCTGAACCTGGCCGCGCCCGGTCCACATGATCCCGTAGTCGATGACGAAGGCGCCGAAGGCCAGGAGGGCCACCATCGCCACCACCACCATGATGAGCACGGCGCCGCGCTCCGATCGGTGAGTTGGATGTGTCATGTTCATCACAGGGTCACCGCTTGACCGGGGCGTCGTTGCTCGACTGCGGCGCGTCCACGAGGCCGGCGCCTCCGTCCAGCCGCTCGCTCATCGCGGCAGCCCGGCCGGCATCGCTGGTCTTGTCGATGAACAGGTTCGGATCGGTCGGCAGCGGCGGCACCTCGTCGGGCTCGAGCGGCCGGACCAGGCGCGGCGTGATCAGCACCATCAGCTCGGTCTGCTCGGCGCGCTTGGAGTTGCTCTTGAAGAGCGGGCCGATGATGGGCAGCTTGCTCGAGCAGCGGGATCGCCGCCGCGTCGTTCTGCGTGATGTTGCTCATGAGGCCGGCAATCGCGAACGTCTGCCCGTCCCGGAGCTCGACGTCGGTCTCGGCGCGCCGGGTGATGAGCGAGGGGATGCGGAACCCGGAGAGTGTTATGCCGTTGTTGAAGTCGAGCGAGCTCACCTCGGGCCGGACCTTCAGCCGGATGACGTCGCCCGCGATCGTCGGCTTGAAGTTCAGGCGGATGCCGAACTCCTTGAACACCACCGTGACTGAGCCCGTGGCGCCCTGCACCACCGGAATCGGGAACTCGCCGCCCGCCAGGAAGCTCGCTTCCTGTCCGTTGTAGGCGATCAGGTTCGGTTCGGCGAGGCTCTGGAACCCGCCCGTCGACTGCAGCGCCTTGAGCACGCCGCCGACGCCGTGCGTGCGATCGAACAAGAAGAGGTTCAGGAAGTCGCTGAACACCAGCCCGCCGGGCTTGTCGTCGTCGAAGTCGGGCGCGGCGAACTGCTGCGTCGTCGACCGACCGCGGAAGTCTTGTCTGTTCACGATCAGGTTGAGTCCGGCCTCCAATACTTTCCTGCGATTCACCTCGGCGAACCGCACCTGCAGCATCACCTGCTGGCTGTCGTTCCCGCCAGGCACCTGCAGCAGGTTGATCACCTGCAGCTTCGGCATCGACGCGGCCGCAATCTCCGCCGCCCGGAGCATCACCTTCGTGCTCGACACGCGTCCGGCCAGGATGGTGGCTCCCTCGGCCGTGCTCACCGCGATGTTTTCGCCCGGGAAAAGCGTGCGCAGATGCTGCTCGAGCGTCGTCACCGGCTGCTCGACGACCAGGTCGTACTGCAGGCGCGACCCGTTTCCCCAGACGATGAGGCTGACGGTGCCCGGCGATTTGCCGTCGATCAGGATCTCGCGCGGGGCCACGACGACGGCATCGGCGATCGCCGGGTTCGTGATGGCGATGCGCGTGACGTCCACCTCGGTGTTCAACACCGTGGAACGGCCGGCCGTCAGCTGCACTCGCGGGAACGGCGCGGGCGCATCCTGCGCGCCGAGCGGGCCCGCGGTGGCAGCCAGCAGGAGCGACGTGCCGGCAAAGGTCGAGAGAAACTTCATCACACGAGAATGGATGCACATTAGCGGACAACCTCTTCAGAACGTTTGGCGGCCCTGATGGCCTCAACGGAGTAAATCTTTGAAACAGGTGCAACGGCGACGACGGCGGCGACCGGTTCGGCCACGGCGCGGCGCGGACGATCGACCCGCACGACGGGAGGCTTGGCAGGAGCCTGTCCGAGCAGCGCGGCCGTGCGGATGCCGGTGGTCTCTGTCGGCTTCCGGTCCATGGGATTGCGGAGCGTGAGCATCACTTCGCCCTCGCTGGCCGCGAGCGCAATCCGCTCGGCGTCGGACGGCGTGACGAGCAGCGTCACCACGGTCGTGGGGATCGGCTGGCCGTCGCGCGCCTTCTCCTGGTCGAAGCGGGTACCCGCCGTGAGCACCTCGACATCGCTCACGACGACTCGGGTCATGCTGTCCTTCGTGTCGCTGGTCTGGAGTGTCACCATCACGTCCACGTGCGTGCCGGGGACCACGAATCCGGCGACGCCGACGACCTCGTTCACCTTCACGGAAACAGCCCGCATGCCCTGGGTAATCGACGGCGGCAAGCCGGCGCCCGCCTCGACCGGTGCGAGCTTGGTTTCGGTCAGCGGTTCGTTGGCGGCCACCGAGTCGATGAGGCCCCGGTTGAGAACGCTCTCGATGGTGGTGAAGCCCTTGGACACCGGGCTGCTGGCGGGCCAGGCGACGAGCTTGACATGGTCCTTGGTAACCAGGGTACCCATCCCCATGTCCGTCGCCGCGACCACCTGATACAGGCTGCGGACCTCGACCTGGCGGACGGGCATCTGCTGGATCGCGCGATACACGCCGAAGCTCGCGAGCGCGGCGACGGCGACGGCGACGGCGAGGACGACGGTTGTGCGAGTGTTGCGATTCATATCTTTGACTCCGCTGGATGTTCGAGGCTGTTCATGACGGCCAATGGCGCTATGGCGCGAACTCGTCCCGCATGACGGCCGTGCCGATGAGGTTCGCGGTCGTGAACGTTCCGCCGAACCAGCCCGCGAGCGGTCCGAGGAAGAGGTACGGGCTGGCGTAGGTGACCTGCACCCGCTTGCCCTGCATGACCGGCCCACCGCCGGTCGGAATCGCCACGTTCGTGACCACCACGCTGGGGTTCGAGCTCGTGGTGGCGAGGCCTCCCGTCGAGGCGTAGCTCTGCACCCGAGCGGTGACGTCGGCGGTCGCGTAACCGGGGAGGACCGCCATGCGCGCGCCTTCGCGCGCCGCGTTGGTCACCACCTCGAATCGCTGGAACATGAACCCGAAGTCGATGAGGCCCATGATGATGAACATCAGGAGGGGGAGGACCAGCGCGAACTCGACAAGCTCGGCTCCCCGCTCCGACCTGAGGCGATGCGTCGTGCTTACTGAAACCATATGGTCACCATTAATCCTGCGAAGACCGGAACCGCATATGCGAGCCGGGGCCCTTCATGCGTCGAGAGCGTCAGCCCCGCCGCCGGTCTGAGGCCGACCACGCGCCAATACATCAGCAGGCTCCACACGTTCATGAATGCCTGGACGAGATATCCTGAGAGGGCTGCCACTAGCAGACCCAAGAGCCCTCCGGCGACGCCTGAATAGAGCGCCACCCAGACCACTGCGACCGGGCCGAGCCACGCGCCGAGCGCCCCGAGCAGCTTGACGTCTCCCGCGCCCATGCCGCCGAGCACGAAGATCGGAAGGAAGAGCGCGACGCCAGCGGCCCAGCCGGCAGCCGCCATGCCGGCGCCACTCCAACCGCCGATGTACGCATGCACGACGAAGGCGGCGAGCGCGGCGCCGAACGTCAGCGCGTTCGGAATGCGGCGGGTGGCGACGTCCCATGCAACGGCGAGGAGTGCGATACCGACCACGATGATTTGAAAAGCGTTCATGATGTGCTCTTCTGTGCGAACCGTTACGGCCCGGCCGGGTCGGGCATCGTGGCCGAGAGGCCCTGCACGTTGGTGTCCCAGCTGATATAGGTGCCGTTGATCGCCGCTCCGACGTTCGTCCACGCGAGGATCCCGACGACGCCGATGAGCGCACAGAGCAGCGCGTACTCGACCAGATCCTGTCCGCGGTCGTCGAAAATGAAACGTCGGAGCATTGTTCTCATCCTGATGGCTCGCTTTATGAACCGGCGAAGGTCGTGGTCGAGGTTTCGTAGCGCTGGTTGATTGCCTCGTCCGACCGATTCGATCGCCAGCACGGAGATGACGGAAATCAGCGCGGCGACGAGGGCATACTCGATGAGATCCTGGCCGTCATCCTCACGAAGAATCCGCGCTAGCGTTCGAGTCACTCGGAAACCTCTCTGTCTCGGAGTTGAGAACCGGCGCGACGGCGCCGGTTCTCCGGTTGAACATCTGCACGTCTGGAACGAAGTCGCCGGGCAGACATGCGCCACCCAGCGACTCCTGACTAGGAACGCGCGCCGTGACTGCGGCGCCGGCGGCGGTGAAGTGGCCCTGAATCGCCGTGCCGAGCGCCGTGATCGCGGCCACGCTCGCGAGCGAGATCAGGCCTGCGAGCAGCGCGTACTCGATCAGGTCCTGGCCCTGCTCTTCCCGAACGAAGCGATTGAACAGATTCTTCATGGCTTGGCCTTTCGATCTCGAACTACGATCCGGCGGCGGTGACGGCCGCGCCGACTGCGTGAACTTGCCCTGGATCGCGGTGCCGAGAGCCGTGATGGCGACCACGCTGGCGAGCGAGATCAGGCCTGCGAGCAACGCGTACTCGATCAGGTCCTGACCCTGCTCTTCACGAACGAAGCGGTTGAACAGATTCTTCATGCGACTCTCTCCTGCTGATGCCTGTCTGGCATTCGCTGCGGAGGACCATCCCCCGCAGCACAGACGCGACAATCAATCTTGTCCGTCCTGTCACCCTGTGACCGCAAGGGGAGTGCCGCAACGCTGACGATAAGCACTGCGCAACAAGAGGCCGGATACATTGGCGAAATCGCACGGTGCGGCCAAATGAGCATCGATCTCTCGCGCCGCCGTTTTTCGGAGTTCTGGCCCGGGCCAGCATCTCTTCTTGTCGGTTAGGCTCCGCAAGTTGGCCTGCACCGATGTGGGACTGCGCACGTCATGTTGTCCGGTTGATTTGAGAGTGCTGAGGCGCGGGAGGGTTAGGACCGATGGAGCCGGATCGACTTGAAGCGATCGAGCACGTCGAACTCGGTGGCGAATCGCGCGAAGGTTTCGCCGCGCAGGTCGATATGGCGGGCGTCGACGTGTCCGAGGAAGCGGCCAGCGTCCCTCAGATACGGGATCTGGGCCGGATCGAGCCCGATCATCCGCGCGCTGGTGGCATCGACGGCCACCAGATCGCTGCCCATGAGCACACAACCGAGCTGGCGGGGCTGTCCCATGATCGGACCGTCTCCCTCCATCGCCACAACTGCGTCAACGATGGCGAAGTGCGGGCGAATCGTGGCGTTCAGGTCGACGATGGAGTTGTCGATCCCGTGGCGGTGCAGGATGTTCTTGGGCCAGCCGTAGACGGCGCCCGGGACGGTCCCGAACAGGTTTTTCATGCTGGCGGTTATCCCCGCCCAGTGGTGGGTCTTCAGCTTGGGCATGGACACGATGAAGTCTGACTGCAGCAACTCGACCGGCAGCGCGAGGCGGTCGAGGCCGGTAAAACGGCTCCGCAGCGGCACTTCCGCCACGTCGTCCTGGTTCAGGTCGATGAAGGCGATCCGGTTCTCACGCAGGTGATCGTAGAGGCCGGTCTGCGTCACCAGGTATTCCATGTCGCGGCGGTGCCCGGGTCCCTCGCCGATCATGACGGACGCGGCACCCGCGGCGCGGAACGCCAGCGCCGCGCCCACGACCACGTGCGGGTTGGTGTTGATGGCGGTGTTGCTCTCGTATTCGACCATGTTGGGCTTCAAAAACACCCGCCGGCCCCGCACGTCGACGCTGAGGTCCGCGAGGCCCCGTCCGATCAAATCCTTGAAGTCCGTCGAGTAGTCGTGGGCGGCGTATAACCCGACCGAAGACCGGTCAGGCCGCGCGAACAGGCTCGCATCGTAGGGCGTGCGCCGGCATGCCGCGGCGACCAGCGACGTGGAGACCGCGGCCAGGAACTCACGGCGCGACCACTCGCGACGATGCAGCGAACGGTCAGAGTGTGAAGGGGCCATCGTTGTCCATCAATGCGCACAGGGCGGCCGCGGCTGCCGCATGGTTGCCAAGGGCCACTGTGATTGGCAATTGCTCCCGCAGGGCGGCGCGCACGGCCGTCGTATCACGCCCGTTCGCGCGGAGGGCACGCGATGCCAGCCCCAGCGCCATCGCCGACCGTTCGGACGTCGCATGCCTCTCGAGAAACTCCAGGCCCTGCTTCACGACCGGTTCGCTGCCGCGGTCGCGCAAGGCGAGCAGCGCCAGTGCGGTGGTGGGCACGTACGGCGCGAGCTCCTTCCCAAGCATGTTGGAGTTTCCGTAGTTCCATCCTCCACCCCGACAGCTGCGGTCCACGAGCAGCCGCTCGGCGTCCCGAACGCGGACAGGGTCGATCCGGGCGTTCCATGCCGGGGCGCAGGTCTTCAACGCGAGCAGGCACCAGGCGGTCGGCTCGACCCAGCTGAAGGTGTCGTCGATCCAGGACCAAGCCTGGATGCTGTTGTCCTGACGGTTGATCGGGGATGGCCCAACCGCGAGCCCTTTGACGCGCTGCAGTCCTTCGACAAGCGCCAGGTTCCCGTCCCGGTGCTCGAGCCCCGCCGCGTGCAGCGCGAGCAGCGCCAGGCCCTGAAATCCATAATTCGGCTCTCCGCCGGCGCGCTCCAGGAGAAGCCCGTCTCGCGACGGCCACTGTTCCAGCGCTTCACCAACCGTCGCACCGTCACTGGTGGCGGTAAGCGCGAGCACCGCCCAGCAAGTGGGCTCCAGACGGCTCTTCTTGTGCCGGTAGTAGCCCCAGCCGCCGTCCGCGTTTCGCCCGGCGGTGAGGAGCTCGGTCAGATCGCGTATGTCCATTTGAAAGGGCTGAACCGTCGACCTCGAGGAGGTCGTGCGCTAATCGTCCGCTCTCTCGGGAGTGTGGATCCAGCCGGCGAACTGCCCGAGCTCGCGATGAATGGCATACCGGAGCGTTCCGGCGTACGGCGGCACCATCGAGAGAAACTCCATTCCAATGTGGAACACTCCCGCACCCACGATCGACTGGCAGCGTGTCACTTTCACGGGGTCGTCGTAGTCGTGACCGCGAAAATTGACCCGAAGACCAGCCACCGTCCCGACCTGCAGCGCGCGGGGGCTTTCGACGAGACAGCCGGTCGCGCTTCCATTCAGTACCCGAACCGACAGATCGGATGTCAGTGCGCCGAGCTCTTGGTCTTCCGATCGAACCTTATTGTCCCAGTCGATCATTCGCTCTCCGATTCAAGATGCTCGCGGTCGCGGTCACCGGCATGACCATCGAGCCGCTCCAAGCACAATTCGTATTTGACGACCCCGTCCACCACTACCGGACGTCTGCCAGTGACGCGAACCGTGTCCGTTTGTCGACGGTCCTCGGTAGTGAAGGTGATCGTGAGCACATCGCCAGGCCCGCTTGGTTCACTGCTCAGGGCGACGAGCTCGTTCTCTGCCGCCTTCTTGATGACGACGTCGCGCGAGATGCGCAGCATGCCGTCTGAATTCAGAAACGTGATTCTCGCGCGATTGCGCCGGCCTGACATGGCACTCCGTTCGTGTGATCGAGCTTTGACGGCGCCGCGGCTTCAGAGCCGGCCGCCGCGACCTCGGAATCTACGGTCGCGCGGTTGCGCACGCACCCTGGACATAGCAAGTGAAGTGCCGAACGCTCGACGAGCGGCTTCACGACGTTTACCGTCGAGAAACGGCGAAACCAACCGCGTCGCGCGCTGAGCCGAGGGTGTCAGAACACGGCGTTCTGGGTGGGGCCAGAACATCTTCCTGGCTTCTTGAATCGGGCGCGGCGCGCCCTGGTGCGGATTACGCCGAGGCGGAGCGGTCGGACGAGTGAATAACCAGCGTGTCGCCGACGACGGTGCCCGTCCTGTGGAGCGCGCCTGCAGGCAGCTCGATCACGGCGTAGGCGCGTAGCGCGGCTGACATGCGCCAGGGGCGGACCGCCTCGCGAATCTTCCGCACGCGCCCATCGCGGCCGACGAACGCGACGTCGATCGGGAACTTCATGAAGAACGTATGGATGGCGTTCGTCGGCGCGATGATCATCGCGCTTCCATGCGGCAGGCCCCCATGCTTCAGCAACCCTGTGCGCCGGGCGGCGGAGTCGAACGCGTGGATCAGCTGATCTGCCAGCACAATACCGGTGCGGCTGTTGACGATCGCGCAGTTCCCGGAAGACTTACCCAGCAGCGGCTGCAGAAAGGACGTCATCGATCGCCTCACCGTTAATGAATTCTAGGCCGCCCCGGCGATTTATCTGGCCGCCGGCAGATTCTCGCGGCTGCCATTCCTGCCCGTGTCCCACGCCTCGCTGCTAATCCGTTGCCGCCGCTGCAGTTGAACGGGTCAGGGCACCGGCGTTCGCTCGTCGGATCGACCCTTGCTCTTCACCAGTGCATCACATGGCCACTTACCCCTATTTCGTCGTCAGTCCAAGTACGGTGCTGAGCCTCATCGGAGTGCTTCGTGGACCCGACCGGACACGCCCCACGCCCGCGGAAGACTGGCGCGACGCGAAGGTCGACGTCGTCATTCCCGCGTTCAACGAAGCAGAGAACATCGTCCTCTGTCTCGCATCCGTTCTCCGGCAGACGCTGAAGCCTCGTCACATCATCCTGATTGACGACGGCAGCACCGATGCCACCGTGGAACGGGCGAAGGCGTTCTGCATCATGCACGGGGCCGAGCTCATTGCGATCAAGCGGCGGAAGCCAATCGGCAAGACACCGACGATCAAGCGCCAGGCTCGTGAGTTCGACTCCGACGTCGAGTTCATTCTGGATGCGGACACGGTGCTCCAGTCCGACAACTATATCGAGCGCACAGTTCAGGAGCTCTATCAGGCGGTCGGCATCGCCAGTGCATTCGGCACAATCCTGCCACAGCGCCGCAGAGATCGACAGCGGTCCAGGGAGAATGCCACCGTCCGTGCGTTCGAGGCGAACCATCCCAATATGCGTGCGGTGCGAGCACCACGGGGTGCTCCGGAACCTGCGATGCGGCATCACCAATCTCTATCGTGAGACGTTGTATCTGTTCCTTCAGCGCTTTGTCTATCGCGGACAGCTCGCGTTCTTCGGCACCACCAGCAATCCGGTGGGCTGCGCCGTCGCCTATCGGCGAAAGTACGTGAAGGCACTGTTCGATCACATCAGCCCGATTCTCGGCGACGATCTCACGAACTCCGAGGACATCTTCATCGGGTTCGCGATGTTGAATGAAGGGTATCGGAACATCCAGCTGACCGACGTCTATGCACGAACCGTAGAACCAGAAATCCAGCGCCTGCCCCGTCAGATCAACCTGTGGTCGTCGTCGTTCCTGCAGTCCTGCTACTACTTCGATGCGCTGCTGCGCAGCCCGTTCAAGGTCTTCAAGCGATCGCGGATCCGCCGGCAGAGGGCGATGGTATCTCAGCCATCACCTGTGGCCGCAACATACACGGTGACGGCCACACCGATGCTCGCCATGGCGGGCGCCGGTACGGCACTTCAGATTGGCAGTCGTCAGCCGATGCGGCTGTCCGGCGTGGCCGTGGACTTCGGGCGACGGAAGGAAGGACTCGGGGACAACGCAAGAGCCAACGGCAGCGTGTCGGCCTCCTGGAGCGCCGGAAACGATCGTGGAATGGTTCGCGCCGGTGATGATCGCCGCACGGCTCGTGAGCCTTACCGGCAGGCCTTCGGGCGCGAGCGAACGGCGACCTACGGTCGGCCGGCGGGGTGGATTCTGCTGATGTCGGCGGTGGAGAAGGTCTTCCTGCCCTTCGCGCTCCTCACCATGTTGATCTTCGGGATGTGGGAGGCGCTCGCAGTGACCGTCGCCGCCGAGACGGCGATCTCCGCGATGGCGCTTGCCATCGTGATGAAGGGCAAGCGGCTGGAATACGCCGCGAAGGCGGTGGCGGTGACGCCAATTCGGTACGCCCTCATCTGCATTGAACTGATCACCATCGCACGGTTCGCAACGGATCTGTGGATTACGCGGAACAGGAGCTGGCGCAAATGAACCTTTGGACATCCGCGATTGCCATCGTGATGACGCTGTGTGCGGTGTCGGCCGGTTATACCCAGGCCGCCCCGGAAGCCGCGGTCGCGGCGGAGATCCGCACGCTGCAGGCAGCAGCGGTCGCGAATCCGTCCGACGCGCCGCTCTTGTCGCGCCTATCGCAGGCATACGCCGTGGCCAACCAGCCGGAAGCCGCGCTCGCCGCGATCGAGGGAGCTCTCGTGCTGGATCCGCAGCATCCTGAGTATCTACGCGCCCGCGCCATCCTGGCGACCTGGGCCGCGCGCTACGATCGCGCGCGGGACAGCTACCGGCAGCTCGCCCGGCTGCAGCCGCTCGAGCTCGACGTGGCGCTGAACTATGCGCGCGTGAGCGCCTGGGCCGGCGACACGGACAACGCCGTCAACGAGTATCGGAAGTACCTTGGCGAGCGGCCCGACGCCGCCGACGTCTGGCTGGAGCTTGCCCGCACCGAATCGTGGCGCGGCAACTACGCTTCCGCACTGAACGCACTCTCCGACTATCGCGAACGATTCGGCGAGTCCCCGGCTTATCTCAGCGAGCTCGCTGGCGTGATGGCAAACGGCGGGCGCCCCTCGCGCGCCCAGGAAGTGCTGAGGGCGCTACTTGCCGCCTCGCCCGAGAGCTACGAGCTCAACCTGACGCGCACGGTGGCGCTGGCGAAGCAGCATCGCGCCAGCGAGGCGTATGACGCGCTCTCCACGCTCCGCACCCTGGCGTCGGATCCCGTCGGTATTCGCACGGCTGAACGGGTGCTGCGATCGGAGTTCGCTTCGACGGCGGAGCCGCGTATCAGCGCCTATTCCGATTCGGATCAACTCAACGTGCAGCGCTTCGCGCCCAGGGTGACACTGGCCCTCCCGACCGGCACTCGGATTTCTGGAGAGTACGAGCGCACGAGACTCGAGTCGGCGATCGGCAGCGGCCTCGAACAGCCTGACGGCTCATCGACCGCCCACGTCGCACAGGTCGGGGTGGGTTTGGAACAGAAGGTGGGGCGCGTGTCGCTGGGCGGCCAGCTCGGCCAGGCGACTGTCGAGGGACAGAAGCGCACGACCTACGGCGTTGGCGCGCGCGTGCGGGCGTTCGACACATTGTTCCTTGCCGCTGAACGGACGGACGGGTTGTTTGTCGTCTCGCCAAGAACCGTCGGCCTTGGGATGACACAGATATCTCACCGACTCCAGGCGGAGTTGACCGTGGGGATGCGGTACCACGTCGCCGTGGATGCCACCCATCAAGAGCTGTCGGACGGAAACGAGCGACTCGAGATGACGGTGTCGCCCCGGCGCACGCTCGCGCGGAGGGCCCGCTTCAACCTGGACATGGGCGTGTCGGCGTACCGGCTGGAGACGACGCGCGATCTGGACAACGGCTACTACGATCCGCGGCGTTACGAGTACTACGCGATTACGGCGTTCCCCTACTTCAAACTGCACGAAAACGTGGGCGTCGGCCTGATGCTGTCCGGCGGTGCGCAGCGCGACACGACCTCGTCGGCGTTTCACGTCGGCGGAACGATCAGCGGCGAGGCGACGTTCGGGATCTACGCCCCGTGGCTCTTGAAGGTGAACAGCAGCGCGACGATGAACCAGCGCCTCGATAGCGGCGCCTTCCGCGGCTTCGGGGGCAGCGTGGCCCTCGTGCGGCGGTTCTGATTTCCATCTCTGAAGGAGACACTGACTGTGCGAGCACTCATTACGGGCGGAGCGGGATTCATCGGTTCGCATCTGGCGGAGTCGTTGATCGGCGAGGGTCATTCGGTGTCGGTGCTGGACGACCTGTCGACGGGACGTCCCGAGAACATCGAGCACCTTCTACATCATCGGCGCTTCCAGTGCACGATTGGGTCGGTGATGGACGAAGCCGTCCTCGGCCCGATGATCGAGCGCGCCGACGTCGTGTTCCATCTCGCAGCCGCCGTCGGAGTCAGACTGGTCATCGAGAGACCGGTCCATACGATCGAGACGAACGTGCACGGCACCGAAACGGTGCTCCGGCACGCGCGGCGTCACCACAAGCTCGTGCTCGTCGCGTCCACCTCCGAGGTCTACGGCAAGAATGCGAACCTCCCCTTCCGTGAGGACGCCGACCTCGTGATGGGGCCGCCGTCCAAAACGCGTTGGGGCTACGCCACCAGCAAGCTCCTGGACGAGTTCCTGGCGCTGGGCTACTGGAAGGAATATCAATCGCCCGTCATCGTCGTTCGGTTCTTCAATACCGTGGGTCCGCGCCAGAGCGCGCGATACGGCATGGTGCTCCCGAACTTCGTCCGCCGCGCCCTCCAGGGCGAGACCATCACGGTACATGGCGACGGCAGCCAGACGCGGAGCTTTACATGGGTCGGTGACGTTGTGTCGGCGGTGACGGCGCTGGTTCAGGAGCCGAAGGCCCTGGGTGAGGTCTTCAACATCGGCCACGGCGCCGAGATCAGCATCCGCGATCTCGCGTTGAAGGTGAAGGCCATCGCGGGCAGCGACTCTCGAATTGAGCTTGTCCCATACAATGAAGTCTTCGACGACAGCTTCGAGGACATGCCGCGCCGGGTCCCCGACATCGCGAAGATCGCGCGGTTGGTGGGCTACAGGCCCTCCGTCCACCTCGACGAAATCATCGAGCGCGTGATCGAGTACTGGACGGTCGACCAGAATCAGAAGAGTGTTCCATCCGAGACCTGCGCCCCGACTCCGCTACTCGCTTTCGCGATCTGCCTGAGCATCACAACAGACGCGGAACGCCTCCCCTGCACGGCCGCCGCTTCCCTCGCGGCGGCGGCCGCCGTCCTAAGGGCCAGCTTCGCGGCCCTAAACAACAACGCCGCATCATCGGTCGCTTCACGACGGCGGGCTGCCTGAATGGCCGCGCGTCGCTCCCGCGATCAGCAACCTGGGATCGGCCGCGGCAGAAGAGCAAACTCGCAAAATGCCGTTCGAGTCGCGCTCAATTTCAACAGTGGACGGGACGCTCGGAGGGTCCTGAGCGTCAGATCAACGTGGTCTTCAGCGTGTCCTGGCAGGGGACGAGGGGTCGGTGTCTGTCACGGGAAATCTGTGCCGGACCATATCGTGTTCTGGACCGGCGCAGAACATCAAAGCGGAATCCAGCAAATCCTGCCGACTATATGGGTTCACAGCCACGGCACCGGTCATGCTTCCACGGTGAACAGCCATCGCTAACGCTCGATGAAGCACCAGCTATCGGGCGGTCCGGTGCGAGGCTCATCGTCAGAGGTCCTGATGCCAATGGATAGTGCGGACGACTACTACGAGACCCTTCAGGTCAGCGCCAACGCGGAACCAGAGACGATCCATCGTGTGTATCGTCATCTTGCGAAGCATTTCCACCCGGACAATCAGGACACCGGCAATGCGAGTCGCTTCCGCTTGATCCATGAGGCGTACAGCGTCCTTTGCGATCCTGAGCGGCGCGCGCAGTACGACATCGCTCATCAGGAGCACCGGCAGATCCGGTGGCGCCTCATCTCGTCTGGAGCGGCGTCGGAGAACGACTTCGGGATGGAGCGTGCCGTCCGTCTCCGCGTCCTCGAGGTCCTCTACGCGCAGCGGCGCCTCGAGCCGGCACACCCCGGCATCTTTGTGACCGATCTGGAAGCGGTGATCGGGAGGGCGCGTGAGCACCTGGAGTTCACCATCTGGTTCCTGGTGCAGAAGAAGTTGGTGCAGCGCGGCGACAGCTCTCACCTGCTGATCACAGCCGAGGGCGTGGATTATCTCGAGCAGCACGATGGGACGAATCATCATCAGATGCGTCGCTTGAACACGTCAGGGGTGGCCGCCTGACGACGTGGCCATGCGCTCCTGAGGACTGCACGATTGGACCGAGACAGCATTTTTTCTGGGGTCATAATCGTTGCGCTGGCCGCGTTCGTGGCCCACTAGGAGGACTCCGGCAGGAGCATCGCGTCCCTTAGATACACGTTCTTCATTCGGGTCGCGGCGGTGGCAGTGACACGATCGTCGGATGTCGTCGAGGTCCATGCTCCGCGCTCGAATTCCAGCCAGACGCCTGCTCGTTATACGAGGCCCACACCTCGCGCCGTTACGACCGCCGTAGTCTCGCGCTCACTCGCGAACTGGCGCGCGTTGCACCGCGGCCCCGCTCGCGGCTGCCGGCAGGCAGCTGCCACTCGCGCTGCCCTCGTAGTTGCAGTCGTTGACCGTCGCCGTCACCAGATAGCTCCCCGGGTTGGTCTGCGGTGCGCCGGTCCACACGATGGCCAGCCCCGCCGGCGTCGTCGTCGCCATCGGCGTCGGCGGACTCGCCAGTGGAGCGGCATTCCGAGGAGGGTGACCGCCGCCGCGGTAGAACTCACGCCCAAAGTCGTCACGACTGCACCCCCACTTTTCAAGACCGCTAGTCCGTCAGTCTGGTCACGGCCGCGAGAAAGTCTGGCTCGGGCCACTCTTTCGCAAGCCGCCCATCACGACTCGTTCAGCCCCTTCGCAATCAGACCTCAGGACTTGCGTGCAATAAGGAGCCTTTCGGGTCAGTCGGCCGCCAGAGAACGGGCCGCTCCGATGTCGGCACCGTTGTTGAGATGCAAGGTGCCGACGACGCTTCTCCAGCCTGCGGGACGTCACACGTCGTGTGACGTTCGCAGCGAATGCGTCCGGGGTCCGTCCTTCGCCTCGTGCAGCGCAGGAATCCCAAGAACAGAAACGCACGAGCGGCCGATACCGGCGCGCTGAAGGCAGAACTTGATCTCCAGGACCATTATGAATAGCTCCTCAACTGTCGCTCGCTCCAGAAGGCGCATCGCATCGGTGGCGGCGCTTCTGATCCTTGCCGTGCTTGGTTCTTCGTGGCTCGTCCTGCGCGCGGACGTCCCGCAGGTGGCGAGCGGCACATGGGTCGCGGCTGGAGAGGTCGGCACCATTCCGACCGGCGCCGCCTCGGTGGCGCTGGCCGACGGACGAGTGCTGGTGACGGGCGGCAAGAGCGACGGCATTCTCTCGAGTGGCATTGTGAGCTACGACCCGGCGTCCGGCGCCTGGGCGGCTGGCGGGCGACCTCGCGGTGGCGCGCTCGGGGCATGCGGCGACCGTGTTGAAGGATGGCCGCGTGCTGATTGCGGGAGGGACGGCTTCGTATGGTCCATCCTTCGACATCGAGATCTACGACCCTGCAAGCGGATTGTCCGTGCACGCCGGCGACATGACGCTGGCGCGCGTCGATCACGCCGCCGCCACCCTCAAGGACGGCCGCGTGCTCATCGTCGGCGGCTCCGACGGCGTGTCGCCGCTGAGCCTTGCCGAGATCTTCGATCCCGCGACCGGACAGAGCGCGGGCGTCTCCGTCGCCATGTCCACCGCTCGCGTGAAGGCCACGGCCACGACGATGCTCGACGGACATGTGCTCGTGGTCGGCGGCAGCGACGGCACGAACGACCTGTCGTCGGCCGAGATTTTCGATCCTGCGACGGCATCGTTCTTCATGACCGGCGCCATGCAGACCGCGCGCAGCGGTCACGTCGCGGTGCTGCTGCCGAACAACAACCAGGTCCTCATCGCGGGCGGCATGTCGGCGGGCGCCGCGGTCGCGTCCGCGGAGCTCTACGCGGACTGGAGAGACGGCTTCTCCGCCGACGCCGAACCCGATGTCAGTGGCGCGCGCCGGCGGGATCGCCGGCGGGCTGCAGCCGCACGACCTGGCTTTCGTCGCCGGCGGCGGCGCCACGACCGGTGAGTATTACGGGTACGCGACCGTGAAGACCGATCGTGAGGACTACTGGCCCGGAGAGCCGGTGACCGTCACGGGCTCGGGCTGGCAGCCTGGCGAAACCGTGACGCTGACCATCTCCGAGGACGCCGACACGCATTACGACTTCACCTACAGCGCGATCGCCGATGCAGCCGGCAGCATCACGAACGCGGAGTTCGCGCCGATCGAGAACGAGATCTTTCAGCATTTCGGCAAGAAGTTCTATCGTGACGGCGCGCGGCGCGGCGTCCGAGGCGCTGAATACGTTCACGGATGGCAACGGCACCATCACCGGCACCGTCCGAAACTCGGTGACCAACGCCGTGATCGCTGGAGCCACCATCACGTGCTCGAATGTCGGCCCAATCCCTGCAACAGCATCGCGACGACAACGAGTTTGCCAACGGCACCTATACGCTGACCTTTCAATTTCCGGGCAACAGCAACAACGTGAACATCACCGTGTCCGCGCCCGGCTACGCGACGCAGACGCAGACGCTGGCGTTTACCAACAATCAGACTCGAACGATCAACTGGCTGCTGGTTCCCTCGATCACCGCCACGACGCTCACCGTTGCGCCCGCGACGCGGCACCTACGGCGGCACACACGGCGGCGCTCTCACTGCCACGTTGACCGCCGGCGGTACTGGTGTCAGCGGCAAGACGATCAGCTTCACCCTGAACGGCACGAGCGTGGGCAGCGCGACGACTAATGCGAGCGGCGTCGCGACGCTGGCAGCGCCGAGCAGTCTCACCGGCATCAATGCGGGCAGTTACCCGGCAGGTGTGGCAGCGAGCTTCACGGCGGACGCGACGCTACTCGGGCCAGACGGCCTCCAGCTCGCTGACGGTGAGCAAGGCCAACGCGGCTGAGTCCGTCACTGGACGCACCGGCGCGTACGACGGCACCGCGCACGGCGCAACAGGTTCGGCCACGGGGGTGAGCGGCGACAATCTGAGCGCGTTGCTCAGCCTCGGTTCGACGTTCACGAACGTGCCGGGCGGCACGGCGAACTGGACGTTCGCCGGCAATGACAACTACAACGCGATACAACGGCACGGCGAACGTCGTCCTCTCGAAGGCCGCCGCGAGCTGTCGTGCGTGAATGGCTTCACGGGCGTCTACGACGGTGCAGCGCACGGCGCAACCGGTTCGGCGACGGGCGTCGGCGGCGCGGCGCTGAGCGGCCTGGTGCTCGGGGCTAGCTTCACCAACGTGCCGGGCGGCACGGCGACGTGGACCTTCACGGACACGACCGGCAACTACAACAACGCGACGCGGGACGGCCGCCATCGTGATCACGAAGGCGAACGCGACGGTCAGCGTGACTGGCTACACGGGCGTCTTTGACGCGGCAGCGCACGGGCGACCGGCACGGCGACGGGCGTCGGCGGCGGGGCGCTGAGCGGCCTGGTGCTCGGGGACAGCTTCACGAACGTGCCCGGCGGCACGGCGACGTGGACCTTCACGGACACGACCGGCAACTACAACAACGCCAGTGCGTCGGTCGGCCATCGTGATCACGAAGGCGGACGCGACGGTCAGCGTGACCGGCTACACGGGCGTGTTTGACGGCAGCGGCGCACGGCGCGACGGGCACGGCGACCGGCGTCGGCGCTGTGGCGCTGAGCGGCCTGGTGCTCGGGGACAGCTTCACCAACGTGCCCGGCGGCACGGCGACCTGGACCTTCACCGACACCACCGGCAACTACAACAACGCCAGTGCGTCGGTCGCCATCGTGATCACGAAGGCGGACGCGACGGTCACGTGACCGGCTACACGGGCGTGTTTGACGGCGGCAGCGCACGGCGCGACCGGCACGGCGACCGGCGTCGGCGGCGGGCGCTGAGCGGCCTGGTGCTCGGGGACAGCTTCACCAACGTGCCCGGCGGCACGGCGACCTGGACCTTCACCGACACGACCGGCAACTACAACAACGCGAGCGCGTCGGTCGCCATCGTGATTACCAAGGCGGACGCGACGGTCAGCGTGACCGGCTACACGGGCGTGTTTGACGGCGACGCGCACGGCGCGACGGGCACGGCGACCGGCATCGGCGGCGCGGCGCTGAGCGGCCTGGTGCTCGGGGACAGCTTCACCAACGTGCCCGGCGGCACGGCGACCTGGACCTTCACCGACACGACCGGCAACTACAACAACGCCAGCGCGTCGGTCGCCATCGTGATCACGAAGGCGGACGCGACGGTCAACGTGACCGGCTACACGGGCGTGTTTGACGGCGCAGCGCACGGCGCGACCGGCACGGCGACCGGCGTCGGCGGCGCGGCGCTGAGCGGCCTGGTGCTCGGGGACAGCTTCACGAACGTGCCCGGCGGCACGGCGACCTGGACCTTCACCGACACGACCGGCAACTACAACAACGCGCAGTGCGTCGGTCGCCATCGTGATTACGCAAGGCGGACGCGACGGTCAGCGTGACCGGCTACACGGGCGTGTTTGACGGCGGCGGCGCACGGCGCGACCGGCACGGCGACCGGCATCGGCGGCGCGGCGCTGAGCGGCCTGGTGCTCGGGGACAGCTTCACCAACGTGCCCGGCGGCACGGCGACCTGGACCTTCACCGACACGACCGGCAACTACAACAACGCCAGTGCGTCGGTCGCCATCGTGATTACCAAGGCGGACGCGACGGTCAGCGTGACCGGCTACACGGGCGTGTATGACGGCGGCGGCGCACGGCGCGACCGGCACGGCGACCGGCATCGGCGGCGCGGCGCTGAGCGGCCTGGTGCTCGGGGACAGCTTCACCAACGTGCCCGGCGGCACGGCGACCTGGACCTTCACCGACACCACCGGCAACTACAACAACGCCAGTGCGTCGGTCGCCATCGTGATTACGAAGGCGGACGCGACGGTCAGCGTCACCGGCTACACGGGCGTGTATCGACGGCGGCGGCGCACGGCGCGACGGGCACGGCGACCGGCATCGGCGGCGCGGCGCTGAGCGGCCTGGTGCTCGGGGACAGCTTCACGAACGTGCCCGGCGGCACGGCGACCTGGACCTTCACCGACACGACCGGCAACTACAACAACGCCAGCGCGTCGGTCGCCATCGTGATTACCAAGGCGGACGCGACGGTCAGCGTGATGGCTACACGGGCGTGTATGACGCGGCGGCGCACGGCGCGACGGGCACGGCGACGGGCATCGGCGGCGCGGCGCTGAGCGGCCTGGTGCTCGGGGACAGCTTCACGAACGTGCCGGGCGGCACGGCGACCTGGACCTTCACCGACACCACGGGCAACTACAACAACGCCAGTGCGTCGGTCGCCATCGTGATCACGAAGGCGGACGCGACGGTCAGCGTGACCGGCTACACGGGCGTGTTTGACGGCGACGGCGCACGGCGCGACCGGCACGGCGACCGGCGTCGGCGGCGCGGCGCTGAGCGGCCTGGTGCTCGGGGACAGCTTCACCAACGTGCCGGGCGGCACGGCGACCTGGACCTTCACCGACACCACCGGCAACTACAACAACGCCGAGTGCGTCGGTCGCCATCGTGATCACGAAGGCGGACGCGACGGTCATGCGTGACCGGCTACACGGGCGTGTATGACGCGGCAGCGCACGGCGCGACCGGCACGGCGACCGGCGTCGGCGGCGGGGCGCTGAGCGGCCTCAGTCTGGGCGCGACGCTTCACCAACGTGCCGGGCGGCACGGCCACCTGGACGTTCACCGACGTCACCGGCAACTACCACAATGCGACCGGCAACGCGGCAATCGTGCTGACCAAGCGCACATTGATCATCACGCCGGACGGCGGCAAAACGAAGATCCTCGGAGCAGTGTTCGCGGCGTTCACGGGCACGGTTGCCGGCATTCTAGGCACAGACGCCGGCACGGCAACGTATGCGAGCGTCGGCGCGCCGGCTGCGGCGCTCGTGGGCAGCTACGACATCACCTCGACCTTCACCTTCACGAGTGGGGTCCAGTCGAACTACAACGTTCAGCTAAATCCGCTGTGAACGGAGTTGATCATCATCTACCGCTGGGACGGCTTCCTCCAGCCGATCAACGATACGGCGCATGACGTGGTGACGATGAGCAAGTTCAAGATGGGTCAGACCATCCCGGCGAAGTTTGTCCTGAAGGACGCCAATGGCGTCATCGTGCAGCAGTCGGTGAAGCCCGACGTTCAACTATGCGCCGATCGGACCTCGTGCGGCACGGCGGCACCCGACACCATCGACCTTGTCTATCCGGCCGCACTCTGCCGATCTACACGCTGAACGACGGCCAGTATCAGTACAACTGGAGCACGAAAGGCCTGACGCCCGGTCTGTATCGCATCTTCGCCACACTTAACGACGGCACGACGCCGTCAGTCGACATCTGCCTCTCAAAGTAGAGAGCCATCAGAGCGCGGGAGCCCAGAACGGGCTCTCGCGCGGCGTCTCTTGCAGGGCGCATGACAGGAAGCATCATACAAGAACGACGATCTGGTAATTCAGAAGCCATGCGTCACCGTGCTTCGGCCCGGAGGCGATTTGAGCCACACGGCCGCCAAGGTAATTCCCGTATGTCCCAGAGTGCGGTCGAGCAGGTACGGCCGGCTGCCGAGCTCCTCACGCGGCTCGCCCCTAGTAGTTCAGCAAGTCACCGAGCCGCTGATGCCGCGGCTCCCTCCCTCGCGTCGACGCAGCGTGCGGCTGACTTGCCGCATGAACAGATCATTGGGATGCGGTGTCGACTCCGCGATCTGGACGCGCCGTGAGGCAAGGTTAAGGCGAGCACGGTGAGGATCGCCGACCGGCAAGTGGAACGAGTGAGGGCGGCCCGCCAGGCGGCGCGTGCTGGACGAGGATCGTCGACTACCAAAGTGGGTCTGAGTTTTCAGAGATTCACACAGCCGGCGCACGTGGACTGAGCGCCACAGGCGACCACGGCCAACCGACATCTCGTCTCTGCTGCCCTTATGGGACGCGATGGATTGGACGCGCCCTTCAACCGGTTCGATCAGGCGGGCCTTCGGTGATGTCGTCCGTCAGGCGCCAGCCGACGGTCCACTGCTGCGCACGAAGCCGATCGGTCCATTCGATCGCGCTTGTCCAGTCAGCGAAATAGCGAACATTGAGCGGCTGACCGTTCACGAACCACAGAACTCGCGTCGCGCTATTCATCGGGTCGATCACGGCTTGCGCGGAGCGACCGTCGCCGTGCCGCATTCTCCACATGACCGTCGGCTCGTTATAGGTGGATGGGAAGGCGATCTCAGACATGACGCTCGCTAATGAGGCAAGGCAGATACCGTCCGGCAACGTCGAGGATTACTGGAAACAGCGAGGGGCACGTCCACGGAGTCTGAGCCGGGGCAGAATAAAGGTACTCGCTGGATTACCTGTCGAGTCACGCCATGGAGAGTGCGAGCGTTTTGTCGCGAAGTTGACGACGGGGATCAGCAGTTCCAATCGTTGTGCGACAACACCTCTGGCGTACTAGCGCCTTGACCGTCGGGCGTCGATGCAGGTCCCGCGACAACAGCCGTTGGCGAGCCGCCAGCCCGCGTTTGCGTCCCGCTTCGCGCGCTCGCTCTGGCGCCCAGCAATCGCAGCAGTGTGATCGGTCTATCTTTTCCTTCAGTTCTCCCAACGCTACGAACCTGGCACATCTTGACAGCGTCTCGCTAGTACGCGGGGCGTCCTGGCGTGACCGTGCAAGTTCTGGCTGGCCCCAGAACTTCCCCTTCGCCCCAGCAGACTCCCTGGCGCAAGGCGCCTCGGTACAACAACTTACGTCGGCACGCGGATTGGAGTAGCCCACCTCGCCAAGGCGGGATGCGACTGCGCACGGTGAGCGGAAACAGAAACTGTCGCCGGGTCGCTCTCTGCATATGTGGAGCCGACGGTGGCCAGAAGTGACGGGGCGCGCACGATGAACGAGGGAAGCAATGATGCTGGCTGAATGCCATCGCGGTGCTCCTGCTGACGGTATTCTCTCGCGCATTCCGTCTCTTATCAGTGTGCACAGTCGTACGTGGGTTGAGTCGATGCTCGATGGCCCTGCGCGCGGGTCACCGTGCGACGTTGTCGCCCACACGGCGACGCTCCCACCAATCGCGCGGTTGGCTAACGACCGAGCGAGGCTGCATGAGGGTTAAGCCAGGGGTCATGCCCTCATCGAAGCGGCCACTCGCCGCGAGCGCGAATCGTCTGCTGGCTGGACTGGCGCCCCATGACTACCAACGGATCGCACCGACACTTGATGTCATTGACCTCACGCGCAAAGGCGTTCTGTACACCGCCGACGAACCCATGAAGCACGTGTACTTTCCTTACGCTGGATTCTGCTCGATCGTCACGACGCTCAAAGACGGCAGGATGGTGGAAGTCGCAACGGTCGGCCGCGAAGGCATGATCGGCATCGAGGCAGCGGTGCGTGGTAGCCGGGCCTCGGGCACCGTCATCATCCCGGGCGACACATGCGCCTGTCACCGCATGACCGCTGACGCCTTTCGCCGGGAGATGGATCGGCACGGCAGGTTTTATGACCTGCTCACCCGCTACGCGCAGACGCTGATGCGCGTCGTAATGCAGTCGGCCGCATGCCACGCGGCTCATGCCGTCGAACAACGATTGGCGCGATGGCTGTTGACGGCACACGACCGAATGGTTGGAGATGAATTTCCCGTGACTCAGGAGTATCTCGCCATGATGCTGAGCGTGACGCGGCCGACCGTGTCGGTCGTGGCTGGCAGACTGCAAGACGCCGGGCTGATTGCGTATCGCCGAGGACGGGTCACCGTTGTGCAGCGCCAGGAGCTCGAAGATACCTCGTGTGAGTGCTACCGCGCGACAACGCAGTGGCTCCAGAACGTCTTGATCCGACCGCAGACATCTTGAAGGGATTGAGAGCGTACCGATCCCGCGCCACCTCTGCCAGTGTCTTTGCGCCGGGACTCTTGTGAAGAGATCCCCACAGGCCGGGGAGAAGTGGCAGAGAGCCTTACGGGGCTGCGACCCTCGACCCTTACACAAGTCACATGGCCATAGACGAATCCAACGAATCCGAATCCTCAGGCGGTCTAGATCCTCTCGATCCGCTGGCGTCCTTTCTCCCCGAGACGGAGAGGACCACGTCCTCGTCTGCCTTGGCGATGAAGACAGTCTCCTCCCTGGACGAATTTCCCCCTGAGTGCTCATCCGCGGCGCTAGAACCCCGGACCGCAGCCGCGCAGTTTCCGAGGTTCAGACGCGCTGACGCGCTCCCCGCCCACGTCGACCCTGTGCTCTCGTCAGCTCGTTCGGTCACAAGAGGGCGGGTGATGCTGCTGGGACTCGTGTGTCTCGCTGTGCTCCTGCCGTCGCTTGCGACACTGGGGCTTCTACGGATGCCGAGATTATTTACGGTGGCGCCCTCTGACCCCGTTCTGGACCTCACCGTTGTTGGCATTGTCCGGGCAGTTGAAACCGGGAGAGATACGCGACTCGTCACACAATCGTTGCCTGTGCCGGCTCCGCGCAATCCTCACGCCGCCATCGTGACCGTCGCACCAAAAGAACCGAGCGCGGCACCAGATACTACGCCATCGGCACGCACGTCACCATTGCCCCATACGACGGCCTCCGTCGCGTTACCTCCTGATCGACTCTCACGGAGAGACGATGCCCTGCAGAGAACGCTGTCGGCACGGTCAACCGGGACCGTGTCTAGCTCCGTGACGGTGCCTGAAGAAAAGGCGCGACAGGCGACGCCGGTTTCGAGCCGTCCCATCCACTACGGATCGATCTCAGTCACATCGCAACCCGCCGGGGCGCAGGTCACTGTCGACGGACAACTGGCAGGCGTGACACCACTCGTTGGGTGGGAATTGCCAGCCCGATCGCACGTGGTCCGAATCGACCTGGACGGCTATGACCGCTGGTCTGCGTCAGTACGGGTGGTCGCCGAGCAGATAACCGGTGTGGTCGCACACCTACAGCCAATACGCCAGCCTTGATGACTCGTACGAGCCAATGTCAAATGTTGTGGATCGACCTGAGTTCGGGCGGCTTTCTCCTCCACGGCCCGGCTTAGTAACAGCAGGCGACGGCGCGCTGACGCTGCAGTCGCGCCACGAACCGCAGGATCGTGGGCAGGTCAGACGTCAGCGGATGGAGCGCCGCCGTACGGTGCCCTGGGAGTAAAACCGCGGCGACGGTGGTCGCCGCGTGCTGATCGAAGGCAATGATGGTAGTAGACTTCATCACGACCGACCTCCTTTGTATGCGGCTCTGCGTTGAACGCTCACTCGGTCAGCGTAACCCGCGTGAGATGCAAAGCCGAGGTCGGTCTTTCCATATGGTCTAGTTGATTCTCGATCGCATAGCGCATGAGCTCCGCCGTGGTGCGCATGCCAAGCTTCTCGAGGACACGCACGCGATACGTGCTCACCGTTTTGACGCTCAACCCGAGATCCCGTGCGATGTCGGAGATGGTTTGTCCGGATCCCAGGAGCCGCAGAACCTGATATTCGCGGTCGGAAAGCGAGTCGTGCGGGGTCGCGATCGACTTCGTCGTCCAGTTGAGCAGGACATCGCCGGCGTCGCGGCCCAGGTAGCGGCGTCCGCGGCGCGCGTCCTCGATGGCTTTCACGAATTCCTCGGGCGAGCTGTCCTTCGTGAGATACCCGATCGCGCCCGCGCCCAGGGCCCGACGCGCAAACTGCGCGGCCGGATGCATGCTGACAGCCAGCGTCGGAAGGCCGGGTTTGACGCGGTGGAGCTGCTTGATCAGGTCGATCCCGCTCATGCCAGGCAGCGAGACGTCAGCGACGACGACATCCCATTGGCTGGCGCTTACCTGAGCCAGTGCCTCTTCCGCATCGCTCGCCTCGCCGACGACCGAGCCTTTCAGCCGGTCCTGGAGAATCTGACGGATGCCATGCCGCACGATGGGATGGTCGTCCACGAGCAGGATGTGCATCACGGTTTCGGCCTCGCTGGCGTTCCCTGAGATTAATTGGGCAGACCGGCTCATTCTTATGCGAACGGGACGTGATGGAGCAGGCGAGCGCGACTTCCGGTCGCCACCGCTCGGGTCTTCCGGAACGCCAAGGTGCGCAACCCATCACCCCGTAGACGGCGACAGTTCTGAGGAGCGCAGACGATCGGGCTGTCACACACCTCGCTTGCCGTTCGGGTCATGAACGCATCGTCCGATGCGATGCTTCGCTCTTCGTGGGCTCCGTCGCCGCGCGCGCTGCACTTTCTCCGCTCGAGGACCTTTGGCCATGTCACCGATATCGAACTCCACGCGGTTGCCAGACCGCAGATCCTCGAAGCCCTCGTCAGCCACCGCCGTCCGGTGGAAGAAATAATCCCTCCCCGCCAGCTCTCTGATGAATCCGAACCCCTTCTCGTTGTGCAGTGTTCGAATCATTCCGGTCATTGATCATGTCCTCTCCGTCGGGCTGCGGTCCGCGGGCAATGATCGCGTGCACCCAGTGTTGCAAACCCTGACGGGGAGGCTGCTGAGCCGGCGGTCATGTGGAATGTAGGACATCGGTGGATGGATAGATATGCTACTTTGTCCTACATGACGCAACTGCTCGAGTTCCGACGGCTGATTCAGCAAATTGACCGCGACCTGGGGCTCAGGCGGGTTTCAGAATGCTACTGGCCGCGGGGGATACCATTCTCGCCCGGTATCGGCAGGAGCTGCGGTCCGTGATGGTCCGCCTGAAGCGAGCTCGGCGAAGCGGCGGACAGCGCGCCCCGCGTTAGGCTTTGTCATCGTCATGCCACGCCATACGGCCATCACGTCCGGCGTGCAGGTGAACGTCTGACAGCCGCAGGAGGATGATCGGCGCATACTGCGTTGTATGATCGCCCTGATGACGATGTCCGGCACCGCCTCGCCGGCATCAAGGACCTGTGGACAGATCTGAAATCCGCCAAGACCTCCACGCACTCAGGGGCGCTGATGGATAGCTTCCGACGAGCAGCGGATCGCGTTCTGGCGCCGTTCGTGCCCACGGCGAGCCGCCGCGATGACGATCGGCGTACGTAGGGATTGACTCACGAGCTCAGGCGATCACGACGGCCAAAACAGAAATCCTGGCAGAAAGGTCGCTGTTCCTATGAAAGGACGAACTCCACGCCCTCGGCGTGCCCCGCTCCGCCGCCGGAAGACCGCACTCGAGATTGCGAACTCAGCGCGGCGTCGAGGGGAAGCCGCGCTCGGCGAGAGCGAACGGCGTTGCCGCGATCTCGTTGAAAACAGCCTTGGGTTGATTTGTTCGCACGATCTCGACGGCTCTCTGCTCTTCGTCAACCCGGCAGCCGCCCGATCGCTCGGGTACGAATCGAAGGACGGCATCGGGAGGAACCTGCGCGACTTTCTCGCGCCTGACACGCGGCATCTCTTCGACGACTATCTCCGGAGAATCCGGGAAAACGGGATCGACGATGGCCTCATGAAGCTCGTCACCAGCGAGGGGCGTGAGCGTATGTGGATGTATCGCAATGTGCGCCGCGACGCTAGTGGCAAACCGTCCTACGTGGTCGGCCATGCGCTCGACGTCACTGATCGCGTGTTGCTCGAACGCGCGTTTCGCACGAGTCAGGAGGCGTCGCATCGCGCCCTGAGGGAGCTTGAGACTCGCGTCGAGGATCTGACAGCAGAGTTGCAGCTGCTGAATAACCGGCTCCGGGCGGAGATCATGGAGCGGCCGCGAGCAGTGGAGATGCGCGACTTCATGCAACGGCACGAGTGCGATACGCTCGCTTTTCTGGCCACCTGCAGCGACCGCCTGACGCACATCCTCGATTACGAAACGGCGCTCGTGACGCTAGAACGCCTGCCCGTTCCATTCCTGGCGGACTGCACCATCTCGTGTGTGCTGAACGAAGACGGCACGTGCCGAAGCTTCAGCGGCCACCACGCGACGGTGGAGGGCCAGTCGGCTCTCGAGCAGCTGGTCTCGAGCGCACCACGCCATTTGTCCGCCGATACCCTGGTGGCACGCATTACGGCTGGACGCCGAGCCGAGCTGATCGCGCACGCGCCGGACGAATTCGCCACGCGGTTTCTGGGGTCGGGGCCACATGTGGAACACCTCCAAAAGCTGGTATTCGGCGACGTGGTCATCGTCCCGCTTGTTGTCGACGATCGAGTCGTTGGAGCTCTGTCGCTCATTTCGAACGCGCCGGGACGCTACACGCGATCAGAGCTAGCGGTCATCGAAGATCTGATCCGAAGATTCCAGGTTGCCATCGAACAGGTTCGACTGCACCGCGAAGCGCGGGAGGCCAATCGCCTGAAAGACGAGTTTCTCGCGAGCGTGTCGCACAAACCCGGACGCCGCTGAATGGCATCCTCGGCTGGTCTCTGATTCTTACGCACCTCGTTCGCCCGGGCTACGGTCGACGATCGCCCGGATCCTGAAAGCGGCGAGCGTGTAACCGGTACCCGAACGCCCGACATCGTGGCAGGTTTTCTTGCCGGCGCATTGGGGTGCATATTCCGTCATTGTCTCTTCGCATAACCAGGACTGAGGACTAGAAGCTGGGAAGATTGCCGGAGTCTTAGCCACGCTCGGTCCGATGACCATTTGCCAATCGACGAAGAAATCTGGCCGGGCGAAGAAGGGGTGGATGTATAAGGGTGCTCATCCCGGTGGCCAAAATGTGCCGCAGAGAGAGGTTTGCTATGAGATTCTCATCCGATCGTCGCCTGAACTGGCTCGCCGCCACCGTGGGCGTCTTTGTCGTGGGTGTGGTTGTGCTTTTCCTGAACGTCAGCGCGCCGTTCGCACAGGAGCCTTACGTCCACGTCAACCCGGTGATCGCGAAGCTCTCAAGGGGGGAACACGTCTTCGGGGTCCCGGTCACGGATCTCTCGCTGGTGAACGCGCGGGCATTGGCCCGGGAACCATTGATTGACTACATCACCATCGATTTCGAGCACAGCATATTGGATATGCAACAGCTCGAGATCTTCATGGCTGGCCTGATCGACAGGCGGGCCATTCGAGAGAAGCAGAGCCTGGAGCACAACCTCGCCGTCTTCATCGAGCTCCCCCAGTACTCTTACGAGACGACCGTCTATGTCAGGAAAAATGCGCTCGATATCGGCGTCATGGGCTTCGTGTTCAGCAACCTCGAGACGAAGGAGGACGCGCTGAGGCTGGTCAAGTCGATGCGACTGGCTCGGTCCAAGGCAGACCCGCTCTACGAGCCAGCCGGATTGCGGCTCGGCGGCGGAGGGATTTCCGCGTGGTTCTGGGGCCTCACCGGACAGCAATATATGCAACGCGCCGATACCTGGCCGCTCAATCCGCGAGGGGACCTGCTCGCGTTTGCGACCATCGAAACAGAGTTGGGATTGCGGAACATGGACGAGATCGCCCAGGTCCCCGGCATCGGCGTGTTGTATTTCACGTCGGGAGGCGATCTGGGTACCTCGTTGGGTGTGCCGTCTACCGACCCCGCAATCTCGGCCGCCCGTCAGTCGATGCTCAAAGTCTGTGCGGCCCGTAAGAAGGTGTGCGGCGGCACGGTGACCACGGCCAATGTAGAGAAGTTGATGGCAGACGGGTACCAGCTCCTGACAGTGAATCCCGGAGCCGATGGCGGTATCATGCCTGCGACCGACGCCGCTATCCGCCTTGGGCGCGCTGCCTTAGCGAAACAGAATAGTAAATAGCGATTCGCTTGGCGATACGGCCGGCGGCTCCGATCCGTGAACGCCGCGACGCCGCAGTCCTTGTAGCGGTCGAAGATCTTGTAGCCGGTTTCCGCCAAATCCCGAACTCGGCACAAAGGGTGCTATCTTCTCGCCCTGGAGTATTTGCCGACCCCCAGGGTTGCGCGCCTGCGTATCTGATTGAGGAGAACCGCGTCCTTCGCGAATCAGGCTTCCACTTCGGTACTGCAACCGTCCTTATCCTGTACCACGCGCCAGGAAACGGAGCGCGGAAATTCCAGGCATGAAGAAATAGGCGCCACCGCGTACATGCACGAACTGCGGCAACGCGGAAAGACGCCGGCACACTCCACTCGGCTGAGGACGTGTGAACGTGTCGGTCGGTCGGCCCGCCCAGAGCGGCATGCGATTGGCGACCAGTGGATCGCCCTCATCAAGACCTTCGAATTTCGGATTGGCGAGCCAGGATGCCTGGATGAATTCGAACTGGCGCGAGATGTTGGCATTGAGGCAGATGAAACGCAGCCCCCGTTGTACCACGCGACCTCCACGCTCATCGGCTGTCTCAAGCACGTACTCGCGCCCGCGGCGCAGAATGCGATGAAACCGCGTGGACGCAATCAGGTCCTCGTGCGGATTGTCGCGCCCGTAACCCAGGATGCGCAGCAGCCGTGCAAACAAGCCCCGGGTGCCTTCCGGGAGATCGGCGTTGCGCGGATTGGCGCGGCGGATGTGGGCGCCAAAGGGACAGGCAGTGCCGGCCACATCGTCGTGAAAGGTGAACTGATTGCGCCGGATATCCTCGGGATCAGGGCCAACACCGGGAACCTCATTGCTGCTGAGCGGGACGATCGGCGCACCCGCAGGAATGGTGTGTTTCGGCGTATCGCTGGGAACGAGGCTGTCGTCGCTCGGAATGATCGGGAGGTCCGACAGCACGCGCCCCACCGTCGCGGCGGCAACCGTGTTCCGGGCCTCCAGATTGCGCGCCGCTTGATCGTTGATGAACTGCCAGAAGGCAGAAGTGTCCTGCGAGAGATCGCGCAAGACCAGATACGTGCCGTTGCGCCCGAGGTCCTTCATGCCGGTTAAGTCCTCCGCCAACGGCAGAATTCCGTCGGGATCATCAACTGGATTGAGGAGCGGACGGTCGGTATATTTTCCGTACTCGTTGGGATAGCCGAGGAGAATCTCTCCAAGCGCCGCCACATTGGTATATGTGGTCGTGTTGTGGATTCGTGCCGACATCTTCCGCGCCCAGTCGAGCGCCGGCTGGCTGATCCCATCGTCGAAGCCAAACGGCTCGATGCCGTCGAGGTTGCTCGTCGACAAGCACGTCAACGGCGCAAACGCGGTCTCCCAGGGCGCGTTCTTCAACTCCCTTTCCCACTCGTCCAGCCGATCGGGGGTGGCCGCATAGAGCAGCAGCAGCACGTGCGGCAGCTTGCCGAGGCCTCCCCAGAGCCACCATTGCTGATCGTTGGCCCCGACGTCGCCGAGCCGACGTGCCCGGCTCGGCTCGGTCATTCCGGACTTGAATTCGTACGGGAACTGAACCAAAGTGCTCCGCGCACCGCCGAGTCGTTCGAGGCCCTCGTAGGTGAATGCGACCTGCAGCGCGGCGTCCGGCCGGCGGCCCTTGACGGCTGTCGTCACCGGCGCCTTCGACAGCCATGAACGCGCGGCCGCGGCATCCGCGATGGTCAGCAGTTGAAAGCGAGCGGCCTGGAGATGCTTGTAACCGAAGCGCACCAGTCCCTGGATGTCGCGGTAATCGTCGTCGGACAGTTGCATGGGTCGGTCTCTCACAAGTCCCACAGCCAAGCGCGAACCTCGATGTCGGTCATCGTTCGACGCTCGAAGCCGGCGCGAACGCGCGCGTTGCGTTCGAGATCGTAGACAGTCAGACCAGGATAGGCGCGATACCAGGTCTCCGTCGGCTTCTGATGCCTCCGCTGCGTGTACTTGAACTTCAGCTCGTCGTCGATGCCGTCCTTGATCAGCCAGCGGGTGCGCGGATAGCCGAGCCCACAATTGAACGACAGATTGAGTGCCCATCCTGCCTTGTTGATGAAGTCATCCATGTAGGCTTCATGGCTGCCGTCATAGTTACTCGCGAAGATCATCCGCTTCTTCCCGTCGAGGAACACCCAGCGGGCGAAATGAATATTGCGGACGCGTCCGAGATGACCGCGTTGATAGACGTGCCGCGCGAAGTAATCGATCAGCCAGAGAATGACGGGAAACAGCCCGCGCCGGAAACGGTTCGGCTTGACGCTCCCTAGAGCCGTGTACTGGTTGGTGACGTCGTGATCTTCGAGCGCGGCCAGTTTCAGGATGTGGTCGACCTCCGGGCGGTGGATGATCTCCGGCTCGTTCTTCTCGTAGCGACGCAGCACCAACAGGAACATTACGACCGTCAAGAGGACTGGCACGATCAGCAGCGGAAACAGGATGAACAACGGCACGAGCCACAACCCGAGGACGACGATGGTGGCGAGCGCGACCGGTATGAGGCGGCTCAAGAAGAGGAACAATATTGCGCCGAGCGCCACGAACGGAAGGACGACCCAGAAAAACAGCGGCTGCAATGGAATGAGAGAGGGGATGGCCAGCAGCCAGGGGAGCAACAGGGCACCCGGGACGATCGCGTAATGGAGGAAATTGCGGAGGGACCAGCCGAACGGGGTGCGCCCCGCGCGGGTCAGCGAGATAGTCCCGTCGTTCAGCAAGGGGTGGCAATGCGCAATGAGCTTGGCACGAACTTCCTGTGGCTCGTCCCGGGCGAATTCGTCTTGGCGATCCTTGACGCATTTAACCAGCTCATCGCGAAGCGTGGCTTCTTCGCGGATCTGCCTTACGGTGCGGCCGACCCAATTCACATAGTTCGCGGCTGGAGCCTGCGAATGCGCTTTCATCCATGCGAGTAGATCGGAGTTGGGCGTGAAACCCTGGCAGCAGGAAAAGATCTGACGCAGGCCCGGTGCCGCGACGCGCACCATATCAGCGAGAAGTTCGTCGGCGGACCCGTCGCAATCGCCCAAGAAGGCAAGCAGGACGCCAAAGTCCGGAATCGGGGCTCCATACTCCTCGAAATCGCGCAGCGTCTGATCGTCCAGAATGACGAAGCGCGCGTAATGGAGATTCTCGAATTCGCCGAAGGGTACGATCGAGCCATCCCGCCTCGCCATGCCGGGGCGGTCGTTCATCGAGCTGAGCAGAACTCTCAGCCCGTTCACGCGCTCCTCGATGAGCGGCGCGACGACCATGAAATGTGATTGCGGGGTCATTTGCCAGCCGGCTAGCTGTGTCGCCTTGCGCAGGCACTTGAGCTGCGGCGCCCAAGGGCCGCGTTTATCGAACCTGCAATCTGCGCCACGCGGATTTCCCATGAGAGGGTATTTCAACTCACGCGCGTGTCAATCAGATTTTCGATCAGCCCGTGCTTTCGGGAGTCATTGAGCGTGAGGTTCATGAATTCAGATCATCGGCAAGGCCTATTACGACCAGAGTATTACGCGACTAGCAGACCCTATCGTTACCAGAATGTCGTCGGCGCGGTGAGGAACCTCGGACGGCGCGTCATCGAGGCCGCCAACACGCGACGCGACCAGGACCTCAGACCGAGGTGCATGCGCTTTGGATCGCGAAGCGAATGGTCCGGCTCCCAAAGGCGCCCCAGAGTCTTGACATGTGCACTACATGCGAACATACTCATCACATGTCACGGATGATTCAGGTTCGTAATGTCCCCGACACAGTGCACCGCACCTTGAAGGCGCGTGCGGCGATGGCTGGCATGTCGCTGTCAGATTTCCTGCTCAATGAGCTCCGACAGATCGCGGAGCGTCCCACCATTGGAGAGTTGCGCGACCGGTTGCATCGACGAGAGACGGTGAATCTCAGGGTGTCGGCGGCGCAGTCGGTACGGGAGGAGCGCGACGCTCGGTGATCGTCCTCGACGCTTCGGCTGCGATTGAGTGGTTGCTTCAGACGCCCAAAGCTGCAGCCATTGAGGCGCGGCTCTTCTCAACGCCCAGCCGCCCTTCGCGGTGGCATGCTCCGCATCTGCTCGACGTCGAGGTCACGCAGGTGTTCAGGAAACAGGTGGCCAAAGGCGTGATGTCCGACACTCGGGGCCGCGAGGCCTTGCAAGACCTGCTCGATCTTCCATTGGTGCGATATCCCCACGACTTCCTCTTGCCGCGCGTCTGGGTGCTTCGCAAGAGCCTCACAGCGTACGACGCCGTCTATGTCGCGCTCGCGGAAGCACTCGGGATTCCGCTCGTCACCTGCGACGCGAACATTGCCGGCGCGCCGGGCCATGGCGCACGGGTTGATGTCATCTGATCAGCTGCCGGCGCTGAAGACTCTACCCAGGGGGCTCGAACGAGAGGCAGCCCGACCCGATGACGACCGACGCCCTGATGGACCAGTACCCGCGATATGCAGACTGAATCGCACGCGGCTGTTCATCGGCCGAACGCTCAGAAAAATCTTCCAGTATCGGGGCGACGTCATTCGCCTCCGGTTTGGAGTGTCGTAACGTGCCCCGGGGCCGCCGCAAGACACACGAACCTGAGTTTCCGCACCCTTCGCCAATCATCGGACGAACAACAGGTCGATTCTCGTGTTGCTCGTCCAACGATTGACTCGCCTCGATCGATGCGCGGCGGCCGCGTCGAATGCAGGGCCACGAACGAGGCACGTCAAGAGCTTGACCTACACGCGAGCCTCACTTACAACGGATCGCTCATCCTCAGGAGCGCACCAGATCTGCGAAGAACAGTGCCCTCCGTTTGTGTCCGTGGCGTCAGTGGTAGCGCTTCATGTCCCTGAAGAGACCAACAGCCTCAACTTGGCAATGCCATCAGATGCTAACGGCGTCTGGCTGACGGCGCCAGCCTGAGACGAACCACCGACTCGCTGAAGCCTGTCGCTCGCCTCGAGAGTGGTCATCCCACCACACCTGCCGTTGTGTGCTTACAGCACTTTTACAACCCACACGCTCGGGAGATGGTAAGAGTGAGGAGTTCCCGGCTGGCCCCGTTCCGATAAGGTCAGCTTGTTCCAAACGTGGAGCCAGGAATCGCTTGACCGTTGAAGGGCCTTCAAGACCCCTTCATCCCATGGCCCACGAACGAAGGTAAATCGTCAACGGGTAATTTGTGATGACAGATGCAAAAGCGCTCGAAATGCTCAAGGCGTTTGGTGTGCAACACGGTCTCTGTGGAGAACGAGCACTTAGTACCGAGTTTTCCGAGGATCGAGAGCCCCAGAACATCAACGTTGTCAAGCGGTGCCAGGCCTGCAATGTGCTGGTCGGGGCGACCGTGACACGGAATGCCGCGACGGATCTTCTGCGTGATAATCCTTGGTGAGCTCGAGACCGAGATCCAAGACTCGAGATGGGACGGCGGGTGCCCTTCACCGTCGCCCCGTGCCTACCACAAGAACCCGCTCTGCTCTTCTGCACGGCGCCGTCCTCGGCGCGGCCGATCGAATTCTCGAATAGTTCGGGGTCGATTCCTCGCGGGCGCCCTGAGCGAGGTGCTCGCCCCAATTTTCGGCTCGACCTCTCCTGGGTAACTGCCTACCCACATGGGTAACTCATGTGTGTAGCCGCACCCCTCCATCTATACAGCGCGAGCCCTCGGAACCAGCAGCAGGACCTAAATAAGTACACCGACGGGAGCCCAATCGGACCCCGAAGCGGCATACGCATTGCTCTCCGTCGATGAACGGATGGCGGTCTATGCTTTCACAGACTTCGGTGCCGACGTGTCGTTTGCAGGTCCAAAACCGAGCCACGTGTGATGCCACAGTACCAGAGGTTAACCAGATTGGTAATGGCGATTAAGAAACCCACCGGGGCGGCGTTACACCCGCCACCCAGCGACACGATCAAAGGGCTAGCTCCACGCCCTGCCGCCAACAACGCAACCTCCCCACGAGCGATCAAGGATCCAAGAACGCGGCTGGCGAGTGTGATGACGACGATTATCGACAAACTCCAGGTACTCGCGCTGAGACAACCGCGAGCCTTGATCGTCATCGCCGAGGTTCTCGACGGCCTCCTCAAGCGACAACTAGACGTGCTGGACGACAATGATCCGAACACCGAGCACCAGTCGCGCGCCCGTCCACAGCCCCGCCAGCCGGCCACGGCGACGAAGCGGTCCACGCCGCCCGCACCCACAGGCCGTGGGCGTAAACACTAGAATCACCACGCGAGACGTCTTGAGAGCGGGGCCACGCGTTGACGACCAAGGTTGCTCACCCAATTCCGCCCTGTCCGAAATGTCACCGCCTCGACCACGCTGAAGAGGAGGACCAGTCGGGCAGCTCCCGCCGCTGGTTTCTCTGTGATCGCTGCGGCACCCGGTACCCCAGTCCGCCCCGCCGTTAACCCCTGTCCCGCGGCTGGATCGACGGGCAAGCCCGGGTGTGAAAACCAGGTCCGTGATATAGATTCCCGCCGTGATTAGCGTCTGGCGCTCCAGCTGCTGCTCGCCGGAGTGCGAAGCTCCTCGATTCCAACGCTCCTACAACGGTCACGTACGCATGCGTGCGGGTCGGGCGCAAGCCGCACCCGAGCATTGACCTAGGCTGCGGACGCGCGAATCTCAGTCGTATCGAGGGCAGCGGCACTGTCGTGGCTGTATCAGACACCAATGGTGGTGTGACTCTGGACGACGGCTAGCGGCAACGTGAGATCGGGCCGGACGCGTTTCGATGTCTTAACCAGTCCATCGTCGTCGCGTATGGTTGGACGATGCAACGAGTGAATATCTCGACCGGCTGCTCACGGTCACAACTCCCCGCCTGGTTGCTGAAGGAGGATGCTGGTGGCCGTTCAGCTCGATAACATCCCCGCCTATCAGCAGCCGGTCGAACTCGTCATTTCGACACTAGGCTCGGATGCCCGCCAGGGCTTGAGCGGCGACGAGGCGCGGGCGCGACTCGAACAACACGGCCGGAACGAACTCGCGGCAGACCCGCCGGTTGCGGCGTGGAGAAAGTTCCTCGCCCAGTTTCAGGACGTCCTCGTCATCCTGCTTCTTGCTGCCACGGCGATCTCGGCTGGACTGTGGGTGTACGAGCGGGACTCGGCGCTGCCCTTTGAAGCGATTGCCATCAGCGCAGTCGTGCTGCTCAACGCCGTCATGGGATACATCCAGGAATCACGAGCGGAATCTGCGGTGGCGGCGTTGCGCCAGATGGCGGCAGCGCAGGCGCACGTGATCCGCGACGGGCAACAGCGGAGCGTGGATGCTACGGACATCGTCCCTGGCGACATCATCCTGATCGAGGAAGGCGACACCATCCCGGCTGATGGACGGATGATCGTATCCACCGCTCTCCAGACCGCCGAGGCGGCGCTGACCGGCGAGAGTCTTCCCGTCACGAAAGACGTGGCAGCGATCGCTGGCGAGATGGCCCTTGGCGACCGGGACAACATGGTGTTCAGCGGAACCACGGCGACCTACGGTCGCGGACGGGCGATCGTCGTGGCGACGGGAATGCAGACGGAAACGGGGCGGATCGCCGGTATGCTCCGCGATGTTGATGACGGCCCGACGCCGCTCCAAAAGGAGCTCGACCGCGTCGGCAAGGTGCTGGGCGCGGTGGTCATCGCCATTGCCGTCGTGATGATCGTCACGATTCTGCTCGTAGAAGACGTCAGCGGTCTGTCGGCCGTCTTCGACGTGCTGATCCTTGGCGTGGCTCTCGCAGTTGCCGCAGTACCCGAAGGGCTGCCGGCGGTCGTGACGGCGGTCCTCTCGGTGGGCGTTCAGCGCATGGCTGGCAGAAACGCGATCGTGCGCCACCTTCGCGCGGTGGAAACTCTGGGCTCCGCTGACGTGATCGCCTCCGACAAGACCGGCACGCTGACGAAGAACGAGATGACAGTACGCGCTGTGGTCACCGCCGGCGGCAGTGTGGCGGTCGGCGGTACAGGGTACGCGCCCGACGGGGAAGCCAGTGTTGCGGGTGGTGGCGCCGTCGTCGGCGCTTTGCTGGCCGAGCTGCATTGCGCACTTGCCGTCGCTGACCGCGCGAACAATGCGGTGCTGCAGGAGCGGGACGGAAGATGGACCATCCTGGGTGACCCGACTGAAGGGGCGCTCGTGGTGGCGGCGCGCAAGATCGGGTTGGATCCGGCCGCGCTCGACGCAAGGTTCAGCCGGGTTGGAGAGATTCCCTTCTCGTCAGAGCGCAAGCTGATGACCACGATTCACACCGATGCGCAACAGAGGGAGAAGGTGCGACTCTTCACAAAGGGCGCGCCTGACGTGCTCCTCACACGCTGCACGCATGAGCATGTGGGTGACGGGTCACAGCTGTTGAGCAGCGCCCGCCGATTGGAGATTCTCGAGGCGAACGAGGAGCTCGCCGGCCGGGCGCTGCGCACACTGGGCATTGCGTATCGAGACCTGTCCGCCGACGTGCTGGCACACGACGAAGTCAACGAGCGTGTCGAGCGCGACCTCGTGTTCGCGGGGCTCGTCGGCATGATCGACCCTCCCCGCGACGAGGCGAGAGAGGCCGTTGCCAGGGCAAAAGCGGCAGGGATCCGGCCGATGATGATCACCGGCGATCATCCGACAACGGCCGCCGTTATTGCCATGGATCTCGGCATTGCGATCGACGCACGGGCCGTCACCGGTGGAGACATCGAGCGGGCCGGAGACGACGCACTGGTGCAGACCGTCAGGGACCAGTCGGTCTATGCGCGGGTCAATCCTGAACATAAGCTGCGGATTGTGACGGCACTCCAGCGGCAGGGATTTGTGGTCGCAATGACAGGCGACGGCGTCAACGATGCACCGGCCTTGAAGACCGCCGACATCGGCGTCGCGATGGGGATCACCGGCACTGATGTCGCGAAGGCGGCAGCGGACATCATACTGGCCGACGATAACTTCGCCTCAATTGTCGCCGCGGTGGAAGAAGGACGGGCGATCTTTTCGAACATTCGCAAGTTCCTGCGGTATCTGCTGTCGTCGAACATCGGCGAAGTGATGACCATGTTCTTCGGCGTGCTGCTGGCGCGCGCGATCGGGTTGGAGGGGAAAGGCGACGCCGTCGGTACTGCCGCTCCTGGCGACTCAACTCCTGTGGATCAATCTGGTGACCGACGGAGCCCCGGCACTGGCACTCGGGATCGATCCGGCGGACCCAGGATTGATGGATGAGCCTCCCCGTTCAAAGAAAGAAGGCGTCATCACACCCTCCATGTGGCTCGGTATCTTCGTCGTCGGCGTCGTCATGGCCTTGGGGACGTTGTTCGTCCTCGATGCGTCGCTGCCTGGAGGTCTCGTCGAGGGATCGGGCGATCTGCGCCACGCACAGACGATGGCCTTCACGACGCTGATGCTGTTTCAGTTGTTCAACGTGTTCAACGCGCGTTCCGACACGAGGAGCGCGTTCAGCCGCCTCTTTACGAACCGCTGGCTGTGGGCAGCGTTGGGTCTGTCGCTGGCGTTGCATGTCCTGGTGATCTATACGCCGTTTCTCCAGCAGGCGTTTTCGACGACTGGCCTGAGTGTCCGCGATTGGCTGCTGTGCCTGGTTGTGGCTAGCTCGGTGCTGTGGGTCCGGGAGCTGAATAAAGCCGTTGTGCGAGCGATGAGTCCAGAGCGCTCACAAGGATGATCGCTGTTTCTGCGCCGGTGACATTCCGCAGAGACACGAGGGATTTTCAAGGTGATCCCACGAGGTGACCGTCCTGCTGACAACGTAGACAAGGACGGAAGACCGTGCCGGTCCCAGAGCCAGCCACCATGCTCCAGATGGTATCGGCCAGGCCGCGGCCATCTCGGCCGTGCGGTACACGACGGTCGGGCCGGTGACGCCAAACAGTTAGTCTGGCAACAGATATGTAATCGTCAGCTCCCGATCAACTGCACAGACCGGTGATTCAGGACTCACAGGGGGCAGCGACGGGATGGTGCCTCCTTCGTGGGTCACGGCAGTCCGGCGGCGCTGGCATCGTTTCAGCATGGAGATCGGTGATGGTTGCAAACAAACGTTCCCGCACGCGTGCGGCGCTGCGCCCGATGCCGCTCAGTGAACTGCCGATTATGAAGGCACTGATGGGGTTGCCCGCACCGCCCGCAAGCGCCAGATTCCCTAAACGCGGGCCCAAGGAGGACCCCAAAACACACCTCGCGCGGCTGCTCGGGACGATTGTCGACAAACTCCAGATACTCGCGCTGAGACGACCACGAGCCCTAATCATCGTCGCGCAGGTGATCGACGGGCTCCTCAAACGACAGCTGGACGCGCTTGATGATCCAGATAGCGAGCACATCGAAGCTCGCGACAGCGGCCACCTGGTCGAGGGGATAGCCAACACGAAGGTTGCGTCACGCGCCAACAGAGGGCGCCATGCTCGCGCCCGATAGGCACGCCGTCCGACGAGTCGTTGCGGGTCTTCCGGCATCAGCTGTTGGCACTGCGAGGACAACGGCCACACGCTCAGTTGTCCTGCCCACACGTTTGACAGTCGGCAAGGTCGGATGACGCCGCCCCCTCCCGTTCCACGCTGCCCCATCTGCCACACCCCGGTGCGGCGTGACGGCCGTCCGTTACATACGAAAACGTGCCCATTGCGGCCGAAATCACCCCGAACACGGTCCTCTACGCGCAGCGACGACTCGAACCGATTACGGCAGTTGCCGTATTTGATATCGCGCTGTCCATCTGGCTTGTCTGATGCGTGTCCCGTCTAGGTTATAAGCAGAGAGCCAAGAAGGCACCGCGACCAGGCCGAAACGACCGGCACGTAAGAGGATGAAGGCGGAGAGATAACCCACGGCACACCCGCGACGTGACGCGGCCGCATTTACGGGCGCCTTCGAACCTGGAGGCGCCGTCGCACCGCGAGCACAGCGCACATCACTCCGACAAGCACTCCGGCCGCATCCACGAATCGTTTCATCTGCGTAAACCGCGTACTATCGTGGCCGGATGAAATACTCGGCAACTCGGAGGCATTGCGAGAAGGGGCGGTCTGGGCGCCGGGCGTCGTGGTCACCACCAAGGACCAACCGGGAGTGGACGTCCGATCGCTTGTGGCGGCATCAGCGCCCGCTAACGGGTGGGTCCGCGAGCTGTCGGCCGACCCTCGAGTTGCGTCGGGCTTGTCGGTGACGCGTTCGCGTGGACCACTCCTTTGATCAGCTTGCGACGCGCGACTCGAAGCAACAGCCTTGGTCTCGTCCTGTGTCTGCGTCGCGCGTATCTGTTGTGGTACTCGTAACGCACCCCGGGAAGAGCAGGCCGGGAGCCAACTGCACAAGATGCATAAGAGTAGCGCGCCCTTCGAAGGCGCGGGGCTGAATCGACCACGCACGGCGATGGCGAGATACAGGGGGAGCGCGAGACTGAGGCGCATGACGGGACTCTCACTGTTAGATGGGTTTCGACGGTTCGCCGCGGTGGCCTGAGAACAGCTTGCGGAACCTCTTGAGCATCTCGGGCGCGAAGGACGAGACCGCCCAGAGCGAACTCGATGCAGACTAATAGCTTGCACAAGCAAATGGCGAACGCCCGAACCTGGATCCTCAGGGCGGCCGCGGCGGCGGCGGTGCTGGCGGCGGAGGGCTGCGTCCGGGCGGAGCCGCACGTCCTGACGTTTTCCGGCAGCTTCGTCGGGCGCGAAGGCGAAGTGATCCGGCGCCAGCTCGATCGGTTCCGCGAGGCGAACCCCTCGATTGACGTCGCGCTGCGGGCCACGCCGGACGCGGCGGACCAGCGGCATCAGCTGTACGTGCAGTGGCTGAACGCCCGGGCGAGCGATCCCGACGTCTTGCAGCTGGACATCGTCTGGACCCCGGAATTCGCGGCCGCGGGGTGGATTGCCGGCCTCGACCGGTTCGAACCGCGCGTCGATCAGTTCTTTGCCGCCGCCGTGGCTGCGGACCGCTGGAACGGCTCGCTGTACGCGCTGCCGTGGTTCGTGGACGTCGGCATGCTGTACTGGCGGACCGACCTCGCGCCTCGTGCCCCCCGCCATCTCGACGAGCTTGCGCGGCTTGCGCAGCGGGCACAGAGGGAAGAGGGGGTTCCGTTCGGCTTCGTATGGCAGGGCGCCCGCTACGAAGGGCTGGTCACGATCTTTCTCGAGCACCTCGGCGCGTTCGGCGGCGCGATCCTGGACGATCGCGGCCAGGTCGTCGTCGACTCCGCCGCCGCCGTCCAGGCGCTGACGTACATGCGCGACGCGATCTACGTCGACCGCATCGTGCCCCCGGCCGTGCTCACGTGGCAGGAGGAGCAGACGCGGTTCGCGTTTCAGAATGGCCAAGCGGCGTTCATGCGGAACTGGCCCTATGCCTACGCATTGCTGCAGGATCCATCGCAGTCGAAGGTCGCCGGCCGGTTCGCGGTCGCGGCGATGCCCGCCGGTCCGGACGGCGCGGCCACGGCGGCGCTCGGCGGATCGGCCCTCGCCGTCAACGCGTACAGCGAACAGCCGGAGGCTGCCTACCGGCTCATCGACTATCTCCTTCAGCCCGGTCAAATGATCGAACGGGCGCGGCTTGCCGGCCAGTTTCCGACACGGCCGGCGCTGTACGAGACGCGCGCGCTGGCCGACGCGCTGACGATTCCGCTCGCCGATGCGTTGAACGTGATCGAACGGGCGGTGCCGCGGCCGATTACGCCGGTCTACAGCCAGTTGTCGGAAATCCTGCAAATCGCGCTGCACCGGGCCCTGACGCGCCAGCAGGAGCCGCACGCGGCGCTGGGGGAGGCGGCCGCCGGGATCCGGACGCTACTCGCGAAGGTCAAGCTCGGTCCTCCAACACCAACACCATGAAGAAGGCGCGAACACCGCCTGCATCCGGCGCCTTATGGCTGCGCGACGAGGCGCGTCTCGGATGGGCGCTCGCGCTGCCGGCGATCGCGACGATCGCGCTCGTCGCCGTGTTTCCGATTCTGTGGACGATCTGGGAATCGCTGCACCTGCACGATCTCCGCATGCCGTGGCTCGGCCGTCCCTTCATCGGCGCCGCCAATTACGCCGAAGCGTTCGGCGATCCGCGATTCTGGAACGCGCTGGCCCACACGAGCGTGTTCATGACCGCCGCCGTGACCCTCGAGCTCGGCGCGGGCCTGCTGCTGGCGCTGGCGCTCGATCGCGTCTCGCAAGGCCGCGGAATGATCCGGACGGCCGTCCTTCTGCCGTGGGCGATTCCCACCGTCGTGGCGGCGCTCATCTGGCGCTTCATGTTCGAGAGCCCGGCGGGCCTGGCGAGCGCGGCACTCGCGCGGCTCGGGGCGGCGCCGCCGACGTGGTTCGCCGACGCCCTCGCGGCGTGGGTCCCGCTCGTGCTCGCCGACGTGTGGAAGACGACACCCTTCGTTGCGCTCCTGTTGCTCGCCGGGCTGCAGAACATCGACAAGGCACTGTACGAGGCCGCCGACGTTGACGGCGCCGGGCGATGGCGGCAGTTCACCGCGATCACGCTGCCGCTCCTCAGGCCCGCGCTGCTGGTCGCGTTTCTCTTTCGCGCACTCGATGCATTTCGGGTCTTCGACGTGGTGTACGTGATGACGGGCGGCGGCCCGGGGACGGCCACCGAGCCGGTTGCGCTCTATACCTTCAGCACGCTGTTCCTGAATCTTCGCTTCGGCTTCGGCTCGGCGCTGTCGGTGATCGTCTTCGTGGTGGCGTTCTTCTTCGCGCTTGCCAGCATAAGGGTGCTCGGCGGCGGCGCGTTCCCGGATCGGTCCGCATGACAATGGGGGCGACGGCCCGCACGACGGCGCAGCGGTGGGCGAGGCCTGTTGCGACCGGACTGCTCGTCGCGGCGATTCTCTTCCCGCTCTATTGGGCCGTGCTCTCGTCCCTCACGCCCGAGAACCGGCTGTTCGCCGCGCCCTCGCTCGCGCCGCGCGAACTGGTGCTCGACCACTACCGCGCACTCTTCCACGAGCGCGACTTCTGGACTCCGGTCCGCAACTCACTCGTCGTCGCCGGCACGACGACCGTGCTGTCGGTCGTCCTCGGCACCGTCTGTGCGTATGCGCTGGCGCGGCTGCGCTTTCGCGGAAAGGGCGCGATGCTGGCGTTCGTGCTGGCCGTGTCGATGTTTCCGCAGATCTCGATGGTGTCGCCGCTTTACCTGCTGCTGCGTGAGCTCCGCCTCCTGAACACCTATCCCGGTCTCGTCCTGCCGTATCTCACGTTCGCGATGCCGCTGACGATCTGGCTGCTGGTCGGGTTCTTCCGGCAGCTTCCCGTGGAGCTCGAGGAAGCCGGCCTGATGGATGGCGCCGGACGCCTGCAAACGCTCTGGGCCATCGTGCTGCCGCTCTCGTGGCCGGGGATCGCGACCACGGCCATCCTGACGTTTCTCTACTGCTGGAACGAGTTCCTCTTCGCGCTGTCGTTCACGCTCGGGCCCGAACGCTACACCGTGCCGGTGGCCATCACGCTCTTTCGCGGACAATATCAGGTGCCATGGGGCCAGATCCTGGCGGCGGCCGTGGTGGCGACCGCGCCGGTAGCCGCCATCGTGCTCGCGGCGCAACGCCGCATCGTAGCCGGCCTGACGTCCGGCGCCGTGAAGGGGTAACGTGGCGTCGATCACGCTCGACCAGGTCAGCAAGACGTACCGAACGGCCAGGCGGCCGCGCGCGACCTCACGATCGAGATCGCCGACGGCGAACTGCTCGTCCTGGTCGGACCATCCGGCAGTGGCAAGAGCACGGTCCTGCGGCTCGTCGCCGGGCTCGAGCTGCCGACGGCGGGGCGCATTCTCATCGACGGCCGCGACGTCACCGCCGTGCCGCCGCAGCACCGCGACCTCGCCATGGTCTTTCAGAGCTACGCGCTGTACCCGCACAAGAGCGTGCACGAGAACCTCGCGTTCGGGCTGCGCGTCCGCCGAGTCGACGCGGCCGTGATCGACGCGCGGGTGCGCGCAGCGGCGGCCACGCTTGGCATCGAGGCGCTGCTCGATCGCAAGCCGGCGCAGTTGTCGGGAGGGCAGCGTCAGCGCGTGGCGCTCGGCCGCGCGATCGTGCGCGAGCCGAAGGCGTTTCTGCTCGACGAGCCACTCTCGAACCTTGATCCGCTCCTGCGCGTCGCGACGCGCACCGAGCTCGGCCTGCTGCACCGCCGGCTGGCCGCGACGATGCTCTACGTGACGCACGATCAGGAGGAGGCGATGACGCTCGGCACTCGCGTGGCCGTCATGCGTGACGGGGCGATCGAACAGGTCGGGCCGGCGCTCGCGGTGTTCGACCGTCCGGCGAACACGTTCGTCGCCGGATTCGTCGGGTCGCCGGCGATGAACCTGTGGCCGGGCACCTGCCGGCGCCGCGACGGACCGGCCCACGTTGCCTCGGCGGTGTGCTCGATCGATCTCGACAAAGCATGCCCCGGCGTGCCGGACGGCGCCGAGCTCGTGGCCGGCGTGCGGCCGCACGACATCGACGTCAGGTCCGACGGCGACTGTACGGGACGCGTCGAAATCGTCGAGCCGCTCGGTCCCGTCACGCTGGTCCACCTGCGCGTCGCCGGCCTGCCCGGAGAATTCGTGCGCGTGATCGTACCTTCGGATACGCGGATCGGCGTCGAGGATCACGTGCGCTTCCGCATCCGCCGCGATCGTCTCCACCTGTTCGACGGACGGACGGGACGGCGGCTCAACTGAGCGCCGCATCGAACCCAGCGCGCGCCGGCAGGCATACGTCGAGGCGTGTCAGTTGGAGTCGGCGAGCGGACGACCCGTTGAAGCACGTGAAGCTGATCAGCGTGGCCCGAGCACCTCGAGTTGAAACCCGGTTCGTGGGCACGACGCTGAACACCCTGGGAGACTCGACGCTGCCGGGGGTCTACGCGTACGACGGCCCACTCTCCACCGTCGTCAACGGCTCGCTGTGGTCGCTTCGCTACGAGGCCTTGAGCTACGTCCTGCTTCTCTTCCTGTGGACCATGTTCCGGACGAGCGGCAGAGTGGCGGTAGCCATTACGGCCATGGCGCTCCTGACCTGGATCTCTCCGCTCTTCGAATCAGCGATGGTCGGCGTCGCGTATACGCTGCCGTACTTCGCGGCAGGCGTCTCCATGCACTGGGTTCACCGCCGCTACGGCACGAATCGCGCAGCGGCGATCGTGAGTGTTGCGCTGTTCGCCGTCAGCGCTGTGTTCGGCATGGCGCCGTATGCCTTTCCCGTGTGTGGCGCCTACGCCATCGTGTTCGCTGCCGATCGGCCCAATGTGGGATCCCGCATTGCCGCGAAGGTCGGCGACTGTTCCTACGGGCTATATCTGTATGGCTGGCCCGCCGAGCAGATGATGAAGGAGCTGACGTCGACGAACAATCCGTGGCTGCTCTTCGTCATGAGTGTTCCGCTAGCCTTCGCATTCGCGCTGATCTCCTGTCACCTCGTCGAGCGCCCGGCGATGCGCGCGAGCGGCTTCTGCATCGCACGTCTCCGATCCGGGCTGGGGCGCGTGTGCGAGCCTCGTCGACCGGAGGTCGTCGGCGCGAAGGTCGCATTCGTCGTGGGGGCTGCCCTGTTGCTGTCGTCGAGAACGCGCTGGTGGTATTTCCTGGAAAGTATGGGTGAGCTTCTCCTGACCGTCGGTGCCGGCGCGTTGGTCGCGACGCTGCTGACTCCCGCGATCCGAAGTTTCGGGTCAGGCCGGTCGCCGTCGGCCCGGGCGAAGAGAGCAGCGGTTGTCAGCAGCCGGACAAGATGGTCGCAGCGGGCGACCGTCTCTGACCATTGCCGGCGTAGCTGTGATCCGCAATGTCGTCCCCCTGATTCGCAAGCAGGCTGCCGACGACGCACGTTTCTCGTAAGAGTCACGGCGGTTCCCACGGCTCGTGGCAAACGCAGCCACATGAAAGTCCAGCCTCATCTCTGTCCGGGCGCCCGCCTTGACTTCAACGCGCTTACCACTGGCGGGGCCCTTATTCACAAGACCCATATTCACCAGGGACGCGACTAAAGTCGCCGCGTAGGCTGAACTCGGATAAGCGGCTGAAGAGACCAAGTGGTGCTCTTCTATATAAGTAATTGGAAAATAACAACTTGTGGCCTATTCATCCTCCAGCTCCTTTCTCTGGACTGGGGCGGTCATCTTGCTGACCTTGTGGTGACCCTAATTTTCCGCGTCTGAACCACTTCGCTCGCTGGACCCGTGAGATATGCATCAGCCCAATCAGATTTCTGTGCGTGGAATAGGCCGGCGGCTAGTACGTGCGGCCTTGATCGTCGTGCTCCTGGCTGGAGCCTCGCTGCCGTTCACGGGCGGCATGCAGATCGGCGCCCAGGCCCCCGGGCCCTGCGATCCGCCGCTCGGCAATCCGATGAAGTGCGAGAATCAACAGCCTGGAAACCCCGCCAGCGAATGGGACATCGGCGGAGCGGGAGACCGCAGCATCCAGGGCTTCGCCACCGATATCAGCGTCAATCGTGGGCAGACGGTCAGCTTCAAGATCGACACGAACGCGACCAACTATCGCCTCGATATCTATCGGATGGGCTATTACGGCGGGATGGGCGCGCGCAAGGTCGCGACGGTCACTCCCTCGGCCACGCTGCCGCAGACCCAACCGCCCTGCCTGACCGATCGCGACGACTGGGCTCATCGATTGCGGCAACTGGGCGGTGTCGGCTTCCTGGGCCGGTGCCGTCGACCGCGGTGTCCGGCATTTACTTCGCGAAGGTCATCCGCACGGACAGCGGCGGCGCCAGTCACATCGTCTTCATCGTCCGTGACGACGCCAGCCAGTCGGAGCTGCTCTTCCAGACCTCGGACACGACGTGGCAGGCCTACAACCAGTACGGCGGCAACAGCCTGTATGTCGGCGGGCCGGGCACGAACCCGGCCGCGCCTACAAGGTGAGCTACAACCGGCCCTTCACGACCCGCGGGGACGTCGCCCGAGGACTGGGTCTTCAACGCCGAGTATCCGATGGTCCGCTGGCTCGAAGCCAACGGGTACGACGTCAGCTACTTCACCGGCGTCGACACCGATCGCGCGGGGCGAGACGATTCTGCAGCACCAGGTCTTCCTGTCGGTCGGCCACGACGAATACTGGTCGGGCGCGCAGCGGACCAACGTCGAAGCGGCGCGCGCCGCGGGCGTGCATCTCGCCTTTTTCAGCGGCAACGAAGTCTTCTGGAAGACGCGCTGGGAGAACAGCATCGCGTTGCCCGCGACGCCGTATCGCACCCTGGTCAGCTACAAGGAGACGCACGCGAACGCGCAAGATCGATCCGACGGCGGCGTTGGACCGGCACCTGGCGCGACCCCCGGTTCAGCCCGCCCGCCGACGGCGGGCGCCCGGAGAACGCGCTGACGGGGACGATCTTCACCGTCAACTGCTGCACGACGGCGATCAAGGTACCCGCCGCCGACGGCAAGATGCGCTTCTGGCGGGGCACGTCCATCGCGGGGTCTGACGCCCAGCACGTCGGCGACGCTGCCAAACGGCACGCTCGGCTATGAATGGGACGAGGATCTCGACAACGGGTTCCGGCCGGCCGGCTTGATCCGAATGTCGGACACGGTGAGCAGCCAGCCGAGCGTGCTCACCGATCACGGGTCCACCTACGCGGCGGGCACCGCCAAGCATGCGCTGACCCTCTACCGGCACGCGAGCGGCGCGCTCGTGTTTGGTGCGGGCACCGTGCAGTGGTCGTGGGGCCTCGACGGCACGCACGATCGCGGCAGCGGGGCCCCGAGCGTCGCCGATGCAGCAGGCGACCGTCAACCTGTTCGCGGACATGGGCGTCCAGCCCCTGACGGTCCAGGCCGGCCTCGCGCCGGCGGTGGCTTCGACGGACACCATCCGGCCGACGTCGACGATCACGTCTCCGGTCCACAACGCGGGCGTCCCCGCGAACACGTTCGTGACGATCACCGGCACGGCGACGGACGGCGGCGGAGGCGTGGTCGGCGGCGTCGAGGTATCCGTCGATGGAGGCGCCACCTGGCGGCGGGCCGCTGGCCGGGGGACGTGGACGTACGCCTGGCAAACCGGTCCGGCGCGTACAGGTCTCGATCTTCAGCCGAGCCGTGGATGATAGCGGCAACCTGGAGCAACCCGTCACCGGTATCTCCGTGACTGTCGGTGTCGGTTCCGTGACATGCCCGTGCTCGTTGTGGGCTCCATCACAAGTCGCCAACCGGCGCTCCCGACAGCGACCCAAACCAGGTGGAGCTTGGCACCAGATTCCGCTCCGACGTCTCGGGATATGTCACCGCCATCCGTTTCTACAAGGACCCGCAGAACACGGGACACACGTGGGCAATCTCTGGACGGCGAGTGGAACGCTTCTCGTCCACCGTGACATTCACGCGGCGAATCGGCCTCAGGCTGGCAGCAAGCGACGTTGCCTGCGCCGGTTCAAATCACGGCTGGCACGATGTACATCGTGTCGTACAACACGAACGTCGGGCTTCTACGCCGGGTCGGACAACTACTTCACACCTACGTCCGTCGACAACGGTCCGCTGCACGCGCCGCAAGATGGAACGGAGGGCGGTGGCAACGGCGTCTACAACTACGGCTCGAACGTCTTCCCGAACCAGACGTTCAACGGCGCAAACTATTGGGTTGACGTCGTCTTCATCACGTCCGTCGGCCCGGATACGACGCCGCCCGACGTGAACGGAACGGCCCCAGCCAATGGAAGCTCGAGCACGGCCTCCAATACGGCGGTCACGGCCACGTTCAACGAAGAACGTGACGAGTGTCTCCAATGCGACGTTTGAGTTGACCAGCGGCGGCGTCATTCCCGCAACGGTGACGTACGCCGCAGTCCACTCGCACCGCCACGCTGACGCCGAACTCGCTCCTCGCCTACTCGACCACGTACACCGCCCGCCTGAGAGGCGGCGCCAGCGGCATCAAGGACACGGCCGGCAACCCGCTTGCCGTGGACTACGTGTGGTCCTTCACCACCGCGGCTCCTCCGCCCCCGCCGCCGAATGAGGGCCCGGGGGCCCGATTCTCGTGATTAGCTCGAGCGCGGATCCGTTCAGCCGGTACTACGCGGAGATCCTGCGGGCCGAAGGCCTCAACGCGTTCACCGCGACCGACATCTCGCTGGTCACGTCCACGTTGCTCACCGGCTATGACGTCGTGATCCTGGGCGAGATGCCGCTGACCGACGACGCAGGTCACGATGTTCAGCGACTGGGTGTCCGCCGGCGGCAACCTGATCGCCATGCGGCCCGACAAGAAGCTGGCCTCACTGCTGGGCTTGACCGACGCAGCGGCGACGCTGTCGGAAGGCTACCTGCTGGTCAATACCGCAGCCGGCCCGGCGCCGGCATCGTCAACCAGACGATGCAGTTCCACGGCATGGCCGATCGCTACATCGCTGAACGGCGCCACGTCGGTAGCCACGCTGTATTCGACCGCGGCCGCCGCGACGACGCAACCCGGCCGTGACGCTGCGCAGCGTCGGTCGCAGTCGGCGGGCAGGCCGCGGCGTTCACCTACGACCTGGCCCGATCGATCGTCTACACCCGTCAGGGCAACCCGGCGCTGGTCCGGGCAGGAGCGCGACGGCATCGCGCCGATTCGCTCCGACGATCTCTTCTTCGGCGGCGCCCAGCCGACTGGGTCGATCTGACCAAGGTCGCGATCCCGCAGGCCGACGAGCAGCAGCGCCTGCTCGCCAACCTGATCCTGCAGATGAACCGTCGACCGCCGGCCGCTGCCGCGTTTCTGGTATCTTCCCGCGCGGCGAGAAAGCGGCCGTGGTCATGACCGGCGACGATCACGCGAACAACGGCACCGCCGGCCGGTTCGACATCTACAAGGCAACAGCCCGGCGGGCTGCAACGTGAACGACTGGGAGTGCATCCGCGCGACCTCGTACATCTATCCGACGACCCCGATTACCAACTGCCAGGCAGCCGCGTATGCCGCCGAGGGCTTCGAGATCGCGGTCCATGTCACGACCGAATTGCGGCGAACTACACGCCATCACTCGCTGCAGACGAACTACGCCAACCGATCTGGGAGCGTTCGCAACGATCTTCCCCGGCGTGTGCCGGCTCCGACGACGAACCGGACGCACTGCATTACCTGGAGCGACTACGATACGCCAGCCGCAGGTGGCGCTGGCAAACGGCATCCGGCTCGACACCAACTACTACTACTGGCCGGCCGGCCTGGGTCCAGGACCGCCCCGGGTTCATGTTCACCGGCTCCGGCATGCCGATGCGGTTCGCGAAGGCCGACGGCACCCTGATCGACGTCTATCAGGCCGCCACCCAGATGACCGACGAGTCCGGACAGACCTGACCCGTTCACGGTCGACACGCTGCTCGATCGCGCGCATTGGACGCCGAAGGGCTACTACGGCTTCTTCACGGCCAACATGCACACCGATCAGTGGAGCACTCCGGTTCCGACGCCATCGTCGCCTCGGCAATCGCGCGGTCGTGCCGGTCATCTCGGCGAAGCAGCTGCTCACCTGGCTCGACGGCCGCAACGGTTCGTCGTTCGGAACATCTCCTGGAATGGCAAGACGATGGGATTTACCGTCGTGGTCGGCGCCGGGGCCAACGGACTCGAAGGCATGATTCCGGCGTCAACAGGAACCCATACGCTGCTTGGCCTTACCCGATCAGTACAAGTCCCGTACCGCGTCGAGACGATCAAGGGGATGACCTACGCGATCTTTTCTGCCGGCGCCG
>CAWFFB010000033.1:0-36761 GCA_963814975.1 uncultured Acidobacteriota bacterium | reverse complement strand
CTTCGTCATGCGAATCTCCATGCCCCCCTCGGGAGCGCGCTGCAGCCGGACGTCGTCCATGAAGTGTCTGACGAGGAAGATGCCCCGCCCGCTTCCCTTCAGAAGGTTTTCGTGAGCCAGCGGGTCGGCGATCGACTCCGGATCGAAGCCCTCGCCCTCGTCGCGGACGCGAATCACCAGCTCGCGCGCTTCGCCGTGCTTGATCGTCGTGAAGTCGACGAACACGTGCTTGGCTGCATCGCCGTGATTCCCGTGTTTGATCGCATTGATGATGCACTCGCGAAGGGCGACACCCATCCAGTCGACACCCTCGTCGTCGAGCCCGGCACCACGCCCGACATGATCGGCGACGACCAGCACGAGTCGAGCATCTCGAAGGCGAATTCGAGTCGTACGACGGCATGACCGTTCGACGCCATGGACGCGACAGAATACCATCCGGAATTTGTTGAGCGATTGTCAAGCCGACCGGCGCAACCGGCCCTGACACTCCTGCCGCACCCAGAAGCCTGAAAACCTGAAGTCTGAAGTCTGGCGTTGCGGGAGATACTGTCTGGTTTCAGCCCAAGAATGTGCCATCTCCTGCATCGGTTTTTAGGTTTCAACTTCAGGTTTAGGGTTTGCTATTTTCTGCATCCGGTTTCAGGTTTCAGGTTTCAGACTTTAGGTTAAGATCTTTTTCCATGCCTCCAGTTCCCGCGACGACCATTACTCCCGGCCGCCTGGTGCAGGGACGCTTCGCGTCCCCGGCGACAAGTCGATCTCCCACCGTTACGCGCTTATCGCCGCGGTCGCCGAAGGCGCGTCGCGTCTGACCAATTACGCACCCGGGCCGATTGCCAGTCGACGCTCGCCTGTCTCGGCCGGCTGGGTGTCGACATCCAGCGCGGCGAGCACGGGTCCGTCACCGTTGTCGGACGCGGGCTCGCGGCTGGAGTTCACCCTCCGAACTTCTAGACGCAGGCAATTCGGGCTCCACGATGAGGATGCTGGCGGGACTGCTGGCGGCCCAGCGGTTCAGCGCCCAGATGATTGGCGATGCCTCTTTATCCCGCCGCCCGATGCGGCGTGTGATCGAGCCTTGTCGCGAATGGGCGCGCGGATCGAAGCGACCGACGGCCACGCCCCGTTGACGATTCACGGGGCCCCACTCCACGCCATCACGTATCGGCCGGACGTGCCGAGCGCGCAAGTAAAGAGCGCCGTCCTGCTGGCCGGCCTCTACGCGGAGGGGGAGACATCGGTCACCGAGCCCGGCGCAGACACGCGATCACACCGAGCGGGCACTCGCGGCGTTCGGGTTCGACGTCAGCGCCACGGGGAACGCCATCACAGTCGCCGGCGGCCAGGGTGCCGTCGGGCAATCCCTGGCGATCCCTGGTGATTTCTCCTCCGCGGCGTTCTGGATGGTCGCGGCGGCCGCTCTACCCGGATCACGCATCGAGATCGAGGACGTCGGGCTCAATCCCACGCGAACCCACCTCATCGAGGTGCTGCGGCGCTTCGGCGCTCGTGTCGAGGTGCACGAAACGGGAGCCGCGGCGGGAGAAGCGCGCGGCACGATCGTGGTGACGGGCGATCGGACCGGTGCCATCGAGATCGCGCCAGACGAGGTCCCCGGGCTGATTGACGAACTGCCGGCGATTGCGGCGCTCGCGGCCCATGGCGGCGAGGTGAGCGTTCGCGGCGCTGCCGAGCTGCGGGTGAAGGAAAGCGACCGGATCGCCGTCCTCGTCGCCGGATTCCACGCGCTCGGCATCAGTGCGGAAGAGCGCCCGGATGGCTTCGCCGTGCGAGGGCAAGGCACGCCATCCGGCGGTGTCGCCGATGCGCGGGGCGACCACCGGATGGCGATGGCATTCGCCATCGCCGCCCTGGCCGCGTGTTCGCCGTCAACCATCGAAGGGTCGGACGCGGTAGTGATTTCCTATCCTGGCTTTTTCGACATCCTCGGCCGGCTCGTTGCGTGAAGGCGGAGAAGCTCTACCTCGTCGGCTTCATGGGCGCGGGCAAGACAACGGTGGCCCGGGCGCTGGCGCGGCGCCTCGACTGGCGCGTCGCGGACATCGACGAGCTGATCGAGCGCCGCGAGCGACTCACCGTCTCCGAGCTGTTCGCCCGCCAGGGTGAATCCTACTTTCGAGCGATCGAGCGCGCCGTGCTGCTCGAGCAGATCGGGGTGCAGCACACCGTGGTGGCGACCGGCGGCGGGACCTTTGTCGATCCCCAGAACCGGGCGCTGATCAACGCGGACGGCGCGTCTGTCTGGCTCGACGTACCGCTGGAGGGCCTCGTCGCGCGTGTGCCGGCGGGTGGCCGGCGGCCGCTTGCCGCCGACCGCACCGAGTTCGAACGGCTCTATCTCATCCGGCGCGCCGCCTACGAACAGGCGCACCTCCGCATCGACGCTGGCCGCGTCAGTGTTCCCGCTATCATCGAACAACTGGTCGACTGGCTGGAAGCGTGACCTCCGTGCTAGTGTCGCGCCTCCGATATTCGTGGTCGCATCGAGGGCGGGAGGCGCGCGCCTCGCGGGGCGCGAGGAGAGAGATATCGGGGCGAACCTGACCGACGAGCAACGCCGCGACGCGGGATGCCCCGGCGGCCCGATGCACGCGAACTTTGGAGACGCGACACCAGCGTTCATGGCTTCGATCTGATGCGCTACCTGATCCTGAGCGATATCCACGCCAACCTCGAGGCGCTCGAAACGGTGTTGAGCGATGCCCAGAATCGCGCCTGCGACGGGACCCTCGTGCTCGGCGATCTGGTCGGCTACGGCGCCGACCCCAACGCCGTGGTCGATCGCGTCCGCGCGCTGCACCCATCGCCATTGTGCGCGGCAATCACGACAAGGTGGCGTTCGGGCTCGACCAGGCCGAGGGGTTCAACACCGTGGCGAAGGAAGCCGCGCAATGGATGCTCGAGGTCCTGACGCCGGAAAACCGCGACTGGATCGCGGCCCTGCCCGAGGGGCCGTTGGCGGTCGACGACCTTATCGAGATCTGCCATGGGGCGCCTTACGACGAGGACGCGTACATCTTCGATGAGACGGATGCTCGCCTGGCGTTCAAGACCGCGACGAGGCCGCTGTGCCTCTTCGGACACACGCACTACCCCGTCATCTTCGAGCTCACGAGCGACAGTTGCACGAGATGGGGGCCCGCGGCCGAAGCCGGCGCTCGTCTCGAACTCATCGAGGGGGTGAAGTACCTGCTCAACCCGGGTTCGGTCGGCCAGCCGCGCGACGGTGACCCGCGGGCGGCCTATGCGATCGTCGATACTGCCGCCAGGCAGGTCGAGCTGTTTCGATTGACGTATCCGCTCGAAGTCGCCCAGGCCAAAGTCATCAACGCCGGTCTGCCTGAGGTACTCGCGCGGCGTTTGGCAGCCGGACGATAGTGTCACTCGCAAGTCTGAAGTCTGAGGGCCAAGTCTGAAATCCGGAATGTCAGGGTTCAGGCCTGGTCTTGAGACTTGACACTTCAGCCTTGAGGTTTTCTGGCGGCTCTCTCTTCCCGTCTTCTGAGCTCGGCGGCGTAAGCATCCCGTGCCGCGCGCCCGCCGAGAATCCAGCCGATGACCAGGCCGACAAGCAGGACTGCCGGGATGAAAATGAAGTGGCCAGCCGTCACTGTCGTCTAATCTCTGGCGAACTCCGCTGGAGCGCCCGCATCTCGTCTTCGACCTTGCGGAGCCGCTTCCACACGAACCACACGTACGCCATGGTCGCGATCCAGATGAACGAATAGGCCACCACGACGAAAACGCCGCCCGGGAGTTGCTCGGAGGGCGGCACCTCCGAAAGCGGTTTGAATTCGCTCTGCCCCGCGGGGGGTTGGGCGGCCAGGGCGCTCGCAGCCGTCAAGGCGAGCGACACAACGGCGAAATAGATGGATCGAATCATCGACGGTCCTCGATCGCGAGATACAGGGCATCCAGCTCGCCGCGCCGGTTTTCAAGCGCCACGCGCGCCGTCAGCAGGACCCCAAACAGCAGCATGAACGCAACACTGCAGAACAACAGCGGCCCATACATCTCCGGCGCGAGCGTGCTCACGACCGTAGTCACCGGATGAACGGTGCGCCACCATTCGACCGACTTGTAGACGATGACGGCATCTGCCATCCCGAACAGCGCGACGCCGGCCGCCAGCTTTTCGGAACCCGGGCCGCCGTATTTCCGGAGAAACAGATACGCGCAGAGGATCAGCTCGAGCAGCAGGGCCGTGGTCAGCCGCGCGTCCCATTGCCACCACACGCCCCAGGCCTTTCGCCCCCACAACGAACCACTCACCAGCCCGAACAGCCCGAACAGCACGGCGAGTTCGGCCGCGGCCACGGCGACGCGATCCGCCTGCCGGCTCCCCTTGAAGAGATAGACGGCGCTCGCGACGCCGCAGACCGCCAGCGCGGAATACATCGCAATCCACGAAGGCACGTGGAAATAGAAGATCTTCTGCACCATGAGCATCGTCGACTCGTACGGCGCGCGGGCGATGAGGATCGGAGCGGCCGCAAACATCGCGGCCGTGACGACGAGCAGCGGAAACAGGAGCTTGCGCATGGGCTTCATTCCGTCATCAAGGGCTCGAACGTCCAGAGTGCGAGCGTGAGAAACACCGTGTCGACCGATCCGAGGACGCCAATCCACATGATCGCGACCGGTTCGTCCACCGGCGACTGGAGCAGCGCCCCGGTGCCGAGAACGCCCGCAATCATGACCGGAATGGTGATCGGATACAACAGGATCGGCAGCATGACGTCCCGCGTGCGCGCCCGGACCAGCATCGCGGCGAACAGCGTCCCGACCGACGCAAATCCGATCGTGCCCAGCAGAGCAGCGCCACCAGCAGCAGCGGCCGGGTGAACAGCGGCGCCCGGAAAGAAAGGCGATCATCGGCACCAGCAGCAGCTCGGCCGCGCCATCAGCACGACCATTCCGAGCAGCTTGCCGACGTAGATCGCCGGGCGCGGGGCGGGCGCCAGCAGGAGCGCCCGAAGCGTCTCGCCGTACCGCTCGCGCTCGAACGTCCGCCCGAGCGCGAGCGTCCCGGCAAACGCAATCGCGACCCAGAGAATCCCCGGGGCGGCGCCCGGAACCGGCTCGCCCTCTTTCACGAACGCGATCGAGAAGATCATCACGCACGAGACCGCGAAGAGCAGCGTCGTGTACAGAATCTCCCGGCTCCTCACCTCGATGGCGAAGTCCTTCTTCAGCACGAGCAGCGCGGTTCTCAGGAACATCTGTTTATGGTCCGGCCTGTGTTCTTCGTTCTCTGGAACGCCGAACGCAGAACGTCGAACGTCGAACGGTGCACGAAGCGCCGGCGAACCAGCACCGGACACGGCGTTTCGATGATTTTCACGCGCTGCCGACCAGCGCGCGATAGCGCGCGCGGAGACCGGTGCCGGCCTCGTCGGAGACGAGGCGGCCGCCGTGGATACCGCCACGCGGGTGACCAGGCCGTCGGCGAGGTCGAGGTCGTGGGTGGCGAGCACGACGATCGCGCCCTCGGCGGCGAGACGCCGGAGCCGGTCCGAGACGGTCGCCACCGCCTGGTCGTCGAGTCCGGTGAAGGGCTCATCGAGCAGCACGAGCCGGGGCCGATGCAGCAGCGCACGCTCGAGCGCGAGCCGCTGCCGCATGCCGCGCGAAAAGGCCGACACCTCGTCGTCCGCCCGGTCGCCGAGACCGGCCGCGTCGAGCGCCGCCGGCACCACGGCGCGCGGGTCGAGGCCGTAGAGACGCGCGAAGAAATCCAGGTTCTGGCGCGCCGACAGCTCGGGATAGAGATGCAGTTCGTGGGCCAGCAGCCCGATGCAGCGGCGAATGTCCGGGCCGGCGCGTAACGACGGCCGCTCGCCGTAGAGGATCGGCCGCTCGTCGGGGTGACGAGCGTGGCCAGCATGCCGATCAGCGTCGACTTGCCCGCGCCGTTGGGGCCCAGCAAACCCAGGATGTCGCCGCGGCGCACGGTGAGCGTCACCCGCGTGACGGCGCGACGCCGCCCGAAATGACGCGAGACGTCGACCAGGTCCACCCGGTCGAAGTCGAAACTCAGCGCGGCGACGCCGGCGCCGCCAGCGGGCTCGAGAGTCGTGTCGTCGGAGTCGAGCGCAGCCGTAGACGTGCTCGAGGGCGGCGACGAGCTCCTCGCGCCGCGCGGCATGCCGCGACTGGTCACCGCGGCCGCGCCGCCGGTCGAGCTCGAGCCGCACCAGGTCCTGAAACAGCTTCTCGCGGCGCGCGATCAGCGCCTTGCGCGCGGCGCCCCGCTCCTCGGGATCGTGCCGGCGGGCCGCCCAGACGCCGACGACCACGATGCCCAGCGCGATCGAGAGCGCGATGCTGCGGGGCACAAGGCTGTGATGCGGCAGGTCCGTGACGCTGAGGACCACTGGCTCCCCCGCCGCGACCCCCCCGCTACCCGCCGCGGCAATGTACAGCTGCCGTTGGCCGGCATCTCCTGCTGTTTGGCGATCTGCGGTGAGGACAAGACGCGCGTTGCCCACTTTCTTCACGATGACCGCCAGGTGCGCCAACGGGGCGGGAAACGGCTGCGAAATCTCGATCGCCCCGCTGGAGGACACCGGCAGCGCAAACGCCGCCTGCACCAGTGTGTTGCCGGGCGCAAACGGCCCCTGCACCTGCACGCGCCGGCCGTTCACGCTCGCCTGCGGCGAGGAGCCCTCCATGATGCTGGTGCCAAGCGCACTGGTCGGGACATCGAACCTGAATGGCGTCGGGGGATTGACCGGCACCTGGGCCGTGTTGGAAATGTCGAGCAGATAGTAGACGCGGGCCCGTTCCTCTCCATCGGGCTCGATGACAATGCGCGATTCGCCGCCGATGATCACGGGGCCCGTCACGGCGGGCGCCTTGGCCGCTTCCGCGGCCCGCGCTTCTTTCTCCTTGTCGGTCGCGACGAGCAGCATGCGAATGCCGCCACCGGCGGGCGCCGGGAACTCCTGCGACTCGAGCCGCTCCCCGTCGACAACCGCCACGGCCTTGAGCGGCGCGCCAGGCGTCAGACCGCTGAACTGCGCGCGGCCGCCTTCGTCGGTCGCGACCACAGTGACCTTGCCGTCCACCTGGAGCTCGACCGGATGGTTCACGATGTTGTTCGAAAGATCGCCACGAACGAGCCGGACGGAAACGGTGCCTGCGGGCAGGTCGTCAACCGGTCGGGGAATGCCCGACATCTGCTTGGCGTCCGGCATGGCGATCTGCGTTCGGACGATCGGCGCGAACCCGACGACGAGCGCCAACCCAATCACAGAGCGCCGCCACACCGGACACGGAGAAACACAAAAGTTCGACCTCCGTGATACCGCATGGCTCATAGCTTCGTCCCGCATGATTTGCAGAATTGCGCGTCGGCGTCGTTGGCCGTCGAGCAGCTCTCGCACGTGCGCGCAACGGGTTCCGCCGCAGCCTTCTCGCCCAGCCGCTTCGCCAGATCGCGCTCGACCCGCTCACGGTACCCGGCGCTTGCCTCGAGTTGACGCATCAGCCTGCCGGCGCGAGCCCGCAAGCGGCCCGACATGACGCGGAAGTCCTCGTCGGAGACTTTCGCCATCGCGCGGTCGAACTCCAGCTCCTTGATGGCCCGAAGCGCGAGCATCTTCTCGCGCTCCAGGGCGACGCGGGTGCGCGTGCCGATCATCGGCGTGCGGTCCTGATGCGAGGTCACGAGCGGCCGGACTGCGCGAAGCGCCGCGATGCCGACGAGCGCTGTGGCGCCCATCACGATGGCCATCAGCACGACCGCAGTGACGCCCTGGCCGCGAAGCAGAAACGTCACCGCGGTGGCGCAGGCCAGCGCGGCCAAGACGAAGAACTGCCAGGGGCGAAGGCCGTCGGCCGATCCTTCGAACGGGGGCGGCCAGAGAGAATCGTGGGAACCGGCGGCGGCCGGACCGTCCGGCACCCTAGTCGAGGTTGCGGAGCTCATCGTCGAGGCGCTCATCGAGGCCCGGATCCGCGGCGGCGGGAATGTCGGCCGGCGCCTTGTCGTGATTGCGCGACCAGCGGACGGCGGCGATGCCGACGACGACCGCGCCGCTGGCGCCGAGCAGAGTAGGGGAACAGCCACGCGAGCCGGTTGAAGCCCTCGTCGACCGGCGCGCCCAGGAATTGCTGGCCGCCGTACTTCGCGATGAAATCTTCGACTATCTGGTCCTCGCTCCTGCCCGTGTCCACCAGCGTCGCAATTTCCCGTCGTACGCCTGCCGCGGTGCTGCACGTGCACGTGCCGATCGGCTCCTTGCCGCACCCGCCGCACATGCACACCATCCGCTCGCCGAGCCGCTTCTCGATTTCGTTGCGCGGCAGCACCGGCGCGATGCTCGAGGTCTCCTGGTGCTGCGCCGAGACTGGAATCGCCGAACAGCAACAACCCGAATAGCAGCGCGGCGGTGGTCGTACCGGCCGCTTCGGGCAGCCTGGCCAGCGCGAACGCGTAGCTCCGCTCGGGCAGCAGCGCGATGCCGGTTCCGAGCGCCATGACGCCGAACCCGAGCCAGACCCAGTTCACCAGCGGGTTGACGAAAATCTGAAAGCTCGCCGCCTGTGTTCCCGCTTCAGCAGCGGCCAGCACGATATAGAGGTCCTCGGCGAACGTGCGCCGGATCGCGACCTCGGTCGTCGGCGGCTCGGTCTCGTGCTTGTGCCACGCCCACTTCGCCGGATACAGCGCCGCGATCTGCTTGCCTTCGCGGAACACGCTCATGTGCGCCGCGGTCATCTGCTTCTGGCCGTCGTCGTCGACCGACAGCCGATCGTATCGAATCGTGTAGCGGCCAAGCGTCGTCTGCTCGCCGGGCCTCAACAGCACCTGTGCATTCTGCTTGAAACCTTCACCGGCAAACCCGAAGAAGATCAGCACGATGCCGAGGTGGACGATGTAACCGCCGTACCGCCGCTTGTTGCGGCCCACGAGGCCGACGAGCGCCGTGAAGAAGTCGGTGCCCGTGGTCGTGCGACGCACGTTCGCGCCGCGCCAGAACTCCTGAACGATCGTCGCCGTGACGAACGCACAGAGCGCGAAGCACAAGCCCGAGGCCCAGACGCGGAAGCCGAGCGCGACGAAGGCGCCGCCGGTGACGAATGCCGCCGCCGTCGGCCAGAGAAACGAGTCGCGGAGATTGAGGAAGCGTGGACTTCCGCCACGCCAGTAGCGGCGCGATGCCAGTCAGGACCAGCAGAACCAGACCGATCGGCAGCATCCACTTGTTGTAGAACGGCGCCGCGACCGTCAGACGCTCGCCGTTGATCGCCTCGCTCAGCGTCGGGAACATCGTCGCGAAGAGGACGAAGAACGCGCAGAACAGCAGGATCCAGTTGTTCACCAGGAACGCCGCTTCGCGCGACATCCACGAGTCGAGGTCGTTGCGCGCGCGCAGCAGCGGCAGCCGGTAAATCACCAGCCCGAAGCTGAACGTCAAGAGGACGATCATGAAGATCGAGAACATCCAGGTGAGCGTCGGATCCTGGCCGAAGGCGTGCACCGACTGCACGACGCCGGATCGCGTCAGGAAGGTGCCGAAAATCGTCAGGAAGAACGTCAGGATGACCAGGACGACGTTCCAGACGCGCAGCATGCAGCGCCGCTCCTGCACCATCACGGAATGCAGGAACGCGGTAGCGGTGAACCACGGCAGGAGCGCGGCGTTCTCGACGGGATCCCAGCCCCAGTAGCCACCCCACCCGAGCTCTTCGTACGCCCAGATCATGCCGAGCATGAGGCCGAACGAGAGGAAGAGCCACGCGAACATCGTCCAGCGGCGCACGGCCCGGAGCCACGAGTCGTCGAGGTGACCGGTGATCAGCGCCGCGATGCCGAACGCGAACGGAATCGTCATGCCGACGAAGCCGGTGTAGAGCGACGGCGGATGGATGACCATCCAGTAGTTCTGCAGCACCGGGTTCAGCCCCTCGCCGTCGAGCCGGAGCGGCCGACAGATACGTGCCGAACGGGTTGTTGTGCACGATCATCAGGAACAGGAAGAACCCCTGGACCGTGGCGATGGTCGCGACGACGTACGGGATGAGCTCGCGATGCCGCTCCCGGTTGACGTAGACCGCAATCGAGCCGAAGACCGAGAGCAGGAACACCCAGAACATGATCGAGCCGTCGAGACCGCCCCAGTACGAGGTGATCTTGTAGAACAACGGCTGGACGCTGTCCGAGTAGCGCGAGACGTACTTGATCGAGAAGTCGTTGGTGAGAAAGGCGTTGACGATCACCGCCGAGGCGACCGTCATCAGCGCGGTGATCAGGTAGAAGGCGCCGATCCCGCTTTCAACCAGGCGGCGCGATCCCCGGCGTGCGCCCACCACCGACACGACAGCCGCGTAGCTGCACACGACGAACGCGGCGAGCAGAAGAAACGTCCCGAGCGAGGCCATTCAGCTGACCTTCTTCTCTTCGTATTTCGACGGGCACTTCGCCATCACGCCGTTCGGGGCCACGTGAAAACCCTCGCTCGTCAACTGGCCCTTGAGCACGACCTCGGCCTCTTCCCCAGGCGTGTCCTTGAACGTGTCGGGGACGAGTCCGGTATACGTGGCATTGACGACTGGCCGTTGTTCTGCACCTTGAACCGGTATTCCAGCGTTCTGGGATTCACCATGATCGACTTCGCCACGACGAAACCATGGAGCTGCATGCTCTTGCCCTGCCACCGCTCCGGGCTCGTCATCACTTCGTCGACATGTTTGTAGTACTCGGTGCCATCCCGCAGCGTCGACCAGAGCAGGCCGGAAAACGCCAGGGTGAGCACCACGACCGTCACGCCAATCTTGATATTTCGGTGTGTCATAAGGACTTCCGGGAAATGGACACAGTCAGAATAGCCCGACTACCACCGGGATGCAACAACGGAAGACTGCTCAGCCCGGATACGTGCCATTGTGCTCCTCGAGCAGGCCCGCCACGGCCGCGACCGGCAGCCCGACGACGTTCGAGTACGACCCTTCGATGCGCTGAATCAAGCGCGACGCAAGGCCCTGAATAGCATAGCCGCCGGCCTTGTCCCGGCCCCACCGTTGAAACATACCAGGCTACGGCCTCCGGCGACAGGGGGGCAAACCAGACGCTGGTGACTTCCACCGACCCCCTTTCCCCGGCCACCGTTCTCAGGCTTACGCCCGTGAGCACCTCATGCTTGCGGCCGGAGAGCCTCCGCAGCATTGCGCGCGCGTCCTCGTCGTCGCGCGGCTTGCCGAGAATCCTCCCTCGACGATGACCGCGGTGTCGGCGCCGAGGACGGCGATATCGTCTTCCACGGTCCGGCTGCCTCCCTCGCGTGCGAGGCGCGCTTCGGCGAGCCTCGCCGAAACCTTCGGCAAAGGCGGGAAGCCGGCCCTCGAGCGTGACAGGATGTCGAGCGCGCGTGCCGACTTCTCGCCGGCAAGGCGCCGCACGTACGCGGCGGGAGGCTCACTCGGGCGAGGACGTTCGTCGGCATCCACCGCCAGGACTTCGAACGTGAACCCCGCTGACCTCAGCAGGTCGGCACGCCTCGGAGAAGCCGACGCCAGCACGAGTCGCATCAGATGGATAATAGGATGAATACATTTCAGATTTCAGATTTCCCATGCTGCCCATTAGCCATGCGGTTCCCGGCGCGCTTGCCGAACTGCTTCGGGGCACGCCCCTTTCGCCAGGCAAGGTCGCTTTCGCGTGGAACGCAGCGGTCGGTCCCGCGACGGCGCGCGCCACGGCGGTCCGCCTCGAGGGGACACTCCTCCTGGTGGATGCCACCACCATCCCATGGGCGCGCGAGGTCTCCCGCTCGTCGGGAGTGATCCTGGCACGCTTGCAGATGCTGCTCGGCCACGACGCCGTGACGCGGATCGAGGTCCGGCGTGCGTGAATCGGTCATCGCCAGCGCCGTTCGCACGCCGACCGGGAAGTTCCTCGGCGCGCTGAAGGGTTCACCGCGCCCGAGCTCGGCGCGCTGGTCATCGCGGAGGCGGTGCGCCGCGCCGGCATCGATCCGGCGATCGTCGACGAATGCATCATGGGCAACGTCGTGGCCGCGGGAGTTGGCCAGAATCCCGCGCGGCAGGCGGCGCTCCGCGGCGGCCTTTCCGACCGTGTCGCGGCGCTCACCATCAACATGGTGTGCGGATCGGGTCTCAGGGCGGTGATGCTCGGCGTTCAGGGGATCGCGGCCGGAGACATCGATATTGCCGTCGCCGGCGGGATGGAATCGATGAGCAACTGTCCATACCTCCTGCCGCGCGTGCGCGAGGGCCTTCGGATGGGCAACGGCGAGCTGCTGGATTCGATGATCACCGACGGCCTCTGGTGCGCGTTTGAACAGTGCCATATGGGCAACGCCGGAGAGGTCGTCGCCGAGCATTACACGATCGGCCGCGAGGCACAGGACGCATATGCCGCGCGCAGTCATCAGCGGGCGCTGAAGGCGACCGAGGCGGGCTGGTTCAAGGACGAGATTCTGTCCCATCTCCGTTCCGCAGCGGAAGGGCCCGCCCTCACGTGTCGATCGAGACGAGGCCATCCGCCCCGACACGACGGTCGAATCGCTTGGCCAGCTCACACCCGCGTTCAAGAAGGACGGATCGGTCACGGCCGGCAACGCGCCAGGCGTGAACGACGGCGCGTCGGCGGTCGTGGTCATGGCGGCCGACCGCGCCCGCTCGCTGGGTGTGACGCCGATGGCGCGGATCGTCGGGCACGCCACGAGCGGCCTGCCGCCGAAGTTCGTCCTGATGACGCCGGTCGAAGCCATTCGCCGCCTCGTGCAGAAGGTTGGGTGGGATCTGCAGGACGTCGATCTGTTCGAGATCAACGAGGCGTTCGCAGTGCAGGCGGTAGCGGTCGTGCGCGAGCTGGGGATCGACGACAGCAAGGTGAACGTCAACGGTGGCGCGGTCGCCCTGGGACATGCGATCGGCTCGAGCGGCGCACGCGTGCTGACGACGCTGGTCTATGCGTTGAAGCAGCGTCATCTGACGCGCGGCATCGCGGCCCTGTGCCTCGGCGGCGGCAACGGCGTCGCTCTGGCGGTCGAGCGACTCTGAACGTTCGCCGTTCGCCGTTCGACGTTCGTCGTTCGACGTGCGACGTTCGACGTGCGTCGTTCGACGTACGACGTGCGACGTGCGACGTGCTTCGTTCGACGGACGACGTGCGACGTGCGCCGCTCGACGTTCAGAACGCAGGAACCGGTAGCACGTAGAACGTCGAACGCAGAACGTAGAACGCAGAACGTAGAACGTAGAACGTCGATGATTCAAATCCTAGGCGTCGTCGGCGCGGGCACGATGGGCAACGGCATCGCCCAGGTCTTCGCGCAGGCGGGCTTCATCGTCCGGCTGGTGGACGTCGCGCAGCCGATGCTCGACCGCGCGCGGCACACGATCGAAAAAAGCCTCGCCAGACTGGTCGAGAAGGGAACGCTCGCGGCGGCGGCCCGCGACGCGGCCCTGAGCCGTGTCGTGACAACCACCACGCTCGACGCCCTCGCCGACGCCGACTACATCGTCGAGGCGATCGTCGAACAGGCCGACGCCAAGCGCGCACTGTTCGCGCGACTCGACGCCCTGGCGAGGCCCGTCCGCGCTGCTCGCGTCCAATACCTCGTCGATCTCGATCACCGTCCTTGGCGCAGCGACCACCCGTCCCGACAAGGTCCTGGGCATGCATTTCATGAACCCGGTGCCCGTCATGACGCTGGTGGAGCTGATTCGCGGGCAAGCCACCTCCGAGGACTCGATGCAGATCGCCGCGGAGCTGTGCCGGACACTCGGAAAGACCTCCGTGGAAGCGGCCGACTATCCAGGATTCATCGCGAACCGCATCCTGATGCCGATGATCAACGAGGCGATCTACGCCGTGATGGAAGGCGTCGGCACGCCGGACGCGATCGATACGGTGATGAAGCTCGGAATGAACCATCCGATGGGGCCGCTGGCGCTCGCCGACTTCATCGGCCTCGATGTGTGCCTTGCGATCCTCAACGTGCTGCACGAGGGCTTCGGGGATCCGAAATACAGTCCCTGTCCCCTGCTCCGCCGCAAGGTCGCCGCCGGAGAGCTCGGACGCAAGTCGGGCCGCGGCTTTTACGTCTATGCCTGACCAGATTTGCCGAAGCATCAATCTGCACGGCGACGATCGCTGACCTCGCCGATCACCCGGTTCCCTGTCTCCTCCGGGCTGAGCGTTTCGGGGCCCGGGTCTTACGGACTCGATCGCTGCGTGCTCTGCGATGATCGGTTTCGAACGAACCGGATAGCGAGGGCCAGGGAACCGAGAATCGCGATTTCACGAATCGCGGCCGAAGCGTCCGTTCGAATCGTCTCCGCGGAGAACGGATTCCGCCGCTCCACCGGCAAGAACACATCCCACCCCGAGATGTACCACTCGCGGCCGAACGGCCAGAACATCTGGATGCCGTACGGCGCGTAGTGGCGATCGGTGCCCAGCCAGTCGGTCAGGATGTGCGACGCGTACGCCGCGGCACAAATGAGCGCGATCCGCCAGTTGATTCGGCCAGTGACCCACCCTGTCACACCCGCCGCAATAATGGTGATCAGGACGACCGCGCCGACGCTGTGCGTCGCCGTGCGATGCGCTGGCGGATACAGCAGATCGAGATCCGGGAGAACCGCCAGGGCGATGCACACAAGGGTCAGCGGCCGCGCGAGAGCTCGTGCCAGCGGCTGCGCCTGCTTCGGAGGTTCGGCGGACCAGGCCACGGCGAGCCCGGCGAGGGCATGGCCAATCGGAGTGGGCATCGGGCGTTCTATGATGGCAGATTCTGCAGCACCCACGAATAGAGGCGAAAGTCATCATCCTGCAAGTATCTGATAGATTGATATTTATTGTCACACATATCCATATTTTCCTTGACTTTCGCCCGGCACGAACCTAGAATAGCCGCGCTACTTAAGGAGAGCCACTCACATGCCACAGCTCGTCGAAAAAAACCTCGACCGCGACGACCGCCAGGACCGTGAACGCATGAAAGCCGTGGAGCTGGCCGTCGGCCAGATCGAGAAACAGTTCGGGAAGGGCTCCATCATGCGCCTCGGCCAGAAAGGGGCCATTCAGCCGATCGAGGCGATTCCCACGGGCTCGATCAGCATCGACTTCGCCTTGGGCGTCGGCGGCGTTCCGCGCGGCCGCGTCGTCGAGATCTTCGGGCCCGAGTCGTCGGGCAAGACGACGCTTGCGCTGCAGGTGATTGCCGAAGCGCAGAAACTGGGCGGAATGGCGGCGTTCGTGGATGCCGAGCACGCGCTCGACGCGGCCTACGCGCAGAAGCTGGGCGTCGACGTCGAGAACCTGCTCGTGTCGCAGCCGGACAACGGCGAGCAGGCGCTGGAGATCGTCGAGGTCCTCATCCGCTCGGGCGGCGTCGACGTGGTTGTCGTCGACTCGGTGGCCGCGCTCGTGCCCAAAGCGGAGATCGAGGGCGAGATGGGCGACGCGCAGATGGGACTGCAGGCGCGGCTCATGTCGCAGGCGCTCCGCAAGCTCACCGGCGTAGTCTCCAAGTCGAAGACCTGCCTGGTCTTCATCAACCAGCTCCGCGAGAAGATCGGCGTCATGTTCGGCAACCCCGAAACGACGACGGGCGGCCGGGCGTTGAAGTTCTATGCCTCGGTGCGAATCGACATCCGCCGCATCGCGAGCATCAAGGATGGCGATGTCGTGGTGGGCGGACGCACCCGCGTCAAGGTGGTCAAGAACAAAGTGGCGCCGCCCTTTCGCGAGGCGGAGTTCGACATCATGTACGGGGAGGGCATCTCGCGAACCGGCGACCTGCTCGATCTCGCGGTCGACAAGCGGATTGTCGAAAAGAGCGGCGCGTGGTTCGCGTTCGGCGGCGAGCGGCTTGGCCAGGGCCGCGAGAACGCCAAGCAGTTCCTCAAGGACAACCCGGACATCTGCAAGACGATCGAAGATCGCGTCCGCCGGGAGCTGGGTCTCGGTCGCGAGGCCGAAGCGGCCGCCGTATAGCGAGGTCGTGTCGCCGGCGGGGTCTCGCCCTTTCGGCCCCGCCGATTCATACGGTATGATCGCTGCCTTGTCGGGACGGGCCCCACGGCTCGTCCCCTCCACTCTCCTCGAGTGGCGAGGTAGCTCAGTTGGTAGAGCATACGACTGAAAATCGTAGTGTCGCCAGTTCGATTCTGGCCCTCGCCACCACTAACCCTTTTCCCTTCACAGAGTTGGCGAGGCTGCTTTTCAGGGCCTCGGCGTCCGTTTTCGCATTTGTCCCCGCGATTGTCCCCGCGAGCGTCTGAAGCTTCCGCGACGCCTCCGCCAAATCCTCTTCGCTCGTGATGTCGTAGCGATCGAACACGCTCCGGGTCTTGTGCCCGGTGATCTTCATCGCCACGGTTTCCGTCACGCCCGCGCGATTCAGGTTCCGCACAGCGGTGCGTCGGAAGTCATGCGGGATGCGGCCCGGACAACCGGCGCCGTCGCACGCCGTCCTCCATCGCTTCCAGAACGTGCGTGATCGCCTGCCCCTGGCGACGACAGAACACGAGCGGCGTGATGATGCCCTGCTGCGCAAGCGCCTCGTGGCGGGCCCACAGGCCCTCCACGGCGGCCACTCAGTTCATCGAGCGCGGCGTACTTGAACGTGCGCCCGCCGTCGTTCTTCGTGGTGCCTGGGTCCAGGCGAATGACGCCCGCGGCGCGGTCGATCTGGTGCCACTCGAGCGTCAGGATCTCGCTGTTGACGCGCCAGCCGGTGTAGTAGGCCAGGGTGACGAGCGCCTGATATGTCGGCGGCAGCCGGTTGCGCACGGCCTCGAATTGCGCGCGCTCGAAGAATCCCTTCCGGACGTTGTGTTCCGCGAGCATCGGGATATGCGGCCGTTGCAGGAGCTTCCCCGCCTGAATCGCCAGCGTGAACATCCGCTTGATGCGCGGACAGTTCCCGGTTGATCGTCGCGTTCGCGTAGCCGTTCTCCTGCCGCTGCGCGACGTAGGCGCGCATGTCGGCCGTCGTCAGCGAGGCCATGCGCCGCCCCCGGAACCACGGCTCGAGCGCGCCGTCGATGATGGTGTTCTTCAGGTTGTCGTGTGACCTCTTCCTGTTGACCAGGTAGTCGGTCACCATGTCCTGTGCCGCCTCCTCGAACCGCAATCTGCCCGACTTTCGCGGACATCGGCACGCCCTTAGCGACGTCGCCCTCGCGTTGCCGAAGCAAATCGCGCGCCTCTTCCCACTTGTCCGTGCGCGCACTCTCTTCGTGCCGCCGACCGTGTCGGTAGTAGCCGAATCCAGTAGACAGCGCCCCGTTTACGAATCTGCCCCATCGGCCTTCCTCGCACGTTTCCTCACGCGACGGGATTCTATCTGGTCAGCCGATCATGCGCTCTTTCCACGCCTCCACGGCCTGATCCAGATCGCGACGATCAAACCACATTCGACGGCAGTTCGGAACACGCACGATAGGTAAATTGCCTCGAAGCGCCCAGTCGCGCAGCGATGTGTACGGCACTCCCAGGTATTTCGCAGCCGTCTGCGCGGAGAGGAGTCGCGGCGCAGACGGCGTTTGCGCGTCGCCGGAGGGCAGCCGAGGGAGATTCATTGCAGGCTCTCATGCGCGCGCGCATCGTAGCCGACGATCGCCCCCAAGTGCAGCCGCCACCGACGAATGGCGGCCAGGTCCGCCTGGGTCAGCGATGCCGTCGGCTCGATCGTGAACTGCTCGTAAGCGTCGAGGGCCAGCCTGAAACCGCGGCTCTCCAGGTCGAGCGCCAGCCGGACGGCCGCCATCGGCACCGTCAAGCCGCCCCGGAGAGAGACGAACTCCGTCGCGGGCGCCAGGAGGACCAGCAGGCCCGCCTTACATCGCGCGAGTTCGCCGCGCAGTTCCGGCGTCAAGACGCCAACCGGCGCATCGACGTTGATGTGCTCGCCATCGGCGGCCAGGACGATGCCCGCTTGCCGGCACGTCTGAAGCAGCTCGCGGGCCGTCATATCCGGGCCTGCTCGCGTGAGGATTCCCTTCGGCTCGGCGTCGGATGCTCGCTTGCCGCGTCGTTCCCCGCTTCTGGCGGTGAAGCCGTCACACCGTCACAAGAGACCGTCGTTATTGGCGAAATAGCCGTTTTCAAGGTGTAACGCTCGTGATCGTCCGTTACACCCTGAAATGGCACATTGGGCCCGTCGTTATTGACGTTGTTACACGTTACGGTCTGCGACCCCTCAAGATAGCGATTCCAGGCATCGGCGAAGGCCGCTCGACGGTAGCCGCGAAGTTGCTTCCGTTCCCCGTTCACGACAAACCAATAGGGACCGCCTGGCACGACACCGAACTCCTTCATTCGGGAGGCGAACCACGCGGGCGTGATGCCCTTCCCGTGCCGCTGGTCCGGCCACGGCCGATCCTCCATCTTGTTCAACTCCGCGACGATCTGGGTGCTTGTGACCTCCGTGACGGCCTCCCCTAGGCTGTCGAACACCGCGCGCGTATCCCGCAACAGCGCGAGCGCCGACGCATCGTCCGTCTCTCGCAGGCCACTTAGTTGCCGGGCGGCCTGACGCGCCCGATGGGCCCATGTCGGCCCGGCCGCATCGGCGATGGCTAGAGCGTTTTCCATTACGACGTAGCAACACGGTAGCCGCAATGCCGGGCGTAATTTGCGCATTCGTCGGCCGTGAAGAGGTCGAGCGCCATCGCGATCAGGCCGCAGACCTGCTCGTAGCTACGCGGGCGCGCGGCGCGTAAGAATGCTTTCAATTTGGCAAACGCCAGCTCGATCGGATTGAAGTCAGGACTGTAGGGCGGGAGAAACCGAATGTGCGCCCCCGCCTGCTCGATCGCGGCCCGGACCTCGGGCTGTTTGTGGACCGCGAGGTTGTCGAGCACGACGACGTCGCCTGGGCGCAGCGTGGGCACCAGCACTTGTTCGATATAGGCCAGGAAACTCGGACTATCGATGGGCCCGTCGAACACGGCCGGTGCGTCGAGACCCTCGAGGCGGAGCGCGGCGATCACCGTGTGCGTCTGCCAGTGACTACAGGGCGTGTGATCCCGCAGTCGCGTCCCACGGGGGCTCCGGCCATAGCGACGTAACAGATCGGTGGTAACGCCGCATTCATCGAGAAAGACGTAATGCCGCATATCGCGGAGCGGCTGCCACTCGCGCCATTGGCGACGCTCAGCCACGACGTCGGGCCGGCGTTGTTCGTCGGCGTGGACCGTTTTTTTTGACCGTCAAGCGAAGTCGGTCCAAGGCGCGCCAGACCGACGACAGGCTGGCCGAACTGTGTAACGCCTCGCGGAGTTCCGCCAGCGTCCGATCGGGCTGGGCGTCCACCAACGTGCGCAGTCGATCCTCTTGGCCGGCGAACGCTTGCTTCTTAAATACTTGCTGTGGCCGTGGCCCGACTTCGCCGGTCTCGCGACGCCGCTGCACCAGGCGATTGACCCACGAACGGCTCACCCGAAACTTGGCCGCGACCTCTTTGGCCGCCAATCCCGCGTCACAATCCGCCAACACCCGCGTGCGCAAGTCCATCGAATACGGCGCCATTCCTCCCTCCCCGCGAGAGAAGTACCATGACTGCCGTACCACGTACAATCGGAAAACGCTCTAGGCGGGGCGCCAGTTGTCCGCCGCGCGATCGTCCAGGTTCGCTGGCACATTCGGGTCCGCCTCGCGCAGGGCACTTGCCTGGTCGGCCACCCACCGCACCATCCGCCGTCGCAGCGGGAGGCAGCGCGCATCGAGGCGATCGAGCCGCAACCGTTCGACATGTTCGCTGGACATCTTCCGCCGCATCGGAATCACCAGCGCCCGATCCATCAACGTGGCGGGCAAGCGGCCGATCAAGGCGATGAACTTCGGGCACCACGTCGAGAACACCGACGGCTCGTGTTGCTCGCCGACGGTCCGAATCACGACCGCCGTCTTCCGGGTATGGCCGGCGTTCACGAGCCCGCGCAGCTCCTCGTTGTGCTTCAGCAACGTTTCGGCCTCATCGAGCATCAGCGTCGGCTGATAGCGTTCGATCGCGCGAAAGAGCGCCGCCGGACTGATGTTCGAGGCGGGGAGCGCCCGGCTCGCCAGGTGCGCGACGAGCTGGAGCGCGGTCGACTTCCCGCATCGCAGCGTCGGACTGTTGACGACGGCGAGCGGCGAAATCCACCAAGCGTCCATTGCGAACGTGTGGACGATCCAGAGCGCCAGCCCGTCCGCGTGCGTGGGATCGACGAAGACGACGAACGCCATCAGCAGCGTCGCCAGGTCCGTGAGCAGTTGCTCGCCCGACACCGGGTCGGGCCACGGGTCTGGGTCATCGAGCTTCAGCCCGCGGCCCTTTGTGTCCTTGGGTTTTTTGTTACGACCGGCAGCGGGCCCGGTACCCGCGGTCGCTGGCTGCTCGACGATCGCTGCCGGCACGTACGGCGCGCTACCTGCCAGCGTCACGAGCAGCGCGCGCAAATCATCCTTGGTATGTGTCGCCAGATAGTCGCTGATGTCGCCCTTCGCGGGGAGGTCCGGCAACGTCAGCACGCGCACCGTAAGCCCGGCCTTGTGACAGCTGCGCGCGACGGCCTCGGCGTGCAGTCGACCAACATCGTCGTTATCAGGAATGACTACGACGCGCTCGACACCCGCGGCCTTCAACTCGCGCGAATACTCGTCGTCCCACTTGCCCGCCCCGCCGACGTTGCAGGTCGCCGGGAGGCCCGATAGCCCACAGCCGGTCCGTATCCTTTTCGCCTTCGACCACCAGACATGCCGACTTTCCTATCAAGTTATGCAGGCGATACGGTCACATGCCGCACGCGGTCCATGTTCCAAATCCAACTACCGAGACCACCCGGCCGACGCTGACAGAAATCCTTCGGCTCGTAACGCACGGCTTGATAGAGCAGCGTCCCCGCTTCGTCGGTGTAATCATAGGTTTGGACAATCGTCGGTTTCGGACTGAGCGGTTTCGGCGTGTGCCCGTTCCCATTGAGAAGACCCGCCCGATCCGCCAGCCAGGCGAGCGCCGCTTTGAAATCGACATGTCGAAACCGTTCGACGAACCCGAACACATCGCCGCCGATGTTGCAGGGATCACAGCGCCACAGTTGTTTCTGGAGTTTATCCGCATGGACGGATGGGCTTCCCCCCCTTTGTGAAAGGGACACCGCCTAGCAAATCGCGTCCGCCTTTGCGTGAGAGCGGCTTGCCCGTGAGGTCCGGAATGACCTCCTCGAGGCGATTAGCCGCCCGGACGGCCTCCTTATCGATCATTGTCATTAGGACGTCCCACCGTCCGACAGTTGGGCGTCGGACGCCGTCGGGCTCTCACATGCATGGGTCGTCATCGTGAGAATTTTCGAGCTCTACGCCGGTGGACCGCGCCTTCATCCAGCGCGTCGATCAGACGCGCCATACGCGCGGCGCGATCCCGCTCGCACTTCACGGCGCGGAGGGCCGCACGGGCGCCGCGCAGCAGGTCGTCGCGCACAACCGCACGGGCGTCCTGTTCCACAATGTCGTAGTCCCAGAGCTGATTGCGCGCGCGCACCAGCAGTGCAACGGCCGCGGCGTCTGCGTCGGATTTGCTACCATCCATACGTCGCACCTCCATGCGATGAACTCGAGCCCGTGTCCGCTGTCTCCCGGCGGCCGGCTCACACTTATGCGGCTCCAGCGACCGACGGCGACTCCGCCAAGTGCGCCTCCGAGACGTCCTGCAACAGCTCGTCCTGATTTACTTCGATACCGCGGCGAGTCGCTGAAGCTGTGACGGATACGGCCGAAGCCGACCGGTTTCGATCCGGCTGATGTCCGACGGCGGAATGCCGGCATGAAACGCTTCAACGACCTGACTCCAACCACGACGCTGGCGCTCGTACTCTGACTCGCAGCACAAACCCTCCGGATTCGCAATGCACAAACGAAACATTGCTCATGTAAATACCTCGAGTTTTACAGAGGCCCGACGGGAAAGGGGGAAGGCGCGGGGAAAAGGCGGAAAGGCTGGAAGGCGCGGGCGGAAAAGATGGAAAAGTTGGAATCCTCCGTGCTGTGACGACGCCTAACGCTCCGGCACGTCCAAGAGTGGCACCTTCAAAGCCCGCGCGAGTTTCTCACGAGTGGATTTCTCCACGCCCGTGCCGCCGGCCAGAATCCGCCGCGTCGTTTTGTCACTCGGTCCCTTCTTTTTCTCGAGGTCCTTAGGAGTCCACATTCGTTCACTGAGCGCCTGCTCGAGCCAGTTAGCGAGGTTGGAAGGCGATACTTGCGATTCACCGTCGGCCCTTCCGCCGGTCCTTGCTACGGGTGTATGTGGAGCGTCGGACTCATTCTTACTATTCCTCTGAGGCGGCGCCTCGGTTTCGGCCTCGATGGTTCTGGTTTCTGCAACTGGCGTACCTCCGGCGGGGTGCTTCCGCTCTTCAGCTTCCCGGGCGTGCCTCCACGCCTCTGCGGACCAATGGGCGGTTCGTTGGAGAACGCGCAGCTTAATCTCGGCAAGCACTTCGTCCTTATCAACCCACGAGGGGAGGGAGGAGCGATTGATCCAGGCTTGAAGACTTTTGTCTAGTTCGCGCAGCGATTCAACGCAGCGACCGACCTGATCGTAATTACCCACCTCCGACGTGAGCACCTTCGCCCCGATGTCAAAACGTCCTTTAACGAAGTCTGTCAGCCATTCAGCAAAATTATCGCCCGGTGGCGTCAGCAGAAGGTGCGCTTTGAGTTGTTCGTCGGCCTCAAGGACCTGTCGCACAACGCGGAGCCACTTGGCATGACCGGGATCATTGGTCGGAAACGGATTTCGCTTCCGGAGAGCCGCTCCTCAGGGGTGTGAGGCCTTTCAGGGGAGTCGTCATCACTTGCGGCCATCGAGCCCTCGTCGCGATGCCCCTCGAGAAGACGAGTCGCCGCCGGCCCGCGAGGGACGGGCCTTTTACCCCGACTGATCAGGCCAGGGCGGCGGCGAGGTCGTAGTGTAACGCCGTCAGGTGGAGCGGCGCAGCAGCCGATTCGACGACCGTTGATTTCGGTACCGGAATGAGACCGTGAGGGACGGCGCGAGCGGCGGGCCGTCGCATGGACCTGCTCCTGCTCTTCGGCGCGGATCTGGTGGCTGGACCGGCCTCGTGATTGGCATTGGGAAAACTCGCGCGGGCAAGGCGACGAGGAGGAACGGCGGTGTGGCGACGCCGCGTGCACGTCGGCCAGTGCGAAGCGATTCTCGGCGCCGAGATCGTCTACGGGCAGTTGACCTGCGGCGGCAGACATTCGCCCCGGCTGGCGAGCGATGCTCTCGTGGACGCCGACACCCGGCTCGGGCCAGTCCTGGGACATCAGAGCCGAGGTGCTGCCAAACGCGGTTTGGCGACGCGGACGGCTGTTCTTCCGGTGTGCGGCTTGTGAGCGGAGGGCGACGCGCCTCTACGTCCCGTTCATGGGACTCCCGCCTCGCTGCCGGCGCTGTTGGGGATTCAGCTACGAGAGCCAGTCTTGGAGCTACAAGCCGTCTGGCGTCTCGCGTGGCTCGGCCCGTTGCCTACTCGACGACGGTCGAGAGGCGGAGGGAACGCCGCCAGGCGGCGCGGGCTCGCTACGATGCCAGGCGAGCGTTTCTCTGAGTCGGAACGCATGGATTGTCGGAGCTGTGCACTGTTCATTTCCCGGCTCGCACCGCGTCGCTCGATTTGCACCACTCGGAGCCGAATCGACCGTCGCAAACTCCTGCTTCTCCCTTTTCCGCCTCACCCGCCGCCGTTCGCGATGTGTTTGCGTTCCTCTCTGACCGTTACTGCTGGCGGTGTTGCGGCAGTAATTTACGGATCGCAAAGCTGGAGCTACCAGGGGCACGGGGTTTGAAGCCGGCTGATGGGTCTATTGGCTCAGGCGCGACAACGATCGAGGGAAGGAAGCTACCTCAGCAGGCGGCACGCACGCACGCGAGTCGAACCGATCGATCACGGCGCAAACCGGCCACCGCTCGGTCATCATGGTGCGGCACTACATTCGCGACGCGAACTTGTTTACCGAGAATGTCCCGGCCGAAGGGCGGCTCAGAGCGAGCCGGGGTGGGTCTCCACGAGGACCCCTGAGGTGTCTCGCGCGCGGGGACGGGCCCTCGAACAGATGCGTCGTGAACTGCAGGGTGTTCCGAGCGGGCGATGAAACCGATCTGCAGCTCCGACAGGGTGGCGGTTTGTGAACAACAATGCACGTCGTCCGGCCTACGAGGGGCCTGAAGGGGGACTCGCCCCGGGAAGGCATTGTGCGGAAACGGAACGGGGCAAGAAGGAAAGTCGCCCCTGTCCCCGGCTCCGCGTCCTATCGGTCGCCAGAGGGAGACGACCTTCGTTAGTGTCCGGAACAGGCGCACTCAGCTCTTGTGGTGTCCACCACACTCCGGATAAGGTTCTGACGGCGAATGCGCCAAAAAGAGGAGCCGTCATGATTGTGATCCGCAACGTGTTCCAGTTGAAGTTTGGAAAGGCCCGTGAAGCAGTCGCTCTCATGAAGGAAGGCATCGCCATTCAAAAGCGAGTGATGTCTGGTCTGGAGTATTCCACCGCGTCTCACCGATGTCACAGGCCCGTTCTACACGCTGGTCCTGGAATTGACGGTGCCCGACCTCGCGACCTTTGAAAGTAACGTGCCCCGGCTCTTCGGCGACAAGGAGTGGCAGGCGAATTATCAGAAGGTGGCGCCGCTTGTCGAGTCAGGCCATCGTGAAATCTTCTCGATCGTCGAATAGGCGTCGCCGGGTCCCGCACGTCGAGCGGCGGCGGGCTCGAATCGACGCACAGCCGGGCGTGGCTGTTGTGCAGGCTGGGCGGCGAAGGGAAAGGAATGGGGCGGTCTGCACCACCGGGCGTCGTGCGGGCGGAGGCGGACGGGGCCCACATCGCGGCGCTGCTGGCTGGCCGGCTGCGGGCGGCCAAAAATGCGTGTCACCGAAAATGGCGGAGACCCCTCGCCGCAAAACGGCTGATTGGTTGGCACCTTCGATTGCTTGATCAACCAAGTATCCCCCCCGTTACCCCAGGCAGTGAATCTCCCAGGAGGAGCCCTAACGAGTCGCGCGAGCTGGGACGGGCCTTTCAACAGGAGCCCAGACGCGGCGACATACCCGTGTGAGGCGCTGGACCTCGTGGCCCGTCGCGGCTAATCAAGGGCGACTGATCGGGGGAAAGCGGCTCACTGGCGCAATTCGCGGACACTCACTACGAGCCTGGGCATATAATCCAGCCACCGCGAGCACGTTGTCTTTACAACCCGGCGCCCGTCTCGGCCCGTACGAGATCCTCTCCGCCCTCGGGGCCGGCGGTATGGGCGAGGTGTATCGCGCGCGCGACACGAAGCTCGGACGCGAGGTGGCCCTCAAGGTCGTCTCAGACGGCTTCGTCCACGATCCCGACCGGGTCGCCCGGTTTCAGCGCGAAGCGCACCTCCTCGCCGCGCTGAATCATCCGCACATCGCCGCCATCTATGGCCTCGAAGACGTCAACGGCGCGCAGTGCCTCATTCTCGAACTCGTCGAGGGCGACACCCTCGCCGATCGATTGAAGGCGGGCCCGCTGCCAGCTCGCGGAGGCCGTGGCGATCGCGCGGCAGGTCGCGGATGCCCTCCAGGCCGCGCACGAGAAGGGAATCATCCACCGCGACCTCAAGCCGTCGAATATCGCCCTCACGCACGACGGCCAGGTGAAGGTGCTGGACTTCGGCCTCGCCAAAGCCCTCGCACCTGAACCAACGACTCCCGACGGCGGGTGATCTGACCGCCTCCCCAACCATCACGTCGCCGATGATGATGACCGGCGTCGGCATGATTCTCGGCACGGCTGCGTACATGGCGCCGGAGCAGGCGAAGGGGCGCGCGGCGGACAAGCGGTGCTGACGTGTGGGCGTTCGGATGCTGTGCTCTACGAGATGCTCACCGGGAGGCGCGCCTTCGAGGGCGAGGACGTCGGCGACACGCTCGCGGCCGTGCTGCGCGGCGAGCCGGACTGGAACGCATTGCCGGCCGACGTTCCCCCGCACATCCGGATGCTGATCCAACGCTGCCTCGCGAAGGATCGTCGACAACGGATGGCCGACATTTCCGTCGCGCTGTTCGTGATGACTGAGGCGGCGAATCTCGCGCCTGCCACGGCTGGGACGGGCGGACCGACGGCGGCGCTGCCGCGACCGCCGCTGTGGCGCCGCCTCGTGATGCCGACTGCGGTCGGCCATCGTGGCTTGGTGCCGCGGTTGGCGACGGCCGTCTGGCTCGCGATGCGTCCGAGCGGGCCTGCACGTCACGCGTTTCGCCCTCTCTCCAACGGGTGCGGCGGCGTTGTCCGTGGACCCTCAATCTCGCGACCTCGCGATCACGCCGGACGGCACGCACATCGTCTATAAAGGGACCGGAACCACCGGCGGCGCAGCTCTTCGTGCGCGCACTGGATCAACTCGAGCCGACGCCGCTCGCGGGCCTCGGCTCGCCGCGCGCGCCGTTCGTCTCGCCGGATGGGCAATGGATCGGCTTCGTCGAAACTGAGTGCGTCCCCCGTCACGCTCAAGAAGGTGGCCATCACCGGCGGACCGGCCCTCCCCCTCTGCCGCCTCGACGGTACAAGCCGGGGCGCCACCTGGGGTGACGACGGCAGCATCATCTTTGCGACGGCTGCGCCGTCAACAGGCCTCCAGCGCGTGTCGTCGGCCGGCGGCGAGCCGACGGTCCTGACGAGACCAAACCGCGAGCGTGGGGAAGCCGATCACCTCTGGCCGCAGTTCTTGCCGGGCAGTCAGGCTGTTCTGTTTACGATCACCCCGACGACGGGCGGCATCGATGCCTCGCAGATCGCAGTCCTCGACCTGCGAACCGGCACGCCGAAGATCCTCGTGCGGGGTGGCAGCCAGGCGCAGTATGTGCCGAGCGGCCACCTGGTGTACGCCGCGGCCGGCACGCTGCGCGCCATCGCGTTTGACCTCAGTCGCTTGGAGGTGATCGGTACGGCGATTCCGGTGCTGGCACAGGTCGCGACGCTGCCGACCGGCACGGCCGAGTTCGACGTCGCCTCGTGACGGCACGTTGGTGTACGTGTCCGGTGGCGCTGGGGCTGCGCCTGCGCGGACGCTCGTGTGGGTCGATCGCCAAGGTCATGAAGAAGCGGTCAAGGCGGCTCCGGCCCGCGCCTATACCTATCCGCGGCTGTCACCGGATGGGACGCGCGTGGCGCTCGACATCCGCGATCAGGAGAACGACATCTGGGTCTGGGACTTTGCCCGCGAGACGCTCTCGCGGGTCACGTTCGATCCGGGGCTCGACCGGGCGCCGGCGTGGACGCCAGACGGACGCCGCGTGGTGTTCAGCTCCAAGCTAGTGGGGCAGGCCTTGGGTCTCTCTTCTGGCAAGCGGCCGACGGGACTGGGCACCGCGGAGCGTCTGACCCAGAGCCCGAACCTTCAGTTCCCTTCGGCGGTCTCGCCGGACGGCACACGGGTCGTGTTCTCGGAGAGTGCGACGGGCCCGACCGGACTTGACGTGATGATGCTCACGTTGGAGAAAGACCACCGCGTTCAACCGTTGGTGCAAACGCCGTTCAACGAGCGTGAACGGAGAAGTCTCACTCGACGGTCGGTGGCTGGCGTACCAGTCCAACGACTCGGGACAGATGCAGATTTCCGTGCGGCCGTTTCCCGACGTGAACAGGGGGCGTTGGCAGGTGTCCACCGGCGGCGGCACGCAGCCGCTGTGGGCGCGGAACGGCCAGGAGCTGTTCTACCTCGCGCCGCCGAATGGGGCCCTCATGAGCGTACACGTGGAGCGCGGTAGCACGTGGACAGCGGGCACGCCGACCAAGCTGATTGATGGGCAGTACTACTTCGGAGCCGAGACCCCGTCCCGCGGACGTACGACGTTTCGCCCGATGGCCAGAAGTTTCTGATGATCAAGGAGGCGCGGCGCCGACCGGGCGACGCACCTCGCCGCTCCAGTCATCGTCGTCGTGCAGAACTGGACAGAAGAGCTGAAGCGATTGGTACCGACGCGGTGAGAAGTGGTCAGATGCTTCAGCTCGCGAAACCTTATGAAAATCACTCCAGCGGGAGTGACTTTCGACCCTGGGTCGAGGAACTGAAGCGCCTCGTGTCGACGAAACGCTGATGGCTCACTACCGGGAGGCGCGAGACTTTGAATCGTTTGAATCATGAACCTGGCGAGGACTCCGCTGCAGGTTAGGAACCCCATGCACAGCGACACAACCGCCCGGGGTGGCTACGACACGGGAATCCACCGGGCGACCCGACGACGCCGCCGCGCTGGGGAGCCCAGACACGCCGTCACACAGCCTGCCAGGCACCTGCGATGGCGAATGGCCGGTGTCGGATGAAGGCGGCACCGGCACCGTGGCGCACACTGAGCGGTCGATGGGCTGGAAGATGTCCGGTCCACGGTTTCGATCCTGTACGGCTCGACTGCCTGCGATAGGCCGTCTCGTGCGTACTCCTGTGAAACGCGAGCCGTTGCTTCCGGACGCACGGAACTGGTGTCGGCCAGCGAAAGGCTCATGTCAGTAGGAGCCGACCTAGGACTGACCGCGGAAGCGGCTCGTGCCGCTGATCAGCACGTTCGACCGTCCCTTCAAGACAGCCCGGCATGTCCCGAATTTCTGACGTCCCGCGCCGCCAGTGACTACTCGTCAGCTCGAATCACGGAGCAAACCGGAGCGAAAATCGCGAGCGCGGCGAGGGGGATTGTCCCATCGTCGCGGGTCAGCAGCGCGTCGTAGTCGCGCACGTCACGGTCGCGGCCGGCGGCCAGGCCATTGTGAGAGACCGTGACCCGGGGGGTAGGGGCGCGCCAATGGCGACGAGCGAGGATGAACCCCATGAACAGCGGCGCGGAACGCTCAGGATCGGCAATCCGTCCGGGGATTGGACGACGGCCCCGCGCTGCGGCGCGATGAACCGGCAGCACTCACCCTGCAAGTGTCCAGCGATGAGGAACCGCCGCCACTGCCGCTTGCACGGCGGCAAGAGCACGGGTCCGAGAACGCCGGAAGGGTGCAACCTGTGGCGAGGACCAGGGTCCCGAGAGACACCGTCTCTGACGTGGTCCCGATAAGCGATTGAACCGCCGCGACCGTCTCGCGCACCGAAATGGGCACGGTCACCTGGACTGCCACCTCGAATAGATCCTTGAGAGGACCCGGACCACGCGATAGTCCTCCAGCGGGCGATGATGCGGCCCGTGGCATCGCGGGCGTGGGTGGCTTGGTGCAGCACCGCGTGAGCTCTGATGAGCGTTAGAAGCGTAGTGAAAGTGGTAAATGGATCTACTTCTTGAGACCTGCTTCCCAGTTCAGGACGACGGTGATCGATGAGGCGGCCGCGTCTTCGAGCGGCATGTTGAGCAGGAACCGTTGGCCGTCGCGCGCCACGTCGTACTGCTGCCTGAAGCGCGGCCCAGGCGCGGGGCCGTTCAACAGCCGCGCCTGGAACAGCGGAACGGCGGTACCCACGTCGAGCCGTGCGCCGTTCCCGAGGGGGACGGCCATGAGCGCCCCGTCGAGGGCGTAATAGAACAGCTCTCGACCATCGCGCCGCCATCGTGGGTACATGCCGCCGTCGTTCGAGATCTGCCACTTGCCGCCACCCGGCATCGGGAAGCTCTGCACGTAGATCTCGTATCGTCCCGATTCATTGGAGGCGTAGGTTACCCATCGGCCGTCCGGTGACACTTGGCTGAATTGCTGAAGGAACTTCGACGGCTCGAACCAGTGCTGCGTCTGCGCCCCCAGCGAGGGACAAGATCCCGAGCTGAGAGCGGCCATTCACGGGGGTGCGGTAAACCAGGAACGCCCGTCAGGCGAAAAACTATGTGGCAACATGTCCGCGCTCGACTTGACGAGGAGTTCCTCGGTCCCCACCCCGTCTGCCCGCTTCTGATACAGGTGAGGGATGCCACCCTCGCGATCGGAACCGAACACAATCCGGCTGCCGTCTGGTGACCAGACCGGATAGACGTCGTTTCCCGGATCGAACGTGAAGCGCGAGGTCACGCCGCGCGCCAGCTCCACCAGCCAGATGTCCAGGGTACGCCCCTGCGGATCGAGGGCGTCCACGGCCACGCGCGTGCCGTCAGGCGATAACTCTGGGTTGCGGTACAGGTCCAGTTGACCGATGGAACCCAGCGCCTTGCCGGCGCGATCGACCCACGTCAATTGCGTGCGGGTGTTGAGCGTGTCGGCCCCAGTCCGATACGTCAGCACGCCCGTCGTCGATGCGGAAAAGGCCGCGGCGGCGAGGTTTCTGGCGACGCTGACGTTTTCGGCCACGGGGAACGAGTCGCCCATGGTCCGCAGTCGCGCCGGATCGAACGGTTGCGCCAGGAGCGTCCCCTGCCGCATGAATAATAGGTATCCATTGGCGTAGATCGCCTTGGACTCCGACGCGAGCAGCGGGGTCCGCTCCTCCGCATCGAGGGAGCCGACGTACACGGTGGTCGGCGGGGTCGCGACGTACAGGAAGTGCCGGCCGTCGGGAAGAAACCAGGGCCAGCGATGCGCCTCCTCCTTCTTGGCGGCATCCAGGGTCGTCACCGGCGCGGGGGCGCCCCCGGCGGCCGAGACGCGGAACAGGCCGTTCGCCCCCGGCGTTCGGCGCAAACACGATGATGCCGTCGCGGCTCCAGGTCCCGCCTAATCCGAGACCCGCGTCGCACAGGGTCTGCGGTGGCCCGCCCGTGACGTCGATCTTCATCAGCTTCCCTTGGGCAAAGAAGCCGATGAACCGGCTGTCGGGCGACCAGAACGGAAACGCCCCACCTTCCGTCCCGGGAAGCACCTGCGCTTCGACCGCGTCGAAGGAGCGGACTGCCAGCGCGGATCCGGCCCGCGGTACTGACACCAAAGGCGATGCGCTGGCCGTCCGGGGAAAGCGCCTGAGAAAGCACCGCCAGGGGCTGCCGATCCAATCGAGCTGCCCGCGGGCGGCGATACCTGAAATCGGACCGCGGCGGCCGGCTCTGGACGAGGGCGAGCGAACTGCAGCGCGCCGATACCGAGGGCCGCCGCGGTCGCAACGGCGGCCATCACCCACGCCAGGCGCGCGCGCGTGCGAACGGTCGTCGCACGCGGCGCCGCGCCGCTGACCTGCGCGCCGGTTTCAGCAATCCACTGCAACTCGCGCAGCACGTCGCGCACGCTTTGCCACCGGTCGTCAGGATCCTTCGCCAGACAGGCGCCGACGACGCGATCGAGCGCCTGCGGCGTGAGCGGCTGCAGCGCGGAGATGGGCGTCGGGTCCGCCGACATGATCGCGGCACTCACACTCGCGTTGCTGGTGCCCTCGAACGCCTTCTTCCCCGTCAGCATCTCGTAGAGCACGGCGCCGAACGCGAAGATATCCGTGCGCGCGTCCGCCTCGCGGCCTTCGAGCTGCTCCGGCGCCATGTACTGACACGTCCCGAGGACCGTACCCGGCGCCGTCAAGCTGGGTGGCCGCGTCGGCTGGTTCGAGCGGTCCGCACCGGCGACCGCCGGAGGGGTCGCCTTCGCCAGCCCGAAGTCGAGCACCTTGGCGATCGGTGCCGCGGACGCGCCGCCTCTTCGCGTGAGCATGATGTTGCCGGGCTTGAGGTCGCGATGGACGATGCCCGCGCGATGCGCCGTGTCGAGCGCGCTCGCGATCTGGATCGCGAGTGTCAGCGCCTGGTCGAGCGGCAGCGCGCCTTTAGCCAGACGATCGGCGAGCGTCTCGCCTTCGACCAGTTCCAGGACCAATGCGTGGACGCCGTCGCGCTCTTCGACCCCGTAGATGGCGCCGATGTGGGGATGGTTGAGCGACGCGAGCACCCGCGCCTCGCGCTCGAAGCGGGCCAGGCGGTCGGGATCCGCGGTGAAGGCTCCCGGCAGGATTTTGAACGCGACGTCGCGCCCGAGCTTCGTGTCGCGCGCGCGATACACCTCGCCCATGCCGCCCGCTCCGAGCAGTGTCTGGATCTGATAGACGCCGATCCGTCGCCCGGTCAACATGGTTCCGCCGGTGGAGGTGATCAATCCGGCCGCCGCCGCGAGTGCGGGATTCGACAGGAAGCCCACGGCGTGGCTCTCGTTCGCCAGAAGCGATGCTACTTCCTGATGGAGCGTGTCATCACCGCCGCAAGCCTCGCGCAGAAATCCGGCGCGATCGCGCGGGTCACGCTGTAGTGCGGCGTGATAGACCTGCGAGATCTGTTGCCAGCGGTCGGGATTCATGCCGTGCCCTCCCTAGCCCTTACGCAGCATCCACCACCTGCCTTCGGTGATCGCCACCGACGTGATTCCGAGCGGATGATCGCTCGCACTCATGTACCCGCCCCAAGAGTGAGCAGGAACGCTCGTACGAGCAGCAGCGAGCTCATGCGATCAGAGCCTTATGCTGCGGCGGTGAACGTAAACACGCTGATTCTAGGGGGAAGGCCCGCACCGGTAAAGCGGAAACGGGTCGCGCGCGCACCACGTCATTCAGCGTTTGCAAAGTTCGCCGGCACATCCAGACGTGGCCGAGGGCTTCGTCTGTCACGAGACATATCAGCCCGGCGCCGCAGAGAGCCGGCCGGTATTCACATTGTGAACATGGGTGCGCTCTCGAACTCGGCCAGCGTAGATCTACCCTGCGGCGTCGATCGAGAGTAATCCGCTCCGCACGGCCGTCCGGCTCGTATAATCCAGGAAACGATTGGCGCTCACCCCCGGCACGCGCCTCGGCCCGTATGAAGTCACCGCCCAGATCGGCGTGGGCGGCATGGGTGAGGTCTATCGCGCGACCGACACCAACCTGGGGCGTCAGGTCGCCATCAAGATCCTGCCCAAGGCCTTCGCGCAAGACGCGGATCGCCTGGCTCGGTTCGAGCGCGAGGCGAAGACGCTTGCCTCGCTGAACCACACCAACATCGCGCAGATCTACGGCCTCGAACGATCGCACGGCACGACCGCCCTCGTGATGGAACTCGTCGAAGGGCCGACGCTCGCTGACCGCATCGCGCAGGGCGCCATCCCCATCGACGAAGCGCTGCCGATCGCCAGGCAGATCGCAGAAGCCCTCGAGGCCGCGCACGAGCAGGGCATCATCCATCGCGACCTCAAGCCCGCGAACATCAAGGTGCGGCCCGATGGCACGGTGAAGGTGCTGGACTTTGGACTGGCGAAAGCGTTCGATTCGAGTCCCGGCGCGACCGATGCGTCGCAGTCGCCGACGATCACGAGCCCGGCCATGACGGGGATGGGCGTCATTCTCGGCACCGCCGCCTACATGAGTCCCGGAGCAGGCCAAGCGGGAAGCCCGTCGACAAGCGCGCCGACATCTGGGCGTTCGGCTGCGTGCTCTACGAGATGCTCGCCGGCAGCGCGCGCGTTCCGCGGCGAGACGGTCTCGGAGACGCTGGCCGAGGTGCTGAAATCCGAACCGCTCATGGACGGCGCTGCCGCCCGAGACGCCGGCGACGCTGCGAAACATCGTCCGGCGCTGCCTGGAGAAAGATCCGCGGCAGCGCGTGCATGACATCGCCGATGTGCGCCTGGCGCTGGAGGGCGCATTTGAGACCGCGGCGCGTGGAGACCACTGCTGTCGCCGTCCCTCGGCTTCGCGTCTGGCAGCGACCGGCGCCGCTCGTGGCAGCCATCGTCGCCGTTAGTCTCATGCGTAACGGGCCTCGCCGTCTGGGCGCTCATGCGTCCCGCGCCGCCGCGAGTGGTGCGCTTTACGGTGACCCCGCCGGCGCGACCACTCTCTGCTTGCGACGACTCCGACCCGATGTCGCCATCTCGCCTGACGGCACGCGCATCGCCTACGTCGGCGCCGAGTGCCGAGCAGATCGTCGTGCGCGCGCTCGATCAGCTCGAGCCCCGCGCTGCCGGGCTTGGGCGCGCCGGGCGGCCTCTTCTTCTCCCCCGACGGGCAATGGATCGGCTTCTTCGATGGAACGAATGCGCTGAAGAAGGTGGCCGTGACCGGCGGGACCGCCGTGACCATCAGCCAGATCGACCGGCAGTCCCCGCGGGGCGAGCTGGGGCGCCGACGACACCATCATTTTTGCGACGAACGACCCGGCGTCGGGTCTGTTGCGGGTTTCGGCCGCCGGGGGCGAGCCGAAGTGTTGACGACGCCGAACCGGGACCAGGGCGAGCGGAACATTACTGGCCGGAGGTCCTGCCCGGCGGCCAGGCCGTCCTCTTCACCATTCCGACGCACTGGAGGTCCGAACGCGCAGATTGCCGTGCTCGATCTGACGACGGGCGAGCAGAAGATCCTGGTCCGGGGGGCAGCCATGCGCGCTATGTGCCGACAGGGCATATCGTCTATGGCGTGGAAGGCACGTTGCGGGCGGTCGCCTTCGACCTCAGACGGCTGGAGGTCGTAGGGACCCGGTGCCGGTGCTGGAGCACGTGATGACGACGCCATGGGGCGCCAACTGAGCTTGCTCGCGCGACGGCACGCTCGTCTATGTGCCCGGCGGGGCGCAGGCGGCGGCGCCGCGCACGCTGGTGTGGGTCGATCGGCAGGGACGCGAGGAGCCACTCAAGGCGCCGCCGCGGGCCTACATGTATCCGCGGCTCTCGCCCGACGGCACGCAAGTGGCGCTGGACGTCCGCGACCAGGAGAACGACATCTGGATCTGGGACCTCGCGCGCGAGACGCTGACGCGGCTGACCTTCGATCCGGGGCCAGATACGCATCCGGTCTGGACGCCGGACGGGCAGCGGATGCTGTTCCGTCCGCGCGAACGGGCCCGCTCAATCTCTTCTGGCAGGCGGCGGACGGCACGGGCGCGGTCGAGCGGCTGACGGAGAGCCCGAACAATCAATTCCCCGGCGCGTTCTCCCCTGACGGGACGCGGCTGGTCTTCCGCGAAGAGACGACGACGACCGGGGCCGACCTGATGGTGCTGGCGTTGGAGGGGGGGCGGCGGGCCCAGCCGCCTTCGCCAGGCATCGGCGGGCCTGGACGGAGCTCCGACGAGCGACGTCCGGCCGCTCGTGCAGACCACCTTCAACGAGCTGAATGGGGAGATCTCGCCCGACGGCCGATGGATGGCGTATCAGTCGAACGAGTCGGGGCAGGACGAAATCTACGTGCGGCCGTTTCCGGACGTCGACGGCGGCCGCTGGCAGGTTTCCACGGGCGGCGGCACGCGGCCGCTGTGGGCGCGCAGCGGCAAGGAGCTCTTCTACCTGGGACCGAGTGGCGCGGTGATGAGCGCCGCCGTTGAAGGCGGGTCCACGTTTCGAGCCGGCAATCCGACGCGGCTGTTCGAGGGGCGCTATTTCATGGCCGCAGCGGTCGGCGGGCCGGACCTACGACGTGTCGCCGGACGGCCAGCGCTTCCTGATGATCAAGGACGGCTCGGCCGACCGAGCGAGACGTCAACGCCGACGCAGCTCATCGTCGTGCAGCACTGGCTCGAGGAGCTGAAGCGCCTCGTGCCGACGAACTGACGGACGCACGTCAGTCCTTGCAGAGCCTAGCGCTCGCGGATTACGTCTCCCTAGTCGCGTTGTGTTTATCTAGGCAGCGCCATGATCGTCGGCATCTCGAGTAGCGAGGTCCGGCCAGTCGCAATCCATCGCGCAGCCGTGGACTTCGACACGCCCCACACGAGTGCCGCCGCGCGCACCGAGCCGCCCGGCACGGCGATCGGGTTCGGCACCTTGCGTGGTCGGCCGAGTCGCGTGCCTTGCGTGCGGGCGCGCGCCAAGCCGGCGTGGACGCGCTCGCGGATGCGCTCCCGCTCGAACTCGGCGAGTGCCGCGAGGACATGCAGTTGCAGCTTGCCGGCGGGCGTCGTCGCGTCGATGCCTTCGTTCAGACTGACGAACGCCACGCCCACCGCGCGGAGCTCCTCGAGCAACACGACGAGATGCCGCAGGTTGCGGCCGAGGCGATCGAGCCGCCAGCACAGGAGCACGTCAAACTTCCGGCGCCGGGCATCAGCGACGAGTTGATCGAGCGCCGGTCGGCGGTCCTTCGATCCGCTGATGCCGCGGTCCACGTATTCCACCGACGTCCAGCCGCGGGCGATCACGTACTGCCGGAGCTCGGCGAGTTGGTTCTCGGGTTCTTGGTCGAAGGTGGAGACACGGGCGTAGATGGCGACTCGCATCGGGGAACCTCGTGGCCGCTGGCTCCCCTTACAATGGCGGGCAGCCCGCTTGACCGCTGACCTCGGTTGACGGGTTAGGCGTCGGTCGGTGCTGAGAACACCGGCCGGCGCCGCTTCTACTGACCGCTTTGTAGCACGGGCTGTGCCTGCGAGAAGGACAGGGGTTCTTAGCCATTCCATCCGATACGGTTCTCGGCCTGGCCAAGAGGTTGGCATTGGCCAGACAAGAGGCTGAGCGGGCGCAGAATATCGAGCAATCGATGCGCGGTTGCCGGCGCCGAGCGCGGATCATGAAGTCCGGATTGTCCTGGGGCTGGGAGGCGCAGATCCTGCTGATGGGGAACTGCGCGTCGGGGTGCCGGTTCGATCCGCGCCGACTGGCTGAGCAATAGGCCGAGGAGGAACGGAAGCATATCGAAAGGCGGCGCGTGATAGCGGAGGCGAGTGTCTGTCGGTGGTGGATGTGGAAGCGCAGCCTTCCCCGACCTGCCGTGGCCGCATGACGACTGCTGAGCTCGTCGCCAGAGCGCTGTACTTTCGTTGTGACACCACCAGGACGAGAGCGAACGGGGACGTTCAATCCGCTGTCGGTGCGGTACCTGGAAGGCCTCGGCGGCGGTGCCCGGCTACTGGAGGATCTCTGCCACGCTCCGGCTA
>CAWFFB010000032.1:0-135794 GCA_963814975.1 uncultured Acidobacteriota bacterium | reverse complement strand
TGCAGATGGAGGCCGCGAACGTATCGCGGACCACAATGACTGATTGTCTTGCAGGAATGGACGCGGCAGGCCCCCGTCGCGGTAACTTTTGCGTGATAGGTTTCGAGAAAGAATCCGCGCTCATCTCGATGGACGTCCGGCTCGATCAGGATTACGCCGGAGATCTCCGAAGGGACAAATCGCATGCTCGCACTCCGAATCCCCAACCGTTGACGGTCGTAACCGACCTTTTCGCGCTGCGAAGGCGTCTGTCGTGCTCGATATACCACCGCACGGTATTTCGAAGACCTTCGGTGAACGTATGGTGCGGCGCCCACCCCAGCTCGCGACGCAGCTTGGTAGCGTCCACCGCGTAACGGCGGTCGTGCCCGGGGCGATCGGTCACGAACTGTTTCAGGTCGTGATAAGAGGTGTACCCCGGCCGCGATCATCGCCGGGTTGGATCGTGCTGGATGCATCTCCTCGAGAACTTCACACAGCTGTTCGACCAGCTGGATGTTCGATTGCTCGTTCGACGCGCCGACGTTGTAGCTTTCGCCGGGACGGCCACCCCGTAGGACCAGGAGAAGCGCGGCGCAGTGATCCTCGACGTGCAACCAGTCCCTACGTTTCCGCCATCACCGTAGATTGGCAGGGCGCGAGCCTGCAGCGCGTTCAGAATCATCAGAGGGATCAGCTTTTCCGGATGCTGAAACGGCCCGTAGTTGTTCGAGCAGTTCGTGATGAGCGTCGCCAGTTGGTGTGTGCTGTGGAACGATCGAACCAGATGATCGGCAGCCGCCTTGCTGGCCGCATACGGTGAGTTGGGCGAGTAGGGTGTCTCTTCGGTGAAGTAACCCGTGCGGCCCAATGTGCCGTACACCTCATCGGTGGACACATGCAGAAAGCGAAAGGCGTCGCGTTCGGACCGGGACCTGTCGTATAGAAAACGGCGACTGGCCTGCAGCAGGACGACCGTGCCGGTTACGTTTGTCTCCACGAACGGCATCGAAGAATCGATCGACCGATCGACATGCGTTTCCGCGGCGAGGTTGATACCGCCGAAGGACGGTATTCAGCAAAAACCCGGGACACGGCCGTCGGGTCGGCGATGTCGCCGTGGACAAAACTCACGCGCGGGTGCTTCAGTACAGTCGCCAGCGCGAGTTGATTACTTGCATACGTCAACTTATCGATCACCACAACAGTGTCGGCCGTCGTTTCAACGACTCGCCGAACCAGGTTCGAACCGATGAACCCGCAGCCTCCCGTAATCAGAAGAGTCCCCATGTCAGCCATTCACCTCGTCAACCGGTTCCAAGCAGCCTACGTGTAGTTCTTTTCTCACCAGAATGAGGCAAGGGGCCTTCCAGCCATGTGTCACGTTGGTCCAGTTAGTCAAACTGTTCCAGATGAACGAGTTTCGGATGGCCTCGCCGGATTCTGGAAGTCCACCCAAGGTTAAAGTCCACGGGAGGAACGACTTTTGTCGTCCACGAGTGCCGAACCACGGGCGATGTCGCCGAGTGGCACCTCCACCAGGTGGACGGTCCAGGCATACACTCATGTGTCTCATAATTGAACACACTATCGAAGTGTTCGGTGCCAAAGCCATGAAGGGGTCGTAGCTTTCCGGAGGCTTCTCGATGGTCATTATTGGTACTTATCGGTACTGCATGGTCAATTAGTCCTTGACTCGGCGGACTTCTTAGCTGTATAACTAAGCCCTTGGATCAATCACACTTGGAACCCACACACCAGCTGATCAGTGCCAGCGCAGTCATGCGGGAGATCGGGCAGGAGGTGCTCTACGCTGCCCGCACAGACGCCAAGGTTCTCATCTCGGGGGAGAGCGGAGTCGGTAAGGAAGTGGTTGCCCGGCTCATTCATCAGCGAAGCCGGCGAAGCCACAGTCCCCTCGTGACGATCAATTGTGCCGGGGTCCCGGACTCCCTCCTTGAGTCAGAGTTATTCGGGCATGTTCGGGGTAGCTTCACGGATGCCCATCGCGACAAGCGTGGGTGGTTCGAGCAGGCGCACGGCGGCACGATTTTCATGGACGAAGTCGGCGAGATGAGCATGCGCATGCAGGCGCTCCTGCTGCGATTTCTCGAGAACGGCGAGATCCAGCGCGTCGGCTGCGACCGTGTCAGCTCAATGGTCGACGTGCGGGTGATCGCCGCGACCAACAAGAATTTGCTCGAGCACACCGCAAACAAGACGTTTCGCGAGGATCTCTACTACCGCCTGAATGTCATTCATTTGGCCATACCGGCGCTGCGCGAGCGGCGGGAAGACATTCCGCTCCTTTTCGATCATTTTCTCCGAGCCTATGGGAAGCGCCATCACATCGAACCACCGACTCTGCTCGAAGAGACGATAGCGAGACTCGTGGCCTACGACTGGCCGGGCAACGTGCGTGAGTTGAAGAACGCGGCTGAACGCCTCGTGATTCGCAGAGAGGGCGCGATTATCAGCCCAGAAGATCTCCCCCGGGAAATCTCGGGCAAATGGTCCGGATCGGTTGCTGTTGAAGCGGCACTACCGGGCAGATTGACGCCGGACGTGCTGTACGAGCGCATGAGCGTTGGTGGGGAGTCCTTCTGGTCGTCGTGTATGAGCCCTACATGGCTCATGATCTCACCCGAGACGATCTTCGGGCGATTGTCAGCCGCGGCCTCGAACGCACCAGGGGCAACTACAAGGCGCTGGTCCAGAGTTTCAATCTCGAACCCTCAGACTACAAGCGCTTCCTGAGCTTCCTGCGCAAGCACGACTGTCACATGCCGTTCCAGCGGTTCAGAGCGATGCCGGTGCGGTTGTCCGACGATGAAGAGCGGTTGCAGCCGCGAGACCAGCGCTGGCAGGCCGGCCGTACCGCCAAGGGCTGAACACTACCACTCAATCGACGAGGAAGCCCCTCCCGACGGTGTAAGAGGCCAGGCGGAGTCCCTCTACGACGGACTCGTGAGCGGGTACCGAGCAGCTTTCAACACCGTTCCGACGAGCGCAAGGAGGCGCTCGGGATTCACGGGCCGCGAAATATAGTGGGCCCCGAACCGCCGCGCCTCAACCTCGCTCGAGTCATCGGCGACCGCGGCCACAACGATCGCCGTCGCCGCAGGATTGACCGCGCGACTATGTAAGACGAGATGAAGACCGTTGTACGCCGCCAGCCTGAGGTCAGTAATGAGTAAGTCGTACCATTGCGTGTGAAGTAGATTTCTGGCGGTCTCGAAGGAGCCGGCGCCAATCGCGCGATACCCAGCCTTCCGCAGAGGCTCCACCAGCGAAGCCAACCCGTTGGAGTTGCTGTTCACGACAAGAACTGCGGCCATCTTCATAGTTGGGGTGATCCACTTTCGAGCAAGGCCGGCGAGTCCCCGGCACTCCCGTCTCGCCGACTCACGCAGACATGCGCTGCGGTCGGTCTGACTGCACGTTCGGCGCATCTCTGACTGCACATCCCGTGCAGCATGACGGGGACTCGCCTTGCTCGGTTTTCTGCTGAGCAACGCCAATGCCACAACGAAATTAACAATACCGTTCAACATTTGACCGATTCTCTGGGTACTTCTCTTCGAATGAAACGCCGGAAACCTGACAAAAGGCATCGCCCGACCGGATTTTCAGTTTGCTTGGGATCCGGCCGAGCTCCAACGGCACCGAACTTGACAGCTCTGCCGCTCCAGGTTCAGTGGGGGACGACCGGTTCGAATATCTGAGGTGACCGCGAGGTCGTTAACCTTCGCGGGGTGATTCAAACGGGGATCGAATCGTGCTGATGACATCGTCCGCGGATTGCATCTGCAGGTTTCGAAATGGGAGTGCACTCAATCGAGTTTCTCAGGTCGTCAGCACGGCACCGGGCAACGAGTCGACAAGAAGCCGCCACGTCAACGCGGTGTCCGCATCACCCGAGAGTTCGGCGCCACACGCCACGGCTGAATTCTCGGTGTGCGGTGGTGCTGCCCACACCCGCTGAACTCGACACGAAAAGTTGAAGAGCGGCAGCCGCACCGTAAACAGTGGCGGGAGGGTGGAGAGTTCCCGTTCGCTGGTCTCCAGCCGCATGCCCTCGTAGCTGACGTCGAGCAGGCGCGCCCGTGCGTCATTCACGTACGCGTCGAGCACGCTTACCTGTTTGCGAGGGGACCGCCGTTTCCGCTGCGAGGAGGCGCGGATCGCGCGCATGAGGACGACGACATCCTCTGGGTCGACAGGCGTCTTCAGAAACGTGGCTTTATAGCGTACCGCTTCCGCCTCGAGAACCGGGTCGGCGTCGCCAATGATGATGGCGGGTGTGCCCTGGCCAGCCGCGCGTATCGCCAGATGCAACCCGTTATGCGCACCAAGCTTCAATTCTGAGATGAGGAAATCGGGCCGTGCCTCGAGTAACGTTTTGGCCTCCACGAAATCGCTGACTAGGATCGGTTCGTACCTGCTGGACTTGAGGGTCCCGGCCAGCGCTCTTGCCAACGGGCGCGACGGAGCCACGACGAGGACCCGCTGTGGGAGGGGTGTCACGCTGGCGTCCGCCTCGGGCAGCACGCGTGCCGCCGGAATAACGACATCGAATGTTCAGACCTTTCCTACCAACGAGGTGAGCGAAAACTGGCAAGCACACCATCTCGGTTACAGATCCGACGGATTTGCCGCACTGCGCCCTTTTGCAGCTCTGCAAGCATGTTGCCGCCTTTGGGCGTGCCGCACGTTCACTGTGCCCTCGAAATTCGCGGAAAAAGCGAGGTTGTGTCAGAAGTAGACGCCGCCGGGAAACATCGACGGTCTACCGGGTGGCGACCAAAAACCGCGGAGAGGAAGAAAAGGTGTCGCAAAGCCAGGGGTGCTTGAGAAAGATGAAGGCGCCGGGACCCCCGTGGCGAAGGCCACTGCCAGGGGGGCGACGTCCGTCGATCGCGGCTGATCTGGGTCGCGGACTGGTCAACAGATGACGATGAACAGGACGCTTGACTCCGACCAGCCGGGCGCTGACGGAAATTCGTCGGAGAAGTGCGAGCCGCATTCACTACGGAGCGCAACGATTCAATGCTCAAAAGGCGAAGGGGTACTTGGATAGTGCGGTTACGATTGCGTCAGGCCAAACCAGGCGTCTTTGCTGGGGTTACAGGCGTTTTCGCGATTTACACTAGCGTTTTTGACTATCCGGCGACGGGCCTGAATCCTGCACTGGCACGCCGTCATGAATCGCCATTCAGGCCTCAACGTGCTGTCCCTTGCTCGTCATCGTCTCACGCTTCGTCACTTTTGCACTCTGGCTGTTGGCGTACTGCTTCTCTCGCCGACCCGGGCGTATTCGCAATCGATCGTCGATCCGACGACGGCGGAATTCAATCCGTCGGCCGATCACAACGTCACAGTCTCCGGCGCGCCGGTTGTCGATCACTACGAAATCGGGTTTTATCTGATCGCTGCCGCGCAACCCATTCAAATCAATCAACTTGGAAAGCCGAGTCCCGGCGCGGACGGCAAGATTCGCATCAACCTGGGGGCACGTCCCTCGTCGGGTATTGTCTACGAGGCGCGGGCTTCGGCTGTCGGCTCAGGCGGTACCGGTATTAGTGCCGCGTCGAATGCTTTCACATTTTCCTCGCCATGCAGCTACTCAGTGTCGCCCACAACCCAGGTGATCGTGCCTGGCGGCAGCGCCGCGAGTGTGACCCTGTCGTCGACAAGCGGGTGTGCGTGGTCGGCGACCGAAAGCCTGAACTGGGTCACGATCACGAGTGGGGCGAGCGGCACCGGAAGCGGCATCGTGAATTACACGGTGACGGCGAACACGTCCACGACGTCTCGTATGGGCACGCTGACGGTTGCCGGGCAGCCGGTGACCATCACGCAAAGCGGAATGTGCAGCTTCGCCGTGTCGCCGACAACGCAGGCTATGGCTGCCGGCGGCGATGTGGCAATCATCGCGATCACGACGACGAGCGGCTGTGCGTGGTCGGCGACCGAAAGCCTGGCCTGGGTCACCATCACAAGTGGAGGCAGCGGCACAGGCAGCGGCACGCTGAGCTACAGCGTGCCCGCGAATACGTCGACGGCGCCTCGGACCGGGACGCTGACGGTGGGTGGCAAGGCCATCATGATTACGCAGGAAGGCTCATCTGGTGCGCCTGCCGCACCTTCGAATCTGCACATCATTTCAAGGGCCGAGCAAGGTGCGTCGGTACGGGGACGAATGGGGCGGAATCGGTGGAGTGGCAGTGGTCGTCTGAAGACGACCCGCCGTTCACGACTGGCGGGTCGCGACGTGGTGCCGCGGGAGCGACAAGCGCAGGCAGGCGGTGAGCGCCCGGTGGACCTACATGGAGGGAGAACGCGCCTAGACGCTTCCTGCCTCCCGCAGTTGGTTCGGCGAACGTGGGCGTTTCTGGAGGGACTTAGTGACCTTGGCGGAGCTGGCCTCCACGTCGGATCGGCCCTGCGGGGATCCCCTCAGCGGCCGACGAGCCCCTCTACCGGGCTGCTGGCGTTCGCGTAGAGCTTGCGGGGGATGCGTCCCGCCCGATACGCCAGCCGGCCAGCCTGGACAGCGAACTTCATCGCCTCGGCCATGGCGACGGGATCCTGCGCACCGGCAATTGCCGTGTTCATCAACACGCCGTCTGCGCCAAGCTCCATCGCCAGTGCCGCATCGGAAGCGGTTCCCACACCCGCGTCGACAATCAACGGCACCCGCGCGAACTCGCGGATGATCCGGATGTTGTTGATGTTCTGGATCCCCAGTCCGGAACCAATCGGAGCGCCCAATGGCATTACCGCCGCTGCGCCGGCGTCTTCGAGCTTCCGGCACACGACCGGATCGTCGCTCGTGTACGGCAGGACGACGAAGCCGTCCCGTACGAGCGCGCGCGTGGCGACGATCAGTTGCTCGTTGTCTGGAAACAGCGTCCGCTCGTCCCCGATCACCTCGAGCTTCACCCAGTTGGAAAGTCCTGCCTCGCGTCCCAGCCTGGCCGTTCGAATCGCCTCATCGGCGTCATAGCAACCGGCAGTATTCGGCAAGACGAAATACTTCGACGTATCGATGTAGTCGAGGAGGGATTCCTTCGTTCGATCCGAGATGTTCACGCGTCTGACCGCGACCGTAATCATATCGGCGCCCGACGCTTCGTGCGCACGCACCATGACCGAAGGCGAGGAGTATTTGCCGGATCCGACGATCAGCCGCGAAGCGAATGTCCTATCCGCGATGATGAGGTTGTCCATTGAACGCTCGCAAGGCTCAAGGCTCAAGTCTCAAGGCTCAAAAACCGCTGGTCGTCGAATCTGAACTTCAGCCTTGAAACGAGAGATTTTCCAGTGTTTTCATTCTAGCCGATCTTCCACCGACCCATCCCTGCCCGGATCACTGCTGCAGTCGATACAGCGCGACTGTGCCTTCCTGGGCCATCTTCCGCAATGCCGCGGTCATGTCGATTTGCCGGGTCGCATCCGCACCGTAGTGATTCAGATGCACAAACACGTGCGTCACACCGCGCGCCTGAAGAGCGGCGATCGAAGTCGCGTCCGGAAAGCCGCTCACCAGCTCGAAATGGACCCGATAGCTTCCCGGCACGAACCCGCTATAGCCGTTCAGGATTGGCTTCCAGTGCGCCGTTGAGTTCAACATGTACTGGGCATTGACAAACACGGCCCTGGGGTTGGGGAATGGCATCTCCACAGCAATCGCGCCCTGCTCGGATCGGAGCTGCCGGTAGATGGGAGGGATGTCTGCAGCCCGCTTCAGCCCCAGAGGGGCCGCGAACGGCTCCAGCGCGGCGAGTACGAGCACCAGCAGCGAGAGCGGTCTCGCGACGCGGCCTGGGAGCCGCCGTCGCAGGTCGGCGAGCCCGAAACCGGCGACCATCGCCACGGCGACGATGCCCAGGTAGCCGAATCGTGCGGCAGCCCGAATGGCATGCAGCGGCGGGACGAATTCGTACAGGAGCGCGTAGCCAGGCAGTTTCGGCCCGAACGACAGCAGGACGCCGCAGACGCCGGCCGCCAGGCACATGCGAGCGCGCTGATTCCTCAAGGCGCGGCCCCGCCAGATGGCGAGCCCCGTCAACACCAAACCGACGAAGCCGGGGAAGAGGGCAGTACCCCGAGCAAAGCGATGGCTCCACCAGGCGTAGTGCAAACGGCCCGGCGTCATCAGATAGTCGGTCCAGGAGGCCGAGTACATCCTGACTTCTCCGAGCGACCGCGACAGGCCCTGCTCTTGATACAAGTGCCAGTAGGGCAGCAGAAACGGCAGGAGAATCGCCCCCGCAATCCCGGCCGCGAACGTGGCCTGTCGAAAAACGGCGAATGAGCGCTGGCCCCACCAATCCTCGGGGCGCGCCAGCGTGGCCGCAATCATCGCGACCGCGGCAAACACGAGCAGATAGACCGAAGTCAAGGCCTGCAGCGTGAACCAGAGGGCGAGACTGATGGCATGACGCGCGCTCGGCTGCCTGAGCAGCCTGTCGAGCGCAAACAGCGCCAGGGGCAGAAACTCGACGTGGTGTGCCTGCAGATGCGGCAGCCGCGTGAGCGTATGCGCGTTGAACCCGACCAGGATGCCAGAGGCAAGCCCGGCGATCCAATCGCCGGTCCACTTCGTGATGACGAGGCTCATGGTCCACCCGGTCAGTACGAAACCGGCGAGGAGCACGAGGTTGTAGACCAGAACCGGCCCTGCGCCGAGCCATCGAATCGGGGCGCCGATCGCCGACTGCACGATCATGGCTTCCGAATACGCCAGCGTGCGCCGCTCCGGGTAGAAGATGTTCGCATCGTAGAGATGGAGCGGATCGCGAGGAGCCTGGTGCGCAAACCACGCCAGCGCCCACTCATTGAGCATCGTGTCGCCGTTGTCGTTGCGCGACAGGCGTGCGGGGTCGCTCGCCAACGGCCAGGTGTGGAGAATCGCAAGGACAACGAAAAGCGACAGGCTGACGAAGCCGAGAAGTGGGCGCCAGCCCTGATGCGCCCGCGCGACGTCAGGCTCGTGCCCGGCCACGATTTCGACGGCCGCAAGATATTTCAAGGCGACGACCACGCAGCCCAGCGCAAAGAGCCAGATCGTGGACAGTCGCAACCAGTCCAGCACCCGTGCGAGCGTGACCTTCCAGAAAGGCACTCGTCCCGGCGACAGCGCCCACGCCGGCAACGAGGAGAGAGCCCCGTCCTCGCGCGCCCACGCCCAACTCATCGCGTAGTCGCCGCCTGCTTGCGCGTACTCGAGCACCACGAAATGTGAGCCGCGGTCGAGCCGGATGCGCCCCGTGCGCGTTTCCTCCCCGTGCACGCCGCCGTTGTTCACGACCACGGTCCCGTCGACCGATAAGGAGGACCCATCGTCGGACGAGGTCGCGAACGTGTACAAGCCGGGTCTGGCGACCGTGAGGTAGCCAAACCATCGGGCGCTGAAGACTGCAGGAGGCGACCCGCTCCATTGCTCGCTGAGTTGTTCGGTTGAGATTGCCGTTGTGACGGCCCTGTGCGCTGGAGGCCCGGTACGCTGATCGTTCGCGAAATATTCAGCTGTCAGGCCTGGCGTCACTTGGAGCGCGGCCCGCGCCGTCGTCGCCACGCCAAATGCGCCGAGCAGCGTGATGAGCCAGAATGCGGGTCGTCGTCGACGGGGCGACCGAAGATCGCCGCCGATCCTTTTCAACGCGCCTCGCGGAGGACCATGACGAAACTGCCGCCCGCGAGCTCGGCCCGGCGCTTGACCGGCAGGCGTCGCGCGTCGTTGGAGAGCGTGAAAGCCATGTTGCGGCCGACCTGCTTGTTCGACTCATCGAACACGAGCGTCGTGACCTTGCGTTTTTCCTGCACCGTCCGGGTTGCCGCCCCGGCGGTCACGTACGACAACCACGACACGTCGAAGGACAGCGATTCACCGGGTGTGAACGGCACGGGCCGTTCGGTTCGCGACGCGTACGGCCTGGCGGCCGGGCGCGGCGGCGAGGGCCGTGCAGTCCGTGCGGTGGCCGGACAGCGCACGGCGAAGACGGGATCCACACCCAGGAGGCCATGGAACGACTTGCCCAACGCTTAGCCGCCTCCGACAAAGTTCACGATCTCGATCTGGTCTCCTTCGCGGATCTCGGTTGTTTCGAACGCGGCGCGCTTCAGCACCACGAGGTTGTGCTCGACGGCCACGCGCCTGGCGTCGATCTCGAGCTGCGTGAGGAGACCGGTGACCGTCAGCGGAGCGGTGATTTCGAACGGATCACCGTTGACCAGTATTTTCAAGGCATCACACCGCAACGGATGAGGGCGAGGCGACTCATTTTAGCGCATCCAACGGGTCGGTCTCGGATCGGATGGATGCCGGGGTTCGGTCGGCCCGGCGCCCGTGAATCGACCGAGCTTCGCGTCCGGGGCTGGTAAAGCGATGCCCCCGATCTTCAGCGTGCTTCGCGCAGCGCGAGCACGAAGTGTCCCATGGACAATTCCGCCTGCATCTTGAGCGGAAGGCGGCGGGCGTCGTTGGAGATCCAGATCGCGACGTTCTTCCAGGCGGATTGTCCCTGCCCGTCGACAATGCTGACCTTGAGGTTCCAGGCCGAGAACTCGCCGAGGGGCACGCGCACCATTTCCGGCGCCGCGATCTCCGCACTGACTGTGTAGAGCGTGCCGCCATCGGCAACCGGTGTCGCGACGCGATCGCCGGCCTTGAACACCCGCGTTCGAAGCGCGTAAAGCACCGCAAGGCCGTCCTGGGTCCCGGGGGGCACGGCGTAGTCGGATTTCGTGGTCTGCTCGGCCTGCACCTCGTAAAAGGCCCGCCGCGCCGCCCGATCGAATCGGGTCGCCGCGAGCCGGTGGTCGTCGCCTTGCTCGGCATACAGCGAACCACGCTGCGACATCAGCGTGCGGCTGTCCACCAGCGCGTCCATCTTGTAATAGAGATTGTAGAGCCTTGCGAGCATTGGCAGCGGCCGCCCTTCGGCGACGACGTAGTAAGCAATCGAGTCGTACGACGGCCGTTTCTCCTGGACCGTGGTAGTGGCCGTTCCGGCGACGAGAAACGAGGACCACGATACGTCGTACGCGAGTGTTTCGCCGACCTTGAAAGGAACGGCCGGCTCGGGCAGTTGCTGCGCTCGTCCGGTGCCCGCCGGCGGGCGCGGTGTCTGGGATGGAGACAGCGAGGCTGCCGGCACGGTCAGCATCAGCAGGCCGAGTGCCGCGGCAGCAGCAAATCTCATCATCCGTATTGTATCCTTCAATATCTTCGATGATCTGACGTGGCAGCTCCGAAGCTCTGCACTAGATGACGGACGTTCGGCAGGTTGGCCTCCCATGAACGCCGCCTTGGATAAGGGACCGCACCTCGACGATGACCCCATACACCGCCCATACGCCACTTGGCGTGCCTGGATACACGTTTGCGGACCTTCACGACCCCGCCAGGCTGGCCTCGCTGGCCGACCGGTTCAACGAAGAAGTGCAGGCGGCCGACCCGGCGTTCTGGCGCGCCTGGGACGCATATCGCCGAGAGCCCGATGCGCGACGGCCGCCCGTGGAGGTGTCGAATCTCCTCATGACGATGGCGGCGCATGTCAGCCGGTTCATCACCCGGCTGTTCCACGTCGAACCCGAGGCGCGGGCACTCGATGCCGCCACTCGCGCGCAGGACGATCTCTTCCGTTTCAAGGTGGACTTCGTGCGCCGTCGCGCGCTGCCGCTTCTCAAAACCAGAGCCGCGGGTCACGGTGTCCGCAGAAGACGAGGCGGTCGTGGCCAGGCTTGTCGCGGATGTACGTCAGGCTCAAGACGGTCCGCCTAACGGCAGGCACGACGTACGCAACGTTGGAGGTGATGACGTACGCAGTCTCGGGCTTCAGCCGGATCTGGAAGATCTGGAGCTGGCGATCGCCCGCGCCGGCTGCGCGCTCATGGACCAGGAGAAGAGCGAAAACGCGAAAGTCTCAAGTTTCACGTCTGGAGCCTCAGATCTCACGGCCCGGATCGAGAGCCTGAAACGCTGGTGCGCGGCGCGGATACACGATCCGGCGCACCGGCACTGGGTCGTGTTCAGGTTTCCGGCAACGCTCGACTATTGGCACCTGGTCGATGTGGATCGACCGATTCCAGAGCTGCCAGAAGCGATGGTAGGGCCTGCCCGGCGTCTCCGCAATCGTGACGGCTTCAAGTTGACCGATGCACGGATGCAACCGCGCGAGATCCTGAGCGAGATTCACTACTGCGTGCTCTGCCACGAGCGCGACAAGGACTCCTGCTCCAAAGGCCTTTACGAGAAGGACGGCCGGGTGGCGGTCAATCCGCTCGGCATCGAGCTGGCCGGATGCCCGCTCGACGAGAAGATCTCGGAGATGCACGCGCTCAGGAAGCAGGGCGACGCGCTCGGCGCTCTCGCACTCGTCGCGCTGGACAATCCGATGTGTCCAGGTACCGGCCACCGGATCTGCAACGATTGCATGAAGTCGTGCATCTACCAGAAGCAGGAGCCAGTCAACATTCCGCAGATCGAGACCGGGGTCCTGACCGATGTGCTCGCGCTGCCCTTCGGCGTCGAGATCTACGGGCTGCTGACGCGGTGGAACCCGCTGAACGTCCGCCGGCCTTATGCACTGCCGTACAACGGCAAGAAGGTCCTCGTGGTGGGCCTGGGCCCCGCTGGGTATACGTTGGCGCATTACCTCGTGAACGAGGGGTTCGGCGTCGTCGGGATCGATGGTTTGAAAATCGAGCCGCTGCCGGAGGCCCTCCTCGGGGTCCGGGGCGAACCGCCCCCACCCATCCGCGACTGGAGCGCGATCTACCGGCCGCTCGACGAGCGGGTGCTCGAAGGCTTCGGCGGCGTGTCGGAATATGGCATCACCGTCCGGTGGGACAAGAACTTTCTGACACTGCTGCACCTGACGCTTGCCCGGCGGCCCGGCCTCAAGATGTATGGTGGTGTCAGGTTCGGCGGCACCATCCCGATTGAGGACGCCTGGGGGTATGGGTTCGATCACGTCGCCATCGCGGCAGGTGCCGGACGTCCGACGATCATCGACATCAACAACAACCTGATCCGGGGGATCAGAAAAGCCAGCGACTTCCTGATGGCGCTTCAGCTGACCGGTGCCTTCAAGCGCGAAGCGTTGCCGAACCTGCTGGCTCGGCTGCCCGCGGTCATCATCGGCGGCGGCCTTACTGCGATCGATACGGCCACGGAGCTGATGGCGTACTACCCGCTGCAGGTCGAGAAGGCGCTGCTGCAGTACCAGACGCTGGTGGCGGCACTTGGCGAGGCAAGCCTCCGGGCGATCTACGACGCCGAAGAGCTCGCCCTGCTCGATGAATTCTGCCGGCACGGCCGCGCCATTCGCGACGAGCGCGCCCGGGCAGCAGAGGCGGGCGAAGCGCCCAATTTCATTCCACTGGTCCGCTCGTGGGGTGGTGTCACCATCGCGTACAGGAAGCGACTCGTCGATTCGCCCGCCTACCGGCTAAATCATGAGGAAGTCATCAAGGCGCTCGAAGAAGGGATTGCGTTCGCGGAGAACCTCAACCCGCTCGAGGCCGCGCCGGACGCGCTTGGCGCCCTGGCCGCGATGGTCTTCAAGCGGGAAGGTCAGATAAGGCAGGATGGGCAGGAGCCACACGTCACGCTGCCGGCGCGCTCGGCGCTGGTGGCCGCCGGTACGTCCCCCAACATCACCTGCGAAAAGGAAGCACCGAACACATTCCAACTCGATTCCAAAAAGAAGTTCTTTCAGCCCCACCGCGCGTCGCTGAACGCGGACGGCAGTGTTCAGCTGACACCCGATCCGACCGGTTTCTTCACGTCGTACGATTCGGGCGGCCGCCTCGTTACCTACTACGGCGACAATCATCCGCGGTACGCCGGGCAACGTCGTCAAAGCCATGGCCTCGGCGAAAGATGGCTATCCGAAAATCGTGGAGCTGTTCGCGCGCGAGCTGGCGGCGCTCGACCCCGCCGCCCAGGAGCAGCGCGATCGCGCGTGGGCGGCGCTTCTTTCACGTCTCGACGACGACCTGACGGCCCGCGTGGAGGACGTCGTGCGTCTGACGCCGACCATCGTCGAAGTGATCGTCAAGGCGCCGGCGGCGGCGCGGCATTTCCATCCGGGGCAGTTTTACCGTCTGCAGAACTACGAATCGCTCGCCCCGCGGGTCCCGCGTCCCGCGGCGACAGCCTCCGGCTCCCATGAACGGGCGGACTCTCGCTCGCCCGCCACGGAGGTCCCGCTGCTGATGGAAGGCATTGCGCTCACCGGCGCGTGGGTCGACAAGGACAAGGGCCTGCTGTCGCTGATCGCGCTGGAGCTCGGCGTGTCGAGCCGTCTCGTCGCGTACTCTGAAGAAGGGCGAGCCGGTCGTGGTGATGGGCCCCACGGGGGCGCCGACCGAGATTCCGCGGGGCCAGAACGTGCTGCTCCTGGGCGGCGGCCTCGGCAATGCTGTCCTCTTCTCCATCGCCAAGGCCATGCGCGAATGCGGCAACAAGGTGATCTACTTCGCCGGCTACAAGAAAGGGGAGGACCTTTTCAAGCGGGAGGAGATCGAAGCGGCGACGGATCAGGTCGTCTGGAGCACCGACACCGGCGCAGCGATTACCCCGGCCGGCCGCAGGACTCGCACTTCCGCGGCAACATCGTGCAGGCGATGCTGGCGTATCAGGCGGGCGCACTCGGGAGGCCGCTCGTCGGCCTGGACACGGTCGATCGCATCATCGCGATCGGCTCCGACCGCATGATGGCGGCCGTCAAGGCGGCGCGGCACGGCGTGCTTGCACCGTATTTGAAGAGCGATCACGCGGCCATCGCCAGCATCAACTCCCCGATGCAGTGCATGATGAAGGAAGTGTGCGCGCAGTGTCTCCAGAAGCACGTCGATCCGGTGACGGGCCATGAAACGATCATCTTCTCGTGCTTCAATCAGGATCAGGACATGGACCGCGTCGATTTTCCCAACCTCGCCGCACGACTCCGCCAGAACACGCTGCAGGAAAAGCTGTCGAACGCCTGGTTCGATTACCTGGTTGCAGGCACATCGATCCCCCACATCTAGAATCGCTCTAGCCCTGAGCGTACACTGCCGCACCGAGCAGACCCGCCTTAGCGTGGAGGATCACCTTGACCGGGATTCTGGCCATCAGATCGTCCAGCGGCGCCTTGTCGCGGAAGGCACCCAAGAACGTCCGTCCGCAAGCGCCGGAAGAATCTTGGGGGCGATGCCCCCGCCAACGAATAGCCCGCCGGTGGCGACGGTGCGTAGCGCCAGGTTGCCGGCTTCGGCGCCATACGCCTCCATGAAAGCGGCGAGGGTCTCCACGCATGCACCGCAGCGCCCTTCGAGGGCGGCGCTGGTAATGGCGGCCGGCGCGCCACGACTCTCCTCGTCTGTGCCGGCGTCACACGGTCCGCCGTGGATCGCGCGGTACAGGTTGACCAGGCCAGGTCCGGATACGACGTGTTCGACCGATGCGCGCTTGTAACGCTGGATGAGTGCGCGCAGCACCGCAATGTCCCGCTCGGTCCGCGCGGCGAAATCCGCGTGCCCACCTTCGCACGGCGACGGAACGAACCGGCCGTCCACGAAATGCAGGAGCGCTTCCCCCAGTCCCGTTCCGGCCGCGATGAGCGCCATGTTCCCGCCGGCGGCTGCGACGCCCTCTTGAAGCACATGAAGCTCGGCGGAGTGCAGGCACCGGAACCGCATACGCCATCGCCTGCAGGTCGTTCAGCAGACTTACCCGGTCAATGTCGAGCGTCTCCGCCAGGCGTCGAGCATCGACGCCCCACGGCACGTTGGTCAGCTGAGCAGACGTCCCGATCACGGGACCCGCGACGCCGAAGGCAGCGGCTTCGATGTCGGAGTGCGTTACAGCAGCTTCGCTCTCGAACACCGAGATCATCGTCGACAGATCGCTGTACTCGAGCGTGGCGAAGACCCGGCTGGCAATCGGATGAGGTCGCGGGACCGCGCGGTCGAACAATCCGAGAAGCGTCTTGGTCCCCCCGATGTCGCCTGCGAGAAGCATCGCGCCATAACTTTACAATTGACTTCACGAACATTCTCAGCCATCTTCAATCTCGATCAATTCAGCGAGCAGCTAGCAGTTTTTCGCTCACGGCTGTCAGCTGTGATCAGCCTGTAGGCTTCGGAGCTGACGACTGAGAGTTGAAAGCTGATTCTGCCGAGAAACCGCTTGTCCTCGCTCTCCCCCGACCGGCCCGGTCATCAACCACTTGCGGGACAGCTCGTCGTGTTCACCGGAAAACTCAGCTCGCTTGGCCGCAAGGATGCGCGGGCGCTTGTCGCCCGCCTGGGCGGCGAGTCGGCCGACGAGGTCAGCGCGAAGACGACGATGCTCGTGGTGGGATCGGAAGGATTCGGCCCGGCGTCCGATCCGGAACCGTATCCGCCGGCTGTGCTCAGCCGCCCGCCGTCGCCTGGTGCTTCGGCGAGCCTGGCCGAAGGGCATTTGGCACCTTTCGCGCGCGAACGCCGGACCGTCCGCGACAAGAGCAACAAGCTGAAACGCGCCGAAGAGCTGAACGCTGAGACGCCGGCGCGCATCGACATCATCAGCGAGGACGAGTTTTGCCGGCTGGCCGGCGTGCCGACGCCTGAGGCGCTGAAGCGGCAGTATCACGCCATGCGCGACCTGATGGCGCGCTATCGCGCCCTTCGCGAAGATCACGTGCGCTATCTGGTGAAATGCGGGGTGATCCGGCCCGTCCTGCGCACCAACGCCGACACCTTTTTCGCGTTTCCTGACCTTGGCGTCATCAAACAGGCGAACGACGAGCTCAGCCAGGGCGTGGCGCTTCAGGAGCGTGGTACGTGGCCTGATTGCGTCGCGCCATGGTCAGCTGGCGTTCGATTTCCGGCTCGACGCCGCGCCGGCCAAGATCCTGACGCTGCAGCGGCGGGCCGCAGCCGGCTCGCCACACCGCTCGCGGCCGGCGAACCTACGACCGCGTCGGCGCCGAAGAGTATTTCCGTCAGGCTTCGGCACTCGACGATGGCGATGAGTCGAGGCTGGAAGAGGCAGCGGCCGCGTATCGCAAGGCGCTAGAGCTCGATCCGCATCTGGTCGCCGCGCTGATCAATCTGGCCAACATCCATTACAGCCGCGACGAGCTTGCCGAAGCGCAGGCGCTGTACGAGCGCGCCATCGGCCTCGAGTCGGATTTCTTCGAGGCCCATTTCAACCTCGGCAACATCTATCACGATCTCGGACGATTCAGAGACGCACAGTCATGCTACGGGGAAGCGCTCCGCCTCAACCCGTTCTACGCCGATACGCACTTCTACCTGGCGGTCACGCTCGAGAAGATGGGCCAGTCGGATGAGGCCCGGCCGCACTGGCGCGCGCTATCAGCAGCTCGCGCCGAAAGGCGAATGGGTCGAGCTGGCGAAGGAGTTTTCAGAATAACCTCGAACGCACGAGAGAATTCCCTTCGTCGGGATTTGGTGTCTTCGTGTTGCGTGGCTCAAGTCGACTTCAAGGCGTCGAGGAAATCGATCTGCGCGCGCACGAGAGGATTTGGCTTGAAACGGCTCGACCTCGAGTCGGAATGCGGCGGCGGTTTCAGATGTGCCGGGACTAGTATCGGTAGTCTTCGGGGCTTCGCTTCTTCGGCGTGCGGCGGAGCTTGAAGAACGCGCAGTCCGGGCACCACGCTTCGGGGTTGAAGCTGGTGCCGGCGATCGGCAGGACGTCGCGGTGGCCGCAGCATTCGGGACCGTCTTCGGGCGGACGGCGCCAGCGGCACGACTTGAACTTGATCACTGCCTCGGACTGCGGCGCCGGCTCGACACTCATTTGCCGCGGGAGCTCTGCCGGTGCACCGGGAGGCGAAAACGGATCAGACATCCCGATTCTCATTCTAAGCGAACGCCAACGGACTTTTCCAGCAGCGCCAGAGCGCGCCGCTCCTCCGGCAGCACCAGCGTGATGGCGTGCCCCGCCTCATCCGCGCGGCCGGTGCGTCCGACGCGATGCACGTACGCCTCGGGTGAGTCGGGCATCTCGTAGTTGATCACCGTGTGGATGCCGTCGATGTCGAGGCCGCGGGCGGCGATGTCGGTGGCGACGAGCACCTTGTAACGCCCGCCCCTGAACCCTTCGACCGCCTGGCGCCGCTGATCCATGGTGCGGTCCGCATGGAGCGCGACGCACTTGACGCCGGCCGCCGCGAGCCTGCGCGACGAGCCGGTCGGCGCCGATCTTTCGTCCGCGAGAAGATCAGCACCGGCCCTTCGGGTTTGCGCAGATGCTCGATCAGCCACTCGAGCTTCTGACCGGCGGGCACGACGTAGGCGCGATGCGTGATGCTCTTGGCCGGCGCGCTGCGCTGGCCGACCTGCACGAACTTCGGCTCGCGCACGATCTCGATGCGCGAGCCGCACGACTTCGTCCGGCATCGTCGCGGAGAAGAGCAGCGTCTGCCGCGTCGCCGGCAGCGCAGCGATGATCCGGCGGACGTCGGGCCAGAAGCCCATGTCCATCATGCGGTCGGCTTCGTCGAGCACCAGCAGCTCGACGCCGCCGAGGTCCGCGTTCTGCTGGCGCATGTGATCGATCAGTCGTCCGGGCGTGGCGACGATGATGTCGACGCCGGCGCGCGAGCGCGCGTTCCTGGATGCCCATCTCGACGCCGCCGTAGACGGCGGCGCTGGTGATCGCCGTGTGGTACGCGAGCCCGTGGATCTCGTCCTCGATCTGCACGGCGAGCTCGCGCGTCGGCGCCAGGACCAGGACGCGGCTCTTGGAGGCATCGGGACGCGGCCCGACGCCGTTTGTTACGGCCCGCTCGGTCAGCAGTCGCTGCAGGATCGGCACGACGAACGCGCAGGTCTTGCCGGTGCCGGTTTCCGCGCACGCGATGAGATCGCCGCCGCCGAGCGCCAGCGGGATGACCGCGCTCTGAATCGGCCGCGTGGCGACCCACCCGAGATCGCGGATGCCTTCGAGCAGGCGCGGATCGAGGTCGAACGACGCGAAGGCAACCGGCGTCGTATCGCACACGTCGGCTCCGAGCGCGGGCACGCCCGGTGCTGACGGACGAGGATGCCGGGTGGCCGGGCCGCGTCGGGCGTGGCCGCGCGCGGGTCGCCGCGGCCGTCGGCGACGATGGTGAGTGATCAGTTGTGTTGGAATTCAAACGTGTTCTGGCTAGCGAGCGCGGAAGGTGATGATGCCCCGGACCGGATCGTACGGCGACACGCCGACGGTCACGCGATCTCCGGGGACGACCTTGATGCGGAAGCGGCGCATTCGGCCGCTGAGCTGGGCCAGCACCTCGTGGCCGGCGTCACACTGCACGCGGTAAAGCCCGCCGCTGTGAACCGCGACGACGGTGCCCTGCATGTCGATGAGATCGTCCTTGCTCAAACGGCTAGCGTTCCTTTCTGTTAAACAATTATTGTGCCACATGCGGCAGGTGACAGTCTGCCAAACAGTTACTCAGCGACCAGCTCTCAGTCAACTCGCGGCCTCGGCTTTGGGGGGCAGTCGGCCAATTAGCGTGAAGCACTGAACGCGCCCACGGCTGAACAGCCTCGTTACAACGCTCTTACCGCCTCCTCGACCTGTTTCGCCAGTCGCTTCGTAGTCATCGCCAACCAGCCGCATCGGCGCGCCGAACGCCACGCGGACCCGGCCGGGCCGCGCCATCCGCCAGGTGTGATGCAGCACCTTGTCCAGGCCCTCGATCCGCACCGGCACGACCGGCACGCCGAGGCGCGAGGCGATCATGCCGATGCCCGGACGGAACCGATCGATCTCGCCCGTCTCAGTCCGCCGTCCCTCCGGGAAAATCAGCACCGAGAAACCCGTCGCCGAGCACCTCGCCGATATAGCGCAGCGTCTGCCGCGCGCCGGCTTCGCGCTGCGGCAGCGGGAACGCGTTGAAGAACAGCGCCGCGAGGTAGTAGTTGAGGCTGTTGGTGAACCAGGCTTTGCGGCCGTGTTGCTCGGGGAAGAAATGCGCCTTGAAGAATTCCTTCGCCATCGCGGGCGCGAGGCGGTAGCGCAGCCGCGCCGGCAGCGCCGCCAGGATCACCGGCGTGTCCATGTGGCTTTGATGGTTCGCGGCGAAGATCACCGGCGCGTCGATCGCGCGCAGCTGCTCGCGTCCCTCGACGCGAATGTGTGCGAACACGCGCGCCAGCGGAAGGATCCACGTGGGCAGGCTGAGGCGCCGAATCGTCGCGCGCCAGCCAGGATCGGTTCCAGCGGGAAAGTCCACAGGCTCGGCCGGGCGGCGCATCGCCGCTCGCGGCCCGTCGACGAGCGCCCGCAGCTCGGACAGATCTCGCGCCTCGGAGAACGCGCCCTCGTCGATGCGCGTCTGAAACGCGTCCTCGAGCGCCACCATCAGCTCGACGCGCTCGAGCGAGCTCAGGCCCAGCTCGTCGATCGTCGTCTGCGGCGACAGGTCGGCCCGGCCGCATGTTTGGCGATGAGCGCGGCCAGCGGATCGCCCGCCGCCGCCGCCGGCGGCGGCGCGCCGCCGCTCTGCACCCAGTCGCGGATCACCGCGCGCTTCAGCTTGCGGGTGCCTTCGGTGCGCGGCAGCTCGGGCTCGGGCCACACGATGGCGCGCCGGATTTTCTGATGATCCGCGAGCGCGATGTTCGCCGCCCGGACCACGGCGTCGGGATCGACGCCGGATCGAGGACGAGCACGGCATTGACCCGCTCGTCGCTGCCGCCCGCTGTCCCCGGCACGCCGACGACGGCAGCGTCGCGGACGCCGGCGGTGCGGATCAGCACGCGCTCGACGTCTTCGGGAAAGACATTGAGCCCTTCGGGCGTGACGATCATCTCCTTCTTGCGTCCGCGGATGAACAGCTGCCCGTCCCTCGCCGATCTCGCCGATGTCGCCGGTGTGAAACCAGCCGTCCTCGAACGCTCGCGCCGTCTCCTCCGCGGCGTTGAAGTATCCCGTCGTCACGTTTTCGCCGCGGACGAGAATCTCGCCGTCGGGCGCGATCTTGACGTCCACGCCGGCCATCGCCTTCCCGACCGAGCCCCTCTTGGTGCCGAACGGGTGATTGAGGCTGACGATCGGCGCGGTTTCGGTGAGGCCGTATCCCTGGATCACGACGAACCCCAGCTCGCCCCAGAACGCCTCGAGCTCGGGGTCGAGCGGAGCGGCGCCGACGATGAACGCCCAGAATTTCAGGCCGAACATCCGGTGCACGTGGCGGTATCGCCACCAGCGCCGCACGAAATGCTGCCTCGGACCCGCGGACCTGCTGCGGGAGCGGGCGAGCCCGCTTCGGCGCCCTTCGCCGGCGCCCGGAAGTCGATGACGCGGCGGGGTCGCTGCGGGTGCGACCCTGAGTGCATGCTCGCGCAGCACATCGAGAATCTTCGGCACGCACACCAGCACCGACACCCGGCGGCGTCTTGATTTGCGACACGATCTCGGCCGGGTTGTACCCGCGCATGAAAACCACGACCCCGGGCAGCATCGGCGGAATGAATGTGGCCATCGCCTGCCCGAACATGTGGCTCAGAGGCAGGAGGTTCAGGAAGCGGAGCGGAAAGAACGGCCGTCCCCACTTGCGATACTTCAGGACCTCGCGTTCGACCGGCACGATGTTGGCGAGAACGTTCCGGTGGGTGATGATGACGCCCTTCGGCTCCGCCGTTGCCCCTGACGTGAAAATGATCTCGGCGACGTCGTCGCGCGACAGGACGACCGCCGGCGGGCTGCCGTCGCGCCACCCAATTTCATGGAGGTGCCAGACGTGCGCGGCGAGGCGTGCCGGCGAGGACCGGCACGTCCTGGCCGACCAGGACGAGTTTCGCCGCGACGATCCGGCTGACGCGCGCCAGAAAATCGGGCGACGAGCGGTAGTCGATCGGCACGACGACGACGCCGCAGAGCAGGCAGCCCCAGAATGCGGCGATCCACTCGGGACGGTTTTCGCTGAAGAACACGACCTTGTCGCCCTTGCGAAGTCCCGCCTCGTGGAGACGCGCGGCAAAGCCTCGGGCGGCACGGCCTACCTCCGCATACGTGAAGGTGCGGCTCCTGAATCCGTCGTCATACACGAGAAACTCGCCTCGAGCCGCGACGAATTCCTGGAAGACGTCGATGAGCGTATCGCGCGCCACGCCCTGAATTATGCTGGAAAGGCGGTGGCAAGTCTTACGCGTCGAATCTGAAGTCTGAAGTCCAAACCCTGACGCAACCTCTCCCGTCCGCTCCACGTCAGATTTTCAGATTAGATTTTGAAGTAAGCTGTAGCCCTCCGATGCGGATCTTCCTCACGGGCGCGACCGGTTATGTGGGCGGCGCTGTGCTCGACGCGCTCGTGCGCGGCAGCCACGTGGTGACCGCGCTCGTGCGCGACAACGAAAAAGCCGCACGCGTCGCGGCACGCGGAGCGCGGCCGGTGATTGGGAATCTGGGCGAGCCCGACTCGTACCGGTCCGCCGCCGAGGCGCAGGACGGGTACGTGCACACCGCGTTCGACGCGGTATCGGGACGCGGGCCCGCGATCGACGCGCTGGCTCTGCAGACGCTCATCGCGGCGGCCAAGCGAGCCAGGACCGCCGGATCGTCGGCGCCGAAGCGCTTCCTCATCTACACCTCTGGTGTCTGGGTCCTCGGTCAGACACCCGAGCCGGCAACCGAAGCGGCCCCTGTCAACCCCATCCCGCTGGTTTCCTGGCGCCCAGACCTCGAAGAGGTTGTTTTCGCTGCCGGTCACGACGGGCTGCGGACCGTCGTGGTCCGTCCTGGGGTTGTTTATGGGCGGGGAGAGGGTATCGTGGGCGAGCTGTTCAAATCCGCGACCAATGGTCTGGTTCGTGTTGTCGGCGACGGCAACAACCATTGGCCGCTCGTCTACGACCGGGATCTCGCCGACCTCTACGTCAAGCTTGCCGGCCGCGAGGACGCCAGCGGAGTGTTTCACGCCAACGATGAGGGCGATGAACGCGTCAACGACATCGTCGCCGCCATTGCGCCTTACTTGCCGGTGCGCCCGGACGTACGCCACGTGCCGATTGACGAAGCGCGCGCCAAGATGGGCAGCTACGCCGACGCGCTTGTCGCTCGATCAGGTCGTGCGCAGTCCGCGGGCGCGAGCCCTAGGATGGACGCCGAGCCTGCATTCGGTCGCCGGGAACGCCGCGAGACTGCTCGAGGAGTGGCGGGGCGATAGAGATTAGATTCAGATCAGCCGGATTCGCGCGCCTTACTCGCCTTCCTGTGCCGCAGCCACCCTGACGTCCGCGAGTGGCTGTTCGTCGCTGACCGGCGACGGGCTGCGTGCGCCTCGGTCGGCGTCCCTCGCTTCCGCCGGTTTGGGCGCCGGCAGCTCCCCGCGACAACCGCATCAATCAGGCCGTATTCGAGCGCCCTCTGCGCGTCGAGGTAGAAATCGTTGCGCTTTGTGTCCTTGATGATTTGGCGCAGCGGCTTTCCCGATCGCGACGACAGAATCTTGTAGATCTGATCCTGCATCTGCTTCAGCCGTTCGAGATGCTGCGCGGCTGCGGTCGTCGACTGCCAGCCGGCCCACTTCGCCGGCTCGTGGATCATGATCCAGGAATGGGGGAAGGCGAGCCGCCGGCCGTCGCTCGCCGCCTGAAGGACGATCGAGCCCATCGAGTAGGCCATGCCCTGCACGATGACCGTCACCTCGATGCCCTGGCTGACGATGTGACGGATGGTGTCGTGAATGGCGAGGCCGTCGGTGACGTTGCCGCCGGCGCTGTTGATGTAAACCGTGATCGGCTTGTTGTTGTCGGCCGCCAGCTCGCGCAGCCGCTCGATGCAACTCCGGGCGGTGTCCTTTTCGATGTCGCCAATCAGGTAGACGTCGTGGAGTCGATCGCTCTGCTCTTTGCGAAGCTGGGCGCGAACGGCATCGACGAGTTCGACGATCAAGCGGTCACTCAAATCCGCCATCGCCCTATTATGGCATTGCTGTAAAGCTCGAGCGCTGACCTTGGGCGTGGCGCAGCCGGCGGCCGGACGTCAGTCCGCGAACCGTTCCCGGTCTTCTTCGTCGGCGCCCGGCAACAGATCGAAGAAGGCGTCGAGGCTCCGATCGAGCGAGCGCCGCAGTTGCGGAATCGTGCCGTCGAGCGTATGCAGTGTGACGCCGCTGGTGGAGCCGTCGGCGAGCGTCACCTTCGCGTCATTGAGATCTTTCAGGGAGCCTTCTGGGATCAGCCGAACGCCGTAGACAAGGGTATAACGGGCCATCCTTCGATTGTACAGGGCAGACCGGCGCGCGAGAGCAAAGACCTGGAAGCGTCGAGCAGGTGACCAGGGCTGAGGGGAGGGTCCCCAGTCCCTGGTCAGTCACGCTCCTTACTGTTAGCCGAATGTTTGATAGCGATAGCCAATACCGTTGACAGCCGGTACGCGAGAGAGCCGGACATCGCTCATAGCCGACAGCTCTGCCTCAGGATGCCATGACGCGCTCGCCTCGCGTCACAGCTCCCGCGGTTGTCAGCCGCAGGTAAGCCGAATCGACCAACGTATCGATCACGACCCGGCAGAACTCCTGATCCAGACCGAAGAGCCGCGCTGCCTGCCGCACTGTGAGCACCATCCCAGGCATCTCGTTGAATTCCGCAAGAACACGCGGTGCGACGGTCTGAATATTCATCACTCCATCTCCTCTGGTTCTGCATCAGAGCAAGAGCTGCACCACCTGGATGCTTCGAGCGCGAGCGGATGAATCCGTCGTTTTCCGCCTGTTTTCTGATTTCGTGGACAATCCGTCGGCCAGGGGAGAGGGCCCCACTCCGATACGTAAATGTAGGAGCTTCGATTGGCCAGGACAGCTATGTAGGAATCGCTTCGGCGGGGCAACCGCCGCCGCCGGCGCATCTTGCGCGGGTGACGGCAAATCGCGCCGCCCGAACGTAAACGTCCGTTAGCCCGCCTGAAACCGACACGATCGTCGATTTCTTCAGATGAGCCTCACCCTCACAGTCGGGGTCTGCTATGGCTCACGCGTGTGCGGCGCGCTCGAAGGCGTCGGCGGTTTCGTGCGCGTGATACGAGCTGCGCACCAGAGGGCCGGATTCGACGTGCACGAAGCCGAGATCGAGCGCGATCCGCTTCAAATCGGCGAACTCATCTGGGTGGTAGAACCGGACCATCGGGGCGTGGCTCTCGGTTGGCCTCAAATACTGCCCGATCGTCAGAATCCGACACCCCGCGTCGCACAGATCCTTGAACGTGCCGATGAGCTCCTCGCGCTCTTCGCCGAGACCGACCATCAGCCCCGTCTTGGTTGGAATGTTCGGGGCGTGGCGGTGGGACCGGGCCAGCAGTTCAAGCGTCCGCGCATATCGACCGCCCGACCGTACCATCCGGTACAAGCGCGGTACGGTTTCGGTGTTGTGGTTGAGCACGTCGGGGCCGGCATCGAGCACCGCGCGCAACGCTTCGTCGTTGCCTTGGAAGTCGGGAATCAGCACCTCGATCCGGCACTCCGGCAGGCGGGATCGTGTGCGCCGGATGGTTTCCGCGAATATGGAGGCGCCCCCGTCGGCGAGATCGTCACGATCCACCGAGGTGATGACAACGTAGCTGAGGCCCAGCATGTCGATAGCATTCGCCACGCGCTCGGGTTCGGCCCGGTCGACCTCCGACGGACGGCCGTGCGCGACCGCACAGTACGTGCACGCGCGCGTGCAGACGTCGCCGAGGATCATGAAGGTCGCGGTGCCATGGTGCCAGCACTCGCCGATATTGGGGCACCGCGCTTCCTCACAGACGGTGTGCAGGCCCAGATCGCGCATCAGGCTCTTCAGCCGGAGGTAGTTCGGGGATCCAGGAGCCCGCACCTTGAGCCATGGCGGCTTGGGCTGGCGCGGGCGGATTACCGACAGCGGAATGACGCGCGACATCCTGGGGAAATTATATAGCCTTCAGTTCGGCCGAAAGCTGCTCATTCCACCCGCCGCAGTCCGCCAATCAGATAATCCGCGAAGCGATCGGCGATCTCCTGAGAAGTCGCCGGTCCATCGGGGTTGTACCACCGCGGAATCCAGTTCACGGCGCCGAGAATGGCAAACGACAGCAGCTTGGCATCGACGGGGCGGAACAGCCCTGTCCGGATTCCCTCCTCGAGGATGTGCCGTATGCCGTGGTCGAAGCGGTCGCGGCGCGCGATGACGGTTTTCAAGTGAGTCGGCGACAGCGCTTCCAGTTCGAGGATCAGCGCCGTCCCGTGCAGTTCATCGAGGATGGTATGGGCGAAGAAGTTGATGAGCTGCCGAAGTTTCTCGTCGGGCGCGATCCCGCTCTGTTCGACCTCATCGAGCCGCGCCAGGAGCCGATCGAGCGAGTATTGATGGCACGCGAACAGAATCTCTTCCTTGTTCTGGAAATAGTAGTACAGATTCCCCTTCTTCATGTGCAGCACGGCCGCGATCTTCTCGACCGTTGCACCGTGGTATCCGAGGCGGCGGAAAACCACGGCCGCGCTCTTGAGAATCTCGACGCGCGTCGAAACGCTCGTCGCGACTTCAACCGCCCGCCATGCCCGGCGCCGTTGCCGCCGGGCTGGCCGCCGCGAGGGTGTGGAGGCGTCTGTGGTCACGCCTCTAAAGTTAGATTGAACGGATGTTCAATTTCAACCGTTCAAGCCCAATCTGAAATCTGAAGTCTTGGAAGTGCCTTACACCTGCGCGTCCGAAGCCGGCGGCATCGCCTCGCGCTTGGCCGACACCGGGCGCAGCCCGAACACGCCGAAGACGAGCCACGCCAGTCCCGCCAGGGCGACGGCGATCATCATCCACTGCAGGAACAGCGCGAAAAACGCCGCGTCGAAGACGGGCCATTCGAACCGGTAGCGTACGAGCTGGCTGCCTCGTTCGAGCATCCAGTGCCAGCCGGTGTGGGCGACGATCGCCGACAGCACGACGGTGCCGGTCCGCTCGGCGACGCCAAACCGGAAGAGCAGGTCGAGAGCCGGGATCAGCAGCAGCAGCACGACGACCTGGCCGATCTCGACGCCGACATTGAACGACAGCAACGAGGGCACAAGATGGCTCCCGGCAAACTGCAACGTGTCGCGCATGGAAAACGAGAAGCCGAACCCGTGCACGAGGCCGAACGCGAAGGCGATCGCCCAGCGGCGTCGCAGGGACGGCGCCACAATGTTTTCGAGCGCCATGTAGACGATCGAGACCGCGATCAGCGTCTCGACCAGCGGTTGAAACCAGAGCGCGTCGGGCGCCATGTCGTAGGTTGAGGCGATCAGCGTGATCGAGTGCGCGATCGTGAAGGTCGTCACGATCGGGAACAGCGATCGGAATCGGCGGAATGGGATCGCCAGGCACAGCAGGAACAGCAGATGATCGATGCCGTCGAGGATATGGAAGAAGCCCTCGCCCACAAACATGCTGACGGCCTGCCACCAGCTCGGGTCGAGGCGGATCGCCCCGGGATCGTTATGGAGGATGAAGGCGCGTTCGGGTCCTCCGGGCGGCAGGAAGCGAAGCACCGTCAGAACCTGGACGCCCAGTTGCTGGACGGCCGGGTGGACCGAAAAGTCCGAACCGGCCGATTCAATCGGGTACTCGAGAATCGCGTCCAGCAGACCCTGCGTGAGGAACACGTCGGTCTCGTCCGAGCGCGGGGGCGCCATGGTGTGGGCCAGCGCCTGATCGTAGGAATCAAACGACCGATCCGAGGGAATCGACGCGCGGACGGCCGCCACCCGGGGCTCCGGCAGCTTCCGACCGTTTTCGTAGACACCGATCCAATCGACAATGGCAGTCGACGCCGCCTGTCGAAGCGCGGTGTCGGCCCGCGAAAGATCCAGGATGCGGGGCTGACGCTCCGGCCATGAGATGTCGTTGATCGATGCAAGCGGAACACGGACGAGAAGGCGGAGTATCTGTCCCTCGGGCTTGACCAACATCTGAATGCGGACGTCGGAGGGGATGTCGTGCGCTCCGATGGAGATCGGAGCCAGCACGACAGCCAGTGCTGCCGCCGCACACCTGGTAACCGCACGACGCATCATGCCGTAAGTTCCATCAGCTTGGCGGACGCAGACCCATCCCTCGGCGTTCGCCGCGTTCCATGTGCTCGGATGGCTACTGCCGGGTGCTCGAATCCGTCACGATCGGCACCTTCACATCGCGGCGCCGGCCGTTCCGCAGCACGCCGACACTCACTGACGAGCCGATGCGCGCGTCGGCGACCAACCGGTAGAACTGTGCGGGGTCGTCAATGGCCTGCTCGTTGAACGTCACGATCACGTCGCCCGGCTCTATTCCGGCGCGGTAGGCCTCCGATTGCGGCGACATCCGGACCACCAGTAGTCCTCTCGCAGTCCGCGCACCCACGTCTTCGGCGAGCTGCGGCGTCAGCTTTTCCAGCTGGATGCCCCCGACGGAGCCGCGGCGTACCTCTCCATATTTCATGAGATCGCTGACGACGTGGCTCGCGAGATTACTCGGCACGGCAAACCCGATCCCCTGGTACCCGCCGCTCTGACTGAAAATACCGGTGTTGATGCCCACCAGCTCCCCGCGACTGTTGATCAGGGCGCCCCCGGAGTTGCCGGGGTTGATCGCCGCGTCGGTCTGGATGAAGTCTTCGTAGTCGGTGAAGCCGATGTTCGATCGGCCGGTGGCGCTGACGATCCCCGCCGTCACCGTTTGACTGAGCTGAAACGGGCTGCCGATGGCGAGCACCCACTCGCCCACTCGCAGCCTGCTCGAATCGCCCCACGGCACCGCGGGTAGACCTGCGATGTCGATCTTGACGAGGGCGATGTCGGTGGTCGGATCGGTTCCGATGACCCGGCCGCGGACCTCGCGCTTGTCGGCCAGAGCCAGCGTCACCTCGCGAATCCTGCGGATGTCCTCGCCGACCACGTGACTGTTCGTCACGACGTACCCGTCTGAAGAGACGACGACGCCCGACCCAAGGCTGAGGGATCGGCGATCGCGCGACCCGAACACGTCCTGGTCTCCAAAGAAGTACTGGAAGAAGGGGTCGTCGGCCAGCGGCGATCGCGACCGCCGGACGACCTGAACCGAGGAGATATTCGCGACGCCCTTTACCGCCTGGCCGGCGATTCGCGTGAAATCCGGTCCGCCCAGCGCGGTGGCGGTGGACATCGGCGCCCCCATCGGTCGCGCCTGCGGGGCGGCTGGCGGATCCGGGGGTTGCGCGAGGTCGGCCCGAGACTCGGTGGCCGTCCGCATGCCACCCGTCAGGACCAAGCCGGCGGTGAATCCGGCCAGGAGCAGGACGCAGGAAAGAAAGAGCTTGCGAATCATGGACATTGCCGATTGCAGACGTCAGATTGCAGATTGATCGCAGATTGCCGATTGATCGCGGATCTGAAGTTCAATCTGCAATCTGAAGTCTGGAACGCCGAATATTTCAGGTGACGTCGATACGCCGCGCGCCGCGCCCCCCGGCTTTCGGCAGCGTCAGCGTGAGGAGTCCCTCGATCAGATCGGCCGTCACGCCTTCGATGTCGATGGGTTCGGGGAGGACGAAGGCGCGCGAGAAACGGCCGTGGCCGCGCTCGACTCGGTGGTACTGCTCGCAGGGGACCTGTCCGCTCGCGCGCTCGCCGCGAATGACCACGCGGTTTTCCTCGGCGTGAATCTCGATTTGTTCGCGCGAGAGACCCGGAAGTTCGGCCGTCAGGACGAACGCACCGGCGGTCTCATAGAGATCGACCGGCGGCGTCCACCCGGGCGCGTCGGTGCCGACGAGCTGCCCGATCTGATCGTGCAGCGCCAGCAGATCGCGCAGTGGATCCCACCGCGTGAAGGCCACATCGCATCGTAGCACGGGTTGGCCGGCCTCGACCATATGTGCTACGATTGCAAGGATATACGGGCGCGCACCGAGCGTGCAGTGACCCCAGGGATCCGACCGTATGGCTTCATCGATTCAGGCGACCCGCCTTCGAAAAGGGATGCTGATCAAACTCGGGACCGACCTGTTCCGCATCCTCGATCTGCATCATCTGACCCCCGGCAACAAGCGCGCGCACATCCAGGCGCGGATGCGCAATATCCGCACGCTGGCGCTGGCCGACCACAAGTTCCGCGCCGAGGAGGACGTCGAGCGCGCCCTGCTCGACGAGCGCGAGATGCAGTATTTGTACAACGACGGCGATCACTACTACTTCATGGACACGACCTCCTATGAGCAGATTCACATCACTCAGGAGGCGCTCGGGGATTCGAAGAACTACCTGGTTGCCGAATCCCTCATTCGGGTGGAGTTCTACGACGTCGAGCCCGTCGGGATCGAGTTGCCGTCAACCGTGGACCTGGTGGTGAGGGAGACGGTGCCCGGAATCAAGGGGGCAACCGCCAGCGCTCAGGTCAAACCCGCCACTCTTGAAACCGGGCTCGTCGTCCAGGTACCGTCCTTCGTCAACGAGGGCGACAAGATTCGCGTCAATACCGAAACGGGCGAGTATCAGTCGCGCGTGTGAAATTGCAGATTTCAGAGTGCAGATTGCGGATCGAATTTCAGATTAGGATCAATCTGCAATAAATCTGCACTCTGAAATCTGCACTCTGCAATTTCATGAATGTCCTCACCGGTACGCTTCTGCTGCTGGGCGCTGGCTTCCTCGTCGCGAACACCCGCCTGCTGCTGGAGTACGTGCGATTCATGAGGCGGCGGCGCGACGCGCTGCTCATCTGGTCGAGTCCCACGCCGGCGTACGACGGCATGTCGCTGGGGCTCGGCGTGGTTCTGGGTGTCCTGGTCTTCTACAAGCTGGTCTTCACGGGACAGCAGGCGTTTGGGGAGATCATGATGTTTCTCTACTACGGCTACCTCGTTCCGCTCAACCGGCGCATTCGCCGCGGCTTTTACGAGGACGGCATCTGGGCGGACTCGGTCTTCATCCCTTACAACGAGGTCGGCGGGATCAGCTGGCGCGAGAGCGAGCATGCCGTCTCGCTGATCGTGATCTCGCGGCTGCGTAACCTGGCCCGCCGCCTGGCCGTGCCCCTCGAACATTACGGCGCCGCCCGGCGGCTCCTCCGCGACAAGATCGGCGATCACGAGATCCACTTTTCGGGCACGGGTCTCGATCTGGGCGGCCACGATGAACGGGATGAAGCGTAAGGGGGAGCTGCTTGTTGGCGGGCGGTTGACAGTTAACAGTTAACAGTCCTGCGGCCGATAATCCGGGTCGATTGTGAAGCTCTCGGCTTTCAGCTCGCAGCCGTCAGCTATCTTGCCGTTGACAGTGAGCCGAACGCTGATAGCCGATCGTTGAAGGCTTTGTGAATTGTCAACCGTGAACCGTTGACGAGGAGGGGCATCCCAATATGTCTGCCCGCGCGACTTGGAAAGGCTTTCTCAAGATCAGCCTGGTGAACATCCCCGTCAAGGTGTTCCCGGCCACCGAAACGAGCGGGACCCTCTCGTTCAACCAGCTTCATGGCGCCTGTCAGACACGAATCCAGCAGAAGCGGTGGTGCCCGCAGTGCAACCGTGAGGTGCCGGCCTCGGAGATCGTCAAGGGATACGAGTTCGAGAAAGGCCGCTTCGTGGTGCTCACCGAAGAGGATTTCGACAAGGTCCGACCTGCTTCGACCCGCGTCATCGAGCTCGTTCAGTTCGCCGACGACTCCACCATCGATCCCATGTACGTGGACCGCACCTACTATCTTGCGCCCGATGGTGCCATGGCCGGGGAAGCCTTCGCGGTCATGCGCGACGGCATGACCGGGAAGGTTGGCATCGGAAAGCTCGCGTTGTACGGCCGCGAATATCTGGTCGCCGTCCGCCCGCTGCAGCGCGGCATCGTGATGCACACGTTGCATCATGCGGCCGAGATTCGCAGCATGGACGCGGTTGAGGAGTTGAACGCCGTGTCGCCGCTGGTCAAGCCGGAGGAGATCAAGCTCGCGCGGCAAGTAATCGCCACCTTCGACGGCCCTCTGGACCTGGCGAGTTACACCGACGAGTATCGCCAGGGTTTGCAGGCGATCATCGATGCCAAGATTGCCGGGCAGGAGATCGTGGCACCGAGCCTCGAGGCGCCGCCGAAGGTGGTGAACCTCATGGACGCGCTGAGGAAGAGTCTCGATACGGTCAGTGCGACCAAAAAGCGGCCCGCGAAGGCCGCGATGCCGAAGGCGCCCGCCAAGCGGAAACGCGCGTAGCTCCTGCCTCGCGCGATCCGCATCGCTCGAAGGCCGTAACGTCGGGGCGGAACGAGTCGGACCTCTCACCTCAGGTTCCCGACAGGCGGTCAGAGTTCCCTCCCGTAACTTTGCGTCCTTCCGATGCGGTCACGCAATTGAGCACCCGGTGGGATCCCCTGCGACGACCCGTCCTCAAGACTTCAAGAAAATGACCTGGCGACGCCTGGCCTGGCACGTTGGCGAAATTGGCCGTGGCGAAATTGGGCGTTGACAGTCACTGGCCGCGGGTCTACTGTCCGTTCATCCATACAACCGATCCCACGGCTGGTGCTCGTGGTGGGTCCAAATCGCGCTTTCCCTTGTTGCGGCGTCACGTGGTTTCCCGGGAGGCCACGCCGCGTCGGCTCGCGCCCGTTTGCTCTCATTCATATGTCGGCAGCTCGCTCTCGTTCATATGTAGGGGTCGCTCACGGCGTTGACACCAAGGAGGGGCAGATGGACTGTTTCGCTCGCGCGAAGTTACCCACGTCGATCGTCGGCTTGCTACTGTTCGCTGGCGGGTTCTCGATGGCCGCGCCCGCATCCGCTGGTCAGGGGGCGGCCGCACCCGCGGGCATAATCGGTCAGGTGACAGACGGGACGGGAGCCGTCCTGCCCGGCGTCACGGTCACGGCCACGAGTCCCGCGTTGCAGGTGCCTCAGGTCATCGGCGTCACAGACGAGCGCGGCGAATTCCGTCTGAGCCCCCTGCCGATAGGCGTATATACGGTTACCTACGAGCTGACCGGATTTCAGAATCTCCGGCGGGAGGGCGTGCGGTTGACGGTGGGGTTCGTGGCACGAGTCGACCAGGTGATGAGCCTGGGGGCCGTGTCGGAAACCATTACGGTCTCCGGAGCCTCACCGCTCGTGGACACGACGTCGACAGCCACTCGCACCGAGTTGACGCAAGAGCAGCTTGATGTCCTTCCCACCACGCGGGATGGGCTCAAGGCGTTCCTGGGCCAGGTGCCCGGCGCGCGCACCAATCTTGAAGTCGGCATGTCCGGTCTGAGCGACGGCGTCGTGTGGAGGATCTACGGACAGCAGGATGAACAGTGGCACATGATCGAGGGGGTGCTCGGCACGACCGGCGGCGCCCATTTCGACTTCAACTCCATTGACGGGACGCGCGTTCAGAGCGTGGGAAGCAACGCGGAGATGCCCAGGCGCGGCATGCTGGTGGATTCGGTGATCAAATCCGGCGGCAACGAGTTTCATGGCGACGCGACGTTTTATGGGACGAACAGCACGTTTGAGGCCAACAACGTCGACGACGAACTGCGGAGCCAGGGCATAAGAGGGACGGCCAAGCTTCACCATCAGATCGACCTCAGCGGCGGCATCGGCGGAAGAATCATCCGGAACAAGCTCTGGTTTTTCGGTGCTGCCAGCCTGAAGTCGTACGACCGGGAGGTTCTGGACGCCGTCGATGAGGCAGGGAACCCGATCGTCCTCACCACGGACATGTACTATCACGTGGAGAAAATCTCGTATCAGGTGACGCCCGCCAATCGAATCTTGGGTTTCTATCACAAGGCCCAGGACACCCAGGTACGGGACGCGAGTCGATTCGTTCCGGCGGAATCGCGGATCAAGGCCTACAACCCCGTCGACGTCGGGAAGGTCGAATGGCAGGGAGTGCGCGGCAGTTCGCTCGTCACCTCGGTGCAGCACGGTTTCTTCGACTACTCCGCAATCTACGACTCACCTAACCCGGGAAAGATCGCGACCACCGACATCGCCACGTTGTATATCACGGGTGACCATGTCAACGATGGGAAGAGGAACTATGAATTCCGTCATCACACCAAGGCGGTCGTGAGCTGGTACAAGTCGGATCTACTGGCGGGCAACCATGAATTCAAGGGCGGATTCGACCACCTGTTTTCCTGGCGGAGCGAGCGGACGCTCTCGCGTCTGGGCGAGAACTACCAGCTGCAGTTCAATAACGGGGCGCCGTTCCAAATCGCCACCTACAACACTCCGGTCACGCCCATGAACGACGCGCGATATCTCGGCCTGTATCTGCAGGACTCCTGGACGATCGCCCGGCGGCTGACGCTCAACCTTGGCGTGCGCTACGCCCACGACAACGCGTACGCGCCGGCCCAATGCCGCGAAGCCGGGGATTTTGCCGTGGCGCAGTGCTGGGAGGAGGTCCAGATGAATGTCTGGGACTCAATCGCACCGCGTCTGCATGCCGCTTACGACCTGTTCGGGAACGGCCGAACCGTGATCAAGGGCGGCTGGGGGCGCTTCGTTCGCATGCGCGCGGATCTCCGGGAAGATCTGATGCTGGTCAACCGCAACAACGCCCAGACGACGAACTGGACCTGGCGCGATCGCAACGGCAACCGCAGTTACGACGATGGGGAAGTGAACCTCAATCCGAACGGGCCGGACTTTCAGGGGCTGTCGGGCTCGACCGACGCCGTGCCCAACCCGGACGAGAAGCAGGGCTTGACCGACGAGTTTTCGGCCTCGTTCGAGCGGGAGCTGATGGCGAATTGGGCCGTCAGGGCGACCGGGATCTATTCACGGAACACCAACCAGACCCGCCTCATCGAAACCCAGCGGCCACCCGGGGTGTACACCATTCCGATCACGAATCCGGATCCCGGGCCCGACGGCCTCGTTGGCAACGGCGACGATCCGGGCACGACGGTCACCTACTACGACTACCCCGCCGCGTTACGTGGCCGCCAGTTCGCGGGCACGATGCTGGTCAACGATCCCAGTGCTGATCAGGATTTCAAGACCATCGAAGTGGCCGGGATCCGACGGCTTGCCCAGGGCTGGCAGCTCTTTGCCGCCTACTCGGCCACGAAGCTCAACATCCCGTACTCGTGCAACAACAGCAGGGGGCCGAACGGACAAGCGGCCCGGTGCGCCATGAATCCCAACGCGGAGATCTTCGCGTCCAACAACACCTGGGAGTGGACGGGCAAGCTGTCGGGCGCGTATACCTTCCCGCTCGATATCTCCGCCGCGGCAAACTACGAGGTCCGGAGCGGGACGCCGCAGGCCCGACAGGTACTCTTCACGGGAGGCCAGGCGATTCGATCGATCGTGCTGAACGTGGAGCCGGTCGGCAGCATCAAACTTCCCAATACTCACGTGGTGGACCTGCGTGTTGGGAAACGGCTCGGTCTCAGCGGAGGACGCTCTCTGGAGCTGCGCATGGACGTCTTCAATGCGTTCAACGCCAACACCGCGCTCCAGAGGGTGCTCCGTTCAGGCCCGGAATACCTGAAAACGGGTGTGCCCTTTGTCGGAGGGCTGCAGTTGTCCGTTGTCCAGGCGACCTTGCTGCCTCGGATTGCCCAGTTCGCGGCAGCGTTCACCTTCTAACAGTCAGTTCCAGGGCCGACACGAGGCGCGTCAGCGCCTCGTGTCCCCACCTTCGAGTGAGACCCCGTTCCAGAGCGCCCCGTGCCTTTCCAGAGGTCGTGCGTACCAGCTTTCGCTGAACAGACTCTTCGCAGCGTCCCGTGTCCATCTTCTCGCCGACCGGAATATCGTGTTCGAAGATCTGTCGTTGAGAGTTGCTACCGGTGCTGTGGAACTGACTATGTGGATCGAGATGCGGCCAACGTGGAATAGCAAATGGGAGCTGGTGAGCCGTATTGTTGGACTACGGCGGACAGCCTCGGCGAGAAATGAGAGCGGAGACTGGTGACTCGGGTTGCGGCCATCGAGCCACGCCGTAATCGCCCGCCGCGCTTCGTCCTGCGCCTCGCGTAGATTCGTCGCATGGCGGCCCGATGCGACGTCGAGGTTTTTCCGATAGCGATCGTTCGGCCGCGTCGGATGATCCTTCGCCGCCTTGTAATCCACGTACCATGGATGCGCGCAGGAAGACCATTGAGCCCGCCCGCAGCCGCAGAGTGTTTTCACGTTGCCGGTGTCGCTCTGGCGTGGCATCTACGAACCGCCTTTCTCAAGATTTGCCGCGCAGCTTATCGTGAACGCCTCGGCCGTCTGCCGTAACCACGAGCCACCGGCTGGGCGAAGAGGTCACCATCGCGGAGAACGGTCACGGCGCCGCCATCCGGCTGACGAACTGTGTCAATAGCCGGCGCTCCTCATCGGGCAGTCCCTCGAAGTACGCCGTAATGGCGTCATCCACCAGACGCCAGAGCGGAATCCGCCGCAAGGCGGAAAGGCTGGCGAGCTTCTGTTTCGTCGCCAGCGGAATCCGCACCGTGAGCGCCGGATAGTCGCTGACCCGTTCGCCGCTCGGGCCGGTGCGAGGACGCCCACCCGCGTGCTTGGCAGGTTTCGAGGCTTTCATACCAGTATTGTACAACAAATAGTTATTGACGTCAAATACTATCCATGCGACTATGAGGTATGGCGAAACGCACGGCGGTTTGGACGGTAGAAGGCGTCGTCGGTCATAAGAGCGCCGCGTACTGTTCAACCCCGCAACGCAACCAAACGAAGACAGAACGAAGAATGCGATTATCGGCCATAGGACCGACCCGATGAACCACGATCCTTTTCAGGTGAAAGAGTGACCGTCCTCTGCTGTCATCCTTGACGCCGACCGGCTATCGCGACATGTCTATGAGCGGTTGCATGACAACGAACCGGGGAACTCAAACTGCCTGAATCGCTATCGGGTCATCGTAAACGTGCTGGTTGTGATCAGGATCCCGACGGCTATTGGTGTCGCGGGTATGAATACATTGTAGGTTTCCGCTGCCGTGCCGTTCCCGCTATTGCCGCTGACGGATGCATCGATCGTGCTGACGGTTCGGTAAACGTCCCTCCGCTGGCCGTCGGAACACGGAAAACCGAGAATGATATTAGGGGATGTGGTGTTGGTGTGACGATGTTGGTGCCGGCCGTGCCGGAATAGTTGGTGTTGATCCCCGTGCCTGTTTCAGTTGCTGTTGCCGTTAGGTCGCCGCCGTTCTGAGTGATCACCAACGTGTAGACCTGCGTGATGCCAATGCGGGGTGCCAATGTCGGGCCGACGCATTCACCACCGGTCACGCTCGTGAGCCTTACACTCCCGGTCCACAAGCCACCCACCTGGAGCAGCGACGGTTGGGTGGGGCTGTCATCCTCGCAGCCAACAACAAGGAGCGACGCAATCATGGCGAACACTGCTCGTTTCATTTGCTCTTCTCCTCGCGTATGAAGACATAGTCTTGGGACTAGCGAAAGGGCGCTTGCGGTGGAGGTCCGTGAGTGGAACTTCCTTCCGCTCAACCGCCGAACATTTGGGTTCAATTTCGGGTCCAGAGGCCCGCCGCGAGGTAAACGGCATTTTGACACATGAGCTATCCCCGGCCGAGCGCGTTCTCGCTGCGAGTCCCGACGATAACGGCTCCTCGGCGCGGGCTTCAGCCCCTGGTTTGATAATCGTGATCCGGCTCACGCCGAGTTTATTGGCGGCTCGTGCTTGGTTGAGGCCCTGCCGGCGGGCGCCACGCTTTGGGCTCGGCGGCGGTGAGCACTACGGGGCCAGGTGGAAGCTCGAAATGAGGGACCGCGCGGATCGTGCGGTCGAGCATCCACTCGGCGGGCCACAGGGGGAGGCGCGGAGTGTTGGCGGCGTCCCATTCCCATCGGCCGAGGCCGCCAATGCGTTGGGAGCTCTGAGAGGTCACGCTCGAGGGCTATCTTCCGATCTTCCTCGGTCCACTAGATGGCGAGCGCCGGCGTCTTGAACCGCTGACTATTTGAGAACCCTTTGTTGGCCAGTTCACAATTTCTCCTGGGGCTTAAACTCGGCCCCCTCTTCAATGCGCGGATCGCAACGCGGCCACCTCTCGCCAAAGGAATCGCGATGCGGTTCCCCTGGCCTTTGACGGTCGGGGTGATGGGGGCGGTCGGTGGGAGAGGAGAAGCGTCGTCGGTCATAAGACACTGAGCGGCGTGACAGGGCAGGTCATCAGTGATGGGACAAACAGATGTTTGTCCCGCGCCGCCAGTGACTACTAGACCGCTCGAATCACGGAGCAAACCGGAGCGAAAGCGGCGAGCGCGGCGAGGGGGATTGTCCCATCGTCGGGCCGGCGACGAGTCGCCGAGCAGCCCGGCGCTGCACGGAGACGACCGGTACCTACATCGTCCACACGGATGCTCGCCCTGAACTCGGTCAGCGTAGTTCTTACCTGCGGCGTTACCCATTACTAACGCGAACTCTCTCACGAGTTTTGGGGCGACGCAGCCGGACATGGCAGAATCACGTCGCAATGATGCCGACTCCGAACGACCTCTCCGAGGCTCATGATTCTTATGATTCCCTCCAGTTCGTGGTGATTGTGTCGGCGGACGCCGAATGGCGAGCCGTCGCTGAGCTGTTCTCGGGCTCCGCGATGGAGCGAACACCGTACGGGGAGTTCTTCTACCATGACAGCGGCGCGTCGCGAGGAGTCGTGATGCGAGGCGGGTGGGGCAAGATCGATGCAGCTGGATCTGCCCAATACGGGATCAGCCGATGGCATCCGTCCGTCGTCGTCAATCTCGGTACCTGCGGCGGCATCCTGGGTCAGATCGAAAGATTCGAGACGGTACTCGCTGAGCGCACCGTGGTCTATGACATCACGGAGCGAATGGGTGACTCGACGGAGGCGATTCGTAGCTACTCAACCACGATCGATTTGGACTGGTTGGGATCCCGGTCGCTACCTTCGCCGGCGCGGCGCTCCATTCTCGTGTCTGCGGATAGGGACCTGGCGCCTGCCGACATTCCCCTGCTTCGGCGCCTTTACAAGGCGATCGCCGTTGATTGGGAGTCAGGAGCCATCGCCAGAGTCGCGTCACGAAACGAGAAGCGCGTAGTGATACTGCGTGGAGTAAGTGACCTCGTCGGCGAAGAGAGCAACAGCGAGACGTACGGAAAGCCTGAGCTGTTTGAGGACAGTTCCAGAACGATCATGCGACACCTATTCGAGGTGCTTCCCATGTGGGTTGAAGCCGCCGTTCTCCCCGAAAGTTACACTGAACCCATATCGACGGATGCCATGATACCTCAACAAGGTCAAGAGATCGGCGCGATTGAGAAACCGTCGCTGTTTGAGGGAAAGAGTTTTTCACCCAGCCGACCATATTCTCGACGCTGTCTTCTCCTGCGGGCGATACGGCCACTCAGACGGGGCCGATGACTTAATGGCGGCCAACCCCTGACGTTTATCGAGCGATGTGAACGTAGGTGGGTTCCGGTGGTTAGCGCAGGCGTCTGACGCCAGACTCTCAGGCCGTGGTGAGGGCCTTTCGGGTCGCCGCGGCCCGAGCTCGCCCCGCGAACAGTAGTTGAATCCGCTCCGCGTCGTGATCAACGCGCACGACGTCGGTCAACAGCGCGAAGTGCTGCGCCGCCATCTGCACATACTTGGCCCGGTCCGTCAGCCTGACCTTGACGACGGTCTCCGTGTGCCCATCGCCCGCTGCGGCGTTCCTGATCACCACCTCAAACCCGGCAATCAAGGCCGCGTCCGCGGGCCGGAGCTGGGTGATCGGAATCAGGTTCCCGTCGGCATCGAACAGGGTGCGGATGTCCCCGACCACTTGCCGGCGCATCGCCTCTAACACGGTCACGCTCGTCAAATCGAGGCCCGCGAGTTGCTGCTTGGTGCGTTGCTGGACGGCCGCGCGGACCTTAGCATTTCTTAACAGCCGCGAGCCCTGCACGGCGGCGCATTTCGGGCGGTAGCCGCAGCGAATCGCCGCCTGCGTCGCGTTCAGGTCGATCACGTATTCCGCCACAAACCGGGTTTGCTTGGGCGTGAGCATTGAGCCTCCGTCTCCATTGTCTCACCTGCCTGCTGGGCGAATGTTCTAAACGATGACCTGATGAACTTTCAAGCGAGGTCGCGGCGGATGAATGGGCTTATGATGGCGACGGCCTAGCTGTCAACGTCATCGGTGTTCTCAACCAAATGGGCCTTGGCGACTTCGCGGCACCCGGAGCCCCGTTACGGCCAGCGAAGGTTGGAATAGTCAAGTCTGGGTGCTGGCCGTCGCCCCACATTGATGTGCCCGCGCACCGTTTCGCAAGGAAGGAAAGTCAATGACCATGTCAAGACGGCTCCGGGTCGGGGAGTGGACGTTGGGAACGCTACTTCTTGTTGTGCCGCCTGCGTCGGCGCAATCTCCCACGCTGACAATCGACCCAGTTGCGTACCTATCGATTCTCGAGCCGTTCGTCGTGGTGACCGGCACCGTCTCCTGCGAAGGCGATGCCCAAGTCATCGTCGGTATCCATCAGCGCGTGCAGGGCGAGGAAATCGGGACCGTTTCGTTGGATGCAGGTATCTCCTGCCCCGCGGGGACTTGGTCGGTGTTTTTGCGCTCAGATGCGGGAGAACTCGGCGGAGCCGACTTTAGACCGGGGAAGGCAGAGATCACAGCGGAGGCCATAATCTGTGACCCGGTAGAATTAATGTGCATCGTCGAGGACGCTGAAACCACAATTCTCGTGCTGCCAGCGGCCGCCCTCCGGTAGCTGTCCGGGACGTGGCGGCTCTAGCAACACACGAACTAGACGCCATCGAGCAACGCGCAGAGCTCCCGCCATCGGCGGCGATTCTCGGCCAGGAGTTGGTTCGTGTCCCGCGAATACCTGCCGTGCGTCAACCGCGCGCGCCGACTCGCCTCGAGCCCGGCCGGCGTTCTCGGACCCGTGCTCTTGCCGCCGTGCATTCGACAGCGCCCGTTCCGCATCGCGGGATTCCGACACGCCGCCTGCCGTCTCGTGTGCGCTCCACACTGCGGCCCGCTCGCCCTGTCGCCGGAGGGGTTGCCGTTTCTGAGCCGTCCCCCTCGCCGTGCATGGGGTTCATCCTCGTTCGTCGCCATATGCCCCCCCACTCCCCCGGGTCACACTCCCGACAATGGCCTGGCCGCCGGCCGCGACCGTGACGTGCTCGACGACGACGCGCTGCTGCCCGCCCTTGCCCTTCAGCTTCGCCATCGTCTCGACCTGCTCGTTGAACAGCCGCATCAGGCGCGTGGCGCGGAGCACGTTCGCGTCGATTCCATCGGAAGTCTGACCCGGTAAGGTCGCACGCTCGAGAAACGTCATCGCGGCGCGCTGGGCGCCGATCATCTGCACGGCGAGCATCGCCTCCGTGGCAGCCCTGGGCCGGATGGCCTAATGGCCGGCAGCCGTGACGTTTATCGAGCGAAGTACCGGAGGTGGTGCCGGTGGTTAGCGCAGGCGTCTGACGCCAGAGGCTCAGGCCGTGGTGAGGGTCTTCCGGGCTGCCGCGGCCCGAGCTCGTCCCGCGTACAGCAGTTGAATCCGCTCCGCGTCGTGCTCGACGCACATACGTCGGTCAACAGCGCGAAGTGCTGCGCCGTCATCGGTACGTACTTGCCCGGTCGGTCAGCCTCACCGCATCAGCATGTGCGAGGGCTCCTCGTTCTTGGTGCCTTCACCAGCAGCGGGCACGACGCGCGCCCCAAGTTTGGCGATCAAGCGTTCGATCATCGCGATGAAACGCCAAGACGGTCTTGTAAGACATACACCGACATGGAACAATGTGGACAGCGGTCCGCGTCAAGCGGTGCGAGTCTTCGTCCGACATTGATGCGCCGCTGCGAGGAGGTTCCGAATCAAAGCCCGGAGATGAGCAGGGAGGGGGCTCTCTCCAGAAAGCCTCCGATTCGGGCCGTTTGCGGAGTCACGCGGAAGCTCAGCGGGAACATCATGGACGTCGGCGCGCAACTACGACGGGCACGCGAAAAGCGTAATCTCTCCCTTTTCGATCTTTCGCAGATCACCAAGTTCCGGGTGCCGCTCCTCAAGGCACTTGAGAACAACGAAACATTGACGGTCTCGGGAGACTTTTACACGCGCGGCCTCCTTCGAGCTTACGCGGCGGCCGTCGGCCTGAATCCGGAAGAGATCGTCTGTGTGGGCCTCGCACAGGAGGCGGAGAACCAGCTCGGGTCGATGGGCGGCGGCAGACAGGCTGAAGAGAGCAGGGCTGGGCAGGGACGCGCCGAAGGGCAGCGAGCGCCGCGTGCCCGTGTGCTACTCGGAGCCGGTATCGCCGCAGTCACGCGGATCCTCTATGTGTTGTGGTTCGGACGTGCGGGTACGACATCGATTCCCGCATCGCCGCTTGATTCTTCCAAACCCCCGTTGCCACCGATGGAACCGAAAGCCCTTGATCGGTGCGGGAGCGGGCGCGCGATGACTGCTTACTGGCGGCGCGCAGTGACTCGGTACTGGCGCGCTGTCAGAGATGCCTTCACCCCGCACGCGGTCGGCGTCTTCTTCCGGCGCCTGTTCTTCTGCGTCGCGATCGCGGGGTGTCTATCGCGCCTTTCCTGATGAACTGGCACGCGAACACGACGCCCTTCGCAGAGCTGATACGCCAGCTGTTAGGGGACGAGTTTCTGTGGGGGCTCGGTTTGACCTGTGGCTGAATTGGGTTATCCCGCTGGGCGTTCACGGACAAAGAGCCCTGGTACGAGCAGTGGGCCATCGGCGAGTTCGCCGCCCTGGTCGCATTAGGCGCCATCGCCTACACCGTGTCTTAGCAGCACGCTCGAAAGGCGACGCACGATGGCCGACGATTTCGACAAACCCAACCGACCGCCAGCGCCGTCGCGGCAACCGCAGCGCGGTGAGCGGTTGTTCGAGTTCCTACGTGGGCACGATCGGTATCTATGTGAGCTGCGCGACCACGGTGAGACCTACGGGGTCGAGGCGCAGCTCTGGAAGAACGAGGAATTTTTCTACAGTCGCGGGTTCGACCCACGACTAGACCGGACACGGACACCGCGCGAGCTGGCGATTGCATGGGCCAACGCCGAGCGGAAGCATCTCGAAAAAGGCGGCGTGTAATAGATGCGTACCAACTTTTATTCGGCGCCGTGTGCGGTCTGTGACGCCGCCGTCGGGGCCATGGGAGTGTTCAGGATTCGCCGAGACGCCTCGGGCCGAATCGCGCCGCGGCCAGTTTCTTCATTCCGTTCGTCGGATTCGTTCGACCCCTCCTCGTCATGACCGAGCGCGATCATGGCCTACACTGTGCCGCGTCTGGGGATGTCCCTCCGGCTGTTGAAATTCACCGGCGGCGGCTCGGTTGACGACTACGCGATCTGTCGTTCCTCCTGGGTGACGCTGAGACCGAGCTGGCGGTCTCGTGCACGGAGCGCAGCGACGAGCGTCGGCATGTCAGCATACCCTTTCAGTCGACGGAAGCCTTTGACGGCTTCGAGGACACCGGCGGCGACCCAGCGGAGCATCATCTGCCCTCCGCGCCAGCGCTTGACGTTGCGCGTCACGTGACGCGTGCGGCTGAGGAGACGCTCCGCGGCGTTGGTGGTCGCCAGGGATCGCCGCAAGCGAGCTGACAGGTTCAGTGTGAGGACGGTGAGCGTCTCGTCGAGTCCTTCGCGCACGCTCTCGGCCGCGCTGGGATACTCCGTTTCCAGGCGCCGCGCGAGATCCAGTAACAGCCGTTGGGCCGTCTTCACGTCGGCGCTCTGGGAGGCGCGTCGAAGGATCGCTTGCGCCCACGGCCGCTGGCGATCGTTCAGATACTCGAGGATGTTGCGGGTCTTGTGGACTTGACACCGCTGGACGAGGGCGGCGTCCCCGAAGGTCGCGCGCACCGCCTTGCGCAGCGCCTTCGAGCCATCGAGGATCACGAGCAGGCTGCGATCGGTGCGCAGGCCGCGACTCTGGAGATTGGCGAGCAGGCCCTGGCAGACGGTCGCGTTCTCCGTCGAGCCATCCCACAGGCCCAGGGCGTGTTTCTGGCCGTCCGCCGCGATCCCCAGCGCGACGATGAGGCAGTGATCGCCGACGTGGACCCCGTCGATCAGCCACGCGACGAGGTCGAGGGCGTCGAGCGGGACGCTTTGCCAGGCGGCGAGCTGCGCGGTCGTGCGTGCGACGAAGCGGCGACTGACGGCGCTCTTGCTCGTGCCCCGGCTCTTCATCGCTGGGCCGAGCGGCGCCAAGCTCCGCGCGTATTGACGTGTGGCCACGCCCACGAGCATCTGCTCGACGACCCGGCGATCGAGCGGATCGGGGGCCGCCATCGTCTGAAACGTCGGCAGCGCGACCTCGCCGGCGGCGGTCCGCACGCGTGGCCGCTGGAGGATGACCTTCCGCCCCCCCAAGACCACGTCGCTCTGCGTGGTGCCGGCCCGGCTCGCCGGGCGATCAGGCTCGTGCCGTACCGCGGCCCGCAGAGGGCCGTGCGGTCCTCTGCCAACATGGTCGTGAATACTTTGAGCCCGGATCGCAGCGCCAATTCCAACAGCTCCGTCTTCGTGTCGACGAGCAGATCGACGAGTGGCAGATAGCGCAGCGGTGATTCGGCTTGGGGAACGGATGGGGCTATGCGAGACTTCGTGGTCATGGCGGCTCCTTCTGTGAGGCCTCGGCCTCGGGCTTAGTCACCACTCGTGTATCACGAGCAGTGAGGAGCCGCCGCTTTCAAATTTCAACAGCTACTGGGACATCTCCCAGAAACCGTTTCCCGCGGTTTACGCGCGCGCCCGCCTCCGCCAACGTTTTCCACGGTGAGTCTGTCGGCATCACACGGTCTCCTTCGGTGTGACCGACCGGGCGCTTTGCCGTTCCTCGGCATCGAGCGCGTCGAGCGCCTGCGTGAGCAACCGCCGGGTCACCGCGCTCAAGCGGTTATTCTCGCGACGGGCGACGGCCTCGAGCCGGGCGCCCAGCGCGTGAGCCACGCGGATCTGAAATTGGAAACCGCCCAGTGCGTCGATGTTGAATTTCCTCAGCATAAAAGCCTCAAAAAAAAGGAGCCCGCAAGTGCGAGAGATCCGACGAATCCCCTGCTATATGGGGGCGTCCGACCGCTCGCGCTTGCGGACTCCCTAGTCAAAGTAAGAGTCCGTGCGCTTGTCTCGACCAACGCAGTTGGCCGAAGTTCGCTTGCGGAAAAACCAAATCACAACATGCCCTTTGTCAACCAAATCGTGACACCAAGACAATATGTCGACGTTATGTCAATGAGTGAGGCGAAAACTGGTGACCCGGGCGGGGATCGAACCCGCGGCCCTCTGATTAAAAGTCAGATGCTCTACCACTGAGCTACCGGGTCATGTCAATCTGGTCATGTGGGTATTCTGACTATCTGGTTCTTGGTCGTGATGATCTGGCGATCTGATCACCAAAATGACCGGATGACGACATGACCAGGTAATCAAATTCAGTATACTCTTCAAGCCGCCATGACCAAGGATACCGCTCGCCTCGTGCTCGTCGTCGAAGACGACGTCTCGGTGCGCCGGCCGCTGGTGAAGTTTCTCGAGATGCACGGCTTCGCCGTCGTCACCGCCGAGACATCCGACGAGGGGCTCGAGCAGCTGCGCAGCACATCGGCCCGTGGCCGCCGTCGTCGATCTCCGGTTGAGGCGCGGCTCGGGCCGCGACGTCGTGGCGCCGACGCCCGCCGACGTGCCGGTCATCATCTTCTCGGGCGTGCCGTCGGAGTCGGCCGAGCTCGAGCGGCTGCGGCCGCGGACGCGGCTGATCGAGAAGCCGTACTCGCTGGTGCTGCTCGTGGAAACGCTCGAAGAGATGCTCGTCCGAGTCCGACTCACAGAATCTTCATCCCTAGCGCCGACAGCGCCAGCTCCGTGCCGAGCTGCGCGGTCGCGTTCCGGACGTCGAGCGTCGGGTTCACCTCGACCAGGTCGAGCGAGGTGAGCAGCCGGCCGAATCCGCGACGATCTCCATCACCATGTGCGCTTCGCGGTAGTCGAGCCCGCCCTTGACCGGCGTGCCGACGCCCGGCGCGATCGACGGATCGCAGACGTCCATGTCGAACGAGACGTGGATGCCGGCGGTGCCGCTGCCGGCGAGCGTCGACCGCCTGCTCGGCGATCGACGCGATCCCCTGGCGGTCGATGTCCTTCATCGTGAAGACGTGCACGCCCGAATCGCGGACCGCGATCTTTTCGCGCTCGTCGAGGTTGCGGACGCCGACAAGCACGGTGTGGGCGGGCAGCACCTTCGGCGCGGCCGCCCCGATCCGCGCGAGCTCCGCCGGCTCCTGGCCGAGCAGCGCCGCCAGCGGCATGCCGTGCACGTTGCCGCTCAGCGTGGTCGCCGGCGTGTTCATGTCGCCGTGCGCGTCGATCCACAGCAGGCCGATCGGCGGGCGCTCGTCTGCGCTGCGCCCATTCCGCCGCGGCGCGCAACCGATCCGGCGGCGAGGCTGTGGTCGCCGCCGAGCACGATCGGCATCGCGCCCTCGTCGAGCGACGCGAGCGCCGTCTGGTACAGCTTCTGGCAGACCTTGGCGATGTCGCGGATGTATTTCTTGCGCTCGTCGCGGTCTTCCGTGTCGTTTCCGGGATCGGCGTCGGCAGATCGCCCTTGTCGACGACCGTGTGTAGCCGAGCGCGGCGAGCTGCTCGCCGAGCCCGGCGATGCGCAACGCGGACGGTCCCATGTCGACGCCGCGGCGGCCGCCGCCGAGGTCCAGCGGGACGCCGATGATGTGGACGGGCTTCATTTCCTTCTACCTGCTGCCTTCCAACTTGAAGGTGACCGACATCCCTTCGCCCGACGGGGACACGATCGTGGTCATCACGCCGGGATGTGTCGCGAATCGCCGCGAGGAAGTCGCGCATCTCGCTCTGTCTTGTTGACGACGTTGTGCGCCAGGAACAGCCCGCGCGGACGGAGCCGGGGGAAGACCAGATCGAAGAAGCGCTTGTAGTCGCGCTTCCAGGCGTCGACGAACACGAAATCGAAGTCGCCGTCGAGCTTCGGGATCTCCTTGAACGCGTCGCCGGGCACGACCGTGACGATGTCGGAGAGGCCGGCCCGCCGGACGTTGTCGGCCGCGAGCGCGCGCGCGCCGGGTCGAACTCGATCGTCGTCAGCCGCCCGCCGGTCTCCCGCAGGCCCAGGCCGATCCAGATCGCGCTGTACCCGCTCGCGCCGCCGATCTCGAGCGCGCGGGTCGCGCCGCTCGATGCCGACCATGAGGCGCAGGAAGCGGCCGTCCTCTTCGGAAACGGCGAGCAGCTCGTGATCCGCCGCCTTGATCTGTTGAAGGAGCCTGATGAGCTCGGGAGGGAGTGCGGCCGGCGACCGCGAATCCTGGAGCGCACCAGGACCAGAGGGCGAATCGTGTGCCTCGGAAGAACGAGCGCTCGCGGACCGCAGCCCCTGCTCAGCCGGGACGGGCCGCCTGGAATGGACCAGAATCGGAAGCGCCAGGGGTGTCCACCCGCAAAAGATGATCATCGCAAGGCGGGTCAGCATGGTCGTCATCTACGGCGCAACCTCAGTCAGGCTAGAGAGACCGGCGGACCGAGACTGTCGCTGCAGGTCGCCAGCCATGCGGCCACCTGCCCGGCGGTGGCACGCCCGTCGGCGACGCAGTCGGGGATCCCGATGCCGCGGAAGCCGCTGCCGGTGACGAACAGTCCTGGATGGTCGGCGCCAGCGCGCGGTCGATCGCGGCCATCCGCGCCAGGTGGCCGACCTCGTGCTGCGCGTTGGCGCTCCCAACGGTACACGCGCGTCAGCAGCGGCTCGCCCGGATGCCCAGGAGCGAGCCGAGCGCCCTGCGCGACAACGATACGAGCTGCCGCGTCGGATTGCTCGAGCGCGTTCGGGTCGCGCGCGCCGCCGACGAACGTGCGCAGCAGAACGCGATCCTCCGGCGCCCGGTTCGGCCACTTCGACGACATCCATGAGGCGGCGAGGATTCCGCGTCCCTTCGCTGCTCGGCACCACGAAGCCGGATCCGTTCAGCGGATGCGCGAATGGCGGCGCGGCGGAAACGCGAGCGCGATCGTCGCGCTCGAGGCGTACGAAACCCCCTCGCACAAGCGCGCGAGCTCGTCGTCAACTTCCCGCAAGAGACGCCCGGCGACGTACGCCGGCGTCGCCAGGACGAGCGGCGTGCGCGTGAAGGTTTCGCCTGACGACGATCTGCAGCCGGAAGGGTGTCGAGTCCGACCGGTGACGTGCGCCCGGCGATGGGTGGGCAAGGATGCGTGCGACCGGCGAGTTCAGCCGAAGGACGCGGCGGGCAGTGCGGCGACGAGCGCGCGGATCATCTCGCTCAGGCCGCCGGGCAGCGAGCGGAACGCGCCTTGCTCCGTCCATCGACCGGCTTTCCCCGCCGCCGGCGCATCTCGGGCGGCCTGCAGGCGGAATGCGCGCAGCAGGCTGCCGTGGGCACGCTCTGCCTCGACGAATCGCGGGAAGAGCGCCCGCACGGAAAGCCGGTCGACGTCGCCCGCATGAATGCCGGCGAGCAGCGGCTCGGCCAGGTAGTTCGTGGCCTCGGCGCCGAAGCGCCGCGTCATGAACGCGCCAATCGATTCGTCGGCCTCATCGCGGCGTGCGGGCACGAACAGCTCGGCGCCCATGCGCAGCTTTGCCCGGCCACGAGAACAGGCGCGTGCGGATGAAGGGGCCGACCCGCGTCGGGATGCCGAGCACCGACGCGGCCGGCAGCGCATGAAGCTTCCCGCCGCGCTGAATGAAGGCGACGCGCGGCGGCTTGGTCGGCACCAGCCGATCGGCCGAGGCCGAGCTCCTCGCACAGCCTGATGCGCGTCGGGTTTCTGAATCAGGAGCGCGTCCGGGCCCGCCGTCGATGGTGTAGCCGTCGATCTGCTCGCTCAGGATCACGCCGCCGGCGCGCGAGGAGCTCTCCAGCAGGAGAAACGGCACGCCGAGCCGATGAAGCTCGTAGGCGGTCGCGAGGCCGGCGATGCCGCCGCCGACGATGATGACTTCAGGGGTGCGCATTTACAATCAGCGACGCAGTGACTTGGTGAATTCGTGAATTAGCTACGCCTCAAATCATCAATTCACTAACTCACCAACTCACCGATTGATCCCGTCCAGGAATCATAGCCTCTGTCTGACGAGATCCTCGAGCATCGGCAATGAATGTCGGCTACGTGTTCAGCGATTCCGTGCGGCGCAGGGTCGCGCCCGAGGCCTGCGCCGCTGCTTTCGCCTGGACGTCGATGTCGAACAGGATCTCGGTGTGGTCGCAGACGAAGCCGATCGGAACGACGAGGAACCGCCTGACGCCCCGCGCCGTCTCTTCGCCGATGAGCGCGCACAGATCCGGGCCGATCCACGGCTCGGGCGTGCGGCCGGCGCTCTGATAGGCGACGTGGTAGCCAGCGATGCCCGCTCGCGCGGCGACGCCGGCGGCTGTGGCCGCGACCTCGTTCGGATATGGGTCGCCTGCCTCAATAACCCGTGCCGGCAGGCTGTGCGCCGTGAACACGATGTCCTCGTCGGCGGCAGGCTCCGCGTCGCGAACGCGCTCGGCGAACGCGTCCAGAAGCAACGGGTGGGCGTGAAAGGAATCGAACCGCGTCGAGGCTGATGCCGGCAGGCAACACCTGCGCGGCGGCATCGAAGTACTTCTGACACGCTCAGCGTCGAGAACTGCGGCGCGAGCGGAATGCCGATGATGCGCGTCACCCCCGGGCGCCGAGCCCGGCGACGGCGTCCTTGATGAAGGGTGTCCAGTTGCGCATGCCGACGGCGACCGGAACCCCGTCGCCGAGCCGGCGGCGAGCGCGTCGCCTTGCGCTATCGTCAGATCCGTCAGCGGCGAGCGCCCGCCGATCGCCTCGTAGTTATGGGGCATCTCGGCCACGAGCTCAGGGGAGGCGGCCGTCCGCCGCGCACGAGGCGCAGATACTCAGGCATCTCCTCCATCGACGAAGGCGTGCCGTGCGCCATCAACAGAACGCCCGTCATCATGAAGCTGCGCAGGTGCGAGGGGGCGTAGGTGCGCAGGTGCGTGGGTGCGCCGAAGCCCCCCAGCACAAAGGCACCCCACGCACCGAAGCACCCTTATCGTCTAGTCTTTCGATGCACGTATCTTGCGAGCGCCTGGACGTGCTCCACCGGCGTGCTGGGCAGGATGCCGTGACCGAGATTGAAGATGTGCCCGGGTCGGCCGCCGGCGCGCGCCAGCACATCGTCGGCCGCCGCGAGGGCGCGATCGATCGGGCCGAGCAGCAGCGTGGGGTCGAGGTTGCCCTGAATCGCCCGATCGAAGCCGATGCGCTCCCACGCGTCGTCGAGCGGCATGCGCCAGTCGGCGCCGATCACGTCACCGCCTGCCTCGCGCAGTTCGGCGAGAATCGCGCCCGTGCCTACGCCGAAATGAATCGTCGGCACGTCGAAAGCGGCAAGCCGTTCGAAGATGCGGCGCGTGTGCGGCAGGATGAACTCCCGATAGTCGCGCGCGTTCAGCGCGCCGACCCACGAATCGAACAACTGAACCGCATTCACGCCGGCTTCGATCTGGGCGATGAGATAATCGGCGACCACGTCGGCCAGCAGCTCGCAGAAGCGGTGCCAGGCCGCCGGCACGCCGTACATCAACGCCTTGGTGCGCGCGAAGTTGCTCGAATGGCCGCCTTCGATCGCGTAAGACGCCAGCGTGAACGGCGCTCCGGCGAAGCCAATCAGCGGTACCCGCCCCGCAAGCTCGCGCTGTACCTGGCGGATGGCGTCCAGCACGTGCGAGAGCGCTTCGCGCGGCTCGAAGCGCCGGACGCGGTTGATGTCCTCCTCGCCCCGGATCGGATTCTCGATCGCCGGTCCTTCGCCCTTGACGAAGTCGAAGTGGATGCCCATGGGCTCGAGCGGCAACAGCAGATCGGAAAAGAGGATCGCGGCGTCCACGTCGATTCGGCGGACCGGCTGGAGCGTGACTTCCGTGGCGAGATCGGGCGTACGGCAGAGGTCGAGCAGTGAATAGCGCTCGCGGAGCGCGCGATATTCGCTCATGTACCGTCCGGCCTGACGCATGAACCAGACGGGCGTGGCGTCGACCGGTTGCAGACGGCAGGCTCGAAGAAATCGGGATCCGGCGTGGGTCAGTGGGTCACCTGGAGGAGGTGGCGGGCGAGTCCGACCAGATCTTCCAGCCAGAGCGGCTTGAATTTCAACTCAGCGCCAAGCTCCCGGAGCTCGGCCGAGACCTGATCGTCCAGGAAGTAGTCGCCGGTCACGATGGCCACGGGCGTGTCGCGCTGTTCGTCGCGCGCCCGCAGCCGCCGGAGGAACCCGAGGCCGTCGACGAGGGGCATCCGCAGGTCGAGGATGATGGCGTCAGGGTGGCTTCTGTCCGCTTCGCGCAGCGCCGTTTCGGCGTTCATCGCGGTGCGGACGTCGTAGCCTTCCAGGCGCAGCATCCGGGCAAAGGTCTGGGTAACCCCCTCGTCGTCGTCGACAACCAGGATGGTCGAAACTTCGCGCTCGTTTATTAGGGTGGACACCTTATGCCTGTCCCGGGCGAGCCTGAAACCGGCCCCCGCGACCATCCCATGTTACACTTAGCGGTTTCTTACGTCTAGGAACTTGTCGTTGCCCCCGCCGCCGCTCAGGGATCCTGAGCCTGTCTGGAGGGGTGGAGGCCCTTTTTGAGTCCGATTCTGGTCCGCCCGGTCCGCGAGCAGCTCGAGCACGACCGCATTATCCGCCTGTTGCACGGCAAGCTCCGCCGGCGTTACGAAGCCGGAATGAATCCTGGCAGCGAGCAGAACGTCCCCGTTGTCAGCGGAGGGTCGAGTCTCTATCCTGATCTCGCCCTCTTCGGGCAGGAACGCGGCCGGCGGCTGCAGATTGTCGTGGAGGTGGAGACCGGCGAATCCGTCAATCATCTTGAGGCGCTGGCGCAATGGGCGCCCTTCTCGAAGCTCCGCGCGTCATTCCATCTTTACGTGCCCGCCAACATGGTCGACGTCGCACGGCGGTTGTGCGAAGACAACCAGATACATGCCAACGAGATCTGGAGCTTCCACATGGTGGGCGACGAGGTGCGGTTCACGCTGGTGCAGAGAAGCCGCGAGACCGTACCGCAGGTCCGAGCCGCGGCGAAAGTCCGGCGCAAGCCGGTGGCCCCGGTCCGCAAACGAGTAACCCGAAGCGCCAAGCCGGCACCTCGCCCGACTCCAAAGAAAGCGGCAAGAAAGCCAGGCCGCGCTCAAAAAAGAAGGTAGGAATTGGCGTTCGTCAGGGTCTCCCGAGATAAACGGGGGTACGAGCACATCTACCTGATCGACGCCGTGACGCGGCGTGGAAAGACCGCGCGCCCCCGCGTCCTTTACTGGTTCCGGACTCCCCCTGGTGTCGCGGTCGGCCGCGAACCCTTCGACGAATCTGTGCGGCGCACGCTCGAAGCCCAGTATCCGGACGTGACGTTCGATTGGGAGCAGCTTCGCAAGGCGGCGATTGCGGCGCCCGACGTCGAGCCTTGGCGGGAGCGTCGCCGGGTGGAACGTGCTGCGAAGCAGGCGCGCCAGGCCAGCGACCGCGACGAATCCGGCCCCGTTTCTCCTGCGGAGGCTCCGCACGTTCTGGAGGTACCAGAGGTTCGGCGTGAGGAACCGCCGACCCTGGAACTCTCGAACCTCTGAAGTCTCTAGAACCTCTCGACCCTCTAGAACCTCTCGACCCTCTAGAATCTCTCGACCGATCCTGCCGCCCTTCGAACGCCGAGAAGCCTTCGATCCACAAGAAACGCGGCGTGAAATCGCCCCGATCCAGGCTGTCCTCCTTGGAGTCACGCCCCCCCAGACCGAGCAGCGCCGTCGGCGGCGTCGAGGCGGACGGCGCAGAAGGCAGTCCTCCGGATCCGAGGAAAGCTCGTCAAGTCCCGCCTCGACGGCGCCTGGGAAAGACGAGCCGGCAGGTTAAGACAGGCGGCCCGGAACGTGCCATAATTCTCCGTCATGAACTTGAAAGTGCGTGGGTTCAGCTCCACCGTGGCGTGGACGGCATTGGTCGCAGGCCTGTCCGCTCAGGCGCCCGCACCGGCTCGCCCGCCGGCACCGAATCAACAGGATCCGCCCACCTTCCGCGTGCAAATCGACGCCGTCACGATGGACGTCATCGCGAGGGACGAACAAGGGCGCTTCATCGCCGATCTGAAGAAGGACGACTTCGAGATCTACGAGGACGGCGTGAAGCAGGAGATCGCGTCGATGACGATGAGCCACGGCGGCCGCGTCACCAACGTGCTCGAAGCACCGCCCCTTCCGGCGCCCGAAGGAGTCATTCTGCCGCCCATCCGCCGGCTGAACGCCACATCGGGCCGCATATTCCTTTTCTTCGTCGACGACATGCACCTGCAGTTCCAGGCCACGCCGCGCGTTCGCGATCTGTTCCAGCGGATTTCGAAGACGCTCCTCCACGACGGCGACATGTTCGGCATCGTCTCGAGCGGCCCTTCGTCGATCGCGATCGACATGACGTACGACAAGAGGCGCATGGATGACGCGATCAAGAAGATGACCGGCGCGGCGATGAAGCCGAGCGAGATCATCGAGACGGCGTCCGGACCGGGAGGGCCTTCGGAGCTTCGCTACCGCGCGCACGTCGCGTTTTCGACGATGGCCGATGCGCTCAACAATCTCGAGAAGGTGCACGATCGCCGGAAGGCGCTCGTGTGGGTCAGCGAAGGATACGATTTCAATCCCTTCCAGAACGCGCGGCTGGGGTTAGGCGGTCCGAATTCGCCGTTCCTGCAGAATCGAGCGGAACAAATGCGGAACCAGGACGGGGGTCGCGCCGACAGTCATGACCGATCCGCAGCGGCAATCCGAGACCTTCAGCGACGCCGACCTCGCCTCGGAACTGGGCGAAATCACGCGCGCGGCGAACCGCGCGAACGCGACGATCTACACGATCGACCCGCGCGGCCTGGTAGCCGGCGGAGACATCGCCGAAGAAGTGGATCCGCGGGAGTGGGCCGAGTACGTGCGGAAGTCCCAGGACACGATGCGCGTGCTGGCCGAGGAGACCGGCGGCATCGCCGTGGTCAACCAGAACGACTTCGACAAGGCGCTGAAGCGGATCGACGCGGAATCGAGCGACTACTACGTGCTCGGCTACTACTCGAGCAACCCTGACCCCACGGTCAGACGGCGGAAAATCGAGGTCCGTGTGCCGAAACAGCGGTCATCGAACCTGACCTATCGCACCGAATACGTGCTCAAGCCGCCGCCACGGCCAGTATCGACGGCCCGGCCGTAGAAAGGCGCTCGCACCGCCCTCTTTCAGCCCCCAGCCCTGACTGCGGCGGGCGCCTTCGGCCACACCTTGCGCATGCGGTCCGCCCGGGCGGGTAGCCGCTCGGTCGAGACGGCGCGGACGCGCTCCACGGCTTCCTGCAGATAGGTTTCGTCGATGTCCGACCCGATGAAGTTGACGCCGAGGCGCGCGCACGCGACCGCGGTGCTGCCGAGCCCCGTGAACGGATCCATCGCGGTCTCGATGCGGGACACCCCGTGCAGCCTGAGGCATTGCTCGGGCAGCCGTGAGGGAAACGTCGCCGGATGCGGGCGGTCCCGATCGCGCCGCTGAATCGTCTCGTAGGGGATGAACCAGGTGTTGCCGCGGCAGCGCAGTCCATCGGCGGCGGCTCGCCAGCGGCCGACGTTCGATTGGTCCTGATAGGCCACGCCCAGCGCGAGCCGATCGAGAGAGGTCGCGCCTTCCGGCGTGAAGTGAAACACGAATTCCTGGCAGTCGTTCAGGAACCGCTCGCTGTTGATCGGCTTGTAGTGGCCGACGGCGAGGTCGCGCGTCAAACCCGGCACCGACGCCAGCCGACTCGCGCTCGATGGCGATCGACTTGATCCAATGAATGATGTTCTGCAGCCGGAGGCGCGACCGCACGGCCTGGGCCACATCAAGCGGCGTCCACGGATCGGAGGGCCGTGCGCCGACGTTCAGGAACAACGAGCCGTTCGGCCGCAGGACGCGGGCGGCCGCCGCCACCCATTCGTCGGTCCACTTCAGGTACTCGGCCTGGGACAAGGTGTCCTGGTATCGGTTGTAGCGGATGCCGAGGTTGTAGGGCGGCGACGTGACGATGACGTCGATGCTTGCCGCCGGCAGGTGCGAGAACACCTCGATGCAGTCGGCCAGGTAGAACGAGCTGGAGGTGCGGCGCCGGCCGCTGACGCTGGCGTACGGCTTCAAAAGAGTGGACATGACTGTCCTAATTTTCGGCTGCGGCTGGCTTGTACGTTAATGAGGTCGAGACGGCCACAGGGTGTGGCCGACAGGTCACACGGTAGGAGCTTCAGGAAGCCTTGGTGGCCCAAGCGATTGGCGCCGTCGCCAGCCGCTCCGCGGCAAGCGTGTGGTTGCGGCGATGACCGTGGCTCCCGCAGCTCTTACCTTTCTCCTCGACGTAGCTCACTTCGCGGCTCGTGGCCACCTCACGGTAGCGCCCGATGACGCAGCCGCAGGCAAGAGTTGTGAAGCCGAGAAGCCGAACGAGACTCATGACACCCTCTACGCGAACCTGGGGCCCAACCCCCGGCATCGAGCTGTCGCGAACGCGCGACTCTCGAACAACTGATGAGCAAAGTTCGTACCACCGATGAGGTAGAGTTCGGCGTTCGTCCGCCGCCGATTTTCAGTGCGATCTGCGAGTTCGGGGCGGTTCCGATGAAGTCAACGAGGCGCCTGGTTCCAACCCTTGGATTTGACCTCCGGCGGCTTGGAGATTTCAAGCATCATGACCGCTCCGTGCCGGCGTCGGCGAGGTGTCTCTCGTATTAGGTTCGAGGGCTCGCGCGAAGGCGCCTCTGACACATTTCGGGTGGAAGAGTGAATGGCACTTGCAACGGATGGGCGACTCGGCCGAATATCTCGGGTTCTGCGTCTCCGGCAGACGACACTGATAAAGCGTTCGACGCCGCGTCCCGAGCCGGGAGTGCGCGCGCGAGTGTGGGCCGATTTGCTGCCCCCGGGGAACATCAACGAAGCGCTTGTGACGATCGAAGGCTTCGATCGGCGAGCATCTGGCTCGTCAACTCAGTTCACGAATGGCGGTTGGCGGTGATGTCATGAATGCTCGTATTTCCAGACTCGCAGGGTGGTCGTTCAGCGCCGCCGTGGTCGGCGCGCTGGTCACGATGCCCGTGCCGCCTCCGGCGATCGCCCAGCACGCCGACGGCGTGCCGATGCTGCTCGAGAATCCCGCCGTAAAGGCGGCGCTCGAATCGGCGCGTACCAGCGAGACCCAGACAATCGCCGATCAGATCCGCTTCTGTGAGGTACCGGCTCCGCCTTTCAAGGAAGCCGCCCGTGCCGGAGAGCTTGAGCGTGCGTTCAAACAGCAGGGGCTGCGAAACGTCCGTATCGATGGTGCTGGAAACGTGCTCGGCGTCCGACCGGGGGCCGCCCCGCGGCCTCATCTTGTCATCGCCTCACATCTCGACACGGTGTTCCCAGAGGAGACGAATGTGAAGGTGTCGCGCGTTGGCACGCAACTCCGCGGGCCTGGAATCGGCGACAACTGTCGTGGCCTGGCCGTGCTTGTCGCGATCGTGCGCGCGTTGGAGCGAGCCCGGGTGCAAACCCCGGGGACGATCACCTTCGTGGCCAACGTTGGCGAAGAGGGTCTCGGGGATCTGCGCGGCATGAAAGCGTTGTTCGGTCAGAGCTTGAAAGGGCAGATCGATCGGTTCGTTTCGATCGATGGGGGAGGGTTGCACATCACGAACGGCGCGGTCGGCAGCCATCGGTACCGGGTCGCGTTCAGCGGTCCAGGGGGCCACAGCTTTGGCGCGTTCGGCCGTCCGAATCCTGCGCATGCCTTGGGCCGGGCCATGGCGAAAATCGCCGATCTCCAGGTGCCCAGCCAGCCCAAGACCACCTTCAACGTCGGCCGGATCGGTGGAGGGACGTCGGTGAATAGCATTCCATTCGAGGCCTGGATGGAGGTTGACATGCGATCCTCCGATCGGGCCGCACTCGCGGCACTCGACGCCCAGTTTCAAGCCGCGGTCGATTCGGCGGTGACGGAAGAGAACGCGCGATGGGGGCGCTCCGGCGGCGTGACCGTGAAGAAGGAACTCGTTGGCGACCGGCCGGCCGGCTCCACGCCCGAGGGGTCGGCGATTGTGCGAACGGCGCAGGCGGTCGGCCAGGCGCTTGACGTCGCCCTTGTGCTGTCAGAGGGGTCGACCGACGCAAACATCCCCATGAGCATGAAGATTCCGGCGATCACGATCGGCGCCGGCGGCCAAGGCTCGGATGCGCACGCCTTGACCGAGTGGTTCGATACGGCGGATTCGTGGAGAGGGACCCAGAATGCGGTGCTGCTCGCCATCGCCCTCGCGCAGAAGTAACCACGAAGAGACGAAGGTCATCGAGACAGAGGAAGAAATTCCCCGCTGGAGATGACTTCGTGTTCTTGCGTGTCTTCGTGGTTTGGCTTCACGCAGTCTCTTTGAGCTGCCGAAACCGTTCCAAATCAATCGCGCGCTGGCGCCCTGCCTGACGGCGCGCTGCGCCGACGCGCGCAATGAGCAGCAGGTGAAGTGCCCCGACGACGGTCCATTCGCTCGGCGCCGGACTCGCGAGAAGGGCTGGGACGAGGTTGAAAACCGTCGCGATCCAGAAGTGCAAAGCGAGCAGCGGATCGCCGGCGGGGCGGGCAGCGCCGTATGCCATGATGCGATCTTCCCAGCCGCGATCGGCGCCATCGCCTTCGAAAAACACTTGAATGTAGCGGCCGATGCGTTCAACGCCCGTGTGCAGCGCGAACCCCGTTTCGAATCCGACCGACAGCACAAGCAAGGGAACCAGCGTGGCAATCGGCCAGGCAGCCAGCGCGGTCGTCGCGATCGTGAGGGCCGCCCACGCCACGAAAGTCGCCCACTGCAGCCACACACGAGTGGTGCCGCGCTCCCGGATGGTAGCCCGCAGCGCCTTGTATTCCGCCGATTCTCGCGCTGTCATAGCCTTGGTGCTTCGGTTCGGTCCCATGCGGCTGACAAAGCCCAACGGTCGGCGATTCGCGCTCGTGGCGGCCGAGTGGGATTGTGGCACAGGACTTGGTAATGGATCAGTCGGAAGGCGCGGGTTGGCGGGCCGACGTCCGTGAGGTCCCGGGCATTATCTGTTACACTACGGTCTTCCAAGGGACCTGCGGCGGTCACACCAAAACTGCACATCGACTGCGAATTTCGTAATCGATCGACCGTGTCCGTCCTAATTGACGATTTGTAACTGATTCTGTATAAGTGATTTAACGAATACTACAAAATAGAAAGTCGCGGCACTCCGTTTGCCTTTCGACGGTCCAGGCGTCCATCCTCTTTAAGCTACAGGGGTTTGTGCTTGAGCAGAAAAGCGTGGTTCCGGGTCGGTCGCTCTTTGCTCGTCGTCCTGATCAGTATTGGCGTCGTGCCCGTTGCGACCGCGAGGACCAAGCCGTCGGTTTCGGCGTCCAAGAGGGCCAAAGCGACACCGAAAAGGCCGGCGTATTCGACGCAGCGATCCCTGTCGCGTAAGGCCAGACTGGCGCGCGCGCGCGCCGCGGCGACCGCGCGCGAGATGGCGGAAGCGATCGTCCCGCGCTACAAGGTGGATGCGAGCGGCGATCTCGTGCCCGATATTCGAGCCGCGGCCGCGATCATCTACAACCCGGAAACGAACGAGGTGCTCTGGGAGGAGAATTCACAGAGCCAGCGATCGATTGCCAGCATTACCAAGGTGATGACGGCGGTCGCGTTCCTCGAGAACAATCCCGACCTCACGCAGCCGATCACCGTAGTTCGTGGCGACGTGTTCCGAGCGTCGACGACGTATTTGCGCGCCAACGACGAGATTACGGCCGAGGAGTTGCTGCATCTGCTGCTGATTGCGTCCGACAATGCCGCCGCCCGCGTCCTGGCGCGCGTCTCGCCCTACGGGCCGGACGGGTTCATCCAGCGCATGAACGAGAAGGCCGCCGAACTCGGGCTCGAGAACACCCAGTATGCGGATCCCTCAGGTCTGCTCTCGAACAATGTCTCGTCCGCTTACGACATGGCGCGGTTGATCGCGCATGCCTCGTCCAACGAGAAGATTTCCTCGATCATGCGCCTCCAGACCTACACCGTGCAGGCAGCGAAGCGCAGCATCTCGGTTCACAGCACGAACCATCTCCTCGGCCGGCAGGACGTCGACGTGAGAGCGGCGAAGACGGGGTTCATCTCGAAGTCGGGGTATTGCCTGGCGACGCTTCTGCGGCTGCCGCAGGGTGGACATCAAGTCGCGCTGGTCGTGCTCGGCGCGCGTTCGAACGCCGGGCGCTTCCTGGAAACACAGCACCTCTTCAACTGGATCTCCACCAAGGCCGGGACGATCTTCGCGACGAGCGCGCCCATCGTCGCCGCGGTGCCTCAGGACTGACGGCGAATACCGGTATGCCTGAAATCTGAAGCCTGAAGTCTGATCGACTTCGGCTTCACACTTTCAACTTCAGATTTCGGATTCTCCTACCCCACATACCCGCGTTGCATCGCGGCGGCGTCGAGCGGCAGCGTGGCGATGGTGTCCACGGCCACCATCACCGGCCGCGCGGCATTGCGGGCATCGTACGCCTTCAGATAGCGCCGGCAGACATCGCATGCCGACACACGGTAGCGGCCGTCGCGTGAGGTGAACGTGGTGATGAGGGACCGGTCCTCGTTCGTGCAGAACGGGCAGGTGAGCGGATCGAACGCCCACTGCGCGACACAGCGCCCGCAGATCAGACGCCGCTCCGCGTTCGGGGTGACGACGGCGAAGTCCGGTTCCCACCCGCAAAACGGACAGTGGCCGTGCCGCCAGGCCGAGAACTCTGGGCGTTGCGAGAGCGCCTCCGCGCATCGGGCCAGGAACGGCCGCAAGGCCAGCACGAGCACCTGATCAAGACTCGGCGGCGCGCCAGCCGGGGCGCGCTCGCCCGCATCGCTCTCCTCGACTCCTGAGGTGGCGAGGTACCAGCGCGTCACAATTGGCTGCAGCGTGTCACCGTCGCGTCCGAGCGACAGGATCAACTGGTGCTCGGACCGATCGAGCGCCTCGTGGCGGAGCAGAATGTCGGCGGTCTGGCGGAGCGCGAGCCTGAAATCCGTCCAGTCGAGCGGCACATCGCTGAAGCGCACTGCGGGACGTCCGGACGCCTGTTGGCCGGCGAGCCATTGCGGGTCCGGCTGAATCCACGGCAGCGGGACTCGCGCCTGAACCCGCCGCTGCATCTCGACCAGGGCGAGCTGCATATCGACCGCCGAGGCGAGCTCTGGATGATCGGCGCGGAGCTGTTTGAGCTCGGCGACGTCGCGCGGGTCGGCGCGGGGTGCGCGAGCAGGACGTTCGGTCACGAAAGGATTGTATCCTCGGTTGATACAATCCTTCAGAGCATGGCCTCCGCCACTCCCGGAATGCGTGATCGCCGTGCGCGATCGGTCCTCATCATCGGTTCCGAAGCGTTGCCCTTCGCCAAGACCGGAGGGCTCGCCGACGTCCTTGGCGCGCTGCCGCCCGCGCTCGCGCGCCTGGGATGGCAGGTCTCGGTGGCAGTGCCCCGATATCGGGGCGTGACCGCGGGTACCGAGGTCGAGCGATTCTCTCTTCTAGTCGGGGGGCGCCCGACTGAGGTGGGCGTGTTCGAGGCACCGCTCGGATATGGTGCGCGGGCCCTCCTGATCGATATTCCCGAGTTCTACGATCGCGACGGCCTGTACGGCTCCGGCGTGGCTGACTACCCGGACAATGCGCTCCGGTTCGGAACGCTCGTCCGGGCCGCACTCGAACTCACCGCACGGACCGGCAGCCGGCCCTCGATCGTGCACGCCCATGATTGGCAGGCCGGACTCGCACCGGTCTACCTGAAGACGCTGTACAAAGGACATCCGATCCTCGATCGCACACCCAGCGTGTTCACGATTCACAACCTCGCGTACCAAGGAATATTCGCGCCCGAGTGGCTTGACCGCCTTGACCTTCCAGGCGGCCTCGTCTCGAACGATCGGCTCGAGTACTGGGGGGCCATCAGCTTCCTCAAGGGCGGGATCAACGACGCTGATGTGCTTACCACGGTGAGCCCCCAGTACGCGCGCGAAATTCAAACGCCCGAGTTTGGATGCGGGTTCGACGGTGTCGTGCGCCGCCGGGCGGAGGACTTCGTTGGCATCCTCAACGGCATCGACACCGAAAAATGGGATCCGGAGCGCGACCCGTTTCTGCCTGCGCCGTACGGTCCCGGGAATCTCTCGAACAAGCGGGAGGCGAAGGCGGCGGTGCTCGAGCGGTACCGATTGCCGGGTGACGAGCGTACGATGGCGCGCCCGATTGTCGGGATGATTTCGCGGATGGTCGAACAGAAGGGGCTCGACCTGATTGCCGCGAGCGTCGAAGAGCTTCTCCGCCTCGACGCCACCTTCATCGTGCTGGGTACGGGCGATGTGCGATACGAGACGTTCTGGCGCGATCTTGCTGCCGCGTATCCCGAACGCATAGGGGCGAGGATTGGATTCGACGAGGGATTGGCACACCTGATCGAGGGGGGTGCCGACATGTTTCTCATGCCCTCGCAGTTCGAGCCCTGTGGGCTGAATCAGATGTACAGTTTGAGGTATGGGACGGTGCCAATCGTGCGATCGGTCGGCGGCCTCGCTGATACGGTTGAGGAGGGGGCCACCGGCTTCGTCTTCGCGGAGTACACTGGGGAAGCGCTGGTCCAGGCTCTGCGCCGGGCGCTGAGGGTCTTCCAGCACCCGCGAGAATGGCGCACGCTTCAGCTGGCGGGCATGAAACGTGACCACTCGTGGGACCGTTCAGCTCGTGAGTACGTCAAAATATACGAGAGGGCGATAAGCGGGGTCGGGGCGACGAACGAGGCCTAGCATGTTCCAGAACCTCGGACAGCTTGGCGGACCAAACGACGCGCCCAAAGATGGCTTTACGCTCAGAGTGGAGAGAGACACATGGCAGCCGACAATGTGCAGACGTTTACTGACGTGAATTTCGAGGTTTCGGTGCTGAAGGCCGACGGGCCGGTCCTGGTGGATTTCTGGGCCGAATGGTGTGGACCGTGCAAGCGGCTCGCGCCGACAATCGATGCCCTGGCGACCGATTATGCTGGCAAGGTGACGATAGGCAAGCTCAATGTCGACGAGAACCCGGGGATCGCGACCAAGTTTCAGATCCGCGGAATTCCAGCCGTCCTGCTGTTCAAGGGTGGCGCGGTGGTGGAATCGGTTGTCGGGCTGGCGCCGAAGGAAGAATTCACTAAGGCCATCGACAAGCATCTCTGAGACTGCGTGCGAGTTCGTGACCTGGTCAACTGGTGAGTGGTCATCTCGTCCGCCAGCTTCCCAACTCCGAGACCTCCCTCATGTCTTCTCCTCGTAATGTGATCATCATCGGGTCGGGTCCGGCCGGCCTGACCGCCGCGCTGTACGCCGCACGCGCCAACCTGCAGCCACTCGTCGTCGAGGGAATCGAGGCCGGTGGTCAGCTCATGCTGACCACCATGGTCGAGAATTACCCAGGATACCGGGACGGGATTATGGGGCCCGATCTGATGGCGGAGATGCGGGCCCAGGCGGAGAGATTCGGCGCGGACATCATCCAGAGCCAGGTGACCTCCGTTGAACTGTTTGCGGCGCCCTTTGTCGTGCGGACGCCGGACGACGAGTTTCGCGCACGGTCGGTCATCGTCGCGACGGGCGCGTCCGCGCGGTTGTTGGGCCTGCCCTCGGAACGTGCGCTGATGGGTCATGGGGTGTCCACCTGCGCCACCTGCGACGGCTACTTTTTCCGCGGGCAGGAGATCGCTGTGGTCGGCGGCGGCGACTCCGCAATGGAGGAAGCGGTGTTCCTGACGAAGTTCGCCAGCAAGGTCACCGTGGTGCACCGGCGGGAGACCTTGCGCGCGTCCAAGATCATGCAGGACAAGGCGCGTGCGAACCCCCGCATCGCGTGGCTGTTGAACACCGAGATCGATGAGATCGTCGACACGGCGCGTGGCGAGGTGACCGGTATGGTCGTGCGTAGTGTCGGCTCCGGCGAACGGACGGAGGTGCCGCTGAGCGGCGTGTTCGTGGCGATCGGCCACACCCCCAACACGTCACTGTTCAAGAGTCAGCTTGAGTTGGACGCCAATGGGTACATCATCACCCACGACGGCTCGAAGACCGGCGTCCCCGGAGTGTTTGCGTGTGGCGACGTGCAGGATCACGTGTATCGGCAGGCGGTCACCGCGGCCGGTTCGGGCTGCATGGCCGCGCTGGACGCGGAACGCTATCTCGACGGGGTGCCTGAGCACCTGCAGACTTAAAGTCTCAAACTCAACTCTCAGCGTCTACGAAGGTCGCGCCTTTTCAGCCTTGCAGGAGCCCTGAAATCCAAGAGGTGATCAGACTTAAGACTTCCGACTTGAGACTTCCGACTTGAGACTTTCCAGTATCAGTCGATCCACCCTCCACCGATCACCACATCGTCATCATAGAAAACCACCGCTTGACCCGGCGTGATCGCGATTTGGGGCGTGTCGAAGGTCACCTCGGCGCGGCCCTCTCCTGCCGTCCGGACCGTGGCAGCCGCGGCCTGGTGGCGATGACGAATCTGCGCTGAGACGCGCCGGCTGCCGGCGGGCGCCTCGACAATCCAGTTCACGCCGGAGGCGGTCAACGCCGTCCGCTCGAGGGCGGTCCTGGATCCCACGACGACCTGTCGCTCGGCCGGTCGGAGCGCGAGCACGTACATGGGCGCTCCGGTAGGCGACGAGGACAGACCCAGTCCCTTGCGCTGCCCTACTGTGAATCGATGAATGCCGCCGTGATGGCCGAGCACACGCCCGTCCGCAGCGACGATGGCCCCCTCGCCCGCCGCGTCCGGCAGCCGCGCGGCGACGAACGTGGCGTAGTCGTGGTCGGGGATGAAGCAGATTTCCTGGCTGTCCGGCTTGTCGGCAACCGGCAGCCCGCGATCCCGTGCGAACTGGCGGACTGCCTCCTTGGGCCAGTCGCCCACCGGGAAGAGCGCGCAGGCGAGCTGCTCCTGCGTCAGCGAGAACAGGAAGTAGGCCTGGTCCTTCGTGGGATCGACGCCGCGCTTGAGCAGCGACCGGCCGGTCGTGGCGTCGCGGTGGATCCGCGCGTAATGACCGGTCGCGACCGCATCGGCACCGAAGCTCCGCGCTCGATCGGCCAGTGTCGCGAACTTCAGATCGCTGTTGCAGTGCGCACACGGCAGCGGCGTCCGGCCCGCCGCGTACTCGCGCACGAAGTTCGAGACGACCTGTTCGTCGAACTGCCGCTCGAAGTTCATGATGTAGTGCGGGATGTTGATGGCTGAGGCGACACGCCTGGCGTCGTGCAGGTCCTCGATCGAGCAGCAGCTGCCGAACGAGGCCTGGCCGCCCGAGGGTCCGGAGGCGTCATAGAGCTGCATCGACAGGCCGATGACGTCGTGACCCTGCTCGGCGAGCAGGGCCGCGGCGACCGATGAGTCGACGCCGCCAGACATGGCTACCACAATGCGCATAACGTTCTTCGTTCGACGTGCTCTGTTCGTGCTCGACGTGCTACGTGCGACGTGCTACGTGCGTTCCGTGCGTTCGCGTTCGGCGTTCGGCGTTCTTCGTGCGATATCTTCTCGTTCGTCGTGCTCGCTCACCCGCTCCAGTTGGAACGACGCACGCAGAACGAAGCACGTAGAACGAAGCACGTAGAACGAAGCACGTAGAACGAAGCACGTAGAACGAAGCACGTAGAACGTCGAACGTAGAACGCCGAACGCCGAACGCCGAACGATCCAGGGGCCCTACCGTTCTAGGGGCCTACCGCCGTTGGAGTCCCTGCACGTCGCGTGAGGGCTCGCAGTTTTTCGACGATCGCCGGCAGGATGGCGATCACGTGGTCGACTTCCGCGCTGGTCGAGAACATCCCGAGGCTGAATCGAAGCGAGTTCTGCGCGCGGTGCGCCGGAAACCCCATCGCCCGCAGGACGTGCGATGGTTCCAGCGTTCCGGACGAGCAGGCCGAGCCGGTCGAGACCGCCACGCCTTCGAGGTCGAGCGCGATGAGGAGGCTCTCTGCCTCGACGCGATCGAAGCTGATATTGGTGGTGTTCGGTACCCGATCTTCGCGCGCGCCATTCACGACGGCACCTGGCACGGAACGGAGAATCCCCGCCTCGAGCCGGTCCCGCAGGACGCCGACCCGGGCGGCTTCCGCGCCCATCTTCGAGAGCGCCAGCCGGGCGGCCACGCCGAGACCTGCGATCGCGGCGACGTTCTCGGTGCCCGCTCGGCGGTTCCGCTCGTGCTTGCCGCCGGTCAGCAGCGGCTGCAAGCGTGTGCCGCGCTTCACCCAAAGCACGCCCGCTCCCTTCGGCCCGTTGAATTTGTGAGCCGACAACGCGAGGAGATCGACCCCGAACGCCCGCACGTCCACCGGGATCTTGCCGACCGACTGGACCGCGTCGGTGTGCATCACCGCCCCCCGCTCGTGCGCGATCGCGGCGAGCTCGGCGATTGGCTGGATCGTGCCGATTTCGTTGTTCGCGTGCATCACCGACACGAGCGCCGTCTCATCAGTTACCGCCTCACGCACGCGATCGGGCGAGACAATCCCCGATTGATCCACCGGGACGAGCGTGGTTCGCCACCCCCGCCGTGCGAGCGCCTTCAGCGTGTTCAGCACCGCCTCGTGCTCAATGGCGCTGGCCACCAGGTGACGGCGGGCGGTCGGCTCGATCGCCTCGGCGACCCCGCGAATGGCGAAGTTGTCCGCCTCGGTACCGCCGCTGGTGAAGACGATCTCGGAGGGATCGGCATTGATCAGGGCCGCCACCTCGGACCGCGCCTGGTCCAGCGCGGCTTTGGCCTGCTGGCCGAAATGATGCACGCTGGAGGCGTTACCGAAGAGCTCGCGGGTCGCCCAAGCCACTGCTTCCGCAGCCTCGGGCGCTAGCGGGGTGGTGGCGTTATAGTCAAAATAGACACGCATCGTGAACCGTTCATTGTAGCACTGCCGCTAACTCTTGGTAACAAAAGGAGTAGACAACGTTCGGTCAGGTTCCATATACTGGCACCCGCTCCCGAATCTTCCGGCGCTACGCGCCCTCAAACCCTGACGCCCCAAGCAAGGATAGGCGGAGGTTGACAAATGTGGAAACGTGACGAAGCGGTTCGGCCGGGCAGCGGACAGCCGACAGCGCCGCACCAGCCAGCAGCGCCCGCGATGTCGGGGGCTCCTCCTCCCCGTCCGGAAGCGAGTCGCCACAACATGGAGAAAGATATCGTGAACATCGGAAAATCGGTCGTCATCAAGGGCGAACTCAATGGCAGCGAGGATCTCACCATCGAGGGTCACGTCGAAGGGACGATACAACTTCGCGACCACGTGCTCACGATCGGTCCCAATGGGCGCATCAAGGCCCAGGTGTTTGCCAAATCGGTCATCGTGCTGGGCGAGGTGACGGGCAACGTCACGGCGAGCGACAAGGTCGACATTCGCGACGCCGGCTCGGTCGACGGCGACATCGTCTCGCCGCGCGTCGCGATTGCCGAGGGCGCGCACTTCCGCGGCAGCGTCGATATGCAACGCAAGGCGGGCGCCGCCCAGCCACAGCCCGCCAAGCCGGCGGCCGCGGCCGCACCGGCGGCTCAACCACCGGCCCCGCAAGGGCAGGCCGCCGCCGTGCGCTCGTAACACATTGCCGTGGAACGTCAGGGACCGAGGTGGAAGTGACCACTTTCCGCCTTGAGGTATGAGCCTTCTCGATCGCATCGCCCCCCGCCGAAGCGACTCGGAGCTGATGCCCGCTCCGAGCGCGGCTGGTGAAGATCCTGTTTTCGCAACCAAAGCGCTCAGAAAATTCCTGACCTCGCTGACATCCCGCGAGTCGCCCGTTCTGCTCGACCTCGGTCCCGTCGTCGGCAGCAACGTCAGTTTTTTCGGCGAGCAACTCGGATGCAAGATCTTCGTCGAGGACATCTACGCCGATCTCGATCGTCACGTGCGAGGGGGCAAGGTCGAGGAGCTGCCCGCCTTTCTCGAGAAACGCTTTCCGCAGAAGGACGGCGCGGTGGATGGGATCCTGTGCTGGGACATGATCGATTACCTCGATCGCCGCGCCGCGCAGGCGCTTGCCGGGCAGCTCACGCGTGTCCTGCGGCCCGACGGCGCGCTGCTCGCCTTCTTCGGCACGGCACAACCGCGTGAAAGCCGCTACACGAAATACATCATCGTCAACGAGGTCAACCTGAAGTACCGCAACTATGCCGCGGCACGCGGGCGGCAGGCGGCGCTGCTCAACCGCGACATCATCAAGCTGTTCTCCGGACTACGTGTCTCGGACTCCTTCCTCCTGAAGAACAACCTCCGCGAGATTCTGTTTCGGAAGCCCTCGTCATAAGCTGGCGGCCCGTGGTGCGACTCCAGCGGAGGCGGGAAGCTCGAAGAGCCAAGTCGAGGCGGAGACGGGTCGCGCCTTGCCGGGCGGACGCATCCCGGCTCTTGGTGGGACCTGGACTTGCGCCACGAACTTCCAGGCCATGTCGCGGCCGGTGATCGCCCTGTTGACCGACTTCGGCAATCGGGATCACTATGCCGGGACGATGAAGGGGGTCGCGCTGGGCATTTGCCCTGAAGCGGCGCTGGTCGACATCTCGCACGAGGTCGCGGCAGGCGATGTGCTTGCCGCCGCGCTCGAGCTGGCCGCTTCGTACCGCTACTTTCCCGAAGGCTCCATTTTTCTCGTCGTCGTCGACCCGGGGGTCGGCTCGTCGCGCCGCGGCCTCGCTGCCGAGGCGGGGGCCTACAGGTTCGTGGCGCCGGACAATGGCGTGCTCTCGATCGTCTTCGACGAGAACCCGCCCACACGTGTCGTGGAGTTGTGCGAGGCGCGGTACGCCCGCCCCACTATGAGCCGCACGTTTGAAGGGCGCGACCGATTTGCACCGGCCGCCGCCTGGCTGGCGACGGGCATCGAGCTGGCGGCGCTCGGCCCTCCAGCGGGGTCCGTGTATCGGCTCGATGTGCCCAGGCCTCGCGATACCGGCGAGGGCGTCGAGGGAGAAGTGGTGCGCGTCGACCGATTCGGCAATCTCATTACGAACATCGATCGCCACCTGTTCGAGCGACTGGCCGCCGGGCATCCAATGGTCATCCGCATCGGCGTGCTCCAGATCTCGAGGGTCGTTTCCCATTATGCCGAGTCGCTGCCGAACGAGCTGTGCGCGCTCTTCGGCAGCACGGATCACCTGGAAATCGCCGTTAACGGCGCAAGTGCCGCGGCCGAGACCGGTGCGGGGCGGGGCACCGCCGTGCGCGTGGGCCGTCTGTAGCAGTTCGCCACGGCAGCGTGATCACGGGGCTGCCATGAGCACGAGGCTCTTGAGGCCGTCAGCCTCGTCGCGTGATACGATCTCCGGCTCCTTATGATTGGCTTCGAGCTCACCGACGAACAACAACTGCTGGAGCGTACCGTTCGGGAATGGGCGGCGCGCGAGATCGCGCCCCACATCAGCGAAGCGGATCGGCAGCACCGGTTCGATCGCGATCGCGTGCTCGGCGGGATGGCGGGCCTTGGGTTGCTGGGTATCTCGGTGCCGCAGGAATACGGCGGGGCCGGCATGGACTACCTCTGTCTCGGCCTCGCCAGCGAAGAGCTCGAATACGTCGACACGTCGTTGCGGGTGATTCTGTCGGTTCATGCCGGTCTGAACTGCCTCTCGCTCCTGACCTGGGGGAGTGAGGCGCAGAAACAGCGGTACCTGGTTCCGCAAGCCCAAGGAAAGATGATCGCCGGCTACGCGCTGACCGAGCCTGGCGCGGGCAGCGATGTCCGCGGCGTCCAGACGACCGCGGTGAAGAAGGGCGACCGCTACGTGCTGAACGGGGAGAAGTCGTGGATCTCTCTCGCCGACATCGCGGACAACTTTCTCGTTGTCGCCTGGACGGATCACGCGAAGAAGCAACAGCGCGATCCGTCAGGGCTCAGCGCGTTCATCGTCCAGCGTAGCTTCAAAGGGTTTTCGAGCGGCCCCATGAAGGAGAAGTGGGGCATCCTGGCGGGCAATACCGGTTGGCTGAAGATGGACGAGGTCGAAGTGCCCGAGGACAATCTTCTCGGCCGCCCAGGAGAGGGCTTCAAGATCGCGATGTTTGCGCTCGATCAGGGCCGCTTCACCGTGGCGGCCGGCGCGACCGGGCTGATTCGTGCCTGCCGCGATGCAAGCGTCGCCTACGCGAAGGAGCGCCGCACCTTCGGCGTCGAAATCGGTCAGCACCAGCTGGTGAAGGAGATGATTGCGCAGATGGAGTCGGACTACCAGGCGGCGCGGCTCCTGTGGCTGCGCGCCGGCTGGCTCAAGAACGCCGGTCGCCGCAATACTCGCGAGACGGGACTCGCGAAGTGGTTCGCAACCGTGGCATCCGAGCGTGCCGCTGGCGACGCCGTGCAGATTCACGGCGCCAACGGGTATTCCGACGAATACCCGGTCGGCCGCTTCTACCGCAACTGCAAGGGGGCGGTCATTTACGAGGGAACACGTGAGATCCACAAGCTGATGCAGGCCGATTATCTGCTCGGGTACCGGGAGGATCGGCCGACGCGTTGCGAGTTACCTGCTTACGCAGGCAAGTCTCAATCCTGAAGTCTCAAGTCTGAACTTGGGAATCAAGATTCCGGACCATGAACGTGTAACCTGAGACTTGACACTTGAGACTTGAGACTTTGCTATGGATTCCGACCTTTCGCTGGAGTTTCTGAGAGTAGTCGAGCAGGCGGCGATTGCCTGCGCCCATACCATGGGACAGGGCGATCGCCACGGGTCCGATAATGTCGCAGTCGAGGCGATGCGCAAGGTCATGGATTCCGTGCCGATCGACGGCACGATCGTGATCGGCGAGGGCGAACGCGATGAGGCGCCGATGCTCTACATCGGCGAGAAGGTCGGAATGGCGCACGCGCTCAAGGGCCGCGGCTCCGCCGTCGCCTTCCCGCAGGTCGACATCGCCGTCGACCCGCTCGAGGGCACCAACCTGTGCGCCACTGGCGCGCCGAACGCGATCGCCGTGCTGGCCGCCTCCACGCGGGGCGGCCTGCTGCACGCGCCCGACCTCTATATGGAGAAACTCGTCGTCGGTCCGAGCTCCAAGGATTCGGTGAGCCTCGACGCGCCGGTGCACGAGAATCTCAAGGCCATCGCGGGCTGTCTGGGACGAAGGGTCGAGGATCTCGTGATCATCGTGCTCGACAGACCGCGCCACGACAAGCTGATCGCGGACATCCGGGCCACCGGCGCGCGCATCCGCCTGATCGGCGACGGCGATTTGTCGGCGGGCATCACCGCCGCGGTGGTGGGTTCCGGGGTGCATGCGGTCATGGGTACCGGCGGCGCGCCGGAGGGCGTGTTGACGGCTGCCGCGATGCGCTGCCTGAACGGAGAGATCTTCGCGCGCCTGGTCGTCACCAAGCCCGAGCACGAAGAGCGGTGCCGCGCGATGGGCATCACCGACCTCAAGAAGATTTACCGGTCGAAGGATCTGGCGCCCGGCGCGAAAGTGATTTTTGCGGCGACCGGGGTCACCGACGGCACGCTGATGCGCGGCGTCCGGTTTTTCGGCGACGGCACCCGCACCAGCTCGATGATCATGCAGAACGATCCTCACCAGATCAGATTCGTCGACAGCATCCACGTCGCGGCGGCTGCCGGCGTCAAGATTCACTTCTGACGCCGGACCGTGATCGCCTGGCGCCGCAATCTGTTCGCCGTTACCGCTGTCAGTTTCATCGGCTTCACCGGCTTCACGCTGGTGATGCCGTTCCTCCCCCTGTACATCCGGCAGCTGGGCGTGTCGGATGTGGGCGACATCGCGCTGTGGTCAGGTGTCAGCCTGGGTGTGACGCCGGCGGTCAACGCGCTCGTGTCGCCCTTCTGGGGCCGCCTCGCCGACCGGTTCGGCCGCAAGATCATGGTCGTGCGTTCGCTTGCCGCCTGCGTGTTCGCGATGGGGGCGATGGCCTTCGTCACCCACCCATGGCAGGTGTTCGGGCTCCGAGCCATGCTGGGCCTGCTCACCGGGTACGGCGGGCTGACCGTCACGATGGCCGCCGAGTCGGCGCCACCCGAGTCGGTACCTGTCGCGATTGGCACGGTGCAAACCGCGCAGAGGCTTGGTCCGGCGGTCGGCCCGGTAATCGGCGGCGTGCTCGCCGGGCTCGTGGGACTGCGAGTCGCCTTCATCGTGACCGCCGCCCTTTACGCGGCCGCGCTCATCCTGGTTCTGGTGTTGTATGACGACAACGCCACGCACACACAGCAGCAACACACGTCGGAGCGTGGCCGGGTGAGTTTCCGGAGCGTGCTCGCGTTCGAGAATTTCCTGCTCCTGATGTTCGTGGTGTTCAGCATCCAGTTCGTCGACCGGAGCTTCGGACCGGTGTTGCCGTTGTTCATCGAGCAGAGAGGGATCGCGGCGGCGCGCGTGCCGGTCCTGGCCGGCACAATGTTCTCGATGGTCGCGATCGCCGGAGCGCTCGGCCATCATTTCTGCGCGCGCCTGCTGAAGCGGTTTTCGCCTCGCATCGTCATCAGCGCGGGAGCCACCGCGGCGTGCGCGGGAACCATCGTGATCGCCGGCGCCGGCAGCATCTGGCTGATGGGTGTTGCGATGATTGTCTTCGGGGCCGGTATCGGAGCGGCGATGACGGCCGCGTATTCGGCGGCCGCGTCCCTGATTCCTGCGGGCGTGCACGGTACGGGTTTTGGCGTCCTGACGAGCGCCTCGCTCATCGGGATGGCTGTCAGCCCCGTGGTTGCCGGCCTTCTCGGGTCGACGAGCATTCGTGGCGTGTTCATCGTGGATGCGGCGACGATGGCGATTGTGGCGCTGCTGATTCGCAGGAAGATGATTGAGGGCTGAAAGCCGTGCTTCGCCTGATCGTCGATTCAACGGCGCCTGATCCGGACATCCTGGCGCGCGCGGCCGGGACCATCCGTGCTGGCGGCATCGTCGTGGTGCCGACGGAGACACTGTACGGACTGGCCGCCGATCCGTTCAGCACGCAGGCGGTCCGCCGGCTCTTCTCGATCAAGGACAGGGCGCTCGATCGCGCGGTGGCGCTGATCGCCGCCGATCTGGCGCAGATCGTCGCGCAGCTTGGCGAGCTGTCCCCGCTGGCGCAGCTGCTCGCAGAGCGGTTCTGGCCTGGCCCGTTGACGTTGCTCCTGCCGGCGCCCGAGGCGATCGCCGGCGAGGTGTCCGCGGGGACGGGCCGTGTCGGCGTGCGGGTCCCTGCCCACGCCGTCGCGCGCGGCGTCTGCCACGCAAGCGGGGGTGTCTTGACGGCAACGAGCGCGAACATCAGCGGCCGCCAGGCGACCGGGGATCCCGAGGAGGTCGTCGCCTCGCTGGGAACGCAGGTTGACATCGTGCTCGATGCCGGGAAGACGGAAGGCGGTCTTCCCTCGACGATCGTCGATGTGTCGGCACTCGAACCGCGCCTCGTGCGCCGTGGTGCGATCCCATGGGAAACGGTGATGTCGTGCCTGCGCCGAGAACAGTAGGAAAGAACTCCGGGCCCGGCGCGGATCGCGCGGGAACCGGCCCGAGGTCCGGCGGCAGCCGGCGCGCCGGTCGAGAACGGGCCGCGCTCGTCGGGTTGATCGCGGGCCGTGCCAGGAGGCTCGACGCAGAACGGTCGCTCGACGAGCTCGCGGGGCTGGCTGAAGCAGCCGGCGCTGACGTCGTCCTCCGCATGCTTCAGGAACGGCCCAAGCCCGACCCCTCGACCTTTCTCGGCGCCGGCAAGATCGCCGCGCTCGCCGTGTCGTGCGCCGAAACCGAGGTCGACGTGGTCATCGTCGACAACGAGCTGACCCCGGCCCAGCTGCGGCACATCGAAGAGCAGGTCGAACGCAAGGTGATCGATCGGACGCAGCTGATTCTCGACATCTTCGCGCGCCGCGCGCGCACGCGGGAAGGCAAACTGCAGGTGGAACTGGCCCAGCTCAAGTACCTGTTGCCGCGTCTGGTGGGCGCCGGGGCGGCGCTCTCGCGCCTCGGCGGCGGCATCGGCACCAGGGGTCCCGGCGAAACCAAGCTCGAAACCGACCGGCGTCGAATCCGGGCCCGCATTCATGCCGTCAGCATCGATATCGAGCGCGTTCGTCAGCGCCGCGCTCAGCTTCGCGAGCGGCGGCAGAAGGCCTCGCTCCCCACCGTGGCGCTGGTGGGGTATACGAACGCCGGCAAGAGCACTCTGTTCAACGCGCTGACGCATGCCGGCGCCGAGGTGTCCGATGCGCTGTTCGTCACCCTCGATCCGCTCCTGCGGCAGGTTCGCCTGCCGGACGGCGGCGAGCTTCTCGTCTCCGACACCGTCGGTTTCATCGATCGGCTGCCGCATGCGCTGGTGGCGGCGTTCCGTGCGACGCTCGAGGAGGTGGTCGAGGCCGACCTGGTGCTGCACGTCATCGACGTCGCGGCCGGGGACCGGGAGCGGCGCATGGCCGCCGTGCGTCAGGTCCTTGAAGAGGTGGGGGCGACGGAAGTGCCGCTGATTGAGGTTTACAACAAATGCGATCAGCTGACCCCCGACGAGACCCGCCGCTTGCAGGCATCCGATCCGGAAGCATTGTGCCTGTCGGCTCTTGATGGCCAGGGAATGGATGAGCTCGTCGAGACTCTCGCCTCGCGGCTCGCGCTCGACGTGCGCCGGATGAACCTGACGTTCGATCCGAACGATCCGGAGGATCGGGAACGGATCGGGCGGCTCTATCGGCATGCGAGGGTGATAGTCCACGAGACACGGGACGGCCGGGTGTCCATCGTGGCGGACGTGCCTCGCCGTGTCACGAGGCTTCTCCTGAACAGACGCAGTCAGTGATCTGGAGTTGTGGTGAGGCGTCCCAAGTGGGCTGAGTGTGGTCCTCAAGAGCGGCCGCCTCGAGCCGAGCCGCGCGGTTGGTATACATTCGAACGCGCGCGAGCACGGCTCGCAGTAATATTTTCATGATGCGCACGCTGGCCGTCTCCTCGCTCGTGCTCGTCCTCGCGACCGTGGCCGCATGCGCGCCGAGGGCCATCACGGTGCCGGTCGTCACGGCGCCGAAGTTCCCGGAGTTCATGAGGCCGGAAGTGCCCCCGGCGCTGGCTGGCAGCGACGCCATCTTCATGTACGATCGCGGCTGGCGCTTTCTGCAGGCGGGGGATTTCCGAAGCGCGGAGCGCGACCTCGCGGTCACGCTCAGAACCACGCCCACCTTCTATCCGGCCGAGGCGGCCTCAGGTTACGTCGCCCTCGCGCAGTCGGACGCGAACGCGGCGCTTGCGTATTTCGACCGGGCGCTCGCGCGCCAACCCGACTACACCTCAGCCCTCGTCGGAAGAGGGCAGGCGCTGCTGGCGCTGAATCGGGAGTCGGAGGCGATCGCGGCATTCGAGTCGGCGCTCGCAGCGAACCCGACGCTCGTCGACCTCCGCCGGCGCGTCGAAGTGCTGCGGTTCCGAAACGTCCAACGAGGTCTCGCCGCGGCGAGGCAGGCGGCACGGACCGGGCAACGCGACGAGGCCATTCGAGCGTACACCGACGCGATCGCGAGCTCGCCCGAAAGCGCGTTCCTGTACCGGGAGCTGGCCGTCGTCGAGCGCCAGGGGGGCGACGCCGACGCCGCGCTGACCCATTTCCGCAAGGCCGTGGACCTCGACCCGAGCGACGCCAGTTCACACGCGCAGATAGGCGAGCTGCTCGAAGCCCGCGGTGATGCCGATGGAGCTCTCGCGGCCTACGGCGCATCGCTGGCGATCGAACCCAATACGACCGTCGAAGGGAAGCGTGACGCGCTCGTGGCCAGGGGGGAGCTTGCCAAGCTGCCGGAGTCGTACCGGGCGATTGACGCAGCGCCTCAGATCACCCGCGGCGATCTTGCCGCGTTAATTGGCGTCCGGCTCGGCCAGCTGCTGCAGACCATGCCGACGCGCGACCCGTCCGTCATCACGGACGTGCGGGCACATTGGGCCGAAAACTGGATCATCGCCGTCGCGCGGGCGGGCGTGATGGAATCCTACGAGAACCATACGTTCCAGCCCGGCTCCGCGGTGCGTCGCATCGATCTGGCGCAGGCGCTCAGCTCGCTGATCGCGAGAGCCGCCCCGACCCCGCTCCTCAAGAAGTGGCAAGGCGCACGCGTGACGATGCCCGATCTCGCGCCAGACCACCTGGCGTTTCCCGCCACGTCCCTCGCGGTGGCCGCCGGCGTAATGACCCTCGATCCAGACCGACGGTTTCAGCCATCGAGTACCGTCACCGGGCAGGAAGCCGTCGAGGCGATCCAGCGGCTGGCCGTCATCGCGGGGCTGGCCGACCGCCGATGACCGCGCTGACTCCCGCGAACCAGCTGACGCTGCTTCGCATGCTGCTGATTCCGGCCTTCGTGATCCTTGTGGTGTACGGCCATCTGGGCTGGGCGCTGTTCGTTTTTGCGACGGCGGGCCTGACCGACGCCCTCGACGGCTTGATCGCGCGGCGATCGGCGGTCAAGTCGAACCTCGGCGCCTGGCTGGATCCCATGGCCGACAAGCTGCTGCTTGTGACGACGTTCGTCGTCTTGACGCTGCCGAGTCTGGGCCTGGCCAACCCTCTGCCGCTCTGGCTGACCGTACTGATCATCAGCCGCGACGTCGTTATCGTCCTCACCGTGGCCATCATCAACCTCGCGAACGGCCCCCACACGTTCAAGCCGTCGATCTACGGGAAGATCGCCACCGCGACGTACATCGTGACCGCCACGTGCGCAATGTTCTTCAACTACCTCGGCTACCATTCCGTCATCGTCGACCTCGGCGTGTATGCGTCGCTTGTGATCACGCTGGTGTCGGCACTCCACTACATCTGGCAGGTATCTCGGATCCTCAACGCATAGAGGAAGGCCCATGACCCGTCGAGCCCACGCCGCCCTCGGCCGCGACAGCACGAAAGCCCAGCCACGACAGCACGAAAGCGCAAGAACACGGAAGCGTCACGGTGACGCGACGAACGGCGGGAGAATGCGCGACCGAGGCGATCTGATGACCGCCATGAGGGCACGAGATCAGGAGGTAGCCGGTCGCGGTTTTCGTAGCTCGAGTTTTCGTCGTGGAAATGTGTGTGTAGATATCCAGGCGTCTTTTTCGTGGCTGCGTGTGGTCGTCGCAGTTCTTTTGCTGTCGGCGCATGCGGCCAGCGCTCAGGCGCCGCCGAAGCAGGCGGTTGTCGAAACGTCGGCGGGTACTTTCATCATCGACCTGACGCCGGAGGCGGCGCCGGCTCAGGTCGAGCACTTCATGAAGCTCGCGGCGGCAGGGGCGTACGACGGGACGACCTTCCATCGGATGGTGAAGAACGGCATGGTGCAGGGTGGCGATCCGATATCCCGGGATCCCGCCAAGCGCTCCCTGTACGGCACTGGCGGGCAGAATGCCGTCAAGGCAGAGCCGCGCGCACCCAAAATGACCCGCGGTTCCGTGGCCGCGGTGCTTGTCCCCGGCAGACCGGACAGCGCCGGCGCGCAGTTTTTCATCGTGCTTGCCGATCAACCCGCGCTCGACAACCAGTACACCGTCTTCGGACATGTGTCCGATGGGATGGAGGTGTTGCGGAAAATTTCGGAGACCCCGGTTGATGCCGCCGGACTTGCCACCGAGCGTGCGGACATCCGGCACCTCACCATCCGGGACACGCCGCCCGAGCCGTTTGTCACCGAGTCGCCGCAGCAGCTCGGGGAGTACCGGGCGGTCCTCGAGACCGGCATGGGCCCGGTGACGATTGAATTCTTCCCAGACAAATCGCCCGAACACGTGCGTCAATTCCTGCGCCTCGCGGCGGCGGGCGTCTACAACGGGATGGCGTTCCACAGGGTCGCGCCAGGATTCGTGATCCAGACCGGCGCGTTGAACACGCGGCAAGCGCCGCTTAGCGAGAAGCAGCAGGGTCTGGTGCACAACCTTCAGCCGGAGTTCAACGATACCAGGCACGTCAAAGGCATTGTGTCGATGGCCCGCGGAGAAGACCGGGCCAGTGCATCGACCTCGTTCTTCATCTGCACCGGCACATCCACGGCTCTCGACGGCGCGTATACGGCCTTCGGACGCGTCGTGGACGGCATGCCGGTCGTGGAGGCGATCGAGGCATCCCCGCGGACCGGCGAAACACCCAACACACGGATCGAGCTGAAGACGGTCAGGGTGGAGCGGCGCTGACGCTCAGCCGTCAGCTGCAACGACGCTGAAGGTCGAGAGCTGAAGCGGAGAAGCGGAAAACCGAGAGCTTGAGCATCTATGAGGTCGGAATCACGCGCGTGACTTTGATCGCGACGCCGACGAGATACTCGACCTTGATGCGGTCGCCTGGTTCGACGTTGCGCGCGACCGCTTCGGGGCCCAGACGTGCGGAATGAATCTGGCCGTCCGGATCTTCGACGTCCGTGAAGAAGACATCCCACGACACTTGGCCATGAATACTCAATGGCTGTATCCGTTTAAGGATGCCGTCGCGCGTCCCTTTCAACATGTTTTCAGTCCATCCCATTTCGCGGGCCGGCTGAAGTCGGACGCTCCGTACGTCACCCCGCCGGTTCGCCGCCTAAGTTGCCACATCTGCTGCAGGGTGCTGGCTCTTCGGCAACGTGTCAGGCGACCTCGATCGCATGTCCACCGTCAGGCGGTCGCGTAGGTGCGATCGCTTTCAAGCGGCACCGGGACCACCGAACGGCAGCCACCCCGGCTCCGCGCCTCCCTCGCCGTCACCGCAGAAATTGTGGACGCTGACGCCCAGGAGCCGAACAGGGCGCCGCCCTGCCTCGGTCCGGTCGAGCAATTGTACCGCCCTCGCCACCAGATCGGTTTCCTCCCGCGTCGGGGCCGCCGTGTGGCTTCGTGTGATCGTCGTAAAGTCCGAGTAACGGACCTTGATCGTAATCGTCCGCGCCTGCAGCGATTTCCGGATCAGCCACCTGACGGCGTCCGCCGCCATTGCGGCAGTCTCCTGGCGGATGACTCCTGGATCGGTCAGATCCTGCGGGTACGTGTTCTCGGAGCCTGAAGATTTCGACTCGCGGTTCGGCTGGACCTCGCGATCGTCGATGCCGTTGGCGAGCTGGCGCAGCCAATCGGCGAGGCTGCCCACCGTTTCCCGGAGATCGTCAGCGTCCACGGTACGGACGTCGACAAGGCGCTCGATCCCGCGCGCCCGGAGCCTGCGCGCTGTCACCGGCCCGACACCCCACAAGGCATCCACGGGCAGCTGCTGGAGGAACGGCTCGACGCGATCGGGGCTGATCACCGTCAGGCCATCGGGCTTCTTCCAGCCGGAGGCGATCTTTGCCAGAAACTTGTTCGGCGCGACGCCGGCAGACGCCGTCAGGCTGGTGTCAGCCCGGATCCGATCTTTCACTCGACGGGCGACGGTCGTCGCCAGCGGCTCGTTCCACGCGTTTTCTGTCACGTCGAGATACGCCTCGTCGAGCGACAGCGGTTCGACGAGCGGCGTCACCTCTCGGAAGATCGCGAACACGGCCGTCGATGCCGCCTTGTATCTCGCGAAATCGGGAGGCACGATGACCAGCGAAGGACAGAGGCGGACGGCCCTTGCCATCGAGATGGCCGACCGCACCCCGAATGCCCGCGCTTCGTAGCTGGCTGCGGCGACGACGCCGCGGCGATCGGGACGGCCACCGACTGCGACAGGCCGGCCGCGAAGCGAGGGTTCGTCGCGCTGCTCGACCGACGCGTAGAAGGCGTCCATGTCGATGTGAAGGATGCGGCGAGTCATGAGATTGCGGATGGCAGATTTCAGATCGCGGATCCATTGCGGACTGGTGAATTTGCAGACTGCTGATTGTAAACAGTACACTGCAATCTGTATTTGATCTGCAACTCGGTCCGCGACCTGCAATCTGACATCTGCAATTTCACGTTTCTGCCGCTAGACACCTATGCCGCAATTCATCTACACCATGAAGGGGCTCGGAAAGGTTCATCCCCCCGACAGCAAGGTCCTCGAAGATATCTGGCTGTCGTTCTATTTCGGCGCGAAGATTGGCGTCCTTGGGTTGAACGGGGCCGGCAAGAGCTCGCTGCTTCGCATCATGGCCGGCGAGGACACCAGCTTTCTCGGAGAAGCATTCGCCGCGCCGGGGATCTCGGTAGGCTTCCTGCCACAGGAGCCCCGCCTCGACCCCGCGAAGGACGTGCTCGGCAACGTGGAGGAGGGCGTCGCGCCGGTCAGGGCGCTGCTGATGAGTTACGACGCGATCAACGAGAAGCTCGGTGAGGACCTGTCGCCGGCTGCCATGGAGAAGGTCCTGGAAGAGCAGGCGCGTGTCCAGGATCGCATCGACGCCGCGAACGCCTGGGATCTCGACTCCCGCGTTGACCTGGCGATGGACGCGCTCCGGCTGCCGCCCCCGGACGCCGACGTCACGACCCTGTCGGGCGGCGAGCGGCGCCGCGTGGCGCTCTGCCGCCTGCTCCTGCTGTCGCCGGATCTCCTCTTGCTCGACGAACCGACCAACCACCTCGACGCGGAGTCGGTCGCCTGGCTCGAGCGCTTCCTGAAGGATTATCCGGGGACGGTGGTCGCGGTCACGCACGATCGCTATTTCCTCGATAACGTCGCCGGCTGGATCCTCGAGCTCGATCGGGGCCGCGGGATTCCCTGGGAAGGGAACTACTCGTCATGGCTCGAGCAGAAGCAGGGCCGGCTCAAGCAGGAGGAAAAAGCCGAGACGAAGCGACAGCGCACGCTCGAGCGTGAGCTCGAATGGATTCGGATGTCGCCCCGCGCCCGGCAGGCGAAGGGCAAGGCGCGGCTCAATCAGTACGAGGAACTGCTGCGCGAAGACACCGCCCAGAAGATCGAGACGGCCGAAATCTACATTCCCCCGGGTCCACGCCTCGGCGACGTCGTGGTCGAGGCAAGGCATCTGAAAAAGGGCTACGGCGACAACCTGCTCATCGAGGATCTCAACTTCACGCTGCCGCGCGGTGGGATCGTCGGCGTGATCGGTCCCAACGGCGCCGGCAAGACGACGCTGTTCCGCATGATGATCGGACAGGAGAAGCCGGACGGCGGCACGCTGCGCCTTGGCGATACGGTGAAGATCGGCTACGTGGATCAGAGCCGCGAAGCACTCGAGGCGAAGAAGACCGTCTGGGAGGAGATTTCGGGCGGGCGCGACGAGATCGAGCTCGGGAAGCGCAAGGTCGCCTCACGCGCCTACGTGTCGTGGTTCAACTTCAAGGGGTCGGCGCAGCAGCGCAAAGTCGGCACGCTGTCGGGCGGCGAACGCAACCGCCTGCATCTGGCCAAGCTGCTGAAAAACGGAAGCAATCTGCTGCTCCTCGACGAGCCGACCAACGACCTCGACGTCGACACGCTTCGCGCGCTCGAGGAGGCGCTGCTGAACTTCGGCGGCTGCGCGGTCGTCATCAGCCACGATCGGTGGTTTCTCGATCGAATCGCCACACACATCCTCGCGTTCGAGGGCGACAGCGAGGTCGTCTGGTTCGAGGGGAACTATCAGGACTACGAGGCGGACCGGAAACGCCGCCTCGGTGCGGCGGCGGATCAGCCCCACCGGATCAAGTACCGGAAGCTCACGCGTTGAACCGTCGAGGGTTGACTTGCCTGCACCGCTGTTCAAGGTCGGCAGGCTTCGCCGGATTCGCCCTGATGGTGTCCGCCGTTCCGGCTAGGTGATCTTTGTACGGAAGTACTCGATCGTGCGGACCAGTCCTTCTTCGAGCGGCACCTTCGGCTCCCAGCCGAGCAGTGTGCGTGCGCGCGTGATGTCGGGCTGGCGAATCTTTGGGTCGTCGGTCGGCAGCGGCTGGTAGACGATCCGGCTTCTCGAGCCGGTCATCTTGATGATCGTCCGCGCGATCTCTTCGATGGTCATCTCGCGCGGGTTGCCGATATTCACCGGGTCGTTCACATCCGAGAGCATCAGCCGGATGATGCCGTCGACCAGATCCGTGATATAGGTGAAGCTGCGCGTCTGGGTGCCGTCGCCGAACACGGTGACGTCCTCGTGCCGCAGCGCCTGTGACATGAAGGCCGGGACGGCCCGGCCGTCCTTCAGGCGCATCCGCGGCCCATAGGTGTTGAAGATCCGCACGATCTTCGTGTCGATGCCGTGATAGCGGTGATAGGCGACCGTCATCGCCTCGGCGAAGCGCTTCGCTTCGTCGTAGACGCCGCGCGGGCCGATCGGGTTCACGTTGCCCCAGTAGGTCTCCTTCTGCGGATGCTCGAGCGGATCGCCGTAGACCTCCGAAGTCGACGCGAGCACGAACCGGGCGCCCTTGACCTTGGCGAGGCCAAGCGCCTTGTGGGTGCCGAGCGCGCCAACTTTCAGCGTCGGGATCGGCAGCTCGAGATAGTCGATCGGGCTCGCCGGACTCGCCCAATGAAGGACGAACCCCACCGGACCGTCGATGTTGATGTAGTTGGTGACGTCGTGCTTGATGAAGGTGAAGTCGCGGTTGGCGAGGTGCGCGATGTTGCCCGCGTCGCCGGTCAGGAGGTTATCGATGCCGATCACCTCGTAACCGCGATCGAGAAGCGCCTCCGACAGATGAGAGCCGATGAAGCCGGCCGCGCCGGTAATGACGATGCGTTGTTTCATAAGAAAGCTCTCGGCGATCAGCTCACAGCTCTCGCAGCGAGAAGCTGATCGCCAGCTGCCAGCCGACAGCTGACAGCTCGAGAGCTGTCAGTACGCATGTTTGTGGAAGAAGCCTCTGATAAGCGTGAGCCACATGATCTTCAGATCCAGACGGACCGACCAGTTCTCGATGTAATAGAGATCGTACTCGATCCGCTTCTCGAGTGGCGTGTTGCCGCGCCACCCGTTGACCTGCGCCCAGCCGGTGAGGCCGGCCTTCACCTTGTGGCGAAGCATGTACTGCGGAATCCTGTGCTTGAACTGCTCGACGAAATGCGGGCGCTCGGGCCGCGGCCCGACGATGGACATGTCGCCGCGGAGCACGTTCCAGAGCTGCGGCAGCTCGTCGAGGTTCGACCGCCGCAGGAACCGCCCGAGCGGCGTGACCCGCGGGTCGTCGGGCACCGTCCAGACCGGACCCGTATGCCGCTCCGCATCGTCGTACATCGAGCGGAACTTCACGATGGTGAACGGTTTGCCGTCAAGGCCCATGCGCTCCTGGCGGTAGAACACCGGCCCCCGCGACGTGATCTTGATCAGCAACGTGACGATTGCCGACGGGACGGCGAGGAGGAGCAGCGCGGCGCCCGAGATGGCGATGTCGATGCACCGCTTCACGATGGTGTTGAAGCCCTGAAGCGGTACATCGTTGATGTTGATGACCGGGACGCCGTCCAGATCCTCGAGCCGCGCGCGCAGCGCGATCACCTGCAGGAGATCCGGCACCACCTTGACGTCGACCATCAGCCGGCTGGTGCTGTCCAGCAGCTCCAGCATGCGCACGTGCTGCTCGGGAGGCAGCGCGACGTACAAGTGATCGATCGTCTCGCGAGCCATGACGTCGGCGGCGTCATCGATTGAGCCGAGCAGCGGCAGGCCGCGATAGCCGAGGTGATCGCCGGCGCCGGCGCGATCATCGACGAATCCGACGATCTGGTAGCCGAGTTCGCGGTGTTCGAGAACCTTGTCCGCGACCAGCCGTCCCAGCTCGCCCGAGCCCGCGATGAGAATCCGCTTGAGGCCGATGCCTGCGCGCCACCGCCGCTCGAGGATCTCGCGCATCAGCTCGCGCGACGAAAACGTGAGGATCACGTTGAACACCAGAAACAGCGCCCACACCAGCTGCGAGACCTCGAGGGCCCCGGTCTGGCGCTGGAGCTCGGAGGCGAAATACGTCTGGACGTACAGGGTCCCGACAACCCCCAACACGACCGCGAGGATGCTGCCGATGAAGACGGCGAAGAAGTCGTCGACGCGGGAGCGACCGCGACGGAGCCGGTAAAGACCCTGCAGGTGGAAGCCGAGCGGCACGAGAGCCGCGATGAACGGCAGCACGTTGACGTACTGCGACCAGGGGGGCGTGCCCTTGGTGACGGCGATCAGCCCGGTGTGGAACCGGACCGTGTAGGCGATGTTGAACGCGCACAGCGCGAGAACCAGGTCGGAGATGAGATAGAAGGCGACAAGGAGGCGATTGTGCCTTACCAACGGGTGCCTTCCGCCACGAGGGCCTCCATCTCGTCGCCAAACCGCTCCCGGCCGAACCGCTCGGCATGGCGGCGGATCGTGGCCACATCGAACGGGCGATCCAGCGCGGTCGCGATCGCGGCGGCAAACGCCTCGGGTTCCGGTTCGTCAACGAGCAGGCCGGTCTCGCCGGCGAGCACCGTCTCGACCGCCCCTCCGCGGGCCAGCGCGATCACCGGACGTCCGCATGCCTGCGCTTCGAGCGGCACGATGCCGAAGTCTTCCTCGCCCGGGAGCAGCACCACGGCCGCCCTCCGATACAGATCGCGCACCTCTTCGTTGGAGAGTCGCCCGAGGAATTGCGCGGCCCCCTGAGCCGACCGTTCGAGCGCCGCGCGCTCGGGGCCGAGGCCGACAATCTTCAGCGGCACCCGGGCGCGCCTGCACGCCTCGATCGCCACATCGATACGCTTGTAGGGAACGAGAGCCGACACGATGAGCGCGTACCGTTCAGGTGTCTCGCCATTCGGATGGTAGAAAACAGTATCGACGGGCGGATACACAATTGTCGCCTGGCGATTATAGTATCGGCCGATCCTGCCCGCAACATGATGAGAGATAGCGACATAACGGTCAACGCGGTCGGCGGTGTCGCGATCCCAGCGAGCCAGTCCGGCCATCACCCTCCGCATCAGCCGGCTGCCTGCCGGACCGACCCGCGCCGGGCCGAAGTACGCGTCGAATTGATCCCAGGCGTATCGCATCGGCGTCAGGCAATAACAGATATGACGGGCGTGCCCCGCGCGAATCACCGACTTCACGCAGCAGTGGCTGGTGCTCAGGACGAGATCGAACCGATCGAGATCGAACTGCTCGACGGCCGTGGGAAAGAGCGGCAGGTAGTAGCGGTAGATCCGTTTGACGAGCGGAAGCCGTTGGATGAACGAGGTGTGAATCGGCAGACGCTCGATCGCCGGCGACACCGATCCGCGTACATGCACGAGCGTGAAGATCTCCGCATCGGGGAAGCGCTCGCACAGCACTTCGAGTGCTTTCTCGCCGCCCCGCATGCCGGTCAACCAGTCGTGAACGAGCGCGATGTTCACGTGCGCGCCGCGGGGCTGGACCGGGGCGCCGCCGCGACCGGTGCCTCGCCGACCTGCTGATAGACCTCCTGCACTCGCCGCACCGAGTCCTCCCACGAGAATTGTCGGGCCCGCGCGAGGCCGCGCTGCCGCAGGTCGCGTCGGAGTTGCTCGTCGGTCAGCACTCGATAGATGCCCTCCGCGATCGCCGAAGGGTCGTAGGGATTGACCAGCACTGCCGCGTCGCCGGCGACTTCCGGCAGCGACGACACATTCGAGGTCACCACCGGCGTGCCGCTGGCCATTGCCTCGAGGGGAGGCAACCCGAACCCTTCGTAGAGCGACGGAAACACGAAAACGCCAGCCAGACGGTACATCACCGCGAGCGTCTCTTCGGGCAGGTAGCCGAGAAACCGGACGTACTTGTGGAGCTGGTGGCGGTGGACCGCCCGCCGGAGCGCCGCGTACTTCGAGATCTCGGCGCCGATCAGGACCAGCTTGAGGTGATCGAGACCTTGTTTCCGCACGAGGTGAAATGCGTCGATCAGGCGTTCGAGATTCTTGTGCGGTTTGACGTTACCAGCGTACAGGACGAACTCGTCGTGAAGCTGGTACCGTTCACGCACGCGAACGACGTCGTCTTCCAAGGGCTCGGCTGCGAAGCGCTCATCGTAGCCGTTGTAGATGACGTCGATTTTCTCGGGGTCGATGTCGACGAATCGGAGGATATCGCGTTTCGAGCTTTCCGAGACGGTCAGGACCCGGGTTGCTCGACGGGACGCGGTCGCGATCGACAGTTTCACATACGTGTACGCGAGGCGGCTTGGCAGGTACTGCGGAAACATCAGGTGGATGCAGTCGTGAATCGTCACGACGGATCGACACGGGACGAGCGGCGGCAGCACGTAATGAGGCGCGTGGAACAGCGTCACCCCTTCGCGCTTGAGCGCGAGCGGAACCTTCCACTGTTCGGTGACCGAGTAATTGCCCGCGGTCTCCGCGACGGGCCTGAAATTATCTCCCAGCGAGGCGAGTGACGGCGAGTCGTCGGATCGGCAGAACAGGACAAATTCGGTCTCCCGATCGAGCCGCGCCAGCTGCCGGAGCAGGTTCCGGATATACGTGCCGATGCCGAAATCGTGCAGTTTCCGCGCGTCTATGCCGATGCGCACGCCTCACATGATACTTGGAGGCGCAGGGAGGGGCAGGAATGGCGGGATGGGGTGGTGGGCAGGACGACTTGAGGGGCGGGAAGGCCAGCACGGGAGTGAAGGGCACGAGAACCTTCCTCTCCTCAACGGTTTAGAGCCTGTCGCGCCCGGATACCGGTCGTCGAGCGATGACGACTGTCGGTTTGGCAACCGGCAGCCGACAACTGATTAGGGAACGCTGGAGCCGAGGGGTGCGCAACCTCGGATTGATCCTCTCACAACGCACCCCGATGTCATTCAATGCCTGATACGGAATCTTCGGAATTCAGCCGGGCGTGTCCTCTCTGTGGCCGGCGGGTGCCACGAAAGGTGGCCGTGTGCCGATGCGGTGCGAAGATTGGCGACGATCTGAACCCGCTCGAAACGCCGGCGCCGGCGGCTGAACCGGCTCCGGCTCCATCATCAATCTCAAGTCCTGCGGCCCGGGTCGTTGTCGCGCTCGCGCTGATCGGGCTCGGAGCGTTCTGGTTGAGCAGACCGGGTCCCGAGCCGGCACCGCGTGCTGCGGTTCCGGTTGCGGTGCCAGCTGCCGACCAGCACGCCGAGTCCACGCGTTCCGCGCCGGCGGCCGCCTTGCCCGATGTCGCGTCGGAGCCGTTACCCGTTCCGAACGCAGCCGGTCCCGTTTTGACGCCGCTGCCGCTGCCGGCACCGGCAAACCTCCCCTTGCTCGAGGACGTCGTGAGCCGCATCATGCCGGCGGTCGTCCTGGTCGAGACATCGAGCGGTCGCGGCAGCGGATTCTTCGTGTCCCCTGACACGCTGATCACCAACGTGCATGTCGTTGGCAGCAACACTTCCGTCACCATCCGCCGCATGGGCGGCGTCACGGCGCCCGCGCGCGTCGCCGCGGCATCGCCGGAATTCGACATCGCCGTGTTGAAAGTCTCGGGCGCGGAAGCCGGGCAGGCCGTCATCAGCCTGGGATCGGCGGCGACCGCAAGGGTGGGCCAGGACGTCATCGCGATCGGATCGGCGCTCGGCACGCTTCAAAACACGGTGACGCGCGGTATCGTCAGCGGGTTGCGGCAAAGCGGGAGCGCGACGTTGATACAAACCGATGCCGCCGTCAACCCGGGCAACAGCGGCGGCCCCCTGCTCGATCGTGCAGGCGTGGCCATCGGCGTCACGACGATGGGTTATAGCGGGCGGCAGGGGCTGAATTTTGCCGTGGCAGCCGACCACGCCGTCGCGCTGCTCGAAGGGCGTTCGGCGCCTGCCGCGGTGGCCACCAACCACGGCGACGATTTGCGGGCGCTTTCACCGGCCGTGCCTTCGGAAGCGGAACGGGTGCGCACCGCCGCTACAAGCGCCCTCGAGCAGACGCTCACCCAGCTTGCGCGCCAGGGTCAGGTCATGGATGACTACTGGGCGCGATTTCGCCAAGCGTGCTACGAGGGCCGTGTCGTGTCGGCCGGTCTCGCTCACGAATGGTTTGCGCTGTTCGACGATCGCGCGATGCAAGGGGTCGTTGCGCCCGGCTGCGGTGCGGCCTTTGCCGATGTCCGCAAGCGCGCCACCGACCTCCGCGACGCCGTCATCGCCTCGGATGAAGCCGCGCGTCAGGCCGGCATCTACCCGGGCGTTCGGCGGGACGCCCGCCGGAAATACGGGTTGGACTATCCAGGGGCTGAACGATAGGTGGCTGTCCCCGCCGCTCTTGCCTTTCGCCCGCTCCTGTCCGTCCCGCCCCTCTCGCGCTACCTCCAAGTGGCGCAGAATCGGCTGTACAGACGTACAAGGGGAGCCAGGACAGGGTAGTGCTTCTGGTAAAAGGCGAGATGGCTGCGACGGCGCGCAGCGTGCGTGGAATCAGGCGCGGTAGCGACGGAGCGGCCTCGGAGGTGAACGATCTCGACTGCCGGCGTGAAGAGAATCCGACCGCCACGCGAGCGGATGGCCGCGCAGAAGTCGACGTCCTCCGTGTACATGAAGAACCGTTCGTCCAGCAGACCGACCGCTTCCGCGTCGCGGCGGCGGACCAGCAGGCACGCGCCGCTGACCCAGTCGGGCCACTGCTCGCGCCGCGTCATCTCTTCCACGCGCCGTGAGAGGGCCGGCTCGCGCCGCGCGTGACCTCGTACCAGGCGCCGCTGGCGAAATTCGTTCAGCGGCGAGATCATTCGGCCGAACGATAGCTCGGCGCGCCCCTCAGCATCCACGAGGCGCGGTCCGACGACCGTGGCGTCCGGATGCCTGAGGAACTCGCCCATCAGTCGGTCGATCGTGCCAGCGGGCGCCACGGTATCGCTGTTGAGCAGGAGCAGGTGCGCGCCGGCGGTTGCCCGGATTCCAATGTTGTTCGCGGCGGCGAAGCCGCGGTTCGCGCCTGATTCGATCACCCGGACACCCGGCGATCGCCGAGCGGCGTCGGCGCTCCCGTCGCTCGACGCGTTGTCGACCACGACGATCTCATGTGGAACGGCCGGCGCCGGATCCTGGAGCGAGGCAAGGCACCGCTCCAGATCTGCCCGCGCGTTGTAGCTCACGATGATGATCGACAGATCGGTCACGTCACGCTACATCTGAACCTGGTCATCTGGTTATCCGGTCATCTGGTCATTGATTGAGCAATTCAACAACCAGATAACCAGTGGATTGGTTTCCTTTACCCACATCCCTCGAGCACTGCCAGCGTTGCCCGCGCGGCGCGCGGCCAGCTGTACCGCTCCAGCACCAACGGTGCGGCTTCCAATATTCTCGCGCGCGTCGCCGGGTCGAACAGCAGCCGCTCCAGCGCGCGCGTCGTGGCCGGGATGTCACCGCGGGCCACGAACAGCGCCGCTTCTCCGCAGGTCTCGCGCGCCACTGCGGTATCCAGCAGGACGGACGGTACGCCAGCCGCCAGCGCCTCGAGCGGCGTGAGCCCGAACCCTTCGTACTCGGACAGAAAACCGAATGCCCGCGCCCCGCCGTACAGTGCGCCGAGCTCGTGGTCGGCCACCCACCTACGCCAGCGGACACTCCCGGTGAGCCCCTGGAGGGCAATGAACGAAACCAGATCTTCAGGGGGGACGCTGCGGTCGTCGCCGACGATGTCGAGAGATGTCCGTGGATGCTGACGCGAGATCGGCCCGAACGCTCGAATCAGATCCGGCACATGACGACGTTTGAAGATCGACCCCACGTACAGGACGTTTCCGTGGCTGTTGTCTGCCGATGATGCCACCGCGGGAGGTGTGATCCCTGGAGGAATCACGTGAACCTTCGATTCGGCGACGCCAAACCGTTCGGTCAGCTCGCGCCGCGAGAACTCCGAGATGGTGATGACTGCCTGCGCGTGCTCCGCCGACTGCCTCGACAGCCAGCGCCGGCGGATACCTTCGCGGACACCAAACCACTCGGGGTGCGCCTCGAAGGAGAGATCGTGAATGGCCACGACGGTGGAGACCGCGCGCAGCAGCGGCGCTGTGTACGCCGGCGCAAACAGGACGTCGAGATTGTCCTTGGAGGCGACGGCCGGCAGCCGGACCTGTTCCCACCAGGTGCCGCCTGGACCAGGCACGATTCGCGTGGCAAAACGGCGCGCGTCAAGGGTGACGGCCAGTGCCTCGGGCGCGTACAGGACGAACTCGTGCCTGCGAGCGCTCTCGCCGACGGCCCATTCGGCGAGCAGGCCGTTCAGGTAGCGGCCCACACCGGTCGGCCGGCCGCAGAGCTCGCGCGCGTCGATCCCGATTCTCATGGTGCCGTTCGGGCCTGGTGGGCAATCGCGCGTCGATAGACGTCGTACACGCGGCCGGCTGTGTCACGCCACTTGAACTGCCGTGCGCGCTGAACCCCTCTCGCCGCGCAGGCGGATGCGAACCCCTCGTCGTCGAGGACGCGCGCCATGGCGGCCGCCATCCCGGCCGGATCCTGGGCGTCAACAAGCACTCCAGCGTCGCCGAGCACTTCTGGCAGGGCGCCGCGGTTCGCGGCGACGACCGGCACGCCCGCGGCCATGGCCTCGAGCACAGGGATGCCAAAGCCTTCCTCGAACGATGGCTGCACGAGCAGACGCGCGCCTTCGTACAACGCGCGGCGATCCGCAGGGTCGACATAGCCGACGTGGCGGACGCGCCCCGCGAGGGGCGGGCGGCCGATCCGTTCCAGCCAGGCCTGCGATTCGAGCGTCTTTTGACCGGCCAGCACGAGCTCCGGGATTGGCTGCCGCCGGGCCACCGGCGGCGAGATCAGTCGCTCGTACGCGTCGAGCAGCGTGCCGACGTTCTTTCGAGGCTCGAGTGTCCCGAGAAACAGCACATAGCCGGCTCCCGGCGCCGGCCGGCGCGGGTCCCAATCGGGTGCGCCCGGCGAACAGACGGTGATGCGTTCGGCGGGCACGCCGAGCTGACGTTCGACCTCGGCGCCGGTGAAGTGCGACGGCACGATGACGGCGTCCGCACGATGCGCATGCTCCCGGACGAGAACCGGGTAGTCGCGTCGGATTTCCGCGCGTGTCCGCTCCGGGTGCGCGAGGAAGTTCAGGTCGTGAATGGTGATCACGCGAGCGGCGGCCCGTGCCGGCATCAGCAGTGGATGGAGCGAGTGGGTCACGTCAATCGGCGTCGTGACCAGCGATTCGGCTGGCGGCCAGCCAAGGCGATGCCACGCGAAGTTCAGGACGGAGACCGGTATTCGACGGTCGACCGCCCGCACGCCGTCGAGTTCAGGCGCGATGTGGAGTCGATCTTTCCATGAACTCGAGAACAGGGTGAGGTCGAGTGGAGTGTGAGGAGTGTCGGGAGAGAACTGGCTGACGAGCGCGGTCACGAGTTGATGGACGTATTCGCCGACACCGCTCCGGCTCCGCAGCGCGGACCGGTAATCTATGAGCACGCGCACTTGTTTAAGGCGTTCCGACTCAGTATCTTATGTGAAATGAAGATCGTGGTCGTGGGAACAGGATACGTCGGTTTGGTTCTGGGCGCCTGCCTGGCCGAGAACGGCAACGACGTCATCTGCGTGGATAAGGATGCGGCGAAGATCGCCACGCTCGAGGCGGGTGAGATACCCATCTTCGAGCCGGGACTCGCCGAGCTTGTTCTCCGCAATCACAGCGAGGAACGTCTGACCTTCACAACCGATCTGGCGGCCGCCGTTCGCGAGTCGGATATCGCATTCATCGCTGTCGGCACGCCGCAAAGTGAGGATGGATCGGCCGATCTGCAGCACGTGCTCGGCGTGGCGCGCGACATCGGCCGCGCGATGACCAAGTACATGGTCGTTGTCGACAAGAGCACGGTGCCGGTCGGTACGGCGAAACAGGTCCACGCTGCCGTCGCCGGCGAGACAGCGCATCCCTTCAGCGTCGTCAGCAACCCGGAATTCCTGAAGCAGGGCGCCGCGATCGAGGACTTCATGAAGCCGGATCGCGTGGTGATCGGTGTCGAGGCCGGTGATACCCGCGCCGCCGACATCATGAGGGAGCTCTACGGTCCGTTTACGCGGACTGGTGCGCCGATCCTGATGATGGACTCGGCCAGCGCCGAGTTGTCCAAGTACGCGGCGAACTCGATCCTCGCGACGCGCATCTCGTTCATGAACGAAGTGGCCAATGTCTGCGAGCTGACCGGCGCCAATGTCGATCACGTGCGGAAGGCGATCGGCGCCGATCGGCGGATCGGTTCGTCCTTCCTGTTTCCGGGCGTCGGCTACGGTGGCAGCTGTTTTCCGAAAGACACCAAGGCGCTGCTGAAGTCCTCCGCGGACAAGGGCTACGAGTTCAGGATCCTGCGTGCGGTCGAGGCGGTCAACGACACCCAGAAGTCGCGGATCGTCGGCAGGATCGAAGCGCATTTCACCGAGCTCCGTGGTCGGACGATCGCGATCTGGGGGCTGGCCTTCAAACCTCGCACCGACGACATGCGCGAGGCGCCGGCCATCGCGATCATCGAGCGGCTGCTCGCACTTGGTGCGATCGTGCGCGCCTACGATCCTGAGGCGACGGTCACCGCGCGCCGCCTGTTCGGCGATCGGGTCACGCTCTGTGAGAAGAGCTACGACGCGCTGGCGGGCGCCGACGCGTTGACGATCGTCACGGAATGGAACGAGTTCCGCGAGCCAAATTTCGCGCGGATGCGTCAGCTCATGCGCCAGCCCGTTGTGTTCGACGGCCGGAACATCTACTCGCCCGAGCACATGCGCTCGCTCGGCTTCACCTACGTCTCCATTGGCCGCTGATTCACGCCGCATCCTGGTGACCGGCGGCGCCGGCTACATCGGCAGCCACACGTGCAAAGCGCTCAGTCGTGCTGGCTACACCGCCGTGGTCTTCGACAACCTCGCCGCCGGCCATCGTGCCGCGATTCGCTACGGGGAGCTGATCGAGGGCGACGTGACCGATCTCGATGCGGTCAGGACCGCGCTCAAGAGTCATGAAATCTCCGGGGTGATGCACTTTGCCGCCTTTCTCGACGTCGGCGAATCTGTGCGCGAGCCGGCGCGTTATTACAGAAACAATGTCGCCGGAGCGCTGACCGTGCTCGAGGCGATGGCGCTCGAGTCGGTCCAGGCCTTTGTCTTCTCGTCCACCTGCGCCACGTACGGCGATCCGATCGAGACGCCGATTCAGGAAACGCACCCTCAGCGGCCGATCAACAGCTACGGCGAAACGAAGCTCGCCGTGGAGCGCGCGTTGCCGCATTTCGAGCGCGCCGGCGGCCTGCGGTGGGCGGCGCTGCGGTACTTCAACGCTGCCGGGGCAGATCCCGACGGCGAACTGGGCGAAGACCATCAGCCCGAGATCCACCTCATTCCCCGCGCGCTCGAGGCAGCGGCGGGCGGCCCTGGACTGTGCGTATTCGGGGACGACTACCCGACGCCAGACGGCACCTGTCTTCGCGACTACGTTCACGTGTCCGACCTCGCGGATGCGCATGTCAAGGCGCTGGAGGCTGTCGTCGAGACCGGCCATTCAGGCGCCTACAATCTCGGCACCGGCCGTCCGCACTCCGTCCATGACGTGATCCGCACCGTCGAGCGTGTGACCGGCCGCCAGGTACCCTGGACGTTGGCGCCACGGCGTGCCGGCGATCCGGCGGTCTTGTACACGGCTGCTCTAAAGGCGCAGGCCGAGCTGCACTGGCAGCCGCGATGGCCGGATCTGGAGTCGATCGTTCGTACGGCGTGGGAATGGCACCGAACCCATCCCCATGGCTACCAAGCAACGGCGCATTCGTGAGCGCACGCAAGCCGCTCCGCCGCCTGTTCCACTACGCCAAGCGGTACCGGTCGCGTCTCCTGTGGGCGGTGGTCGGCATGCTCCTGTACGCGGCCGGCTCCGCCGGCCTGGCGGCGCTCATCAAGCCCATTCTCGACAGCGTGCTTCCCAATCAACAGCAGATCGCGGTCATCGCCTGGGCCATCGTCGGCCTCTACCTGCTCAAGGGAATGGGGTCCTATCTCTCGACGTATCTGATGGCGGGTGTCGGCCAGCGGGTGGTCATGGACCTGCGGAACGCGCTCTACCGCCACATCCTCGATCAGTCCGCGGCGTTCTTTTCGCAGCGGACGACGGGGCAGCTGATGTCGCGGATCAACAACGACGTCGGACAGGTCCAGCAGGTCGTCGCGGAGACCGCCGGCGACCTGGCGCGTGAATCGCTGGCGATCATCGGCTTCGCGGCGATACTTTTCTATTACGACGCATGGCTCGCACTTTTCTGCCTCATCAGTGCGCCGCTGATCGTGTATCCGCTGGTCCGGCTCGGGCAACGCGTCCGGCGATCGTCACGGCGCAGCCAGGAGGCCCTCGAACAACTCTCGCACATCAGCGCCGAGGCCTTCGCCGGCCATCGCATCGTCAAGGCCTTCGGCACCGAAGCCAAGGAAACGGAGAAGTTCAGCCGCGCCGGCTACTTGCTGTACCGCACCAACATGAAGGTCACCGCGGCGGTCTCGACGCTGCCCCCGCTGATGGAGCTCATCGGCGGCCTCGCGATGGCCGGCGCCCTGTGGTACGGGAGCCGCGAGATTGCGGCCGGACAGTTGACGACGGGGGAGTTCACCTCGTTCATCGCGGCCCTGTTCTTGATGTACGGACCGGCGAAGAAACTGAGCCGCGTCAGTGCGAACCTCCAGCAGGCAGTTGCGGCCGCCGAGCGGATCTTCGAGATGCTCGACACCCACACCGAGGTGACCGAGCAACCCGGGGCCGCGTCGCTGGCGCCCTTTCGCCACGCGATCGAGTTCCGCAATGTCACGTTCGAGTACAGCGAGCTGCACGGGCGTATCCTGCGCGACGTCTCGTTCACCGTGCAGGCCGGGCAGATGATTGCGATCGTCGGCAGGAGCGGCGCCGGCAAAACGACACTCGTCAACCTGCTGCCGCGATTCTACGACGTGACCGCCGGCAGCATCTTGATCGACGGCGTCGACGTACGCAACGTCACGCTGACCTCCCTGCAGGCGGCAGATTGGTATCGTGACGCAGGAGACAGTGCTCTTCGACGACACTGTCGCGAGCAACATCGCGTATGGTGTTCCGACCGCGGGCCCATGTGACATCGAAGGCGCGGCACGCGCCGCTCACGCCCACGAGTTCATCTGCGCGCTGCCGCAAGGCTACGAGACGATGATCGGGGAGCGTGGCCAGCGGCTGTCGGGCGGCCAGCGTCAGCGCCTCGCCATCGCGCGCGCGATCCTCAAGGACGCGCCCATCCTGGTCCTCGACGAGGCGACCTCGGCGCTCGATTCCGAGGCCGAGTCACAGGTCCAGGAGGCGCTGGCCAACCTGATGATGAATCGCACCGCGTTCGTCATCGCGCATCGGCTCTCCACGATCCGCCGCGCCGACGCGATCGCCGTCGTCGAGCGCGGCCGGCTCATCGAGATGGGCCGCCACGACGACCTGCTGGCGAAACCGTCCGGCACCTACGCGATGCTCTACCAGATGCAGCTGCTCGAGGCACGCAAGCCGGATCGCCGGATGGTCCCGTCGTGACAAACACCGGTCACCCTGCCATACCATGATCAAATCGATGACCGGGTTCGCGTCGGTGATCCGTGAAGACAATCGCGCCATGGTGGCCGTCACGATCCGGGCGCTCAACCATCGCTACCTCGACCTGCAGCTGCGCGTGCCGCAGTCGCTTGCGGCGATTGAGTCGGACGTGCGGGCGGCGGTGGGAAAGCGGGTCGCGCGCGGCCGCGTCGAACTGAACCTCTCGCTGCAGCTCCGGCAGACGCCTGGCATCGACGTCGAGTTCAACGAGGAGTTCGGACGCGCACTGGAGACGGCGCTCGCCCAGGCGCGCGCCAGGGGGTTGGTGACCGGGTTGTTGACGCCAGGCGATTTGCTCCGCCTTCCGCAGGCCATCACGATCCGCGAGCGGCCCACTGATTCCGACGCCAATCTGATGGAGGAGGTGGCCGACCGGGCGCGGTCGGCGGTCGCCGACGCGCTGGCGGACCTCGACTCGATGCGCGCGCACGAGGGCGATCACCTGCGCGCCGATCTCGATCAGCGGCGGACGTTCGTCGCCGACCTGGTCGAGCGTATCGGGGTCGCCGCCGACGAAGGCCGGACGGCGATGGAGGTGCGCCTCGCCGAGCGCGTGCAGCAGCTGCGTGCCGAACTCCAGGCCGACGAGATCGCCGTCGCCCAGGAAATCGTGCGGACGGCGGCGCGCTCGGACATCAGCGAAGAGGTGGCCCGTTTCCGTGGTCACGTCTCGCACTGGGGAACCCTTGCCGACAGCCCCGAGCCCTGCGGCCGGAAGCTCGACTTTCTGCTCCAGGAGATGAACCGCGAGATCAACACGATGGGGTCGAAGGCCGACGGCCTGCGCGTCTCCGAGCTGATCATCGCGGCGAAGGCTGAGCTCGAAAAGATGCGCGAGCAGGTGCAGAATGTCGAATGAGACCTCGACCATGCGCGGCCTGCTGTTCATCGTCTCGGCGCCCTCAGGTGCCGGCAAGACTACGCTGGTCGAGCGGCTCGTCCTCGAGACGCCCCGATTGACGATGTCGCGGTCTTACACCTCGAGGCCAGCCCGGCACGGCGAGACCGACGGGGTGGACTATAATTTCGTGACACGGGGCCGGTTCGAGGCGATGGTGGCGGCCGGCGCGTTTCTCGAGTGGGCCGAGCTTTTCGGCAACCTCTACGGGACCTCGGCCTCGGACACCGAGCGCATGTTGAGCGCCGGCAATGACGTCGTGCTGGTCATCGACGTGCAGGGCGCGCGCCAGATGCGCCGTCGCGGCGTCGAGGTCAGCAGCGTGTTCGTGATGCCGCCCTCCTTTGCCGTGCTCGAGCAGCGTCTGCGGGGGCGCAGCCAGGACAGCGAAGAGGCCATTCAGCGGCGGCTCGAGGTCGCGCGCAGCGAAGTCGCGGCGTTCAGCGAGTATGACTTCATCGTGATCAACGACGATGTGTCGGCCGCGGCGAGTCGTCTCTGCGCTATTGTCGTCGCCGAGCGGGCCCGCCGCGAGCGGATGCGCTCGACGGCCGAAGAGGTCGTCAGGACCTTTCGATGAGATTGCAGACTGAACGTCAGATTGCAGATTGAAGATCAGAGTGGCGGTTGCAGGCAGATCGTCGGGGCCGTTCCAGGCGTCAGATTTTCGACCTCAGGTGATAGGTGCCGTCCATGATTGACCGAAGCAAGTTGTCCAACTCGTTCGAATTCGTCGTGACGGCCGGCGCCCGCGCGCGCCAGTTGCTGGCCGGTTCGACGCCCCGCGTCGCGGTTGGTGAGCACAAGAAAACGACCATTGCCCAGCAGGAAGTGATGACCAAGGCGGTGGAGAAGATTCCCCCCGACCCTCCGGCGGAATGATATGGCGCTGATCGCGCTCGGCGTGACCGGCGGCATCGGCGCCTACAAGGCGGTCGAGGTCGCGCGTGGGCTGCAGACCCGCGGCCACGAGGTCGTCGCCATCATGACGGCGTCTGCGACACGTTTCGTCGGGCCGGTGACCTTGGAAGCCATCACGCGCAGGCGTGTCATCACCGATCAGTTCGAGCCCGGCGCCAACGCCGACATCGAGCACATCGCGCTGGCCTCGACGATCGACCTGCTGCTCATCGCCCCCGCCACGGCCAACATCATCGGCAAGCTTGCCCACGGAATCGCCGACGATTTTCTGGCCACGCTCTACACGGCTACCCGCGCTCCCGTCCTCATCGCCCCGGCGATGAACACGCAGATGTTCGAGCACCACGCGGTCCGCCGCAACCTGGATACGCTGGCGGCCAGCGGCGTGCGATTTGTCGAGCCCGGCGAGGGGTATCTCGCCTGTGGATGGATCGGCAAGGGACGCCTGGCCGAACCGGAGGAGATCGTGGCGGCCGCCGACGCCATCCTGCGGCCGGCGGGTCCGCTGCGCGGGCAGCGCGTGCTGGTGACCGCCGGCCCCACATTCGAGGACGTCGATCCGGTCCGGTTCATCGGCAACCGATCGAGCGGGCGCATGGGTTTCGCGATTGCCGCGGAAGCCGCCCGCCGCGGCGCCGAGGTGACGCTTGTCGCCGGGCCCACGGCGATCGCCCCCCCGGCAGTTGGCACCGTCATTCGCGTGCGCGGCGCCCTTGAGATGCATCATGCCGTGATCGACAGAGTTTCCAACGTCGACGTCGTCATCATGGCCGCGGCGGTCGCCGACTACATGCCGGCCGAGCGCGCCGCGCAGAAGGTGTCGAAGACGAACGACACGTTGACGCTCGTCCTGACGAAGACGCCCGACATTCTCGGCGACTTGGGCGCGCGCCGTCTGGCTTCCGGCGAGGGGCCGTTCCTAGTCGGGTTCGCCGCCGAAACCGAGGACGTCGTGCCGCGGGCGGCTGCGAAGCGGCGCGAGAAGCACGCCGACCTGATCGTCGCCAACGACGTGTCCCGCGCCGACGCCGGATTCGACGTGGGCACGAACGCCGTCACTCTGGTCTCTGCCGACCGCACCGAGACGCTTCCCCTCCAGTCGAAAGCTCATATCGCGGCTGCGATATTGGATCGCGTCGAAGCGCTGATGAGCACCCGTCCCGCGCGAGCCGCCTCCCCCCAATGATGGTCGCTGCGCGGACGACGGCTGGCCGGGCCTTTTCATGAACAGTGATCAACTGAAAGAACATCTCCGCTTCGCCGCCGAGATGGGGGTCGCGGGCGTGAGCCGCGACCCCGAGTGGCGCGCGCGAAGAGAAAAAATCGCCGACCGGGACAATTCAAGACCGGAAAGTATCCCCGTCCCCGTTTTCACGAACCCAGCAGACGTCGCTCGCCGCGATCAAGATCGAGATCGGCCCGGACTGCTCGCGCTGCAAGCTGCACACGCTCGGCCGCCGCCAGATCGTGTTCGGCGTCGGCAACCCGGATGCGGATCTGATGTTCGTCGGCGAGGCGCCCGGCGCGGACGAAGACATCCAAGGCGAGCCGTTCGTCGGACGAGCGGGTCAGCTCCTCACCAAGATCATCGCGGCGATCGGGCTCAGGCGTGAGGACGTCTACATCGCCAACGTGATCAAGTGCCGGCCGCCACAGAACCGCAATCCCGAGCCCGACGAAGTCGAGACGTGCGAGCCGTTTCTGTTCCAGCAGATTGACGCCATCCGGCCGAAGGTGATCGTCGCGCTGGGCAGCTTCGCGGCGCGCGCGCTGCTGCGGACGCAGGACCCGATTTCGCGGCTGCGCGGGCGCGTCTATGAATACCGCGGCTCGAAGCTCATTCCCACGTTTCACCCCGCCTATCTTCTGCGCAACCCTTCGTCGAAGAAGGAGGTATGGGAAGATATGAAGCTCGTAAGAACCCTGCTCAACTCTCAAGTCTGAAGTCTCAAGTCTGAAGCCCAAAGCCTGAGCCTTGAGCTCTTGAGGCTTGAGCCTTGAGACTTGAGACTTGTATATCCGCGTCGCCGTCCCGGTTCCCGGGCTCGACTTGCTGACGTATCGTGTTCCCCACGACACCGGCGTCCCTCCGATCGGCGCTCGGGTTGTCGTGCCCGTCGGCTCGCGCTCGGTGACGGGCATCGTCGCCGAGGAGGCGACCGGCAGTGCCGGCATTCGCGAGGAGGACATCAGGCCGATCCGCCAGCTTCTCGATCGTGAGCCGTTCGTCCCCGCCGACGTCGTTTCGCTCGCCCGGTGGACCGCTGAGTACTACGCGGCCGGTGCGGGCGAGACGATTACCGCCGTCCTTCCCCCGAAGACCCGCGCTGAACGCGCCGACGCGCACAAGACCAGGCGCGTGGCGATCCTGACCGCGGCCGGCCTGGGCGCCTTGGAGAGTCCGGCAGCGCTGACGTCGAAGCAACGTGAGGCGCTGGAAATCCTGTCCGGCGTCCCCGACGGGCTCCCGACGCCATCGCTGGCAGCGCGTGGTATCGGCGCAGATACCGTCTCGCGACTGGCGAGACGGGGGCTGATCGGCCTGCGCCAGGAACGCGTCGATCGTGATCCGTTTGCCCACGCAGCCGCGTCTGGTCGTCACGACGGAGGCCGATCGCCGACTGACCGAAGAGCAGTCGCTCGCGCTCGGGCGTTTACGGGCGCTCGCCGAGGCCCGCGTGTTTCGCGTGGCGTTGCTTCACGGGGTGACGGGCAGCGGAAAGACCGAAATCTACCTGCAGTTGTCGGCCCTGGTTCTTGCGTCGGGCCGCCGCGTGCTGATGCTCGTTCCCGAAATCGCGCTGACGCCCGCAGTACTGTCCCTCTTTCGCCAGATGTTCGCCGAGCGCGTGGCCATTCAGCACAGCGGCCTCTCGGACGGCGAGCGCCACGACCAGTGGCAGCGCATCCGTCGCGGCGAGATCGACGTCGTCGTCGGCACCCGGTCGGCGATTTTTGCCCCGCTCGACAACGTGGGACTGATCGTCGTCGACGAAGAGCACGACGGTTCCTACAAACAGGAGGAAAGCCCACGCTATAACGCGCGCGACGTGGCGATCGTGCGAGCGCAGCGTGCAAACGCGCTGGTCGTGCTCGGATCGGCGACCCCGTCGATGGAGAGCTATCACAATGCGGTCACCGGCAAGTACGAGCGGATCGTGCTCGAGCAGCGCGTCCTCGGCCGGCCGCTCGCCTCAGTCACCGTCGTGGACATGCGCGAGGAGTACGCTGCCGCAGGCCCAGACGTCGTGCTCAGCCGGGCGCTGGCACAGGCGCTCGAAGCCCGCCTCGATCGTCGCGAGCAGGCGCTTGTGCTGCTCAATCGCCGCGGCTTCGCGACCTCGGTGTTCTGCCGGCAGTGCGGCGGCACGATCGACTGCCCGAATTGCAGCGTGTCGCTGGTGGTGCATGGCGAGGGCCGGTCACGGCGCGCGCAGTGCCATTACTGCAATTATTCGGCGCGCGTCCCCGGAGCCTGTCCGCTCTGCGCGGCGCCGTATCTCGAGCAGGCCGGCTTCGGCACCGAACGGGTCGAGGCCGAAATCAAGAGCCGGTATCCCGAAGCCCGCATCGCCCGCATGGACCGCGATGCTGTCCGGAGGAAGGGCGCCCTCGGTTCGCTGCTCTCGCGATTCAGCGATGGAGAGATCGACATTCTGGTCGGCACCCAGATGATCGCGAAGGGCCACGACTTTCCGCGGGTGACCCTAGTCGGTGTGATTTCGGCTGACGTCGGCCTCGGCGTGGCCGATTTCCGGGCGTCCGAGCGGACGTTCCAGCTGTTGACGCAGGTCGCGGGACGAGCCGGACGCGGCGAGCAGCCGGGCGAGGCGATTATCCAGACGCTCTATCCGGATCACTATAGCGTGCAGTTCGCCTGCCGGCAGGATTATCGGGCCTTTTATGAGCGGGAACTCAGGTTCCGGCAGGCGATGCGCTATCCTCCCGCCGTGTCGGTGATCAACGCAATCGTTCGCGGGCGGACATTCGCCGCCGCGATGGACGACGCGGCGGATCTCGCGGCGAGGATGCGGCAGAGGGAGGGGCCCGGCGAGTTCCGCGTGCTCGGCCCGGCGCCGGCGCCGCTCGGCAAGCTACGCGGGGAGTACCGGGCGCAGTTGCTCATGAAGAGCCCGAACCGCAGGAAGATGCGTGAAGCGCTCCAGGCGGCCATCGCCGACCGCCCCGAACTGGCACGCCGGACGACGATCGACGTCGACCCGCTCAGCGTTCTTTGAAATTGCCGATTTCAGACTGAAATTCGGACGAAGGCCGATTTGCAATTCGCTCTGCACCCTGCAATCAGCCATCTCAACGTCTGATCAGCTCCAGCGGCTCAATCGGCGCCGGCGTGAAGCACAGTGACGAATATCACCAGCGCGACGATGGCGAGGACAATGCGCTGGCGATCGAGCGGATCGTTTTCGTCGAAGGTCCGCGGGTGATGACGGCCGAAGAGCAAGAGCATCCCGATCATCAACGCCGTCCAGACCATCCAGCTCGGTGAAAAATACGTGAGAGCGATTGCCGCGAACATCATCGCCAGGGTCACGTGCGACGACTTCCGTCCGAGGACCGCGTAGGAAATATGTCCGCCATCGAGCTGGCCGATCGGGAACAGATTCAGCGCCGTCGCCAGCAGCCCGAACCACGCCCCGAACGCCATCGGGTGGAGATTGATCGAATAGCCTTCGGGCGGTGCTGCCCCACAGGAGCCAGGAGACGAATTGGAAAAGCAGCGGTTCGCCCAGCTCGACCCCGGTGAACCCCGGCGGGAGCTCCACTACCCGCGACATCGACAACCCGATGAACAGTGCGGGGAGCGCAACGAGGAATCCGGCGATCGGCCCGGCAATCCCGATGTCGAAGAGCATCCGCTTGGTGGGAATCGGCTCGCGGATGCGGATGAACGCGCCCAGGGTCCCCGTCAGCGGCAAGGGCGCCGGAAGAAAAAACGGCAGCGACGCGTCGACGTCATAATAGCGGCAGGCCGCATAGTGGCCGAACTCGTGGCAGCCGAGGATCGCGAGAATCGTTCCGCTGTACCAGAAACCAGGGATGAGCAAGTCGCGCAGCACGACCGGCAGGTCGCGGGCGCCAAGGTTCGTGATAAACCCGTAATAATGGTCTGCTCCGGCCAGAGTCGTCGTTCCGATGGTAAGGAGGAACAGCAAGGCATGCCGCCACACACGGTCCTGGAACTTCGGACGGGGTTGCCACACGAATTCCGGTGGCGTCAGTAGGCCGGGATCGTCGCGAATGGTCCTTACCCGATATTCTGCAGGTCTTTGCCCGGTTTGAAGCGAATGGTCCGGCCTGGCGGGATCCGCACCTCCTTGCCGGTGCGCGGGTTGCGCCCGATCCCGCGCTTGCGTGGCTTTACCTGGAAGACCCCGAACCCGCGCAGCTCGATCCGCTCGCCGCGCTGCATTGAGGTGCGCATCGCGTCGAATACCGCATCGACCGCCACCTCGGCCTTGACTTTGGTGATGTCGGCGATTTTCGACACTTCATTGACGATGTCGACCTTGATCATGCTTAGGGTCTCCTGACGGCTTATAACTACTCTATATATGTGCTATTTACGCTGTCAAGGCTGAGGCTAAGTTAAGTTTCTCGAAGAATGGCGCGCAAAATCATCTCGGTCGTGCTGGTCGGGCGCCCCAACGTGGGGAAGTCGACCCTTTTCAACAAAATAACCGGCTCCCGCCGCGCTATTGTGGCGCCCGTTGCGGGAACGACGCGCGACACCCTCACCCGCCCCGTGTCTTGGCGCGGGGCGAGCTTCCACCTGTTCGATACCGGGGGGCTGTACGGCGCCAGTGAGGACCCATTGCACGACCTCGTCGTCCGGCAAGGCCAGAGGGCGATAGCCGGCGCGGATCTCCTGGTGTTTCTGGTGGACGGACGCGAAGGCCTCGCCTCGGGCGACGAGACCATCGCGCAAGAACTCCGCCAGACCGGTCTGCCCGTCATCCTCGCGGTGAATAAAGCAGACGACAAGCGCACCACTCAAGGCGCGATGGAGTTCTATCAGTTGGGATTCGAGCCCCTCATCGAGATCTCCGCAGAGCACGGCACCGGTGTCGGGGACTTGCTGGATGAGATTGTGAGGCGGGTGGGGACCGGTGATCACCACGAATCGGGGATCGCAGAGGAGGGTGTTGAGAGTTTGGACCAGGTGTCCAGGACTCCGGGCCGCCAGACGCCAGTTGAGACGAACGTGGCCATCGTGGGACGCCCGAACGTTGGAAAGTCGTCGCTGCTCAATCGGTTGCTGAAAGAGCAGCGCGTGCTCGTCAGCGAAATGCCCGGAACCACTCGTGATGCCATCGACGCTGTGCTTACCTGGCATGCGCGGCGGTTCCGGATTGTCGATACCGCGGGGATGCGCCGGCCCGGACGTGTCCGTAGCGGCGGACAGGTGGAGCTGGTGAGCGTTGCCGGTGCGAAGAGGGCGATTTTCGATGCCGACGTGGTGGCCCTGCTGATCGACTCGAGCGAGGGTGCAACCGACCTGGACGCCGCGATCGGGGGCGAGGCCGACCGTGCCGGGCGCGGCGTCGTCATCGTCGCCAACAAGTGGGACCTGGTGAAGAGCGCGGACCCGAATCTCGTCAAGACATTCGACGATGAGCTGCGGCGAAAGATGAGGTTCCTCGATTACGCGCCGATCCTGCACATCTCCGCGCTGACCGGCGAGCGGGCGCCCAAAGTGCTGGAGACGATTGACAAGGTGGCCGCCTCACGCCGCCAGCGAGTGGCGACGCCGGCACTCAACAAGTTCATCGAAACGATTACCGCCGCGAACCCGCCGGTGAGCCCCGGCCGCCGGCACGTCCGAATCATGTACGCGGCGCAGGTGGGCATTGCGCCGCCGACGTTCGTCTTCTTCACCAATGTCGCGACCACGTTTCACTTTTCGTACGAGCGGTTTCTCGTGAACCAGCTTCGCGCGCAGTTCGGTTTCTTCGGCACGCCGATCCGCGTTCAGGTTCGACGCCGGCAGAAGGGTGGGCGAGACCGACGGAAGGAGGCCAGCGCCAAGCTGGCCAAACGAAAAGATGCGGGGAGCAAGGCCGGGCGGCGACCGTAGTCCCGGTGTTATACTTTCCCGAGCTTTTCTCTGAAATGGCCGACGATTTCGCACCCATTGCGATTCCCAAGCGCTCGCTGTTCAAAGGGGCCGAAGTCTGCGAACTGGTGAAGGTTCAGCCGTACGTGCTTCGCTCGTGGGAAGCAGAGTTCCCCAAGCTGGGCGTGTCGAAGTCGCCGGGCGGCCTGCGGGTCTATCGGCGTGCCGACGTGGAGCAGGTCGCGCGAATCAAGCACCTGCTGCTCGTCGAGGGGCTCACGCTCGCCGGCGCCCGACGGCGGCTGGAGGAGGAGTCGACCCCCGTGGCTCCGGACGCGGCGGTTATCGACGAGCTGATTGGGGAGAACGCGCGTGAGCGATTGACCGAGGTGAAGCGCGGCCTGCAATCGCTCCTGGACCTGTTGTCGGGCCGCCACCTCGTGTCTGAATTCCGGCTGGAGCCCGTTCCGGCCGGCCCCGCCGTTTCCCGTGCGGCGAGGGTCAACCGCGCGAAAGGGGCGCACGGCAAGCCGCCGAGATCGCGCCAGGCGAGCACCTCACGGCGCAAACGGGCCTAGGGTCAGGGACTGAGGATTTCCTGGAAGCAATCTCAACAATCTCAACCTGACATTGATCAGACTTGAGTTCTTGAGACGCTCGTGTGGCAGAAAAATCGGGATGTAGCGCAGCCTGGTAGCGCACTTGACTGGGGGTCAAGGGGCCGCCGGTTCGAATCCGGCCATCCCGACCACTTTTCTCATAAATCGTTGCCGATTGTTGCCGAATTTTCCGACACGGTGCCCTGGTGCCGATGGTTGCCGATCGTTTTACAATTGGCTTGTCTTCGGACGGCCGAGCGGTCAACCGACAGTGCCCCCGAGGGGTGAAACGGGGGGTTCGGTGTCAACGGATCGCGGCGGGCAGTAATGCGATAGTCCGAAGGGAGACACAAGCCGCGCCCCTTGTAAATCGACGCGAAGAGCTTTCGCCAGCCCCGTTGAGATTCGCCAGTCGATAGAGAACGCGCCCACTTGTGACTTGCGCGCCCTGAGCACTTTCAGGGGGAGCAGGCACAGTGCGCGCGTTTTTCTTTTTGCCCTCCTGAGACGGGTCGTCTCGCCCATGCGACGCAAGACACGATGCGCAGCGCTGCTCGCCTTCCGCGCCCCGCGCGAGCTCTCCAAGAAACTCACGGCACTCGCGAGCGCGCGATACGAAACGCGCTCGAATCTCATCCGCCGGCTGGTGGCTGTCGGCCTCGAGGCTGAACGGAAGCGGCATCCTGAGTACCGCGATGAGGTGGCGTGATGGTCGCCTTATCTATCGCGGTCACCGCTCCGACGCCGGGATGGATCGTCCTCGCGATCGCCGCGCTCATCGTGGCGAATTCGCCCTGGCTGACGGCTGCCGAAGCGGCGGCGTACTTGAAGCGCGGCCGTCGTTTCGTGCTTCGAGAGATTTACGCGGGCCGGCTGCGTGGCGCCGTCGTCGGAGGCCGACGCGAAATTCTGACCCGCACCGAATGGTGCGATCAGTGGGTCACCGACCAGGCGCAGCCCGTCGCGATACCGACGCGACGGCGAGCGAGCTGAGCGTGTCCTATGAGGTGACGGCGCTGGTACGTGCGGCCTGTCTCCCTGAAACGATGAAACGCCGACCGGAAGCGAAGGGCGTGCTCTTCGCCCTGGCTGATAAATGCGTCGACACCGGTATGGACGCGTGGCCGTCAGTGGCCACGATCGCCGCTGAGGTCGAGCTCGGTCCACGAACAGTTCACAAGGTCCTGAAGAGTCTTCAATCGTGCGGTCTCATCGCCGAGCAGGCGCCTCCTCGTCAGCATCGGCCACGAACATGGCGCCTCAACCTCGACCTCCTCCGTGCCCTATCAGGTAAGCAACAGTCTGCGGCCCTCAGGACTCCAGACTTGCAACGTGTTGCGCACCTACCAACCGTCTCTGAGGTGCATTCAGATGCGCAGGATCGAGCGCCAGGGCCGCACATTTGGACCCCCAGATGCGCAAAATCGAACGTCAGGGCCGCAACATGTTGCCGACGATCCGGTCCTCTTGAACCGTCCTCTGAACGGTCCTTTGAAAGAAGAACCTGCGGCGCACGCGCCGCAATCTTCCTTTTCACAAAATGCCCTGATCGAGCAGCTGGCGAACCAGACGTTCTCAGCACTCGGAGATTCTGCGCCCTTCGAGGCACTCGCTGCGGACTTCGCCAGGCGTGCTGTTGGACGACGTGTCGCCTACGACCCTGACCAGGTCGGCACGATTCTCTTCTCGGTCAAGACGAAGCGGCGCGTACGTCGAGCAGGCTGAAGGGAGGACGACCATGAGCGAAACGCAGTTGACCAACGGCGCCCTCGACCCGGCGGTGCTTCGCCAAATGCTCGCGCACGAGTCGAACGTGCTGTTCATCGGGCGCGGGGGCTATCAAGGCGTGGGCGCCACGTTCGAGCAGGTGCGGAAAATCTTCGGCGCTTCGAGCATTCGCATCATGCTCCTGGCCGACGTGAACGGGGAACAGAACACGACGAACGGAGGTGCGTGATATGGGCCGCGCGTCTCGACGCAAGCACACCGCGAAGCGGTTCGGACACATGTTCGGAGTCGAACTCTTCGAGGACTCGCGCCTATTGCGCGTCGTCCTATATGATTTCCACTACGACGCGATGGACGACAGCGGCGACCCGCCGTTCCCGCTCGCCGACGTGGACGACCGGACTAAGACCAACGGCGAACACCGTGCTGTATCTGGTGCGGCAGCATCCCGATGACGTGAGGGTCCACCTCGTCATGCACCATCGCTATTTCCATCGTGACTCACAGGACCCGAGCGACGGACTCGACCTGAAGCGCAGCGCGATCTTCACCGTGGGTGATGTTTCTCATCGTCGCGTTGATGTTCGGTATCGGCAGCGTCCGCGACGTAAGTCGTGCGTTTGGTCAGACCGTTCGCGCGGAATATCTGCGTGGCTGTCGCGGGTGGAGAGGTCGGGCTGATTGACCAGGAACATCACGCCGTGAGCCCGTTCGCGCCGAAACACCCCTGCCGCACGCCGCGCTGTCCCGGGCTCGTGGCGTCCGGCTACTGCGACGCCTGCCGCGCCCGCCTGTGCCTGACCGCGCGACCGGCGCAGACCGGCAGCCATTGGCGTGATTGGACCCGCGCCTCGGCGTCGCAGCGCGGTTATGGCGTGGAGTGGCGTCGTCTCCGGACCCAGGTGCTGGAAGCCGACCAGCACCTCTGTCGGCGGTGTCGACGCCACGAGATCTATGTGTTGCCAAGCGAGGTCCATCACATTCTTGCGCGCGCGGATGGCGGGACCGATGACCTGGCGAATCTCGAACCGGTCTGCACCCAGTGTCATCGCAAGGCCACCGCGGCGATGGCGCGCGCGCGGGTCCACGGGGGTGCGGACTGATGGCGATCCGCGGGCACGGGTGCAACCGGTATGACCGGGGCGTATCGGAATGTTGAAAACCTTTTCGCCCAAGGACGGCCCCCGGGGCAAATTTCTCTCCTCGCGAGTAGCGACGAGGGGGGGGCGGACGCCGGTCACCGGCGGGACGAGACGACGTCACTGCTGGCTCCGCGATGCCCATGAGAGGACGGTCGCACTTTGAGGAAAGGGCCGCGCCCGAAACCAACCGCCCGGAAGATTCTGGAAGGCAATCCAGGCCGGCGCCCGCTCAATCAGCACGAGCCGGAATTCCCGCCGCCGGTCGAGGACACGACGCCGCTGGAGCTGCACGGCGATGCGGTCGCCCTCAAGGAATGGGCCCGGGTGTCACCGTTGCTCGAAACGGCGCGCGTCACGACGGAGGCGGACCGCGGAGCGCTCATCGCGCTCTGCCAGCAGTGGAGCCAGTATCTCGACGCGACACGGCAGACCGCGCGGGTGGGCATGGTCGTGATGACGCCGAGTAAATATCCGATCGTCAACCCGTACTTGTCGATTGCGAACCGGGCCCTGCTGAACTGCGTGAAGCTGTGGGCCGAGCTCGGGCTCACGCCGTCGAGCCGGACGCGGGTGTCAACGGTGCCGCCGGTCGGCTGGACCGGCCACTCGCCGGTCGCCAGGCCGCAGACGACGCTGGCGAAGCTCCAGGAGCAGGCCGCGGCGTTACGCCGCCCCCTCGGGGTGAAGCAGCCGTGACGATTCACGGGATGGTCATCGCCTTCCCTCCGCAGGTCTCGCAGACGCGACGACCACGCTGGGGGCGACGCCCGAAGGTCGAGCAGCCAACCGACGATGCCCGGCGGCTCGACCTCGTCGAGCGGCTGACGCGGCTGGAACAGACGCTCACCCGCCTGGAAGCCGCCGTGCACCGCCTGCAGCCCCCCTCGCGCGTCACGCGCCGAGATCGGCAGACCCTGGGAGCGCTGCTTCCCGTTATCTTTGAGCGCCTCGAAGGGGGCGTGTTCACGACAGCCGAAGTCTTGGCGCTGCCGAGCGTGCGCCGGCTGTGCCCGAACGCGACACCCGGAAGCTTAGAGCCTCTAACAAAGCCCCGACCCGCACATGCGAGGTAAGCGCGTGCTATATCGTCGGCACGAGGCGCTACAGTTTTTTGAATTGGTCGCCCACCGTTCCAAACGGCAGGATCTAACGCTTATGGGCGGACAGATAAACACTACGCGAATTTTGAGGAACTATGACGGTGCGCGTCGCGCTTGAATGAGGCGGCAGTGGTGCGGATGCCATCGGCGTATGGCGTACCGGCGAACCGAACTCTCTGGCGAACTTGCTGGAATCGAAGAGATACGGCCCATCGCTCTGGTACAGCATCTCGTAGGATTCGGCGACAAGCGGATCAAACCAGCCGGCAATCCGGAGCATCGGCCGGCTCAACACGCGATAGCGTGGCGCCACGCCGAATTCCTTCGCGGCCAGTGCGACGAACTCTTTCCCTGTGAGCGGATTGGGTGTGGTGGGGACATGCCACGTCTGATTCCAGGCGCTTGCCCGTCCGGCGAGCTGCACCAGGCTTTGCGCGGCATCCGGCGTGTAGGTGAAGGAGTGCGGAACGGCATCATTCACGAGCCATGACGCTTTGCGCTTCCGGGCGAAAGGCTGAAAGACGAGAAGATTGGGAACGGCGTTCTGCGTGTCGGGGCCGTAGAAGTCGGCGGATCGGGCAATCATCGCGGCGAGCGCACCCGACTTCCACTCGTTGATCAGCGTCGTGGCGATCTTCGCGCGGATTTCACCCTTTCTTGCTGCACGGATTGAACGGCGTCTCCTCGGTCATTGGCCCGCTCACCTTGCCGTACATGTACACGTTGTCGAAGAAGATCAGTTTGGCGCCGGCGCGTTTGCAGGCTTCGATGGTATTGCTCATGATCCGCGGCCACATGTCCTGCCAGACTCTGCGATCGTATTTGAGACCCACGAGCAAGTGCACGACGCTCGAGCCCGCGACGGCTCGAATGGTCTGATCTCTATCCGTCAGATCGGCCGCGAGGGTTTCGGTCGCGCCCGGCGTCGCCTTTGGATTGCGGCCAACCAGGCGGAACGGCTGGTTCTTCGCCGCGAGAAGCTTGACGAGTTCGTTGCCGATGGCGCCGCCTGCTCCAAGGATGGTGATCATTAGAATCTCGTCGTTTGTATTCGACTTCGGGCCACTTGATTCGCGTATTGGACCAGCGCGTGCCGCCGAGTTCCTCCCATGAGCGAGAAACGGGCTCCGCCTTCATCCGCTACAGGAAGAGCGCACGTGACGGGAAGCGCCAACAGTGACGCAATTATACGGGCGAGGCCCAGGGCAGCCGCCGTAGCTCCTGGCTAACGCCGTCCTGTTTATCCAAGTCAAGCCGGCGGGTGGCTCGCCACTTCGCGACATATGAGGACCATGCCGGCGCTGAACCGTACGCGTCATACGGAGTTTCTCTATGCAATCAGCCCGCGCCTTGTCCAGCTACCATCCGAACGAAGCTCGCCCCACGATCACAACCGGGAGCCTCGGATGCCGACGCCGCTTCCGAGCGCATTAAGGGGTCATCAGGCCTCGATAATTTTGGTCTTGGCTTCCGGCCCACCTGGCTTAATGGCGACCTTCACTGCATCTTCCATTGGGTCTTTGAAAGGCACTTCGATTCGGAGCAATCCGTTCTCGTAGGTAGCTTCGGCTTTGTTAGGTTTCACCGGCCAACCTAAAGCCAATGCCGAAACGTAATCGATATCCCTTGCTGGCGCCAATAAATGGACGCTATCTTCGAGGAGCTTTAGATCGATGGTCTCCGTAGGCGCTCCTGGGATGGCGAACTCCACTATTAGCCTGTGGTGCTCCGCGTCGGCATACGCCACGGTATCGGGCGCAACTTTCATCCTCACTACTGGCATCTTGACACCCTCCTCACTTATTGACGATGTACAGATTCGTCGTGATTGGTTATTCCGGTGATGCTGCACAGATTCTTGTGACGTGATCACCGATTCCGGCGAAGCTGATCACGGATCGAGCGACGCAACTGGTGCAATCGCGAACAAAAGGAACGGACTGAGCTAGCGGGGTGAGGCTGTGCTGGTCCTGTTCAACGCTAGGATTCTCCAAGCCGAGAACCCCGCGCACGCCGTCACTATGGGCTTGTTCACTACTATGTGGTCGATCGCACAAACTGGCCCTCGCCGGTGCGGGACAGAAAGTTCTCCATCACGAGCGCCCTCAGCACCGCGGCGCACACCGAGGGCGCCACGCCAAATAATCGCATGGCCTGCGGCTTGGTTAATTTAAGCTCCGGCATTTCTCGGTATTCGTCGCGGACTCGCTGCAGCAGTCCGGCCAGCGGTGCGGAGTGAGGGGATGTGATCATGCCAGCCGCCATTTCTGGGGGAAACGAGCCTTGATGAGGGCAGGGGCCAAGACTGGAGAACGCCCAGCGAGGTGGTGGCAGTCTCAGGAAAGCGTGGACCCTGACTGTACACCTTTCCCCTGGGCGGCACAAGCGCGCGGGGGGAATGCGATTGAGGGCCTAGTCCTCCAACGCGGCTTCGATCATATCGAGTTGCCCATCATACGGACCGAGGTGTATGCCGCGGGTGAGGACCAGACGATGGGGATTATATGGGCGGCACGTCTGCGCGGGTCGGAATTAGTTCTGCCTGACGCCGATCTGGCGACCTGAGGCCCCCGGCGGGGTCGCTCTACCACTTCGCGACTTTTCGTTAGTAACCGTCAGGTTTTGGCGCTCGTGAAGACGCTATTAGCTACAGAGACTCGCAGCTAATCACGCCCTACATTTTCCCGGTCGCGATACGTAACAGCGTGACGTCCCCCCTCCTTTTCCTCAAATCGTGCAGCGCAGCCGGTGCTATCATCCAGCCGGTCTTGGAGTTCTCGTCTCCGACGTGCCGCCAGAACGGCCGGCGTTGGCTGCAAACACGCTCGGCTGTCTACTCCAAGAGTAGTTAGCCACTCGCTATCGGGAAGTAAATTTCCGGATCGCCACAAGAACGGATCTTCCCGAGCTGAGTCGGGTCAGAATGAGCGTCAATGAGAATCGCCTTTCTGATTTGAGCGTCTTGAGGCCCGAGGACCTCGACCGGGTGATCGCTGGGAACGGGCGCAATTGGGTTTGTGAGGTCAACAATCGAATCGTGGCTTTTTGCGATGGCCGATCTTTCGAATGCGAACGTCTATGCCTTGTTCGTCGAACCGGGCTACGAAAGGCAAGGCATCGGCCGTCGCCTGCATGACACCATGATGGATTGGTTGTTCGGTGCGGGAGTCTCCCAGGTATGGCTGAGCACCGATCCCAACACGCGAGCGGAATCATTCTATCGACGCGCTGGCTGGAGTGCTGATGGAACAAGATCAAACGGCGAAATCCGTTTCATCATGGCACGCGAGCGGTGGCTGACCTCCAAATGGAGCCGACGCGCCTAACGGTCTGTGCCATCATGTCACCGCGGCGCGCGGCTCATTTGAATCGTTAGCAGGGTGTTGAAAAAGTAACTCCTTGTATACACTGCGCACACGTTTCCAGGAGGGCGCAGGGCGATGCGAGGTCCCGACGAACGATCGGATTTCCTGTTTAGCTACCTCTCGCCGGAGCAGCGCGTGCCGGCCGATCACCCGTTGCGGCCGATCCGGCGCATCGTGGATGCCGCCCTGGCTCGCCTCACGGGGGAATTCGAAGCCCTGTATACGGATTTCGGCCGGCCGTCGATTCCGCCCGAGCAGTTGCTGCGCGCGTTGTTGCTGCAGGTGCTGTATACGGTGCGGAGCGAGCGGTTGCTGATCGAGCAACTCGAGTACAACCTGCTGTTTCGCTGGTTTGTCGGCTTGGGCCTGGACGAGCGCATTTGGAATCATTCGACGTTCTCGAAGAACCGCGAGCGCTTGCTGCGGGGCGCGATCGCCGAGGCGTTCTTCGCGCAGGTCTTGGACGAGGCGCGCACGCACGGGCTGTTGTCGGATGAGCACTTCACCGTGGACGGGACATTGCTGGAGGCGTGGGCCAGTCACAAGAGCGTTCGGCCGAAGGACGAGGACTCGTCCGCGCCGCCCGACGATCCGAAGAACCCGACGGTGAATTTTCGCGGGGAACGGCGGAAGAACGACACGCACCAGTCGACCACGGATCCGGACGCCCGGATGTATCGCAAGAGCGACGGGCATCCGGCGCGGCTGGTGTACATGGGCCACGTGCTGATGGAGAACCGGTCCGGCCTGATCGTCGATACCGACGTCACGCCGGCCGATGGCTATGGCGAACGGTACGCCGCCCTGGGAATGCTCGAGGCGCTGCCCGGGGGGCGCGTGACCGTCGGCGCCGACAAAGCCTACGACTACCCGGAGTTCGTCGCCGAGTTGCGCCATATGACCGTCACGCCGCACGTGGCGCAGAACACGACGAAGCGCCGCAGTGCGATCGACGGGCGCACGACGCGGCATCCTGGGTATGCGGTGAGCCAACGCAAGCGCAAGCGCGTGGAGGAAGCCTTCGGGTGGATGAAAACGATCGGGTTGCTGCGGAAGCTGCGGCACCGCGGCGGACTCAGGGTGACGTGGATCTTTCGTTGGACGGCGGCGGCGTTCAACCTGATCCGCATTCGCAATCTGGTGTATGCGTCGGGTTGACACCACGCGGGCAGCTGACCCGGGGTCGTCGCGGACGGCCCACATCGCCGGATCTGGGGAGTGGGAGCACGTCATCAAAGTTACTTTTTCAACGTCCTGTTAGACGGCTGCGACCTATCCGTTCGCAGTGCGAAGTATGGTGCAGATAACCCCTTCAGGGCTCGTCAGAGGCATACGCAGATGGGACTTTCTCGCGCTAGCTATTAACACCTCCGTCGGTGCGGGTATCTTCGGTCTCCCGTCACAAGTTTATGCCCTGACCGGAGCTTACAGTCTGTTCGCCTACTTGATCTGCGCGGCACTGATTACGCTCATCGTCCTTTGCTTTGCCGAGGTTGCCAGTCACTTTAAGGATACAGGCGGTCCGTACCTTTACACGCGGGAGGCGTTCGGTTCAGCAATCGGGTTCCAGGTGGGTTGGCTGCTGTGGCTGGCGAGGATGGCTGGCTTCGCTGCGATCTGCAACCTGATGGTCAGCTATTTCGCATACTTCCGGCCGACCGCGAGTTCGGGGTGGCAGCGAGCACTCGTCATTACCGGAGTCATCATTTCACTGACCATCATAAACATCGTGGGCGTCCGCCGAGCGGCACTTGTCAGTAACATCTTCACAGTGGGCAAGCTGATACCGCTATTGCTCTTCATCGCGGCCGGAATGTTCTTCATCAATCCTCAGCAGTTTTCCTTTGCAACGCCACCCGACTACCGCCCGTTCTCCAACGCGGTCTTGCTGCTGGTCTTCATGTTCATGGGATTTGAAGCGACGTTAATCCCGTCAGGTGAAGTCCACGAGCCGCAGCGCACAATACCCTTCGCGCTGGTTACTGCGATAGGTATCGTGGCCGTCCTGTACATCTTGATACAGTTCGTATGCATCGGGACGCTGCCGGAGTTGGCACATTCAGAGAGGCCCCTGACGGACGCAGCCAGCGGCTTCCTCGGCGCAGCGGGCGCTACGCTTATCACGGTTGGCGCGCTGATTTCGATGATGGGAATCCTACACGTGAGCCTGCTGGCTACCTCACGGCTGCCGTTTGCGATGGCAGAACGGGGCCAACTCCCACGAATCCTGTCAATGACACACCGACGCTTTCATACACCACATGTCGCCATCCTGCTAACGGCGGCCATCATGCTCGGGCTCACCCTCTCAGGGACATTCATTTACGCGGTCACCATCGCCGTAATAATCAGGCTCATCGTCTACGCTTCTACGTGCGCAGCTTTGCCGATCTTGCGCCGCCGAAGCCGGGAACGTTCGACGACTTTCGTGGTGCCCGCCGGCAACGTCGTCTCGATTATCTCGCTAGTGCTATGTGCGTGGCTGCTCTCGAACAGTGGATGGCGCGAAGCGCGCGATACGGGGATAGCGGCAGGAGTCGGCTCGATACTCTATTTTGCCTACAGGCCGAGGCTCCGCGAATCTCGTTCTAAGAGATCTGTGGATTCGGCAGAAGCGTTCTAGCTTCCGTAGCTTTGAGCGCATAGCGGCACGGCCGGGGGCATAGGTTGTGGGTACCATCTAGCAAGCGTTGCACCAGACCGCTGGTGCGATCCTGAACGGCCGCTGGTGAACGCTTGGCGTTAGACAGCGCCGAAGCTGGCGCCACAAGCCGGAGACTCCTTGCTCTGATATCGTCGCCATTTCTGGAGGCTCCATGCGTAGATTGAGCGCGATCGCGATCCTGAGCATCGCAGTCGCATCGGTTCACCTGCTCGACGCAGGCTCGCAGCCGATCCGCACCAAGAAGGGCATGGTTATCTCGGCGAGCGAGATCGCCTCACAAATTGGAGCAGGAGTCCTCAGGGATGGCGGGAACGCGATTGACGCGGCTGTGGCGACGGCGTTCGCCCTCGCTGTCACTCATCCAGCGGCTGGCAATATTGGAGGTGGCGGGTTCCTCGTGTTTCGGTCAGCGACGGGCGACGCTGTCGCGTACGATTTCCGGGAAACGGCTCCGACCGGGTCTTTGCCGACGATGTTTCTGAAGAGTGGGAAGTACGATTCGGAAACCCACCATCGGGGTCATCTGTCGGTTGGCGTTCCCGGGACCGTGGCAGGTCTCCATGTCGCTTGGCGAGACCGTGGCAAGCTCTCTTGGAAGCGGCTCGTCGATCCCGCAACGAGGGTGGCCCGTGACGGGTTCATGGTCTCAATTGACCTCGCTCGGTCGCTGCGGGGCGCACTAGAGCCGATGAAACGGTATCCAGCATCAGTCGCACAGTTCTCAAAGGGCGGTATTCCGTATGAGGCTGGCGACATCATCAAACAACCCGATCTCGCGCGCACACTGCAGCGTATAGCCGCGCAAGGGCCGCCCGGCTTCTATGAGGGTGAGACTGCTCTACTCATTGAGAAGGAGATGACGGCTCATGGAGGGCTCATCACCCGGGACGACCTCCGAGCGTACCAAGCCCGGAAGCGGATCCCTATTCGGAGCCTGTACCGCGGCCACGAGATCATCTCGATGCCGCCCAGTAGTTCAGGCGGGATTGCCCTCGTGCAGATGCTGAATATTCTGGAGGGCTATGACCTCACATCGAACGGATACGGTTCGGCCCAAAACGTTCACTTGGTCGTGGAGACCATGCGCAGGGCGTTCGCTGACCGAGCCGCACATCTTGGCGACCCCGATTTCAATCCGCAGATGCCAATCGACCGCCTCATCTCGAAGGATTACGCGCAGAGACTGCGTCGAAGTATCGATTCGAATCGCGCGTCCAAGTCGTCTCCGATAACCTTCTCCTGGCCCCCGGCAAGCACGGAAACAACGCATTTCTCTGTGGTGGACGTCCAACGCAACGCGGTGGCGCTCACATATACCCTTGAGCAAGACTACGGCTCGCGGATCGTGGTCCCTGGTGCGGGATTCCTCCTCAACAACGAAATGGGGGATTTCAACGCAGCCCCGGAACTCACGACCGACGAAGGCTTGATTGGCACAGCACCAAATCTCGCCCAGCCGAGGAAGCGCATGCTTTCAAGCATGACTCCGACGATTGTGGCAAAAGACGGAAAGCTCGTCATGGTTACCGGGAGCCCCGGAGGACGAACGATCATCAATACGGTGCTCTTAACGATTCTGAATGTGGTTGACTTCGGAATGAACGCTCAGGAGGCGGTGGATGCAGGTCGGTTCCATCATCAGTGGCTTCCGGATCGAATCATCTATGAGCGACTGGCGCTCTCAAGTGACACCATCGCGTTGTTGCGGGCCAAAGGACATCAGCTTCTCGAGGGCGGTAATCAGGGCGTTGCGGAAGTGATCGTTTACGACTCCACGAATAACGTGCTCGAAGGTGGCATGGATCGACGTCAGCCTGACGGCGGTGTCAGTGTTCAGTAGAAGGGTCAGCCAGGGTAGGTGCGCTGTCCAACTTCGAATGGAGCCGACGCGCGCGGCTCATTCGCCGACGTTGGGCCGATTGCATGCCGCTCCCGTCGTGTCCCGGACCACCGTCCTTGACCTCAAATTGACCGGTCATGACTATGCAGAACACGGATTGCAGCCGCCGCACCTTTCTCAGAATAGCCGGTGGCGCCTGTGCGTCCGCCGCAATCCCCTCGTCCATCGATGCTGCGCCGCCACTCGCACCACCCATCGACCTGCCGACGGCTACGCTGTGGGAGGCGAGCGAGCTCGTACGGACGAAGAAGGTTTCGCCGAAAGAACTGACCGCGGCATGCCTGGCGCGGATTCAGCGCTTGGACCCGAGCTTGAACGCGTTCATCACCGTGACTGCCGAACAGGCGACAGCGGACGCGCAACGCGCGGAAGCGGAGATCATGAAAGGCGGTTGGCGGGGTCCGCTGCATGGAATTCCTGTGGGCCTCAAGGACTTGTTCGATACGGCGGGCGCGCGGACGACGGGCGGAAGCGGGCAGTTTGCGGATCGCGTCCCGGCCGAAGACGCCGAAGTCGTACGGCGACTCAAGGCAGCAGGCGCGGTGATCGTCGGCAAACAGAACTTGCATGAGTTCGGATTGGGCGCGACATCCGCATCGAGTCACTTCGGTCCTGTTCACAATCCCTGGAACCGGGACTACGTCGCTGGAGGCTCATCCGGCGGATCAGCAGCCGCCGTGGCGGCTTCGCTCTGTTACGGCGCCCTCGGGACCGACACAGGAGGATCGGTTCGCCTGCCCGCGTCCTTCTGCGGTATCGTCGGGCTCAAACCGACGTATGGGCGCGTGAGCACGCGTGGAGTCATTCCTCTCTCGTGGTCTCTGGACCACGTCGGCCCGCTCACACGCAGTGTGTTGGATGCTGCGATACTCCTGCAGGCAATCGCCGGTTACGACGCCCAGGACGCAACCAGCGTCGATCGACCGGTTCCGGCGTTGATGGCGGCCATCAAGCGCGGGCCGAGATCGCTGCGGGTTGGCGTGCCGAGGGAATATTTCTTTACAGGGCTGCAGGCAGATGTGCAAACGGCAGTCGAGCAGGCGATTGGCGTCCTGTCGAAGCTGACCGCGGGCGTACAGGACGTGATTGTGCCGGTGAGTCCGGAAATGCACCTCGCCGTGATGTTGGCGGAAGGCTTTGCATTTCACGCGGCGCGAGTCCGAGAGACGCCACAGTTGTTTCAGCCGCCCGTGCTGGGACGTTTGCGCGGCGGTGAGGCCGTGGGCACGGCGACATATATCGACCGGCGACGCGAGCTGGATCAGGTGCGTCGCGCGGCGCCAGGCCTGTTCGCGCATGTCGATCTGCTTGTCACACCGACCGTCCCACTCTTGCCGATACCGATCGCCGAAGCGCAGGACGACGAAGCCGGAACGGCTTTGTATGCGCGCAACACGAGACCGTTTAACGCCTACGGGCTGCCCGCCGTATCCGTTCCTTGCGGGTTCGCGAAGAACGGTCTACCAATCGGCCTGCAAATTGTCGGGCCGCCGTGGGGAGAGGAGTCCGTTCTTCGCCTGGCTCACGCATTCGAACAGACGACCGACGCAGGGAAGCGACGTCCTGTGATGTGACCATTCGATTGCACATGAGAACCTACGGCCCAACAACGCGATGGAGCCGTCGGCGCTGGGCCTGGCGCTGGAGCGCCGCGGCTCATCGCGAACGTTAGGCAGCTTCGCTCGGAGGTGTAAGGTGACACTCACGCGATATTTCGTGAGCCCTACTGACACCGAGTTGAAGAAACGTTCGGTGTGGTCAAGCGCCGATCACATGATGTCCAGACGTAGCGCTCTCGCCTTGTTGGGTGCGGGTGCTTTCGCGCCGATCTACGCCTGTACCGACGCCTCGTCTTCGCTGCCCGCCTCAGACGCCGGTATCGCGGAGCCGCTTCATTACATGAGCCTCCAGGCACGTCGGCCGGCGCATCGCCTCGCGTGATGTTTCGCCGGTCGATCTGACCCAACGCATGCTGGATCGGATCGCGAGGGTCGACGCCACGCTAAAGAGCTATGCCGCAATCATGCCGGAGCAGGCCCTGGCCGCAGCCCGTGCGGCCGAGCAGGAGATCCGGGCCGGCAAGTATCGCGGGCCACTGCACGGCGTGCCGATCGCTGTCAAGGACCTCTGCTACTCGAAGGGCGTCCGGACGATGGGCGGGACACCGGTCCTGAAGGACTTCGTGCCGGACTTCGATGCCACGATCGTATCGAGGCTGTACGCGGCAGGTGCGGTGGTGCTGGGCAAGCTGAATCTCACTGAAGGCGCGATGGCCGGCTACCATCCCGACTTTGATATTCCGGTCAATCCGTGGGATGCGAGCCGCTGGGCAGGCGGGTCGTCGAGCGGTTCTGGCGTGGCTATAGCGGCCGGACTCTGTTTCGCCGCGATCGGCACCGACACCGGCGGGTCGATCCGCTACCCTTCGTCGGCCACCGGCATCGTAGGCCTCAAGCCCACCTATGGACGAGTAAGCCGCTTCGGCGTGCTGCCGCTAGCCGAGTCGCTCGATCACGTGGGGCCGATGGCGCGGCGAGTGGCCGACGTCGCCATCATGTTCGATGCGATCGCGGGCTTCGATCCCAAGGATCCCACCTCCTTACGGGAGCCGACACAGAACATGTCGGGCGAGCTCGGCCGAGGCGTCGAAGGTCTGCGCATTGGCCTTGACCGTGAGTACGCGCTGGCCGGAGTCGACCGCGGCCAGGCTGGGTCAATCGAGGAGGCGTTGAAGGTGCTGACGAGCCTGGGTGCCCACATCGTTGACGTGCACCTCCCCGACATGACCAGCACTCCCGAGGCATGGTTTCTGCTATGTAGTTGGAGGCCGTCGCCGCACACGCCGCGAACTACCCGTCGCGCGCGAGCGAGTATGGCCCGTACTTCCAGGAGTTCCTGCAGCTCGGCGCTGGCGCGACCGAGGCACAGCTGGTTAGCGCGAGGAAGATTCGAGCGGAGATCACCGCACGGCTGACAGCAGTCCTCGGCGCGGTGGATGCGCTGGCGTGCCCCGCCGGCGGAGCGCCTGCGTGGCCCATCTCGAAAGAGACACTATACGGCTCCATGACAGCCTTCAACGCGGCCTCGACCGCAAGGCGCGCGGCGAACGACCCGCCGCTCAAGAGCCCCAACCTCTTCACTGTGCCGATGAATTTCGCGGGCACGCCGGCGATTTGCCTTCCATCGGGGTTCTCAGCGGAAGGTGTGCCGTACAGCATCCAGTTCGTCGGCCGGCACCTCAGTGAACCCGTGCTGTGCCGAATCGCCCATGCGTACGAGCAGGCCACGAGCTGGCATACTCGTCATCCCAGCGTTGACACTCTGTGAGGGGTCCGGGTTCCTGTCATACCTGGGACTTCCTGCCCGGTTGGGGCTGGAGACGTCGTGAACTACGCTGCCTAACGGGCCTCGCTGCACCAGACGGCCGCGCGAATCGAGAGCGGCCGCTGGTGAGCGCCGGTGTTGGGCTGACCATCTTAAAACGGTTGGGAGGCGACGAATGCACGGGATTAGAAAGACTTTCGAACTTTCGCGCCGCGACGTGCTTCGCCTCGTCTCCTCTGCGGCCCTCGGCGTACCGTTCGCATCGTCCGCGGCCTACGCTGACCAGGGTGAGCGGCAGCTGCCGCAGGAAGGGGTGTTCGAACTCGGGGACCTGCGACTTGAATCGGGCGTAACGCTCCCGAATGCGAAACTTGGGTACAAGACCCATGGCCGGCTCAATGCCGACAAGAGCAACGTCATCCTCTACCCAACTCCGTATGCCGCACAACACGGCGACATCGAGTGGCTGATCGGTCCGGGCCGGGCGTTAGACCCTGACAAGCACTTCATCATCGTTCTCGATCAACTGGGCAATGGGCTGTCCTCGTCGCCAAGCAACACCCCGTCACCGCTCGATCGGATGAACTTTCCGGCCATCACGATCCGAGACGATGTTGCGGCGCAGCACAGGTTGGTGAGTTCTGGATTCGGCATTCGACGCGTGGCTCTGGTTACCGGGTGGTCGATGGGCGCTCAACAAGCGTTTCAGTGGGCGGTGAGCCATCCGGACATCGTCGAGCGTATCGCGCCGTTTTGCGGCACTGCGAAGACGACGCCTCACAACGCAGTGTTCCTCCAGAGCGTCCGGTCTGCCCTCACTGCAGATGCCGCGTGGATGGACGGCAACTATGAGGACCAGCCGGTCAAGGGGATGCGTGCGTTTTCACACGTCTATGCCGGTTGGGCATTCTCGCAACCCTTCTATAAACGGGGACTATACCGGCAGCTCGGATTCACCTCGCTGGAAGATTTCATCACCGGGTTCTGGGAGAAGCGGTATGCGCGCCGCGACGCGAACAATCTGCTCTCCATGCTCCGTACCTGGCAGCTCAACGATGTGGGCTCAACCCTGGGATACGGCGGCAGTCTCGAGCGGGCGCTGGGTGCGATCAAAGCCAAAGCCACAGTCATGGCGGGAGAGACGGATCTCTACTTCACGCCGGCGGACATCGAGGCCGATGCGGCAAGCATTCCGGGCGCTCGCTTCCAGGTGATTCCGTCCCTCTGGGGTCACATGGCCGGTGCCGGCCTCAACTCGACGGATTCGCAATTCATTGAAGCGGAGATTAAGGCTCTGCTTGCGATATGAATTCGTGACGCGCTGCGGGCACGTAATGTCGCGGTACCATCTCGCGGTTTTTCGGACTGGCCGCCCAACCAGCGTTTGCAGCCGACGGCGGGCGGGGCGATCGTGAGCCGCCGCGGCTGAAACGCAGACGTTAGGTCCCCATAAACGATAGGACTCTATAAAAACGATAGGACTCTATAAACGATAGGACTCTGATATGGAACGACCTGTCAAAGCATCGTGTTGTTTCGTTCCTCTTCTTCTTCCCTCGGGAATGGAGTAGCGGTAGCAGTCGAAGCGACTGTCGCGACGGTTGATCATTCTGATATTCGCGGGTCGACACCGCACAATCATGATCCGTCGGGAGCTGCCTCGGACTATCGGCGTGGGTCGAGCCTGTCGGCTTGCCACATAGAGTCTCTCGAGGATTCTCCATCCGTGGGTCCCCTCGACCGCTACCGCTGCTACATCCCAGGGCCTGGATCGCGTCGTGCTATGCCGCCGCCGACCGCGCGTCGTGTCCGTTCGCTTCCACGGCCACCCCGATGGCCCAGATAAACCCTAACAATTCGCGAGCCACCGCGGTCACCGCCTGCTGGGAGCACTTGCCTTTGGCCGTCAGCGTTCGGTACCGCGCGTGCAGCCGGAGCTGAGCCTTCCAGGCGATCGCCTTCACGGTGTCATCGAGCGGCACCTGACGTTTTCGCAGCCGGGCGGTGAGCGCCGGCGGATGGCGATACGCCCATGCGGCTTCAACGACAATGTGCCGCAGGTGGGCGTTGCCCGTTTTGGTGATCGCGCCCCGATGCGTACGGTCCCCACTGGAGTCTTCACTCGCGACCGCACCGGTGTATCCCATCAGCTGGCGAGGTTTGGCAAATCGGGACAGCTTGCCGACTTCCGCGACAATCGTGACGGCCGACACCAAGGCGATGCCGCGCAGTGCCTGCAGGGCCTCAATCACCGCTCGCATGTGTGTCGGGGCCTGTTGCACCGCTTCATCGACGGCTCGCTCAAGCCGCTTGATGCGATCCGTGACGTGCTCGACCTCGTGAACGTAATCCAGGAGGGTGGCCTCCTGTGCCGCGTGCTCGAAGTGCACGGTGTACACCCAAGCGAGGTGACGCTGGGTCCACGCCTTCATGGCGGTGGGAGGACGGCGGCCCTGGCGGAGCAAAAATTTGCCCAGGCGATGCCGGGCGCGCAGTTGGTCCTTCTTGGCCGCTCCCCGAGCGCGCACCAAATCCCGCAGCGCCTCGTGCGCCGTATCAGGCACCCAGACGGGCGTGAGGTCGCCCGCTCGGTAACTGCGCGCCAGCTTCAGCGCGTCGCGCCGGTCGGTCTTGACCCGATCGCCAGCTTTCGTCGGCACGAGCGTCGGCGCGACCACCTCGCACGCCACGCCGAGCGCGGTGAGTTGCCAGTACGTCACATACCCCGTCGGGCCCGCTTCATAGCACACACGTAACTGCCCCACCGGCCCCAGTTTCTTGACCAGGCGTCGGATGGATTCTGCTCGGTTCGGAATGATCCCCAGTGCCCGCACTTCACCCTGCGGTTCGGCCACCGCGACGGCAATGGTTTCCGCGTGGACATCGAGACCGACGAATCGTACCTTGGTCATGACCGGCTCCTTCGCAGTGGCTCTGCGTTGTGCAGTTCTCCAACTCGCAGCGTAACCCACGAGCTGCGAATCGGGCCGGTCGTTCCATTGTGACTATCGGAAGTGACCCGGCGCGCGGACGTCGAGAACGCACGGGGACGTGGGCCCGCCGGGTCACTTTCGATAGAGCCGTTTGGACGGAGCCGCTGGCGTGTGCGGCGGACGCGGGACCCGGCTATGTGCGTTGAATCGTGGGGGTTCCCCGGCGGCGGCGCGGGGCCGGTACGTTTCGCGTCGCACGGCCATCGCGAGGACGCTGTGTACGGGTCGTGGGGGCAGGGATCCGAGGGTCGATCTGGTGCAGATGGCGGTGAAGGCCGCGTGTGCGCACACCTCCGGCGATCGCGCGGACGGGCGCGGCTGTGGCCGACGGGTCGGACGGGCACGTGGCCTACGAGGTGTCATTGACCAGCCCGGTCATCAGCGTCTCGAGAAAGAGTTGGCGCGCGGTCAGCCGTTCGACCACGCGCATCGGCGCACCACAGCGCGGGCACGGCCACGTGCCCTTCGGTCTCGCGACGACGGGGACCTCGGTCGGTGCGGGTGTCGGATCGACGGCCAGGGCCTGCCGGCACTGCGCCAGCGCGTGGGTGCGGCACCGCGGCGCCAAGACCCCAAAGTAGCGAATGCGGACGAAGCGCTTCGGCAGCACGTGCAGCAGGAAGCGTCGGAGAAATTCGTCGGCCTCGAGCGTGAGTGTGCGGATCTGGCTGCCGTGGCGATAGTCCTTCCAGCGAAACGACACGGTGTCATCGGTCACGGCGACGAGCCGATGATTCGAGATCGCCACGCGATGCGTGTACCGCGCGAGGTAGTGCAGCACATGCGCGGGACGGCCAAAGGGCGGCTTCGCGTAGACCACCCACGCCTGGCGATAGAGCGATTGCAGAAACGTGCGAAAGGCAGGCCCTGTCGCGAGTGGCTGGAGGGCGCCCGGCAACGACAGGCGGCCCTCGGCAAACGCCTCACGCAGACCCGCCACGAGTTTGCCGCGAAAGACCTGCCGCAGGACGTCGATGGGGAGAAAGAAGGTGGGGCGCGCGTGGATCCAGCGGGCACCATCCGGCGACAGACCACCGGCTGGCACGACGCAGTGGACGTGCGGATGATGCTGCAGCCGTTGCCCCCACGTGTGCAAGACCATCAGCCCGCCGATGGCGGCCCCGAGCCGGCGCGGATTCGCCGCGACCTGGAGCACGGTGGCCGCGGCGGCGCGGAAGAGGAGGTCGTACACGACGCGCTTGTTCGACAGCGCGAGGGGCGCGAGCACCGCCGGCATGGTGAAGACGACGTGGACGTAGCCGACGGGCAGGAGTTCCTGCTCGCGCGCCGCCACCCACTCGTTGCGGGCGGCCGTCAGGCACTTGGGACAATGCCGATCCCGACAGCTGTTGTACGAGAAGCCCGGCTGCGCGCACGCCTCACAGCGATCGCGATGGCCGCCCAGCGCCGCGGTGCGGCACTGGACGAGCGCCCGGAGGACGCGCCGATGGCGGGGCGTGAGCCACGCCCGGGGCGTCGCCAGAAACCGATCGCCGTGTCGGCGCACGATGTCGGCCACCTCGCAGGGTGGCCGGGTCACGGCTGCCGCAAGAGGCGCGAGCGCGCGGCGGTGTCGGGCGCCGACACGGCCAGGCTATCCAGTGGATTCGCGACGGCCTGCAGATGCCGCTGCGAGAGGTGCAGATAGAGGATCGTGTGCCGCAGCGACACATGCCCGAGCAGCAGCTGAATCGTGCGCAGGTCGGCGCCGGCTTCGAGTAAGTGCGTCGCGTACGAATGCCGCAGCAGATGCGGCCAGACCCGGGTCCGCAGCCCCGCACGCGCGCCGGCCAGGACGCACGCCTCCCAGAGGATCTTTGGCGTGATCGGGGTGTCGGCGCGCCAGCCCTTGACGGTCCCCGGGAACAGCCACGTCCGCGGGCGCATCCAGCGGTAGTACACGCGCAGCGTTGCCAACAAGGTCGGGCTGAGCGGCACGTAGCGATCCGGCCCGCCCTTGCCGCGCTGAATGTGAATCAGCATCCGCCGGCTGTCGATGTCCGCCACCTGCAGATGGCGCAGTTCCGCGTTCCGCATGCCCGTCGAGTACAGGACCATCAGCATCGTGCGATGCGACAGACTCTGCGCGGCGTTGATCAGTTGCGTCACCTCGTCGAGTCGGAGGATCGAGGGGAGCCGCCGCGGGGCTTTGGGTACGGCGTGTCGTCCAGCGAGTACCGGCGGCGCAGGGTCTTCACGAAGAAGAAGCGCAGCGCCGACACGTGCAGCCGGACCGTGCGAGGCGACAATTTCCGGTCGCGCAGGAGATACGCTTGGTACGTCCGAAGATGGGTGTGACTGAGGCGATCGGGGGATCGCTTGAAGTACCGCGCGAACTGCTCCACCGCGCGGAGGTAGGACTCGATCGTGGTCGGCGTGTAGTTACGACGCTGGAGCTCGTCCAGCATCGCCTGTCTGAGATGGGTCACAAGACACCTCCTGTGACCCACACGCTACCCGGATGACCGGCCGCGCCTCACGCGTAGCGTCCGCCGCGCCAGCGGCTTCGTCCAAACGGCGATCTGGCGAGTTGAGGCCCCCGGGCGGGGATCAGCTCTACCCTTCGCGACTTTTCGTGACTGATGCCACTCCGGGAGGGGATGCGCTGCCGCATTTCCGGGAAGACTGTCTGTCTCGTACCCTCGTGACCGACGAAGCCTCGGCCACGTCTGGATGTGCCGGCGAACTCTGCAGACGCTGAATGACGTGGTGCGCGCGCGACCCGTTTCCGCTTTACCGGTGCGGGCCTTCCCCCTAGAATCAGCGTGTTCACGTTCACCGCCGCAGCACATAGCCCTGATCGCATGAGCTCGCTGCTGCTCGTACGACGTGCCTGCCCGCTCTTGGGGCGGGTACATGAGTGCGAGCGATCATCCGCCCGGAATCACGTCGGTGGCGATCATCGAAGGCGGGTGGTGGATGCTGCGCAAGGCTAGGGAGGGCACGGCATGAATCCCGACCGCTGGCAACAGATCTCGCAGGTCTATCACGCCGCGCTGGCGCATGACCCGCGCGATCGCGCCGGATTCCTGCGCGAGGCGTGCGGCGGTGATGACACGCTCCATCAGGAAGTGGCATCGCTCCTGTCGAATGAGAGCCACGCCGCCAGCTTCCTGTCGAAGCCCGCACTCGCGGCGGCGGCCGGATTGATCACCTCCCCCGGCGGAACCGTGCTGGCCGGGCGACGCATCGGCGTCTACCAGATCCAGACACTGCTCGGCGCGGGCGGCATGGGCGAGGTGTATCGCGCGCGCGACACCAAGCTCGGGCGCGACGTCGCGTTCAAAATTTTGCCGCGTGCCTTCACCGCGGATCCCGACCGGCTGGCCCGCTTCGAGCGCGAAGCGCGGGTGCTCGCGTCGCTCAACCATCCGCATATCGGCGCGATCTACGGGGTCGAAGAGAGCGACGGCGTCCGCGCGCTGGTCTTGGAACTGGTCGAAGGCGAGACGCTCGCCGATCGCCTGGCGAAAGGCGCGGTGCCGCTCGACCAGGCGCTGAGGATCGCGATTCAGATCGCGAGCGCGCTCGACACGGCGCATCGCGCGGGCATCGTCCATCGCGACCTCAAGCCCGGCAACATCATGCTCACGCGGAGCGGCGGCGCGTCCGCGCCACCGATGGCCAAGCTGCTGGACTTCGGGCTGGCGAAGGCCAGCGCCCCGGCGGTCGCTGGTGCGGAGGGATCGATGCAGCCGACGTCGCCGCCCAGTTTGACGGCGCCGGGCACGATCCTCGGCACGTGTCAGTACATGGCGCCGGAACAGCTCGAAGGCCGCGAGGCAGACGCGCGCACGGACATCTTCGCGTTCGGCGCGGTGCTGTACGAAATGCTCACCGGGAAGAAGGCGTTCGAGGGCACGAGCCACGCGAGCGTGAGTGCCGCGATCATGTCGACGGACCCGACGCCCATCTCCGCGCTGCAACCGCTCATGCCGCCGGCGCTCGACCGCGTCGTCGCCACGTGCCTGGCCAAGGATCCTGACGACCGGTGGCAAAGGGCACGCGACGTGCTGCGCGAGTTGCAGTGGATTGCCGAAACCGGCACGAAGGTCGGTGGCGCGGCGCCGCGAGCGACGACCGTTCGCACGCGAGCGCGCCTGGCGTGGGTGATGGCCGCCGTGGCGACCGCGGCGGCCCTCGGGATCGGCGCACTGCAGTTCGCTCGCCCTCGCTCGGAGCCGGCCGCCGCGATCCGATTTCAGGTCTCGCCGCCCGCTGGCAGCTCGATTCTCGGCGCCGGGGGATTTTCGAGCGTGTATTCAACGCTCTCTCAGGCACTTTCTCCGGACGGCCAGCGCGTCGCCTTTAGTGTCAGCACCGCGGGCCAACCTGCGCTGGCGGTCCGGTCGTTCGACGCGGCAGAAGCGCAGGTGCTTCCAGGGACGGAAGGCGGGTTCTTTCCGTTCTGGTCGCCCGACAGCCGGTTCATCGGCTTCTTTGCGCAAGGCACGCTAAAGAAGGTCGACGTCACCGGCGGGCCATCAGTGATCCTGTGCGACGCGATCGCCGGAGTAGGCGGGACTTGGAACCGCGACGACACCATCGTGTTTGCGCCCCACCCGACGAGCGGACTGTTCCGCGTCTCGGCCGCCGGTGGCGCCCCCGCCCCGGTGACGACCCTGGATGCCGCGAAGAAGGAAAAGGCGCATCGCTGGCCGTGGTTTCTTCCCGACGGCCGGCGCTTCCTGTACGTGGCGACGCCGCCGACCACCATCTATGTCGGCTCCCTCGATGCCCCAGAGCGGACCCCGCTATTCGCGTCGGAGTCGCAGGCGATCTACGCCGACCGATACCTGCTGTTCACCCGGCAGGGGACACTTCTGGCCCAATCGTTCGATCCAGGGCGACTGCAGACCATAGGCGAATCGTTCCGCGTGACCGAAAACGTCGCCGTCAACCCGGAATTCGCGACCGCAGCCTTTTCGGCATCAACGAGCGGGCGTGCTGACGTATCGGACTGGTGGCCAGTCCAACCAGAACAACACACGCACGCAATTGACGTGGGTCGATCGCGCCGGCAAGGCGCTGGCTGCCATTGGTCAACCGGGCCCGTACCGCAACCCAGAGTTATCCCCGGACGGTGCGCGCGTGGCCGTGAACGCCGCCGATCCGCAGGGGCGGACGCTGGACATCTGGCTGGTAGAGCTGGCGCGCGGCGTCACCTCGCGCTTCACTTTCGATCCGGGGAATGACATTTATCCGGTCTGGTCGCCAGACGGCAGCCGGATTGTGTTCGGGTCCGATCGCGAGGGCGGCGTAGCCCACCTATATCAGAAGCGGGCAGACGGCGTCGGGATCGAGGAACCCTTCATCAAGTCGAGCGTGGACATGTTGCCGCACAGTTGGTCGCCCGACGGGCGCTTCCTCGTCTACCGCACCCCCGTGAATGGCCGATCCCAGATCGCGATCTTGCCCCTTGCGGGCGAGCAGGCGCTGCGCTTGTTCGCGCCGTCGCGCTTCTTTCAGGCCTACAGCCAAGTGTCGCCGGATGGCCGCTGGCTGGCGTACACCACCGACGAATCAGGACGATTCGAGGTCTACGTGCAGAGCTTCCCGGCGCCAAGTGGTGGCGGAAAGTGGCAGATCTCGAAGGACGGCGGCTCGTTCCCGCGATGGCGGCGGGATGGGAGAGAGCTGTTCTATTACGCACTCGACGAGCGGCTCATGGCCGTCCCTGTCAGGAGCGCCACCGGGTTCGCCGTGGGTGACGCCATGCCACTGTTCGAGGTGCACCTGCTGAACGGTCCCGCTAATGCACCGCGCAGCAGGCACCAGTACGACGTAGCGCGCGATGGCCAGCGGTTCCTGGTCAACGTGCCGCTCGAGGACGCGGCTGCCTCCTCCATCACCGTCGTGCTGAACTGGACGGCGGGTCTCAAGAAGTGAGAAGTTCAAAATTTGAACCTGGCACTGGCCTAACCGGTGGCTGCGCCAGAGGGCCACGGATAAGCCCGCGCCGCGGCGACATGTCTCCCAACGACTGCGTAGCTCATTCGTGGCATTGGTAACGATCAACGGCGATCTGGCGACCTGAGACCCCGGTGGGGTCCGCTCTACACTTCGCGACTTATCGCGACTCATTCCAAATCGGGATCCTCGAGGCGGTGAAGAAACGGGTCAGCCGCCGATCTGAACCGTTCGTCCTTCGGCTCTACTTGTTCAACCCGGCCATCCAGTTCATCCAGATCGTGACAGGCGGCGGCGGACGCGCTTCGCCGTCAGCGGGGACCAGTGCCAGAAACTTCTGCCCGTCCGCCGAAGGTTGGTAGAGGATGCGGCGGTTAAGTCAGCAGTGGAGACGAGCGGTGGCAAGGGATCGCTCGAACAGTCGCAGGGGAGCGCCGACATCGAACGTTCCCGCGCCGAACTTCACGGGAACTGCCGTCAACTGCGCGTCCGCGGATAGGTAGTAGAGCTCCTTGCCGTCTCGGCGCCAACGCGGACCCGACCCTCCCTGGGTCGAGATCTGGCGCTTCGCGCCCGTCGCCGGGACCGGCTGCACATACACCTGAACTTGGCCCGACTCGTCGGACGAGTACGCCATCCACTTGCCGTCCGGCGAAAATTGCGCCTGGCGTTCTTCAAACGGCGTGTCCAGGTACTTCGCTGGTTTGTGCTCCCCCTGAAGAGGCAGGAGCCACAGGTCGTCCTTCGTGTTCCCCCCGGTGTCGGAATACACCAGCAGCTTTCCGTCGGGAGAGATATCGAGTGGAGTCGCGTTGCCACCCACCTGCAGCAGGAACTCTTCCGCGGCTGCACCGTTGGCCGGTTTCCGGAAAAAGCTTGCCTGAATTGCCCGTTCCCAAAAACGAGATAACTGCCATCTGGAGACCAGACCGCCACCCTCCCGAGTTTCGGGGCCGAACGTGAACTTTGTCGGCACTCCGCGCTCCAGGTCCTGAAGCCACACATCTACGGTGTCTGGCGAGGTCCTGATGGAAACCGCCGCCTGCTTTCCATCCGGCGAAAGCGCCAACGATTCAAACTGCTGGGCTTCGCTCTTCGCTTCGATTTGCGTGCCGGACCGGTCGAGCCACACCAGCGTACTCTTCAGTCTGAAGTCGCCACTGCGATACAACAACACGCCGTTTTCCGATGCGGAGAATGCCGCGAAACCCACTGTTCCAGCCTCTCCCACGTCTTGCGCGACGGGGACCGCTGCACCCGCGGCGCGGAGTGTCCCCGCATCGAACGGCAGCGCCATGGCCGTCGTCTCGCGCAAAAACAGCACAGCGCCGGTACGTGCGCCCGCCGTGGGCGGAACGTACATGGCGTGGGACTGATCCGGCAGCAGGCGCACGGGCGCCGCCCCATCTAGCGAAGCGGCGTAGATGCCCGCGATCTCCGGTTGCACACTCTGAATCGTGAATAGAAACCGGTTGCCTCCCGCGATAAATTCCGGATAGCGATGAGACTCCCCGGAAGCCGCCGACTTGATGACCGGAGCAGGGACGCCGCCGTCCTCCGCCACGCGGAACAGGGCGCCGCTGATATTCGGCGCGAAGACGATCACGCCATCGCGATTCCACGTGCCTCCGCGCGGCGTCGCAGCGTCGCAGAGGGTCTGCGCCAGGGCCTCCCGCCAGCGCGACCTTCTTGAGCTTGCCCTGCGCGAAGAACCCCAGGTTCCGGCCGTCTGGCGACCAGAATGGGAACGTCGCGCCGTCCGTGCCTGGGATCGGCCGGGCTTCAAGCGAATCGAGCGGCCGGACCCAGAGGCGGCTCGGGCCACCTTCATCGCTGACAAAGGCAAGATTGCGCCCGTCAGGCGAGAGCATCAAGAATTGCAGGCCGACTTCTCTGGCAGCGACACGTTGAAGCGACCGGAGAGTTGGGCCGGCGGCGTCTCGCGAAAATGCCGCACCGTGGGAACCGCCATCGCGACGATCACCACCACCGCGACGGCGAGTGCGGCCATCCACGCCAGCCGCCCGCTTGGCGATGACGTGGCCGCCGCCGGTTGGGAAGCACCCGTCTCGAACGCGCCATCGAGTGCGAGCCGCGCTTCACCGATGTCGCGCAGCCGCTGCTTTGGATCCTTGTCCAGACAGCGCCGCAGCAACGACCTCACGGACGCCGACGTAGGGGACGGCAGCGCGGACCACTCTGGCTCCTTGCTGAGGACCGAGACGATCGTGTCGGTGACATCCTCGCCCGGGAACGCCCGCTTTCCCGTGAGCATCTCGAACAGCACGCACCCGAACGCCCAGATGTCCGCGCGCTTGTCGACGGTCTTGCCGCGCGCCTGCTCCGGCGCCATGTAGGCCGCGGTGCCAAGGATCAGCCCCGCCTGCGTCATCGCGGGCGTCGTGATCGTCGGCGACTGCGACACGTTCGGCGATGCGACGCCCGACCGGCTCCATCGCCTTCGCCAGCCCGAAATCCAGCACCTTCACCGTGCCGTCGGGCCGGACCTTGATATTCGCGGGCTTCAGATCGCGGTGGATGATCCCCTGCTCGTGCGCGGCTTCGAGCGCCTCGGCGATCTGCTTCGCGATCGGCAGCGCTTCGTCGAGCGGGATCGCTCCGCGCGCGATGCGTTGCGAGAGATCCTCGCCCTCGACCAGTTCCATGACGAGGGCGTCGCACCCCGCCGGATTCTTCCAGGCCGTGGATCGCGCGATGTTCGGATGATTGAGTGACGCGAGACTTCTGCGCTTCACGCTGGAAGCGCGCCAGCCGATCCGGATCCGCGGCCAACGACGTCGGGCAGCACCTTGATGGCGACCGGCGCGATTCAGCTTCGTGTCGCGTGGCCCGATAGACCTCGCCCATGCCGCCTTCGCCGATCTGGGCGGTGACTTCATAGACGCCGAGACGGGTGCCGGGAGTGAGGGCCAAACTGCTACGGATTATATGGGCGGGCGGGAGCGCGGACGGGATTATTCCTGATCAACGGCGATCTGGCGACCTGAGGTCCCCCCGGCGGGGTCGCTCGCCACTGCGCGACAAGGCAGGAGAGACTATGAGCGGGCCGTGCAATTAAGCTCCAGAAGGTGTTCGAAGCCAAAAGGAGGCTGTGATGATTGCACCGACCCGCCCGGAGACGAGTGTAAGCGAGCCGAGGTTGTATGTGGCGTTTGAGTTGGGGAAGAAAGACTGGAAGCTGGCGATGACGTCGGGATTCGGGGTGACGCCGTGGCTGCGGACGGTCGCCAGCGGCCATCTGGGCGCCGTGGAGCACGCGCTGCAGCAGGGGCGACGCCGGTTCGGGTTGGCGGCGCAGGCGCCGGTCGTGAGTTGTTACGAGGCCGGCCGCGACGGATTCTGGATTCATCGCGCGCTGACGCACGTAGGGATCGCCAATCGGGTGGTCGATTCGGCGAGCATCGAGGTGAATCGGCGCGCGCGGCGCACGAAAACGGATCGGCTCGATGCGCTGAAACTGGTGCAGATGCTGGTGCGGGTCTGTTACGGGGAGCCGCGTGTGTGGCGGGAGGTGTGGGTGCCGACCGTGGCGGACGAGGCCGCGCGGCAGGTCAGCCGCGAGCGGACCGACGTGGTGCAGGCGCAGGCGCGGGTGGTCAATCAAATGCGGGGGTGGCTGGCGACGTGGGGGACGACCCTGCCGTCGCGCCGCCGCGGTGATTGGTGGGCCACGGTGCTGGACTGGGCGGGCGCGACGCTCCCCGTGAAGTGCAAGCGCGGCTCGCGCGAGCGGAGGCGCGCCTCGCGATGCTCGAGGGACAGCTGACGGAACTCGACGCCCAGCAAGAAGCCGCCGTGACGACCGCGCCGCCGGCGAGTACGTTGCGCCAGTTGGTGCAGCTGAAGGGCGTCGCCACGACGAGCGCGTCGGTGTTGCTCGACGAGGGCCTGGTGTGGCGGGCGTTCCGCAATCGGCGCCAGGTCGGCGGGCTCTTGGGCTTCGCGCCGACGCCCTATACCAGCGGGGAATCGGCGCAGGAGCAAGGGATCAGTCGCGCTGGCAATAAGCGGCTGCAAGCGATCAGCATTCAGCTGGCGTGGAGTTGGGTGCGCTGGCAACCGCACAGTGCCCTGACGCAGTGGTATCGCGCGCGCTTTCAGACCGGAAAGCGGGCGCGTCGGATCGGGATCGTGGCCGTCGCGCGCCAGCTCGTGATCGCGCTGTGGCGGTATGTCACGACCGGGGTCGTGCCCGCGGGCGCGATCCTGAAAGTCGCCTAGCCGCCAGATCGGATCGATGCACTCACGCGCGCTGCGCACGATGGATTACTGGGTCGCGCCACGCGACCGCGCAGGAGAGGGTGTCGCAGCACGGTGTCGGGATCTGAGACTGCACAGTCTCCGGGGGCCGCGCGATCCGCGCGTGCCCGGATAGAAGGCGAGCGCTGGGTCACGCACCCATGGCGCATATCCAGACCCGCGTGAGGATCGCAGACCATCGTTGGGGGGCCGCAGTGGAATGCGAGGGTATATGCTTGAAAGAAAACTTCTCACACACGGAGCTTGACGACGGCCCGCAACATAGAAGTAATTCTCGAGCGCGAGGGCCAGAAAGACTGACGTGCGCCCGTCAGTTCGTCGCCACGAGGCGCTTCAGCTCCTCGAACCAGTGCTCGATGACGACGATGCTCGTCGGCGTTGACGTCTCGTTTGACGCGCCGGCCACCTTGATCATCAGGAAGCGCTTGCCGTCCGGCGAGACGTCGTAGGTCCGGCCCGCCTGACCCGCGGCCATGAAGTAGGGCCCCTCGAACAGCCGCGTCGGATTGCCGGCTCGAAACGTGGACTCACCTTCAACGGTGGCGCTCATCACCGCGCCGCTCGGTCCCACATAGAAGAGCTCCTTGCCACTGCGCGCCCACAGTGGCCGCGTGCCGCCGCCCGTGGAGATCTGCCAGCGCCCGCTATTCGCGTCCGGAAACGGCCGCACGTAGATTTCGTCCTGCCTCGACTCGTTCGATTGATACGCCACCCATCGGCCGTCGGGCGAGATCTCCCCATTCAGCTCGTCGAAGGTCGTCTGCACGAGCGGCCGGACGTCGCTCGTCGAGCTTCGTCCAGGCCCGCCGACACCTGGCGAAGACGGCTGGGCCCGTCGCCCCCCCTCCAACGCCAGCACCATCAAGTCGGCCCCGGTCGTTGTCGTCTCTTCGCGGAAGACCAGCCGCGTCCCGTCAGAGGAGAACGCTCCGGGGTATTGATTGTTCGGGTTCTCAGTGAGACGCTCCACCGCCCCCGTGCCGTCCGCGGCCTGCCAGAAGAGATTACCGGGCAAAGCGCGCAGGGAACGGAACAGCACTCGCTGCCCGTCCGGCGTCCAGACCGGATGCGTATCTGGCCGCGGATCGAAGGTGAACCGCGTCAGCGTTTCCCGCACGAGTTCCCAGATCCAGATGTCAATTTCCTCGTCGAGCACGCCGAGCGCCACTCGTGTCCCATCGGGTGAGAGTCGTGGATACACGTAGGCCCGCGGCGGCGCCTTGAGTGGCGCCTCGCGTCCCTGCCGATCCACCCACACCAGCGTGCGCGCCGCCGGCGCCTCCGGCCCGCCCGGCACGTAGACCAACGTGCCGTCATCAGAGATGCCCATGTTGACCGCCACCCAGCGTGGTCATCACTTGCTCCAACACCGGCACTGGTGTGCCGACCACCTCGAGCCGTCGAAGGTCGAAGGCGACCGCCCGCAACGTCCCGGCCACGCCGTAGACTAAATGGCCGCTCGCAACGTACCGGCCGTGGCTCGCCCCGCGTAACAAGATCTTCTGCTCGCGGGTCGTCAGATCGAGCACAGCGATGTGCATGTTGTCGGGACCTGCACCGGTCCCAATCGTGAAGAGTACGGCCTGGCCGCCTGGCAAGACCTCGGGGAACAGATGATCCAATTCGCCCTGGTCTCGGTTGGGCGTTGTCAATACCTCGGGCTCGCCCCCGGCGGCCGCCACGCGCAACAAACCTGAAGCGGGGTCGTTGGTGGCGAACATGATGGTGTCATCGGTGCTCCAGCTTGCGCCGACGGCAACAATGCTGGTCCGGGTGACGGTCACGGGCGGTCCCCCGGTGACCGCGACCTTCTTGAGTACAGTGCCTCCATCGATGAAGCCGATCCATTGGCCGTCGGGCGAGAAAAAGAGGCCGCCCGGCGCGCCCATACCCTGGAGCGCCGTGGGCTCAAGCTGACCGAAAGCGCGCACGAAGATCTGCTGGCCACCGGCGTGGACGTACGCGAGGCGCGTGCCGTCAGGCGAGATCGCGATGCCACCCACGCCGAGGGCGGTCGCGCCGGACGGGGTCACCGTGAAGCGCACGACGCGCGGCGGCGCGGGACGCATGAGCGTCCAACAAGCCAAGGACCGTGACGCCGAGAAGTGCCACGATGCCCGCCACAAGCGGCGCCGGACGCTGCCAGACGCGAAGTCGAGGGACGGCGCCAGAGTGGTCGCCGCGCCGCCGCGGTCTCAAATGCACCGTCCATCGCCAGCCGCGCATCGGCGATGTCCGGTAGCCGCTCCCGCGGATCCTTCTCCAGGCAGCGCCGGAGGAGTTTGCGGAGCGCCGCCGGCGTCTCGGACGGCAGCGCCGTCCATGGCGGTTCAGATTTCATCACCTCGCCAGCGTCTCCGACACCGTCTCGCCCCGAAACGCGCGCGTGCCGGCGAGCATCTCGTAGAGCACGCAGCCGAACGCCCAGATGTCGGCACGCTTGTCGACCGCCTTCCCCTTGGCCTGCTCCGGACTCATGTACGCGGCGGTGCCGAGAATGACGCCCATCTGCGTCATGGCCGGGCTCGTGATCGTCGGCGACTGCGACACTTCGGGCCGCACCGGAACTCGAATCGAACGCTTTCGCGAGTCCAAAGTCCAGCACCTTGACCGTGCCATCGGGCCGCACCTTGATGTTGGCGGGCTTGAGGTCGCGATGGATGATGCCCTGCTCGTGCGCGGCCTCGAGCGCTTCTGCGATCTGTCTGGCGACCGGCAGCACTTCGGCCAAGAGCCGCTCGCCACCGGCTGTGCATGGCGAATTCACAATTCGTGGGCATTTCTTGCGCGTGCCGGAGATCTTGGTAGCATTGTGCCGTGCGCGATCTCGCCGTCCTTTTTCTGCATCTGTTGGCGACAGTCGCCCGGCTCGCCGGTCCCGGCGGCGCCCGTGCCGTCGTGGCCGAATCCATACTCGTCAAGCACCAGCTGCTCATTTTCAATCGTTCTCGAAAGCGGTCGCCCAATCTCCGTCCGTCTGATCGCGTTATCGCCGGCCTGTGTGCACTCATCATGCGCCAGCGCCGGTTGATCCGTTCCGCGATCATCGTCAAACCGTCGACGCTGTTGCGCCTTCATGGAGCGCTGATACAGCGGAAGTATCGCAGGCTCTTCTCGCCCAAGGGGCCGACGAAGCCTGGCCCCAAGGGACCGAGCGAGGAAGTCGTTGCCGCCGTCGTCGACCTGAAGCAACGCAACCCGATCTGGGAATGCCCACGGATCGCGCAACAGATCACCCTGGCCTTCGGTATTCCCATCAACAAGGACGTGGTGCGGCGCATTCTCGCGGCTCGGTACCGCCCGAAACCAGACTCGGCGGGGCCGTCCTGGTTCACGGTCCTGGGTCGCGCGAAGGACAGTCTGTGGAGTCTGGATCTGTTTCGGTGCGAATCGGCCGTTCTCCATACACACTGGGTGCTCGTCGTGATGGACCAATGTACGCGGCGCATCGTGGGCTTTGGCGTGCACCGCAGCGTCGTGGATGGCGTGGCGCTGTGCCAGATGTTCAATGAGCGATGGGTCGCCAACCCGCGCCGAGCTAT
>CAWFFB010000031.1:0-86999 GCA_963814975.1 uncultured Acidobacteriota bacterium | reverse complement strand
GAACCGGGCTTTTGGCATGACTTCGAGTAAGCGGTCCTGTGCGGCGCGGAGCGCGTACGAGTCGCGGTCGCCCCACATCAGCAGCACGGGCACAGAAACTCTAGCGAGCTCACTCGTGAAGTCCGGCGTCTTCAAGAATCCGTCGAACGCCTCGCGCCAGACACGTGCCGGAACCTTCAGCGTCTCGGAGACGACCGCGTCGAGGTGGTCGGCTGACATGGCACGCGCGAGGGTGCTTAACTGCCATTCTCTTGCGAACGGGGGAGCGATCGGATCGGTCAGTGGTGCGATCGACGATGCCACGAAGTCGGCCAATCCGGGATCATGATAGGTTGAGAACGCACCCATCAACACGAGGCGCGCCACCCGGTCAGGGTAATCGATGACGAACCGTTGCGCCACGCTGGCCCCCATCGAGTGACCCACAATGATCGCGGTGCGCAGACCCATCGCATCCAGGAACCCGAGGAGATCCGCCGACATGTCCGCGAAGCGGTAGCCGGACGTCGGGCGACTGGAATCGCCGTGGCCCCGCTGCGAGAGCGCGAAGGCGTGGATGTTCGGCGGCAATAGCGGGAGCACCCGCTCGAACGAACGCCACGAGTCGGTGACCCCGTGCAGGAAGATCACGGGCACGCCGTCGGCCTTGCCTTGCTCCACGTACTCGATCCGAACGCCCGTTGAGAGCGACACAAGCTTCTTCATGAGCGTCCTCCACACCTACGAATGGGGTCCGGGCGGCTATCAGATAGGCTCGCCCTCTGACCGCCGCGTCTCCCCCGGGTCGATGGAACCGACCGCGCGCCTACTGTGCAGGCGGCCGCAGGGTAAATGTCACCCGCAGGTTGACCCCGCCCCTCGAGTTGAAGCCCAGAAAGGTCTGGCGCTGTTCGCCGGTCCAGCCTGCGAAGTTGCCCGTACCGCCGGTGACGATGCGCCGCACCGTACCGCTGCCCTCCACGCCCTCGGTCGCAAGCTGCTCCTTGCCCTGCCTTCCGAGCACGTACAGCTGCGCCGTGGTGACCCACAGTGGCGCCGCGGGAATCTCGTGGGCCGCCACCAGGTGCGTGCCACGACAGATCCACACGCCGATGTGCCCAGTCCGGTTGGGATCGAAGTTCGCGCCATCCCCTTGGATCGTGCCGGCCGGGAAGATGCGGCCCTCGGTGACGAAGAACGAGCCGCGCTCGGGCTGTGTGTGCTCCGGCTTGACCAGGGTGGGGACGAACTTCCCGGCGAGGTCTTCCGCGACGTCGACGGTGAAGACGATCGGCTCGCGCTTGCGCGCGGTGCGTTCGGCATCCGCCTCCTGCGCGTACGCGCCAGGGCCGAGGATCATCACGAGGCCGGCGACGGTGACGAGGCGAGAGAGAGGCAGGGCGAACGTCCGAACGAAGCCGTTGGCGCATGAACGAGCGAACATGGCGTCATCTCCCGTCAAAACGAACGAGTGAGCTCGGTGGGATCGGGCGTCACGCCCGACGAGGCGTCCGGGGCTCCCACGAGCAGCATCCGGACACACTCACTGCGCACGTAACCGATACAGGCGGAAGAAGCCCCCGTCGACCGGTACAACCTCGACACGCGGGAATCCCGCCCCCGTGGCGAGGGCCTGCACGGTGGCCGCGCGTATCACGGTCCCAATCGCCGCCGTGGGCTGCTCCGCCATCGCGACCGGGAGGCAATGGACGATGCTCCAGCCGTACATGAGCCGCTCGAGGTCGTCCGCCGGCGCGTGGAAGTGATCGCCGACCTTCTCGTCGGCGACGAGCACACTGCCGCCGGGCGCCAAGGCCTCCCGGATCGCCCGCAGCGCTTCGTCCGGTCGTGCCATGTCGTGGAGGGCTTCCAGCACGAGCACGAGATCGAACGGACCGTCCTCGGCCACCGCCGCGGCGTCGCGAATCTCGAAGCGGACGGCGACGCCGTGTGCGGCCGCATTCCGTTGAGCATCGTGCACCGACGCCGGGTCCGCGTCGAAGCCGACGACTTCGGCCTGTGGAAATGCCTTGGCCATCGCCAGCGTGGACCAGCCGGCACCGCTCCCGACGTCGGCCACACGCATGCGCGTCGACATCAGCGCGCTGTGGAGGTCCGGCAGCGCGGGAATCCAGCGCGCGACCAAATCCGACAGAAACGCCGGCCGGTTGATGCCGGCTTGCCCCGCGCGGAACGCCGCACCGAAGTGTGGATACGCCACGCCCCCGCCGCTGCGATAGGCGTTGACGACCCGCTGAAGCGCCCCACCGATGCCGGCGACCATCTGCGCCAGCGGGGCAAGGTGCGCAGGATGGTCCTCGGCGACCAGGACGTTCGTGTGTTCGGCCGGGAGCCAGTACCGCCGCGCCTCCGCCGGTGCGGTGGTCGATTCGACGCGCAGGAATCCCGCGACCGCCTGCTGCTCGAGCCATTCGCGGGCGTAGCGGGGGGCGATGCCGGCGGTGCGCGCCAGCTCAGGCGGCGTGATCCGCCGCTCGAATTTCAACGCCTCGTAGAGGCCGAGCTCCTTGCCGAGATAGATGCCGTAGAGCTCGAGTGTGTGAATGGTGGCCTGGAGCAGGCGCGTCGTGAGCGCGTCTTCGCTGGTCTGAACAACCTGGCACATAGGGTGTCTCCGTTAATCACCCTATGGGCGTAAGGCCAAGCCTCACGATGGGAGGCCGATCGGGCCAGTCCGTAAGGCGGCGCTACGAGGTGGTTCGCAGGTCTTCCGCCGCGCAGGCGTGTCGCAGGAGACTCGCGACGCGGCCGCCTGCTAGAAGCGCCACTCGACCGGTCGCTCTGGCTGGTAGATGCAGAACGTGCCCGTGCGCACCGCGTTTTCCAGGTGCCGCCCGAGCTGGGGATGGGCCTTGGCGATCTTCTTGACGCCACTGCGGATCCGCCACGTGACCGCGGACCGGGCCCGCTCGGCGGCGCTCCCCAGCGCGCGTGACCGTCCGCCGAGCCCCAGTGCACCCGACAACAGCTCGACGATCTGATCGAGCTCCTCACGCGCCCGTTCCGCCTGCGCGAGATCATGCGCGGCCTCGGCCTGGTCGATGTCGTGCTGCAGTTCCCGGGCGCGCGCCTGAATCTCGCGGCGGGCTCGCTCATCGAGCTGCGGCGCGGTACCGGTCGTTTCGGCCGGCCGGTCGGCCAACTCGAGGCAATGCACTTCGACTCCCGGTCGATCGAGCAACCGCGCCAGATCGCTAAAGCCCTTCTGATGAGTGAGCTGGACGGAGAGCCCGTCGAACTCCAGGCTCCACACCGCGCCCTCGCGGCGAAATCGCGCCACGTTGGGGTCTTGGGCCACGGGCCGCGCAACGGCCTCGGGCCGGCTCTCATCGGGATCCTCTTCAAGCCCCGCGAGACGGAGACCCTGCTCGAGGCGATCGATATCCTGCGCTCGGCGAAAGGGGTTCACGTGCAACAACCACCGCAGCGGTTCGCCCGGATCCGGTGCACGTCCGTAGAGTGATGCGATCGCCGAGCTGCGACAGGAACTCTTTCAGATAGAACCGCGCGCGTTCGAGGTCACCGGCCAGCGCACACGAGGCCGCAAGGAAGGCCGGAATGTCGACGAACGTCGAGATGGGGGTCTGTGATCCGGCTGCAAGTACCTCAGCGTCGCGCCCGAGGACGAAGAGGGCCAACCCTACGGGCGCGGTGTAGTACGGGGGAAAGCCCGGATGAAGCCGCATGGCCTTCGTGCCCAGCGCCAGCGCGGACTCACCATCGCCGAGATAGGCACGACACATCGCCCCGTGGACCAGCACGTCCGTGTCGTTCGGATTGAGGCTGAGGGCCCTGTCAACGTGAAACGCGGCTTCATCGAAGCGCCGCCGATACAGCAGAATCCGCCCCAGCACCACCTGGACCATCGGGTCGGCATCGTCCAGGGCCGCCGCGCGACGGGCGTGGTCGTACGCAAGGCGCTCGGTCTCATCCCACTTCTGCCACGCCTGACAGCTCCATTCGTTGAAGTGGGACAGCGAGAGGCCCGCGTACGCGCGCCCGTACGACGGATCGGCTTCGAGGGCGCGTTCGAAATAGCTGCGTGCCTCGGCGTCTGCCTCGACAGTCCCGCGCTTCAGACACTCGAAGCCTCGCAACCAGCAGTCGTATGTGTCCAGGCTGGACAGAGGCGCACGCTGGGCCGCTCGCAACCGGGACCGGTCGACGCCGATCTTCAGCGCGCTGGCAATTTGTTCCGCAATCTGGTCCTGCACCGTGAACAGAGTCCCCGCGGTGACGTCGTGGCGATCGGCCCAGAGTTGGCGCCCCGTGTGGGTGTCGAGCAGTTGGACCGCAATGCGGATCACGTCGCCGGCTCGACGGACACTGCCGCGCAGGAGGTTGGAAGCGTTCGCAGTGGGGTCGCTGCCACTGCGTCCTGGCGATGCTGCCGCGAACGCCTGGGGGTACACGACTTCGATTGCACCGAAGCGCGAAAGCGCGGAGGCGACGTCCTCCACGAATCCCAGCGCCAGCACGTCCTGCGAGGGATCGCCCGACAGGTTCTCAAACGGAGCCAGGGCGATGCTGGCAGCGATGGCAGACATAGAAGCCCTAACAGCTAACACCCCGATTTTACCCGGTCAGAACTCGATCCAAGAACGTGAGTGGTCTGGCGTCGCTACGGGGCCGCTCAGATGGCGCTGACACACCAGGGATCGCGGTTGGTTTTCTGATCGTCCCAACGACGATGGCTGTTGTCTGTTAGTGCGCCAAGTAGTCCGCACGATCACCCCCCTGATGACGGGCTGTTGCTCTGGCATCGCCTGTTGATCTGTGATCGAGACACGAAATGGAGCGCGCCGGTGCGTGCCCGCCTGGCTGAAGCCGGGATCCGCCTGGTTCAGACACCGCTCCATCGGTGATTCCGCTCTTAGTGGTAATGCTCGACGTGTTCCGCGCTCTCCGGCGGAGATGACGATCACCGAACGGGATTACCCTGTCCAAATACTCCCCCTTGATGGAGCGCACGAAGCGTTCGGCGTACGCGTTGGCTCTGGGTGCTAAGAAGACATCGGTGCTGGCCTATCTTGCGGGTACTAGCCGCGCTTCGCCTGGATAGTGGCGTGCCTTTCACGTGAAGCTGGCCCAAATATGCGGGCGCGTCTCGGGACGAGCTGATCAGCGCGCTCCTCGTGGGGCTGCCAGGGCCGGGAACGGAATCACACGATCCCTGCCGGTGGCCATTGAGGCTTACGACGCAGAATAACCACGGGACGCGCGCTGTGTCTGTCGGTTCGTTAGAGCGACGGCGTTGCGAGGTCGTGCGCGGCGTCCTCGCTCACCAGCGAGAAGCGCGTATGGATCTCTTGCGCCCGCGCCAGCGCCGCTTGGACGTGGGGCACGATGTTATGGGCGCCTACACGGTGAATGAGTTCGGCCTGATGGAGGAACTGCGCGGGCTGGTGGCGCGCGCCACACAGGATCAAAGTGCGCCCGGATTTCTTCAGGCGATCACTGAGCGTTTCCAGCGCATACAGACCAGACGCGTCGATCGCCGTCATGTTCCGCAGCCGTAGGATGACGATGGGCGCGAAGGGGGACAGGTCGGCCGTCGCGTCCGCGAGCTTGTCCGTCATCCCGAACAGAAACGGCCCGTGGATACGCAGGATCGTGACGTACGACGGAACCTGCTTGTCCTGCAGAACGTGGGCACGGCCATCTTCGATGTATTCCGGTGTGACGGTCGCGATGCTGGTCGTGTCCGTGACCCGGTAGATGTAGAGCAGCGCGGCTAGGGCCATGCCCACTGCGACGGCGATGGTCAGGTCGGCCACCACGGTCAGCGCGAAGGTGATCATCCAGACCGACTTGTCGGCCCAGTCGAGACGCCAAATGCCCGCAATCTCGCGCCACTCGCCCATCTTGTAGGCCACGACGAAGAGCACGGCCGCGAGCGTCGCCAGCGGCACATACGTGGCGAGCGGCGCTAACAAAAGAACGATTGTCAGCAGCGTCACCGCATGAACCAGACCGGCGACCGGCGAGCGGGCGCCCGAGCGGAAGTTCGTCGCCGTGCGGGCAATCGCTCCGGTGACAGGAATGCCACCGACGAGCGGTGCGATGATGTTGGCCACCCCTTGCGCCATGAGCTCGGCGTTCGCATTATGCCGGTCGCCCGTCATCGAGTCAGCGACGACCGCGGAGAGCAGACTTTCCACTGCCGCCAGCAGCGCCACCGTCATGGCCGCCGGCAGCAGCGGCAGGATCAGATCGACGCGGAACGTGGGCATGTGGATCGGCGGGAGGCCGCCAGGTATCGCCCCAAACCTAGATCCGATCGTCTCCACAGGCAGCTGTAAAGCCGCGACCGCGACCGTGCCGAGGACGAGGGCCACGATGGAGCCGGGCACGCGGGTCAGCCACCGCGGCACCAGCAGGACGAGCGCCAGCGAGCCGATACTCAGCGCCAGCGCCGCAGGATGGAACGTGTTCATCGACTCGACGAACAGTTTCATACGCGCGAAAAACTCGTTTGGGGGATTACCGATGCCCAGGCCAAAGAAGTCTTTGATCTGGGTGGAGGCAATCAGCAAGGCGATGCCGTTGGTAAAACCTAGGACGACGGGCCTCGGGATGAACTTGATCGCCTGGCCGAGGCCGGTGACCGCCAAGAACAACAGGATGACGCCCGCCATCATCGTGACCATCAGCAGGCCGGACAGGCCGTGCGCGGCCACGATGCCCGCGACAATCACCACGAACGCGCCCGTTGGCCCACCGATTTGAATGCGCGAGCCCCCGAGAAAGGACACCACGAAGCCGCCGACGATAGCCGTGTAGATGCCCGCCTGTGGGGTCACGCCCGATGCGATTCCGAACGCCATCGCCAGCGGCAGCGCGACGACGCCCACCGTCAGCCCGGCGATCACATCAGCGATGAATGCTCGGCGGTCATAGGTGGCGAGATCCTGAAACAGCTTCGGTTGCCAGGTTCGCCACGGAATGCGATCGAAGAGAGCGCTCATGCGCGCCGATCTCATTCGGGACCGATTTCGCCGAGCATGGCCAGGGTCTCGTTGAGGTGAACAGAGACGTACTGCTTCAGCAGGTCCAGCACCTGGAGGAGGACGGGATCGCGGAGCGCATAGTAGACCTGGTTACCAGACTTGCGGCTGGCGACGACGTGTTTCGCCCGTAGGACAGCCAAGTGTTGCGAAAGGTTCGACTGCTCGCCCCCAAGCAGTGTGAGGAGTGCTCCAGCAGTGAGCTCGCCGTCCCGCAAAGCCTCGACAATCGCGATCCGAGTGGGGTGGGCCAATGCCTGGAAGATCTCGGCCTTGAAAATTCGGAGAGATGAGTTCACATATACGTAACGGCAGTTCGTCTGGACCTTTCAAGCACTCCATCCGGACGTGACGTCTCACCCGAAAACAACGGCAGGCGAAACGAGAGGAAGATAGCGGCTTCGGACGGTCCTTCGGCTCGGAATGAACGCTACGCTTGGGCTACGTAGCTAACTTCTGCAAGACTGCGCAACCTATTCCGCGTGCAGTCCAACGAGTGGAAGGAGGTGGAGATCGTCGTGCTGCGGCACGAGCTGGTCATGTTTCGGCGCCAGGCCCGCCGCCCGGCGTGCACCCTTCACGCACGCCTCGAGGATATCGCCGAGCCGGACGCACGCAACGGGTCGGTCCTCGTGGAAAGCCATCGCGGTCGGCGGTGCGGGACCGACGTCAAAATCGTCGAGGGAAAGTACGGCTGGGCTCCTCAGGGCGGGATGCTGCTCCTCAAACTTCAGGTCGACTATCGACATGCGTCGCGACTCACCGGGCGGAAGTCTTGCGGCGCTGCGGTAAACCTACGATGGCCGCTGGATCTCGCCAGCAATCAACTGGCCCCTGGGTCGCCGGCGCGCATCGAAAGCAAGATCGCGAAGGGTGCTTACCGCTCCGGCGAAGGAGACATTCTCCACGCGGCGGCCGTCGCATCGTCTGTGGCCGGACCACAACAAGACGGGCGGGTGCTTCAATGCCCGGGCGACTGACGGTTCATGCGACGGAGGGAATACCAGCGGTCGACCCGGTCACAGGCGAGGCACAAGAGCCAGTAGGCTGCCATAACCGCGATCGTCAGTCCAATCGATGTCAGTAGCTCCATCTCTGTGCACTCTAGCTGAGTCGTTTCTTCGCTGTCTGTCGGTCGCAGGCCGACGGGTGGACGCATTGAAAAGGTCCGTGCACGTGTTTTGTGAAATCATCAGCAACGAGCTCTCGGCGGACTCCTCGCCGGATGTCGTCCAGCTCCGCGAGATGCAACTGCTCCGGTCGTTGGCGTTGAAGTGTGACGTGGCGTGTCCGACGGCGAATAAAACCAACGTCAAAGGACTGCAGTTCGTCACGGGCTTGTCCTGCAGATACGAACTCTTGATCGCACGGAGTGCAGGCGGCTGGCACTGCAAGTGGAGCGAGGGTTGGTGGCCCGATCGCGGCTCACAGCATTGTTGACCGTCACCACCGCCCGTCTCCGCAATCGTCGGCAGGACCTGCGAAATCGTACTGCCCGACTCGAGCGTGCGGAACGCCCTCACCCGACCACCATCGCGTAGACATTGGCCCGGCGGCACCATCACGAACCCGCGGTGACGCGACCGTGAGACAAACTCCCGTGTCCCCAATTGCACAGGGCAGAATTCCGTTCGGTTGTAGATTCGCTAAATCTGATGACTATCGTTCCAGGCGGGAAGACGATGGGGCGGACGTTCCGTTTCACACGTCGGTTCCGCCACATGAGCGTGGGTAGCCTCCGTGGTTTCTACTGCCGCCCGCAAGGAGCCAATCGTGGACGAACGCCGCGTTTCCACCCGTGTAAGGCATTCTCTAGAGGCTCAGTTGATCGATCCAGCGGGTCTGAAGGCCACGGCTCGCATCACTGACATCAGTTTTGGCGGTTGCTACGTCCAGTACCGTGGTGACGCCGCACCGCGGTTCTCGCTGTCAGCTTTTCTTGTCCCTTCCCGACGAGGGCGTGACGGCCATTAACGCCGAGGTTGTGCGCGTTCATCCACAAGTGGGCTGCGGCGTTCGATTTGTCGAGCCGAGTCCACAGGCTGGAAAGGCGCTTGCTCGAACCGTGTCAGCGTTTCTGGCCGCCCGATGATTACAGCCTCCAGGACACCGTCAGTGTCCGAGTGGCAGGCGGGCCGGGCAGATGACTCGTGTCAGCACAGATTCTCGCGGGGGATATTGTCATTACGGCTGTCGCTGATTACTACTCGATGGCCCTTTCCCTTCACCCGAATCGGCGGTCCACGCATTGGCACCGCTACGCAGGGCCGAACCCTCCGTCAGCTGACAGCCGCGGGTTCGATCAATTCAATCGGCAACCCTTCATAGGTGATCGCGATGGGCGCGACCTGACGGAGGGTGTTGACGACCTGACAGGCGCGCCCCGCGATCATGATCAGTTTACGGGTGAGGTCGGGATCCGGGCACTGGGCCGAGACGTCCATGGTGAACGCCGTGAACCGCTCCGGCGTGCCATCAAGCGTGCCCGTCACTGTCACGCGGACGTTCGTCACTGTGACTTCGCGGGCGCGAATCGCGGCAAGAAAATGGCTGGTGAAGCAGCCGCCCAGCGACACCAGCATGTACTCTCCCCCCGCCGGGCCCAGATCCAGGCCGCCCTTCGCAACGGCTCGGTCCACGAGGGACGTGTGCGTCCGTACGGTCGCCCTGGACGTTGTGTGGGTGACATGTTCGATGGTCGCCTTAAAGGTTGTGCTCATCGTGACCTCTTAAGAGATGAAAACGTCAAAAAGGGCGTGACCGACGCTGGTCCACTACGGTCTCGAGACGTTCGCCCGTTGCAAATCGAGCTGTCGCACCCTCACCCTGTACGTTACCGCACCAACTTGGAGAGGGAGCACACCGTGTCATCGCAGGTCTGGTATTCCAGTGTGCCGCAGATTGGCCGGATCACGATCTAAAGCGTAACCTCACGCGAATGGAATACATTTCGGTGGCGGCTGCGTCAGGTACGGTCGAGCTGGCGCCGCTCAGGGCCGTTCCAGTCTCGCCCATCTTATCGACCTTCTAGCCGTCGGCATAGAGCCTGACGTTGCCGCCTTTGCCCAAGCCGCCGCCGGCTAGGCGAACTCCACATTCGGCGCGAACGATTGGAACCGACGCGGCTCGTCACCGCCTGACGCTGCGCGCACCCTCCACCAACGCCGTGTCGAAACACGAGCGAGGCAGGCTCAAGTTGCGCTGGCGCAATGACCCGGTCGCACTGAGTGCGCTATGGTGGGCGACCATGAGGTTTGTCTGTCTCGTGGACGGTTCCGACGGCAAAGAGCCGTTTGATCACGATGTGGAACGAGGGGTGTCTTGACATCAAGGGAAGCAGGCACGGTGGTTCTGTGGAAGGATTCCAAGGGCTTCGGTCAGATTCGCGCGAAAAACGGCGACATTATCTTTTTCGCAAACTCTGAAATAGAAGGAACGCTCAGCGCGGGTCAGCGGGTGGAGTTTACCCGGACGCTTGGGGTGGCGGGCCGCCCGCGTGCACGAAACGTGGTCGTGCTTGATAGCTCGGGCAAGCCGGCAGTCAATCTGAGCGACGACTAGACGCGACGGCGGGATGCGGCTGTTCAACGAGCAGGTCGAGACGATGGCGAAGCTGAAGGGCAAGGGCGTGCAGCAGCGCGTTGTCGTCGAGCATGTCACGGTCGCGGCCGGCGGCCGGCCATTGTGGGGAATGTGACCCGAGGGGGTGGAGGGGCATATGGCGACGAACGAGGATGAACCCCATGTCCCGTGGCGTGGAGGGCTCAGAAACGAGAATCGTCGCGGCGACTTGTCACTGGTCGCATTAGGCGTGATCGCCTACACAGTGTCTTAGCAGCACGCTCGAAAGGCGACGCACGATGGCCGACGATTTCGACAAACCCAACCGACCGCCAGCGCCGTCGCGGCAACTGCAGCACGGTGAGCGGTTGTTCGAGTTCCTACGTGGGCACGATTGGTATCTATGTGAGCTGCGCGACCACGGTGAGACCTACGGGGTCGAGGCGCAGCTCTGGAAGAACGAGGAATTGTTCTACAGTCGCGGGTTCGACCCACGACTCGACCGGACACGGACGCCGCGCGAGCTGGCGATTGCATGGGCCAACGCCGAGCGGAAGCATCTCGAAAAAGGCGGCGTGTAGTAGATGTGTACCAACTTTATTCGGAGCCGTTGCTGTCTGTGACGCCGCTGTCGGGGCCAGGGAGTGTTCAAGATTCGCCGAGACGCCTCGGACTCGTCGTGGTTCGGTCCGTTTTGTCCCACGCATCGCCGGGTCCCCGTGGAAACGGAGACGATCGAGACGATGGCTGAGTGCCTCGATCGCACGATCGACTTCCTCGTGTCCCGAGGGCATCATGGTCGAGGAGGACTTCGTGCGGCCGGCAGTGCAACAAGCGGTCGAGGAGTGGCGACGGAATGAGAAAGGCGGCGCGTGATTGGGGACAGAAAACCGTTCTATGTACCCGGCACCGGGGCGCGCCGCGCCCACCACGGTCCGGGGAACAAGACGCCGTCCGTCGTGGCCTCAAGCGCCTGGACCGCGAGCGGTGCGGAGGGAACGGGAGGGGCTGGAGGAACAGAATAAGAGTCTGCCCTCCCTGCTTTGCCCACCCCTCCTGCCTTCCTTACTTCGCTGTGATGATGTTGTGTCCGCGCCGGTTCTGCGCCCAGCAGGATTCGGCGTCTTCGCTGCAGAATGGCTGCTCCTTACCTTTGCTCACTACTGTGATCCGGTTGGCCGCCACATCGAGGCTGACGAGATATTGCTTCACCGCGTCCGCCCGGCGCGAAGCTAACGCGAGGTTGTACTCCGAGCTGCCACGCGAGTCGCTGTGACCGTCAATGGTGATCTGCGTCGTGCTCCACCGCTTCAACCACACCGCGTTCTTCTGCATCATCGGCCGGGCATCGTTCCGAATCACCGCCTGGTCGTAATCGAAGAACACATCGTCGAGCGGCCGCTCTGCATTGAGCTGATCGAGCGATTTCCGCGCGAAGATGTCGTCCTCGGTGAGTGGGGCCGGAGCTTTCACCTCGGGAGGCAGCAAGGGCGCTGTTGGCGGCGGCGGCGGTAGATTGACCGAAGTGGCAAGTGACGGCGATGTGGAAGCAGGTGCCTGCGGCGGCACTTGTTTCCGACAGCCGTAGGCGCCCGTCGCGAGCGCGGCGCCGAGCGCCACCATAGCAATACTTGTACGAACGCCAGTCATGAGTCACTCTCCTCGAGATATTGCCGAGCTTACAAAGCTGCGGGTGGCGTTGAACGCAGACGAAGATAAACGCCGGTCGTGGAACACCTCTGGGTGCAACGGCACGCGCGGAACCCGGATTTCCGGTTTCGCGGCGTCCACTATTTCGTCACGCCGCTCCTCTGGCAGGCGACGCTTGATTTATCGGCCGTTCGACTCCGGGACTGTGGGGGGGGGCGAATCGCGCTCCGCCGTTCGCCTCAAAGCGCGTGCTGGACAATGAGCGATGACGGCCCCGGCTAGGCCGTCCCGTCGCTTTCCGTTTGCCAACCGACACCCGGCGAGGCCGCTGGTGAACGCTGACGTGGGCCCCGTTCTGTGTTCCGTTGTGCTGGAGGTCGCTATCCGTGCGTTCTGCGCCGAAGTTGCCGGGCACGAACGATTTGAGACATCAGCCACGACGGTTCCAGCTACAGAACAGATTCATTCGCCTTCTCGCCTTCGTGGTTCTGGCGATGAGCGAACGTATGTAGCGCACGTCATGGCTGCGTTGAAGGAAAGAGGGCTTGGACGAGATCACTAACCCAGGTGGTCACACTTTTTACAATTTGCGGCCGATGGGCCTCGTCAAATGACCGCAGGCTCGCGGACACCCATTGCGATGAGCCTCCGACGCTGGATGTAGTTAAGTCGTTTAATATCTGATCTTTAAATGGTGGGCGCTACTGGACTCGAACCAGTGACCTCGTGCGTGTGAAGCGTCTGAGTATCGCAACAGACGTTCGCGGATGTGCATTTACACGCCGAAACGATCGGTGTGAGGGTCAATCGTTGCGAGTCGTTGCGCCGTGTTCCTTCCTTTGTGGCAAAACGTGCGATCCTGAGAATCGCGCCCGCGGGGACCACCCCGGCTCGGAGCAAATCATGCTTCCACCCTGCCCTCGATGTCAGCGGTCCGACCACGCGGAAGAGGAGGACCAGTCCGGGAGTTCCCAGCGATGGTTTCTCTGTGACCGCTGCGGCCTTCGTTAGGGAGAAGGTGTGGCAGCACCCGTGTCCGGATTGAGACTGCACAGTCTCTGGGGGCCGCGCGAGTCGCGCGAGCCCGGATAGAAGGCGAGCGCTGAGTCACGGACTCACGGCTCATCGCCGGACCCGCGTGAGGACACGGAAGGACCGACGCACGTCACACGCATTCGACGGCCGAGAGTCGAGGTACTCGAGTGGACTGACACTTCTCACGCACGGGGCTTGACACCGGCCCGCAACATAGAAGGAGTAATCCTGCGACGCGCGCAGTGGGATTCGTGTCTCAAGTCCGTATGTCTCGTTTGTGGGTTGTGTCACAACGTCGAGCGGCGAATCTCGTTGGGAAAGTGCGAGGCGATTTCGCCGGCCGGCACTCCTAGCATCTACAGCCGAGCTAGAGCTAGCACAGCCCTCCGAGACTCACTCACCCTCGTGTGCCTTCTTGAACATCAACGCCACCGACCGCTGTGTTAGCGTGTTGAACATGGCCATTTTCGATCACACCGAGGTCGCACGGCTGAGGCTCCGAATCGAGCGAGACCTGCTGGCGCAAAATCGTCTTCGGCTGTTGCTGACTGACGCAGCCACCACACTCACTCGTCACCGGCTGAAATTGAGAGACTTCAAAGCTCAGATTAGACGCACTGAACGGCTTCCCCGGCCTAGGTTGCGACTCCCTTCGGTGGTGTAGTCCAAACACGGATACGGGGGTGTCCAATTCGGCCGATACTGCTGTTTATGTCCCAGAATCCATCGGCCAACGACGACTCCCGCGCGCGTCTCATGCTGGTTCGGCAGTTATGGCGTGAGCTGCAAGCGTCGCGCAAGGACCCGGTGAAGTGTCGGGGACTCACGGAGCGTATTCGGCGGGAGTCGGAACTGGTTTGGCAGGAGCGCGACCCTCGCACGCGGGAGTCCTAAATGGAGCCCTCACCGCGAACAGCGCCAACGCTCAAGGGACCACCCTGTCCTGAATGTGATTCGATGCAGACCGTTCAAACGCACGACCACTTCGACCAAACGACGTATTTCTGCCTCGCCTGCGAGCGTGTGTGGATGCTCGTCCAATCCCGCTACGTGCGCATGACCAAGACACGCTTGATGTAATTTCACCGACCCGGCACCCATCGCGAGCGTCGGGTCGCCGTTTCAAATCAACCCACACGATAATGCGTTCCCAACTCCGGCTCCCAACCGCAATCAAATCTCATATTGAACCGTACCGGGTTTATCGGAGGGCTCATTCCGAGAGAGGATCGAGCCCATGGACACGACCCAACAAGTACTCCCCCGAGTTACGTGAGCGCGCGGTCCGGCTGGTGTTCGAGCACGCCGGCGAGTATCCGTCGCAGTGGGCAGCGATCCGGTCAGTGGCCGAGAAGATCGGCTGTGTGGGCGCGCCGCTCAGAAAGTAGACCAATCGCCGCTCGGAAAGTAGACCACCTGAGGGCCTGACTGCGAGCTTGCCGGATCCGAGGATCCGAAGTTCGCTGGAAGGATGCTCAGGATGGATCAGGTGCATATCGTTCGACACAAAGTGCTGGTGGAGGGGCGATCGCAGCGGGCCGTCGCCCGCGAGCTGGGGTTGGCGCGAGTCACGGTCCGCAAGCGGCGCTCCGCGAACACCGGAAGGACTCGAGGCGAGTCGCCGCGCACGGTTGACGCACGGCGTGTATTCGCGGGACACGAAGCAACTGCTGGCCGACAATCGCCGCCGATGGCGGCGGAAACTCTGCGCCTTGCTCGACTGACGCGCGCAGCAGGTGGGTCGGCATTCGTGGGACCGCATACTGGGTAGGGGAAGCTGTTGGTAAACGTGCGGCACGACACAAGATCAGTTCACAGCAGTGCGCCTCGATATGCCCCAGAGCCCGGACCCCGGCTGTTCAAAAGGGAACAGCTTTTTATCAACTCGTACGAGAATATGCGTTCCTTCCGGGAAGCGAATCATGTGCTGCACCCAAAACGAGCAAAGGACAAGCTGATTCCTTCAATGTGAGGTGTGCCCCGATGACCAAGCTGAACGCAGTCGAATCACCGTGGCCAGAAGTCCTGAATATCAAACTGATCCCTGTTGCCGCTCACCTGGGGACGAGGACCCCTGAACGGCGCAACATAGGTGCTCGCGAAATGCTCGTACGGCGGATTCGCGCTGAGTTCGAGGAAATGCCGGGACTGTTGCTGACGTTGAACCAGGCGGCGAGACTATTTGGACTCTCCCCCGAGACCGTCTCACGTATCCTCGTGCGATTGGACGAAGAGGGAGTGCTACACATGAGGCCTGACCGCTGTTACAGCCTCCGTAGGCAGCGTTAGAAGATTGCGACGCGAAGCACGGCATCGGCCGAAGCAAGTGAAACGGCCAGCGTCCACAGGCGGTGCGATGGCCTCACCGAAACCGACGCAGATCGCGCTCAAGCAAAAGGTCGCGGCGAACGTGTTGCGGCGTGTCGCCGTTTCGCAACTCTCTGAGCAACAATCTACTCGATAGGGAAATACGTTCTTCGCCGTTACCGATACACGTCGAGGCCTGCGCCCGCTCTACCTCTTGTCTGGCGAACGCACACTTCTTCGCCACGAACCGAATCGGGTCAGTAGTATGAGAATCGCGGCCCCCTGATTTTCGGGTAGGCGGTGGACCGTCGTTCCCTTCACGTACGGCGGCTAGCTTTACCGGATCGATGGCGCCTGAGACTTGATATGGTTCAGCTACTCGCTTGTTGGAGATCGGGAATGCCACCTGCGAAACGCCGCCGCAAAATCTAGAAGCGCCTTGCTCTGGACAAGCGCCTTACTTAAATCGGAGCCGAAATAGCCAAACTCAAACGCGACCGAGCGGACGTGCGACGCGACGAGTTTGAAGAAATGAGCAAGTCGCTCCGAGAACTCCACAAAAATGCCAACGACCTTGCAACTCAGTTCACTCGGATTGCTCAAATGCAAGCGGAACTAGACCTAATCAACCACGCACTGAAAAAGGCGAAGTTGCTGGGCTGAGCCCGTTTTAAGGCTGCCGAGCGCGATCAACGCCGCAGGGTAGATCTACGCTGGCCGAGTTCGAGGGCGAGGCGCATTCCGTGTTCACGATGTGGGTACCTGTCGGCGCTTTGTGCGGCGCCGGGGTGCTCGGCGACTCGTCGCCGGCCGAGGGTCCGACGATGGGACAATCCCCCTCGCCGCACTCGCCACTTTCGCTCCGGTTTGCTCCGCGATTCGAGCGGTCTTGTAGTCATTGGCGGCGCGGGACAAACAGATGTTTGTCCCGCCGCACGTTCGCGGCCACGGTGAAGGCGTTGCTAGCGGCCTTAGAAGTATCGCCAACGACTTTTCTCTCCATTCTTCGTGTTGTGCGAGGTTGCCCTCAGAGGCTATGTTGCGTTGGAACTGGCTAGGACAACGGTCTCATCGAGATTTGGAGCTTGCCATGAGGTTCGCGCTGATAGCCGTCGTGACACTGACTCTCTGTGGCTGCTCCGGAGAGATGGCGCAACAGTTGCCAACTGCTCCTGGTCCGCCCGTCCCGACTGCTCCTGCGCCGCCCCCCCCGACGACTCCCACTCCGCCTGCGCGCCCATCTGAGTTGACGGCGGTCTGGGTGGTCGTGCTTGCGGAGGGCAGCGCCTTGTGTATTCCTGGTGCGACTGTTGAAATCGTGCGCGGGCACGGCCTCGGACGGAGTGTTATGCAGACAACACGGGGTTGCTCCTGGTGGGAACCTGACTATGACGCCTTCTTCGATGGACTGAACTCGGGGGAGGAATTGACCCTTCGAGCTTCCGCCTCGGGCTACGCTTCGAAGGAGATAACCGTAGATCTAACATCGGGGTGGGGGGGAGCGCAGTGGCCTTTGAACTATCCAGAATGCGGTGAGCGGATCGCGTCAGCAGCATTAGAACGCTCTCTTCGGTAAGGTTCCCGCACCGCGCCCGTCCGGTTACGATTCCGATGGGTTTGTGATCGCACTAATCCCAATGAATTATAGCGACGCGGCGCAATTGCGCGACAAATGGGGCGACAAACCGTGCGACCATCCGGAGATTGAAGCAGAGATGGAGGCTGAGCACCCCTCCAATAACTACATCTGTACCACTTGCGGCAAGGTTGGCGAAGGCAGTCGGTGGAATACGCTCACCACCGAGCGCAAGGATTCACACTGAAGTACGGCCCTCAAGTTTTTCAAACTTGACCACTACCGATGAACGGCACGGCGAGCGCCGGCCGCGTGAGTTAGGGTAGGATTCCCGGTCGAAGAATCGGCTGCACGGACGTTAGGGCGTCCGTGCGGCCCCCGGGTCGTCAACCAGCGATGTCCTGGCCGACGTGCATCCAGTGTAACAGCGTGCCCGCCGGCCTCCGCCCACAACCGAGAGGCCACGATGATGAAGAAGGTCCCGCCGCCCCGCCTGATAGGCTATCCGCCTCGGTTCGTCGCCCAGCTCGAACGCAGGCTCCTCCCTGATGAACTCCGGCTCCTGCAGTCCTTCCGATCCTTGCCGCCCGAGCGCCGCGTGCTGGCGGGGGCGATGGTGGCGGCCCTGACGGTGAACACCGAGCCCGCGGGGTGGCAATCGCGATGACCTCCGCTGTCCCCATGCGAATCGGAGAAGTGGGCCAGACACGTTAGGGGCGCGTGATGAGTGACGCCTTCTACACGCCGAATCGACCGCCCGCGCCACCTCGGCAGCGGCAGCCCGGGGAGCGGCTCTTCGAGTTCCTTCACGGACACGATCGCTACCTCGTCGAGCTGCGTGACCACGGGGCGTACGGAGTCGCAGTTCTGGCAGAACGAAGAGTTCTCGTACAGCCAGCGGTTCGAGACGCGCGCGCTCGCCGTGCAGTGAGCCGAGGAAGAGCGGAAGTTTCTGGTGAACGGCGGCGGGTTGAGTGGGGAAGGAGGCGGGCGAGGGCCAAGAAATCATCCGCCCCCATTGATTCTGAATTTCAGAAATTCAAAGGCGCGTCATATTCGTCGTAAGCCGTGAGGCAGTCGGGGCAGAACGTCCAGCGACTGGGATCGTCTTCGAGCGGTGCTCGCTGGCACGGCCCATCTTTCACGACCATCGGTCCTCACCCCTTGATCGATGACGGAGAAATTCTGACTCTTGCGGAGCGAGCAATCTTAAACCTCTACGTAAACCCCTGAGAACAAATGCGGACAGGCTTGACCGAGACGGCTGGCGGATGCCCGTGCGACTAGCGGTTGGTCGGCACGCGGCGCTTCAGTTCCTCGAACCAGTTCAGCACGACGGTGATCTGCGTGGGTGATGCTGCCTGGTCAGTTTCCTTGACCATCAGAAAGCGTTGGCCGTCGGCCGACACGTCGAAGGCGGCGCTCATGAATGGGAACCCATTCGTAAGGTACTGTCCCTCGAACAGCATTCGGGGTTTGCCTGCGGAAAAGCTCGGCTGCGTCCTGGTTTCCACAGCCATCATCTTGTTTCCGCTGCGGTAGAACAGCTCGCGTCCGTTGCGGGCCCAGACCCGCTCCGTCCCACCGTCGGTCGAAATCTGCCACTTCCCGCCTGTGCGAGGATAAGGTTGCACGTAGACTTCCGGGCGGCCCGATTCATCGGAGACATAGGCCACCCAGCGACCATCGGGGGAAAAAGTCGCGCCCCCTTCCGTGAACGTTGTTCGGAGAAAGGGCTGCGCCTTCCGGTCACTGAGTTGAAACACCCAGATGTCTCGCTGGGTGGTGGGATGGTTGTGGTGGAAAGCTAGCAGTTGCCCATCCGGAGACCACGACTGCGGAGTTTGGTTGCCCTCGGCACCACTCGTCAACCGCTCCGGCTCGCCACTGCCGTCCGCGAGTTGCCAGAAGATCTTAGCCGGCACACCGTCCTTGTTTGACTGAAACGCTATCCGCTTGCCATCAGGCGTCCAAGTGTGATTGCCGTTCGCAGTCCCTTCAAACGTCAGTCGGGTCAACGTCTCCCGGACCAGATCGTAAACCCAGATTTGGGGCCCAATTTCTACCGCGAGCTGTCGGCCATCGGGCGAAAGCCGGGGCTGGCCGTATGGCCGTGCAGGCGCGCCCAGAGCCTCCTCTGCTCGGTTGCGGCTGACCCACACGAGCGTGCGTTGCGCTGCTTGACCGGGTGGGACATGAACCAGAGATCCCGTCGTGGAGATGCTGTAATCGACGGATAATGCGACGCCTTCCACAACGGGGACTGCCGCGCCTCTGATCTCAAGCCGCTCAGGATCGAACGGCACAGCCATCAGCGTCTGCCCTTGCACATAAAGCAGATGGCCGGACGCTGCGTAGCGAGGGGCTATCGCCGCTTGGATCAAGTCGCGTCGCTCGCCCGTCTCGATCACCTGAACCGCAACCTTCGCGTCGGTGGGACCAGTCGCCCCCCACGCAGCAAAGAGCACTGCGTTGCCGCCGGGCAAGAACGCCGGGTCTCGATGGGTGGTCTCCCCCTGCGCCATTTGTGTCAGCGGTTGCGGCTTACCTCCCTCCTCCGGCACGCGCATGAGAACAGAGGCTGGTGAGGGTGCGAAAATGATCGTGCCCTGGCTTCCCCAACTGGCCCCACGGGCGTCAGCAGCATCGGCGACGGTTAGCGCCGCTCCTCCGTTTACCGAGACCTTCTTTATCTTTCCACCGGCCCAAAACCCCAGCCACTGCCCGTCGGGCGAGAAGAACGGGTCCCAGGCTCCCTCCGTGCCCGGGATTGGCCTGGCCTCCAGGCTACCAATGGCCCGTAGGTACAGTTGCCGCGTGCCGTCTCTCATGGTGAGATACGCGAGCTGACTCCCGTCAGGCGACAGAACTACTTCTACGGAAAGTCCCCCGCCAAGCTGAGCGCCCGACGGCAGTGTGATAGCGAAGCGTGACACCTGTTGCGGGGGAGCTGGCTTCAGGAACCAGATCGCAACGCCCGCGATCCCTGCGCCCAACAGCAACGTGCTTAGGCTGAGGATCAGCGCCCGCCGCCCGAGCGCAGGAACGCCGTGTGCTGGGGCCAATGGTCGCGGGGCGATCTGTCCGCCGCCTTCGGCAATCCACTTCAACTGCACTTCCAAATCCCGCGCGGTTTGCCATCGGTCGTCCGGGTCTTTTGCAAGGCATCTCGTCACCACGCGGTCCAAGGCGGGCGGGGTCATCGGCTGAAGCGACGATATCGGCGGCGGATCGTGTTCGAGGATCTTGGCCATGACGCTGGCCTGGCTCTTCCCCTCGAACGCTCGCTTGCCCGTGGCCATCTCGTAGACCACTGCGCCAAACGCAAAAATGTCCGCCCGTGCGTCAGTCTCCTTGCCTTCCACTTGCTCGGGCGACATATATTGCAGCGTCCCAAGAATCGTCCCTTCCGCCGTGATCGGATCGTCGCCCGTTGGAAGTCCGGAAAGCGCGGCGGCCGGAGCCGTACCTTGCTTCAGCTTCGCCAGGCCAAAGTCCAACAGCTTCGCGCCGGACTTCGTGAGCATGATGTTGCCCGGCTTCAGGTCCCGGTGCGTGACGCCCTTGCGGTGCGCTTTATCGAGCGCGTCGGCAATGTCGATGGCGTGCCGGAGCACCTGTTCCACTGGCAGCGGACCTTTCGTCAAGCGTGCAGCCAGCGTTTCGCCCTCCAGGTGCTCCATCACGAGGAAGTCGATGCCATCCTGATAGCCGATGTCGAACACAGGGCAGATGTGCGGATGGCTCAGCGCGGCGAGCGTCTTCGCTTCACGCTCGAAGCGTTGCTTCAGCTCGGGATTGCTGGCGACATGTGGGGGCAGGACCTTGATCGCAACAGTCCGATTCAGGCGGGTGTCTTTCGCTTTGTAGATTTCACCCATCCCGCCTGCGCCGAGGGGCGCGACGATTTCGTAGGGGCCGAGGTGCGTGCCAGCGGACAGGGCCATAGGCGGCGTCCGGCTAACGGGAAATGCGCTCATTCTACGCCGGAGCCGGTTCTCGCCTCAGCAGGAATCGTTCATGCCCCTCAGCCACCGTGCAACGTCCCGGTCCCCAGTGATTTTGAATTTGAAAGAATTTGAGAGAATCAAAGACGTGGGGCCGTCGAGAAGCCCCCGCCCGCGGCCGAGCGATGGCAAGCGGATTCACAAACTGAAGCCGCGACCGCCCGTATCCCCCACGATACCCGGTGGTATAGTCACTCGCTCATGCAGCTGGCGGATTTCATGTTGGCGAATGTGGAACCCATTCTCGCGGAGTGGGAAGTGTTTGCGCGCAGTATTTGGCCCAATGAAGCCACGGCCCATCCGGGTGAGGTGCGCGACGAAGCCGAAGATATCCTTCGGGCGACGGCGTTGGACATGCAGTCGGGTCAAACCAGCGAACAACAGGCCGAGAAGTCGAAAGGCGGAAGGCGCGGGAACGAGGATGTTGCCTTAACGCGAGCATCCTCCGCCCATGGAAGCGGCCGGATGGCGTCTGGCTTCGATTTGTGGGCGGTGATTGCGGAATACAGGGCTCTTCGGGCCAGCGTGCTCCGATTATGGCGCGAAAGCGGTCCGGCCCCTAATTTGCGCGACGTGGATGACCTGACCCGGTTCAACGAGTCGATTGACCAATCGCTCACGCACGCCGTCAGCAGTTATGCGCAACGTGCCGAGCGCGACCGCGAGGCGCTGTTGGCCACCGAACAGGCATCGAGGATGGAAGCGGAAGCGGCGAACCGGGCCAAGGACGTGTTTCTGGCCACGCTCAGCCACGAGATGCGCACACCGCTGAACGCCATTGTCGGATGGCTCAGCATCTTGCGTCACGAAGAGGCCGACGTGGCCCATTTTCAGGAGGGCCTCAACGTCATTGAACGCAACACCAGGGCTCAGGTGCAACTTATTGATGACGTCTTGGATGTGTCGCGAATCGTCTCGGGCAAACTGCGGGTGGAGATCCGGCCCTGCGATGTGAGAGATGTGATCAACGCTGGCGTTGACGCGGTGCGCCCGGCGGCGGAGGCTCGCGGCATCACCCTGCATGTGCAGCTAGATCCGCCGGTCGGCGGCTTCTCGTGTGACGCCGTGCGTATGCAACAGGTCGTGTGGAACCTGGTTTCAAACGCCGTAAAGTTCACGCCCAAAGGAGGTAGCGTTGAAGTCACGTTACGTCGCGAACAGTCCAGTCTTCAGATCCAGGTGAGCGACACGGGCGAGGGAATCCGTGCAGAACTGTTGCCGCTCGTCTTTGACCGCTTTCGCCAAGCTGACAGCAGCACGCGACGGAGATTCGCCGGGCTGGGGCTGGGGCTTTCCATTGTGAAACATATTGTGGAAGCGCATGGCGGGACGGTCAACGCGGAGAGCCCTGGCGAAGGCAAAGGTTCAACGTTTACCGTTCGCCTTCCCATCAGCGCCGTGCAGCAGATCAAAGAGGAGAGCGGCGAAGGGGAAGGGGTCAGCACGGCCCGCGAGGATGCCCCCGGAATCACCACTCGTGTCCCAATGGTTCGTCTCGACGGCCTGCACGTGCTCGTCGTGGATGACGAAGCCGACGCTCGCCAGGTCTTGGTTATGGTGCTGGAACAGGTGGGAGCCATCGTCACCGCAGTAGGGAGCGCCCGGGAAGCCCTAGAGGCCCTGGAGGTGCTTCCCGAGGCACGCCCAGATGTGCTGGTCAGCGACTTGGGTATGCCGGGGCAGGACGGCTTCGACCTCATCCGGCAGGTGCGCGACCAAGGTCATGATGCCAGGCATCTGCCCGCCGTCGCGCTGACCGCGTTCGTTCAGAAGAGCGACGCGCACCTCGCGCTGTTGGCGGGATTTCAAGTCCACGTCTCCAAGCCGGTGGACCCGCACAATCTGACCTCGGTCATCGCGAGCCTCACGGGGCGCACCGGCTAGCCACAGTAGTGGCTAAATGCCGATACACGCGGTGTATCGTCTCGGGTTCAGCATTGGCGCTGACCGGCGGCAGCGGCCGGTTTGAGAGGAAGCCGATGACGTGGCTTTCGTCCACCAGCAGCGACCACCTCTTGGTGCCCCGCGTGGCGCGCGCTTCTACGGAATCCAACGCGAGCTAAAAGGAGTCCGACATGGATGCCGCAGAAATTCAAGCCAAGGCCACCATCGCCGCAGCCTTGATCGCCTGTCACGCGGTTGAGATCCCAGCGATTCCCAGACGGACTGGCGTGGGCTCCTCGGATTCAGACGCCACCCGACTCCGTGACCTGACCGACTATGTGTATCAGGCGCTAACCGCGACGAAGCCTTAAAACGAGCCTCGAGGAGCCATCGAGTCCGTCAACGGTTGCTCTTGAAACGTCGATAGGGACGGTGTGGGTCTGACCCGTCGAAGCGCGAGACGGCCAACTTGAGTGACGCCTTCTACCCCGCAGAATCGACCGCCCCGCATCGCCTCGGCAGCGGCAGCCCGGAGAGCGGCTCTTCGAGTTCCTTCACGGACACGATCGCTATCTCGTCGAGCTGCGCGACCACGGGGCGTACGGCGTCGAGGCGCAGTTCTGGCAGAACGAAGAGTTCTCGTACAGTCAGCGGTTCGAGACGCGTGCGCTCGCCATCCAATGGGCCGAGGAAGAGCGGAAGTTTCTGGTGAAAGGTGGCGGGTTGAGTCGGGGAGGCGACGGGTGAGGGCCAAGAAATCATCCGCCCCATTGATTCTGAATTTAAGAAATTCAAAGGCGCGTCATATTCGTCGTAAGCCGTGAGGCAATCGGGGCAGAACGTCCAGCGACTGGGATCGTCTTCGAGCGGTGCTCGCTGGCACGGCCGATCTTTCACGACCATCCGTCCTCACCCCTTGGTCGATGACGGAGAAATTCTGACTTTTGCGGAGCAAGGAATCTTAAGCCTCTAGGTAAACCTTCTGAGGACAGATGCGGACAGGCTTGACCGAGACGGCTGGCGGATGCCCGTGCGACTAGCGATTAGTCGGTACGCGGCGCTTCAATTCTTCAAACCAATTCAGCACCGGCGCCTCCGAGCGGCTGACCACGAGCATCATGGCCCAGTTTCCCAGCGGGATCACGACGGACGGGGTCGTGCTCTTCGGACCGACCCCGACGATGGGCACCGAGTTGATGCAACTTGCGCTCGACGGGACACACCATGTGACGCCGCTGCTGCAGACGAGGTTCAACGAGCGCAACGGAATCGTCTCGCCCGACGGCCGGTGGCTAGCGTACCAGTCAGACAGTTCGGGCCCGATCGAAGTCTATGTCCGGCCATTTCCAAACGTCGGCGGCGGCCAGTGGCTCGTCTCGACGGCGGGAGGTACGCGGCCGCTCTGGGCGCGTAATGGCAAGGAACTGTTCTATGTCGGTGCCGATGGTGCGCTGCTGGGCGTGCCGGTGGAGGCGAGCGGCGCGACGTGGAACGCCGGCACGCCGATGAAGATCCTCGAGGGGCGCTACTATGCCGGCGACAACGCTGGCCGCGCCTACAACGTGTCGCCCGACGGTCGGCGCTTTCTGATGATCAAAGCGCCCGGGAGCGACGCGAGCGCCGTACCGCCCGCGCTCATCGTCGTGCAACATTGGAACGAGGAGCTGGAACGCCTGGTACCGGCGAGGTGACAGGGCGCCCAGCAGTCTTTTCCTGAACGTCGCCCTCGAGAATCGGTCCTCCCCTGTCGCGTTGTGTTTATCAAGGCAGCGCCATGATCGTCGGAATCTCGAGTAGCGAGGTCCGACCAGTCGCAATCCATCGCGCAGCAGAGGACTTCGACACGCCCCAAGAATGGCGGGTGAACAAGCGGCCCCTGTGAAGACCCTTGGCTTTACCAGATTTAGAAACGTTCTAGTACTTTTCGCTACAATTCGTCGGTCATGGACAATCGACAAATCTGGGGTCGCGTTCTTGGTCAAGTACATCCTCCGGGAGGTTGCCATGAGCAGCGCCGATGCGGTCAAGAACGGCACTCTGTTGCATCCGGCTGGGCGCGCGGAAATCCTACGACGGATTGAGGCACTCACGCCGGAGAGTGACCGCAGGTGGGGCAGGATGACTGCGCATCAGATGGTGTGCCATCTGAGCGATGCGTGTCGCGCGGCCTTGGGCGAGCGCCGGATTCCGGTCATTGGTACGCTTTGGGAGCGCACAGTGCTCAGGTGGCTTGCAATACACACGAACGTAAAATGGCCGCAAGGCGTAAGGACAGTGCCCGAGGCCGACCAGGAAATCAGGGGCACGCGTCCAACGGAGTTTGCGCGCGACGTCGATGAATTGCGACGTCTGATTCAGCGTTTCAATGGCGGGGAAGCGCAGCTTTCAGGACACCATCCGTTATTTGGCGCCCTGTCGGCGGCGGAATGGGGCAGATTCAGTTACCGTCATGCGGATCATCATCTTCGTCAATTCGGCAGCTAAGTCGGGGATCGTCTACCCGCCAACACCCAGTAGGACAGCGATCGGCCGGCGTGACCAGAATCCTTGCGCAGTTACCTCAGCCATATTGTCGTATCGAATCGAGTCGTACACTGTCTTCCGATTGCCATATTTGTTTCCAGGCAAAGCAATATGGGTCAGACAGTTAGCGTTAATTCGAAGGCATGCGATTTGCTGCCATATCTGATGGACAACGGCGAAAGGAACTAATGGCTGAGCAGAAGCACAGCGACCGGAACCAGCAACAACAAAGCGGTCGGAGACAAGGCTGCGAAGGTCAGCAGGAAGACTTCGGAGACGTAGACGACAACGAACAATCAGTCGACTGGCAGAAGGAAAGTGACAAAGGTGAATCCCAGAACTTTGGCCGAGGTTCTGGGCAAGGTGGTCGTAAAGATAGCCAGGGACGGAACCGCTAGTTAAGTCAGCTCCATGGGTGGGCCGGCATATGTCCGGCTCACCTCCCTCCAGTCATTGGGCGAGGCAGGTCAGCAGCGTTTCATCTCGCTAGTAATTGCACAAGTGGCTGGCCTGCCTCGATATGTCTCAGGTCCGAACTCTTCATCCGTTTATCGCAATCTTTTGAATCTCCGACAGTGGCAACAGTGTGCCTACGGCTCGATCATGGTCTCCACCTGAATCGTGCTGTTACGCTCCACGAATGGGTGTGACGGGGGCACTCGACGCCAGGTCTGATCATGCTCTTGGACCAAGCGCCGGATGCGAAGCGTGTCGCGTTGGCTACCAACCCGGAATCTCCGTTGTCGTCGAGCGGAGCGCCGGATTGTTCGAGTTGCTCAATCCGATTGTCGCGCCAGTGCTAGGGCGGATCCTCCCAAGTCCGACCGCCGCCTCCGCATAGGCCGCCCGGTAGGATGCCCTGAGAGACGAGAATTGGATTCTTGTGGGTGTCAGTTAGGGTGTCAACTCGCGGCGTCGAGGCGCCGCGAGGGCGGTAGTTGTAAAATTCGTTTGTCCTTCCTGAGAGATAGGTAACACCGTATTCCGGAGACAGGGGTGACACTTTGCCCCCACAGGAGGGGGCATGCCTTGGAAGGAGTGTCACGTCATGGATGAGCGTCTGCGGTTCGTGGCCCGCCTGCTGGACGGCGAGAAGATGGCCGTGGTTTGTGAGGAGTTCGGGATTTCGCGGAAGACCGGCTACAAGATCTTCGAGCGGTACCAAGACACCGGCCTGCACGGGCTGACCGATCGGAGCCGGCGCCCGCATCGGCACGCGAACCAGTTGCCGATGGCGGTCGAAAAACTGATTGTTCGGCTGAAGAAGGACTATCCCCATTGGGGCGCGCCCAAGCTGCGCGAGCGCCTCCGGCAGCGCTGGCCGGAGGTGGCGTGTCCGGCGATCAGCACGGTCCATGCGGTGTTGGATCGGCACGGCCTGGTGCGGCGCCGCCGCCGGCCGCGACGGCCGCGGCTCACCGGCACGTCCCTCACACGCCCGGTGACGCCGAATGTGCTGTGGTGTGCGGACTACAAAGGCGAATTCCTGCTCGCCAACCGCCGCTACTGTTATCCCCTGACGATCACCGATTTCTCGAGCCGCTATCTGATTGCCTGTGAGGCGCTGTCGACCACGAAGGAACGCTACGCCTTCAGCGTGTTTGAGCGCGCGTTCCAGGACTTCGGCCTGCCGCACGCGATCCGCACCGACAACGGGGTGCCGTTCGCGTCGGCCCATGCGCTGTATGGGCTCAGTAAACTCGCGGTGTGGTGGCTGCGTTTGGGCATTGGACTCGAGCGGATTGCGCCGGGTCATCCCGAGCAGAACGGGCGCCACGAGCGCCTGCATTTAACGCTGAAGACGGAAGCGACCCACCCCGCGGCGCCCAACGTGCTGCAGCAACAAGCGCGCTTCGATACCTTCCAGCAGCGGTACAACGACGTTTCATACTGCCCCACCTCGCTATGTGCCTGAAATGGCCTGAAAAACCGAGCGTTGGCTGGTGAGCGTCTGGTATTGCGACCTCTTGATGTGCGGCGCCGAACCCGAGCGACCAACGTGCAGCCGCTTCTGTTGCCAGAGCGGGCCGGTGAAACACCCAGGGACCATCGGGCAACGGGTGAGCCGCGTCGATCTCGCCTCGCTCGACGGCGAGGCGGAGTGTTCTGGCACTGATGCCGAGCCGCTGCGCGGCCTCCGTCAGATTCATCCAGCCCTCTGACACGCGCCGATCACGATCGTAACAAGGGATCCCATGATGGGTCCGAAGCGCCGTGACCCGTTCCCGCGTCCAGCGATTCCCGCGTCCGGTCAGCAGGCCGTTGCGGTTGAGCGTGCTCGCCAGGACGTCATCCGAACAGATGCGGGCGAGCACACGAACGGCCGCGATCACGATCCTTCGGAGTCTGGGCGCTATTCTGCCCACGACGTCGTCGCGGGACGCGCAGCTCGGTATGGACGCCACCTTTCCAGTGAATGAGGAGGAGGACTTCACCCGCCTCCGCATCCACGTCGACGACGACTTCGTGGATCAGGGTGCGGAGCAGGCGTTTCTTGAGCCGCACATCGGCATGCGGACCCTGCCACACGGCCTCCAGGTCTGCGGCCAGCCCGGCAAACTCTTCGCGCGTCGGCGCCGCCACGCGTGACGGTGGCATTGGACGTGCTGATCGAGACGCGCCTCGATCTCGTGGACACGCTGCAAGGCCTGATTCCAGCGCCGCTCCAATTCGTCGGCCACCAGCCGATTCTCGGGATCCGTCGCGTCGTATTGCTTCTGCGCCCGCTGCGCCGCATAGCGCGCCGCTTCCAGGTCTCGCGTCCACGCCTGTCAGCACGTCGTCCTGCTGACGCGAGGCGTCTTCGCTCGCGACCACGGCGGCCTCGATGGCGGCGGGTTGCACGACACGCAGGACTTCTTTGGCCATGGCGGCGTCTACCACCATCCCGCCAAACGAAATGCAGCGCGGATCCCCGTTGTCCAGCGCCCCTCGATGGCAGGCATAGCGGAGCACATTGTGCGCGGCGCCAGTGTACCAGACGGTCAGCCGGCGGCCGCAGCGTCGACAGCGCAGCAGACCGGCCAAGAGCGCCGGCCCCTGCGTCGCCGCGCCGGCGCGTCCCCATCCCCGCACGTTCGCCGCCATCGCCTGCTGGATCCGTTCAAACTCCTCCCAGCTCACATAGCCTTCATGGGCATGGGGAATCAGGACGAGCCATTGCTCACGGGGTTTGCGCCGCGCGACCGCGCGCGGTTCGCCCTGGTCATAGTGCAGCGTCCGTTCGCGTTTTTCCGTACGCGTACGCGCCGCCGTACACCGGGCTGCTGAGGATGCGATACAGCATGCCGTAGGACGGGCGGCGCCACGCGATCTCGCCGGACGCCGGCCGCACCGGCAATTGCAGCCCGTGCTCCAGAAACCACCACAACGTCTGGCGCACCGTCCCGAGTTCGACAAACTTCCGAAACACCAAGGCGATGGCCTCCTGGACGCGGCGATCCGGATCTTTCTCGACATGGGGCGCATCGGTCTTGAGATACCCGACCGGCGCCGCCACGAGCAGCTCGCCGCGGCGCGCCTTCGCCCGACGCGCTTCCACCGAGCGCTGACGCAACAGGTCCAGTTCGTATTCGTTCAAACTCCCTTTCAGCCCCAACAGCAAGCGATCGTTGCTGTGGCGCGGGCTGTAGACCGTGTCCAGATCGATCAGCACGGTATCGACGACCCGACAGACTTCGACCAGTTGCTGCCACTCGCGGCTATTGCGGGCGAAGCGCGACACCTCGCGGGCCGCCACCGCGCCGACCTGGCCCAAACAGACCTCCGCCACCATGCGGGCAAATCCCGCCCGCGCCACGAGCCCCGCAGCGGACCGGCCCAGGTCGTCATCCACGACCTCGATCTCACGCCACCCGAGTTGCTGCAACCGCTCCTGCATCGCATACTGCAGCCGCTGGCTCTCCAGGTTGTGGTGCACCTGGTGGATCGACGACTGCCGCACGTACAAGATGGCCTTCCGCGCCTGATGATGCGACCGGATCTTGTCACTCATCACGCGCCTCCCGTGCCCGGCCGCCGGCGACGCCGCGGTCGACGTGCCCGCGAAGCAGCCGCGCCAGCAACCGGATCGTCTTCGCTTGGATCTCCGGGGGCAATGTCTGAAACGACGGACGCGAGGATGGGGGACGAAACAGCGTCGGTTGCGAGAGTCGCGGGGGGATCACGGACCGGCGCATCAGCACCTCCTGCCGCAGGCAAGGAACGATGCTGGGCTTGTAGCACACCACCGGGGGCGGACCGGAGAACGATGCGCAGCAACGCCTGCACGCCCGCAAGGCGTCGCAGCTCACCGCGGGCGCGTGCAACAGTCGCAGGCCGACCACACGCGGCCGGCTCAAACATCCACGCCGGGATTTCTACCGCGAGACGACTCCGCTCCTCCTCGAGACCGCACCGACAGACCGATTGCCCCTGCTTGACCAGCACCTCATACACCGCGACGGTGCGACCGAACCACGGGTGCCACGGATAACAGACCTCGCGGAACTCAGTATTGTGGGTGTTGGGTTGTCGACTTCTATAATGCAGAGCGGCCGCATCAAGCGCTCAACATGAAGACGCCCGCGAGCCTCTACACGCCCTCGGCGCGGCCCTATAGTGGGCTCGAGGAGCTCGAGAACCCGGCCCACGACTGGACCGCCGTCATTACCACGTGTGGCCGGATCTGCTATCAACGACGGAAGATCAACGTCAGTCAGGTGTTTGCCGGACAGAAGGTGGGCGTCAAGCAGGTCGACGAGCACATCTGGCTCGTGACGTTCATGCACTACGATCTGGGCTACTTCGACGATGAGACCTGCAGACTCGAACCGATCGACAACCCGTTTGGTCCGAAACTGTTACCTATGTCTCCGGAATAATCTGTTACCTATGTGCCCGGAATGGACCCTAGATTCTTGGAGCCGGCGACCAGACTTGAACTGGTGACCTGCTGACAACGCCGAAAATCATTCTTCGTTGTTCAGTCTTTCAAACTGGCCGATGGGTGATCGAGCGCGAGGAGGCCCGAGTCTATATCCCCTTCGGCGTGCATGTGCTGACTTTTCTGCGGGCGGCGCCTTTCCCGGCTTTACGTCGCGGGTAGCCGGTCGACTCAGGCGCGCCGCAAACAACAGTTCGTAACTGGGAAGTCTGCCTTGCGGCGGATATAGGTCGGCATGATGCGTTTAACATGTCACCGTTTTCATCCACACGGCCGCGTTGCAACACAATAAATCCAGCGAGGAAGTGATGCGATCACAAGACGGAACACCGCCGCAGAGTCCCGCCGGTCGTGTTATGTCGGGAACCGGACCGACAAGGTTGAATGATTGTCGGTATATTCCTCTGCCGCCACGCCGCACAGTTGTCCAGACGGCTGGATAGCGGCGGCAATAGGGATGAGGATCATGATCAAGCACGTCGCACTGACCGGAACACTATGCTTCTTAGGACTGTTTGGTACGGCTCATTACGCTGCGGCCGCGCCGATCGTGCTCGAACTCGACTGCGTTCTCAATTCCAATCCGTGTGCGCCATCGACCACGTATGGCACGATCACGCTCGACCAGGTAGGCACCGGGATCTCCGTGACCGTTGATCTGGCCGGATCCGACCAGAAATTTCGGGATCTCATGCTGAGCTACGCGGGTTCAGCCACGACGATCACGGAGAATGATCCGAACAACACGGTGTCGCTGATGCCAGATGGTTTTCAGATCAACCCATACAACCGAATGTTTGCTGTCGGCGGTAGTGGGGGAAAGGGCTGGACCGGTCAGGACCTATATTCCACGCTGCTCACTGGTGACAGTCCGCTATTGCTCGCAGACTTCCTCGGAGATTCAGGCGGCCTCTACGCGGCGCTCCATATCCAAAACATCGGCAGTGCCACTGGGGGAAGTTGTGAAGGCGGCGGCTTTGGGCCAGCGTGTGTCCCTAGCGTCACAGGGTCGGGCTCGCTGAAGATAGGAGCGAGTGGCGACCTCCAGCTCACCCCCGTGCCGGAGCCCGCGAGTATGGTGCTGGTGGGATCAGGGCTACTCGGTATCCTCGCCGCACGTCGACGTAGAGGAGCGCGTAACAAGTAAGGCACCGAGTTCAGTCTTGCGACGGGCGGGGCCCACGGATTGATCCAAATCAAAGGTGAAAAATCGCCGCCGATGCAGCCATCGACTGACATGACCTGCCCGACCTGCGACAGTGGAGCCGGCGACCAGACTTGAACTGGTGACCTGCTGATTACGAATCAATTTCTAGTGACCTTTCCTGCCATCCGCTGAAACCGCCTGAACGACAAAAACCCTAATTCTATTGATGATTTTGGCCATTCTGTGTTTCACTGGCTTCAGCCGGATTGCACCAAGTGCTTCCGACTTGTTACCCATGTGTTACCCAGGAGCGCCTCATGGCCAGTCCTACTGATTCCGGATCCCAGCGCTCCGCCTCGCTTGGTCGCATCGCGCTGACGGATCGAACCGTGCGCGCGCTCAAGCCGCCGAGTACCGGACGGCTCGACGTGTGGGACGAGGATAATCCCGGCTTCGGACTTCGCATCTCAGCCGAAGGTCGTCGGACGTGGATCCTGATGTATCGGATGGGCAAGAAGCTCCGACGTCTGACGCTTGGCCGGTTTCCGACGCTGGGCCTGGCGGCGGCGCGCGAGAAGGCGACGGATGCGCTCCGCGAGGTCGGCAAGGGCCAGGACCCCGGCCAACGGAAGATTGAGGAACGTCGGGCCGAGACCTTCGCGGATCTCGCGCGCGAGTACATCGAGCGGCACGCCAGCAAGAAGCGCAGCGGGCGTGAAGACGTCCGGCTGCTCAACGGTTCCCCTCACAAGAAGAAGACCGGCAAGAAGCCCCACGTGCCGCTGGTCACGCGCTGGGGCGACCGCCGAATTAAGGATATCAAGCGGCGGGACGTCCGCGAGCTGCTGGACGAAGTCGCTGCCCGTGCGCCCGATCATGGCGAACCGCACGCTGGCGCTCGTGCGCAAGATGTTCAACTTTGCGATTGAGCGCGATTGGCTGGAGGCGAATCCGTGCCACATGGTCAAGCCTCCCGGTGAGGAGAGGCAGCGGGAGCGCGTGCTGAGCGAAGATGAAATCCGATTGTTCTGGAAGGCGCTGGATGGCGAGAGTCCGCTGATCGCCGCGCTGTTCCGAATTCGCCTCCTGACCGCTCAGCGCGGCGGCGAAGTTCACGGGGCGACTTGGTCGGAGTTCGAGCTGGCCAAAGGGTGGTGGACGATTCCCGCCGAGCGTAGCAAGAATGGGCTGGCGCACCGCGTGCCGCTCTCACCCCAGGCCCTGCGCATTCTCAAGACATGGCGCGAGACCGTAGACGATTCGCCATGGGTCTTCCCGAGCGCGGAAGAAGGGACCGCACATCGCGCATGCCCAGAAAGCGATTGAGCGGATCGTCCGGACATCAGGCGTTCAGTTCCGAGGGCACGACTTGCGTCGCACCGCGGCCAGCTTGATGGTCGGCGCTGGCGTGCCGCGGCTCGTGGTCTCGAAGATTCTCAACCATGTCGAGACGGGCGTCACGGCCGTCTACGACCGACACGGCTACGATCTGGAGAAACGCGCTGCCCTCGATTTCTGGGGCAAGCGATTGGACCAGATCGTCAGCGGCAAGCGAAGCAAGGTCTTGGCCTTCGTGGCCCGCGCGTGACCCGCGTTTTGCCGGTATGCCTGTAGTGGCATATAATGAAAATGCAGTCGCCGAAGACCTCGCCCCAGCCGGTCCCGAAGCCGGTCCGCTGGGTGGCCTCGAGCAAGGATGACCTGAGCGCGTTTCCGAACGACGTCAAGACCCGTGTCGGCGGGGCGCTCTGGGATGTGCAGATCGGCCTCAAGTCGCCGGCGGCGAAGCCCCTGAGAGGGTTCGGCGATGCCGGCGTGCTCGAGGTGGTGGCGGACTTCGACGGGAACACGTTTCGGACGGTCTACACGGTGCGGTTCATCGCATCACCGACGTGCCGCGTCGTGCGACCGTCGATGGCGCTACCGCCGCGCCGCGTGAGGTTCTGCGTGACATGCGGTGTCGCTCCCAACTCCCGCGTTGTTTCCACGAAGTCCCGCACATCGTCCCCCTTGTCGGCGCCGACGGTGCGACGACCGCCGGGCGCCCGCTTCCACCGCGCGTGCAACAGGAGCAGGCCAGCGTCCCGTTCCGCGTAGCCGTCGGCCTGCGTCGCCATCGCGTCGGCGATCAGGCCATGGCGATTCTCGATCAACAGATGCCCCAAATAGGCCAGCCGGGACTCGGCGTTGTTCGACCGTCGATACAGCCGCGCGTCCGGGTCCGTCTTCGAGGCATGGGTGTCGTTCTTCCGTTCTTCCCCTCGAAAGTTGCGCCCGTCGCCATCCGTGCCGCCATCCTTCCGTTGAAAGCTCTTCTGGCTGGCCCACGCCTCGATCAAGGTCCCATCGACCGTGAAAGTGCTCATCCGACATCAGGTCCTGAGCGCGCTCCACGACCCGGCGGACGAAGCCGCGCGCAATCTCCTGATTGAGCAACCGGGCGCGGTTCTTCGTGAACACGGTCACGTCCCAGATCGGCTCGTCCATCTCCATGCCGACAAACCACCGAAACAGCAGGTTGTAGTCGAGCTGTTCCATCAGCAGGCGCTCGCTCCGAATCGAATAGAAGATTTGCAGCAGCTGAGCCCGCAGCAAGCGCTCGGGCGGAATCGACGGCCGACTGTGGCTACAGACCGTCGAAGTCTCGCGACATGTCGTGCAACACCCCATCGACGAGCGTCCGGATCGCCCGGAGCGGGTGGTCCTTCGGCACGCGCTGCTCCGCCGAGACGTAACTGAACATCGCATCGGGCTGGCGGTCATCTCCTCGCATGCCCGGCATGGTAGTACGGATCACGCGCTGTCGATCCCTTATAAAGAGCCGTTTTTCCGCGGCCTCCTAACCAATCACACGGTCTTGGCGACTGACGTTCAAGGGGACGAACCCCCAACCAGCGTCAGTGCTGTTTCCTTGGAACACTCCCAGGTGGCCAGCTTTGCAGGTTCCCCCTAGTCGCTGGCTGACGGCGCTCGACCGCTAGGCGTAGAGCGTCCCAATCGAGCGGGCTGCATTCGAGAATGCAACCATCACCAGCATAAATCGGGCTGTCAAGAGGGAAGGAAGCATCTCAGAGGCGCGTCGTCACCACCTGTCATTTGGCTGAGAGTGCTGTCAGAGTAACGATCTACTGTGAAGAAATGCGCCGTCTGTTCTTTTGTGGTTTAGCTTCTCCACGTCGCCAGATTCTTGCTTTCCGTGCGTCAGCGTGTTTCTTGCACTGAGCGCGACCGCACAGATGCAGCGTTCCTTCACGAAAATGGCCCTTCGGAGTCCGGCAGAGCCTGAAACAGATTGAACAAGGTGCCCAGCCGTTCGTCTCGGCCAAGATTGCCAGCATTTGAAGGCCCAGCACCCCGAACAACCCTCCGCTGATGTAAGGGTCGGGAACTCGACCCACCAGTCCGAAGCGCAGCCGCGTCCCTGCAATGGCGAGCCAGGCATTCAGGTAGGGACGAGAAGTTTCCTAGCCACGGGACCAGATGCTGGTTGTGAGCGCATCAGAAGCACGGGCCGAACGGGTGAGCGTTTCAGCAGTAGCCAATCGACGTGCCAATCGTCAAACATCACGTCGCTGTAATCGAGCGATTTGACGGACGTGGCAGCCGCCTCGCCAGCGAGCGAGCGCCACGACGATAAACGTTCGCAGTCCCGCCCATTTGTATCGTCGAACATGACATCGAGAGAGCGAGCTGACCCGGTAGGTGGCAAGAGCATGTGTATGGGCAGTTCGTGTTTCAGGCACAGTTGCAAAGGACCGAAGCGACGTGCGAAAGCGAGAATACCGGGACCGGGTCGTCCTCTAGCTTCACGAACGCCTTTAACGCCTCTATCCCGGCCCGCTTCACGTCATGCTGATCTCCCCAGGCCAGCCAATCACCGTCCAGATCAAACATCTTCGGGGACGCGAACGTCGGTCGCCGGGATGTCGAACGGATTGCCCTTGGGGTCGGTGGGTAGCCCAATCGTCATCGTCACTCTCGCGTTACTCTCAGAATCTCGCGTCAATCCACGGGATTGGCCACAATCGGCAATGTGACTGTCAGAACCTGCGTGCGTCCTGGCGACACCGACCGAAAATGATTGATCAAGAAAAGGTAGATGTCGATGAAACTTCCACAGGTAATACGACCAGAAAAGCGTTCACACGACGGGCAACGCGGACCGGGACCAGTGCCCGTGTTTCTTAGGCGAACCGAAGTGTGTCGGAGAACGGGCCTGTCGTATTCGACAATTATTCGCCTGCGAAACCGAGGGCTATTCCCGCAGCCCTACATTCTGTCGCCGTTGCAGGAGCTTCGCTATCTGGAGAGCGACATCAATCACTGGATTCTGGCGCGAGTGGAGAGGCGAGCAGCAGTTTCGTCAGAACAGCAGGATGAACTCAAGAACGAATCAGCCAAAAATAAGAAGTTGCTGTCGAAGAAATCACCCGACCGCCTGTTCCCGTAGTCGCTGAAAATCTAGTCAGCACAGAAATCTAGCTGCGCAGAAATCTCGTGAACGAGAATCAGTCAAAAGCTCCCCCGTGCAATCCGCCGCTCTCGCTGTAGCAGCGTGAACGGTGAGTCGCCCAATCGCCCTCATAGCCTCCCCGAGAGTGCCCATCAATGCTGTCAGAATGCCCTCCGCGCGACGTTCGACGCTCCGACCTGCCTCACCCAGCCGCCCAGACCGTCAACGCTCGCAGACGCCGCTCCGCCACGCCCTAGCCGCTCCCTACAGCCAGAGCGCCAGCGTCTAGCAAAGCCGCTCTTGTGAGCGTAGCCATAAGCTGCTGAAATAAAGCAGTTTATTGTTAATTACATGGGCGCTACTGGACTCGAACCAGTGACCTCGTGCGTGTGAAGCACGCGCTCTAACCAACTGAGCTAAGCGCCCAAGTGATTGATTGTACTGAGGGTTACGCTCGTTCCGCCTCAGGCTGACGAACGATTTTATCAGCTTGTGGTCGTTATTGTGACTTCTACGGCAAAATTCTTCCTCAGCCCGGCCAGATCCTGCTGACCGAAACGCGTACGCCCCATCGCCCGACCCTTGTGCAATTCGGTACAGTGGAACCCCATGGGACGTCGCACACTTGCGAATGCTGGAAGGCCGTCGAAGGCAGCCGGTGTCCGGACCGCCGGGAGTGAGTCACAGCGTTGCGCATCAACGCCTGTCTGCAGCGCGTCAATTGATATGGCCACCATTGCAGTCGGTGATATCCACGGCAACCGTCCTGCCCTCAATGACATTCTCGTCCAGATTCTGAGCGAGGTCGTCGCGGGGGACACCATCGTGTTCCTGGGCGACTACATCGACCGAGGCCCCGACAGCAAAGGCTGCGTGGACGCGATTCTCGGGTTTCAACGGGATGTCGAGGCAGACGTCGTGTGCCTGCTCGGGAACCACGAGGACTGGTTCCTTCAAACGCTGCGCGACTATCGCTGTCACTCGTGGCTCCTTGGTATGGAGGCCTTCGACACGATGCGAAGCTACTCAGTCGAGGCTGCCCGGACGTTGCGCGAGGCAAAATCGAATGCTGTGGCCGACGTGTACGCGGGGAGCCGTGCGCTGCCGTACGAGGTGTTCTTCGACTGTATCCCCGACGATCACATTCGATTCTTCGAGAGTTTACGTCTCTACCATCAGAGTGCGGACTGTGTCTGCACACATGGGGGCCTGGATCCCCGCGTCGCTCGTGTTCGGGCCCAAGCGCGCGAGGCCTTCATATGGGGCGCAGATAGCTTTCCCAACGGGTACGACGGTGATGAGATTATCGTGTACGGACACCGGAACAATGCCGCCCTCAATGCGGACGGATGGCCGGCACCGATGATCGTCGGACGGACGATCGGCATAGACACGATCTCACATGGCGTACTGACGGCAGTACCGACTGCCCGATCGCCGGGTATTTCAGAGCGCCCGTTACGAAGTGCTCGACTCCGACGTCACTGGGTTTGCGGCAGACGGCGGCCACTGAGATCATGTGCCCGCCGCGCCTGAAAGCGAGGCGTTCGGCTGACAGGAGGTCGCGTAGAAGTTGGCTCGTTTCGAATACTCCCGTGAGCCGCACCTCGGGGCCGAGGAGTTTGTCGACGTCCTGCGTCGCTCAACTCTGGCCGTGCGACGCCCCGGTCGACGATTCACAGACGATCGCCGGCATGCTCGCCCATGCCGACGTCATCGTCACCGCACGAAATCCCGACGGGCTGCTGGTTGGTGTGTCTCGAGCGATTACGGATTTCAGCTATTGCACCTATTTGTCGGACTTGGCCGTGGACGTGGCTTTTCAGCGTCGTGGCATAGGCCGGGAATTGATCCACCGGACGCATCTGGCTGCGGGTCTTCACACGAGCCTGATCCTGTTGGCGGCGCCGCAGGCCGAGATGTACTATCCGCACATCGGGATGGTGCGCCACAATTCCTGCTGGCGAATCGATCGGCGACGGCGTAACGCGTGACCGCAGGCTTCGCTCCCCAACGTCAGATGGAGCCGTCGCCGGCCGTTTTTGCGATTCCGCCTGTGGTTCGTGGCCCATTTGGCGGGTTGCTGGTGGAGCCGTCTTGCTGTAGTACCGCCAACCACCGGACCTGTGAGCGGAGGACCGCATGAAGAGCGACGAGGGAATGACGCGGCGGACGTTTCTCGGAAAGACTGGTCTCGCGGTATTCAGCGCCGGCCGTGTCCTCCAATCGCGCGACACCCACGCCCAGGTCGCGGTGTCCAATTCGGTCGGGACGGAGTCGCCGAGGCTCAAGGCGCCGCCGAACGCCTGCGACTGTCACATGCACATTTACGATCCGGCGCGGTTTCGGATGGTTCCGAGCCCGAGAGTGCCTCCGACGGATGCGGCCGTGCCGCAGTATCGATTGCTCCAAAGGCGGATCGGAACGACCCGGGTCGTCGTCGTGACACCCCGTAACTACGCAACGGAGAATCAGGTGACGGTCGATGCAATCGCGCAGCTCGGGCCGAATGCCAGAGGTGTCGCCGTTCTCCACCCGACGGTCACAGATGCCGAGTTGAAGCGACTTCATGACGCCGGCGTCCGGGGGATCCGCTTCAGCCTCACCGATCCGGCCGCGGCGGTCGTCAAACTCGACATGGTCGAACCGCTATCGAAGCGCGTCGCCGATCTCGGCTGGCACGTGCAGTTCAACGTCGAGGGCCAGCAGGTGGTCGAGTGGGCCGACCTGCTGCGGCGGCTGCCGTCGGAAACAGTGTTCGATCACATGGCACATCCGCCGCTCCCGGCGGGCATCGCACATCCGTCCCATCGCATCATCCGGAGCCTCATCGACCGGGGCCGCACATGGGTCAAGCTCTCCGGGGCCTACTCGAATACCAAGGTCGGCCCACCATACCCGGATGCCACCGCGATCGCGCAGGCCTTCGTCAAGGCCGCCCCAGAGCGGATGGTGTGGGGAAGCGACTGGCCGCACCCGAGCGAAGCGCCCGATCGCAAACCGAACGACGCGGTGCTGTTCGACTTGCTGTCCGAATGGGCGCCCGACGAGGCGACACGCCACCGCATTCTCGTCGAGAACCCGACAACCCTGTACGGATTTGCACGGTCGTTGTAAATATCACGTCGGCTGCTGGTTGGGCTCTCCTGGCCGGTCTACCGGTTGGCTTGCCGGAGTGTGACTGATGGCGCTCCACCTATCAACTGAAACACTCGCACGAGGCGTTCTCTCAGCGGGTGTTGCAATTGCTGTGCTGGGAGGAGCTGCGGCAGCGGTGATCGGCCAGGATTCCCAGCAAGATTATCCGCAGTGGCGCGGCCGCAACCGGGACGGGGCAGCCAGCGCGTTCGCGAAACCGGAATCATGGCCCGAAACCCTGAGGCTCGCATGGAAAGTCGAGGTCGGAGCGGGTTACGCGACGCCGATTGTGGTCGGCAAGACCGTCTACGCCTTCACGCGCCGCGACGGCAAGGAGGGGATGACGGCACTCGAGGCGGAAACCGGCAAAACGGTCTGGCGCACAGATTATCCGGTTTCATACGAGATGTATGAGGGCACCTTTGACCACGGCGACGGTCCCAAGGCGACACCGCTGTTCCACAACGGAAAGCTGTACACGCTTGGGATCAGCGGGACCATTTCGTCCTTCGATGCATTGAGCGGAAAGATCGTGTGGCAGAAACCTGCACCGCCGGTTCAACCGGCCTTCGGCACTGCCTCTTCACCGGTTGGAGATCACGACGTCGTCATTATTCAAGCTGATGGCTATGACGCACTGACCGCCTTCGAGTCGAATACCGGCGGTATCAAGTGGACGGTGAAGAACGAGTTCACCCATGCGTCGCCGATTATCGTGGACCTGGACGGAAACCGGCAGGTCATAGCGATGACTCAGCAGTCGATCCTCGGCATCTCGGTCGCCGATGGTGCCGTCCTGTGGGAGCACCCCTGGGCGTCACCGTTTGTTCAAGCCATCACACCAGTCCTCTATCGTGGGACGCTCATCGTTGGCGGTCACAACAGGGGCGTGATGGCGCTCAAACCGATCAGGCGGGAAGGCAAGTGGGTCGTCGACGTCCTCTGGGAAACCCAGGATGTCTCCATGTTCCTGAGCAACCCGGTGGTCGTCGGCGATGCGTTATTCGGATTGTCCCATCGGAACCGGGGCCAGTTCTTCGCCATCGATGCGTCGACTGGTCAGGTGCTGTGGCTCGACCGGCCGCGGCAAGCATCGAACACGGCACTGGTCAAGGGGGATGACCTGCTTTTCTTTTTGAACGACGATGCCGAGTTGATCGTCGCCAGGAGCAGCCGGACTGGGTTCGAGCCCGTCAAGCATTACAGCGTCGCAAACAGCGCGACCTGGGCCCAGCCGGCGATATCTGGAAAACGGATCTTCGTCAAAGATCTATCATCTCTTTCGTTGTGGCGCTTGGACTGAGCTGTCAATGCCGGGCGCTCACGTCTGACGCGGTCCAGGGGTATGCGGCCGTACTCGTGGTGTTCGTAAGCGAAACGTCTGGAGTTGCCATGCCTCTTATCCTGAACAACCTGCCTCCCATCCATTGGGCGACCGCAGGCGCGGGGATCGCGGCGGTCACGCTGTCGCTGTTGTTCCTCGCCAATCGCCGCCTCGGCATCTCGACCAGTCTCGAAGATTTCTGCAGCCTGCTCATCACACAGCCGTATTTCCAGCGCGGCGCCGTGACCTCTGGCCGCAGGTGGCGCGTCCCGTTCGTCGTCGGGCTCGTCCTCGGCGGATTTCTGTCGGCCGTCTTGAGCGGCGGATGGGCGCCAACCTGGAACCTCGGCATCTTCGACAACGTGCTGGGCTTCGGTCCCGCGGGCAAGCTGGCGTGGATGTTCGGCGGCGGTCTCTTAATCGGATTCGGCACTCGACTCGGCGGTGGATGTACCAGCGGCCATGGCATCTTCGGCCTGTCGAATCTCGAGCTGCCGAGCCTGATCACGACGGTCAGCTTTCTGGCAGGCGGAATCGTCACGACACACCTGCTATACCGCGTCATCTTCGACTGGCGTGGCTGACCATGCTGCTTTATATTCTTCTTGGGACGATCTTCGGCTTTATCTTGAGTCGGTCGGGAGCCGCCGACTACAACTATATTCAGGGCATGTTCCTGTTCGAGCAATTCCAGCTCTATGGGATCATGGGCACGGCCGTCGCCCTCACCGCGCCGGGACTTTGGCTGCTCAAACGCTACGGTCGGACGCTGGGCGGGCGGCGGCTCGAGATTGAGGTGAAGCCGCTGCACCGGGGCAACATAGTCGGCGGGCTGCTCTTTGGCGTCGGCTGGTCGATGGCCGGCATGTGCCCCGGGCCGATCTTCGTGAACCTCGGCGAAGGCAAGATCTACGCGGCAGCAACGCTGGCGGGCGCGCTCGCGGGCGCTGGGCTGTTCGGAGCGATTTACTCGCGGGTGCAGGGTCCCTTCGGTTTGCCTGCGCTCGTGCCTGGAGCGGGCAAGTGCTGACCCCGCTGGCCTCAGCCGCCGGACTTCACCGGTGCCGCGGGACGCGACTCGTCAGTGGCTGAAGAATCATGCGCGTGTTAGGCTCGCAGGCAGTCATGTCATCGCTTGCCGCCCACGGAACCAGCGGCGAGGTCCTATGACGCCCAGACCACGTACGTTCCTTATCCTCGTCGCGCATCTGGCGGTTGGGTGCACGGGCGCGCCCGGGCGGCACACACCAAGCGGTCCGGCGATGAACGGCCCCCTCATTGCCGCGAGCGCCACCATGGCGGCCGCCTGGGAATTGCCGAAGACCCCGCTCAACGACGCTTCGCTCGGGCCGTTGCCGCTCTCGGACGAGATCAGGCGCGGTTTCAGGATTTTTACGGACACGCCACGAGAGGTGCCTCATCTCGCTCCGGGCGGGATGTCGTGCAGCAACTGCCATATGAACGCGGGCCAGCGCGAGAAGTCGCTGCCGCTGGTCGGCGTGGCGGGACTCTTTCCCGAGTACAACAGGCGCGCCGGCCGCCTGTTCAGCCTCGGTGATCGCATCGCAGAGTGCTTCCTTCGCAGCGAGAATACCACCGGGGGAACCTTGAGCCCCGAGGATCTCCCGACCCCGACATCGCGTGAAGTGCTGGCCGTCTCTGCATACTTGACGTGGCTATCGCAGGGCAGCGAGGTTGGCAAGAACCCGTGGTGGCGGGGTCAGAATACGATCGCACCCTCCGCGCTGATCCCTGTCGAGAAGCTGGACCCGCGCAAAGGTGAAGCGATCTACAGCGATCGCTGTGTGTCATGTCACGGCCCCGATGGCCAGGGTGTGGAGATCGGCGACAAGAAGGCCGGGCCGCTCTGGGGACCCGGGTCGTGGAACGACGGCGCCGGTGCGGCGCGCATTTACACGCTTGCCGGCATGATCCGGTATTCCATGCCGTACCTCGATCCCGGCAACATGACCGACGAGGAGGCGCAGCAGCTCGCCGCGTTCATCAACTCGAAGCCGAGACCCGTGTTCCCGTTCAAGGATCGGGATTATCTGACGGAGAAGCTGCCGGCGGACGCGGTGTACTACACCGCAGCCTTGATGGCTCATCCAGCGGTAACGCTTACCTGAGCGCATCCCGTTACTTTCTCGTCTCCGGCAGCCGGCGGGTCTGCGACCCGTCGTAGTCGTGGTCCTTCGGATCAATCTGCCGCATCGGCGCTTGACGCGTGCGCTCTTCGTGCGCGTGGGCGATCAGCCCCGGCAGCCTGGAGATCAGGAAAATCGCGTTCCCCAGCTCGTACTCGAAGCCGAGATCGGCGCAGATGGCTGCGATCGCACCGTCGACGTTGATGGGGAGGCGGTGCCCCAGCTGCTCCTGTCGCTCGTCAAGCGTCCGTTCAACGGCCCGGATCATCCGGACGTGTTCCCCTTCGAGCTCGAGCTCGAGCGCCATCTGGAACAGCCTCGCCGCTCGCGGGTCGCGCGTGTGAAACCGGTGCCCGAAGCCCGGTGGGGTCTGACCTTCACGCAGGCAATCGTCCACCAGACTCTCGGCCGACTTCTGCAGGGTGCGGCCTGAGCGCATGAGCGAGAGCCCACCGTCGAGAAACTTCATGCACGACTCGATGTCGCCGCCGTGATGGCGGCCGAAGGCGAGGATGCCCGCCGCCACGCAGTCCTTGAGCGGCGCGCCCAGAGGTCGCCACGTTCCGCGCCGCGAGTGTCGATGGCGGGGTCACGCCGTGATCGAGCGACGACACGAGCACGGCGTTCAACATCCGCCCGATTGCCGGCGAGGGCAGCTCGCCCATGAGCAGGAGATAGACGGCATCGGCGAACGACAGCCGCCCCATCATCTCGTCCACCGGATACCCGCGGATCAGAATGGTGTTCGGCGCGATCGAGGTGAGCGCCGTCTGCCAGCGATCGGTCAGCGTGCGCCCCTGCGAGCGACGCTCATTCACCGGAGCCATGGCGCGTTCCTCCTTTCACGCTTCGAACGTGCCGTAGAGGCGATCGCCGAAATCGCCAAGCCCGGGCACGATAAACTTCCGTTCGTCGAGGCCCCGATCGACGACCGGGGCGTAGATCGACGCGTCGGGATGACGGTGTTGTACCGCGGCGATGCCCTCGGGGGCGGCGACGATGCAGATCACCCGGACGGCTTGAGCGCCGGCGCGGCCGAGCAGGTCGAGCGCCATCACCGCGCTGCCGCCGGTGGCGAGCATCGGATCGATCATGAGGACGAAGCTGGACGCCAGCCGGGCCGGAAACCTCGCGTAGTACTGTGATGCCACGGCCGTTGTCTCGTCGCGCTGCAGGCCGATATGTCCCACGCGGGCATGCGGCACGAGCGTCAGCACGGCGTCGAGCATTCCCAGCCCGGCGCGCAACACCGGCACGACGACGACGTCGCGTGTGATCGTCCTGCCGGGGGCAGGGCCGAGGGGCGTTTCCACCGTGACCTCTGTGCTGCCGACCTCGCGCAGCGCTTCGGCCGCGAGCAGCACGCTGATCCGGGCGGCCGCGCGGCGGAAGTGATCGGGGGCGGTCCGCTTGTCGCGGAGCTCGACGAGCGCGTCGTGCACCAGCGGGTGATCGACGAGGTGGACCGGCACGGCTCAATATACACGAAGCGATCAGCTCTCAGCATCAGCTATCCGCTGTCAGATCTCAGCTGGCGATCAGCACCCGGCGAGCTGACAGCTGAACGCTGAGCTGATGGCGATAGAATCTCGGGGTCGATCACGGATATGTGGGGAAGATGGCGATACCGTTCGGCATAATCGAGACCGTATCCGACAACGAAACGATCCTCGATCGTGAAACCGACATAGTCCACCTGCACGTCGGTCTGACGCCGCGAGGGCTTGCTGAGAAGGCAGGCGGTCCGAAGTGTCTTCGGGAGGCGTGCGCGTAGAATGCCCTGGAGATACGCGAGCGTGAGCCCGGTGTCGACGATGTCCTCGACGACGACCACGTTCTTGCCGTTGAGCGTGACATCGAGGTCCTTTTGAAGGCGGATTTCACCCGAGCTGGATATGCCCTTCGCATAGCTCGAGATCACCATGAAATCGAGCGAGACCTCGCCGTCCAGACGGCGCGCGAGATCGGCCACGAACATGAAGGCCCCTTTCAGCACCGCCACGAGGTGCACGTCATCTGGAACGTCGCGCCGGATCTCGCTGGCCATCTCAACGACTCGGGCCTGGATCTGAGCGGCGGTCAACAGGATTTCACCCGGTTGTCGATCATGCATCGGGCACGATGATACTCCGCTGAACCGGGTCACGCGCTCGGCATCGAACGGGTACGAAGCGACGACGGCATCACCGCGGCTGACGCGAGTCGGTGGCGGGGATCAGGAGCACCCAGGTTGTGACGCCCGACGAACTGAAGCGCATCATTGCCACCATAGTCGAGGCGGTGGCCGCGGCGGCCGACAGGCCGGCCCTGCGCTGCCCGTGCCATGACGTGCGCAGCGAGTGTTGTCCGGATCGCCTGCGGGGGGTCCTTGGGGCGGGCGCCACGAGATTGGGGGTGCACGCTGCCGGCGGCGCTCCCGCAGGCATCGCCGCGATGATCGACCATACGCTGCTGAAGCCGGATGCATCCCGAGTCGACATCGAAGAGTTGTGCCGGGAGGCCGCGCAGTTCCACTTCGCGACGGTCTGCGTGAATCCGGCCTGGGTCGCCCTCGCGGCCGCCAGGCTCTCGACGACGGCCGTTCGGGTGTGCTCGGTCGTCGGGTTCCCGCTTGGGGCAACCACCGCCGACGTCAAAGGCTACGAGACACGGCGTGCGATCTTCGACGGCGCACGCGAGATCGACATGGTCATCAACCTCGGCGCGCTGAAGTCGGGCGATCTGCGGACGGTCGAACGTGACATCGAGGCAGTGACGATGCCCTGCCGGGAGCGCGGCGTGCTGAGCAAGGTCATCATCGAGGCGGCGTTGCTGACCAACGAGGAAAAGGTGACCGCTTGCACGCTGGCCAAGGCTGCGGGGGCGGACTACGTCAAGACGTCGACCGGTTTCGGTCCCGGCGGGGCGACCGCCGCGGACGTGGCCCTGATGAGACGCGTGGTCGGGGCCGACATGGGCGTCAAGGCCGCGGGAGGCGTGCGAGACCTCGACGATGTCAAGGCGATGGTGGCTGCCGGAGCCACGCGGATCGGCGCCAGCGCCGGAGTGAAGATCGTCCAGCAGGCGCGCAACGGGTAGCCGCATGGCGGGATTCGCCTGCAGCAGGCAGCACATCACGCCTTTCAGCGTGTGCCCGAAATGTCATGTTCCTTGCGCGTCCCGGAACGGTGAGCCGGCGCGCGCGCCTGCCCCTCAGGCGGCCTACTTTGCCGCTGCAATCGAGTCGACCTGGATCGTCCTGGTTTTGGCGTCAAGCGTGCCGACGACCGTCACCCTTTGGCCGGCGAACTTCTCCGGCGTCCGCTGGTCGCTCAGCCGGTAGTAGGGTTTCCCGTCATAGAGAACGTACAGGGCACCGTGCGCACTGACGCAGGCAATAGCGCACTCGGCATCCGTCGACCCCATTCGCATTCTGGAGTGATCGGCCTCGGTGCACATGTCGTCCGTAATGGTGCCGGTGAACTTCTGTGTGCCCGGTGTCGCGGACTGCGCGGCAATCAGGAGGAGACTCACGATTAGGTGCTTCATCACTGCTCCTTCCGTCGGATTCGACTGGACCTTCGGATCTCCTTCGCCTCTCAGAGTGCGTTGCTCACTGTGGTTTCGACTGGGACTGCCAGCTCATGACCCGTTCAACGACGCGATGGCCTCACGCAGTACCCCCGCGCTCCGGGCCAGCTGCTCGTGCTCGGTCGCATCAAGCGCCAATGGAATCGTCGCCAGCACACCGGCGCCGCCGACGAGATGCGGCAGCGACAGCGTCACGCCGTCGCAGTCCGGCACGCCGGTGATGCGCGAACAGATCGTCAGGATGGCGCGCTGGTCGTGCAGCAGGACGTCGACGATGCGCGTCACCGCGCTGCCGATGCCGTAGTAGGTCGCGCCCTTGCCACCGATGATCTGATACGCCGCGCGGCGGACGTTCTCGTCGATTGTCCGCCGGTCCTCTCCGGTGAGCGGGGTGCCGTGGGCTCTCACGAATTCGTCGAGGCTCAGCCCGGCGATCGTGGCTTGCGACCAGACCAGCACTTCTGAGTCGCCGTGCTCGCCGATTGCGTAGGCGTGCACGTGTTGCGGATCCACGTCGAAGTGCCGCCCCAGCAGCGCGCGAAACCTCGCAGTGTCCAACGTCGTGCCCGACCCGAACACGCGCGTGTGCGGCACGCCGAAGTCGGCGGCGAACTGCGCTGCCAGGTGCGTCATGATGTCCACCGGATTGGTGACGACGACCAGCACTGCGTCGGGTGCGACGCGGAGCACCGAGGGGACGATCTGCCGGAACACGCCGGCGTTGCGCTGCAACAGCTGGAGGCGGGTTTCGCCCGGCTGCTGCGCGACGCCGCCGGCGATGACGACCACGCGCGCGTCCTCGAGATCCGCGTACTTCCCCGCCCGCACTGTCAACGGGTGCGCAAACGGGACCGCGTGGTAGATGTCGTTGGCCTCGGCCTCGGCGCGCGCACGATTCACGTCCACGAGCACAATCTCCCGCCCCACGCCGCTCATGACGAGCGCGTAGGCCGAGGTCGAGCCGACCATGCCGCAGCCGACGACGCCAATCTTCATGCCGGACCCGCCACCTTGATCTCCGCGCGGACGCCGGACTCGTACTTCTTGAAGTTCTCGCGGAACAGACCGGCGAGCCCCTTCGCCCTCGCGTCGTAGGCCGAGACGTCGGCCCACACGCCGCGCGGCTTGAGGATGTCCCGAGGCACGCCCGGACACTCGGTCGGTACGTCAAAGCCCAAGATCGGATCGCGCTCGGTTTTGGCTTTCGGGAGAGCGCCGTCGTGAATCTCGTCGATAATGGCGCGGGTGTGCTTGAGGCTGATGCGCTTGCCGGTGCCGTACGCGCCGCCGTTGACCGGGCCCCACGACACGTTCTTTGCAGAATCCGGATGCTTGACGACCCGCTTGTCCTTGGGAGAGCGGCCCGTCTTTACTCCGAAATAGGCAACCAGCGCGCCGTTCTCGGCAATGCTGGTCTCTTTCTCGTAGCGAATGGCGGGCTCGTAGAGGGCACGCGGCGCGAGGTTGCGATGAACTTCGCCAACGGTCAGTTCGTGCGGTTCCAGGTTGAGGTCGCCCGTCGGATGCTCCATTTCGATTTCGTCCTTGAACTACGCAAGGCCAGTACCCGCGCGGACAGCAAACTCTTTGCAGGAAGAGTCTGAAGACGGCTCCATGCGGGGGGGAGCGGCGAGATGGCTGCCGTGGTTTCGGAGGACCTCCGACCAGATGGAGTTCGGGCGCGCGTGGGCTGGGCGATAGCTCATGAAAGTTCTGGTCTTCGACATTGGGGAACAGCGTCAAAGAACTGTCACCGGCAGGCCATGGCAGGCCGGTCGACCATCACGCGTGAACGACGAGAGGCGGCCAGGCGGCCGCCTGCCCGACGCCCCGCTTGACGAGCGAATCGGCCTCCTCGTCGCGATTGGTGGCTCCGGTATCTGAAAGACGAGGTACATGACTCCGCCCGCGATCGCACTCCTGTCCAACGGCTCGTACGGCGTGATGATCACGGATGCCTGCGCTGGCTACAGCACCTGGCGCGGCCTCGATGTGACCCGCTGGCGCGAAGATGCCACACGCGACTGTTGGGGGCAGTTCTGTTACGTCCGTGAGGTCGGCTCCGGCAGCGCATGGTCGATTGGCAGTCAACCGCTGCCCAAGCCCGCCGATGAATCCGGATTCGAGTTTCACGCCGACCGCGCCGAGTTCTGGCGACGGGATGGCGATGTCGAGACGCGCTGTGCCATCGGCGTCGTGCCGGATGCCGACGCTGAACTACGCGCGGTGACGCTCGTCAACCATGGCCGTCGCCGCCGCGAAGTCGAGCTGACGAGCTACGCGGAAGTGTGTTTGAACGACCGTCGTGCCGATCAGGCCCATCCTGCTTTTGCGAAGCTGTTCCTGGAAACGAGTTTCGATCCGCGCTACGGCGCGCTGGTGGCCAGGCGCCGGCCGCGAGGCGTAGAAGACCAACCGATCTTCGCCATTCACGTTTCAGCATCCAGCGGAGTGGCCAGCGAAGAGATTGAGTACGAGACCGATCGCCTGAGATTTCTCGGACGCGGCCGCACGCCGGCCAATCCCGCTGCGCTGGACTCCGGGTCTCGCTTGTCGCGGACGACCGGTCCGGTGCTCGATCCGATACTCGGCTTGCGGCGCCGTGCCGACCTCGAAGCTGGAACGACGGCTCGTATTGCATTTGTGACCGGAGCCGCCGACTCGTACGAGGCCGCCATCGGAATGGCCGAGCGATTCGGCCAATTCGACGCGATCGACCAGGCATTTGCAGATTCGAAAATTCATTCCCGGAGGGAACTACGGGAGCTGGAGCTCTCGCTGCAGGACATTGGCCTGTTCGACCGTCTGGCGGCTTCCGTGGTGTTCACGAACTCCAGTCTCCGCGATCTTGCTGCAGTAGCCGCCAACCGAATGGGGCAGCCGGGCTTATGGCCGCATTCCATTTCCGGCGACCTGCCGATCGTGCTGGCTCGCGTCGCTCGGGACGACGATGAGGGGATCGTTCGACAACTGGTTCGATGGCGCACCTATACACGCCGTCGCGGATTGAAGCTCGATCTCGTGATCCTGGACGAGCGCGTTGGGGAGATCGCCGATCGGCTACGCGCCGAACTACAGGTGGGAGCCGCCGGCGAAATGCTCGGCAAGCCGGGCGGGGTGTTCTTCTTGACGGCAGACAAGGTGCCCGCCGATGACCAGGTTCTGCTTTCAGCCGCCGCGCGGGCTGTGCTCGGCGGCGGTCACGGGTCACTGACCGATCAGATCGAACAGCACGCTGACCCACGGCCCACTCAACCGGCGCCACTCATTCCAGCCGTGGTCGCGACAACCTCTGTCGCCGAGCGCGGCCAACCACCTGATGGGCTGGGCTTCTGGAACGGCTTGGGAGGCTTCACCCCGGATGGCCGCGAATACGTGATCGTCATCGATGGCATCTCACAGGCCAGACCCGCGTTGCCGCCGGCTCCCTGGACGAATGTGCTCGCCAATCCGGGGTTCGGATGTCTGGTGACGGAGGCGGGTCTTGGCTACAGCTGGGCGGGCAACAGCCAAATGAATCGTCTCACTCCGTGGTCCAACGATCCGACTTCGGATCCGCCCGGTGAAGCGATCTATTTGCGCGACGAGGAGACCGGTGATTTCTGGACGCCAACACCGTTGCCGCTCGGGCCTCGGGCAACCGTGACGGTCCGCCACGGCCAAGGCTACACGCGTTTCGCCCATGTCAGTGGCAATCTCCAACAGGACCTTCTGGTTTTCGTTCCGCCAGCCGATCCTATCAAACTGGTGTGCCTGACGGTGCGGAATGACGACAATCGGCCCCGGCGCTTGACTGCCACGTATTACGCCGAATGGGTGCTTGGAACCTCGCGCGAGAACGCTCCGCTACAAGTCGTCTGCGAGCGCGATCGCGAGAGCGGGGCGATTTTGGCGCGGAATACCTGGGCCGGCGACTTCGCCGGGAAGATCGCGTTCGTAGCCTCTGGCGCAGCGGCGCAGTCGGTGAGCGCCGATCGAACGGAATTTCTCGGAGAGCACGGCTCGGTTTCAACGCCAGCGGCCATGAAGCGCGTCGGACTGTCGGGCCGCGCCAGTCCTGGCCTCGATCCCTGTGCGGCAGTCACGACGGAAGTGACGTTGTCTCCCGGCGAGACGAGAGAAATGGTTTTCGTGTTGGGGCAGGCGGAGGATCTGGCGGAGGTCCATCGGCTTATTCAGCAGTACGCGCAAGGGGATGGAGCAGATGTTCTGCTGGCCGAGGTGCAACAGCAATGGGACCGCCTCCTGAACGCGTTGCACGTGGCAACGCCCGATCGGGGCATCGACCTCATGGTCAATCGCTGGCTTATCTACCAGGTCCTGGGTTGCCGCGTGTGGGCCCGCTCGGCGTTTTATCAATCCGGTGGAGCGTACGGGTTTCGCGATCAACTGCAGGATGTGATGAGCCTGGTCTACAGCGCTCCGGCAGAGGCGCGGGCGCAGATCCTGCGGTCGGCGGCACGCCAATTCGAAGAGGGCGACGTCCAGCACTGGTGGCACCCTCCGTCGGGGATCGGGGTCCGGACGCGGATCACCGACGACCTCTATTTCCTGCCACTGGTGGTCCATCACTATGTCGTGACAACCGGCGACACGGACGTGTTAGACGCGGTCGTGCCGTTCATCGCGTCGCCGGTGCTTCGGGAAGACCAGGAGGAAGAGTTCAACCTGCCCGCTGTGAGTGAGCAGACCGGTACCGTTTACGAGCACTGCGTTCGCGCCCTCAAGTACGGTTATCGGCTGGGGCCCCACGGTTTGCCCCTCATCGGCACCGGCGATTGGAACGACGGCATGAATAAAGTCGGGGCCGAAGGAAAGGGCGAGAGTGTTTGGAACGGCTGGTTCTTCGTCACCGTGTTGAACGCGTTTGCAGAAGTCGCCGAGCAGCGCAGCCAATCCGACGATGCCAGTTGGTGCCGTGAGCGAGCGGAGCAGTTGCGCATCGCTCTGGAGGCGAACGCGTGGGACGGCGCGTGGTACCGCCGCGCCTACTTCGACGATGGGACTCCCCTGGGATCCGCTCAAAACGATGAGTGCCAGATCGACGCCATTCCGCAAGCCTGGGCAGTCATTTCCCGCTCAGCAAGTCCGGCGCGAACCGAGTCGGCAATGGATGCGGTGCAAAGACGGCTGGTGCGTACCGGCGAACAGCTGATCCAACTGTTCGATCCGCCGTTCGACAAAGGCGCGCTTCAGCCTGGCTACATCAAAGGCTACGTGCCTGGCATTCGCGAGAACGGCGGCCAATACACCCACGCCGCCACCTGGGTGGCCCTGGCGACGGCGTTGCAGGGTCGGGGCGACCGCGCCACGGAACTCTGGAACCTTATCAACCCGATCTACCATGCCACGTCGGCTCAGGAGGTGCAGCGCTACAAAGTCGAGCCCTATGTGGTCTGCGCCGACGTGTATGGCGCCGCGCCGCACACGGGCCGGGGCGGCTGGACCTGGTACACCGGCGCGGCGAGCTGGCTGTATCGCGTCGCGATCGAGAGCATTCTGGGGTTCCAGTTGCGAGGGGACACACTTCGTGTCGAGCCCTGTATTCCACCCACCTGGCCAGGGTTTTCACTGACCTTTCGGCATCGATCCGCGACGTACCGGATTGTGGTGGACAACTCGGCTGGCACGGGTCGCGGCGTTCGATCAATCGAGTTGGATGGGCAGGGGCTTCCGAACCATACAGTGCCGCTCAGCAACGACGGAAAAACCCACAGCGTCCGCGTGCAACTGGGTGAACCGAGCGACTGACTCATGGCTGACATGCCCGGGGCCGACTCTGATCTGACCCTGACCGACAGAGATCTCGGCCTGTTGCAGCTCTCCACGGTCTTGTACTATCTCCGTGAAACCAACCCGGACAATGGGCTGGTACGTGACAAGACTGACCCGAATGCTCCGGTCAGCATCGCCGCCGTCGGTATGGCACTGGCGACGATTCCAGTTATCGTCGAACGCGGCGTCCTCTACCGCGATTTCGCGGCCAAGATCACCCGAAAACGACTCCGTTACCTGATCGACTGCCCGCAAGGTCCCGAACCGGATGCCTCCGGCTACAAGGGCTTTTTCTACCATTTCCTGGACATCGAAACGGGTCGCCGTGTCTGGCAGTGTGAGCTTTCCACGATCGACTCGGCGTTTCTGTTCGCGGGCGCCTTGACGGTCTGCACCTATTTCGACCGCGACACGCCCATCGAAAACGAGATCAGGACCTTGGCCGATGCGCTGTACCGTCGGGCCGACTGGAATTGGGCTTGTGATGCGGGACCGACGGTCACGCATGGCTGGAGGCCGGAGAACGGGTTCATCCCACATCGCTACGAGGGTTACGACGAGGGTTTGCTGCTGTACATCCTCGGACTCGGTTCGCCGACGCACCCGCTGCCGCCGGAAAGCTATCGTGCCTATTGCGCGACCTACCAGTGGAGGAAGATCTACGATCGCGAATTGCTTTACTCAGGGCCGCTCTTTACGCATCAGCTCTCACATATGTGGATCGACTTTCAAGGGATTCGCGACGAATTCATGCGCGCGCACGGCAGCGACTACTTCCAGAACACCAGGCATGCGACGTTCGTGCAGCAGGAATACGCGATCCGCAATCCCATGAACTTCGTCGGCTACGGCGAACATTGCTGGGGATTCACGGCATGCGACGGCCCCGGTTGGATCAAACGGATGGTGAACGGCACCGAACGCGAGTTCTTCGACTATGTTGCTCGAGGGGCTCCGTTCGGTCCCGACGACGGTACTGTCGCCCCTTGGGTCGTCGCGGCCTCGCTGCCCTTTGCTCCTGAAATCGTGATTCCGACCTTGCGGCACTTTGCGCGAATGGATTTGGGCATGACGGGGAAGTATGGGTTCAAGCCGTCGTTCAATCAGTCGTTTGACGTGCCGGATAGCCCGACCGATTGGTGGGTCACGCCGTACCATTTCGGCATCGATCAAGGGCCGGTCGTCCTGATGGTCGAGAACTACCGCACTGGCCTGCTCTGGAACATCATGCGCCGTTGTCCGGCCATCGTCACCGGACTGCGGCGGGCGGGATTCACGGGCGGTTGGCTTTAGCCGAATGTTTCAACGGCAACTCGGTGCGTTGGTTTGGCCCCGAAGCCGTATTGCACCGTCGCGTCCTTCTGACGCTGGAGTTGCAGGAATTCCCGACAGAGAGATCGTCGGTTTCGAGGACGCCGAGGAAGATGTCGTCGTCTTCGGGCGCCCGCGTCAAGGCAACGACATTGCCGAGCGGTCTGTCGCGCCCGAAGCGGCGCGCCGACGCGAGCGGGCGTCAGCGTTCGGCAACCGGTGCTGACTGCTCGATGGTTCGCTTGATGGAGGCGAGCGCGTTTTCGAGCGACCCGCGGATCTTATCCACAACAACCTGGCGCAGGATCGACCCTTTGACGCCCGTGAGCCCGTCCTGCTCCGATCCTTTGAGAGTCAGAAGGTAGAAACCACCGGGCGCCGACGGGTCCGCCACGCAGACGGTGAGATCCAGTGCGGTATGGAAGTAGTGGCTCGCGTAGAGTTGCTTGATTGCGACGACGCTGATGTCCCGGCCTTGCGCCTTGACGTTGTAGATGACCGCGTGATTGACGCGGATTGTTGGTTTCATCCCGAAGTTTACCTTCTCCCAGTACATGAAGCTGTCGGCGCCGGGCAGATCCGCGTCGGGGTACCGCAGGAGGTACTGCTTCAGTTCGGGCATGACGTCGGGTAGCGCCGTGGCGCGGCCGACCATCTTCTCGAATTGCTCCGATATGCGCGACGGATTCTTCTTGTCGCGATACTCGCCGAGCGCCGCGTTCCCGCCTTTCCGGTACTCCCGGATCAAGTTCGTCACCATCCCTCGCGCGAGCCGATTGACCTGATCGGCGGCGTCCGGCTGGCCCCAGCTCACGGATTCGCGGAATGCCTGGATCGAGGCGCTGGGGAGCTGGACGTCACAGGCACCCTCTCTACAGTCCTTGAGGGATTTGATGTCGTCGGGGTCGAGCACAAGCCCGCTGAGATCGGCTGGAGCGACGGGAGTCGCCGGAAGCTCGCCAATCCCAAGGTATCCCTCGGCGGCAGCGAGTCGCTTGAAGTCGCGCGCACTCTTTAGATACGTGGCCGGCGAGCCGGTGATGTGCACGGCGCCAAAGACGTACACTTCGGAGCGCTCACCCCAGGAGAGCACTTTTGCAACGGGGCGGCCTCCGTCAACGGCAGCGACTTCCTGCGGCGTCAGCCCCAGTCGCTTAAACACCGGCAGCGGCCGCTTTTGAACGGTTTGCTCGAGCGCACCGAGGACGATTGGGCATGCCAGCGCAAATGACGCTACCAATCTCATCATTGCGGTATCCCGCGGCATCGCCTAGAACATCCCACGGAAAGGAAGGAAGCGATTGAGCGGTTGGTTCCGCTCATCGCTTTCAAGCCTTGGTGGATGCTCGTAAGCGGGAAAAGAACGTCAATCGGGCTTGAACTCAGGTCGACCTCGAGCACCGCCCGTTGCACAACGGATGCCAGAGGAAGGGATTCGATGCTGGCGACGACGCCGAGTTGCGCGAGCTGACGGCTGAGACGTACCGAGTAATGGTCGTCGGGGTAGCAGGGTCGCGAGTCCCTGTGTTCGTTGGATTCGCGTCTCTGACCGTGGCGGGCTGCTTGTCGCCGTCGGCATGGGGCGGCGGGGGCCCGGCCATGAGCAGGTAGCTCGATCGGCTGGGGTGGCACCCTTGCCGTCGAATTCTGACGGAACGGAATGTCAGACTCATCACGCCGCATTGATGAGGTAGTTGCGAAAGTCGTCCCAGACACCCGCCAATTAGCGCCTGCGCATGGGCTGTTCTGGACCGCCGCTGATCTGGACGTGAGGCTCGGTGATTTCCAATGCTACTTTAACGGTCATCGCACGCACGCGGGGCCGGGCGGGCTGAGGCCGGAACCATACATCCAACGGACTCTCACCCGCCGGCGAGCCGTGCGACTTGCGTCGTTGAAGATCAACCTGTCGTCGGTGGCGGCGGATGCACTGACGGTCAATCCGATCGATTCACCATGCGTAGCCAAGCTTCAGATAGATACCGCGGCTGTCCCCGATCCCCTGTGCGTACTCGAGATTCACGAGCATGCGCTGCGCGGGTTTGATCACGAAGTGCAAGCCGGCTCCGATGGTCGGATAGATGCTGCGGTCGAGCGGGACGGGGGCATCACCATACAATGCAGCCGCGCCTGAAAAGAGTGTGACGCCCCATCGCTGGTTGAACGACAGGCGTTCTTCGACTTCGAGCGAGGACATATACGGCGAGAGGTACTGACCGAGCTTATAACTGCGAAGGATCACCGTCGCCTGCGCGGCGGATGGGGCATCGCTGGTCAACCAGTTATACTGTCGCACCGCCAGAACGTGACCGCCGCCGTGCTTCCAGAACGTGCGTACGTCCACGCGATATGCATCGAATGACGACGATCCGCCGAGCGCTTCACGATAGGCCAGATTGTTGACATTCAAGAACCAGCCGGTCGTTGGCATGTCTTCGTTGTCGCGTGAATCGTGCATCAGCACGGCGCCCACTGCCGCCGAGTTGAACCCGCGCACGCCCAGTGTCTCGAGCACGAGATCGTCTTCCGCGGTCGCTCCCAGCACCTGGTAATTGGCGGCATTCCCTTGGGCGCCGATGAACCAGTCTGCTTTGGCACGAAACAGATAGCGCGCCGCTACGACTTTGAGGTCGTCGTCGGTCTTCAGCGGCTGGCCCGTGCCGAGGTAGTCTGCGTAATCGTTCTTGATGTGTCCGAGTGCTGTGACGGCCACGATGCGATGATGATCGGCGCCGAACGATGTCCGTGCAAAGGCGCTGGCGATCTGTGAGTGCGTCGACGAGTACTGATACGTGATGCCGAAGAGCGACACACGGCTATCCGCATCGAACTTGTGTAAGTAGGCGCCGAGTCCGCCGACGGCCGTGCCAAGTTTAGGGCTCGACGAAAACACCGGCACAAGGAGCCACGGCGAGGGCGCGTCCTCCGCGGCGGCGGGCTGCGCCGTCGCGTCCGGGGAAGGCTGGTGAGCGGATGCCGACCGGGACAATACGACAGCTATCAAGAGCATCGACCATCGCCTGACAAGATGTCTCATCATCGACCTTTCAGAAGCGGAGGAAGCGCCGTTCGTCGCCCTTTCATGAATTCTCGAAAGCCGGTGGGTGTCCCCGCGCGCACAACGCACCGGCTCCATGGCGAGACGCAAATGCTGCACTTGTCCTGGGAGAACATTCTCGTCGCAGTTCGCCTTTGTGAACCGACTCTCTCAAGCAGTGATCACTTGGCGGAGCAACTACAAGAGCATCCTGCTGAGCGCCAGCGCGATCAGGATGGCGGACACCATCGTCACAAGCCCCGGGCGCATGAAGCTGTGGTTGAGCAGCAGGCTCGATAGGAGGAACAAGCCGACGGCGAACGTCCAGGGATGCACCTGCACGAGACTCGAAATGCCGTCGAGTATCGCCGTCCTGTTCCCCTCGAAGAAGGAGGACCCCAGCCAGGAAACGCCGATGATTGAAATCATGGCGGTGATGCCGTTGCGCATGATGGCGCCCCTGACCGCCGCTTGCGGTGACGCGCCAAAGCCGACCATGGTCAAACCGGACACGGCGATCATGACGATCATGATCGCCGTGTCCATACCCACTTGATCCGTCTCGATACCGTCGCCGGCTGCGATGTCGTACACCGGACGAAAACGCGGGAAGATTCCGATGAGTACGACGACTACGAGGCCGGCGAGGAAAAGCAACGTCGAGCCGCGTGCGTTGAACAGCGTCTTACCGTCGAGCGTGCCCGGAGTTTCTGGAGGCTTCACGGTCCCGCTCGCGAGTCGCGTCTGATACGCCGCGTCCTTGCTCAGGGCCTCCCCTCTCCAGGCGACGGACAACGCGCCGATGATGACCGCGGCCAGCGTTGATGGGACGGCAATCGCGAGCAACATCGGCAGGGAAATGCCGGTTGGCGCCAGAAACCCGAACATCGCCACGGTGGCTGCCGAGATCGGCGACGCCCGAACGCGCTGAAAGCCGGCCACGACGCTGATCGAGAGGGGGCGTTCCGGCCGAACGTCCGCCTTGCGTGCGACCTCCGCGATGATCGGCAAAAGCGCGTAGATGACATGCGTCGTGCCTGAGGCGAACACGAGCGCGTAGGTAAGGAGCGGCGCAACGAGCGTAATCGCCTGCGGCCGCGCGGCGCATGATCCTCTCCGCGAGCGCCACCAAATAGTTGAGCCCTTCTGCGGCCTCTAATGCCGCTAGCGCCGTGATCACCGCGATGATCATGCCGATGACCGGCGCGGGAGGACCGCCGGGCGGTCAGCCCGAAAAGGAACACAAAAACGAACAGTCCGATGCCCGCCGTCGTGCCGATCGCGATGCCACCAAGCCTTGCGCCGGCGGCGACGCAGATCGCCAGTACGACGATTTCAATCCAGATCATGACCGTGCTGAGTTGCGCGCCCGCTGCGCGAAGAACGGGGATCTGCCACCGCGGCGCCGATGCGCTCGCCTTCCTCAGAATCGGCTCAAAAAGGCACGTTGGGGAAGCGCTCCGTTGCCTGATTATCGTTGCACATCGGCCTGGCTTCTAGCCGTTTCGACTCCCGCGGCGGTGAAGATGAGGGCCAAGTGAGAAGAGCCCTGGGGGAAGTCTGAATGTGGGGGACTACAGGTTCTGCCGCTTGAGGCCGATGCTGATCGAAGAGGTCCGGAAACCATCGATGCGCTTATCAACCACGACGCTCGCCACGGCAACCGCTGCGCTCTTCGTCATTTGCTCGACCGTCGGTGCCGCCCAAACAGGTCGCGGTGTGGTCCGGGGCGAGGCAATCGACAGCTCCGGCGGCGTCTTGCCTGGCGTGACGGTAGTTGCGACCGCCGCGAATGGACGGGTCCTGGCGACGACGGTCACGGACGGTGCGGGCGGCTACGTGTTCCGTAACCTGACCGCGGGGCCAGTCATTCTCAGGTTTGAGCTCGAGGGGTTCACTAGCGTGGTGGTCCACTTGAGTGTCCAGCCAGGCGCCGAAACACGCGCCGTGGAGCGGCTGGAGGTGGCGCCCATCTCCGAAACTGTTGTCGTCCAGGGAGACCTGCCAGTCGATCCATCGCCATTTGTTCCATCGTCCCCGCGTCTCGTGGTGACACCCGTGCCGACACACGACCGCGACTCCGTCTGCGGTCCGGCAAAACCCGGCGCGTCACCGGAGTCGTTCGGGACGATCCGGGCGGGTCGCTACGAAGCGGAGGCGGGGTTGTATACCGAGGGCACCGAGCTCATCATCGACGGGGGCGTGCTCAACGGTCTGGAAGTCGGACGAAATCTTGTGGTCCGTCGCCACTTCCGTGTGAGAGGGCTGGGGCTCGCGGGCGCTGACCTGATCGGCGAGCACTCCGCCGGCCTGCTGCAGATCGTGACGGCCGGCGAGAGCTCGTCGATTGCCGTCGTGATATATGCCTGCGACGAACTGATGAAAGGCGACTTTCTGGCGTCGTTCAAGCCCGAATCGATCCTCACTCCCGATCCCATTGGGATTCCCGCCTACCGAGACGCGGCCCGCATTCTCTTCGCGGATGAGGGCCAGATGCTGGGCGCGCCGCGACGACTGATGGTGATCGACCGGGGAAGCGAGCAGGGCGTCACCGTCGGGCAACGCCTCACTCTTTTCCGCCACGGACGCAGCGCTGCAAGGCCCGACGTCGTCGGCGACGCAATCGTCGTGGCTGTTCGGACTGATTCGGCGACGATCCGCGTCGAGCGCGTGACCGACGCGATCTCGGCTGGCGACTGGGCGGCTCCCCAGAGCCGATCGTCGGCTGCCCGCCAGCTGGGACAAGCACCAGGCGCCGACACCGCCCGACGGCCGTAGCGCTTCCTGCTGAGCGAGGGCTGCGTTGAGCAACTGGCGTCCCGCACGCCGCCCCGAGTACAACAACAAGAAGGCGAGGGATGTTGTGAGGGGCGATGATGCATGGGAAGCGACAATACTTAGCAAGGCCAACGGCAGGCGGAGGCCGGCTCCGCCAGGCGCAGGGATCACTAAACGCTGCGGCGATAGACTGCGTACCCGTCGGCACTGTTGTCCCGCCCGTATAATCCATGCACCCGTTGGCCCTCATTCCCACAAGACGATACATGCAGTCGAGGTGCGCGAAAGTGGTATCGCCGTACAGACAACACATGAAAGAGAAGGCGTTGTGCCTGGCGAAGGCACGCCACCTCTCTGCTCTGGTCGTGCTCTCCTTGCTCGTTGCCTCGGAAACGGTCGGCGCCCAGACGTTTGAATCCGTAGGGAACCGCGCGCAAGGGATGGGGGGTGCCTTCGTCGCCGTTGCCGACGACGCCACCATGAGTTGGTGGAACCCTGCCGGAGTCGCGACGGGCGGCCAACTGAGCGCGCTGTTCGAGCGCGGTCAATGGACCGATCCGGCTGTGCACCCGGCTACTGGTCCGGCGATTCGCAACACGGACACGGCCATCGCACTGGCGTTGCCCGGGTTCGGCCTCAGCTATTATCGGGTCTATGTCAGTGAAGTGCGACCATCTGGCGTGACAGGGCCGGACGCGGATGGCCCACAAGCCATCCTGAGGAAATTCGCGCTGAGCCAGTACGGAGCCACGACCGGGCAATCGATCGGCAGGGCATTCACGATTGCATCAACGGCGAAGCTGGTCCGGATCGGGGCGGCCACCACTGTCAGCCAGAGCGGCGACGCCCTGGACAGCGCAGACGATCTGGATGTGCCGGTGGAGACCAAGGGCGACATCGACTTCGGGGCGATGGCCTCGCTGGGTCCCATCAGGCTTGGCGTTACGCTGAAGCACTTGTTCGAGCCCGAATTCCAGTCCGCAGGCGGACCGATCGTTCTTGAGCGACAGGCCCGGTTCGGAGCAGCGTTCCGGGCGGGCTCACCGGGAGTAGGTACAGGCCTCACAGTGGCGTTCGATACCGATCTGACCAGGACCCCCACCCTTTTTGGAGATGTGCGGCATATCGCCATCGGGGCCGAAGGGCGGCTGCGACGGTGGCTGGAAGCGCGTGGTGGCTTCAGCTCGAACACGGTCGGAGAGGCGCGACCGTCCTGGAGTGGCGGTCTGAGCGTCGGAGCCTCAGGCTTCTTCGTGGACGGTGCGTTGACCTTCGGCCGGGACGAGTCGAAGGAGGGCTGGAATATCGGCGTCAGGCTGGCCCTTTGAGGTGCGGACCTGGTGTTGATGGCGAGCAGCGAGCGCCCAAAAACCCCAGTCAGCCGGCGCCTTGAGCTTTCTCGCCCCAGCGGGCCATCAGCGGTGTGACGGTAACGCCATGCACCAACACCGACGCGGCGATGACGGCCAACGTAACACTGACGACCTGGTCGCTGAACGGCGCCGGCAGTCCATGGACGATCGCATACGCCAGGTAATAGACGGAGCCGACGCCGCGTACGCCAAACCAGCTGCTCAGCGCGATCTCCCGGCGCGTCACGCCTGCCCCGGCAAGACCGACAATGACTGATAGCGGTCTGACCAGGACGAAGAGGAGTGGCGTCACCCACAAGATCCGCCACGTCAGCAGGTCGGGAGACAGCAGCGCGCCAACGACGACCACGATGGCGATTTCCCCGATCCGTTCCAACTGCTCGTTGAATGCGAGCACCGCTTGTGCCATGTAGGCCGGCGCTTTATCCGGATGGACAGCCACCTCCTCTTCGGACATGCCGGCGGTTCTCGTCAGATCAGCTTGTGACTGTCGAGCGCGAACAGACGCCACGCGCTCGACTCGGCGAAGAGCCAGGCCCGCCGCGAACACCGCGAGAAACCCATACGCGTGGCAAAGGACCGCGATTCCGTAAGCGAGTGCAATGAGACCCAACGCCAGAAAGTCGTCGAGGCCGACCGCTTCCCTATGCGATCGTCTCATGTAGAGCACGAGCGTGCCGACGGCCGTCCCGAGCGCGCCCCCTACCCCGAGACCGGCCGTTGTGGCCCAGAGCACGTCGACCACGACCCAACGCCACAAGCCGCTACCGAGATCGTGGAGCCCCAGCAGGCCAAGGCCCAGCATCAGAAAGGGAAACGCCGTTCCATCGTTAAGGCTGGCCTCGCCGGTCAGCGCGAAGCGAAGACGGTTCTGGTCGAATGGGTGCTCGACCTGCACGTCCGAAGCGAGCACGGGATCGGTCGGCGCCAGAATCGCTCCGACGATGATCCCGACGCCCCAAGGCAGCCCCAACACCGTAACGATCGCCGTTGCTATCAGCGCCACAGTGATCGCCATCGAAGCCACCGCCAAACGAACGGCGATCAACCACCGGCGGTCAAGTACAGGCACGCGAAGCTTGAGGCCGGCCGTGAACAGTGACACGATGACCGCAACCTCGGACACACGCTCAAGCGCGCTGGCGTGCGTAACGACGTTTAGATCCAGCAGTCCGGAGACTCGCGGGCCCAACAGAACTCCAACGGCGAGATACAGCATCGCGGTCGTGAGGGGCAACCGCGAGATGGCCGATCCCGCCAGAGCCATGCTGATGAACAGCATGCCGGCCACGACGAACCAAATGAGATGCTGCTCCACGGCGTTCTAAGGCTGCGAGCGCCGGAGTGCGCATGACCTGGGGGTGGCCAACAAAAGCACGGCTCTCCCGCCGGGTTGTGCTCGCCTCGCCGAATCGCGCCACGGGTTATTGGTCAGCGTACCGTTTCGCGGCCGCGAGATCTCCCCGCAGTTCCTCGGCAGTACGACGCGGACCGTAGCCGGGTGTATCGCGTTGAATGCGCCACCCCTCCTTCAACGGTCCCGCGTCCACCGTGTCGAAACCGAACTGGTCGAGCAACTGGGTGACAGCCGTCTTCGCGTCCTGATCGTCGCCGGCGATGACCAGTGCGCGCCGGTTCTTCGTCCCGGCGGGCCGGCCATCGGTCGTCAGATGGGCGGCGTGGATGTGGTTGAACGCCTTCACGACCTTGGAGGTCGGCAGCTGCGCCTGCAGAAGCTCGGAGGTCGTGGTCGATTCGTTGTCGAGCTCCGGGATCCGGCCGTCGCGTTGCGGATAGTAATTGTTGGTGTCGATGACAATCTTACCGGCCAATGGGTCGACCGGTACGGTCCGATAGTTCTTCAGCGGTATTGTCACGACGACGATGTCTCCGGCCTTTGCCGCGTCGACGACGGTCGCGGCCCGAGCCCTCGGTCCGAGCTCGGTAACGAGCGCGCTCAAGCTCTCCGGTCCACGCGAATTGCTGACCACGACGTCGTAGCCGTGCGCGACAGCAAGCCGCGCGATTTGGCTTCCAATGTGTCCGGCACCAATGAGTCCGATGGTCTTCATGGCATCAATGTTACCGCCGCTGCTGGGGTGAGCGATGATCCGCGAGTACGGCCTCGCAGCGTGACCGGATCATCGTGAATAGCCGATGAGCCCTCAAGCCTCGCTGCCGAACTCCGGCCCGTCCAGCTGGCGCACTTCGCACTCGATGTCCCACTCGTCCCCGTGGACCTCCAGGAAGCGCCGGGTCAGCTCGATCGCCTCCTCCTTAGACTTCGCCTCGAGGATCGCATACCCACCGATCACTTCCTTTGTCTCCATGAACGGCCCATCGGACATCGACAGTTTGCCGCGGCGCAGGCGCACGCGCACCCCTTCTGAGGTCGGCCGGAGCCCGGCGGTGCTGATCAGCCGGCCGGCGCGGGTCAACTCCTCCATCAGCTTGCCCATGTCGCTCATGAGCTGCTCGCTGGGCACTTGACCGGTGTTCTCTTCGACGCGGATCATCGATATGAATCGCATGGTATCGTCTCCTTGGTTCGTCGCACAGTGGCTCGTGGGTGCAGGATGATTGCATCGCTCAGCACCTCGCTGCTACCTAGTCGAACGAGGGTGGGCGGATCGACATAGCGCGTCATCCGCGTTCCCAGAAACTGCGTTTCGCCGTGGACCAGGATCCGCACCGCTCTCGCCAGGCAGTCCCACCACTACGTCAATCCGCCCAACAGGTAGTAGACCGACCAGCACCTGAGTCGGCCAATTCTGTGAGGCCGCCACCACGCCAAGATCCGGACTACCGGTGCCGCAGACTGAAGCCGGAGAGCACGCTCACGCGCGATCCGTGCTTCGAGGGCACGACCGCAACGTTCACGGGCACGTTCAGAGCGCCCGCGCGGAACGTCATTCCTGTTGCGAGGACCAGCGCAGTTCCTGCCGGCGTGATATTTGGACCGATGCCGAACTCGGCGCCATCTCTCGTCCGGACCCCCACCACCCAGGTCAGGCTGGGGAGCACGACACTCTGCTCGAGACCGCCAACCAGCGCGACCCACTCGGTCACCATCGTCACGCCACTGTCCTTGGTGTAGAACTGCTTTTCGAACTGCCAGCCGAACTGCGAGATGTGCGGGCCGACTTTGATGTCGCGCTCCTCGAGTTTGTTCACGACGCCGTCGGCAAGGAGGGTGAGGCCGAACCGAGGGCCCGACAGGTTGGCGGTCTTGGCAACAGGGAGCAGATGAGATGCCGTCGTCTGACTCAGGGCCGGGCTGTAGAGGCCGAGGGTGAGAAGGGCCGCGTGCGCCACATGGCGAACGGCCGGTCCGCGCGTCAAGACTGAGGGGTTGTGTGAGGCTTGCATTGCTTGCTCCTGGAAATGGGCCGCTTTCGCGCGGCGTGGTGAGGCGCTTGATTCCGCCTCCTCAGCCGCGATAGTGGCCGAGTCTCCCGGAGATGTCCTGCTGGTTCTGCTGAAAAGTCCTGATCTCTTCAGGCCGCGCGGTTCCGGAGGTGGGCGAGCGGCCGAGCCCAGAGACCCGGCTGGGCTGTGATCTGCAACAACGGCTCGATCGGAAGAAGCCACCCGGCATTGCCGGGGGCGGCGCCCGCCAGGGCTTCGTCGACGATGCGCGCGGCTTCGAGAGGAGCGCCGGCGAGCACCAACGAAGCGGCTCGACACACGGCGGCCTCGACGGAGAACGCCCGGCTGCCGGGGTCGGCGCTGGTGGCTGGCGTCGAAACACGCCGCGAACCGGCGGCCATGAGCCCCACTGTCGCCATCGGGTGCGTGGCAACGCGTTCAATCGCGCGCTCGAATGCGGCGTTGGCGTCGGCCAGGCGGCCCTGCCGGAGTCTGAGCGCGCCAATGGCATACCACGTGTTCGCCGCGCACTCGCGCGCATACAGGTGGCCGGCGTGTTCGAACGACAGTTCTAGCTCGAACTCTTCGAGCGCGCGCGCCATGTCGCCCCGGGCCAGGTGAATCAGGCCAAGCAGCCAGTGGAGAGCCACCGGGCTGAACCGCGCGTGCCCCGTCACCTGGCCGGCCTGGGAGCCAAGAGCGGCAGTCAGCTCGCGCTCCGCTTCGTGGAGAACCTGCCGTGCGACGTGTACCGTGGCGGCAAGCCAATGGGCGAGTGGGAAATCCGGCAGAAGCGCGAGTGTTCGGTCCGCCGCACGGAGCCGCTCCTCGCCCCAACTCACGTATGACAGACGGAAGTGATGCCGCCAGTTGTCGGGCTCCAACGTTACGGCTCGCTTCGACGCCGCGACAGCGTCGACGCGGTCGCCGGTCCGGTCGAGTACCGAATCCAAGCGTCGCCCACGCCTCGCCGGACTGCGGATCGAGACGACACGCCTCGCGCGCGTGGCGAGCGGCGATGGCCAGAGCGGCCGCGTCGGGTGCCGAATCGGAGCGCGTCATCTCGAACTGCATGACACAGGCGTTGGCCAACCCGATGTGTGCCGACGCGTGTTCACGCATGCTCGTCAACGCGGCCTCAAAGACGGCGCGCGCACGCGCGACCTGTCCACCGTCGAAGGTTTCGAGTGCCGCACGCCCCTCGACGAACGCGCGGTGCGGCGCGAGGAGCGTGTCGAGCCCGACGTCACTTTCACGCGACGCCGTTCGCTCCACGGCGACGCCGAAACGATATCCACGTCGAGGGACTGTTTCGATATAGGCGATGCCGCTCGAATGCTCGCCAAGAAGCTTACGTAGGCTCGAGATGGCTTGCTCGAGACTGTTGTCGCCAACGGCCACGTCCTTCCACCCGGCGTGGAGCAGGTCGTCCTTGGAGATGATCTGGCCCGCCCGGGCCACGAGCAGCAGCAGCACATCAAGCTGACGTTCGGACAACGCGATGGGCTCGCCCGAGGCGGTCAGGCGCCGTCGAGTCGGGTCAAGCTCGAACGGTTCGAAGACGAAGCGCACGCCGGTCTGCACGGGCGAATTGTATCGACTTCGCAAGAGTTGGGTCTCCCGCCCCGAAAACCCGACCGTCGGCCGAGGATTTCTTGATCTATCGGTCCGCCGGCGGAATGCCCGATTCTCGGCCCCGGGCCCGGCCACAGACCCGCCCCCCCGACCAAGCTAAGATCCGGGGATGGAGCATCCCTGTGTGATCCAGCCGGCGCAGCACGCGGCGTGGCGTGCGGACGGGATGGGCAAGGCGACGATCTTCGAATCGTCCCGACTTCTCGTTGGATTGAACGCGTTCGAGCCCGGGCAGTCGCATGCGCTGCACGCCCATCATGGCATGGACAAGGTCTACCATGTGCTCGAAGGGCAAGGTGTGTTCCTGCTCGAGGGCCGGGAACTGCCGATGGATGCCGGCGACCTGCTGATAGCACCCGAGGGCGTTGCCCACGGCGTGCGAAACAGCGGGTCCGGGCGTCTGCTGGTCCTCGCGGTACTCGCGCCCGCGCCGTAAGGCGGCCGGCCACGCTTGACTGCCAGGCGTGGCCTGCAGAGAATCGTGGCGCGATGACGGCCCCCACGCCACGCCTCGGGAAAACGGATCTCTTCATCTCTCGCCTCTGTCTGGGAGGCAACGTGTTCGGGTGGACGGCGGACGAGTCGAACTCGTTCGCGGTGCTGGACGCGTTCGCTGCCGCGGGCGGGAACTTCATCGATACGGCCGATACGTATTCCTCCTGGGTTTCCGGCCACGTCGGCGGCGAATCGGAGAGCATCATCGGACGGTGGATGGCGGCCCGCGGGAATCGGGCGTCGATAGTGATTGCCACCAAGGTCGGGATGCTACCTGCGTTGAAGGGCCTGGCGCCGGCGACGATTCGCTCGGCCGTCGAAGGTTCGCTTCGTCGGCTGGGTGTCGACTGGATCGATCTCTACTACGCGCATCGCGACGACCCCGATACGCCGATTGCCGAAACCTTACGTGCCTTCGATGGGCTGGTGAAAGAAGGCAAGGTGCGCCATGTGGCCGCGTCGAACTACACGGCCCCTCGGCTGCGGGAGGCGCTCGCCATTTCGCGGCGGGACAACCTTGTCGAATACGTGGCGCTCCAGCCGCACTACAACCTGGTGTACCGCCAGGAGTACGAGGGCGAACTGCAGGAACTCTGCGTCGCTGAGCAAGTGGCGTGTCTGCCGTACTTTTCGTTGGCGATGGGCTTCCTCACGGGCAAGTACCGACCTGGCGCCGCCGTGCTGAGTCCGCGCGCCGGCGCGGCTTCCAAGTATCTCGACGAGCGCGGGATTCGTGCGCTTGCCGCGCTCGACGACATTGCCTCTGCACACCGGACCGCGGTGAGCGCGGTCGCGCTGGCGTGGCTTGCCGCGCAGCCGGCCGTGGTGGCACCCATCGCGAGCGCCCGCACGGTCGCGCAGCTTACCGAACTGCTCCCGATGCTCGGCCTGACGCTCACCGGCGAAGAACTGAAGCGATTGTCGTCGCTTTGACCGTCCAGCGTCGTCAATCAACGAAAGGCCTTCCTGGGGCAACGTCCTACCGGGCCAGCCTTTGCGATCATCGCACGGCGTGATCGCGAGGTCGGCGTCGGCTCTTCGTCGCGGGACCTCTTGGTTGACAGCGGGCACGCAGGTGGAATGACTGCCGTCCCGAGACTGGCGGCCGAAGGTCGCACAGTGGCGAGTTGACCCCGCCGGGTCGCACGTCCCCGGTGCGCCGTCGATCGGGACCTGTCCAGTCCGGAGCTTCGCTCAGGACAGGATTGTCACGCGGGTAGCGCCGGGGCTGAGTGGTCGAGCACGTACCTACCGAGTTCGGCGCGCATGTCACCGGCGGACGCGAGGGTGAGCTGCAGCCGCATGGATGGCAACTGACGCACGACGGCGGCAGGCGTGGCCCAGAGCACCTCGGCGTCCGGCCCGGAAACGGGCACGTCGTCGATCCTGCCGTTTGACGAGTCTCCGGGCCACGTCACCGACAGTGTCACGGCATCCACCCCGGAAAAGTCGGCTCGTAGGGCGGCGACCACGAGATCGTCGCCGGGAAAGACGGCACACGGCACGGTCTCGCCCGGTACCAGCGAGTACATGCGCACATGGATGCCGTCACGCTGCATGCGGTTGAGCAGGGCGCGGGAGACAATCCCCGAGACGCGCCCCTGACGCACGAGTGTCGCCAGTCCGGGCCCGAGTGCCGCCAGGAGGTGCAGGCGCGCCGAGCAGTCGCCGCACGTGAACAAATGCTCCTCGACTCGGTCCGTCTCGTCACCGTCCGCCAGGTCACGCGCCCAGTAGTCGAGCAGTGTGCCATCGGAAACCTGAGCCTGGCACCTCGACATCATCGCATCACCTCGCGGGACGTCATACACGTGCGAAGGCGCTCGACCGCGCGGTGCCGGATCACCCGGACGTTGCCTTCCTTGACCCCAAGCTCCTTACCCACCTCGCCCGCCGTTCTCTCCGCATAGAAGGTCAGGAGAACGACCATGCGTTCGCGCTCGGCGAGCCGGCCGAGGCACGCCTCGAGGCGGTCAACGTCGAGCGTGGCGTCTTCCACTGAGGCTTCGACCATATCCGGCACCATGAAGGCTTCGCGCAGCTTCTCACGCCGCCATTCCAACCGCCTCAGGTCTTTCACCATGGTTCGGCTCACGCCGAGGACAAACGACGCGATCTGATCGACATCGCGAACCGATCCACCCCGCAGCTTCTCGATCGTCACGAGCATCACCTGCTGGACGAGGTCGCGCGCCGCGTCCTCGTCGCGCAGATGGCGAAGCCCGTACAGACGCACGCGTGGGGCAAAGCGCCGATACAACTCGCTCTCGGCCGCCTCGGCCTCCCTCGGCTCCCGCGCCGCCACCGCGCGTGCGAGATCGCCGTCGCTCGAGTCGACGATCGTCTGCATTCGACGCAGACGGTACTACCTGCCCGCGCGTGCGGTCAATCGGACCGCGGGCCCGCCGCGGTCAGATCGTCGCCGCCGACACACCGGTCACCTGCCGGATGACCTCTCCGCTCGCGACGAGCGCCGCCGCGCCGTCGCCGACAAACGTCGAGCCGTGCATGGCCGCCAACATACGCGGCTGCAGCGCCGCGAGGTTGGCCAGCTGCCGCTTCGTGTTCTCCGTGTACGGCACGTAATCCATCAGCACGGGCGACCGCTGGTAGGTCTCGAAGGCCTGCCGATACCGGCCCACGACGTCGCCGGTCGTCACCGGCTCGACGTCGCCGAGTTGATGCATCAGATCCGAGCACAACAGCACCCGGTCGGTTTCCTCGAACAACACGCCAGCGTCCCACCCATGCGGCAGGTGCGGTGTCGGAACGAAGCGGAATCGGTGCCGTCCTGTTCCAAGGATCTCGTCCGGCTTCAGCCCACGCGGCGGCCGATTCGCGAAGTCGGCGATGTTGATCATCGCGCCGAGTTCTCCGCACACCGGGATCGCGTTCGTGGCTTCCGCCAGCCACTCGTTGAGCGCGCCGCATTCGTCGACCTCGAAGTGGCTCCAGCTGATCCAGCGAAGGCTCGCAGGATCGATCAGCGTTGCAACCGCCTCGCGTACCTCCGGAAACATCCCGCGCATTCCCGTGTGAAACAGCAACGGCTCGTCGTCTCTGACGAGGAAGTGATTGAATTGAAGGTCGAAGGCCGGCACGTGCAGACTGATTCGGTACAGGTCGGGGGCGATTTCGTCGATCCGCGCAGTCATGCTGTCTCCTCCCGCTGCCACTTCAAGTATTCAGTTTGTTCCCCAAGGGTTGTCGATCACGAAGCGCCACGAGCCATCTCCCTGACGCCGCAGAACATCCGCAGACTGTGCCGCCAGCTTCACCGGTTGGCCGTCTGGCCCGCTTCCAGTGAACGACCACATCGTCGTCACGAGGGCCAGATCATCGGCCTCAAGAACCCGTGTCACGTTGAGATCGAGTGTGCCCTTCATCGCAATGAAACCAGCCAGCGCCTCGCGGACTCCCGGCAACCCATGACTGAGGCTCCCAGGTTGAGTCGCAAAAGCGGCCTCAGCCTCATACAGAGGCATGAGAGCGTCGAGATTACCGGTGTTGATTCCGTCAACGATCGACTTGAGGACTTGCTCAGGCGTTCCGCGGCCCTGTGCTGCTCGATACAGGTCTGGTGCGATTTCGTTGATGTGCGCAGTCATGCTGTCTCCCTCCAAGTGTCTTCCGTCGCCGACATAGAGGAAGTGTCACGACCCGGGGTACCGTTACACGGCACCATCGCCCGGTCGACACCGTCAACGGCGTGAACGCGACTGTCCCAGGCCCCGCTGATAGCATAGGCGGACCGCCGTGGTCCGTCCTGTGCGCTTCCGGTTCGACGACTTCGTGCTCGCACCGCGGCAACGCTTGCTGCTGCGCAACGGCACCCCCGTCCCTCTCATTCCACGCTATTTCGACCTGCTCGTCATGCTCGTGGAGCGGCGGCACGACGCGATGTCGAAGGACGCGATCTTCTCCACCGTCTGGAGCGACGTCATCGTCTCCGATGGGGCGCTCGCGCAGGCGGTGCGCACGCTCAGGCGCACGCTTGGCGACAACTCGCGCGAGTCGAAGTACATCCGGACGGTATCGCGTCACGGCTATCAGTTCGCGTATACCGGCGTGGTCGAGGAGCCTGATGACGAGCCGGTTCCGGCAGCTGCCGGTCAATTTGCGCCAGTCGAGAACGGATTCGACGTCCTTGTCGATCGTCTTCTCCTCGTCGCCGGCGAGCCCGGCGCTGAGGATGAAGCGCGCGACCTCGCGGAACGGTTGCACGCGCTCGGCACCGACAACGCCGTTGCGGCGATTGCCATGCGGCGCGGACACCCTGCGGCGCTGGCGTTCATGCGGGACACGCGCTGGAACATCCCAGGCGCCGGCGGCGTTCCGCTCGATCCCCTCCGCGGCGCTGGCCCTGGTCCGGTTGCGCCTGAGGGATGCGGGAGGCGTGGTGGCCAGGCGCTGGGCCGGGGCCGCGCTGGCCGGCACCACTGCCGGTGCACTCGCCGGTACGCTCGGCGGTTTGCTGTTGTTCCTGTCGCCGGATTCGTCCGCGAGCCTCAGAGCCTCGCTCGCGCTTGCCGCGCTTGGGGCGCTTGCCGGCGGCCTGGGCGCCGCCGGAATCGGCGCGGGGCTCGCAGCGGCCGAGGCACTCGCGCGATCGCGCCGCGGTCTCGGTCTCGTGTTGTGCGGCGCAACCGCCGGCCTCGTCGTGGCTGTCGGGGCGGATGTCGTCCTGCGGGCGCTGGTCGAGGGACTCGTCGGCCATGTCGAATTGACCGGCAACAGCCTGGCGGAAGGACTGGTGATTGGCGGGACGGCGGGGCTGGGCTATGCGCTGGCGACTCGCCAGCCACCAGGAGGCGGACTCGCGGCTCCCGAAGGACGACGACGTGTGGCGGCTGCGGGGATTGTGGCGGCAGTCGTAGGGGCAGGCGCGGTGGGGCTCGCATTGGCGGGCGGCTCGCTGGTCGGTGGCGTCATCAACGAGATCGCAGGATCTTCGCCTGACGCACAACTGGCGCTCGCCCCACTCGGTCGCCTGATTGGAGAGCCGGATTTTGGACGCGTCACACGGGCGCTCCTGAGCGCGCTCGAAGGAGGCGCGTTCGGGTTTGCCCTGGCCTGGGGGCTGACGGCCCGGCCTCGCCGGTAGGAATCAGCCGATGCTCATCGGCCGCTCATGCCCTGCTGAAGATTCGGCAGGGCCGTACGAGGCATCCTTCCGGCTTGGCCGACCTGATTCGCCGGCCTGGGAGGATTTCGTGACCGTTCGCCGCCTTGTTGCCATCGTCGTCATTTTCCTGGGAGCGTCGCTCGCGTGGGCCGCGCTGGGCTCCTCGCTGCTCGCCCGGGCCGGAGAGTTCGACCGGAAGCTCGAGCAGGAAGTTGAAGCCCTCTGGGGCCGTCCCCACCACCAGGCCGGACCGGTCGCCCAGATACTGCGCCCCGGAAATCAGACCGAAATCGTGGAGACCAGACGCGACGATGCCGCGCCGATCCGCGAGGAGGTGACCCGCCCCGTGGTGCGCGAGATCCCACTCCCTCTGGAGCGCACCCAGGCACAGGTCGACCTCGACCTCGAACAGCGTCGGAGAGGGCTGCTCTGGTATCCGACCTATACGGTCGCGTTCGACGCCGACTACGAGTTCCGCAACCCGGACGCGGAAACGCGAACGCTCCGGATTCGATTCTCGCTGCCTGCCGAGGATGCGCTGCTCGACGACTTCGTGTTTTCGCTCGACGGACGGCAGGTGACGCCGTCCGCGGACGCGTCCCGGGAAATCGTCGGCGAGACGCAGACAGCGGCCGGCGCCACCGTCACGCTCCACGTCAGCTACCGGTCGCGCGGAATGCGCCGGTGGACCTACGCCTTCGCGCCATCAGGCGCCATGCAGGTCCGGCGGTTCGAACTCGCGATGCGAACCAGTTTTCCCGACGTGGACTTCCCTCCGGGCACCCTGTCGCCTGACACCGTCACACGGCGTGCCGACGGCGCAGACCTCGTCTGGCGTTTCGAGAACCTGATCGCAGGCCATGGGATCGGCATGGAGATGCCCGAACGCATCAATCCAGGCCCCTTCGCCGCTCGCGTCACCTTCTTCGCGCCGGTCTCGCTCCTCTTCTTCCTCGCTGTGATGGTGATAGCGGGCGCCACATCAGGACCGGCACTGCACCCGATGCACTTCTGGTTCATCTCCGCAGCCTTTTTCGCGTTCCACCTGCTGCTCGCGTACCTGGTGGACCAGGTCAACCTGCACCTGGCGTTTGCCATCGCCGCACTTACGAGCGTCACGCTGGTCGTCACGTACGTCAAGGCCATCGCCGGCGCCACCCGGCTGGTCCTCACAACCGGCGCCGCGCAGATCGTTTTCCTGGTCCTCTTCAGCTACGCGTTCTTTCTCGAGGGTTTCACCGGCCTGACGATCACGATTGGCGCGATCGTCACGCTGTTCGTGCTGATGCAGGCCACGGCCCGCGTCGCGTGGGACGAGGTATTCCGGTCGGGCGCACAGATCCCGAGAGGGGAGGTCGGAGATGCCGCGCGTCGCTGAGGCGCCTGCCGTCGCGCAGGTGCGCCATCTCGTGGTGTCCGTCGCGACGCGCGATCCGATCGAGTTCGTCGACATCACGCCGGCCCTCGCCCGCGTCGTCGAGGGCCTCGGGCTGCGCGATGGCGTGCTGACCGTCTACACGCGCCACACGACCACGGGGCTGCTGATCAACGAGCACGAGCCGCTGCTCTTCTCCGATCTGCAGGCAATGTTCGGGCGGCTGGTCCCGGAGGACGGACTGTTCGCGCACGACGACTTCGAAAGACGCACGGTAAATCTCGCGCCTGGCGAACGGCGCAACGGCTGGGCACACTGCCGGGCGGCGCTGCTGCGTACGTCCGAATCGATCCCCGTAGCTGATACACAGCTGCGCCTTGGCCGATGGCAACGCGTGCTGTTGATCGAATTCGACGGAGGCCAGAGGCGCGAAGTCGCGGTCACGCTGCAGGGAGTGTTCCGCGCGTGACGCCTGAGCATCGTTCACCGCCGAGCGCTTGTCGAGCAGGTCACATGCCATCATCGACGCGGCCGGCGCGTGCTTCGAGATCGTGTGACAGCATTCTTGTCGACACGCAGCTTCCAGGCAGCGTGCAGACCCCCGGTCAGGATGTCCCGGTTCGCCTTGGCCAGCCGAATGTGGGTCCAGCCCATCCGGCCCCAGCCACCGGCTACTGGAACGAAGAGGCCGGGCGCCTCAGCCACGAACTCCGCCTGGATCTCCGGCGTGAGCGCCAGGTTCCCGAAACCGTCTTTGACGGAAGCCAGCGTGGCAAAAATTCGCCCGCCCACCCTGAAGTCCACCGCACCCATGTGCGATCCCTGCTCAGCGCCATCGAAGCTCAGGGCGATTCGTCGAAAGTCGGCGGCGGTCATCTCGCGATAGGGTAATCGAACCGTGATTGACCAAGCTATGTGGCGCAGCGTTTTAGGGATCCCGGAGCTGACAACGTCCTGTCGTGGGCGGATCGGGTGTCAGGCTCGCATTTCGGTGACGTTAGCGCACGCCCCTCATGGCCTCATTGAGCGGCCTGATGAATGACCGCCAGCTGGAGGACGATATTTCGAGACCTCGGCCCTGACGGCGTTGCCCGCCTTAACCGCTGCCTGAGTTTCAAACGCGGTGTACGTGCCGAGCCGGCCGATGCGCTGGTACAAGAAATACATCGAGACGGCGTCAACCACATTGGGTTCGCCCAGTATTTCAATGGCGTGACGCAGCTCGTGGCCGATGAGTCCCATGAGCTCGCCGTCAGCGTTCCGGATGTCCACCTTCACCACCAGGATACGGTTCGTTGCGGTCTGTGTCACTGCCGCGACACAGGACTTCACGACGTGGCGGCCGCACTGACCCTCTTCGACATAGACGATGCCGTTGCTGGTGTTGATCGCTTCAACCAGGCCGCGAAACGTCGTCGATCGCTCGGCTGCACGCTCGATCAGCGAGGCGATGCCAGGGTGATGGGATCGTACCCGAGGCATCGCCGGAGTGTCGACACCCGCCGCGACTGCCGCGCGTCCTCCCCTGCCAACGTCGTCACCATCGCGCCCACCATCAAGTGCCGTGTCGTCCTCGTCATGGCGTTCCCTCCACCGGACGGCCATGTGGCCGCCGGCACGCTGGAATGCGGGAACGCCGGGTTGCAGGGTGAACCTGTTCAGAAACGCGCCAGAAACGGCCGATCTTCCGGGTTCAGTGCAACCGGCCGGGCGTAGAATGTTGGGCAGTCCACATAGCGGAGGGTTGTGACAACAGCGGCACCCGGGGCGGTTACCGAACTGCTCCGAGCGTGGAGCGACGGCGATGAGGGTGCGCTCGAGCAACTGGTGCCGCTCGTCGAGGCGGAGCTGCGCCGGCTGGCGCGCGGGTACATGGGCCGCGAGCGGCGCGGCCACACCTTGCAGGTCACGGCGTTGGTGAACGAGGCGTTTCTCCGCCTGACCGACGCCCGGCGCCTCCGCTGGCAGGACCGCGCGCACTTTCTGGGGATCTCGGCGCGCCTGATGCGACGCGTGCTCGTCGATCACGCTCGCGCGCGGGGATACCAGAAACGCGGGGGCGGCGCACAGCGGGTCACGCTGGACGAAGCGCTCCTGGTGTCGCCGGAACCGGCCGTGGACCTGGTCGCGCTGGATCGCGCCTTAGTGGCGTTGGCGGCCGCCGATGTTCGGAAGAGCCGGGTGATCGAATTACGGTTTTTCGGAGGCTTGAGCGTGGAGGAAGCGGCCGACGTGCTCCATGTGTCGGCTGACACCGTCAAACGCGACTGGCGGCTGGCGAAACTCTGGTTGCTGCGTGAGCTGGACGGAGACGCGCGGTGACCGACGCCGAACGCCGGCGGCGTGTCGAACACGTGTGCGACGCGGCGCTCGATCGCGACCCGCGCGAGCGGGCGGCGTTCGTGGCGGCCGCATGCGGACGCGACGAAGCACTGCGTCAGGAGGTGGAGGCGCTGCTGGCGCACGCGCAGACCGCCGAGGGGTTTCTGGCGGCGCCGATCGGAGCGCTGGCGGCCCACGTCCTGGGGGATGAGCCTGAGGCGTCGCTCGTGGGGAGGCACGTCGGCGCGTACCAGATCGTGTCGCATCTGGGGACGGGCGGCATGGGCGAGGTCTATCGCGCGCGCGACGCGACACTCAATCGCGACATCGCGCTGAAAGTCCTCCCCGAACTCTTCGCCCTCGATCTCGACCGGCTGGCGCGCTTCAAGCGCGAAGCACAGGTGCTCGCCGCGCTCAACCATCCGAACATTGCCGCGATTTACGGTTTTGAGGAATCGAACCCATCGCCAGGCCCAGGACAAGCAGCCGTGCGGGCGCTCGTGCTGGAGCTGGTCGAGGGACCGACGCTGGCCGATCGCATCGCGCACGGGCCGATTCCCGTCGACGAGGCGTTGCCGATCGCGCGGCAGATCGCGGAGGCGCTTGAAGCGGCCCACGAGCAGGGGATCATCCACCGCGATTTGAAGCCGGCGAACATCAAGGTGCGGGGTGACGGCACGGTGAAGGTGCTGGACTTTGGTCTGGCGAAAGCGCTGGAACCCAGCAGGGTCGTCGCCCGGGGCGACGCAGTCGCCGACGATCACGGCACCAGCGATATGCGGGTGTCGGCGTCATTCTCGGCACAGCGGCCTATATGAGCCCAGAGCAGGCGCGCGGCAAGGCCGTGGACAAACGGGCCGACATCTGGGCCTTTGGCTGCGTGGTCTACGAGATGCTGACGGGCCACCGTGCATTTGGCGGCGAAGACGTGGCGGTTACGTTGGCCTGCGTCGTCGAGCGCGAACCGGATTTCGACGCGCTCTCGCCCTCGGTACCGGCACGAGTCCGTCAGGCACTCCGTGTGTGCCTGCGAAAGGACCCGAAGCAGCGCGTGGGTGACATCCGCGACGTGCGGCTCGTGCTGGAGGGCGCGTTCGAGATGCCCGCTCCGCAGACGGCGGCGCCGCCCGCAGTGGCCGCGCCACGGTCTGTTGTGGTTCGCGCGCTGCCATGGGCATTGGTCGCCACGTCGGTCGTCGCGCTTGTGGCGGGATTGGCTCGCATGGGCGCCGTGGCGGTCGGCGCCTGTGCTCACGCCGCGCACGCTGCTCGCCAGCATCGGCGCCGACGCGTCGCTGGCGTCACCCATCGCCACTGGCGCGCCGGCCACTCTGTCGCCAGACGGGACGACGCTCGCGTTTGTCGCGCAGCAAGCGGGCCAGACGCGGCTCTTCGTCCGGAAGCTCGACCAGCTGCAGGCGACGGGACTCGCCGGCACCGAGGGCGCGGCCGCGCCGTTCTTCTCCCCGGATGGCCAGTGGGTGGCGTTCTTCGCGGGCGGTCAACTGAAGAAGGTCTCGGTCACCGGCGGCGCGGCCGATCAAACTGTGCGACGCCACGGCGGGTCGCGGCGGCACCTGGACCGACGACGACGCGATCATCTTCACGCCGTCGAACACAGCCAACAACATCACGCTCATGCGCGTCCCGGCGGCCGGTGGGACCGCGTCGGTCTTCGGCACGCTCAGCCAGGGTGCGGTGACGCAGCGGTGGCCGCAGGCGCTCCCCGGCGGCACGAGCGTGCTCTACACCGAGCACTCGTCGATCGCGAACTTTGACGGCGCCAACCTCGTGATCGCGCCCCTGTCGGGGGGGACACCGAAGGTCGTGGTGCGCGGCGGCTACTACGGCCGGTTCGTGCCGAGCGGGCGGGCCTCGACGACCCGCGGCCACGTGATCTACATGAACCAGGGCACGCTCTTCGCGGTGCCCTTCGATCTCGATCGTCTCGAGACCATCGGCCCGGCCGTACCGGCGCTCGATCGCGTCGCCATGAACTCGGGGACAGGGCGGTGTGCAGCTGGCCGTGTCCTCGGACGGCACGCTGGTGTACGTGCCCGGCGAGGCCGAGACGACGGCCAACGCCATCGACTGGATCACGCGGGACGGCAAGACGTCGGTGCTCCGCGCGGCGAAGGCCGACTGGAGGAATCCGCGGTTCTCGCCCGACGGCCAGAAGCTGGCGATCGACATCTCCGACGGAAAGCAGCACGACATCTGGGTGTATGAGTGGGCGCGGGACACGCTCACGCAATTGACCTTTGACCCCGGTGAGGATCGCAACCCCGTCTGGACGCCCGACGGCCGGCGCATCGTGTTTGCGTCCGACCGGGCCAAGCCCGGCAGTGTCCAATTTGTATTGGGTGAACGCCGACGGCACAGGCGTGGTCGCACGGCTGACCGACAGCCCAGACAATCAGGTGCCCTGGTCGTGGCATCCGAGCGGCAAGTTCCTCGCCTTCCATGTCGCTCGCGGCGCCACGTCGGTGGACCTGATGATCCTGCCGATGGAGGGCGATGCCGCGCGCGGATGGACGCCCGGCAAACCCACCGTGTTTCTGAGCACGCCGGCGGTCGAGGCGGGTCCGATGTTCTCGCCGGACGGCCGATGGATTACGTACGTATCGACCGAAGCCGGAGGCGCCTCCGATGTCTATGTGCGCCCGTTCCCCGGGCCCGGTGGAGGATGGCGCGTCTCCACGGCAGGTGGCAGCTATCCGCGGTGGTCGGCCACGACGCACGAACTGCTGTTCCTGGCCGGGACGCAAGGGCAGATCATGGCCGCACCGTACGCCGTCGTCGGCGATGCCTTCCGCGCCGAGACGCCGCAGATCTGGTCGCCGACCAACGTTCAGGGTGCGAGCATCAGGAATAGTGCGTACGATCTCCATCCGGACGGCAAGCGCGTCGCAGCTGTCTGCGGGCCCGAACCAGAGCAGCGTCGTTGAGAACAAGGTCGTCTTCGTCTTCAACTTCCCCGACTACCTGTCGACGATTGCGCCACGGAGCCAATGACGCGTCCGCGCCGGCACGGGGCGATTCAGGGGCTGACCCGCACCGACCTGTCGACGACACAGCGCTACATGCAGCTCGGTTCCGGCGGCACGGAGGACGTGCTCCGCTTGCCTGACGGCAATCCGGGCCGAAAGCGTGGAAAGATTTGGAGACATTGGACACGCGACCGGCGGGGGTTTGTTCCTTTACCGTGGCAGGTTCAGTGCTGCGACGGACGGCTCAGGATGCCGGCGAGGACCGTCTACTTTAGCGGTGTGAAGACGAATTCCTCATCGACGCTGCCGCGATCATCGGTAATGAACGTTGCTGCACGCAGGTCATTGACGAAGACGTGGTAGGTCGTGCGGGGTTCAAGCGAGATCACATCAACTTCGAGTTCCTGGCGTGGATTGGGGGAGTCCTGCCGGGTACTTCGATTTCAATTTCTCCGATGACCCGTTCAGCCGCTCGTCCCAGCAGCGCCGCGTCCTTTTCAACATTCCCGAGCGAATCAACGTGATTTCTGAGCTCGCCACTCATCACGACACTTCCGCTGCTGGTGCGGATCTCGACGAACGTCGCGTCCGATAAATCTTCAGACTGAATGACGGTATCGCTGTGGCCGGGACAAGCCACCCCAGCACCGCACAGGCGAATGCCAGGCTCAAGATGCTGGTGAACACCTTGCCTACCGGATATTCGAGTTGTTGATCCATTGGCCGCCATCTCGACTCAAGAAGCAAGAACCGCGCCACCTGCTGGCCAGGGCTTGCCCGCCGGCTTCTCCGAACATGAACATCAGGCCACCGATCACCATCGCGATGAGCGTGAGTGAGCGTGCAAGGGAACCCGTGAACGTGCGTTAAAGCTTGCTCGCGGCGCTCCACTGCCGCCAGCCGCCGGCATCGACGACATCCTCTTCGCCACCGGCAGCCTGGGCTATGGCATCTGCCTGGCCGGCGGCCTCGCGCTCTCGGCCGCGATGCCGGCTCGACTCGACGCGTGTTCTGCCTGATACTGGGATCGAAGCGCCGCGCAAGCCCCTCACCCCGAGCCAGCGGGCGTTGCTCGTCGAACGCGGTAGGCGCTTTCGTTTTCTTGGTAGGGAAGCCGGGGCAAATGAGGGGTTGGCGAGGCTAGGTTCAACAAACGGTCGGTGAATAGCCTTTCCCCCTCTGAACCTCGGCGAGAAACGTCGGTGCCTATAACCCCGACCTACGCCCGAGCGATAAATGCGGCTCCTGCCAGTCGGTCAAAGCGACCCCGCCATTTGAAATCTGGTGAATCGTACCGTGAACATGATCAGCGGCTGTCTCGTCTCGACTCGATCTTGCCGAACCACCACAAAGGATTAGCTGGCCTTACGTGACCGTTTGGATTCGGACTTTCCAACGCTGGCCTTCGCGGTTTCTTCTTGCCTGCGCTGACCGTGTCCAGGCTTTTCTTCAGGGCGTCCATCAGGTTGACGACCCGCGGGGCGGTAGGCTCCGAGGGCGCCACGATCTCCTGACCGGCAATCTTTTGCCTCGATCACCTTCTGTAAGCCTTCGACGTACTCGTCATGATAGTTGGCGAGATCGAGCGGCGCATTGAACGTGTCGATCACTTGGCGCGCCAGGTTGATCTCTTGTGGTTTCACCGTCGTCGGGCACGCTGTTCAGCTCATCGATGCCCTCCATCGTGCGAAGCTCTCCGGCGTGGTGCAGCGTGTACATCACCATGCCGCGGCCCTTGGGCTTCACGGCCACCAAGTATTCCCGGCCGTAGAGCGCCAGCTTGCCGATGCCAATCTTTCCCTGCATCCCCTCGCGCATGACGGCAAACGCGTCACTCCCCGTCTTGCCATCAGGCGCCAGGTAGTACGCGCGCTCCACGTACATGGGATCGAACTCCGACTCGTCGGCGAACTGAACCAGATCGATCACCCTCGTCGACTCGGGCCGAACGGCGTCGATGTCTTCGGCAGACACGATGACGTATCGCCCCTTCTCAAACTCGTAACCCTTCACGAGTTCGTCGTGCGGGACCTCTCGGTCACAGGTGGGACACCAGCGTTTCTGTTGAATACGGGTCTGGCACTCGCCATGAAGCTGATTAAATGAGATGGACCCACTCGATTCGGTGGCCGGAAATACCTTGATGGGGATGTTGACCAAGCTGATCTTGAGAAAGCCCTTCCATGTGGCACGCGCTCCCATCACTCACCTCGTTCATGACGCCTGACGGCGATTATCGGTTCAGCAATCTGCGCGCCGACGTGTCCGTCCGTAGGCGTGGCTTTCCGGGTCTGAGTGGACGAGATCACGCTCGGACAGGACGGCCCGTGGCGCTGTAACATCCTCCCGGCTCATCGTCACCTGCGACATTATCCTGCGGGATGCCGTCACGGCCGCACGGGTGTCCGGCGCCCATGCAGGGGTTTCACACCGTTGGGGCACATCAGTGCTCGTCCTGGGGGAACCGGCAGCCCACAGATTGAGAGTCAATGTGCGTCACGAGAAGTGCCACGACCTGTGGCATATCGTGTTCCTGGATGGAGCCTTTGATGCTGTGGCCGCACATCGGGCACGTCAGCTTCATGTCAATGACCGTGACGACTGCGTCGCGCTTGAATGACACATCGACGCGTGTCACACCGCAGGTTGCCTTCTGCTTTGCGAAAAGTTGTCGAACCAAGTGAGCGTCGTAACGACGTCCAACCCTCCCCACCACCTTTCTCGATCGCGTTCCGCCCTTCGTCCGCCACTGTACCGTGTGCGCCCGCGCCTCGGACGCCGACCACGGCGGAAGCACGGCGGTGACGCAGCCGGCGGGTGCTGATATGCAATGTGTGATCGATGCTCATCGAGGCCGTGGCGGCAATGTTAGGGTCCAAGCCCAAACAATCGACCACAACAAATGACGTGATGCTCGTCGCAAGTGTTAGGGTTACCTGACCCCGGCAGCATTATGACGAAGATTTGGGTTGATAAAGCGGATGGGAAAGGCAGCGCGTGATGGGCGACGCGCGCGATCAATGTCAGCGCCCCCGCTGGATCTGTGAGGCGCATCCGGATCGCCGTGGCCGCACGACGACTGTCGAGGACCGGGCGACCCCTGTCCGCGCTGCAACGTCGAGGGGTTTCCGGAGAAGCCGCCGGATTTTCACAGCCCGCTCGATCCCGGCGAGACAGCCAGCGCGTGACACGGCTTGGATTGGAAGAAATCCTTTAGTCTCCGGGGGGAACTGGCATGTCAGACTACGACGAACGTCTAAAGGACGAGGAACGGTTCGCGCACGACATGGACGACCTCGCAAGGATCCGCGAAGCTGCCGAGTGGGAGCGAAGACTCAGGCAACTCGTGACCAGCCTCGGGAAGACCAAGAAGACCGTGCTCCACTATCGGTCACGTTTGATTCGAAATGCGATCACACTCAAGCCGGATATGTCTGAAGCGGCAGCCACAGCGTGGGTTGACAGCGTGATCGGACTTGAGCCGCCAAACTGACCTCTGAGGCTTTGTCTACAGTCGACGGTTCAACACACGCGTGCTCGCGGTGTAGTGACCGAGAAGAGCGACAGTTGACTGAGGCCGGTGTTGAGTCCCCTGTGGGTTGACCGCTCGGGTGCGCATCACGTACAACTCGTGCCGCAATCGCCATTGCCCGAAGTGCCACGCTCACCCAAGAACGGTGGCTCGTGGCACGGCGCGCCGACCTGTTGCCTATTTTGTACTTCCACGTCGTCTTCACGCTCCCGCATGCCTTTAACGCCCTCGCGCAGGGAAATCCGCGCGTGATGTACACGCTCCTCTTCCGGGCGGCCGCCGATACCCTCCTCACCTTCGGGCGCGATCCCCGGCATCTCGGCGGTACGATCGGGATTACCGCGATGCTGCATACGTGGGGACAAACCCTCGCTCAGCATCTACATCTGCACTGTCTGGTCACCGGCGGCGCCTTGGCGGCTGACCGATCACGGTGGATCGCCGGTCGGTCCACGTTCTTGTTTCCCGTCCGGGCCCTGTCCATCGTCTTTCGCGCGAAATATCTTGCCGGCCTACAACGGGCGTTCGACGCGGGCCAGTTGACCTTCGCAGCGGGCACCGCCGATCTGGCTGACCGCCCCGCCTTCACGGCGTTCCTCCGTCGCCTTCGAGCGGTCCACTGGATCGTGTATGCGAAGCGGCCCTTCGCCGGTCCCCAACAGGTGCTCGACTACCTCGGTCGGTACACCCACCGCGTCGCGCTCTCCAATGATCGGCTCCTCGATCATCATGACGGCCACGTGCGGTTTCGGTGGAAGGACTATGCCGACCACGACCGCGTGAAGGTGATGACGCTTGAGGCCGACGAATTCCTTCGCCGCTTTCTCCTGCACGTGGTGCCGAGCGGCTTCATGCGCATTCGCCACTTCGGCCTGCTCGCGAATCGCACGCGTCGACGCACGTTGACTCAGTGCCGGGCGCTCCTCGCAGCCCCGCCGATCGAGGACGCCCCGCCCGAATCGGTCGCCGGACTGCTATACCGGCTCACCGGCGTCGACCTGTTGCGCTGTCCCGTGTGTGGCGAGGGCCGGATGCCGATCACCGCGATCCTCGTGCGTGGGTCTCCACCCGTGGACACCTCATGACCCCGTCGACTTTCACCTCCGGTCGACCACGGCGGACGCGCGTCCGGTCGATCGGGCTCTGCCTCGCCCGGTCTTGGGAGATGAGATCGACCATCCGCCGGGGCACGATGATAGACAGTTGGCCGGCTTCGCGACACCAGCCCTCGTCCACGCCCCAGGGGTGTCGATCGAAAGTGGCATCGCGTCACGCCCCCGCAGCCTTACAATCCCCATAGCGTCGCGACAGTACAGGCCACGCGGTTCAGTCCAACCGGGTTTATCCGCACAGAGCCCGCGTTGGTGCTCACACCGATCATCGGAGCAATGCGGATGAACCCCTTTTCGTTAGGCGCCGAAACGATTACCGGTCGTGACTGAGCCTATGAACGATTGGGAACCGATCGAGGCGACTGCTACCGAGGGCCGTGCTGGTGCGTACAGTCAGGAACTGTCGCGCTCATTGAGCGTCGCGGAGAGCGTCTTCCTGGCGGTCTCTTCGGCGTCTCCCGGTAGCAGCGTGTTCATCATGGCGCCGGTGCTGATCGCCGCGCTGGGCGGCGCTTCAGTCTTGGCGATGCTGACGGCCGCGGCGGTGGCGGCGTGCGCGGCGATTTGCTACGGAGAGCTTGCGGCCACCTATCCCATCGCCGGAGGGGAGTACACGTGGGCAGCGCGTATCCTCGGAAGGCCTGTCGGCTTTGCGCTGCTTCTGCTGACGATCGTCGCTGGTCCGGCGGTGGGCGCAATCCTCGGCGCGGGCGCCGCCGAGTCTATCGTGGTCGTATGGCCGGCTCTATCGGGAACGGGCACGGCCGTGTTGGCCCTCGTCTTCGCGACCGTCATTGCAACGCTCAGCGTCCGCGCCAACTCTTGGATCGCCGGCGGATTCCTCGGCATCGAGCTGCTGGTGCTCCTGGTGCTGACAGTACTTGGCCTGGCGCATCCCAGTCGGGGGATAGAGGTGCTCGCCTCCCAGCAAAGGGTCGACCCGGCCGGCGCCCTCACGGCCGGCGAGTGGCCGACACTACTGCCATTGGTTCCTCTCGCGGTCCTGATGCTGGGCGGTTTCCAAAACGTCGTGTACTTCGCGGAGGAGACTACCGGTTCGGGTCGACAGTTGAGTCGTGCCATCCTGGCCTCACTGGCGGCTCTTGTTGTGATTCAGGTCGTGCCTTTGGCCGCCGTCATCATTGGCGCCGGTTCGCTTACTGGGCTCATGACGGCGGCATCGCCCATCAGCCAGTTCGTTCGGGAACGCGGCGGCTCGGGTCTAAGTGCGGCGATGAATCTTGGCATTGCGGTGGCGATCATCAATGCCATGGTGGTCGTGATCAACGTATGGGCTCGCATTCTCTTCGCATCCGCGCGGGACCGCTCGTGGCCCGATGCCGTCGATCGACTGCTCGCGAGTGTTCATGTCCGGTTTCGGACACCGGTCGCGGCCACCCTTGCAATTGGCGCCGCAGCGGTGGCGATGTCGTTCGTTCCGCTTCGCTGGCTGCTCACGGCGACAGCCGGCCAGGGGGATTATTAATTTCGGCACGGTAGGTGTCTCGGCACTGCTGGTAAGAGCCGGAAGCCACCAGCAAGACAGTGGATACCGCATGCCCTTGTGGCCTCTTCCGCGACTCGCGCTCATTGTCGCTACGCTCGGCCTGCTATATCAGTCCTTCATCGACACCCCATCTGGCATCGCGGCCTCACTGATAGTAGTGGCTGTTGCCCTTCTGTATTACTACCGCATTATTCATCCTCAACGTGAGGAGCGTTGGACCCTGCCCGCTGCGATTCGTGACGGTAGGTGAGCAGGTGGGCGGGTTCACGAAGTGGCACCTGCTCAACGAGCACGATCTGGATCCGGCCGCGCCTGTAAAGCGTAAGTCGAAGGGTCCAATACTTGAAGGCGCGGGTGCTCTTGGGAGCAGGCGCCTAACAGTGTCTTCGAGCTCGCCCTGGCCAACGCGGCCTGGCGAATCATCGGCCGGCGCCGACTGACCCGACCGCAATTCGAGCGGTTCCTCGCGAGCCAGCCGGCGGCGCACCTGGTGATGGAGGCCTGCGGTACCGCCCACTATGCCTCGTCCACAAAATGCAGGGTCCGATCTGGCGCGCGCAACGCGCGCACGACTTTATCGAGCGGCTCGAGATCACTCGCAATCACGCCGTAGTGACGGACCTCGCCCCGGCGGTTGCCCTCCGCGATGGACACGTCGATCGTGTCTTTGTGGACATCCAGCCCGACAAACATGTTACGTTTCCCCATGACCGACCTCCTCGCGTGTGGTGCTGTGCGCCGTTGAACAGACGCTCCGCATAATCCACGAGAACTCGAGGACGGTCGGTCACTTTCTACTGACGAGCCGTCGTGACAGCCATACTGTCTAGGCGCACACGGATAAAGGAACGAGATGGCCACTGCGCATTTGATCTCCGGCCTGCCTTGCTCAGGGAAAACGACCCACGCGACGCAGCCTTCCAGTCGTTTGTCTTGGTTTCTGTGCCGAGCGTGTAACCATCTCCGGAGCGTTGCCCCCCCGTCGGTTCGACTCTGATGTAATGCTTGTGTCCTCTTGGTTCGCCGATCTCGTCGCGGGCAGGCTCACCACGTGAGGGCTCTCCCGGCAGGAGTTCCAAGACCGTCCGCGGCCCGTCGTTCGGCTCTCGGGGTCCGAACTGCTTCACGCTGGAAGGCAGCAACATCTTCTCTCATGAAGGGCATAGTCGGCATTCCGAGCGGCACGGCCGCGCGGCGATGGCCCTGTCCGGCGAACCGTGCATTCTCGGCATAGGTGAAAGCTATCGAAGGCGGCGGTGGTGTCGCCCTTTGCGCTTCATCGCGCAGGCGTCCGACGAACGCATCTTCCGTCTTCTCATTCGTTACCGCCTGGAGGATTGAGATAACATCCGCAAGCATCCGGAGGTAACCCATGTCTCATCCCAGCCCAGTTTCCAGCCAGGATCGCATCGAGACCCTCGACGTGCTGCGGGGCTTCGCGCTTCTGGGCATCCTGACGATGAACATCCGCGGCATGGCCGCGCCCCTCAGCGCGTATATGTATCCCGCTGCGGTGTTCGAGTACTGGGCGCCAGCCGTCTCGCGTACCTCTTCACGAACGTGGTGTCCGACCTCAAGATGATGGGCCTGTTCTCGATGCTCTTTGGTGCAAGCGTGCTGCTCTACTCCGCGAAGCTCACGGCGTCGGGCCAGCCCCCGCGCGGCCTGTGGTTCCGGCGCATGGGCTGGCTGCTGGTCATCGGCCTCGTGCACGCCTACTTCATCTGGGGCGGCGACATCCTCGTCCCCTACGCGCTCTGCGGCATGTTGATCCTCTGGTGGGTGCGCCGGCTGGCTCCCGGCGCGCTGCTGGCGGGGTCGATCGCCGTGCTGGCCATCGGCGCCGCGCTGACCGTTGCACACGGCCTAGGCTGGGAAGGGATGAGCGAGGCCGAACGGGCGCAGGAAGCCGCCATCATGATGCCAACGCCCGAGCAGTCGCGCCAGCATGTCGGATGGATGCTCGGGCCGTACACCGAAACGGTCGCGAATCACGCGCCGATCGTATTCCTGTTCCAGACCGTGATCTTCCTGACGTTCTTTCTCTGGCGCTGCAGCGGCATGATGCTCCTGGGGATGGCGTTGTACAAGTGGGGATTCCTGGACGGCAGCCGCCCGACCAAGACGTACGCCCTGACCGCGTCGTTCTGTCTTCCGATCGGACTGGCGCTCTGCACGTACGGCGCGCTCGAACTTGATCGCGCCGGCTTCGCCTTGCCTGAACGCATCATTCTCGACCTCTGGAACTACGCGGGCGCGATTTTCGTTTCGATAGGTTATGCCGCTCTGATCATCCTCGCGGTCAAGCACGGCGCGTTGAGCGGCCTGCGAAGGGCCCTCGCCGCCGTCGGGCAGATGGCGCTGACCAACTACCTCCTCCACAGCATCGTCGCGTCCGTGCTTTTCCTGGGCTGGGGATTCGGCCTGGCTGGACAGTTCGACTACGCCGAGCAATTGGCGGTCGTCCTCACGATCTGGGCGGTCCAGCTTGCTCTGAGCCCGGTGTGGCTCGCGCGCTACCGCTTCGGACCGGCGGAGTGGCTGTGGCGATCCCTGACGTACTGGCAGCGGCAGCCGCTGCGCCGCGAAGCGCAGCGCTCCTCGTCGCTCGGCGGCGCCGTCGCTGGAACATGACCAGGCCGAGAGCCTGCCTGTGGCGACGCACCTACACAGTGGCCTCAGGCCTTATGTCGCGTCGGCTCATCGTGCGAGGACCGTCTACTTTATTTAGCGGGTTCTGTCCGGCCGGGGCGGGTCGCATAGAGTGTGTCTACACTTGGGTCTTGCTTAAGCGGCGGGTGGTCTTTCGACAAGAGGCCGTTCAAATGAGATCGGCACCCTGAGCGGCGGCGACCGAAGTCGCGATTCGGATGCTGGAATCGCGGCACAGTCATGTCCGGCTACGGCAACATGGTGGCAACGAAACTGCGCTCCAGCCGTGATCGAAATACGGCAGCGAGAATGATTTAGGTGGAGCGGGCTACGGGGATCGAACCCGTCTGAACTGGCT